>NZ_PGFV01000003.1 GCF_021023135.1 Brevibacterium sp. CCUG 69071
GACATCATCGAGACCCTCTTCAACGATTAACACCACACCTAGAGTGTGAGGGGACAAGTGCGCCCACACCCAGCCCCGGCCCCACGCTCGACTCCGTACTCGGCGACGTTCTGGCTCAATGGAACTCTTACCGCGCCCCATCATGGACCACAGCAACTGAACTGCGCCGTCACCAGATCTTGAGTATCCAGCTCAGCAGCCGCCCACGCTATCAACACTGACTCTGCCGAATACGAACTTCTCAGGCGCATGCGGGATTTCCGGCCCGGAGAAATAGACTGGGCTCATGCCCGCAGTCCTGACTTCCGCCAGCGCGACTACGATGCCGTTCGACATCTCGGCCGCGATCCCCAGCCCGAGCGTCTCCAGCTTCCAACTGGGACCGCTGACGATCCACTTCTATGCCTTGTGCATCCTCGTCGGAATCGTCATCGCGATCATGCTCGCGAATCACCGGCTGACCAAGCGCGGAGTCGAACAGTGGCAGGTCCTCGACATCGCGACCCTGGCCGTTCCGATGGCCATCGTCTTCGCCCGGATCTACCACGTCATCACGCACTACACCGATTACTTCGGACCCGGTCGCAACCCCTGGAACATCTTCGAACCCGGCTCGGTGTGGGCAATCTGGGAGGGCGGGATCGCGATCTTCGGCTCGCTCATCGGCGGTACCCTCGGGGCCTGGATCATGTGCCGTAGGCGCGGCATCCGCCTCACCGCCCTGCTCGATGCGCTGGCACCGGGACTCATCCTCGCCCAGGCCTGCGGACGCTTCGGCAACTGGTTCAACCAGGAGCTCTTCGGACTGCCGACCACACTGCCCTGGGGCCTCGAGATCGATCCGGGCAATCCCGCGATCCCACCGGGCACACCGGTCGGAACCCTGTTCCACCCCACGTTCCTCTACGAGGTGATCTGGAACAGCCTCGGCGCCCTGGCCCTGCTCTTCCTGGGACGACACATCTTCTTCCAGTGGGGACGCCTGTTCGCTGCCTACCTGATCTGGTACGGCGCCGGGCGCATCGTGTGGGAGTCGATCCGTCTCGATCCGAGCTTCGTCGTCCTCGGCCTGCGCACGAACGTGTGGGGCGCGATCGGCGCGGTGGCCTTGGGCGTGATCATCATGATCGTGCAATGGAAACGGCACCCCGAACCGGAAGAATCACCGTTCCTCAAGGGCAGGGAACCGAAGCCGGAGGCGGTGGAGTCCTAGCCGGCACGAGCGCCGCACGCACTTCCGGCGACCCGACCTCCGCCCGACAGCGCAACAGCGATGCTCAACGCGCCGTCCGCGTGCACTCAGCCGGTCAAAGGCCCTCCCGCTCTCCAATACCCGAAGAACGCGATGCGACTCTTCGCGACTCCCAATTCCCTTGTCAGATAGCGCCTGATCCTCACGACCGCATCGGACTCCCCAGCGATCCAGATATACACATCGTCGTCCAGAGTCGCCAGATCCTGACGGGTTCCCCACTCCCGGATGAGTTCTTCCAGTCCGGAGCCAGGGCCCATGTTCGGTTGCCGCACCACGACGTTCGCCGAGGTGGGCAGCAGGTCACCGTCGAGCGGATCCGAGGATTCCGCCAGGATTTCGACCTTCACCCCTCCACCGAGGCTGCTGTGAATGTTCGCCATCGCCGGAAAAGCCGTCTCGTCACCGGCGAGCAGCAGTTTCGCGGCCTCTCCGGGAGACCAATCAAGCCCGTACCCGGTGTACCCATCGCGAGCATCGGGGCCGTTGATGACGAGCCGATCTCCCACCTCGGCGGACTGAGCCCATTGCGATGCGGGCCCCGGCGGATCGTGGATGAGCATGTCGACATCGACTTCACGCTTTGCCGGACGGATTCCCGAGGGCGTATAGGTCCGCAGCACGTTGCGTTCCTCGGCCGGCAGCTGCTTCCACAGCGCATACCAGTGCGAGGGATGCGGAGTCGGGTCAGCCAAGAGACCGAAGTCGGCGAACCTGCCGTCCGGGTGAGGAAAGACGAGTTTGATCCGCTGATCCAGGCCCCACGGGGCGAATTGCTCGAGTGTATCCCCGGTGAATGTGATGCGCACGAAGTTCGGAGTGACTCGGGCGACCGCGGAGACCTCGACCGGGAAGGCGGTATAGGCGCAGGGCCGTGGCACTCCCGCGGCTTGGGTCGAATCCGAGGGCGCAGCTGCCAATGCACTCGGCCCTCGAGGTCGGCTCGCCGCCGTCATCGAGCGTCGAGGTACTTCTCGATGTCGTCAAGGACCTTGTGTGCGCCCTTCGGTCCCACGCCGGAGACCCAATAGCTCGTGTCCACGGGTGTTACAGAGGGGAACGCGTCGGTGTTTCCGCCGACCACTTCGGGGATCGCGGCAGGATCATCGACATCTTCGGCGGTCACAAACACAGCGTCGGCCTTCGCATCGATGGCGTTCTCCGGGGAGAGATCAGCCTGCAGCCCGTCCGCCCAGTCCTGCTCGGGAATCGTGTATCCGACGCATTCGAGCAGACTTCCGGCGAACGATGCGGGGCCGTAGAGACTCAGCGTCGTCTCATCGCGCGGGCGGATCATCTGCGCGGTCTCGCCGTCGATGCCGTACGTGCTTTTGATGCTCTCGCAACGCTCATCGACCTCGGCGAGCAGCGCCTCGGTGTCCTCCTTTCGATCAAGAGCATCACCGATCAGCAGCGCATTGTCCTTCCACGAATCCGCATGACTGGCGATGAAGACCGTCGGCGCGATCGAATCGAGCTCCTCGAACAGCGCCGAGTGCCGAGACTCCGTGCCGAGAATGAGATCCGGATCGAGCGCAGCGATGGCTTCGAGATCGGGCTCGGGCACCGTCCCTACCGATTCGACGCCCTCGACCTCGAGATAGTCCGGGATGCCGTCGACATTGCTGGCCACCGCGGCGCCGAGCGGCGTGATCCCGAGCGCGACCGCCGTGTCGAGTTCGAGTGGTTCCAGGGTGACGACCTTGTCGGTCTTCGCAATAACCTCGGCAACTCCGCGAGCGTGCTCGACCGTGTGGGTGCCGCCGCCCTCCTCCGCCTTCTTCCCATCGCTGGGACCGCCGCAGGCAGCCAGGGAGGCGACGAAACCGACGACGGCGAGGCCGAGGGCCACTGTCTTGGAGCGTGCTGCGAGCGTTTTGGGGCGCACTTCGAGCGAGTTCATGGAGATCTTTCGTCTGGATGAACGGTCGAAACCAGCATCGACCAGGCCAGAGATGAGGTTACCCTGGCCTTACCCGAGATGCATCGTCCGTCTCATTCCCCGGATCTCGCCGAGGTGGCCGGCCGGCAGCGCCGAGGTGGGCCGCCGCCGGCGCCGAGGTGTCTGGCCGCCATCGCCGAGATAGTCGGTCACCAGCGACGTCACCCCAGCCGCCTCACCCCTGCTCGACCCATTCCTTGAGCTTGCCGAGGCCTTCCGTGATATCGGCTTCGTCGATGCCGGAGTATGCCAGGCGGATGTACGCCCGGTCCTCGGCCGTCTGGGGTGAGCCGAAGTGCTCACGAGTGCAGAAGGAGACGCCCGTCGCGTGCAGCGCCTCGGTGGAGAAATCCGCCAGGGTCACGATTCCCTTGGCCGTCATCGCCTCGGTGACATCGGGGAAGACGTAGAACGTCGAACCAGGCACGGCCACGCTCATGCCTGGGATGTCATTGAGCAGCCGACAGGTCGCATCACGACGCTTGCGCAGCACCTCGAGCATCCGTCCCACCGGTTCCTGTGGTCCCTGAAGTGCGGCGATGCCGGCCCACTGGACGTAATGGGTGGTGCAGGATTCGTCGTTGGTGTTCATCGTCGAGATCGCCTCGGCGACCTCACGGGGGGCCACCGCGCAGCCGAGCCGGGACCCGGTCATCGCGAACTTCTTCGAGAACGTGTAGAGGATGACGGTGCGTTCGCGCATCCCCGGCAGCGCCGCGATCGACTTCGACTTGCCCTTGTAGCGCATCTCGAAATAGGCCTCGTCCGAGAGCACCCAGAGGTCGAATTCCTGCGCGATCGCCGCGATCGCCGCGCGCTCGGCATCGGTGGATTCCGCCGAGATCGGGTTCTGCAGATCGTTGTAGATGATGGCCGTCGTGTTCTCGTCGATCGAAGCCCGCAAGTGGTCGAGATCGATCGCGAAACCGTCATCTGTGGGCACATAGCGATACGGCAGAGCGGTGCCGCCGAGGTAGTCGATCTGCGATTCGTAGATCGGGAACCCGGGATTCGGGTAGAGCACGCCCTGCCCGGGATCCATGACTGCCTGGAGGAATTTCGTGATCACCGGCTTGCCACCGGTGGTCACGACCACCTCGGCGGGGTCGATCGTCATCCCTCTCCGCGACCCGATGTCCTCAGCCAGGGCCGCGCGCAGCTCGGGGATGCCGGGGCCGGGGCAGTATCCGGTCTTCCCGTCGCGGATCGCCTTGTCCATCGCCTCGACGATGTGACCGGCCATGGGGAAGTTGAGATCGCCGAGGTGGAACGGATAGACCCGGTTCCCCTGAGCTTTCCAGTCAGCGGCGGCCTGGGCGACCCGGAATGCGGTTTCGGTGCCCAGATCGTTCAAGCGTCGAGCTGTCTTCATTGTCGACTCCTTCGTGCGAGGTGAAGCGCGTGGTGCGCGGGGTTCGGGGATTCGTGGTGCTGATTGGTCGGTGTGTGATGTTTCGGGTGGCGGTGCTGATGGTTCGGATGGATGATGATGTCTCGGACGGCGTTGCCTCAGCACGACGCCGAGGCGGTGCGGCGGCGTTTCCGGTGGTCAACGGTGTGATCACCGTGCCGTACTCACACAGTAGAGGAATTCGGCACCGAGGTTAAGACTCTCACCATCCACAATGCGGACGGCGGGTGTTCGGGCTAAATTCCACGACTCCGCCAGCGCCCAGCGCCAACGGAGCTCACTCCTCGTGGTTGGCGATGAAGAGCTTCCGCAGTGGTCCCTCGTCGATGTACCAGCGCGTCCTCATTCCCTCCTTGAGGCGGACCAAGGATCCAGGATGCAGCTCGACCGCTGAGCGTGCGGGCTCGTCGAACTCGATCCGGCCCCGTCCCGAGACGACGAGGAATACCTCGTCGCCTTCGACATCGCGCATAGCACCTGCGCTCATCTCCCACAGTCCGTAGTCGACGCTGCCGATGGTTCCGAGCTCGGCGAATCCTGTGGTGGTGTCCATCTGTTCCACCCGTTGCCAATCCTCGATCGGATCGTGGATCAGTGGGAAATCGTGGGTATCGATCGGCTCCGTTGCGCTCATGGGGACAGTGTATCCAGCCGGCAGACCTCGCCTTGCCGAACGGAAGTCCTCACCTGCCCAGTCAGTGCATCTGCGTCGGGCATTTACTTCTCCCCCAGCAGTGAGATAGAACTGATTCCATGCCCTATCTCAACGGCGAGTCCTCCCATTGGCTGGCCCTGTCGCCTCCCCACTCCTCGTCCCCTTCGCCCCTCCCCACCGAGAGACAGGACCTCGTCATCGTCGGCGGCGGCATGACCGGACTCTGGTCGGCCTACCATGCCCGCCAGGCTCACCCCGATTGGCAGATCACGATCGTCGAAGCCAAGCACATCGGCTACGGCGCCTCGGGCCGCAACGGCGGCTGGCTCTCGACGCTGCTTCCTGGCAACAGAGCCAAATACGCCGAGGCGGTCGAAAGGGCCCGGGCCACCGATCCGACCGGCCCGGTCGGCTCTGCGGGGCTGAGCGGGGTGGAGTCCGTCCGGTCCTTCCAATCCGCGCTCTTCGATTCGATTGACGAGGTACTCGAAGTCCTCGAACAGGAGGGCATCGACGCCCACCAGGTCCGCGGCGGACACATCGACATCGCCCAATCCGAGGCGGGCATGGCCTGACTGCGTGAACTCTTCGACGGCAACGAAGAATACGGCTATGGCCGCGAGGACATGCGATTCCTTGACGTGGAGGAGACCCGGGCTCATATCAACGTCGACAACGCTCAGGGCAGCCTGTTCTTTCCAGGTACAGCGCGCATCGACCCCGCGCTGCTCACCGAGGGACTCGCCCGCGTCCTGAAGAATCAGGGCGTGAGAATATGCGAGGACACCTCGGCAGGCCATATCGGCAAGGGCCAGGTCTCGACGAATCGCGGCCCGGTCAGCGGGGACACGATCTTCGTCTGCCTCGAGGGCTACTCGGACACCGTGACCGGCGACCTCCCGGGGCTGGAAGGACGTCAGGTCATCCCCGTCTTCTCATCGATGATCGCGACCGAACCGCTCTCCGCCGACGCGTGGGATGCCATCGGCTGGGAGGGCAGGGAATGCCTCGGCGACACCGCGCACACCTTCATCTACGCCCAGCGAACCGAGGACGATCGGATCGCCCTGGGCGGACGCGGAGCACCCTATGCGTTCGGCTCAGGTCTGCCCGGTGATGGCAGGGTCCCCGCCGAGGTGGTCGAACTGCTCCGCACCCGTCTGTCCTCGCTGTTCCCTGACCTCGAGGTCGAAGTCGCCCACGCATGGCGAGGGGCGCTCGGCGTCACCCGGGACTGGTGCGCGGGGATCTTCTTCGACGCCGATCAGCGCATCGGTGTGGCCCGCGGCTATGCCGGACACGGCGTGACGGCGACGCACCTGGCCGCGAAGACCCTGCTGGACCGGGCCTCCGGCCAGTCGACTCCGCTGACAGCCCTGCCGTGGAACGATCACTATTCCGGTCAGTGGGAACCCGAGCCGATCCGCTGGCTGGGCATCCGCTCGATGTATCGGATCTTCAACATCGCCGACGAGTGGGAGCGGGTCACGGGCGCCAAGCGGACCAGCCTGCTCGCCCGGTTCGGCTCACGTCTGGCAGGACTGCACGAGTGACAGGAGGGCACGAGCGACCGGCCTGCGCGGACAACCGAGGCGACACCCCCTCCCCGACACGACACTCTCTTCCCGACCAGACCCTGACACGCCCCCGACACGTCCAAGGAACACGATGACGAACACCCACCCCCGCGTCACGCAGATGGCCGCGAGCTACCCGGCCTCGGACATCAGGAAGATGTTCACCCTGGCACTCGACTACCCGAACGCGGTCAAGCTCACCGTCGGCGAACCCGACTTCAACACCCCTGAGCACGTCAAGGCCGCCGGCATTCAAGGCATCGAGGACAACCACACCCGCTATGTCGCCAATGCCGGCATCCCGGACCTGCGCTCGGCGATCGCACAGAAGTACACGGCTCGTTGGAACCGGCCGATCACCTCGGACAATGTCATGGTCTCCTTCGGTGCGATGGAGGCGCTGACCTTCGCGCTCGACGTCACGGTCGCTCCCGGCGAGGAGGTGATCATCCCCGATCCGAGCTTCCCGAACTACGTCGGCCAAGTCCACCGCCTCGGCGGGGTGTCCGTGCCGGTGGCCGTGACCGAGGACAACGACTTCAAACTTCGCGCCGCAGATATCGCTGCGGCCATCACCGACAAGACCGCGGCGATCATCATCAACAGCCCCTCGAATCCCCTGGGATCGGTGATGGATCGCAGCGATCTCGAGGCGCTCGTCGACCTGTCGGTCGAGCACGGGTTCACGATCATCTCCGACGAGGTCTACGACGAGATCGTCTTCGACGATGCCCAGTTCACCTCCATCGCCGAGATCCGCGAGGGGTTCGACCGTTTCCTCGTCGTCAACAGCTTCTCGAAGACCTATGCGATGACCGGGTGGCGTTGCGGGTTCCTCATCGGCCCCACAGATCTCATCGCACCGATGGCCTTCCTCCAGGAGGGCATCACCTCGTCGCTGCCCGGTTTCGTCCAGGACGCTGCGGTCGCCGCGATCACCGGTGCCCAGGATCCAGTCCAGGAGATGGTGGCCTCCTATGCCCAGCGGCGCGACCTCATCACGGACCGGATCTCCGCGATCGACGGACTGTCCCTGATCCGCCCTGAGGCGACGTTCTACTCCTTCGTCAATATCTCCGAGTGGGGACTGAGCTCGTGGGATCTGGCGATCCGGCTGCTCCAAGAGCAGGAGCTCGCGACGATTCCGGGCTCGGCGTTCGGACCGCAGGGCGAGGGATATCTGCGACTGACGTTCTCCGTGTCCCCTGAGACCATCAACGAGGCGTGCGATCGACTGGAGGCCTTCGCCGAGAGTCGGTGAAAGTCGACGAATCGACGATCGTTCATCTTGCCGAGGCGAGCGCCGAGTTCCAGCTTCCATAGAACTTCCGCACCGCGGCCGCCGAGGGCACCGCGCCCTTGTGCTCGGCGGCGTATTCGGTGTACGACTGATAGGTAGCCGCGGCTTCTCGCGATTCGCAGTCGGCGACGAATGCGGCGATCGCCCTGTCGTACGCCGCGGCATCGAAGCGCAGCTGACCGCGCGCCCGTCCGACCGAACTGATCGCCAGTCCGGCCGCCTTGAGGGCGTCGTTCCAGGATCCGAAGCGCTGCACTGCTGTCTGACTTGTCGGCGGCCAGACACTCGCGCCCTTGGTCGAGCGCGCCCCGATGCGGGTGAGCGCATCCGCTCGCCGCGCGTCGTACTTGGCTGCGGTCAGACTCGGCTTCTCGGATCGGCTGCGGATGAAGCCGATCGCCGAGCTCACCTCGGCCAGCGTCCGCGTCACCGCAGGCGAGTCATCCGGAAGTTGGGAAGCCAAAGCCAGCTCAACCTCGGCGAGGATCTCCTGGTCACGAGGATTGAGCTTCGATACCGCTGCGTCGGCCTTCGTCCCAGCCCCGGCCGACTTCGCATCGGTCCCTGACGCCTTCGCAGCGAACCCCGGTTCGAGGACTTCGGCGGCAAGATAGAGCAGCGCGCCGAGGACGGCCGGCGAGGAGGTGTGGGATCTGTCCGCAGTGTGGTCGTTCATCGTACCCATCCTACGTGGCCGGGCCTGCTCTCTGCGGCCTGACCGGTCCTCCGTGCCCGGCCCTGGCCACTGTGGCCGGGCCGACACCTCGTCTCAGGTCCCCCGCGTCCGCTGGGCCGACCGATCGATCATTGTGCTCAGGGCGAAGAAGAGCCCGCAGACGACTCCGGCCATGAGCAGTGACAGCACGACCGAGTCGACGATGAGCAGGTACCCGCCGCCGAGCACGGCCATCGACGCGAAGGCCGAGACCGCTCGACCCGTGAGCGTGGCGCCCAGATCGCTGCTGTCGAGGATGACGTCGATGAGTCGAGAGACGACGAACCAGGCGGCGAAGACTCCGATGGTCGCCAGAAGGGACTCGTCGAGGCTCAGCCGCATGGGCAGGTGCATCACCCAGCCGAGCAGCGTGGCGGAGAAGGGGACGAGGGTGGGAAGTCCCAGGGCCACCACGACGAGGGCCGAATAGCTGAGGACTTTTCGATGGCGGTAGGCGGTGGTCATGGGTCTTCCTCTCTGAGTTTCTGATGTGGCGGGACTGGCGGGAGCGGGAGTGGCGGGGGTGTGGGTGTGGCCGGGTGTGGGTGTGGCCGGGTGTGGGTGTGGCCGGGTGCGGGCTGCTCAGCCTGCGAAGAAGGCGAGCGCTCCGGTGGCGATGAGCGTCGTCAGCGTCGTCCAGGCCGCGATCGCGATGCCCTGCCACAGCAGGATCCACGAGGTCTTGACCCCCGCGCTGACGAGGATGGTCGAGGTGATCTGGGTGGGAATGGCCAGGGGCCCGAGCAGGCTGGCACCGGGAACCCCGAACCGGGTGAGGAAGCGCTTGAACTTGATCCGCCCCTTGGACTCGGGCTTGCCGTCTTGCCGAGGTTGGGCATCGAGATCGGCCTCGCCTAGGTGGTCGGTGCGGTCGAGGTCGACCCCGCCGAGGTGATGTGGGCCCGTGCCCGCGGTGTGCAGTTCGGCATCGGCCGAAGAGCCGGCGGCCACGGTCGCGGGGACGGCAGCCTCGGCGCTTGAGGTGCGTTTCTCATCGCGACGGGCGACGACTGCCTTACGCGCCCGGGCACCGAGGAGAACGATGACGGTCACGCAGATGAAGTTGCCGATGGCTCCGGCCAGGCCGGCGATGACGGGGTTGAGTCCCGCCCAGACGCCGATGACCGAGGAGATCTCGCCCTCGACGAAGGGGACCGCTCCGGCCATGGCGATGATGACGGGTTGAAGCAGGTCAGGAACATGCGAGGCAAGGCCCTGGAAGAATTCGATGATGCCGTTCATGGTGTCCTCCGAACGTAGACTTTTCGGATTCCCACTCGCTCGAGTCGGATCCGTCTGCTGACTACATTCAGTACAGACTGTGTTCTCGGAACAGGGTCAAGCCCGGATCAGCGAATCCAGGATTCACTCAGTTTTCGCGGCCGAATTCAGGGGCCTTCGGCCTGCTCCTTGGCCACCTGGGCCTGGATGAACTCCAGGAACCGCTCGCGATGTTCGTCGGGGATGTCGAGGTCGGGGAACATCTTGATGAAGGCTCGCTGGATGACATCGACCTGAGCGGCGTTGTAGAGCTCGAGGATTGAGCCGATGATCGCCGCTTGGCTCATCTCGGCATCGCCGCGCATCCCGTGCGTCGGTGCCAGCATCCACGGGTTCGACTCGAGCTGGTCCCTCATGTTCGGCGCGATCGCCTCGGCGAGACGCTCCCGGGTGGCTTCGTCGGCATCCTCGGCGAGGTCATCGATCTCCCGGTCGAAGGGAGTCGTCTGAGACATCACCGTCTTGAACTCGGACATCGTCTTCTCATCGTAGAGACGTGAGTAGAGAGACATGAGACTGCGGTCGGGTCCGGACATGGTGGCGGCGATGTCGATGAATCCGGAGGCCGTGTCGATGGGGGCACCGTGCTCGAGCAGCTGTGCGACCTCCTCGCGAGCACGCACCAGTTCGGCGATCTGCTCCTCGAGTTCTCTGTCGAGATGCTTGAGTGCCAGCTGCTGCTGTTCATGGTCATCGCGAACCGAGTCGATGTCGGAGAGCGGAATTCCCAGCTCTCGCATCCGACGAATCTGCAGGAGCCTGAGCAGGTGCGATGTCCCGTACTGCTTGTATCCATTGCTCATCCGCTCGGGCTCGGCGAGCAGCTCGAGCTTGTGATAGTGGCGGATCGTGTTGACCGTGGTCTCGGTCAGTTTCGCCAACTCGCTGGTGCTCCACCCCACTGGTCGTTCCTTCCAAGAGCTCGGATGAGAACCATTCTATTGGCCGCCCGCCGCCCGCGAACTAGGGTTAACCCATGGATGCAGAATTCGACCGGGGCGGTCGGGCCAGCGCGATCGACGCGGTCGAGGCCTTGGTCTTCGACATGTTCGGGACCGTCGTCGACTGGCGTAAGAGCGTGGCCGCCGATGTCGCAGACCTCCTCGAACAGTGGCTGCCCGGCGTCGATCCACACGAATTCGCCGATGCGTGGCGTGGCGAATACCAGCCGTCGATGGAGCGGGTCCGCAACGGCAGTCGGCCTTTCATCCCCCTCGACGTGCTCCATCGGGAGAACCTGGCGATCGTGCTCGACCGCCTCGGCGTGCCGGCGGGGACCGTGCCGTCCCCCGACCTCGCCGAGGCGAACCTCGCCTGGCATCGTCTCGATCCTTGGCTCGATGCGGTCCCCGGCCTGACCCGCCTGCGCCGTCGTTTCATCATCGCTCCGCTCTCGAACGCCAATGTGCGCTTGGCCCTCGACGTCGCCAAACGTGCCGGGCTGCCGTGGGATGCGATCCTCGGCGCCGAGGTGGCTGGGGCCTATAAGCCGGAACCGGCCGCCTATCTGCGCACGGCCGAGATCCTCGGTCTCGAGCCGGGCCAGGTGATGATGGTCGCGGCCCACAACTCCGATCTCGCTGCGGCACAGGACTGCGGGCTGCGCACCGCCTTCGTCCGTCGGCCGACCGAACATGGACCGGGCCAGACCAGCGATCTCGAGCCAGAAGGTGCGTGGGACCTGGTCGCGGAGGACTTCGAGGACCTAGCGAACCAGCTCCTCTGAGCGCGGCTCAGTTGAGACTTCTCGAAGTGAAACCTCCTGACCTGAAAAGCGCCATTACGGTCAGAGGCCTACACTTGAGTATGACTGAATTCCAGATCGGCGACACCGTCCAGATCATCGACGGCGCGATGAAGCACAGCGTGGGCACAGTCGTCTATCTCGACGTGCCGCGGGAGAAGTACCTCGTTCGCATCGGCGGCTCCACGCAGAACTACTACTCCGCCGATCAGATCGAACTGTTCACCGCCTGAACAGAGTCACTGGCCGAACACGGTCATCCGAGTCGCTCCAGTGCCTCCTCGGCGCGTTCGACTCGATCGGCCAGGGACATGTCCCACCAATAATCACCGCGCTCCCCGAGGCCGTGTTTGGCAGTGTTCACCCGGTCCCGCGCATGCCTGAGCTCCTCTTCGCTGCCGGATCCCTTGGCGGCCTTCACCGCATTTCGAGCTCTGCCGAGATGGCTCTTGAGTTCGTCGACGATCTGCTGGTCGAGCCCGGGATCGGTACGGCGCCAGCGCCGCCCTTTGACGACGATCCATCTGTCCTCATCGACTGCCGACTCGTCTTCACTGTCCGGCAATCGCCGAGGGTCGGGTTCTGCGTCCATTCCCCCACCTTATGCGTCTCCGGATCGATCTTGACCGACTTATCCGCTGATCGCGCTCGGAGTGCAGTCTCGGCGATCCGTGTGAATGACGTGGTGGGCACAGACAGAGGAGAGGCACAGGGTATAGCGTAGACCGCAGGAGCAGATGCTCCGCACATCCCCAACTGCTGAGGAAAGGCGTAAACGATGACAGAGACGAAAATCAGCGCCACGCGAACCATCGACGCAGCCAACGAAGACATCTTCGACGTGCTGTCGAACCCGGAACGTCACGCTGAGATCGACGGCTCGGACATGGTGGTCTCCGATGACAAGACCGACCGCATCACCGCCGTCGGACAGGTCTTCACGATGAACATGCACTGGGACAAGATGGGTGGGGACTACAAGACGGACAACCATGTCGTCGGCTACGACGAGAACAAACTCCTCGCGTGGACCACGGCGCCCAGCGGCCAGGAGCCCGACGGATGGGAATGGGTCTGGGAACTCACCCCGCAGGGCTCGGATTCCACCGAGGTGACGATCACCTATGACTGGAGTTCGGTCACCGATAAGGATGTGCTCAAGCAGGTGAGCTTCCCCGTGGTCAGCGAGGAGGATCTCGAATCCTCACTGGCCAACCTGGCTGCAGCAGTCTCCGACTCCTGAGGTCAAGCGGACAAGCACAACCGACACCGCGGTCGAACGCACGTGGCGAGCACCTTCGGGTGCTCGCCACGTGCGTTCAGCCTGAAACCGGTGGACTCCAGCGAGCGTGGCAGTCTTCAGACATACTCGGACAGGCAGACAACGCTTGGCTCAGGCCACGAAGATGCAGAAGGGGTGCCCGCTCGGGTCGGAGAATACATAGAGCGGTTCAACCGGATCGTCCGTGCGATCGAAGAGCACCGTCGCCCCCAAAACTACCGCCCGCCGTCGCTGTCGTTCGAGCTCTTCGGCATCGGAGACCGTGAAATCGAGGTGCAGCTGCATGGGCACCTTGTCGTCGGGCCACGTGGTGGGGGTGAGTTCGGCGACCTTCTGGACGGCGAGCTTGCGAACCCCGTTGCCGTCGGTGAGCACCAGCCAATCGGCGTCATCGGCGACACTGTCGGCCGCGCGCGACCCGCTTTCGCCGTCCACCTCGACGGTTTCCGGCGGCTCGTCACCGGGCCGGTAGACATAGCCGAGCAGGTGCCGGTAGAACTCGGCGAGCGTCCGAGGGTCGGTGGTGTCGATGACGGTGTGCAGCAGTTCGGGGTAGTCAGACATTGTCGGGCCATCCGCTCATCCGCGAGTCACGCGCCATCAGCTCAGACTCAAAGGCGTGAGCACGGCGATCTTCCATCCGCCATCGATCCGCACCAGCTGGTACATATTCCTCTCACCCAGCACAGCACCGTGATAGTCCCAGGTGACCTCAACCCAAATGCTGTGGTCAGCCGCGGCGGCTATCTCGAAGACGGCATCGGCCTCGGTGACCTTGACGTACTGGGCGAGGGCCCTGGCGAAGAAATCTACGGTCTGCGCAGCCTCGGTGACGACGATGCGCTGTCCCGGAAATTCTATGAGCGCGGGAACCGCGTAGTGCGCGGCGATCGCCTCGACGTCTCGGTCGAGCAGGGCTTTGGCATAGGCGGCGAAGAACTGGCTGACGACATCGCTGTTCTCATCCATAGTACCGAGGTTAGCGCTTCCCGCGGACGCAGAGAATGATCGAGGCAGATTCCCGGGATGTACGGATCTGCTGTCCGAGGCTCTCGCACAATCTCACTTCTGCATGGCTGGACGACGGGGCCGCATCGTCCGCCCGTCTGCGCGGAGCGGGCAACACGGCCCCATCGGCATTGCGGCAGGAAGCTAACTTCTCCTTTCCTGTCGTCCAGCTCTGTAACGCTGGACAGCAAGCACCAGTGCTCCAACCAGCAGCACGAACGACAGACCCCAGAACACGGCAGCGAAATCGTGCAGACCTGGGGCAAAGACGAGGGCCTGGCTGCCGATCGCGAGAAGCAGCAGTGCAACGATCCATCTGACTTTCAGCGGGAGTCTCATATCTCCTCCGGTTGTCGGACTTCTACGATGAAGGGCCAATCACAATACACCGCTCGATCACCCCGTTTATCAGGTGCTCAAGCACTTACCGACGCTTGCTCCACCGATTGCGGTGAAGCCTGCAACACAGACGATGCAACCCACGCCGACTGTCACGGCGCATGCAGAGGCGCAAGTACTGATGATGATCAGTGCGACTGCTGTTGAAACGCCCAGAGCGTTCAGGCAGTCGATGACATCAGGGTCTGCGCCTTGGGCTTCAATCGACTGAGCGTCAACTGCTTCACCGCTCGTGTCAACGGCATTCGTGCCTTGGGAATCTCCGTTGACCCAGGTGGTCACCTGCGCCTCTGATCCGGATGATTGGGTGGCTTTGACTTGCACCTGGTCCGCGAGTTCACCGGTTGCGGGATCGACCACGACACCTGCAAATGAGCCCTCGTCGTACCCTTCACCCGTGAGCTGAACAGCCACCATCAGTGATTCGCTGCCCTCGGGCTGCGATACCTTGGCTTTGTCCAAGTCGGCTCGGGCACCGTGCGGAAGACTCTCGAGTACAGGCGTGGCCGCGTCGATTGCTCTCTGCGCATCGTCGTCACCTGTTTCGAGCATGACCGTCTCCGGCGGCTGAGATGCACTCCCCTCGCTCGGGGATGCCATCGAGACAGTGGGATTGAGTACGGCGACGGACGCGACGAGGAAGGCTGCGATGGCAGTCGTCGCGGGTCGTTTGCTTCGGATCTTCATTGTCTTCTCCTCATCAACTGGCGATCGATGTTGTCTGTGAGTCTCTGTGAGCTGGTCAGCTGTCACTTCTGAGCCTGGTCGATGCAATAGCCGGCGGTGCCGCCGGTCACTCCGGCCGCAGCGGCAATGCAGGCGACGCATCCCAATCCCGCTGTCCCGACGCAGACGGCTCCACAGGCCACGCTGATTCCGGCGACAACCCATGAGGAGATTCCCGCCGAGGACAGGCAGTCATTGAGCTTGCTCCAGAAGCCGTCCGCCTGTGGACTCAGCTTGCCGGAGGAGGCGTCGTCGGACGTGACCTCACGATCCGCGGTCTTCGCGCCGTTGTTCCAGGCTTCGACATGGCCGGAGTTCTCAGACGTGGCCTTCATGACGATTTCTGCTGTTGCGAGCACGTCTCCGTCCGGAGAGACCACGGCACCGATGTTGGAGACACCCTCGACGTCACTCGCGAAGGAATAGTTGACGTAGACGTTTCCGTCGTCGAGCTCCCAGGCTTGAGCGCTGGAGGTATCGATCTCTTCGCCCGATTTCGACACTGACGTCAGATCGGCTTTGGCTGCCAGCGAGTCTGCCCGCTGCGCACTGAGCTGCTGGCCAAGTCTCTGAGCGGGTTGCGTCGAGTCCTGTGCCTGCACAGGACCCGCATTGAGACCGCCGCCGAACACTGCGGCGCACACCACGGCGAGAAGCAGGGTCAACCACCGTCTCATCCTGGTTCGTTGACCTTGTGGCATCGTTTGGTCCGGAGAGCTGCCATTGGTCGCAGTTGTCGCTGTCATTGTCATCTCGTGTCCTTTCCGCTTCATCACCTGCGGCTGCCGAGTTCGCCAACCTGCTCTCGACCCTAAGAAGCGAGTTGTGATGTAGACAACACATGTGAAGGAATTGATGAATACCTCAGCGCTCAGCTAATTCCCGGCATCCGCTGAATCCGCAAGGATCGGGCGACCTCATCATCGCGACATCCGTTATCATTTCGTGACATTCCGTTCAACCGGAGTTCGCTGTTGCGGTTTCGCCGCCGGTGTCAGTTGCCAGTGAGAGGATGGTGTGGTGTACGAGAACCGACCACACGCCGCCAGGAAGAACAAACAGAGCCTCGCCGCAGAGAAACGAACCGCCGCGACCGGCGGCACCGGCATCTCCACCGACTGGCGTGAGGCCTTCGCTCCCCTCGCCGAGGCGGTTCCCCAGCAGCACACGCCCGTGGCCTTGGGCTTCGAGCTCGTCGAGATCGTCGCCCGCACCTGGTTCGAGCCGAAGCACACGAATCTCCTCGACAGCCACGAGGTCACCCCCGGGGCGAATCCCGCCCTGGCGATTCGCCCTCTCCTGCTCAGCGAATCCGGCAACTGGGTGAAGAAGTCCCTGACCTGGCGCACCATCGACCGCATGGCCCGCCAGTTCGACGTCGACCCCCGCCACCAGGAATGGTTCAATCAACTCGCCGGGCTGCGCACCAGAGACAAGACCGACTTCACTCCCGACGGGGCGCCGTACAACCTCGGCGATTTCCACACTCCTCTGCTCTGGGAGCTCTTCGAACAGGGCCGGCACCTCGGGATCGAATTCGTCGGCGTCAATCAGGGCATGGACGTGCGCATCGGCCGCCGGGCGAAGGGCCTCATCGACGTCGGCCGAGTACAGGGTCAGCTGCGTGTACAGCCGCGGACGACGATCGACGAACGCGAGTTCGCTCCGGGCCTGGTCAAACCCATCTGGACGCACGGATTCTTCGGCGTCGACGTCCGATCCGGATTCAGTGTCACACTGGCGCCGGCGGAGAAGCCGACGACCACCTCGGCGCTGCTCGTGTTCTCCTCCCCCGGACCGATCACGATCCCAGCGGCGGAGACCGAGGAGTTCTTCGAGGAGTACTACCCCCAGCTGCGCACCAGCGCCGAGGTGGTCAGCAGCGACGACTCCGTGACGTTCCCGCAGTACCGCGAGCCCCGGCTCGTCCTCTTCCTCACCTACGCCGGCATCGATGACCTCAGCGTGCGCTGGTACTGGGAGTATTCGGGCCCGCGGCGCACCTATCCGATCGCCGCTCCCGGCAGAGCCGGCAATGCGGGGAGCTCGCCGGCCAAGACAGGGACCTCAGCAGGCAGAGTCGGCACCGCCTCGGCGAACGGACTCCGCGATCCCGAGCACGAAGCCGCCGTCCTCGGAGAGGTCAACCAAGTGCTGGCCGATACCTATGAGACCGGCTCGCGGCTGCGCTCCCCCATCGACACCGAACTGCGTGATGCCGACACTGCGGACTTCGTCGTCAACGTCCTTCCCGGGCTGACCGAGATCGCCCACCTCAAGGTCATCGAGCGCGGGAAGAAGCAGCCCTACCGGGAGCTCGGGGGCGAACCGAACGTCAAGATCACCACGGTCGAATCGGAGAAGAACGACTGGTTCGACCTCGGTTTCCAGATCACCGTCGACGGCCACGCGGTCCCGTTCGTCAAGCTCTACAAGGCTTTGGCTGCGGGGACGAAGAAGATCAAACTCGCCGACGACACCTTCCTGTCCCTGCATAAACCCGTCTTCGACCGTCTCAAAGCCCTCCTCGCCGAGGCGGACCTCATCCCCGAATGGGAACCCGAATCCCCGAAGATCTCGCGCCTGCACGTGGGCCTGTGGTCCGAGTTCGAAGACCTCGCCGACGAGTCCGAACCGGCTGTGACCTGGCGCGAATCCGCGCAGGCCCTGGCCGATCTCGAGCACCTGCCGGCAACCGAGGTGCCCGAGTTGGGCGGGGCCCGGATGCGGCCCTACCAAGTCCAGGGATTCCGCTGGTTGGCACTGCTCTACCGGTGCCGCCTCGGCGGAGTCCTCGCCGACGACATGGGTCTCGGGAAGACCTTGCAGACCCTCGCACTCATCCAGCACGCGCGGTCCGAACACGCGCAGGCCGAACACGCGACCTCCACACCGGGCGATTCGTCTTCGGCACCGACCGAGCCGCTGCCGCCCTTCCTCGTCGTCGCCCCCACCTCGGTGGTCCCGAACTGGGTGAAAGAAGCCGCGAAATTCACCCCCGACCTCGACGTCCGTGTCGTGACCGAGTCGACGAAGAAGAGGAAGACGACCCTCGCCGAGGTGGTCGCCGGAGCCGATGTCATCGTCCTCTCCTACGCGATGCTCAGGCTCGAGGAGGAGCCCATTTCAGAGTTGGAGTGGGCCGGCCTCATCCTCGACGAAGCCCAGTTCGTCAAGAACAGCTCTTCGCAGGCTCACCAGGCGGCGCTGGCGGTCAACGCTCCTTTCCGTCTGGCGCTGACCGGGACTCCGCTGGAGAATTCGCTGCGCGACCTGTGGTCGCTCTTCGCCATCACCGCGCCCGGTCTCTTCCCTTCGGCGCATCGCTTCGACGACGAGTACGTGCGGCCCATCGAAGGCGGGGAGAATCCGGGCCGGATGCTGCGATTGCAGCGACGGATCCGCCCGTTCATGATGCGCCGGTCGAAGGACCTCGTGGCCGCCGATCTGCCCGAGAAGCAGGAGCAGGTCATCACCGTCGAGCTCAGCGCCGCACACCGGAAGCTCTACGATCGGGTGCTGCAGAAGGAGCGGAAGAAGATCCTCGGCTTCATCGACAGCGACTACGACAAGCAGCGGTTCATCGTCTTCCGGTCTCTCACGCTGCTGCGCATGCTCGCGCTCGACCCGAGCATCGTCGATGCCGAACACGCTGAGGTTCCTTCGTCCAAGCTGACCGCGATGCTCGAACGCCTCGACGATGTCCTCGCCGAAGAGCACCGGTCGATCATCTTCAGCCAGTTCACCTCGTTCCTGTCCCATGTCGCCGCGGAGCTCGATCGCCGAGGCGTCCCCTATGTCGTCCTCGACGGTTCCACCCGCAATCGCGGGCGGGTCGTCGAGGAGTTCCGCACGGGGGTCGCGCCCGTGTTCCTCATCAGCCTCAAGGCCGGCGGGTTCGGTCTCAACCTCACCGAGGCTGACTACGTCTTCCTCATGGATCCGTGGTGGAACCCCGCCTCGGAGAATCAGGCCATCGACCGAGCGCATCGGATCGGGCAGACGAAGAACGTCATGGTCTACCGGTATGTCACCGAGGGCACGATCGAGGAGAAGGTGCTCGCCCTGCAGAAGCGCAAGGCCGAGCTCTTCGACTCACTCATGACCGAGGGCGGCACCTTCGCCGGCCGCGGACCCTCCGGCCAGGCGTTCAGCCAGACCGTCACGGCCGAGGACATCAAGGGGCTACTTGGAGGGTAGGTGCCCCCTATCCCCTTAGTTCGCGCGGACGTGCCGGCCACTTGGACCATGACTGTCTGAATTCCGCAGCCTCCGCGGTATCGGTGAATTCCAGCATGTTCCCGACACGCTCCATCAGAACTAGTCTTACCTCCTCAGGAGTCGCAAAGAAGAACTCTTTTCTGGGGTTCGCCTGGTTCAAAGCACGATCAGCGAAGAGTTTGTGGAGTTCGTTTTCAAGGGTCACTGCGTCCTCTGAGAAAAACAGAGTATGCGTATCAAATCGGAACGGGACAGAAGCGCCGCTCAGTTCGGAAATCCGCTCAGATGGCTCAAGCCTCCGCGTCAAACCGATCTTCACCACGCCTCGACCGAATGCGCCCTCATTCGAGATCACGTAGATGTAGCCAGCTCTGATATTTGCTGCCCGGAAGTCATTGTGCTCGATTGCTTCGTCAATGACCGCTAGGCGCTCATTCAATGCATCATCGGCCTGCCCCTGTTCCTGAAGAATACGTAAAGTATTCGTCAGGTGGGTCTTCTCTTTGTCGAGACGCTTGCGCTCTTCTTCAAGTTCCTGTTGAACCTTCCGCTCTTCCCGGAGACGCTGTCGTTCTTCCCTTGCCTCCTCGCGCTCTTCCTGCTTTTTCATCAGCCAGTCAGCGGTCAGCTCAACCTCGTGCACGCGAAGGTCGTGGTACTGGTCACCGATCTGCATCTCCATCAATGCACCCAGTTTGGTGATGGCATTTCGGGTTGCTTCGAGCCTCCGAAGTGCCGTTCGAAGATTTCCTGCCCTGAGTGATCGGATCACATTGTCAGCTTCGGCATTGTAGGCGCGCAGCATGAGCCTCCCCAGATCACTGGAGAGCTTCTTCCCCTGCGCCAAGGAATTGTTGAACGTAAACAGTTCTGAACGGGTTATCGCCCTTTTGCTCTTTACCAGGGCAGCAATTTGGCTTTCAATCTCGCGAAGCCGTTCTTTGTATGCAGCTGCTGACTCGAGTGGGTGATGATACCGGTAAATACCAACGTCTTGGAGCACCTCTTGGTCGTTCAGCTCAACTAGGTCGGTTGACCGCGAATGGAGTTGCTGCTTGAGCCCCAAGTTTTCGGCAGCGAGAGATTCCAATTCCGCCTGCAGGTCTGGCACCGAGACCGGAGGGCTACTTGGGCGCGGCGGAACTTGATCGCTCACCGGCTCTGACCCGATGTGCCTTGTCGTCTCACTACTTTCAGTACCTACGTGTGAATCTGCGGCATTATCGCTGGACTCGATTGAGGCACCCTGGTCTTCAGCGATCCATAGTTGCCAGCCTGGAGGCGGTGGCGGCCATGCAGGATCCGGAGCCCACGATGCGGGTGGCCACCATCCCTTCGGCGGCGCGGGCCAGCCTGGAGGGGGATTAAAAATCAATCCACCGTCATCTGTCATTTAGTTGCCCGTATGCCATCGACGTCAACAGGAACGAGACCCACAGGATTCTTAGAAACCGTAGCGCCGAGATACTCCAGGGTTGCCGCAGGAACTACTGCCGACAGTTCCAGGGAGTTGAAAGTTTCGCGGCCAGCTGCCACTGCCGCCAACGGCACAAACTCGTTTCTCCCGGTCGCTGGATTCAGGGTCTCAGTCGCCACCACAAGTGAGATGGCTTGGATCAGCTCTCGCCGGTCACCTTCGAATACTTCATGCAAGGTACGTAGCGCCAGCGAGTGGACTATCCCCGTGTACCGATCTTTGATGGCCTTCTGTGAAAGCGATGTCGTTGTAAGTTCGTCTGAGGTCTTCACATAGCGGTAGTTCTTGACAGTTTGGATCTCCGACGGACCAGGAATCAACACCTGCATGGTCAGCTCAGCAGTATTGGGGTCGAATTTGGACGAGTGTTCGACGTTGAACCCTTCGGGGTATGAAGAGTTCGTCAGGATGAGAGAGATGTACTCTTCGACTCGTTCAGGGACGCCGTAACTGAGTTCTGAGATGAACTCGTCCAATTCAGCGTTGAGTTTGTCGACTTCGTTCTGTCGGCTCTCGCACTCCTGCTTATACAACTGCAGAGCAGTCTCTAGCCGTGCAACTCTTGTTGCCTCTGCTTCTTCATATTCTCGCTCTTGCGCTTCCCGTCGCGCCGGCAGACTAGCAACTTCACGCTGCCAGCGATCAAAATCTGCCGAGTACTGTATCTCCACTTCCATCTGGGCCTTTGCATGCTTTTTCTTGCGCCCAAACAGTCCTTTTGGCTTCGGTACTTCAGCCCTTTCAGGCCATGCGGGGTCTGGGATTGGCGTTGGCCGTTGCAACGGCTGACGCAAGTCTTCGCGCTCGAACGGTGGATGTTCCACCTTCATTCGGAAGGTTTCAAGATCAATATAGTCATCGACGGGCAACGTCGCAGCTAGGATGCCGTCGAGCTCCGCGTAGGTTGCCGCCAGTTCGTCGTTGAGCCTTTCGACCTCTGCTTGACGTGAAGCCACATAAGCTGCGGCTGCTTCTCGCTCCAGTCGCTTCTTTTCAGCTGCTGTTGCCTTTGCAGCCGCAACTCTCGCACACTCTTGCTCTCGCTGCGCCTGTTCTAGTCGCCTATTCGCCGCGGCGCGTTCACGTTCTCGTGCACGCTGCCGCTGGTTCTCTTGCTGTGCTTGAATGCGCATCTGTCGCTGGACCTCAGCAACAAAGCCTCTGCGTCGAGCCATTGCCATTTCCTCCTACTGTAAGAGCCTCAGACTATCCAACTAGTCAGATTTCAGAAAATGGTTTCTAAATGACGGACTTACTATCGATACCTCGCGCCAAAGCCAGCACGAAATAGGTGGCCGACCAACTGACCACAACTTCTGAAGAGTGCCTCTTTCTTGCCGTTCCGACCCCACGCCGCAGCTATGTCTCCACGCTCCACGACGACGGTTGCGTAACCAGTCGGGGAGCAGACCACGGGACAGCTAGATTTCATCTCACCTAGGTTCGCGAAACCAGTGAAGGGGCTTCCGTTCTAAGTCGTAAAGCAGCTCGCAAGCCCTCTTAGTCACTATTCAGCAGGTTTCGATTCAATTGAAGAACCCTTCGGGTGTGCATCCTCCATGCACCGCAATGATTTGGCTGCCTCTGAGCGGCAGCGAGGCTCCATAAGGACTCATTTCGTGGAAGCCCTACAACGGAACGGCCTCCTCGGCTGCTGTCCATCCAGGAGGAAAGGGCTTCGTGTCGACGATGACGTCTGCGGGAAAACCGGTGATCTGGCGAACGCAATCAACGAAATTGGCGATGTCGAACGCGGTCGTTCCCTTGCCCGGAGTGACGAGAAGGTCAATATCACTGTCGAATCCGTCATCACCCAGGGCGACCGAACCGAATATCCGGACGTTGCGCAGATCCCGCCGGGCAGCCTCCTGACGGATCTCTGCGTAGCAACGTTTCAGGGCGACATTGGGCCGATAGTCCGCGGCCTGCAACACGCGCTCGAGCATGTCCGGATCGACACTCAGCACACCCGATTCCATCTCGGCAATGACGCTCTCGGCGAGGTCAGCTCGACGAGCGAGCTCAGCTTGGGAGATATCAAAATCGAGCCGCGCTTCGCGGATGAGAGCGCCGGGGTTGTGCGTGCGGAAACGTCCCATACGAACGAATATAGTCTGGTGTAACGGTAGCGACCATGCCCTAGGGCCCTACTTTCCGAACATTTACTTTAGGCACCCTAAAGTAAATATTCCCCTCGCGATCATGGGCTTATCCCCGCTTAACAAGCCGTAACGGCGCTACCCACTTCGGCGATCACGACCACCGCCCCAGCAAACGACCCAGTCACGACAGCTGTTCGGGGCCCGTGTCGGTGCTGCCGAACTTGAGAGGCTCCCGCCCCGGGGCCGAGGGAGTGAGCACGACCTCCTGGATCATTCGCAGCCTCTCGAGCTCGACCTCGGCCTCTCGCAGGCGTACGGCGAGCGCGCTCTCCCGGTCATCGCCGGTGAGGTCGACGGCCGCGACGACGTAGACGCGACCGGCGCCGACGAACTCGATGTGGAGGTAGGAGACGCTGGCGATCGCTGGGTTCTCAAGCATTGAGGCGAGGAGGTCATCGCGCACCGCGGGGCTGACGGTCTCGCCGACGAGGAATCGGCGGTTGCGGTCCATGAGGACGACGGCGACGATGCCGAGGAGCACTCCGACGAGGATCGACCCGATCGCGTCGAAGGCGGCGATGCCGGTGATCTGGTGGAGTGCCATGGCGAGCAGGGCGATGGCGATGCCGATGAGCGCCGCGGCATCCTCGGCGAACACCGCGCGCAGGGTCGGGTTCGATCCGTTCATCACGTAGTCGACGGTGTGGCGGCGCAGCACGAGGGCGCGGCCCCGGGCCTGCCTCACCGACTGGATGAAGGAGAAGCCCTCGAAGAGCGCCGAGACGCCGAGGGCGATATAGCCGACGAGGTAGCTGGTCTCGGATTCGTCGGCGGTCAGCGACTGGATGCCGTGCCAGATCGACACGGCCGAGCCGACGGAGAAGAGCCCGAAGGCGGCGAACATCGACCACACATATGCCTCGCGTCCGTGCCCGAGCGGGTGCTCGGCATCGGCGGGCTTCCCGCCACGGCGCTCGGCGATGATGAGGAAGATCTCGTTGCCGGTGTCGGCCCAGGAGTGCGCAGCTTCGGCGACCATCGCCGCAGACCCGGTGAGCACGGCTGCCACCGTCTTGGCGATGGCCACGAGCAGGTTCGCGACGAAGGCGATGATGACCGTGAGCAGACTGTCCCCACCGGAATCCGTCGACTCTGCAGAGTGCTCCTTCGTGTCGGCGCGGTCGTGCTCGTCCATGGCTGTTCCTCTCGCGCGGTCGTCTGGGGTGTCACTCGGTCCCAGCTTACGACCGCGATGCCCGCAGCAGGCGGTCGACGAGTCGAGTGATGGTTCGGGCGCGGGCCTCGTCGCTGCGTGCGGTGAGGATCGGCAGCATCGCCTGGAACCGCTGTGCTCGGGTGAGGGCATCGAACGCCGCCGAGGCGGCAGGCGCCTCGGCGAGGGTCGTGGCCAGATCCTCGGGGACCGTCACCTGCGACTGTCCGAGGTAAGCGCGGTCCCAGCGGCCATCGGCCTGCGCCGCCGCCACCTCGGCGCGGCCGCGTTCACGCAGTCGCCCAGCGGACTCGAGGCGCTCGATGATGTCGACGTTGCGCTGTGACCAGGTCGATCGCGGTCGGCGGGGCGTGAACCGTTGGACGTAGCTCGTGTCATCGAACCGGCGGCGCTGCCCGTCGATCCATCCGCTGCACAGTGCCTCCTCCAGAGCATCCTGGTAGTTCAGCGAGGTCGGCGTGGTGACCCCCTTCTTCGCAAGCAGCACCCCCACACCGTCGCTGGAGTGATCATTGGCCATCAGCCAGTCGTGCCAGGCGTCGAGGTCGGCGACGATGAGCGGTGTCTCCGGGGTGGTGTCGGTCATCGGTGGGACCTCCTCAGTCGGTTCTCCAGGGTTCTCGCCGCATCGATCAGCTCACTGGGCCCGTGGATCCGGAAGTCGCGGTCGAGTCGGAGCACATGGGCGAGCAGGCCGGTCCACGACCATGAGCCGAGGGTGGCCCGAGACGTTTCCTCGGTGAGCGCCTCGACGTGGGCGTCGTGGAGCCAGCGGGCCACCTCGGCGGCGGGGGCGTCGATGTCGAGAGTCCCGATGCACGGCCACCGGTCTTCGGTGTCCGAGCCTTTGAACCGGGCCTCGAGCAACGCCGTCGCACCGCCGTCCGGCAGTTCCCGCGGCCGGAAGCGCGGTCCGGTCGGGATGCGCGGGGTGATCCGGTCGACGCGGAAGATCCGCCAGTCCTCGGCGTCGAGGTCCCAGCCGAGCAGGTACCAGCGGCCGGAGCGGGCGATGATGTCGTGCGGTTCGACCCGCCGAGGCGGTCGGCTCGTTGCTGTTCCGTCTGCACTCCCGGAGGCGTGGTCGAAGCGCAGCACCATGGTTTCGCGCACGGCGGTGCTGATCGTCTCGATGACGCTCGGGTCGGCATGGTCGTCCCCGTCGGTGGTCGTGAAGGCCAGGTGGTCGATCCGTGTGCGCAGTCGGGCCGGGAGGAGCTGACGGATCGTCGCGAGCGCACGGTCGGCCGCCTCGTCGACTGCGACTCCGGTCTGCGGGGAGTTCTGCAGCGCGATCGCGATGGCCACGGCCTGCTCGTCGTCGAATCTCAGCGGGGGCAGTTCGGAGCCGGCTTCGAGTCGGTAGCCTCCGTCGGGTCCTTTGAGGGTGCGGATCCGGTAGCCGAGTTCGCGCAGCCGGTCGACGTCGCGGCGCACGGTGCGTGTGGTCACGTCGAGGCGTTCGGCGAGGACGGC
Organism: Brevibacterium sp. CCUG 69071; assembly: GCF_021023135.1. Classification (GTDB taxonomy): domain Bacteria; phylum Actinomycetota; class Actinomycetes; order Actinomycetales; family Brevibacteriaceae; genus Brevibacterium. The sequence continues at coordinate 25,803 of NZ_PGFV01000003.1, forward strand.
ACCGGACCAGTCCCGCCGCACCTGCAGCAGCGAGAGCAGGTCGAGCATGCGTGACGAGGGTCCGGTCATGGTTTCAATTGTGCCGCAGGTAGAGGACAGGATCTGTCCTCTACGGCTGTGAGAGTGAGCCTCGGCGGCGCTCAGGCCGCCGTTGACACGATGCAGGCGACTGCACGGAGAGGAACACTCATGACCATCTCGACGACCACTCATCTCAACTTCACCGGCACCGCGCGTGCCGCCCTCGACTTCTATCGGGAGGTCTTCGGCGGCGAGGTGCAGGCGACCACCTACGGTCAGCTCGGCGCACCGGAGGGCTCCCCGGACGCCGATCGGATCGTCTTCGGCAGCCTCACCTCGGCGAGCGGTTTCACCGTCATGGCCTATGACATCCCCGGCAGCTCTCCCGCCGAGGCGGCGCCCGCGCCGGGTGCCCGTCGCGAGCGGGGGATGACGATCACCGACCGGCCGTTCTTCCTCTCGGTGCGCGGTGAGACCCTCGCCGAGGTGGCCGCGTACTGGGAGGGGCTGAGCGCGGGGGCCGCGATCATCGAGCCGCTCACCGCCTCCGAATGGAGCTCCGGCTTCGGCATGCTCACTGACCGGTTCGGCGTCACCTGGGTGGTGGACGTTCAGCCGGCGAAGTAGAGATCCGAGTGCGCCGCGCAGCGGGGATTGAAGGGTGCAGTGCATTCCGGGCAGGCGTCGACGCGTTTGTACGTCTCGATCGTCAGTTCGGTCCGGCACATTCCGCAGAGGATGGCGGGCTGGTCCCATTGATCGCGGGGCCATTGTTCGGCCGGGTGGTCGGCGCATTCGGAGTGGCAGTGGTGGCACGGGTAGTACCTGTCGCAGCAGGCGAAGCGGATCGCGATGATGTCGAGTTCGGTCGAATAGTGCTCACACCGGGTGTGCTCGTCAACGGTCTTGCCGTAGACGCGGACGTCTGACATCGCGGTTCGCCTCCTTCCCGGTGGTTGAGTCTCTGCGCTTCCAGCCTAGCGGTCTGCCAGGGTCGTCCGAGTAGAGTGGGGACCCCCGAGCCGAAGAGGACCCATGACATCCCCCGACGATTTCGTTCACCCATTCGCCGAGGTGGCCCTGGCCAACATCACCCGTGACTACCCGTTTGCGGCTCATCACACGGCGAACAGCCTCGCCGACATCGTGCCGGCTGTCGAGAAGAATCCCGCGTTCGCGAATTCCTATGACTGGCATTCGAGCGTGCACATGCACTACCTGTTGGCGTCCCTGCTCGGCACCGAGGCGGGACGTCAGGCTTCGTGGCGGGATGAGGCCATCGAGGTGCTCACCTCGCATCTGAGCGAGGTGAATATGCTCGCCGAGGCGGATTTCCTCCGTGGCAATCCGTCGTGGGAGCGCCCGTACGGGTGGGCGTGGGCGGTCGAGATCAATCGCGCTTTGCACGCAAGTGATGTTCCGGAGCTGCGCGGGTTGGCCGAGCACACGCAGGTGCTCGCCGATACGGTCTTCACCCTCGTCAGCGACTGGCTGCCGAGGGTCGCCGAACCGGTGCGGCATGGGGTGCACTCGAACACGGCGTTCGCGCTGCGGCGCATACTCATCGCGGCCAGAGCTGCGGACCGCCACGATGTCGTCGATACGATCGCCGGTGCCGCGCGTCGCTTCTTCGCCGAGGACCAGGCGTGGAACTTCCACCAGGAACGCAGCGGTCACGACTTCCTCTCCCCCGGGCTGTGCGAGGCCGACCTCATGGCCGTCCTGCTCACCGAAGATGAGCTCGCCGTCTGGCTGCCCGGCTTCCTCTCTGAACTCTCGCCCGAGTCACCGGCGCTGACCCCGGTCGAGGTTCTCGATCCCACCGACGGTCAGCAGAGTCACCTCTATGGTCTGGGGTTGTCAGTCGCGGCATCGGTCATGCGGTTGGCACCGCGACTGCAGCGCATCGGCGAGGCCGGCGGAGAGGGCTCCCCTGGTCTGGCCGATCAGGCCAAAGGCATGCTCACCCGCGTCGACAGGCTCATGGCGCCAGGACTCGAGGCCGCCGTGTCGGACGAGTACATGTCCTCGCACTGGGTGGCGACGTTCGCGTGGGAGGCGCTGGCGCTCAAGTCGAGCTGATGCACCCCGGAATCTCGCGGCTTGCGCGAACTCCTGGGGAACACCGAACCCATCTCACTCGGCAGATGACGCCCCAGGAGCCGCAGGCACCACCGGAATCTCCGAGGTCATCTCATCGCGGGGAACAGCCTCGGTGCTCTCGGCTGAGTTCTCGACACTATGATCGGCGGGCAATCCGGTCAGGCGCTCCGGCTTGAGGATCTCCTTGAGCTGGGCTCTGTCGAGGAGCCCCTGCGCCACCACCAGATCGGAGATCGGCTCATTCGTCGCCAGTGCCTGCTTGGCCAGCTGCGCGGCCGGCGCGTAGCCGATGACCGGGGCGAGCGCGGTGATGACGGTGACGGAACGGGCCACGGTGTCCTCAAGCGCCGCCTCGTTGGCGGTGATGCCGTTGACGCAGTTGATGCGGAAGGTCTGGCACGCGCGTTCGAGCCACGTGATCGACTGGAACAGCGAGTGGGCGATGACCGGTTCGAAGGCGTTGAGCTGCAGCTGGCCGGCCTCGACGGCCATCGACACGGTGACATCGGCTCCGGCGACCGAGTAGGCGACCTGGGAGACGGCCTCGGGAATCACCGGGTTGACCTTGCCGGGCATGATCGAGGACCCCGCCTGACGGGCAGGCAGGTTGATCTCACCGAGACCCGCCTGCGGCCCCGAGGACAGCAGGCGCAGATCGTTGGCGATCTTCGACATCTTCAGCGCACTGCGCTTGAGCGCCCCGGAGAAGGTGATGAAGGCACCGGTGTCCGAGGTCGATTCGACGAGATCGCCGGCGGTGACGAGCTCAAGCCCGGTGATGGCACGCAGGTGTTCGATCACCGCTTCCTTGTACCCGACCGGTGCGTTGATCGCCGTGCCGATGGCCGTGGCACCCATGTTGACCTCGCCGAGGAGAGCGACGGCCTCTTCGAGACGCTGCACATCCTCGCGCAGAGTGGTGGCGAAGGCCGTGAACTCCTGCCCCAGGGTCATCGGCACCGCGTCCTGGAGCTGCGTCCGACCGACCTTGATGATGTGTGAGAATTCCCGTCCCTTGGCAGCGAAGGCATCGGCGAGGAGCGTAAGTTCGCTCAGCAGATTCTGCAGCGAGAAGGCCAGCGCGATCTTGATCGCCGTCGGGTAGGTGTCGTTCGTGGACTGGCTGTGGTTCGTATGATCATTGGGGTTGATGAACGAATAGTCGCCCTTCGCATGACCCGCGATCTCGAGGGCACGGTTCGTGATCACCTCGTTGGCGTTCATGTTCGTCGAGGTGCCCGCGCCGCCCTGGATGACGCCGACCGTGAATTGGTCGTGGAGCTTGCCGCCCTTGATCTCCTCACAGGCGGCATCGATGAGGTTCGCCCGCTGTTCGTCGAGCGCGCCGATCTCCAGGTTCGCCCGTGCCGCCGCCTGCTTCACGCAGGCGAAGGCACGAACGAAGTCCGGGTAGACGGAGACCGGCCTGCGCGCGATCGGGAAGTTCTCGCCTGCTCGGGCCGTGTGCACACCCCAATACGCTGACGTCGGGATCTCGAGGCTCCCGATTGAGTCCGTTTCCGTGCGGGTGGGTGCTAAAGAGCTGTCGGTCATCACGATGCTGCTGAGGCGAGCGCGGTCTGGTGGTCCGGCTCATAGTCGCGGTACTTCCGCTGGATCTCGATCTGGTCGGCGAGGTATTTCGCGTCGTGCCACACTCCCCAGATGAAGCTCGAGCCGCGACGAGACAGCCACGGCAGGCCGAGGAAGTACATACCGGGAACCGGGGTGACGCCACGCTGCTGAACCGGGTAGCCGCGCTCGTCGAGGACACCGTCGACGGCCAGCCAGGAGTAGTCGACACCGAATCCGGTCGCCCAGATCACGGTTCGCACGTCGGCCTCGGCGAGGTCGAGTTCGAGGATCGGGTCGGACACGCACTCGGGATCGGCACCGAGCTCATGGGCTTCGGGCTCCGGAGGAAGGTCGAGCCCATTGCGTTCGATGTACTCATCGGCCTCACGCAGCAGGGACAGATAGTTGTCATCACCGCGGGCGATGTTCGCCGCCAGGTCGGAACCGATCTGCAGCTTGCCGTCCGCATAGGAATTCGCCCGGCCCAGCAGTGTGATCCCCGAGGCCGCGAGATTGCGGAAGTCCACGGTGTGTCCGCCTTCGGCACCGCTGACGGCGATGGTGACGTGATCGGCTCCGACGGGAGGGGCGGCCAGATCCCATTTGCCCAAGGCTCCGAGCCACCAGCAGAAGTCGCGGTTGCGGTAGGCGCGCGGCGGGCGATCGTGGGGTCCCACTGCCAGGTAGACCTTCTTGCCGGCCTTCTGGATCTCGGCGGCGATCTGCACACCCGACGATCCTGCGCCGACGACGAGCACGGCGCCTTCGTCGAGCTGCGCGGGATTCTTGTACGAGTTCGAGTGGATCTGAGTGATCCCCGAGCTTTCGTCAATGATCGTCGGAATGACCGGAGTCTGGAACGGACCCGTCGCGGCGACGACATAGTCAGCCGCAATGGAGCCCTGATCGGTCTCGACGAGGTAACCTCGGGCGTTCTCGCGTTCGGTCACTGAAGTCACGGTGACCCCGGTGCGCACCGGCAGATCGTTGCGTTCGACCAAGGTCCGGAAGTACTCGGCGACCTGGTCCTTGGTGGCGAACCCATCGGGGTCGACGCCGTCGAACTCCTGCGTGGGGAACCGATCGTGCCAGGCCGGCCCGTTGGCGACGAGGGAGTCCCAGCGCCGAGACTGCCATGCCTCGGCGATCCGATTCTTCTCCAGGACGATGTGCGGCACCCCTCTGGACTGAAGATGCTCGCTCATTGCGATTCCGGCTTGGCCCGCGCCGATGATGACGACTTCGGTGGTCTCAGTTTCCTTGCCCGGCATGGGACACTCCTGTTCTCGAAAACCGCGTCTGATAAGCAGATACGGCACTTGCGTCTTTGCTCGTGGGGCGATGGTGCGCCTCGCCCTCTCGTGTTCCAGCAAACCGCAGACGAGAGTGTCAATGCCAATAGTTGTTGACGGTCAATTGCATCTATTGGATAGATGCAGCCGACAGGAGTCAATCATTTCCGGGTATCTTGATGTTCGGCCGAACAGCCGCCCTCAGGCGGAATCCTCACTCGGGGCCGCCTCGGAGAGGATCTCGCGCATCACCGCGGTCACGGCCTTCGCCTTCGCGGTCCCGGCCGCCTGCCACAGGGCGGAGACGACGAGGTGGAGGCTCGGTGCCGGGTCGGCGATCTCGAGGATCGAGGTCTTCGCCCCGGTGTAGGTCTGCTTGATGTCGGGCCGCTGATTGAGGATCGAGAATCCCAGGCCCATCGCGACCATCGAGCGCACCGTCTCGTAGTTCGAGGAACGGTATTTGACCTTCGGGGTGATGCCGGCGGTGCGCAGAATGGTGAGGAAGTACTCGCGGCTGTCGGGCAGGTCGAGGAGGACGAGCGGGTCCTCGGCGAGCGCTGAGAGCTTCACCTTCTTCTTCCCGGCCAGGCGATGGTTCGTGTCGACGATGACGTGCGGACGCACCTCCCCGACCCTTTGGGTCTGAATGCCGTCGGCGTCGGTGAGGTCGTAGTTGAGTGCGAGCTCCGCCCGCCCGCTGCGCAGCGCGGCCAGGCACTCCTCGTGATCGCCTTCGACGACATCGACCGTGAGCTCCGGGTGCCGTTCGTTGAGCCGCCCGATGAGCTGGGGAAGGATGAAGGGGGCCAGCGTCTTGAAGCAGGCCAGGACGATCGTGCCGCGGACTTCCTTCTGCCCGGCCTGGATCGACTCGACCGCGTCGGTGATGAGCCCGAAGATCTGCCGGGTCTCGTGGAGCAGTCCTTCGCCGGCCGGGGTGAGGACGAGGCCTTTGGAGTGCTGGCGGACGAAGAGCGGAGCGCCGAGAGCCTTCTCCAACTGATTGATCGCCGTGGACACCGCCGACTGCGCAATGTGCAGCTCCTGACTCGCCGTCGTCATGTTCAGAGTCTTCGCGCACTCCGCGAAGTACGAGAGCTGGGTGAGCGTGATCGAGAATCTGTGGACCATGGCGGCCTCTCCGTCCTGGAAATCTATTTATCAGATGGAGCCTCTAGATAATAACTATTTCACAGATACTCCGATGTTTCACAGAATAGAACCACAGACCCGAACGGCGCCACACCCCGTTCGTCACAGACCGATCCGCTCGAAGAGGAGACTCCCGTGGCCGAACCCACGCACACACGTCTGAGAATGTTCAACACCAAAGAGACCTACCCCGAACAGAATCTCGACAACGATCTGTGCCAGGCCGTCGTCGCCGGTGGTGTCGTCTATCTCCGCGGGCAGATCGGCCAGGACCTGGAGACTCGCGAGTCCGTGGGCATCGGTGACGTCACCGCGCAGGCGGAGAAGGCGATGTCGAACATCGCCATGCTCCTCGAAGAAGCGGGCAGTCGGCTCGAGGACATCGTCAAGGTCACCATCTACATCATCGATCCCCGCTACCGCGAGGACGTCTACCGCACCGTGGGCAAATGGCTCAAAGGCGTCTACCCCGTCTCGACCGGCATCGTCGTCCAGGCCCTGGCCCGCCCCGAATGGCTCGTCGAGATCGACGCCACGGCCGTCATCAGCGAACCCGCCCCCGCCGAGGTGGCCAAGTGACCTTCTCCCTCCTCCTCCACGATCCCGACACCGGTGAGTTCGGTGCCGCGATCGCCTCGTCCTCCCCTGCCGTATCCGCCCGATGCCTCAACCTGGCCGACGGAATCGGCGGAGTGAACTCGCAGAACGTCACCGACCCCCGCCTCGGCGGACGGATCCTCGACGAGATGGCAACCGGGAAGCCGGCGCAGCTGGCCCTCGATTCCATCGTCGACCAGGTCGAGTCCGAGATCATCGCCTACCGCCAGATCCTCGTCATCGACGGCGGCGGCAACACCGCTGCCCACTCCGGTGCCGAGGCGCTCGGGATCTTCGGTGCCCGCACTGAGCAGAACGCTGTGGCCGGTGGCAATATGCTCAAGTCGCTCGACGTCCTCGACGCCTTCATCGAGACCGCACTGGAGTCAGAGGGGCGGATCGAACACCGACTCTTCGAGGCCTTCCAAGCGGCCTTCGCCGCCGGCGGAGAGGCCGGACCTGTGCATTCGGCCGGGCTCGCCGTCGTCAGCGACGCCGGCTGGAGGGTCACCGACCTGCGCGTGGACTGGGCCGAGGAGGACCCCATCGGCGAGCTCGGCGAACTCCTCGACATCTGGATGCCCCAGCGCGAGGACTACATCACCCGCGGCCTCAACCCCGTCGCCTCACCGTCCTACGGCGTCCCCGGAGACGACCGATGAGCCAGTCCACCGATGTCGCACGGGCCACGGAACCGAACGCCGATTCGACGACGACCGCGGATCCTTCCCTGAAGGACCGGATCGTCGCTCGCCTCGCCGAGGCGCGCCCTGCCCTCGTGGACCTGTCGAATTCGCTCCACGACGATCCCGAACTCGGGTGGCAGGAGTTCCGCTCCTCCGCCTCGGTGGCCGACGTCTTGGCGGGTCACGGCTTCACCGTCGAACGGCCCTACCTGGGACTCGAGACTGCGTTCCGGGCGAGGTTCGGCACCGGTGACCTCACGATCGGGTTCCTTGCCGAATACGACGCCCTTCCCGGCCTCGGCCATGCCTGCGGGCACAATCTCGTCTCCGCCATGAGCGTCGGCGGGGCCATCGGCCTGGCCGACGTCGCAGACGATCTGGGCATCAGCGTCGAGGTCATCGGCACTCCTGCAGAGGAGGGCGGCGGCGGCAAGATCGAACTGCTCGAACGCGGAGCTTTCACGAACCTCGACTTCGCCCTCATGGCTCACCCCGCTCCTGTCGACGTCGCCGAGGCGAAGCCGTTCGCGGTCACCCATTGGCACGTCGAATATACGGGTCGGGCGGCTCATGCCGCGGCCTATCCGGAGCGCGGAATCAACGCCAACGACGCCTTTCTCGTCGCCCAGGTCGCCCTCGGACTGCTGCGCCAGCAGCTGCCGAAGACCGTGCGCGTCCACGGCGTGATGACCAATGGCGGGGAGGCCCCCAACGCGATTCCGGCGACAACCGAAGGGCGCTGGTATGTCCGCGCCGAGACCACCGAGGAACTCCTCGAGGTGGAGAAGCGGGTCATCGACTGCTTCGAGGCCGGAGCCCTGGCCACGGGTGCGACACTCCAGATCACCCCGGAGAGCAAGCGGTATGCGGAGATGCGCACCGACGAGGACGCACTTGAGTCGTATCGGGCCAATGCCACCGCACTCGGACGGAACTTCGACGTCGACCCAGTCGCGGCCACGATGAACCGCGCCTCGACGGACATGGGCAATGTGTCGCAGATCGTCAACGCCATCCATCCCTATATCGGAGTCGGCGGGGAGGCGAGCAACCATCAGGCCGCCTTCGCCGAATCCTGTGTCGGTCGAGAAGCCGAACGCACACTGCTCGACGGTGCCACGGCACTGGCGTGGACCGCAGCCGACGTCAGCACTCGACGGGCCTGATCCATCCGCAACACCACGACAGAGGGTCCGAGGCTGGACCTGAGGTTCCAAAGGAGGAACTCGATATGACCGGTGCACACCCTGCCGATGCGACTGACCTGGCCTATAAGAAGGGGCTGCAGAAGAGCGTCGCCGCCGGATCCATCGGCGTGCTCGTCCACTGGTTCGACTGGGCCGTCTATGCCTATATGGCGACGACGATCGCAGCGATCTTCTTCCCCGAGGGCGACGAGACCGCCGGATTGCTCGCGACCTTCGCCGTCTTCGCGGTCTCCTTCCTCGTCCGGCCGCTCGGTGCGATCATCTTCGGCCGCCTCGGTGACAAACTCGGACGCAAGGTCACGCTCTCCGTCGTCATCCTCGCGATGGCCGCCTCGACGCTGGTCCTCGGCATCCTGCCGACCTACGAGACGATCGGGATGCTCGCACCGATCCTCCTCGTTCTCACCCGCATCGTCCAGGGCCTGGCCGCCGGCGGTGAGTTCGGCAGCGCGGCAGCATTCCTCGGTGAGTTCTCGCCCCGGAAGCGCCGCGGCTTCGGCTGCAGCTGGCTCGAATTCGGCTCCCTCCTCGGGTTCCTCCTCGCCTCTCTCGTCGTCTTCGTGCTCACGCAGGCACTCAGCCCCGAACAGGTACTCGCCGGGGGCTGGAGGATTCCGTTCCTCATCACCGTGCCGCTCGGCCTCGTCGGCCTCTACATCCGCCGCAAGATCGAGGACACCCCGGAGTTCGAGGCGCTGCAGAAGATGGAGACGGTCTCCGAGTCACCGCTGCGTGAGGTCTTCAAGCGCAACCCGAAGCAGTTCCTCCAGACCTGCGGCATGGAGATCTTCATGAACGTCACGTTCTATGTCGTTCTCGTCTACCTGCTCACCTATCAGGAGACCGAGCTGGGCTTCGACGCCGGCCGGGCCGCCCTGCTCTCGACACTGGCCTCGGCGCTCGGACTCATCATCGTTCCGCTCTCGGGCATCGCCTCGGACAAGTTCGGACGCAAGCCTGTGCTCATGACCGCCGCGATCTCCCTCACGGTGCTCGCCGTCCCGCTGTTCATGCTCATGCAGATCCAGTCCGAGCTGGCCGCGTTCGTCTCGACCTTCGGGCTGGCGTTCATCCTCGCCATCATCCTCGGCACCCACGCCGTGACCGTTGTCGAACTCTTCCCGACGCGGACCCGCCAGACCGGGCTGTCGATCGCCTATGCGCTCACGGCCGCCCTGTTCGCCGGCACCGCGCCCTACGCGCTGACCTGGCTGATCGAGAACACCGGCAGCATGCTCAGCCCCGGCTTCTTCCTCGCCGTGGTCGGCGTCGTCGGCATCATCACCGTGGTCTCGATTCCCGAGACCAAAGGCGTCGACCTCCTCAAGGACGATGATCTCGATACTCCCACGGCCATCTCGGCGCGGACGGCCACCGACCCGGCCGCATCATGAGCGGCGGTCCCCGAGCATCGTCATTTCCGACCATCTGAAGCAACCCACACGAATGGAGCACCACTCATGACCGACACCATCTCAGCACCGACGGCCACCACGACCTGGCATGACAAGGCTGCGAACCTGAGCATCGACGGGCGCCCCGTGATCAACGGCGAGCGTGTGGACGCGCTCTCGGGCCAGACTCAGGCGAAGACGAACCCGGCGAATGGTGAGACGATTTCGCAGCTCCACCTCGGCGGGCAGGACGATGTCGATGCCGCCGTGAAGGCGGCACGCACCGCCTTTGAGTCCGGTGAGTGGTCGCGGGCCTCGGCGACGCATCGTCGTGAGGTGCTGCTGCGGCTGGCCGATCTCATCGAGGCGCGAGCCGACGAGTTCGCTCTTCTCGACACCCTCGACATGGGCAAGCCGATCGGGGAATCCTCGACGATCGATGCCCCCGGATCCGCCGCCCTCTACCGGTTCTACGGTGAGGCGATCGAGAAGACCGCGGACGAAATCCCGGTCACCCCGGCGGGGTCGACGGCCTTGGTCACCCGCGAGCCTCTAGGCGTCATCGGCATCATCGTGCCGTGGAACTACCCGCTCGAGATCGCGACGTGGAAGATCGCTCCGGCCCTGGCTGCGGGCAATGCGCTCGTCGTCAAACCCCCGGTCGAGGCCTCGCACTCGATCCTGCTGTTGGCCGAACTCGCCGCCGAGGCAGGAGTTCCGGCGGGCATCCTCAACGTCGTCCCCGGTCGCGGATCGGTCGTCGGCAAGGCGCTGGGCATGCACATGGACGTCGATATGCTCGGCTTCACCGGATCCACCGAGGTGGCCATGCAGCTCCAGCAGTATGCGGGGTCCTCGAACATGAAGCGTCTGGCCCTGGAGGCCGGCGGGAAGAGTTCGAACATCATCTTCGCCGACTGCGACGACCTCGAGGCGGCGGCGAGCAAGTCGGCATTCGGTGCCTTCTACAACCAGGGCGAGGTGTGCTCGGCGAATTCGCGCATCTTCGTCGAACGCCCCGCCTACGAGAAGTTCCTCGAGCTGTTCACCTCTGCCGCCGATGGCTTCCAGCCCGGTGACCCCTTGGATCCGGACACCGCGATCGGGTCTCTGGTCTCGGAGAAGCACGCCGATCAGGTGTGGGAGTGCGTCGAGGAGGCTCGGGCCGATGGCACCATCGTCAAGGGCGGCAACCGCCCGGAGATCAACGGCTCGAAGGCGTTCATCGACCCGACGATCGTCACCGGCCTGCCCCCCGATCACCGACTCCACCAGCACGAGATCTTCGGACCCGTCGCCCTCGTCACCCCCTTCGACACCGAGGAGGAAGCGATCGAGAAGGCGAACGGAACTCCTTATGGCCTCGCGGCCTCGCTGTGGACCGGCAGCATGTCCCGAGCCCACCGAGTCTCGTCCCGTTTGGTCGCAGGCACGGTCTCTGTCAACACCGTCGATGCGCTGGGCTTTACCACGCCTTTCGGCGGCTTCAAACAGTCCGGATTCGGCCGCGACCTCTCGGTCCATGCCCTGGAGAACTACACGGACTTCAAAACCACCTGGCTGCAGTGGGGGTGAGCATTTCCTCCGCTTCCCGCGCCCGACTTCGGCTGAAAGTGGGAGACGCCCGCACCGGGATCGCTGGCGACTATTCTCCGGCATTCCTGAGGTTGTGAGCTCTCAACGCTTCCGTTTCCGGGTCTCCCAAGCCATGGAAGGCCACTCGAGTCTGCGTGAAGAGCTCCGAGTTGTCATCATCGTCGACTGCCTTGGACGATGTCATCCTGATAACCGCAGGCGCATGAGCAGGCGCCAGCCATAGCTGGAGAAGGATATGGTCTCTTGCCCGATGGTCCGGATCGATCAGCTCGTCGGAAGCCGATTCGTCTCGCCCATAAGTGTGAACGCGCACTCGATAGACCCGTCCGCTCTCGAGCTTCGGTGATCCGACCGCAGGTTCACTGGATCTAACGCAGTCACTGAAGAGTCCGATGAGCTTCACAGGCTCGTCATTAGTCGCCTGTGCGCTCAATTCGACGACATCGTCCCAATGCTCGGCCGGTTTGATGGGACCCCGTTCGATGAGTTCAACACTCACGTCGACAGGCCCGTACATTACCCCGGTGTGAACGGTCAGAGCACCCTCGCTATCGACCGAAACTGTCCCGCCCAACATTGAATCCGCCAGCGACGGTGCGCTCATCGGCATGAGACAGAGTCTCCAATGTTCAGCCTGCGCTCCTTGCCGATGCATGTCGTTCGCCATTTCAGATCATGAGGCATCGAACGCATCGGTCGCGAATACTCATCCGACATCACGGTAGCCGCTTTCCCAGCAGACACCCTGTCATCACCTCGGCGTTGGCAAGGATCAGCCGGAAGATCTCATCGACCTCAAGCGGCGTTCCGCCCATGAAGTGCAGGCCGTAGGCATCCTCCATCGCCACGAGGTTACTTGCCGCCGTCTCGGCCGACAGCGTCATCGTGAATTCGCCTGCCTCCGCTCCTTCGCTGAGCACGTCGACGTAGAGAGAGACCTCGAGCCGATACAGGTCGGCCATCAGCTCGGCATGAAACGTGTCCCGGTAGGCATGGGTGTGCAGCTCGTTGAGCACCTGGAAGTCGATATCGTCTCGCGACGTCGGGATTCCACTGCGGATGGTTCGACGCAGCTTGAGTCGCGGTTGATCGTCGTCGACGCTTGACTGCCTGCGGTTCCAGTAAAAGCGGGAGACGGCATCCTTGTGGACCTCGCGCACCAGGTCGCCGAGGTCTGGGTAGTAGTAGGCAACCGACCCGGCACCCAGCTCGGAGTACGCCGCCACATCGATCGCACGCAGACCGTTGAGGCCCCGCTCGACGATGGCCCGCTTGGCCGCGTGGACCAACTGTTCACGACGCGCCTTCTGATTCTTCGGTCTCGCCATACCCTCATTATCTCCTGAAGTGATTTAGATCAACACTGATCGCTATGCCGAATCCTCCACTTTCCTCTGTTCAACGCCGGTCGTCCGTGCAATTCTTTTGGGTATAGCCCAAAGAATCAAATGGACGCCCACTCACAAGGAGGTGGATGGTGTCTTCACACGAACACACAACCGCTTATGCGGACGAACAGAAACAGCATCTGAAGAAAACTCTCGGACGCTTCGACATCGTGCTCATCGTCATGTCGGCCGTGCTCAGCATCGAAGTCCTCGCCGAGACGGCAGGCTTCGGCGCAGAGACTTTCACGTGGACTCTCGTCCTCGCCGTCTTCTTCCTCGTGCCCTATGCCCTCGTCTTCGCCGAAACCGGCAGCACGTTCGTCGGTGAGGGCGGAGCCTACATCTGGGTCCGGCAGGCCTTCGGTCGTCCCGCCGGTGCGATCGCCTCGATCCTCAGTTGGGTCACCCAGCCCGTGTGGGTCGGGGGCTCCATGGCCTTCCTCGCCACCGGGACGTGGAACCAGTTCATCAGTCCGATCGATGCCGGCTCCGTTGGTGACTGGGTCTTCAAGATCGTCTTCATCTGGATCACCGTGCTCGCGGCGATCGTCTCGCTGTCGAAGGCGAAATGGCTTCCGACTCTCGGCGGTGCCCTCAAGGTCATCTTCATCGCGTTCTTCCTCGTCACCACGATCATCTACGCGTTCGAACACGGAGTGCAGCCGCTGCATCTCTCTGACTTCAGTCCCACGTTCGGTGGCTTCCTCGGCCTCGTTCCCCTGCTGCTCTTCTCCTACCTCGGCTTCGAGGCCTCGAACAGCGCCTCCGACGAGATGAAGAACCCGAAGAAGGACATCCCCGCAGCGATCGCACGCTCGGGCTTCATCTCGGCACTGTGCTACCTCCTGCCGGTCCTCGCCATGCTCCTCGTGCTGCCGCAGGAGACCATCACCGGAATCGGCGGACTCCTCGATGCGGTCAAGACCGTGTTCGCCGTCTACGGTCCGGCTGCCGACGTCATGGTTGTCCTCGCGGCACTGATGTTCGTCATCATCCTCGCCTCACAGGGCGCCGCCTGGATGATCATGAGCGATCGCATGCAGGCTCTGACCGCGGCCGACGGGGCGTTCTTCGGCGGATTCTTCGGCAAGATCTCCCGCGGCCTCGGCACTCCGGTCAACGTCAACCTGCTCTCGGGCACCGTGGCCACCGTCTTCCTCATCGCGGCCATGCAGCTCAGCGGTGACGCCGGTGCACTCTTCGGAGTCGTTCTCTCGATCTCCATCTCGACATTCCTGCTCAGCTACCTGCTCATCATCCCGGCGGCGATCAAGCTGCGGTGGAAGAATCCGGACATCGAGCGTCCTTTCCGCGTACCGGTCGGCAATGTCGGCTTCACCATCCTCGGCGGAATCGCCTTCCTCTGGGTGCTCCTCGGGTCCTGGGTCGCAATCTTCCCGGGAACACTTGAGAGACTCTTCGGACTGGAGTACAACTTCCTCGACGAGTGGGGCGTCGACCAGGGACCGTTCACCGCGCTTACCCTCGGCACCCTCATCGTCCTTGCCGCCCTCGCGATCGTCGGGTACGTCCGCGGCGCGAAGATCCGCGCATATCGTCCCGCCCTCGACCCCGAGACCCTGCAGGCCGGTCTCGACGTCAATCTCGAAGACAACGACAATCTCAGAACTCAGGAAGGTGTCTGACCAATCATGACCACGACTACAACGACCGGTACGGTCTCCTCGACCACCTCTCACCCGCTCGACCGTCTGACCGGCGAAGAGATCGAACTCAATCGCGCCATCATCGTCGACGCCGGCCACGTCAGCGAGCACACGCTGTTCGCTCTCGTCAGCCTCGTCGAACCCGATAAACGTGACGTGATCGCCGGAGCCACGGGGCTCGACCGTCGTGTCCGCTCCCTGCTCATCGAACGCGGCAGCGGTGAGCAGACCGAGGTCCTCGTGTCCCTGACCGAGCGCAGGGTTCTCCTGGCCCGCGTCCTCGACGTCGCCAACGAGGGCCAAGCCCCGATCACGATGACCGAGTATGAGTCGGCCGAGCAGCTGATCCGCAACGACGCCACCTTCCGTGCCGCAGTCGAGGCTCGCGGCATCACCGACATCGAGACGGTGCGCATCTGCGCGCTGTCCGCCGGTCGCTTCGACATTCCCGGCGAGGAGGGCCGCCGCCTCGTGCGCGGTTCTTCGTTCATCCAGTCGGACCCGCAGGACAACGCCTGGGCGCACCCGCTCGAAGGACTCGTCGCCTATCTCGATCTCAACACCGGCGAGGTCATCGACGTCGTCGACACCGACATCGTCCCGGTGCCCCAGGAACGCTTCGACTATCACCTCGATTCGTGGCTGCCCGAACCTCGCACCACGCAGAAGCCGATCGAGATCTCACAGCCCGAAGGCGTGAGCTTCTCCCTCGACGGCGACGTGCTGACGTGGGAGAAGTGGCAGGTCCGCCTCGGCTTCGATCCGGTCGAAGGCCTGGTCCTCCACCAGATCGGCTTCGATGACAACGGACAGCAGCGCCCCATCGTCTACCGCGCCTCGGTGGCCGAGATGGTCGTTCCATACGGCGACCCGAGCCCCGTCCGTTTCTGGCAGAACTACTTCGACGCCGGCGAATACTCGATGGGCAAGAGCGCGAACTCGCTCGAACTCGGCTGCGACTGCCTCGGCGCGATTCAGTACTCCGACGCCGTGCTCGCCGACGAGCAGGGTCACGCACGCACGATCAAGAACGCTATCTGCATCCACGAAGAGGATGCGGGCATCCTGTTCAAGCACACCGATGAGTTCACCGGGGCCGTCGATGTGCGCCGCAATCGCCGCATCGTCATCTCCTTCTTCATCACCGTCGGCAACTATGACTACGGCTTCTACTGGTACCTCTACCTCGACGGCACGATCGAACTCGAGTGCAAGGCCACCGGCATCGTCTACACCGCGGCCTACGGTGACGAAGCTCAGCGTCAGCGCTGGTCCTCACCGCTCGGCGACGAGGGGCTGGGCATGCCCTTCCACCAGCACATGTTCTGCGCGCGCCTGGATATGCAGGTCGACGGCATCGAGAATGCGGTCGACGAGCAGGAGGTCGTCCGCGTTCCCTTCGGTGACGACAACCCGTATGGCAATGCGTTCACCCGCAAGCAGACCCGCCTCACCGAGGAAGGCGGCAGGCTCGCCAATGGCGAGGCTGGGCGAGTCTGGCACATCGTCAACCCGGAGAAGCAGAACCGTCATGGGTTCCCTGTCGGATACCAGCTGCACATGCCCGACGAGCCGACGATGATGGCTGCCGAGGGCTCGTCGATCTCGAAGCGAGCAGGCTTCGGGTCGAAGCACGTGTGGCTGACTCAGTTCGACGAGAACGAGCGCTTCCCCTCGGGCACTTATCCGAACCAGAACGCGGGCCAGGGCACCATCACCCAGTGGGTACAGCAGCAGCGCCCGGTCGACGGTGACGACATCGTCATCTGGCCCTCGTTCGCGATGACTCACTTCCCGCGCCCCGAGGACTGGCCGATCATGCCCGTCGACCGCCTCGGATTCTCGATGAAGCCCTATGGCTTCTTCGACCAGAATCCCGCACTCGACGTGCCGCGGCCCCAGTCGGGCCATTGCGCCTCAGAGGGCGGCAGCTCCTGCGAATGCGGCTGAGCACTCAGGCTAGGGCGGTGTTCGGACACAATGGCTCGAACACCGTCCTTTCCCGTACTCTCACTCCTACCAGGTCGTCTGTTCGAAGGCGTGGATGACCGAAGCCCAAAGGAGGGCGAACTCCGCATGAGTCCCATCGCATCCATCCTCATGGTCGCCGCCGCGGTGCCCTGCGTAATCGGCTCCATCACATCGCGGAGTCGACTGTCGATCACTGCGTCGACAGTGATGCTGTTGGCCATGGTCGACTTGGCATTCGTGAGTCTTCTTCCGCCGGTCCTCTGGTCGGGGCTGCTTCTCCTCACCGGATTGTGCCTAGCAATGAGGCTCGGGTCGAGATTGAAGGCGCAGGCGGAGGAACAGTCGATGGCCGCCCTGCCCGACAAGGTTCTCGTCAGCGCCAACGCTGCTCACTCCCTCGCAGACAGCCCCATGGACGGCTCCTCCGAATCGTCGTCCTTGGAGCGCCCGACCGAGTGGCAGAAGGCCCGCCCGTTCCCTCGGCTCGGAAGAACGTCCGCGATCCTCTCCACGGCTGCCTATCCGATCATGGCGTGGCAGGTTCTCAATCACGGGGCGCATCATGCCGCCGGCTCGGCCGCAGGCGCGCATTCCGCCCATCAGCACCATGGGAGCGCTTTCGACGGCTCGTTCGTCAGCGGCGTCATCACCCTGAGTGTCATCGGCGTCTCGCTGCTGCTCATTCTCTGCGCGGTTCAGGCACTCGCGCGCAAGCGCCCGGGCCTGATGCTTGAGTCGCTTGGCATGGCCACGATGGTCACCGTCATGCAGTTCATGCATTGACCCAATCTCGAACTCCAACCTCGCCGAAGTGGTCCGACAAACGATATCGTCGGACCACCTCGGCGTTCGTCGAACCACTGCCCAATCAGTCCACCGCAGTTCCTTCGAGCTCAACCACCTGGCCGGGAACCGCGAGCCGAGTCACGCCGAGCATTGTCGTGGTCGGAGCGACTCCGGCGGCGCCCAGACGACCCGAGAGCACACCATAGTGTGGAAAGAGCGCATCCACATCGGTGGTGTAGACATTGACCCGCACGAGATTGGGCAACGACATGGCGGCTTCGTTCAGTACCGCTTCAAGGTTGTCCACAGCCAGGGCGAGCTGTGCGGCGATATCACCCTCGTGCTCGGGCCTGCCATCAACGCTCATCGCCGTCTGTCCCGATATGTACAGCGTTCTTGTGCTGCCGGTGACGAGCTCTCCTTGGTTGAAGCCCATCT
This sequence comes from Brevibacterium sp. CCUG 69071, assembly GCF_021023135.1. Taxonomy (GTDB): domain Bacteria; phylum Actinomycetota; class Actinomycetes; order Actinomycetales; family Brevibacteriaceae; genus Brevibacterium. The sequence goes on from NZ_PGFV01000003.1 coordinate 43,680, forward strand.
CCTGCGACCATGTCACCGGGTTCACTGCTGTGCGTTCCATTGCTGCTCCGCTCGATCTCTGATGAAGCGCTCCGGCGACTCGACAGTCACCATCCCCAACGCCTTCAAGTGACAGACTTCCAATGAAACACGACATCTCATGTCGTGATTTCTGGTAATACTGAAGCCATGCGTGCTGATCGGTTGGTCTCGATGGTGCTGCTGCTGCGCCAGCGAGGTCGGATGACGGCGCACCAACTGGCTCAGGAGCTGGAAATCTCCGTTCGCACGGTGCTGCGCGACATCGACGCTCTGTCCACCGCAGGGGTTCCCGTCTACGCCGACCGGGGACGGCACGGGGGCTACTCTCTGCTCCCCGGGTTTCGCGCGGAACTGACTGGGTTGAGTCATCAGGAAGCGCTCGCTCTGCTCACCGCCGGTTCCGGACGGGCGGAGAAAGCCTTCGGGCTCAGTTCCGAATTGGCCTCGGCAATGCGCAAGGTTGTCGATGCCCTGCCTGAGAGTAATCGTGCGACCCTGAACGACGCAGCCGCTCGCTTCCTGTTTGAACCCGAATCGGACCTGCTCTCGCGATCCACCGCCAGGGAAAACCTACCGGAGAAGGTGATGGCCGGGGTCCGGCAGGCAGTCCTCTCGGGACACAGACTCCGCTTTAAATACGAGGCACCGGACAAAGCAGCTCGCTGGCACACGGTCGATCCGATCGGTCTCGTCACCGTCCGTGAACGCACTTACCTGCTGGCCACGAAGTCCGGGGCCGATCGTACTTACAGATTGTCACGCATGCTGGAGGCAGAGGAACTGCCCGAACCAGCGGATCGACCAGACCAGGTCGACCTTGATCGTATCTGGAACGAACGGTGTACCCGGTTCTTGTCTGAGGGTCACATCTCGGTGACACTGAGGATCGATCCCAATCGACGTGGTGACCTGTTGACCAACGTGCGCGCGGTCCTTGCGGAGATGCCTGAGCCCGACGGATGGATCCGTTTTGAAGTGACCTTCGAGGATCTCCGACATGCACAGTGGGCGCTTTGGCAGATGGATACCGCCGCCGAGGCACTCAGCCCCGAAGAGCTGCGCAGTTCACTTCGCGAGCGTGCCGAGCGATTGCTCCGCCACTACAGCGACTCACCGACTACGAAGCAACAAGACGAATGTGCAATGCAGCTAAACGGACGGCAATGATGTCGATGTCGAGCTCGGTCGAGTGGTGTTCGCGTCCGATGTGGCCGTCGACCGCCCTGCCGAAAGCTTGCGGTGCTTTCGTCGTCACCTTAGCCGTACGTTCGCGGGAAAGCCTCGTTTCCAGACTAGTCGCCGGAGGATTGGATCGGTCGACGAGCACCTTTAACTCGCCGCCGGCCTAAACGGTGACTCAGCCCCGCGAATACACAACCTCTCCCGCCGACACCGTCGTCTCCACTAGGACGTCGCCCAGGTCCCCCACCGCAACCTCGAACGGATCCCGGTCGAGGATCGCAAAGTCTGCTGACTTGCCGATTTCAATACTTCCCGAAACATCGTCATACCCATTGGCATAGGCGGCATCGAGCGTGTAGGCACGCAGTGCTTGCCCGACGGTGATCTTCTCCTCGCCGAGCAGCGGCTCGTGCTGCGCAATTTCGTCCTGCCCGTGAGGATCATTGTGCGGGGCCGTCCGGTTCACCGCAACGTGCATGCCCCAGATCGGGTCAGGGCTCGAAACAGGCCAATCACTGCCGAAAGAGAGCCGGACGCCCGCGTCACGCATCGAGGCGAAGATGAAATGGTGCGACTGCTGATCTTCGTGCAACAGCGGGAGTTTGGTGTCGACCAGGACGGAGTCACGACGAGCCCACAGCGGCTGCACATTAGCGATGATTCCAGCCTCAGCCATCCGAGCCAGCTCGGCCGGATCGGCGATGTCGAGATGGGCCACCTGATGGCGGCGCTCCGACGACGGGCCGCCGTTCTGAGTGAGGGCGTCGACGGCAAGCTTGAGCGCGTTGTCACCCACGGCATGGATGTGGATGTCGAAATCGTTGGCTTCAAGCCCGCTGACGATCTCGTTGAGCTCCTCGGCCTTGAACATGAGCAGTCCATGTTCATGATCGTGACCGCGGTAGGAGCGTTTGAGCGCACCGGTGAGATTCTCGCAGACCCCGTCGAGCATGATCTTGACGACCGTGGACTGCAGACCACCTCGACGTCGGTCACTGTCGAGGCCTTGGATCGCGGCCCGCCGTTCCTTGATGGTCTCGATCTGCTGGGCATAGGGCACCGTGCGATCCCACCACAGGGCGGCCGTGACCTTGCTGGCGAATCCGCCGTCCTCGGCGATCGAAACGTACGGGTGGAAGCTGTCGACCGGTGACCCGGTGAGGACACCGACCCCGGCATCCTGCCAGCCGACGATGCCCAGCGAATGGAAGTACTCCTGTGAGTTGCGCAGCGCCCGTTCCACATCCGCCGAGGTGCTCGCCGGGAACAGTCCCGTCACCAGTTCCGCCGCCGCTTCGAAGAGCAGTCCGGTCGGGTTGCCTTCAACATCTTTGACGATGCGTCCGCCATCGGGGTCCGGGGTGTCGCGGGTGATCCCGGCGACCTCGAGGGCGCGGGTGTTGACCCAGGTGCCGTGGGCGTCATGGCTGGTGATCGAGACAGGACGGTCGCTGACGACGGAGTCGAGGTCACGGCGATGAGGGAAACCATCGGTGAAGACGTCGCCGTACCAGCCGGATCCGAGCACCCAGTCATCGTCTGAATGCTCGGCAGCGTACTTCGCTATGCGGTCAAGGTAGGGCTCGTAGCCGTGGATGTCGTCGAGGTTGCACTCGACCAAGCCCAGCCCGCCGAGGACGGGGTGGGCGTGCGCGTCATGGAATCCGGGAATGAGGGTGCGACCTGATAGCTCGACCACCTCGGTGCTGGAGCCGGTCACCTCTTCACAATCGGCCTTCCCCACCGCGACGATCGCTCCCCCGTGGACGGCCACAGCCTCCGTCGTCGGCGTCGTGGGATCAAGGGTGTGGATGGTTCCGCCTCGGTAGACGCGGTCGGCAATCGGCATGAGGTCACTCCTTGGTGGTAGGACGGTCAAATGGTTGGAGCGTCAGGCAACGCCGAGGCGGCGCAGCGGGCCGCGCATTCCGTAGAGGAAGCCGGCGGTGAGCACACTGATCACAGTCATGAAGGTGAAGAACCCGACCTCACTCGTTGAAGAGTACAACTGGCCCATGAAGCCGGAGAGGCTTGCGCCGGCAGCGGTGGTCAGTCCCCACAGGGCCATCATCTGGGAGTTGAAGGCGACTGGGGACAGCTGAGAGGCCACGGACAGGCCGATCGGTGCATACATCACCTCGGTGATTCCCATGACGATCATGCCGATGATGACTGCAATGAGAGGGACACGGCCGGTGAAGACCAGCGACAAGACCGCGAAGAGTCCGAAGGTCAGCGTCATTAGGACGAAGCCGAGGGCGAGTTTCGAGACCGTGCTAGGTACCTTGCGGTTGGGTCGGGTAGCGAGCTTCTGTCCGTACGCTGCGATGATCGGTCCGGCGATGATACCGGCAATGACTTCGAACGTGCTGATGTAGGCGGCAGGCATCGAATAGCTGCCGATGTTCAGATTGACGCGGGTATCAGCGTAGATGGCGAAGGTGGTGAAGAGCTGGAGAATCATGGTCCAGAAGATGGCGCCGGTGATGAAGAGCGGGATGAAACCCTTGACCTTTGTCCGCTCGTCGGCGGTGACCTTCTTCGAACGGAACATGACGATGAAGTAGAGGACGGAGACGACGAGGATTGTCCCGAGCACATAGTTGTTGAGGTTGCCGGTCGACATGATCCCGGTGCTCACCAGGACGGCGATGACTGCGAGCAACGCGATGCCGAAACCTGCGGCCTTCCATGTGTCGGCCGAGCTGATCGGGTTCGGCACGATTGTCGACTCGACGGGAACCGTTTTGCGGCCGAGGAAGTAGGTGATGAGTCCGATGGCCATGCCGACGGCAGCAGCCCCGAACCCGTAGTGGAATCCGAGTTCGACCTGCAGATACCCAGTGGCCAGCGGTCCGAAGAGCGCACCGATGAGGATGCCGGTGTAGAAGATCGCGTACCCGGAATCTCGCCGAGGTAACTGTTCCTTGTAGAGTCGACCGACCATGGCGTGGGTGTTGGGTGTCAATGCGCCCGTGCCGATCGTGATGAGTGCGAGTCCGGTGAGCAGCCCCGGGAGTCCCGGGATCGCTGCCAGACTGATGTGGCCCGACATGATGATGACGCCGCCGACCATGACCATGGTCCGTGCCGGGACCAGTCGGTCGGCGAACCAGGCTCCGACGGGTTGGCCGAGGTAGACGGCACCGCCGTAGGCACCGGCGATAGCCAGTGCTTCGGTCTCGGACAACCCGAGTCCTCCGTCGCCTGCGGAATAGTAGATGTAATAGGCGAGGATGACCTGGAGGCCGTAGAAGCTGAAGCGCTCCCACATCTCGATCGAGGAGAGGGTGAAGAGCCCGAGGGGTTGTCTCTGTTTTGGTGGTGTGGGTCGCTCTGTATCGTGATTTTCGGCAGCGCCAGCGGCACCGGCGATCTGGGATTTGGACATGACTTCCTCGGCATGTTGGGTGCTCTGACGAGCAGTTTTACGCCAGGAGGCCCGGTCCCATCTTTGGTGAAGGATGGCTTCTGGCTATCTCATTTTGAGCCTAGTGACGCTCGTTCGCGAGTTCCAACAGTCGTTCTAGATGGTCGCTGTCTGATTTTCAGATGGTGGGTGCGAGTGCAGCAGCGCAGATCGCAGTCCAACCTTGCCAAGGTATACCTCATAGTAATCATCGGCACTAGCTGTACTCACCGAACGAGATTTAATGGCATAAGATTGATTACTGGGTATTGTCACCCACGTTTGAGCTGTCGGAGGAAACATGTCGCTGTCTGTAGTCGAGATTTGTGCTGGCGCAGGTGGTCAGGCACTCGGTTTAGACCTCGCAGGTTTTCATCATCGTTTAGCTGTTGAAATTGACGGGCATGCAGCCGCAACGCTCCGCCACAATCGCCCAGACTGGCATGTAAGGGTGGGCGATGTAGCTAATTCGACTGTTTGGAATCCTGCAGATTTCGCAGGTGTAGACCTGCTTGCAGGCGGAGTTCCATGCCCACCGTTTTCGATGGCAGGCAGGCAGCTCGGAGCACAAGACGAACGCGATCTGTTTGCATGGTCAGTCGAGTCGGTGAAAACGATTCGACCACGAGCTCTACTCTTAGAAAACGTGAGAGGGCTCTCCATGCCCCGCTTCGCAGCCTACCGACAGCGAGTTAAAGACCGCCTGCTCGAGTTAGGCTATTGGTCTGACTGGAAGCTGCTGGAAGCGAAAGATTTCGGTGTGCCGCAACTGCGCCCACGCTTCGTGCTAGTTGCCCTCAATGCCAAAGATGCCCCTTATTTCAAGTGGCCGTTGCCAACAACAAACACTCAAACGGTCGGCAGTGCATTAGAGCCCCTCATGGCAGCCAACGGCTGGGCTGGAGCTAAAAGGTGGGCCACCAAAGCAAGTACTATTGCCCCCACCATAGTCGGTGGCTCCAAGAAACACGGCGGCGCCGACCTTGGACCAAGTCGGGCCAAAGCTGCCTGGCTCAAGCTTGGTGTCGACGGTACCGGCGTAGCCGACAGCGCTCCGGGGCCCGATAAGCCCTTTGATTTCGTTCCGAAATTGACGATTGAAATGGTCGCTAGAATCCAGGGATGGGATTCCATCGACTACCCCTGGGCATTCCAAGGCAAGAAAACTAGCGTCTACCGGCAGATCGGGAACGCATTCCCTCCACCAGTTGCGCGCGCAGTGGGTACGTCAATAGCCAGCGCGCTTAATCACGAAGGAGCACCCAGGGACCTTAACGAGGTCATCATAGATGAAGTTGTTCACGATCCGATCTATCAGGTCTTGAAATCAGCGGACACGCCGCTTAGCCCTACCGCGGTAATGAAGATGGCGCGGGTGAGCATGAGTCGTGACGAGTTCATGAGCCATGTGAAGTTATTGCAGAACGACTTCGAAGTCGAAGTCCACGGCACGAACAACCGCCCAACCTTCAAACTGGGACAGTTCAGAGGGTTTACAGGGCAGGTTGAGCACGCACGGCATGCTGCTTTCCTTGACAGAGCGAGTCGCTCGCGCATTAGTTAGTTCAGCACCTATGGGATCCACCAAACGCCTGGAGAATTCCCGCGAACCCGGACGGATCCGAGCTTCAACCCGCTCGTCAGATGCTCTCGTGAGAAGAGCAATTGTGTGCTCGCCCACCGAGCCACGGGAGGAGTGTCAATTGGGACGTTTTGATGCACTACAGAGCATCTGACTGTTGCTATATCTGCAATTTTTAGCTCGTCCGTAAGTCCAACAGTGACCAATTTCCAACTTGGATCGCGAATAGCGACCTCGTATTCATTGCGGCTCAAAAATACTTTGAGCGATCGCCTCTTTTTCGTGCTTTTGACCTCCAGATGGTGCTCGTCACCATCAGCTATTACCTTTAGATCGAACCCGGCACCATCGTCATACGCTGAGACCTGTTCAACAGCTTCTGCCCCGGCCTTTAACAGCAACTCCGCAAGAGCGGATTCGCCCGCTGCACCGACAGCGGCCCTGGTTTCCAGATCTACTTTGCCATATGCCCGTCGAACAACTTCAGGAGCGCGATCGTCGTGGAGGCCGAGTACTCTCAAGAGCTCAAGCACACCTATCGGAGGGTCGCCGATCGCTTCATCGATTACGTTATCTTCCATCCAAGATGGAGCGTCACCAACCACGACGCTAATGGCAAGGGCAATTCTTAGCTGTTCAAAATCTAGGGTAAGTAGGTCAGACCGTAGCCCCTCCGTTTGAGAATGCAATTCCCACTTTTCCAACAGCTCATATCCGCGAGCATATTGATCACGGGAGAGGTCCATGTAGCGAGCATCATTCCATAGAAACGATTTGGCTTGTAGATGTGAGCCGTTCCGTAGCAGGTCTAGCCAACGACATGCTGCCTGCAGAGTCTTAGGCGGGACGGTCATATGTCTTCAAGTGGTTCAATAGGGCCGCAACGTCGTCTCTATTCATGCCTTCAGACTGTGCGGGAACGTCATCAACGTCAACAAGTTGCTCTACATATGGATCGTTGAGGATGTCCAATTGAAAACGTACCTTCGTTTCGAGACGTTCATGAACCACCTCATCCACCGTGTCTTCCGCAATTAATAGCACCATCCGGGTCTGAATATCGCTCGCCAGTCCGAGACGATGAATTCGGTCGAGAGATTGTAGATACCGACCCGCGTTATAGTCGCGATCAAGATAGATGGCTTCATGACAGACTTGATGCAGGCTGACCCCTTCACCCAAGGTCGCGGGATTCGAGAGCAAGACCCAGGATGTCGGGTCGTTTCTGAATTTCGCCAATTGGTCTTCACGGTCCTTGGTACCGCCATGAACGATTGTCGGATTCAGTCCGTGTTCATCGAGTAGCGCGTGTAATGATGTCAAGTTTCTGACGAAAGTCGACCAAACTATTGTCTTTCGACCGGCATCCCGATTCTCGTTCAGGATAGCCAATGCCTCACGATACTTTGGAGGAAACTCCAACGACGGTAAATCTCGCAACAAGGAGTCAAGAGCACCGTCAATAGCAAACTGCTGGGACTCGAATTTGAACTCCAGAGGGTCGTATCGAGATGGCCCCAAGGACAACAATGCTGGTGAGTCTGCAGCCATCAACAGTCTCGAAGACGTCATGTTGAGGACGGCCGGGTCCGCATTTCCTGCAGTCCTAGCGCGTGAAAGTTGTATCAGAGCCTCATATACCTGACGGTGAATACCCTCGAACTTCACTCGTCGCGGCTCGATATTCGCTGTCGGAAGATGGAGGTCGTTTTTAGTTGTTCGAACGTAGAACGGCGCGAGGCTTTGACTGGCTTCTTGCAGACTGCTGCCAGAGAGAGCTCCCTCGACTCGCCTACGCCCCATGCCTGGCCAAACGAATCCGAACAAGTTGGACAAATCTTCTGGCCCATTGGGTGCTGGCGTTCCGGTAAGAATCAACCGCCCTTTGGCATAAGGGGCAAGCGTGTAGCAGGCTCTCCCCCACGTGCCGGAGGCACCTAACTTCATACGATGAGCCTCATCCAGTACCAACAGGGTCGGTTTTTGTCTGAGGTGTCGCGCAAGTGCTCCTACAAGATCAGCTAACCGCTCGTAATTGACTAGAACGATATCGGTCTCAGGAATAGTCTTCCCAGCAACCAGCCCGATTGACGGTATAGATCCTGGCTGAAAGCTCTCAATAGACTCGCTCTTCCAAGCCTCAAACGCTGATTTCGGGCAGACAACCACCATCTGCTCGATCTTGCCAGACTGCCGTCGTGCCTCAAAGTAGGCAAGTGTTACCCGAGTCTTCCCCGCCCCGGGTACACTAAAGTTCGCGCCGTGAGATAGCGTAAGGAGCCCAGTCAGATCGCGTAACTGAAATGGACGTAAATCAGAACTCCACGGTGAGCCCGGTCGACGCGCTTCGCTAATGCCATCCGCTAGGCGCCCCTTGCTAGTCCCAAGATCGGCTGATTCGGTCACATCTCCGAAGTTCCCTTGAAGGAGATCGAGCAACTCTTGGTCCCAGTGCACTTGGTCATCTGACCAGTCGGCAAGACGTTCCAAGCCGTAGAACAAATCTTCGAGGTCTACCGAAAAGTGACGCCGGTTTATCGTTGTCGCGGTCGGAAACCGTGAGCGAGTACGAGTGAAGCGCGAGCTCGTTTCCGGTGTCGGAGAGTGAAGCACAAAGTCCACGCTCGAAACCCGTGCGCCCAAACTCAGTTCAAGCCTAGTCACGACTCCGAGACCGCCTTAAAAAGCCACGAAACACCATCACTGGGACCGCTATCAGTCACTGCCGGCTTAACGTGTTGAGCCAGACGCGTTAGTTCCTTCTTGAAACTCCTCAAAGCGTTATCTAGTTCCTCAGCGTCAAATGCGCTAACAGCTTTGGAATCCGCAATGGCCGAGATGGCTGCCCGAATATCTTCAGTCGCATCCTCTAACGATTGAATCGGGGCGTCTTGTGTCTTTTTTAAACGAGCGTTCTTCCCAGCCGCAGTTAAACCGTCTTCAAGAGCGGCTTCGAGTTGGCTGATTGTGCTTGCCGATCTGGATATTTCTTCGGCAGATGCCTGAGCTGTCGACTGTTTAATTGCACGTGACTTGAGGGCTAGATCAGTCACTGTCGAAACTCGTTGAGTTTCGCTACTTGGTCCAGCGACTTTCAACCCACCTGGTATCCCCGGCACATTGACCTCTGCTGGCTGGTACGCATTGGTAGGTAGTACTGTCGGAGCGTAATTTTCGAGAAAATTCTCGTCAATCAGTCGCGCGTCTGTCTTCGACTTATCCATCGCGGTGGCTAGCATGCGTTGTTCGACCAGACGTTCCGCCTCATCTCGCTTGCCCTTCTTGGCCAATTTTGACCATGCGCGATGCAATTCCTCAAGCTTGCCTTGATGAATCTCGAAATCGATGAGTCGCATACCGACTTCAGTTCCATTCTCCAGTTTCACTTTGCTTCGCTCAATAGCTTCGCGGATCTGACTAAGAATCCAAACAGAACGCTCGTATGAGCTGGCACGCATTCTAAAATCTCTTTGAATCTCAGTTGGATCGTCTCCACGAGCAATCCGGCCATCTATTGCCAGCAAATGATTAACGAATGAATAATCGCGTTTGTGTTCTTTACGCAGCTGCAACACAAGCTCTATAGCTTCGGTATCTGCCTCAGCTGCGTCGCTAGGTAGGACCGCCACTACGATCTGATGTTTGCCCAACTCCCGCAATGCTACGCATCTTGTATTTCCATTGATCAATACCCCGGATTGAGTCACGATCCCCGGTTCTTCCTGGCCATATTGACCAAGAGATTCCTTGAGCTCCTTGAAAGCACTATCTTCGTGCTCAGGGTTGGCCGGGTCTCTTGAAAGCAGGTACTGGAGATAACTTTGAGCCTCTTCACCAAAAGGCTCATTTTCCAGGGCCTTCTCACGGTCCATGTGTAAAGACTTTTGCGCGCGAATTCGATGTGTGTCCGGATTCAGTACGAGACTTTCAACTGGAAGTGTGATGACGGGAAGTATTTCAGGAACCCCGCGGAACTCAACTGTGAGTGTGCGTTGTTCTCCGGCTTTTTCCGCTCGCGCGGCGAGGCGCTGCTCAATCAGGTGCGACGCCGCAGTTGCATTAGGTGGCAAGTACCCCATTTAGACCTCCGATGATCCAGTACGATAGGTTTCATGCTACTTGAAGTGATGCCCCGCTTGGCGATGTTTCGGAGCTTGTGATGGTTCTTCCTGATTGGCGGACTTTTTCTGGCGGAACCATGAAGAAGGCTGCGCTTTGGCTTGCCGCCATGGTTGGCGAAGGCGAAATATTTACAAAAGATGAGCTTCGTGACGCACTTCCCGGAGTCAGCCAAATCGACCGTCGCGTTCGAGACCTACGCGACCATGGTTGGATTATCCACACCCGTTCCGAAGACCTAGACCTCGAGCTCAATGAACAACGACTGGTTCACATAGGAGCACATGTATGGAGCCCCGAATATAGACTCCCAACCAAGAACTCGGCTCCAACCTCTAAGCAACGACGTGAAGTCCTAGAGTCAAGCAACCACCGCTGTGTTGCATGCGGAGCCACAGCAGGCGAACCATACTTCGACGATATTCTCTCAACCGCTAAGTTGACAGTCACTGGGTCTCAGGATCATGGATGGATTGCTGTATGTCAGCAGTGCAAAAGGGGAGGTAGTCTTCCTACCTCACTGGCTGAATTCCAATTGGAGTACTCCGCCCTTACAGAGTCTGAGAGGGACCTATTCGCCAAATGGACACGCATTGGCTCCCGTGAGAGCACCCCTCTTGATCGCGTGTGGGATAAGTATCGTCACTTGGGCCAAGACGCACGTTCGGAAGCCCAATACGTCATCGATACCGCCGGGTACTTCTATGAACGTTGATGGAGGACGTGCAAGTCCGTAACCAGAGTTACCGCCCAGCTCAGTTTAGGATGAGTCAACTTTCTACTAGCGTCACTCTTTGATTAGTAGTCCTGCGGGGCTGCCCAGCTATTCCTACCCGTGAGGTTGTGAACAAGAGCCGCTGTATAAGGGGCGCCGGAACTCTCAGCGCCCCGAAAGCTCAAAGTTCAGCTCATTGTCAGTTCCGCGAGTCGCTCGTCGCGGATTCCCGCAGACCCGTAAGCTCGTCGTCGCCGAGTCCTAGCACCTCGGCGAGCACTTTTTCGGTGCTGCCACCGAGCTGCGGCGCAGGAACCGCAGCACCCGCTGGCGACCCACCGAACGACAGTGGCACCCGCGGCGCCATCACAGTCCCGACCCCCGGCTGCTCAATCTCTCCAAACAATGGGTTCTCCAACGAACACCTGGGATCAGACTGCACCAGCTCCTCAAACGTCTGGAACTCCCCCTGCAGAACCCCGGCCTCACTCAACGCCGAGGCAGCTTCTGCCGCCGTATGCGCCGCGAACCACGGACGGACCACTGCGTCGATGGCTTCGCGAGCTTCGAACCTTCCACCCTCAGTGGACAGATCCACATCCAACAGCGGCCCGATCATCTCGAGCTTCTCGGTCAGATCAGTCGCTTTACCCAACCCACGCCAATGTTTGTTCGAGATGACGGCAACCATGATCTGACGGCCGTCCGAGGTCTCGAATGACTGCCCGTAGGCGCCATAGAGTCCATTGCCCAAGGGCCCGCGCGTCTTCCCCGTCGCCTGCACCTCGGCGATGTAGCCGAGGTTGCCGACGGTCGCGAGCATGACGTCGGACAGGGCGAGGGTGATCTCCTGGCCCATCCCCGAAGAACGGCGATCCAGCTCGGCGGCGATGATTCCGTTGGAGATATAGAGACCAGCGGCGATATCCCACGCCGGCAGTGCATTATTCACGGGACGATCGTCTTCACCGGTGATCAGGGGAAAGCCGCTCGCCGCATTGACCGTGTAATCAACCGCCGGCGAACCGTCGTGTGACCCATTGAGCCGCAGCATCACAAGGTCCTCGCGATGTTGAATAAGGTTCTCATAGCTCAGCCACCCCCGGGCAGGCAGGTTCGTGACCAGGGTGCCCGCCTCGGCGATCAGCTGCGTCGCGATCTTCTGTCCCTCCTCGGACTTGAGGTCAAGGGTGACCGAACGCTTCCCCTTGTTCAGGGACGCCCAATAGATGCTCGTGCCATCTTTGCTGATCGGCCACCGATTCGCGTCGATGTTGCCGCCGATCGGGTCGATGCGGATGACATCGGCACCCAGCTGCGCCAACGTCATTCCGCCCAGCGGGGCAGCGACGAACGCGGAGATCTCGACGACCTTGAGGCCGGACAGGGGCGCGGGACGGGTCTCACTCATGGATGCTCCTCAGTTCTTCGTTCTCACGGTCGCCGCGATCGCGGTCTTCCCATCAGTGGCGATGGCCTCCAACTCGTGCACACCAGCCTCTGTTTCTCGTCCGACGAGGTGGATCTGCTCGCGGCAGAACAGGGATGACTTCGCGCGGAAGTCGTAGCCGGTCACGGTCGCGTCGGGGTGGTTGGTCATGAACGCATCCAACAGCAGCGTCGCTGTCAGCGGACCGTGCGTGACCAAGCCCGGGTAGCCCTCGACGCCGGTGACATAGGGGTGGTCGTAGTGGATGCGGTGGGAGTTGAACGTCAGCGCCGAGTATCGGAAGAGCATGACCTCGTCCGGCCGCACGGACTGCGACCAGTCCCAGCCGGTGGGGACGGTTGAATCCGCCCGTGGTGGTGCGGCAGTGGATCCCTCCGGCGCCGAGGTGGCCTCCCGGTAGACGATCGTGTGCCGATCCGTCGTCGCCAGGTGACCGTCGGCGGAGACGTCGTGGCGGAGGACGACGAAGCACAACGGTCCGGTGCTGCCGTTCTTCTCCGTGACCGATTCGATCGTCGTCGTCCGCGACAGCTCCTGCCCGGGCAGGATCGGGGCGTGGAATTCCAGCGTGCTGCCAGCCCACATCCGCCTGGGCAGCGGCACCGGAGGCATGAACCCACCGAGAGCCGCATGCCCATCGGCGCCGAGCTCGCTCATCGGCACGTCGTCCTCAGAGAAGTGCAGCCAATGGCCCACCGGGAACAGCGGAGCCGCGGCATTACCCTCGTGGCCGAGCAGGGTGGCCAGGCGCGCAGCCCGCTCCCCATCTGCCGTTTCCGACACGGTCGATGACCGTCCGACCCAGTCCTGCAGGTTGTTCTCGCTCATCGTTTCCGTGCCTCTCTCAGCGTCCCAGCAGTTCGTCGGAGATGATGCGCATCTGGATCTCCGAGGAGCCTTCGAAGATCTTCGTCAGCCGGGCATCCCTCCAGTGGCGCTCAACGGCGAAGTCCTTCGTGTATCCGGCACCACCGTGGATCTGCACCGCCTCCGAGGTCACCTTCTCCGACATCTCCCCGGCCAGGTACTTCACCATCGCCGCTTCCTTGTCACAGCGACGGCCTGAGTCGATGTCGGTGCACACCGAATACATGAGCTGCCGGCAGGCCTCGATCTGGGCGGCCATGTCCGCGACCTTGAACCGCAGATGCTGGAAATCAGCGAGCGGATGCCCGAACTGCACCCGTTCCTTCAGGTACTTAATCGAATCTTCGAGTGCCGCCTGCGCCAAGCCGATCGACCGGGCCGCGGTGTGGGCGCGGCCGACTTCGAGGCCGGACACAGCCTGGTAGAAGCCCTTGCCCTCTTCGCCCAGCAGCGCCTCGGCGGGCAGGTGGAAGTTCTCGAACGACAGCTCCCAGGTCTTCCACCCGAAGTAGCCGATCTTCTTCGCCGCCGCCCCGGACATGCCGGCCGGGAACTGCCCGCGGGGTTTCTCGATGAGGAATGTGGAGATCCCCCGGTGCCGTTTCTCCTCTGTCGAGGTGCGGGCGAAGAGGATGAGATAGTCAGCCTGGTCAGCGTAGGTGCACCACATCTTCGTGCCGTTGATGACCCAGCCGCCATCGGCCGCGCGTTCGGCCTTGCAGCGCATGTTCGCGATATCCGATCCGGCTTCGGCCTCGGACAGGGCGAAGGCACCGAGGTATTCGCCCGTGGCGATCTTCGGCAGCAGTCTGGCTTCCTGCTCGGGTGAGAAGTTGCCGCCCATCCCATTGCCTCGGGCCAACAGACCGCCGACGGACATCCAGGCACGGGAGAGTTCCTCCGCCACGAGGCAGTACTCGAAGACTCCGAGACCCAGGCCGCCGTATTCTTCGGGGATGAGGATGCCGAAGAAACCCATGTCAGCCATCTGTTTGACCATGGTCTCGGGGAACTGACCCTCGATGGGGTCGAGTTCATTGGCGATGGGCAGGACGACGTCGAGGGCGAACTCGCGGGCGAGCGCCTGGATCTCGAGGCGCTCCTCGGTCATCATGTGCGGGGTGTCCGGACGCGGACGCGGCTTGTGAGTCATTTCTTCTCCCCTGATCGAGGCTCAACCGGTCAGGCCTTGTTCCGGCCGATGAGCTGCTTGGCGATGACGTTGAGCTGGATCTCATTCGTGCCCTCGCCGACTATCATCAGCGGGGCATCACGGTAATAGCGTTCGACGTCGTATTCGGTGGAGTATCCGTAACCGCCATGGACCCGGATCGCGTCGAGGGCCACCTCGGCGGCCATTTCGGAAGCGTAGTACTTCGCCATGCCCGCTTCCATGTCGACCCGCGCCCCCGAGTCATAGGTCCGGGCCGCGTGGAGGACGAGCTGCCGGGCGGCCTCGAGCTTCGTCGCCATCTTCGCCAGCTGGTTGCCCACGGCCTGGTGCCTCCAGATGGGTTTGCCCATGGACTCGCGCTCCTGCGAGTACTTCACCGCATCATTGACCGCGGCCTGCGCGACGCCCAAGGAGCGAGAAGCCACCTGGATGCGACCAATCTCCAGGCCCTTCATCATCTGCTTGAACCCGACGCCCTCGACCGAGCCGAGCAGCTGAGACTGCGGCTGACGGAGATTCTCGAAGTTCAGTTCGCAGGTCTCGACACCCTTGTATCCGAGCTTCGAGAGGTTCTTCGACACTGTGAAACCCTCGCCCTTCTCAACAAGGATGATCGAAATGCCCTTATGCCTGGGCTCGGCGGACGGGTCGGTCTTGCACAGCAGGGCGATGAGATCGGACTTGCGGGCATTGGTGATCCATGTCTTCGACCCATTGATGACGTACTCCTCGCCGTCCTTGGCCGCCGAGGTGCGCATCGCCTGCAGGTCGGACCCGCCGCCGGGCTCGGTCAGAGCCATGGTCGCCCGCAGCTCACCGGTGGCCATGCGCGGCAGGTAGGTGTCTTTCTGCTCGGCGGTGCCGTATTCCTGGATGAGCTTCGCGACGACGGTGTGCCCGCCCATGGCTCCGGCCAGGGACATCCATCCGCGGGCGAGCTCCTGGGTGATGAGCGCATAGGCCTCGGTCGAGACCTTCCCCGCACCCCAGGGTTCGTCGATCGCAAGCCCGTAGATGCCCATGTCCTTCATCGTCTGGATCCAGGCTTCGGGGTATTCGTTCGCGTGCTCGACCCGGTTGACGTGGGGTTTGACGTCGCGGTCGACGAACTCGGCGACCGTGTCGATCATCATCTGCTCTTCGCTGCTCACTGCCATAGTGTGTTCCTTCGTTGCGAGACTATCTCCGTCGAAATGCCCATGTTGCGGGCACGAGTCGGGCGCAGCGTCTGCGACAGACTCTCGTTCCGGCACCTCTTCGCATCGTATGCCGCAGTTCCCGGGTGATGTCATTATGCCTTCGCGTCTTTGTCGGGTCTGTCGGGTCCGTATCCGAAGATGGAAGCGTGGAAGCCGCGCGGGCCGCCCCACCCCTGTCCGCACGCAATTGCATCCGTTTGCCGCGGGTCGGATTCGCCAACAGAGCGTCCTAGGTCGAAAGCGCCTGAGCAGCTCAACTATGCAAGACTGCGCACTGCGGCAGCGTAGGACCCCTGTTCTGAATACGCACTGTCGATGATTCTGTTCCACTCTCCGAGCGAGGACCTGCACGCCTCAACTAGTTGGCTCGCCGCGGTACTCAGCCCGGTTGAACGATGCAGAATGCCGAACGACGATTTCACTATCGGTGAGGTCTCGTAAATCTGCGCACCACTCCGGCAAGCGTCCATAGCCATACGTAACGGCAAGAACGTGAACATTTCGCCATGCATTACGAATGACAGCTGCGTCAGGCGATTGGGTACAACGGCGTGAGGGGAGAATTTCGGGTTCGCGCCGCCCAATACTGCCGAAACCATGGTGTTCTCCATGTTCGCAAGGTGCGAAACCACAATCGGAATGTCGGGCAGCTCATCGACTGAAATGAGCCCGTTCGAATCGGCAATTCCCCGGAGTTCCTGATTGTTCGGTGGTCCGACCAACAGAAGCCTCTGTGTGGAAAGCTCTTCATGGACGAGGCTGTCGTTGTGTTCTATCGGAAACGAGCTGAATCCCATTTCCGACTGTCCATTTTCCACTGCTGAGACGAGCCCCGTCGAACTCTGCTCTTCGGAAAACACGAAGTGGAAGTTCCGGTGCCGCCGGATGTATTCGGAGGCCCAGGAGACAACTGCATCGCTCGACAGCTCGGGCATGGTCGAAATTGTCACGACTCCTGTCCGAGCGTCCTGTATCTCTTTCGCACGGTCAGAAAGGGCGAGAACGCCGCCGAGGGTGTTTCTGGCATCTGGAGCGAGTGCCAGTCCTGCGGTACTCGGGATGAGTCTTCGGCCGGTTCGCACGAACAGCTCCACGTTGAGCTCACGCTCCAAGGCACGAAGTGCCTGGGATATCGTCGGTTGCGCTACGTGCAGGGCCTGTGCGGCGCGCCCGACCCCACCATGGTCAATGACGGCGATGAAGTACTCGAGTTGCCTCAG
The DNA here is from genome assembly GCF_021023135.1 of Brevibacterium sp. CCUG 69071. Classification (GTDB taxonomy): domain Bacteria; phylum Actinomycetota; class Actinomycetes; order Actinomycetales; family Brevibacteriaceae; genus Brevibacterium. The sequence goes on from NZ_PGFV01000003.1 coordinate 60,618, forward strand.
TTCCATTTCCTACCCCAGTCTTTGCCACAGTGAGTCTCGATTTTCCCAGATCAATCTCCGGATCCAGCTATTGGAACTCTCAACGTCGGTCGATGCGGTAGGAGTCCGGGAGACGATCGTGCAAGCGTGATTCTTTGGCCATTGCGCGACCAAGGTTCCTGCGGTGCACGGGAGACGAGCCTTCATAGATCCTCAATGCCCGCACGTCTCGCCACATCCTCGGTACCGGATGACGGCCGACTATGCCTTCTCCGCCCAACAGCTGCACACAAGTGTCTGCGACCTGGCTTGCCATCTCGGTACAAAAGAGTTTCGCTGCCGAGATCCGATGCCGTGGAACCTTTCCTAAGTCAAAGGCGATTGCGGCTTCGAGAGTGAGCGCACGCCCTGCCTCCAGCTGGGCAAAGCATGCACCGAGACTGTCTTGCACGACTCCGAGTTCGGCTAGCGATCCTCCGAACTGGTGCCTGGAGTTGACATGGTGGGCAGTCTCTTCGAGCATTCGGGCCGCTTGACCCACCGCTGTCGCGGCGACGTGGAGGCGGGCATGATTGATACCGCGAAGTGCCATCTGCATCCCGTTGCCTTCAACACCACCGACAAGAGCTGAGTCAGGGACCCGCACTTCAGCGAGTTCGATCTCCCCGACAGGCGCCTCGGCGTGACCGTTCATGGTATCGGCCGCTCTTGTACTGACACCTGGAGTATCACGGGGCACGAGGAATGTACTGATTCCTTCTGTTGTCCGTGCGAAGATGAAAAGCAGGTCTGCCCAAGCAGCGTTCGTGATGAACCGCTTGCTACCGTTGAGAAGCCACTCATCACCGACTCGAACCGCGCGGGTCTGCAGCGATTGTGCATCAGATCCAGCTTCCGGTTCGGTCAGCCCAAAAGCAGTGACCGTCTCTCCAGCCGCCATAGACGGCAACAGGGACTCCTGCTGTTCCTGTGTTCCGTGGTCGATGAGCCCTTGAGAGCATAATCCGATCACGGTAGAGAATCGCGAGCGATAGACCAGCGAGGCACGGGTGAATTCCAGGGTCAGCCGCACCTGCTCTTCCATCGACCAGCCGAGTCCTCCCGACTTTCGCGGAATGGAGATGCCGAATAGCCCGGCATCGATCATGCGATTAAGGATTCTCTGCGGTACCGCTCCCGCGGCGACGAGCTCTTCCTCACCCGGAATAAGCACCTCGGAAGTTAGTTCGGCGATATGCGCGAGATATCGATTAAAACTCATCGATTTGACGGCAGGATCGATCATTAGGTTCCACTCCGGTCTTTTGTTCTGAGGTTCGTAGTCGTTGGATTGGGTCACTGAACCGGTGACGGCGCACTGGCAGGTACAGAATGGGTCGAGGCATTAGTTGTCGGCGCTGAGCCCACCGCAGGTGCCCGACCATGCGCAACGGATCTCTTACCGTCGAACACGACAGGCAAGCTCGGGAGTCCTGCTGCCTGTGCGCCTTGCTCGCCGCGAAGATCGATGTTCGTAAGCAGGTTGCTGGCGATGAGATCCGGATCGCCGATAATCTCGTCAAGCGTCCGGATCCGACCGCAGACGATCCCTGCCGAGCGGAGGAGGTCGATAGCCTGGGCAGTGGTCAGATGGCCAAATGCGGCATGGAGGATGTCGAGCATACTCTCTCGGTTGGCCACACGCTGCGGGTTCGAGATGAAACGGGGATCAACAGCAAGTTCGGGACGTTCGAGTACATTGCATAGTGCTTCCCACTTCGAACGAGTGTAGGCCGAGACGACGATCTCACCGTCAGATACTGTAATGACGTCCGCCGCAGGTGCGGCCGTTGGCTGACCGTTGCCTTTTCGCCGTGGAGAGTTTCCAGTCATCGCGTACTCGGCCCACTGCACTGCCTGGGCATGGACTGTTGCCTCCATGAGCGAGGTCTCTACCAGAATGCCCCGACCAGTCGTATTCCGTTCCAGAATCGCAGCGAGGATTCCGGTTGTCAGCGAATGCGATGCGAGCACGTCTGACACTGCGAAACCGGCCCGCTGTGGCTGCCCTTCGGCTTCACCAGTAACCCCCATGATGCCGAATTCTGCTTGCGCCATGATATCGAGGCCGGGTGTCTCTCGGTTTGGCCCTCGCCGCCCGAAACCAGAGGCGACACCACATATCAGACGTGGATTGAGTTCTGAGACCGAATCCCAGTCGACACCGAGCTTCCGCGCTGTGCGCGGGAGGAAATTGTGGATAAGCACATCGGCAGAGGCAATGAGCGTCTGAAGCTGCGCGCGATCGTCTTCGAGAGTGAGATCGAGCGCAATACTGTCTTTGCCGCGGTTGCACGCTTCGACGATTGCCTCGCCGAAGACACCAATCGTTCGTGCCTGCTCGCCGGTTGGCGCCTCGATTTTGATCACACGTGCACCGAGGTCTGCGAGGTTCTGCCCCGCCATCGGCGCGGAGATGTACTGGCCTAAGTCAAGAACTGTCAGGCCTTGGAAGGCGGTGAGGCTCATAAGGGTCCTTTCGATATTCGCGTGTACTGAATTTCACGGGTTCATTCGCGCGCGGTAGGCGCCTGCCCCATATCCTTGGAGTCGGCGGACAGTGATTCACAGCCGGCGGCCCGCAAGCGGCCTTCTCGCCGGGCGGTGATCGTCAGAAGCACACGACGAGACCGTTCGGGGTCGAGCAGGTAGCCACCGATGAGCGCGCAGATGACAATTGCGACACCTGCAACTTGGAAAGCAAACGAGTAACCGTGTTGGACGGTGTCTGAACGATCGACGATGATGCCCACAACATAGGGTGCGAGGATTCCGGCGACGCTGTAGACGGCGATGATGCAGCCGAAAAAGCCGACTCGATGCTTTGCTGGCAAGAAATCCGAAGCTCCGGCAAAAGCCGTTGAAAAGGCCACACTGTTGATTGAGAAGGCACAGACTACGAGTACAAGTTGTGGCCAACCATGGTCGATCCCGCTGAAAGTTATAAGGCAGACTCCGGCGAAGATGAGAAGGACTGCCGTGAGATAGCTGCGAGCCACTTTCGAGGTGAATCCCTTGGTCAGCAGCCACCCGGATATGGCTCCTGATGATATGAGCACAACGACTGCACATGCGTAGGGGATTGTGACGAGAACTCCGGTCGCCTCCTGTGAGTACCCAAGACCTTCATGCATGAACACAGGAAGCCACGAAGTCTTGAGTGAGGTGATGATATACCCACCGAAACTCAGAATCGCGAGACCCCAGAAAGATCCAAGCCGGAAATAGGTGTAGAAAGGAACTCGAATATCCTCGTTCGCATCAGTGTTTTCCTCCCGACCAGCGAGAAGGGCCCGCTCGCTTTCGGGGAGCCGAGAATTGAACATCTGCAGACGTCCTCGGTTTGTCATCAGCCATATAAGTACCCAGACAAGTCCGATTATGACGAGTACCAAAAATGCTGCATGCCAGTGGAAGCGAATGATCACCCAGGTCAGAACCGGAGCACTGAGCAACGGGCCGAGGGAAGATCCTGCATTGACGATCGAGCCGGCCAGAGCCCTCTTCTGAGGCGAAAATCTGACAGCGACAATCCCCTGGCACAATGCATGAGCAGGTCCCTCGAAGAATCCGAGGGCCATCCGCGACAGAAAGAGAACGAGAAAACTAGTCTCCATGGTCAGCGGTATCATCGTAGCCACCCACGCGAGCATGAGAACCGGCGCTCCCCACAGCAGGTTGACCCATCGAAATAGGGCTCCGATGCCGACCGCTCCGGCAGCGAAAAGCCAGAAAAAGCCACTGCTGAGCAACCCGTATTCTGCGTCTCCAATTGCCAGGTCTGCTTTGATCTGGCTGGCGCTGAACCCGATAGAGGCCTTATCAGCAAAGTTGAGGGTGAAGAAGACCAACAGGAGTCCCACAATCACCCAGTCACGCTTCGTCGGATTCACTCCGCGTTTGTGAGCACTTCGCATTGTGCCGGTGACTGCTTTCTCCGGTGGTGTCTTCTTTGGCTGCATCGAGTCATCTCCTTTGACGAGGTGCTATCTACAGTTCCACCACGAGAGAAGTCGAACAAGATCGAATCATCACTAGGTCCCATAGGCTGGGCCTATACTTTCGACTCTCTGTGAAACGTATCCCCGTGGCCCGGCGTGCAATCGCGTACAGTCCTGATTATCTCGATGAGAGGGCTGAAGAGTTGAGGTCAGACTGCGTCAACTTCGGCAGTCTCGTCCAATCCGATTCCCCGTATCCAGAAGCGGGTGAGCATCTCCACCATCTCCTCGCTCGGCGCCCGGCCCCGCCAGCCGATCTCTGTCGACGCGTAGTACGTCATCATCGACACGATCGCGAGACCAGCCTCGGCGGGATCGACCTCGGGGTCAGCGATACCGCGAGCCTGCTGGCGACGGATGCCCTTCGCAATGCGTCGTCCGAAGCTGTCACGAATAGTGAGGCGGATCTGTCGAAACGACGGATCGTGGTAAGCCGCCTGCTCGAGCACAGTCGAGAGCCCGAGTGAGCGACTGTACGAGTCCAGGAACTTTCGAACTGAGGCCTCAATCCGGTCGCGCACCAAAGGTACGTCGACGTCTCTGACATCCGTGCTCATCAGTCGAGATTCGATGGATCTCTCGATGATCGCTGCGAAGATTGCCTTCTTGCTCTTGAAGTGGGCGTAAAAGGTCCCCCGAGAGATGTCTGCTTCCTGAATGATGTCCTCGACTGCGCAGTCGACGTAGCCGTTGCGGACGAAAGCCAAGGTTGCCGCGTCCAACAGCTGTTCGCGCGTCCTCTCGCCTCTCTTATTCTTCGGTGCTGGCTGTGGTGGAACACCCGCCCAGACACTGAGCGCCCGGACAATATTGTCGACATCTGCGTCGACTGCTGCGGGGAACTTCACTGGTAGCTCTCTCCTGTCCTGCAGTCCGGTGGCTGCTGCGGCAGCATCAGCGCCATCGACTCCGTGAGGAGACGCTGGGCGCCCACCCCGTTCGCGCATCGTATCGTCCTATCTTCCAGGGACCATTGAACGAGTATGGCTGCACCGACCATACCCAATTCAACCATCCTGGTGAGTTCATGGTGAAGTAGCGCGTGGCGCGATAGCCCTCATCAATTATTGTTCGAGCAGCATTGCTGCCTGCTCGGGAAGCATCCCCAGCAACCGACCCAGCACTTCTTCCTGATGTTGAGCAAGTGTGGGCGGCGTTGTGAGGGGACGCTCATTCACCTCCTCTGAGAAGCGCAGAGGATTTCCTACCGTCGGGCGGCGACCATATTCCGGATGGTCGACGTAGCGGATCATCCCCCTCTCAATGAGATGAGGATCATCGTCTACCTCGCGTAGTTCCTTCACCGGAGCGCACGGAACTTTCTGCGTCTCGAGACGCTGTCTCAGCTCTTCACGGGAGAAGGTCATCATGACTTCAGTGAGAATCGTGTCGAGCTCTTCCATGTTGTCGGCTCGATCGTGAACGGTGAGGAATCGCTCGTCCTCGACGAGATCGCCTCTGTCCAGAGCTGTGCACACGCCGCGCCAGTGCTCCTCTGAAGCGCTGATGATCGCAAGCCACCCGTCAGCTGCGCGGTAAACGTTGTACGGAGCCATCGCCAAACCGGAGTGTCGGTTCCCCGTCCTCTGTGGGAGATCACGGTCCGGATAGTTGTAGAGCCCGCTTAGCGCAGAGGTGAGCATCGGGTAGATTGTGTCATGCATCGACACTTCGACGACGCGCCCCTTGCCAGTCTTCTCTCGGTCATAAAGTGCTGCGACGGCGCCGGCAAACAGATGAATGCCACCGGAGAAGTCACTGAATGCGGGTCCAGCCTTGACCGGGGGGCCGTCGGAGAAGCCGGAGGTAGCGATAGTGCCGGACATCGCTTGGACAGTGAGGTCCATGGCAGACATCGAAGAGTAAGGCCCGGTGGATCCATATCCCTTGCCAGAGGCAATAACGAGCCGAGGGTTGCGTACGTGCAGTGCTTCGACCCCTAGGCCCAGCCGCTCGAGCGCCCCGGGTGCGTAGTTCTCGACCAAAACGTCGGCCTTTTCTACCAACCGCATGAGCGTTTCGTGCCCTTCCTCGCTCTTGAGGTCGAGAGCGATGCTCTTCTTATTCGAGTTCAGCATGATGAACTCTTGTGGGTCAGATGCGCCTCGCGCACGCCCCCGCAGTTTCTCCCCAGTGAGAGGCTCGACTTTGATCACCTCGGCGCCGAGGTGGGCAAACATGAGTCCCGTGTACGGTCCGTTGTATATATGTGCCAGTTCGAGGACGACGAGATCTTCGAACGAAGACAGTGTGTAGTCAGGTGTCGAGCTCACAGACGGCCTTTCGCGCGTTTGAGTTCTGCCGAGCAGGCTTCGGCTCCACGGGTGAGCTTGTCGATAGTCGCAAGCACATCGGCACCAGACATGGTGCCCGAAGACGGCCCCCAGACCGTCATGGAGAAGACGCAGTCTCCGTCCTTGTCGAAGATCGGCGCAGTAGCAGAATGGAACTCATAGTCCTCGCCGCGTCTGACATCGGTGTTGTTAAACGTGTGAGACGCGGCGTTGATGGTCGACATGAGATGCCGACGTTCTTCCGAGGTGTGAGCCTTGTTCGCGGAGTCCGAGGCGAGCTCAATGGCAGCCCCCGCCTCGTGTCCGATGCCGAACGCATATCCGGTCTCACGAACTCGCTCAACCACCTGCTCGAATGAATGAATCGCCGAGCCGTCCGGGTCGTCGTGGATACTTGATAGCCAAGCTTTCTCCTCATCCGGGCCGCCGAAGGCCGCAAACACGCCGCCGATCGGAGGCATGAATGGAACGTGACGTCCGACTCGAGAGGATCGACCGCCTCGGATCGAATTGCCGGCAGACGCCACAGTGACCAGGTCTTCATCCACCCGACACATGGCCATGACTTCAGTACTGAGACTGCCGGAGAGTCGCTCCAGGTAAGGTCGGACGATGTCTAACCCGGCTAGACGAGCTGCGGGAATACCTACGCCGACTGCCATCGAACTTGGGCGGAAAGATCCGTAGCCGCCGCGGAAAAATAGCAGTGGGAGGTTGTTCTTGACAGTCTCCAAAGAATGAACTCGTCCGATGACGATATCGTGGTCGCCACCGTCGTAAATACTCTCTGTATCGCAGTCGATGAAGGCAATCGCGTCGTCGAGCCGGGGGTTGCCCAGCGGGGACGTCGTCCACCCGAACCCATCGAGCTTGTCGGTCTTTCGCCGAGCGACAGCACGGCAGATATCTTCCTGGGTGTTACCCAAGACGTTGATTCCGAACTTCGTTCCGCTTGCCCGGATCGCGGCCCACGACGACGAAGTCTTCGTCGGAAGGAACCCCACCAAAGGCGGATCCAGGGACACAGATACGAAAGACCCTACGGTCATTGCTAAACCGGCCCCATCGCCGTGAGTCGCAGTCACGACGACGACTCCGGTGGGGAACGCGCCCATGACGCGTCGGAACTCATTGCTGTCGAAATCATTCACTGTGATCGGTCCTTTCATTTTCACGTCGGAAGAGTGTCAGCTGTTGGAATATTGCGTTCAAGACTCGGCTGCGCCTACAGACTCCTCGTTGCTGCCGACGCCGAGGATACGTCTCGGATTGATGCGCATCATTTGATCGATATCAGAATCGCAGACACCTCGAGCACGAATGTCCGTGACGATGCGCGGCATCACAACTCGCGCATCCCAGAGTGGAAGGTTGGTTCTTCGATGCTCATCGGGAAAGTTCATGCTGAAGACCGATGAATCAGTTGCCAAGACCATACGGTCGGCGTAGCCGAGTTCACACATGCGCACGACAGTGTCGATTCGCTGTTCGTAAGGTAGTTGGGACTCGAGTCCGAATCGATCCATCCCGAGCACGGAACCACGATCAGCGATGCGCCGCAGAACATCGATGTCATCGGTATCTCCCACATGTCCGATGACGATGCTGGCGAGGTCGATTCCACGGGATTCGAAATAGTCCTGTTGGAGAGAACCTGTATCGTGCGCTGGGCTGGAATGGGTCATGATCGGTGTACCGGTCTCAAGGTGAGCATCAGCCACTGCCTGCATGATGATGCGCACCCCCTCCGTCACACCGAACTTGTCTGCAGAGCACTTGAGGACTGCCGCACGCACCCCGGTAGAACTGATCCCTTCGCGGATGTCGCGAATGAAGATCTCCGCAAGTGGGTCGGGGCCGTCGAACAATCGGCCCGGGCCATTGAGGTTGGCGAAGGCAGGGGCTTCGAAATACGTGTACCAGCCGGTCGCCACGAGGATATTGAGATCGACCTGCTCGGCGATCCGCTTGAGGACCGGAATGTTCCGCCCGGTCCCCATCACAGAGAGGTCGACGAATGTATCGATTCCGGACTGCCCGACCTCGGTAAGCGTCCGAACCGCCCGGTCGACCATTTCATCTTCGGGGAATAACTCCGGATAGTTGATCATGAGCTCTGCGTTAAGCACGAAAACGTGCTCATGCATGAGGACCGTTCCCAACTTGTCGGTCGGGACATTGCCGGTGAGCGAGGGAATCACCCGAGATCACTCCATTCGTGTGGCCAGAACATGTTCATGGTCGGTCTTCTGGCTGCGGGTCGTGGCCGCCAAGCTGTCTGATCGCATGGAACCCGAAGACATCATGACTTCGGATCAGCTGGGACGGTTGGGAAGAACGATCTCATCGTAGATTCGCTCGGCGATAGGCTCGAGGTAGGAACGATCCTCGAAATCGTCGCTGCCTTTGTACCAGTCAGGAAAGTCGTCGAATCCTCCGTCGTTGGTATATCCAAGCTCTTCGGAAATCGAAGTCCACTTGTCGATGCTTTCGGCCACAGCTTTATTAAGCGCCTCACCGTCCGTGGTGTCGGTTCCAGCGACATCGTCGAGCAGTGCTTCGTTCGCCTTCGACAAGGCTTCTTCGGACGCGGAATCGAGGAAGTTTACCTCTCCGTCATTCTCCGCGGCGACATCCGCCGTGTCACGGATCGATTCGAGGGAGTTGTACAGCTCCCCGGACATGTACTCCTCTTGGAGGTCGAACATGAGCTGCCGAGCTACCAGTGGTATCGACTCCCACGCTTGGCCGGCTACGAGACTGCCGGGGCCTGAGGCGAAGCTCTGCTCTTGGGGGAAGTACACATGTGGTGCCACCTCGAGCCAGCTTGCTGCAATCGCCGTACCTGGCGATTGCAGCGAACAGTCGAGGATTCCGCGTTGGAACGCCTCGTACCCCTCCGCAAGCTCGATTGTCGTCGCAGTACCCCCCAGCGACTCGATCTCCCGCTGGTGCGACTCTGCGTTACCGCGGATCTGCGCACCGCGGAAGTCTGCAGGGCTCTTGCGTTCCGAGTTGCAAACCAATGATGGATTGCCGTTCGGGTTCGCAGGGTTGATCACATGCATCCCACGACTCTCGAACTCCTCGAGGATCTCCGGGGTATTGAAAGCCACCTCCATCAGTGCGGCGTGCGTGACAATCTCCCCCTGCAGCGGAGTGCTGGGCACCTGGACCATCGAGGAGGTCATGTCCACGAAAGCCTGCATCTGTTGAGGCTCGTAGGTCGTGTAGTAATGCGCAAGATCGAGACGGCCATCAACAAGGGCGCTCGGCACATCAGTCGGTGCGGCAATCGCTCCCGCGTAATGGATATTGACCGTGATCTTTCCGCCGGACCATTCCTCGAGGGAATCGGCGAATTTCTGGTCACGCAACGACGCGTAGGATTCCGGATTGGCCGAGGCGACCTGGAAGTCGAGTTCGATCGGCTCGACGTCTTCGAAGGCTTTCTTGTATTCCTCCGCAGAGGCACCAGCCTCGATTCCCTCGCCACCTCCGCCTTCGCCTCCGCCGTTGTCTGCCTTCGAACATCCGGCCAGGATGACCGTCGTCGCCACAGCAAGAGGCAGTGCAACGCCTAACTTGAATCTCGATCGCATGTGATTACTCCTTTGTAATTCCACAGACACGCGGGATCGCGTGCTGGTCAGCCTTCAGTGAAGTGCTTGATCGCCCCTCGGAAGCCGAGCTCACGCATCTGGTCCTTTACCTGATCGATCGACTCGGCGGTGTGTGAGATTGAATCCCACTCAGCACCGGACCGTAATGCCTCGACAAAGCCCTGTCGGTCGAATACCCGATTGAGCGCGTTCTTTTTGAGGTAGAGGAGATCCAGCGGTGTCTTGCCGACCCTGCGCGCCAGCACAGTCGCAGCCTCTTCCACCTCACCCTTTGGCACGCTGCGGTTCGCCCACCCCAGGTCCGCGGCTTCCGCGCCAGACATACTGTTGCCAGCGATGTATGACAGTTCCTTCGCCTTCCGCATACCGACGTGCCACAGAGAGACGGGACTGAGCAGACCACCGCCGAGGGGAATCGAGGGCCACCCGATGTTCGCATCGTCGGCGACGACAACGAGGTCAGCACAGGCGACAAACATCGTCGCTCCGCCCAGACAATGCCCCTCGACCGCCGCGATGATCGGCTTTGGGTAGCGCCACACTCGTTCCCACAGGTCCACTGCATTCTGGAGTTTGCGCCAGTCTTGATAGGCCGTGGGAGCGGTGTAGCTCGTCACGACGTCGTAACCTGCACTGAAATTCCCACCGGCACCCTGCACGACGACTGCGGAGATGGAGTCATCGTCCTTGAGTTCGGCTAGTGCAGCAAAGAGGTCGTTCAGCAATTCGGTGTTGAATGCGTTGAGCTTCTCCGGGCGCTGCATCGTAATGACAGCGTAGCGGTGCTCTCCATTGCGTTCTGTACTTACCAGACTCATGGCAATCACACTCCGTGGAATTCGACGGCCGTCTTCGCCTTGAAAGCTGCGACCGAGTTCTTATGGTCCTGGGTCGTTGACGTCACCGCAGAGGCAAACGATTCGAAGTCCCAAGTCTGCGCAAAGGTGAGATCCGACGCTGCGTGTATGACCTTGCGGGTCGAAAACATAGCGGCGGTAGGCCCTGCCGCGAGAGTCTCGGCGAAACGTTGGACCTTGTTAGTGAACTCCTCGTCCCCGTAGCTCTGGGCAGCGATGCCCAGTTCCAGTGCCTTGACGGCGTCAATGATCTCGCCGGTCATCCCGTAGTACATTGTTGTCCTCGTACCAATCTGCTGCGCCAGGAAGTAGGGAACGGAGCTGTCGGGAGCGAGGCCCCGCTTGACGAAGCCGAACTGGAACTTGGCGGTGTCACTGGCGATGATGAGATCGGCCCCCAGAGCAAGGCCGAAACCCGCACCGACCGCGTGACCGCGAACTGCGGCGATCGTCGGCACCCTCACTCCGCGCAGAAGCTCGATGAGCTCACGGCCCAACGCAATGCGCGCGGCTCCTTGGACGGGGGTGCTCTTCCCCATGCCTTTGACGTCACCGCCCGCGCAGAAACTGTCACCTGCTCCGGTCAGAACGATACAGCGGACAGCCTCATCGTGATGGGCATCGAGCAGGGCGGTGCGCAGGTCAGCACGGAGGTCGATGCTGAGCGCGTTCTTCGCCTCAGGTCGGTTGAGCGTAATCGTGAGCACTCCCGCGCGAAGTTCACGCTCGACGTAGGAAAGAGTTGCGAAGTCGCTCACAGCACCGTCTCCCCGGCGAGCAGACGTTTGGCAATGGTGCGGCGTTGGATTTCTGAGGTTCCGTCAGGAATGCGCAACATGCGGGCGAAACGATATGCCGATTCCAGGCCCATTTCGTTTGTCAGACCAAGTCCGCCGTGGATCTGGATGGCCTCGTCGAGGACTTTGCCCACCATCTCGGTACACCGGGCCTTGACGATCGAAGTCTCCTTGACGGACTTCTCACCGGCATCGACCATTTCAGCAGTCCGAAGCACTGCCGACTTGCAAAGATAGATTTCCATCGCCATCTCCGCAAGCTTTCCCTGGATGAGCTGATGTTCGCCGATCGTCTTGCCGAAGGTGCTGCGCGTGTTCGCGTAGCTGATGGACTTGTCGAGCGCCCATCGTGCGAGACCCACGCACGTCGCGGACATCGTGAGTCGGCCGCGACCGATGCCGCCCAGGGCAAGTTTGAAGGCTTCGCCTTCCACGCCCACGATCTGCCTCGGGGTCACGTGAACATCCGTGAGCGAGATGATAGTCGCATTCGAGCCCCGGTTGCCCATCATCGGGATACCGGTGTCGACTGAGAATCCGGGGGAGTCGGTGTCAACGAAGAAGCAGGTGATTCCACCCTTCCGAGCTTTGAACTGTTCGGGGTCGGTCACTGCGAAGACGAAGGCGTGTGACGCATGGGCGGCGTTCGAGATCCACTGCTTCTGACCATTGATGACCCACCCGTCCTCGACTGGTGTCGCTTTCGACTTGACGTTGAAGACGTCTGAGCCTGCATCGGGTTCTGACAGGGCGAAACACAGAGTGGCGCTGCCGTCTCTGATGGCGTCAATCTTCTCGGCCAGCAGATCCTCGTTGAGTTTGAGCAGTAGCGGGCTCAGGCCGTTGGTGAACGGTGATGGGATGACTGACTCGTGGACGATGATGCGATCAGGCCCGTAGCGATGATGCATCGCTTCCTGGATGGCGACAATTCCGCTTGCCGATAGATTCCCGCCGCCCAGCTCCTCCGCCCCGTAGAGCGAGTAGAAGCCGGATTCGGCCGACAGCTCTCGGACCTGCCTGTTGATCGCAAGGTATTCCGGGGTCATGAGACCACGGTCGTTGTAGATTCGGCGATCATCGGCGAGGAGCTCGGCGTTCGCCTGCTCGATCGGCTCGACTGCCTTGTCGACGAACCCGAAGAGAGCGTCGATGATTTCTTTGTGCTCTGCAGCCTGTTCTGCCGCGCTGCCATTCATATCTGCGTTTTCCTCCGCCGCTGCTGGGTGTGGGCGCGGCGCCCTGGGTCGCCCCTGGGCGCCGCGGAGACTGTCCCGTCAAGCCGGGACGAGTGGTGTCAGGAACTCAACCCGCTGATCTGCGGGCGCACTTCCTTTGCGAATTTGGTCATTGACTTGAGGACTTGGCCCTGAGGCTGGCTGCCGGCATCGAACCAACCGACCAGTCCACCTATTCCCGTGACCTTCTTGTAATCGTCCAGCTGCTGAGCAACATCGTCAGACGATCCGAGGATGATCGCACCTTTGTCGAGATACTCCTGGAAGCTCAATTCGTTGAGGCCGAGACCGACTTTCGCCCTGTTGCTGAGAATGCTGAGATACCACATGAGACCCTTTTCGTACTCTTTCGCCGCGGTCTCACGGTCGTCGGAGACGTGGATGGCCTTAAGCTGCGACGACCTAGCAACGAGGTCGTCGATCTCGTCGTAGTTGTAGCCCGCGTCCCTGGCTTCCTCACGGTAGATGTTGACAAGGCGAGCCATATCCTCCCACGTCGGCATCTGACCCATTACAAAGGCGAAGCCCTGTCGAGCCGCCGCACGCAACGATGCCTCAGTCTGTGACACCATAACGAAGACTGGCGGATGAGGCTTCTGCAGGGGCCTCGGCATGAGCTGGATCTCTTCCGCCTGCTCACCTTCGCCGGGAACCGAGAAGTGCTTGCCTTTATGACTGATCTTGCCGGTCCGCCAGCCCTGCATGATGATCTCGAACGTCTCTTGATAGCGCTCGTCGCGCTCATCAGGGTTGATGTTGTAAGCCTGGAACTCGAGCAAGTCGTACGCCTTGCCGATACCGAAATTGAGGCGGCCGTCGCTGATGACGTCTAGCAGCGAGAAGTCTTCCGCTAGCTTAAGCGGGTGGTTCATCGGGAGACGAGCGACGCCGGTACCCAAGCGAATGTTTTTCGTCGTACCAGCGCAAGCGGCCAGAAGCACCTGAGACGACGAGATGATGCCATACTGACGCGCGTTGTGCTCTGCAACCCAAGCTTCCTCAAACCCAAGCTCATCCGCGAGATTGATCTGTTCGATGCCCTTGTGGACAGCTTCGTATTCAGTGCTCCAGTCTGGCACGTTGGTGAGGCTGAAGATTCCGAAGTGCAGTTCGTTGTGGGCCACTGGCTTTCCTCCCGATGATTCGACGACGCGAATCTGCATACATGCGACTCTGCGTGAATGTTTCTAGACACTTGCGTCTAGTTCTGAATCATCAAAGCACTTATTCATGAAACATGTCAAGACGATCAGGCCACATCATGCCAGGCCCCGCAATAGGTGACAACAGGTCAGCCGCAAATCTCGCTAATCTGTCGATTTTCGAAATCCAGCCACTCCAACGTATAGACAAAACATGACTATGTTGTATAGATTCCTCTAGAAGCCGCCGTCTACGGCGGACCGACTCAATGCCGCGTCGGTCGGTCATCCTATCTGGAACTCAACGACCGGCCTCGAAAGGATGAGAATGTCCAGTGCCAATGCAGTCGTCGTCACAGGATCCTCTGGAGGATTGGGATTCGCCACAGCGCAACGCTTCCTCAAGGACGGTTATACGGTTTTCGGCTTCGACTTCGGGACACCGGCGCGGCTCAAAGGCAGCGGCAACGCCGAATTCGTCCCGTTTCGGGTCGATGTTTCCAACAACGAGAGCGTGCGTGAAGCCGTAACGGCTGCGGCTAAACACGCTCCGATCGCGGGGCTCATCCACTGCGCTGGAATCGCAGAATTCGGACCAGACAACCCTGGCCATCTAGTTGCACCGACCTCCGGTCAGGTCATCGACAATCTGGACACGATCGAGCGGACACTTCGCGTCAATCTCGGCGGGACATTCATAGTCCTGCGCCATGTGATCGCCGCAATGACTGCGCGCGACACGCCAGCGAACGAGGAACGTGGCTTCATCATCCTCACCTCGTCTGGCGCAGCATTTGAAGGCAAACCCGGACAGTCGGCATACTCAGCTTCGAAAGCCGGCGTGATCGGAATGACCCTTCCACTAGCGCGAGAGCTGTCACCGTGGGCGATTCGCATCGCGACGATCGCACCAGGACTGTTTGATACGCCGATCCTTGCAGAGACACCTCGCCTGCCTCGCCATATACCTTTCCCCAATCGGATGGGCCATCCGAACGAATATGCCGCGCTGGCTCACCACATCGCGCAGAACAGCTATATCAACGCAGAGGTCATTCGCCTGGACGGCGGCATACGAAGCGCGTTCGAATCAGCATCGCCGTTCGTCCGTTGAACTCCCTGACACTTCTGCCGAGTTCACAACCTCGGCGGAACTTCCCGAGTAACCTCACCCACTGATCAGAAAGCCGGATTTCAATGTTGAAAGTCGTCAAATCTTTGGAGACCGCACTCTGTGCGATCGCTGCGTTGGCGCTGATCGCCATGATCATACTCAGCGTCACCAACGCCTTGGGCCGTACATGGTTCAGCAGCCCGATCCACGGCGCGAATGAGATCTCCGCGCAGTGGCTCCTGCCCATCACAGTACTGCTCGCACTTCCCAGCACACAGGTGTGGAAAGAGAACTATGTCGTGTCGATCGTGACAGAACGCCTCAATCCGACTTCACTGGGGCTCCTTAAGGCCGTCGGTTACGGAGCCAGCGCGATCCTGTGTGCGGCGATCGCCTGGTTCGGGTTGGAGGAGGCCCTGTCGCAGATGGAAATCCGTGCGACTGCAGGCGTCACCTCCCTGCCGGTGTGGCAGTTCTACTTCCTGGTTCCTATCGGCTTCGCACTCGCAATGATTGTGTTCGTTTTCGACGCCGTCCTCTCGTTCCGAGACCCCCATGAGGACATCAACACCGGAACCGGCAAGTCCATCAATCACGATGCCGAAGAAGAGACGGTCTGAGGGAGTGTCCATCATGTCATCCAGTCATTCAGCAACGGACCAGGCCCTCGACGAGGCACCTGTCGGCCGCACCGAAGCGAGCAAGGGGCCGCTGGATTCGTCCCGCAAAAGCAAGCCGTTAGGCTTCTTCATCTCCATCGCGGTCGTTATCATCTGCGCGATCGGCCTGTTCACCAGCGTCAGCGACCTTGCTTCTGGCCTGTGGTGCATTGGGTTGATGGTCGCTCTTATGTTCATCGGTGTGCCGATTCCTCTGTCCTTGGGGATTGCAAGCTCATTGGGGATCTATTATGTGAGCGGCACGCTTGCTCTCACGAACGTTCTCAAGACCTCTGCTTTCACCGCGTCGTCGTCGTGGTCGATGACGGTTCTACCGCTCTTCATCTTCATGGGCCTACTGCTGACGCAAGCTGGTCTCACCCAGAAGATGTACAAGGCGACAGAGCTATGGTTCGGCTGGCTGCCGGGCGGACTGGGCATCGGCACAACTGCCGCTGGTGCTGGTCTTGCATCAGTTTCCGGTTCGACGATTGGAATGACATACGCTTTGGGACGTGCTGGAATTCCTGAGATGCTCAGAGCCGGCTACGACCGACGGATAGCGGTCGGCACCGTTGTCATCGCAGGTCTGCCCGGCCAGCTCATTCCACCGTCGATTCTCTTGGTCGTCTATGCCGGCATCGCATCCGTGCCAGTCGGCCCACAGCTCATGGCTGGCGTCATTCCCGGATTACTCATCGCAATCGCATACGCACTCATGTTGTTGTTTATCGGCATCTTCCTTCCCCGACTCGTCGGGCGGGACAAGAACAAGGTGCGTGGAGACGAGAAAAACATCACCTGGGGAGAGCGCTTTGGAGCACTTGCGCAGATATGGGGCTTCCCGCTAATTATGCTGGTGCTGTTCGGCGGCATGTTCACCGGAGTCTTCACCCCGAGCGAGGCCGGAGCAGCAGCAGCAGGCATGTCGTTGGTCCTCGCCATCTTCTACACCTGGCGCAACAAGCCGATTGCACAGGTCGCAACAGCAGCTATGAACGCAGTCCGTTCATCTGCCGCTATCTTCTTCATCCTCATCGGCGCAGAGATGCTCACCCGGATGCTCGCAGTGACCGGGCTAGCCGAAAGCGTGACCTCGTTCATCACCGATCTCGGGCTGTCACGATTCCTGTTTCTCTGTGTCCTCATCGTGCTCTACATCTTCATGGGCATGTTCTTCGACACTCTCGCCATGATGCTGCTGACGATCCCGATACTCATGCCGGCGTTCGCTGCGTACGACGTCAATCTCCTGTGGTTCGGTGTCTTCATCGTCTTCCTCGGAGAGATCGGCATGATCACCCCGCCTGTGGGAGTGCTGTCTTACGTCGTTTACAACATTTGTAAGAAGCGAGAGGTCAACACAGGTATCAGGATCTCTTTGGGCGACGTCTTCATGTCGCTCGCGTGGTTCCTGCCTCTGTCGATCGCCTTCCTCATCGTCCTCATTCTGTGGCCGGACATAGCGCTTTGGCTTCCCGGGATCTCCAACGCATGATCGAGCGAAGATGTGACGTGCACCTTTCCGCATACACGGAAGGGTGCACGTCGTCGTCTTCCAAGTGGGCATATTTGACCTGAAACGATCTGGCCCAGTATCTGCACGTTTGAGGAACAATCTCGCGCCCGGATAACCGGTCGCCCCACCAAATAGCGGAGTAACCATGTTGGCAGCTACAAATTCCCAGCAGAATCATCCGACGAAAAGAAGGGATTGTGCGGGAACATCCGAGCGCCCGGGACGAGTCGACGACAAGATCGTTTTCGTCACTGGCGGCGCTTCCGGGATCGGGTGGGCATCAGCCCGTGCACTCTGTGCTGAGGGCGCCCGCGTTATCATCGCTGATCGGGACGAAGAATTGGGACGCTCGCGCGCTGAAGAGCTCGGTGAAGACACTGCGCCCTTCGTCAGGCTGGATGTCGCGGACTCTGCTTCCTGGGCAGTCGCGGTCGACGTTGCAGTCAATCAGTTCGGCGGCCTCACCGGGCTGGTCAACAATGCCGGCATCGCTGGTCACGGCGGACTTGAAGACATGGATGACGACACATGGCACACGGTCATGTCGGTCAACCTCCACGGTGTCTTCTTCGGTATGCGATCCTGCTTGCCAGAGCTCAAGAAGAACGACTCTGCCTCCATCGTCTCCATCTCTTCCATCGCGGGCCTGGTGGGTTTCAAGGGATCACCTGCGTACTCGGCATCGAAGTGGGCAGTACATGGACTCACAAAAACCGCCGCCATGGAGTTTGGGGACCAAGGCATGCGTGTGAATTCCGTCCATCCAGGCAGCATCGCGACACCGCTGACCGCGAACCTGGCACGTGGCATCGGGCAGATCCCCGCGGGGCGAGTCGGATGGCCGGAGGAGGTGGCAGCGCTCGTCGTCTACCTCATCTCCGACGAATCGCGTTTTACTAACGGCGCCAGCATCGCAGTAGACGGTGCTGAAACAGCGGGAAACAATATTCGCGGAGTGGTGTGATCTAGAGCCATGCTTTGAATCGCCCCGGGGATAATAGAGGCAGGGAGATTGGAAGAAGGAGATTCTCTCGTGCCAGTGAAATACACCGACGAACTCAAGGCTCGTGCCGTCGAGCTCGTCATCCATGCCCAGTCCGACCCGGACACCGCGAACGGGGCAATCACCCGCGTCGCCAGTGAGCTCGGTCTGAGTAAAGAGACCTTGCGAGTCTGGGTGCGCAAGCATAAAGAGTCTGGCAAAGCCACACCGACGGAGTCCGTTGATCTTGAAGTAGAGAACCGCCGGTTGCGGGCTGAGTTGGCTGAAGCGAAGCGGGCGAACGAGATCCTGAAGAGGGCTTCGGCTTTCTTCGCGGCGGAGCTCGACCGCCCATCGAAGTGATCGTCGCCTTCATCGACGACAATCGCAACGAGTTCGGAGTCGAGCCAATCGTGCGCGCCTTGTCCGGGACTGCTGCACGGATTGCTGCGAGCTCGTATTACGCGTTCAAGAAGCGCCAACCATCGGCCAGGGCCCGCCGGGACCAGGCACTGATGGTGGTCATCCAGGATGTCTATGAGGCGAACTACTCCTGCTACGGAGTGCGGAAGATGTGGAAGGCGATCAACCGCGACTACGCCGACCAATTCGGTCCGGTGGCCCGCTGCACGGTGGAGCGGTTGATGCGCCAGTTGGGCATCGACGGAATCCGGCGGAAGCGGAAACGTCCGAAGACGGCCTCAGCCAGGGCTGAGGAGTGTCCGGACGATCTTGTCGAACGCGAGTTCACAGCACCTGGCCCGAATTGCGTTTGGGTCGCCGATATTACGTATGTTCCGACTCAAGTTGGGTGGGTGTACACGACGTTCATCCTTGATGTGTTCCACCGCGAGATCGTGGGCTGGCAGGTGACGAACCATATGCGGGAGTCACTAGCCCGGGACGCACTCACTATGGCTCTGGCTGAGTCATCGGGGAAATTTGCGTTCGGTGGGTTCGAAAGTGCCCGCAGGAATCTGCGTGATCCCCATGAGTGTGGTGTGGACTCCGATGTTGCTGGCTAGCGTCATCACGTCGATGACCTGGTCCGGGGTCGCTCCGTAGCGAATCGCCTGCGCAGTATGGGTCTTGATACCAGGAGCAAAGAGGTGGGTGGTAGCTACATCAATAGCGATATAGATGAGCTCCTTGAACCAGGGCTGGAGTACGCCATGCGTCCAAGCAAGCCCTGACAGATCGAGATATGCTTCAAAATGTTCCGGCGAGTAGGCGAGGACAACGTCCCAGTGTGAGGACCAGTATTTCTTCTCGTCGATGAAGCGCTGTTTGAGCGCTTCGCGATGAGCGTCGAGCTTTTCAGCGTCGACAGCGACGCCAAGTTCTTCGAATATCTCGTGAGCTATGGGCACACCGACCAGCATCGAGTGAATCCCCAGGGATGCTGACAGTTGGAGCGTCTCGTCTATTTCTTCATTCGTCACGCCCGATTTCAGAGCTTCCCGAATGTGGTGCCTTGTATGTTTCTCATTAAGATAAGTGACCTGTGCATTAACAGCCACGCAAATGAGTTCCCTCTGCGCATCGGTGAGGTTACCGCGCTTCTGAGTGACCCGCAAAAGCCGATCGTAGGCCGCGAAATATTTAGGGTCTGCATTGAGCAGGTCATCGAGCGAGTCATTCCAGTACCCGTGCGCATCCTCGAATTCTGATCGAGCACTGACCCGACATCCTTGTCTCAATTCCATGTCACCCCAAAGCCACCTATGACAGCGTGATTAATGCATCAGCTTCGGACAATTATACCTTTCTGAACAGTCTTGTCTAACTTTCGTGGTCAGATGTTCACCATGGGTCCAGCAAAGGGGTTGCGCCACATTTGGCATATAGCCGCTGTCCAGATTGTTTCTGGAGCAAGTTGCGCCGCATCAAAAACGAACCTCCGGACGTCATCTTGGCAGCCATGACCAGCACCGATCGGCCCTGGCCTTCTGGGAGATCCGTGGGGCAGTGGAGGCGAGGCAGCGCATATACCGCCCCACCGGGCTGTGATCCCGGCACTCAAACCCTTGACTTCGAGTGCACTCACAGTCGTAGCGTTATGGTCATGACTCAGCCAGCAGTCGCCTCAGCCGCAACGACGATTCCGCACCCGCCGCCGTTGCCCCGACAGGAACCACCCAACGTGGACGTCCCGCTCTCCATCTCCGAGGTCAGCGAACTCCTCGGGATCACTGCACACACCGCCCGCTACTACGAACGCGCCGGACTGCTCACGATCGACAGGTCCCAATCGGGCCACCGCATCTACGACCGCAAGACCGTCGAACGGCTCGACTTCCTCGTCCGCATGCGCACCTCGGGCATGGGCATCAGCGAACTCAGCCGCTACGTCGACCTCGTCCGCGACGGGGACTCGACCACCGAAGAGCGCCTGCAGATCATGCTCGCCCAGCGCGAACGCATCCGGACCCAGATCCGCGAACTCGAACGTGCCCTGGACACGACGGAGTACAAGATCGCCACCTACGGCGGTGCCCCAACAACCTCAACAACCTCATCAGCCATCGACCACGAACCCGAAGGAACCTCATCATGACGACCACCCACCTCGGCGAGCTCAGTGTCTCGCCCATCGGCTTCGGCTGCATGGCCCTGTCCCACGTCTACGGCGGCACCACCGACGATTCCGCCCGCGCCACCCTGGGCGCAGCCGTCGATGCCGGCATCACCTTCCTCGACACCGCCGACGTCTACGGCGAGCCCCGCGAGGGCGCCACCGGTCCGGCCGGCACGAACGAAGAGATGCTCGCACCCTTTCTCGCCGGCCGTCGCGAGGAGGTCCAACTGGCCACGAAGTTCGGCATCACCGCGATCCGCACCGGCACGGACGGATCGACCAAACGCACGAACGGACGCCCCGACTACGCCCACCAGGCGTGCGAGGCATCGCTGAACCGCCTCGGCGTGGAGACGATCGATCTCTACTACCTGCACCGCCCGGACCCGGACGTCCCGATCGAGGAGACCGTCGGCGCCATGGCGGAACTCGTCGCGGCCGGCAAAGTCCGCCACATCGGCCTCTCCGAGGTCACCGCCGAGGAACTCCGGCGCGCCCATTCCACCCACCCGATCACTGCGCTCCAATCGGAGTGGAGCCTGTGGTCACGCGACGTCGAGGACCACGTCGTGCCGACCTGCGCGGAGCTCGGCATCGGCTTCGTGCCCTACAGCCCGCTGGGCCGCGGCTTCCTCACCGGCACCCTGACCAAGGAGCAGGTGGCCGGCGACTTCCGCAGCGGCACCGAGCGCATGGGGCAGGCCTGGGATGCCAACCAGCAGATCCTCGACATCATCGCCGAGGTGGCCCGCCGTCACGATGCCACCAACGCTCAGTTAGCGCTGGCGTGGCTGCTCCACCGCGGGGCTCAGATGGGTGTGACCGCCGTGCCGATTCCCGGATCGCGCAAGCCCGAACGAGCACTGGAGAACCTCGGCGCCCTCGACCTCACGCTCGACGCCGAAGACATGGGGCGACTCGATTCGATCCGCAGCCTCGTCGAGGGCACCCGCAACATCGTCGACAATCCGACCTGGATCAGTTCGGGGAGGGAGTGAGGCGAAGGGAGGCCCCTACCCAACCAACCCCATCACCGACTCCTTGACCTGCAGCACGGCGAGGAATCCGAACAGCAGGAAGCAGACGCCCAGCAGGACGTTCGACAGCCAGCGGTTGCGCAGCTCGGCCGCCACTGAGGAACGGTTGAGGATGACGAGGAGGGCCACGGCGAGCACGGGCAGGATGAAGGCGCTGATCGCGGCGTAGATGAGCACGAGCGTCACCGGTTTGCCGAAGCTCATGATGACCAGAGCCGCAATGGCGAGGTAGACCAGCGCCCCGCGGAACTCGATCGATTTCGCCGACATCTCGTGTTCGGGCTCATCCTGGTGCGGGTAGCGTCGCAGCACGCGGATGCAGTCGGAGGTCACGTAAGCGATGCCGGAGAACCCGCCGAGCACGCTCGTGTAGACCACGGCGAGGAAGCTGATGAGGAAGATCATCCGCCCGACCTCGCCGATGCGGCCGATGAGGTTGTCGGCGATCGCGAACAGTGAGTCGTTGTCCGAGATCGTGAAGCCCTGCCCGTAGAGAATGAACGCGCCGACGGCACTCATCGCCACGGCGAAGACGAGGACGAGTCCGTAGCTGATGAGCAGGTCGATGCGCACGACGGGTTTCCAGTCGGCGCTGCGCCAGGACTTCTCCCGGATCCAGTATGAGTAGGCGAGGATTCCCGTGGCCCCGCCGACCCCGCCGATGAGCGACATGACGGTGATGATCGAACCCTGCGGGAAGGTCGGGGCAATCGTCTCGACGGCAACGTCCTGCGCGCCCTGCCCTTGGTACACAGAAATCGCGAGCGCGATGATGCCGAAGAACATGAGGATCCCGAAGCCCATCATCGCCTTCTCGACGAGGCCGTAGCGGCCGATGCCGATGAGGATCACTGCTGAGGCAAGCACGACCACGGCGGTGGGCCAGAACGGCAGGACCGGGAAGATCGCCTGCAGGATGTTCGTCGTCACGGCCACCACTCCGGCGCCGAAGAACAGGCCGACGAGAAGCTCGGCGATGAGGAAGAGTGCGGGGAATGTTCGCCCGCCGAAGGAAGTCAGGTGCGACAGCAGCGAACGGTCACCGCTCATCTGCAGCCGCGATACCGCCTCGGAGAGGACGAACTTGAGGATGATGCCCACCGTGAACACCCAGATCAGAGCCAGTCCGTACTCGGCCCCGGAGTTCATCGTCGTGATCATGTCCGAAGCCCCGACGCTGGCCAGTGCCAGCACGATCCCGGGTCCGATCAGCCGCAGCCGTCCGGTCAGTGTCCCCGGTGCCGAGGCGGTGGTGACGGTGGTCTGCGATGGTGAGGGGGCGGACATAGGCGGGGTGGGGCTCCTTCGTGTAATCGTCGTTGAACGTGCTCGTGCCGCTCGAATGGGACCGCTCAAGTCTGACTGCTGTCCGCCCATCGGCACTCCTTGGTCTCAGCAATTGGGCAGATCCTGAGCAGGACTATATTGATCCCATGACCACGGCACTCGATGACGGACCGTTCTTCCACGGCACGAAGGCGCAGCTGGAACCCGGCGATCTCCTCACTCCCGGCTTCAACTCGAACTACCGGCCCGAGGTCGTCATGAACCACATCTACTTCACTGCCCTGCCCGATGGTGCAGGACTGGCCGCCGAGATCGCCGCGCTCGAAGGCATCCCCCACGTCTACGAAGTCGAACCGACCGGCGAGTTCGAGAACGACCCGAACGTCACGGACAAGAAGTTCCCCGGCAACCCCACCCGCTCCTACCGCAGCACCTCACCTCTGCGCATCATCCGCGAGGTCACCGACTGGACGCGGCTGAGTCCCGAGGACCTGGCGACCTGGCGGCAGCGCCTGGCCGCGATCCGCGAAGACGACGGAAAAGAGATCATCAACTGAGCAGGCTCCGGCACCCAGCCCGGACCTCCCCTACCTGCCGAAGAACTCCTTGCACACACGCCGGACGCGCTCGATCGCCTCGTCGTCGATGTCGAGATGCGTGACCCAGCGCAGTTTGCCGTGTGCACCGCCGGTGACGATGCCGCGCTCACTCAACAAAGAGCTGAAGGCCTCCATGTCCACACCGTCCGGGGACAGGAAGACCATGTTCGTGCGGGCCTCACCGGCGCCGAGCTCGGGGTAGTCGGCGAAGATCTCGGCCAACCGGGCAGCCCGATCGTGATCCTCGCGCAGACGCTCGACATTGTTCTCAAGCGCATAGATCCCTGCCGCGGCTATGACTCCGGTCTGACGCATGCCTCCGCCCAGGGTCTTCCGCAGTCGTTTGGCCCTGCCCACCAGTTCCGCAGGGCCGGCGAGCAGCGCACCGACCGGGGCGCCGAGGCCCTTCGACAGGCAGAGCGTGGCCGAATCGAACCGCCCCGCCACTGCCGCAGCTGCGCGACCTGTGGACACGACGGCGTTCATGATCCGCGCCCCGTCGAGGTGGGTCGCCAGCCCGCGATCGCGCGCCAGCTCGGTCGCCTCCTGGACGTAGGCTTCGGGCAAAGGCAGCCCGTTGAACGTGTTCTCCAACGTGAGCAGCCGGGTGACCGGGTTGTGGAAGTCATCGGGTTTGATCGCCGAGGCGATGGCCTCGAGATCGATGATCCCCTCGGGTTCGTTCGGCAGCGGCTGCGGCTGGACCGATCCCAGCACTGCCGCTCCCCCGCCCTCGTCACGGTAGGCGTGCGCGGTCTGGCCGACGATGAATTCGTCGCCGCGCCCGCAGTGGGCCATGATCGCCGCGAGGTTGGCCTGCGTCGCCGAGGGGAAGAACAGTGCCGCGTCCTTCCCGAGCATCTCGGCGGCCATCGACTCGAGCCGTTTCGTCGTCGCATCTTCGTCGTAGACGGCATCGCCCACCTCGGCGTCGGCCATGGCCCGGCGCATGCCGACGCTGGGCTTAGTGACGGTGTCGGAGCGGAAGTCGACCCGGTCGGTCACCGCGAGTTCTCTTTGACGATGGCGTAGTCGGCTCCGGTGGCGTTGCGGAAGCGTCCGCCTTCGGCCTGATAGTCATCCCCGGTCTCCTGCAGCTTCCGCACGAACAGCGGGCAGATCGGGACCACGGTCAGTCCCTTCTCCCGACAGTCGGCAAGCGCCTCGGCGACGAGGATCTTCGAGAGCCCTCTGCCACCGAATTCCTCGTCGACGACCGTGTGATAGAAGATCCGCTCCGTCTCGGGCACGGGTCCGGGCAGGTAGTGGGCTCGACCGGCGATCGTGCCTGCGTCGACCGCGATCGTATAGGCCTTCCGGTCTTCGTCGAGTTCGACGGCTACGGGTGCTCCCGTCGAATCCTTGAGATTCTCACTCATGTTTGCGACTCCTTCGTTGGGGTGGCTGTCAGGGATCGTCGATCCGCTCGGGTCCGCCTTGAACGTGGGGCGGGGGATTCTTCCGCGCCTTGATCTGAACGTCGGGCAACCTCGGCGCGGGAAGCCGGCCGAGTCCATCGGCGTTGCGGCCGGGACCACCCTTGCCCACGTACCCGTCGACCGCGCCGAAGCGGGAGCTCTCGGCCTGCCAGTCCTCGCGGTAGGCGCGGATCTCGTCGTGGCTGCGGCCCACGAAGTTCCACCACATGACGATCTCCTCACCGAACGGCTCCCCGCCGAGGATGACCACCCGACCCTCATCCTCGCCGAGGTTGCCGATGCGCATCGTCTCGACGCCGAGTCCCGTATATCCCAGGCTGTGGCGCGGCAGGGGCACGTTCTCGACGGTGATGTCTCCGGAGTCGACGAGGACTCCGTGTTCGAACTCGGGGTCGACGGGCAGGTCGATCGTGGCGCCGGGGCGCAGCCGCATTTCGGCGCCGAGGACCGGGGAATGGGTGGTCACCGGGGAGGACTGTCCCGCCAATTGCCCGAGGAAGACGATGAGTTCGCCTCCGTCGAGGGCCACGGGTTCGGGGGCGAAATGTTCGAAGCGGCGTTCGGGTCGGTTGCGGACGTTATCGGGCAGGGCCAGCCAGAGTTGGACGCCGTGGAGGGTGGAAGTGTCCGCGGTGGAGACCTCGGAGTGACAGATGCCGCTGCCGGCGGACATGAGGTTGACTTCGCCCGGTCGGACGAGGCCCGTGTTGCCGCCGGAGTCAATGTGCTCGATGTTGCCTTCGAAGAGCCAGCTGACCGTCTGCAGTCCCGTGTGCGGGTGCGGGGCGACGTCCATGCCGCCGGTGGTCGAGACGTCGGCGGGTCCGTAGTGGTCGACGAAGCACCAGGGTCCGATGAGGGAGCGCTGTCGCTGCGGCAGGGTTCGGCGCACGGTCATCGCGCGGGGGCCGCCGAGCGGAACCTCACGGGCGGTGATGATCTCGACCGGGGACCGATCCTTCTGGTCGCAGCTCGGAGCGGGCAGGCCGCCAGGCCGGCAGAGCACCTGCTGTGGGGCAGTCTCGACATTGCTCATGCCCGTATCGTACGCCCGGTGTCGAGGGGGTGGTTCAGCCCGAGTGTTCCTCGCCGGGAACCGGCCGACCATCGGGCTTCCCTGCATCGTTGCAGCCGGGCTTCCCTGCCTCGTCGGCAACCGGCACCGGGCGGATCTTGCTCACGAGCGCGAAGATCTCCTCGGCCTCATCGGCGCTGACCCCGGCGAAGCCGGCCATGATGATCTCGGCGTTTGTCGCCTCAGCTTCTTTCCGCAGCTGCACCCCGGCCTCGGTGAGGGTGACGAGCACTCCCCGCTGATCGTCGGGGTCCGGCTTCTGGACAACCAAGCCTCGCGCTTCCAACCGCCCGAGGAGTCGGCTGAGCGCGCTGCGACTGAGCACCATGCTGCGCAGCAGGTCCCGCTGACGCACCGGCTTCTCGGGATCGGAGTTGATGAGGGTATCGAATTCGTTGAGCGTGAGCCCGTGGCGCCGACCGAAGCCACGCTCGAACTGGGCCATGAAGTCCTGGTGCTTCTCCATCATCAGCCGCCACGACGCGATTTGGATCGGCCCGAAACGCCTGATGAGGCTGCTGACGGGCGTCGTCTCATTCCTCTGCTCGCTCATCGGACACCCTTGTTCCCTCTCTCACATCTTGTTGCATCGGCAACAAAGCCGTAGTTCAATGGTAATACCCGGCCCTCGAGAGGGCCACGTCGACCACCCCTCGACAGCAGTACCCGCACCATCCCCACGATGCCCCCGGCACGATCCGCTCGTGCGGGGGTATTGCATTGCCTCCGGACCGACCGCGAGTCCAGTAGATCCGCTTCAGTCCTTCGGAATCCGCTTCCGCCACGGCCACCACACGCTGCGCCCGACATCGTGCACGAGCGCCGGCACGACCAAGGACCGCACGAGGATCGCGTCGAGCAGCACTCCGAAGGTGACGATGAAGGCGAGCTGGGCGAGGAACATCACCGGGATCACCGACAGGGCGGCGAAGGTCGCGGCGAGCACGATCCCCGCCGAGGTGATCACCCCGCCCGTAGCCACGAGGCCGTCCAGCACGCCCCTCCTGGTGCCGAACCGCAGCGATTCCTCCCGCACCCTGGACATGAGGAAGATGTTGTAGTCGATGCCCAGCGCCACGAGGAAGACGAAGGCGTAGAGCGGCACCGAGGGATCCGCCCCGTCGAAGCCGATGATGTTGTTGAACACGAGCGCTGAGACTCCCAGGGCCGTGCCGAAGGAGAGCACCGTAAGCGCGACGAGCAGCACCGGGGCCAGCAGGGAGCGCAGGAGCAGGATGAGGATGATGGTGATGACGAGCAGGATGAGCGGGATCGCCAGGGTCCGGTCCGCCTCGGCGGTGGTGTTCGTGTCGAGGTCGACCGCGGTCTCCCCGCCCACCAGGGCCTGCGGGTCAACGTCGTGGACGGCCGCCCGGATGTCGGTGACGGTGGACTCGGCCGCCAGGGAGTCGGCAGCGTCGGACAGGGTGACCTCGAGCAGGACGTTGCCGTCGACCTCGGTGGGAGACGGCGGCGCGGTCGGCCCCGTGGGACCGCCGCCCGCGCGCGGCATCTCGAGCGCGCCCTCATCGTCGATCCCGAGGTTCCCGCTGGGTGAGTCCTCCGACGTCACGGACATCGATTCGACCCCGCCGAGGCGGCCGATCGCCTTCGCCGCATCTTCGAGTTCACCCTCGGCCAGAACGATCTGGGTGGGCGAGCCGGATCCGCCGGGGAAGTGCTCGGCGAGGACAAACTGACCGTCGCGGGCCTCGGATTCGCCGAGGACGAATTCGCTCTGCGCCACCCCGGAGGCCTTGAACTGCGGAACGGCGATGAGCGGCAGGGCGAGGAGGATGACGAGGGTGATCCAGATGGTCCGCGGCCGCTTGCCGACCACCTCGGCGATCCGAGCCCACAGGCCCTTCTTCGCCACCGTCGCCGAGGTGGTGCGCACCCGGGGGCGGAATGGCCAGAACACGGAGCGGCCGATGATCATCAGCGCCGCGGGCAGGAAGGTCAGGGCTGCGAGCATGGCCACGAGGATGCCGATCGCGGCGACTGGACCGAGTGCGCGGGTGGAGGCGAGGTCGGTGACGAGGAGGACGAGGAGACCGGCGATGACTGTGCCGCCGGAGGCTGCGATCGGTTCGATCACGCCCTTGAGAGCAGACAGGCCCGCGCGGACACGGTCGGTCTCGGTCAGCAGGGCGTCGCGGAAGCGGGCGACGACGAGCAGGGAGTAGTCGGTGGTGGCGCCGACGACGAGGATGAAGAGGATGCCTTGGACCTGCCCGTTGATGAGCAGGATGCCGGCGTCGGCGAGGTGCCAGATGACGAAGATCGAGGCAGCGAGCGCGGCGACCGAGGTGAAGAGGACGATGACCGGCAGCAGGGGTGAGCGGTAGACGATGATGAGGATGACGAAGACCGCGATGAGGGCCACGAGCAGGAGGATGCCGTCGATGCCGGCGAAGGCCTCGGAGAGGTCGGCGGCGAACCCGGCGGGGCCAGTGACGTAGACGTCGGCTGTGACGGTGGGGGCTTTGACGTCAGCGGTCCCGCTGGAGGCGGCCGCGGTCGGGAATGTCTCTGAGATGACGGCGCGGATGCGCTCCACGTCATCTCCGGTGCTGTCCGAGGAGACCGGGAGGATGAGCTGGAGGGCGTCGCCGTCCTCGGCGGGGATCACCGGTGAGGCGTCGGCAGCGAGCAGCCTCTCGTCTTCGAGCGTAGCGGTGAGGTCCTCGAGGTCGGTGGCGTCGTCCTCGTTGACGCCGTCGGTGTTCTCGAGGACGACGATCGCGGGCACGTAGTCGAGGTCGCTGAATTCATCGATGAGCTCCTGGGCGCGGGTCGATTCGGCCGATTCGGGCAGGAAGCTCGAGCGGTCGTTCGTCGCCACCTCGGAGATCTTGCCGAAGTACGGGCCGCCGATTCCCGAGATCCCGACCCAGGCGATGAGCAGGATCGCACAGAGGGCGATGAGTGAGCGGCGGCCGCGGATGACCGGGCCGCGTTCGCGGGGTGGGGGTTGGTGTCCCAGGTGCGCAGTTCCGCGACCGTTTCCGTGTCCGTCACCACGTCCGTTTCCGCGTCCCCCGCTCTCGGAAGCATCGTCGGAGGAGCCTGTCGGCGGCGTGGAAGTGAGCAGAAACTGCGGCATGAGACCACCCTACGCTGACGAGAGTCCCACAAGGGCGCTGCGACCGTCGATCGAGCAGATGGGCGAACGGGCAATCGGTGATAGATCGCGTAGCCCGCCGCGAACGCCCCTGCCCCACGCCCGCAGCGACCCATCACTCAGCAGACGAGTGGCCAGTCTGCAGACAGGCCACTTGCGCGCAGAGTGATGGATCGATGCACGCAAATGAAGGAGTCAGCCTCTCTGTCCCCTCCGCTGGCATTCGAGGGCGACAACTACGTCCGCCACGATTCGCGGATCGGTCAGCCGCGCCCCGAGCTGTCCTTCGATCTGACCGAGCCGGTAGCGGACCGTGTTTTCGTGCACGTTCAGTCGTCGAGCAGTGTCGGCGATGTTGCCGGAACACTCGATGTACGTCTTCAAGGTCGGCCAGGCATCGTTGCCGACGTTGAGTCTTTCCACATACCGTCGGGCAATCTGCCGATCGAAGCGAGAGTTCAGTCTGGCCGCCGCCCACTCGACCGGACGCATCTGTTCCACGTGGACGATCTCACCTGGTTTCGCCGCGGCCGCGGCAACATCGGCAGATCTCAACATCTCCGGAACTTGACCGAGAGCAGTGAACGATTCCGAGATTCCGACGGCGGTCACGCCCTCCGCCAGGAACTCTTCGATCGGAAAGTCCGACACGCACAGCGCCGTCACCTCGTCAGTCGTCGAGTTCATCCCAGAATCACTGAGCACGATTCCGTTCATCGCCGCCCTGGACGGCTCGGATGATGCCGCCCTCAGCACAGACTCCTGCGGCGCTGTTTCTGCAGACATCAATGGCAGACGCGCTCTTATTGCTCGCACAGGGCTGTAGGCAGGGATGCCGAAGTTCTCCAGTGTTCTCCACGTCGCCGGTTCACGACCCGGCGCTACTCCTGCCTGGAGCTCGCGCATGAGACGTGCCGACTCTTCCCGACGCGTGCTGATCGAGAACGATTCGAAACCTTCGAATGCTCGCAGGATCTTCACCGCAGTATCGAGGACAAGCATAGCCGCTGAACCTTCGACTTCGCTCAGCTTCCCACCAAATCGAAGGTCACGGATCGGATCGGAATCCTCATGCAGGGCGACGACGATGGCATGCATGCGCCGGCGGATCCTCACCGGCACCCCCACCACGATCCACCTGCCGATCTGGCTCTGCCGCACGTCGGAACTACTGTGGTGGTCATCAGCTTGCGAGTCCGTGGCCCCGGGTCGCGCGAATGCGTCGCTGACTACCCATTGGGAAATGAGTTGTGGTGGAGCAACACCGACCGCGCGAAGGACCTCTCCGAGTTCATTGACGATGAGCGCCGATCCTCTGGTGATCCGAGACGCCTGCTTGATCACGGATCCGAGTGGATCGTCCGCGCCTAGCGATGACAGCAACGCTTCGAAGACTTGCTCTCGACTGTTCATTTAGGACCTTCCGACATGCGGCGCGACTTCGCCCGCGCCCAGAATGTTCGCTCGATTCCGAATTTCCGGCGAAATGGAACTCCTACCTGCAGTTTCTCCCAATATTTGTGTATTTCACAATAGTGACGTCAGAGTCCTTCAGATCCTCCATTGACCAATTCCACACAATGAAGACACGATGAGGTTCAGTCCACACAATCGAAGGAGATCTCGTGGCCAATCTGCGCGTCGCCGTCGACGTCGGCGGTACTTTCACCGACATCTGCATTTTCGACGAATCCACCCAATCCATGCGAGTAACCAAGGTTCCCTCTACCCCAGACAATCCTATGACCGCTGTCCTGAACGGGGTCAGACGAGCGAATATCGATCTCACCGATGTCGAGCTCTTCTCACACGGAACCACCGTTGCCACCAATGCCCTCATCACTCGTAATTTCCCCAAAGCAGCCATGGTGACCACCGAAGGATTTCGAGATGTCATCGAAATCCGCGACGGCACGAAAGATGATCTCTGGGACGCCTATTCCGATGTTTCCGGACCATACATCCGTCGCCGCGACCGTTTTGAAGTTCTCGAGAGAATCGACTTCTCCGGCAATGTGATCACTCCCCTCGACGAAGATGCAGCGCGAGACCTAGGTCGACTGCTGCGCAAACGGAAAGTCGACACCGTGGCCGTCTGCTTCATCAACTCGTACGCAAACGCCGCTCATGAGAATCGGATGCGTGCGATCCTCGCCGAGGAATTGCCCGACGCCAGCATCTCCACGTCGGCAGAGATCCTCCCGGAGATCTTCGAACACAATCGTTTCAACACCACCGTCGCCAATGCGGTCCTCGGACCACTGGTTTCCGGTTATGTGGAGAAGCTCGACAAGAGCCTCACCGACGACGGATACTCCGGCGAACTGCTGCTCCTCCACTCGGGAGGCGGCTCGATGACCTCTGAGGTCGTCAAGAGATTCCCGGTTCGACTGGCTGCCTCCGGCATCGCTGCGGGTGCGATCGCCGCACAACACGTTGCCGAACAGTGTGGGTTCGCAAATGCCGTCGGGCTCGACATGGGAGGCACTTCGACCGACATCTCTCTCGTCGCCGACGGGGAGCTGAGAGAAACCAACGAATGGCAGGTCGAATACGGCCATCCCATCGTCTTCCCCAGCATCGAGGTTCTCACCATCGGGGCCGGCGGGGGTTCATTGGCCCACATCGATATTGCCGGCTCTCTGCGGAACGGCCCGCAGTCGGCCGGCGCCGATCCCGGCCCCGCTTGCTATCGCCTGGGTGGAACTGAGCCGACAAATACCGATGCCAACCTTTGGCTCGGCCGGCTCGGCACCGACTTGGCCGATGGTGAGATGACCCTCGACCGGGCGAGTTCGAAATCGGCTATCGAGAAGACGATCGCTGCGCCGCTCGAGCTCGATGTTGACGAAGCTGCAGACTCCATCATCAAGGTCGCGAATGCAAACATGGCCGACGCCGTCCGCCTGGTCTCCATTCGCCGCGGCCTCGACCCTCGGGACTTCGCCCTCATCGCCTTCGGCGGAGCAGGTGCGCTGCACGGCGCGGATGTCGCAAAAGAACTCGGCATCCCCAGTGTGATCGTGCCGCCCAGCCCCGGTGTCACCTCGGCGTTGGGCTGTCTCCTCGTGGACATTCAGCACGATCTCTCACAGATGTACACGGGAGCGGCCGACACCGCCGATTCCGGAGCAGTTGAAGAGCACTTCCGCGAGCTCGAACTAGAGGGCCGGAACAGGCTCCGGTATGAAAAGGTCGCCGAAGACGACTCGGTCTTCCAGCGCGGAATCTCCATGCGCTACCAGGGTCAGTGGCGGTCACTGCAGGTGAAGATGGGCGACGGCCCGAACGCTCTCGCCGAGGCGGTTCAGCTCTTCCACGAGGAGCACGAAAAGCAGTACGCGTTCCGACAGGACGACACTCCGGTCGAAATCTACCAACTGCATCTCAAGGCACTCGGAAAGACTCCGAAACCGAGCTTCAAACCCTCTCCTGTGAGTTCCGCCGACCCGGGAGACCCTATTGAGATCCGGGATGCCTACTTCGGCGGCACCTGGCATCGCACTCCGGTCTACCAGAGGGAGAATCTGCCCTCCGGCGCCGCCTTCATCGGGCCGGCCATTCTCAATCAGATCGATTCGACAACGGTGATCCCGCCCGATGCGTCGGCGGTCATCGACGAATGGTTCAACATCAGAATCACTCTGGCTTCCGACACCGCCAGTCGCGCTGCCGAGACCGCTGTCAGCGGCTCAACGCAGAGCGCACAATGAGGAGCGACAAATGACTACGACAACACCGTCAGCAAAGACTTCGACGCTCGACCCTGTTACCTTCGAGGTCCTCAAGAACGCCTTCGCCACCAGCGTCGACCTGATGAGCGAACAGATCCTGCGCACCTGCTATTCGTTCGTCATCTACTCGCGTG
This sequence comes from Brevibacterium sp. CCUG 69071, assembly GCF_021023135.1. Taxonomy (GTDB): domain Bacteria; phylum Actinomycetota; class Actinomycetes; order Actinomycetales; family Brevibacteriaceae; genus Brevibacterium. The sequence continues at coordinate 93,869 of NZ_PGFV01000003.1, forward strand.
ACTTCTCATCAGCACTGTGTGACAAATTCGGCAACACGGTGATGCAGGGCAGTGCAGACATCGCAGTCCACGTCGGCACCCTTCATTTCCAATGCAAGGCCGTGATGGAGGAGTTCGGCGAGGACATCAATCCGGGAGACGTCTTCCTCATCAACGACCCTTACCGAGGTGGCACCCACTTCAACGACGTCAGCTTCGTCCGCCCGATCTTCTCCGAGGACGAGATCATCGGCTTCGCGCAGAACAAGGGTCATTGGGCCGATATCGGCGGTTCTGTGCCTGGGTCGTTCGATGTCTCTGCGTCCGAACACTTCGGCGAAGGGCTGCGGATCACCCCCTTGCGGGTCTGGCACAAGGGACGATTCCTTCACGATGTGGCTCAGCTCCTCGTGTCGAACACGCGTGCCCCCGATCAGGCGCTCGGCGACCTCAACGCTCAAGCCGAGGCCACAGCAGTCTGTGAGCGTGAAGTCCTGAGACTCGTCGACAAGTATTCGAAGGACACCGTTCTTGCCGCAATGCAGGAGACTCAGGACTATGTGTGTCGCACAGTTCTCGCGAGCCTCGGTGACCTTCCTCGAGGCGAGTGGGAGACTGTCGACTATCTCGACGGGGATCCGGCGAAGGGTGAGGGGCTCGCTCCCATCCGAGTCAAGCTCACCCTCGACGGGGCAGGTATCCACTACGACCTCACCGGATCCGCCGAGGCGGTCTCCACATTCCTCAATTCCGGGTACGGCACGACGTTTTCGGCGATCTACGCCGGGACCAAGACCTTTTTCCCCGAGGTGCCACTCAACTCTGGTTTCTACCAAGCAGTCACGGCAGAGATCGGCGAGGAAGGAACCGTCGTCAATGCAGGGTGGCCACATGCGGTCACCGGATTCTGTTCGGGTCCGTATGAGAAGGTGATGAACGCGATCTTCGAGCTGTGGTCGCACATCATGCCAGAGCGAGCCATGGCCTGCGCATTCAACCTTGAATACCTTCTCGTCGGCGGGCACGACGCGCGAGTGAAGTCGAGTCCCTACTTCATGTGGTACGACTGGATGGCCGGCGGCTGGGGAGGGCGGTCGACGAAGGACGGCTCGTCGGCAACGTCTCCGGTCTTCGGCACTGGACTTGCCGTTCAGCCGGTCGAAGGCCAGGAACGCCTAACACCCGTCATCACGACTCAGCATTCCATCAACAAGGATTCGGGCGGTCCTGGTCGCTTCCGCGGAGGCTGCGGAGTCAACAAGGGCGGAATCCTGACAGACGCGGCGGGCGCGGTGATGAGCTACTGCTGCGACCGCGGCCGATCGACGACGTGGGGAATCAACGGCGGCCTGCCCTCCATCCCACACGGAGTCTGGCTGAATCCGTCCTCCGAGGATCGGAAGTATCTGGGCGCCACCTTCTCCAACGTCTCTATCAGCCCAGGCGACACTTTCGAACGCCCGAGCGCCGGCGGAGGAGGCTTCGGTGATCCCCTCGAGAGGACCACCGAGGAAGTCCTCGATGACGTCATCGACGGCTACGTCTCGCTCGACCGCGCGGCGAAGGACTATGGAGTCGTCATCAACGAGATCGATGCAGAACTCGACGAATACGAAATCGATGAGGCGGCGACTAAGACGCTTCGAACTCAAATTCGCGCCGAACGCGTGACATGGCTCGAAGCCGATCCTGCCGAGGTCGCTCAGCGCTATCGCGACGGAGAGATCACCGTTCACGATGTCGTGCGGCAACATGGCGTCGTCCTCGATTGGGGCACCGGGGAGCTGCTCGAGAAATCGACCGGACAGTTCCGTGAAAGTATGCAAACACGCTCCGTCATGCACTGGAAGTGATCGGACCTACCAGTTGGGCGATGAGCGCGTAGCCTGACGCGTGCATCGCCCAACCAGTACGTTCTTTCGACTGACGGTCACAGCCAATAAGGGTGAGTTCGAACGCAGATTGCCGTTCGCCCAAAATGACGAATCGACAATCCACCGACGAGGAGAACCTCACTTCGCCAGGTTAAAAGGCTAGTAGGAGTGCGGCTATCTGCTGGATAGAAGTTCGGCGGATTGCTGGATTCGCGGTATCCGACAGGCAATAAATCAACAGATCGGCGATCGACTCATCGATGCAGCTGTCATCAACACCGGCCCCGGCGCCTATCGCCGTCGGCGCCCCGATACGGGCTCTGCTCGAGAAATCCTGGTTCGGAGCCACGCTCGAGATGAGCGCCCTACGGAGACACGGCGATCCGCGGCAGCATCATCGTCGCGCCCACCGGCGAGGTGCTCGCGGGCCCGGTCTATGCAAAAGAGATGGTTCTCTGCGCCGACATCGATGACGGTTGCGTGCAGGTACTGACAGATCCTCATAGGATGGCAGGAATGAGCAGCTTCGTCGTTCCCGCCTTCGTGGCCGTCTTCGTCGGCTGCGGCATCGCCGTGCTCGCGTTCGTGCCGTTCGTCGCGATCAGCTATCGCCGCCGAGGCGGTCTGACGTTCGGGCGCACGCTGATGTGGCTGGCGGCCGCCATCTACGCCATGGCGCTGTGGACGTACACTCTGTTGCCGGTCCCTTCGGCCGACGAGGTCACCTGCGCGGCGGTGCAGCTGCGGCCCTTCCAGTTCGTCGCCGACATCCTCAGCTTCGACGTCGGCAGTGTGCGCAGCCTGATGACCAACCCTGCGGTACTGCAGGTAGCCCTCAACGTCATCCTCTTCGCTCCGCTCGGCTGGTTCGTCAGGCAGCTCGCCGGTCGGGGAATCGTCGTGGCGACGATGACTGGGCTGGCCACCTCGGCGCTCATCGAGTTCACTCAGCTCACCGGTATCTGGGGGATCTACCCGTGCGCCTACCGGGTCTTCGACGTCGACGACCTCATCATGAACACCTTCGGCGCGATCCTCGGCTCCCTGGCGAGCCTGCTCCTCCTCCACCGGCGCAGCGGCCTACAGGAAGCCGATGCCCCACGCCCGCTCACGGTGCCTCGCCGACTCACCGGCATCCTCTGCGACCTGCTCATCTGGGGACTGTTCAGCTGGACGGTCGCCCTCGCCTTCGGCATCGTCGAGGCCGTCCTCGGTGACGGCAGGATCACCGAGCCGGGGCCGTTCGTATCGCTCCTCGGCTTCGCCCTGCCCTTCGCCGCGCAGCTGCTCTCGGTTCTCAGCCGGGGTGTGACCATCGGCGAACGGATCGTGCTCATCACCGCCGTGCAGGTGCGACGCCCCGTGCCGGTCGGTCGGATCCTGCGGTTCCTCTTCGGCATCGGCGGGTACATGCTGCTGTCCCAGTGGACGTTCCCGCTCTCCGGTCTGCTCCTATCCCTCCTCGTCGCGGTCTCCGCCGTCATGGTGTTCACGACCCGCCGCCACCGCGGCCTGGCATGCGTGGTCTCAGGCACAGAGATCGACGATGCCAGGTCGACGGAAGCAGCGGTCGGCTAGACAGGTCCGGCGTACAGGCGAGTCACGGTCGTACCCGACCGCCTACGTCCTCACTCCCCGTCGTCGTGCCCTCAGCGCCAGAAGCGCGTCGACGAGGACGAAGGCGATGAGGCTGAGCCCGACGAGCGGCAGCAGCACACCGACCGCCACCGCACCGACGATGACGGACGCGACACCCCACCAAGGTGCACCGGACAGGACTCCGCGGGCGGGGGCGATACCGAACCTCCTCGACGGGTCGTGCTTCGGGCGGCGCTGCCACCACATCACGTAGCCCCACACGACCATCGCCGCGATCGCGATGGCGACGAGGAACATGACGATCTGATTGGCCAGCCCGAACATCGTGCCCATGTGGATGTCGACGCCCCATCGAGCGAGCTTCGAGACGAGCCCGTAGTCGGAGAAGTCGACCCGATCGGTGACCTCCATGGTGTTCGGGTCGAACGCCACGGCATCGACCTGAGTCGGATAGCTGCGCTGGATCTCCTGGACCACCCATGCCTGGTGGGCGTCCTCGGGCGGCAGGATCTCCACCTGCGCGGAATCGATATTGATCTGCCGCCCCATGGACAGCATCATGTCGAAATCGCCTGGATCGACGGCCGGCCCATCGGCTCCGGTCGTATCGGCTCCGGTCGCGGAGCCGGCATCGTCGGCTTCGGTCGAATCACCCGCACCTTGGTGGTGCGCGTGCTCACCGGCCCCGGAAGCCCCGTCCGACTCCGCCAGGTCGGTCGACACCGCCGGTGCCGTCCAGTCGAGAGCCTCGCGCAACTTGGTGACATTGTCTCCGCCCAGCTGTGACCAGGTGATTCCCGTCGCGGACAGGAACAGCATCCCGATCCCGACCCACACACCGACCGAGGCGTGCCAGGACAGGGTACGGCGCAGTCCCTTGTGTCGTGTCGTCGGATGCAGCAGCGCTGCCTTCCGTCGCGCCTTGACGAACCTGATCACCCACAGGCCCAATCCGGCGGCGGCGATGATGCCCAACCAGGAGGCCGCGAGTTCGCTGTAGTAGCGACCGACATCACCGAGGTGCAGCGCCCGGTGCAGCTGGTCGATCCAGGTTCGCAGCGGCAGGGATCCCGAGGTTCCGTACACGGTGAGATCCCCTGTCACCTCGGCGGTGGCGGGTTTGACGAAGACCGCCCGGGATTCGCTCTCCCCGAGCTCGGGGTCGGCATACATCACCCGGGTCGTGGCTCCGGGTTCGGGGGCGGGCCGGACTGCGCTGATCGTGTGACCAGGCCCGATGTAGTCATCGGCGGCGCTGACCTGATCGGCCAATGGCAGGGTCTCCGCCGCAGGTGGGACGGAGAGCTCATCGGCATAGACGAGCTTCTCCAGCTGCGGACTGAGTGCGTAGAGAGCCCCACTGAGCGCGGCGACGAGGATGAACGGTCCGACGAAGATTCCGGCGTAGAAGTGCAGGCGACGCAGAAACTGGCCGAACCAGCCGCGCTTGGCAGTGGGTGAGGTGGAGTCACGTCCCGGCGAGGCGGAGTCGTGACTCGGTGGTGCGGAACTGAGCCCCGGTTTCTCGGAGTCGTTGCTCCGACTTTCGGGCAGGGGTGATGAGTGAATGGTCATGCTCAAGCTTTCTGTGAAGAGTGCTCGCCGCCGCGAGAAGTCGGTCAGCTGAGCACGCGCCAGCGGGAATCCGCTGACGCTGAGGTCAAAGATGAAGAAGTCAGAAAGCTGTCACGGGAGGTCCGCGCGTCAGCACCGGCGAACGCAGCACGCCGAGGTGGCGCGGCAGGACGTCGACAACGCCGAGGTGGCGCATCGGTCGGCTCGGAACCGGGATCGGCCGTACCGGGCTCGGCAGCAGCGCGCGGACGACGAGTCGGACGAAGCTGCCGATCCGCTCCGGTAGCACCTCCGACCAATAGATCATGGCGATGGTGAGAACGGCTGCGACGAGGTGGGCTGCAAGCATGGCCGGCGAAGTGTGCGAGTGGGCCGCCATGGCATCGGCGCCCGAGCTCGACATCGACCCGGACATTCCGGACATCGCACCGTGCGCTCCTGCCATGGACCCGGGCATCGACGCGGCTCCGCCGTGGTGCATTGCGTGACGTTCCACCGCGTTCGTCGGACCGGCGGCTCCGGCCATCGGCGTGAAGACGGAGAAGAGGAGGTGGAACAGTGACTGGCTGGCCACCACCGACAGTGACAGTCTGGGCAGCGACAGCCTCCGGCCGGCGAGCAGGACACAGACGAGCGTCGAGAGAACGAGCGGCACAAGTACACCCATCAGTGTGGGCAGTGCCCCGCCGCCGATGACGTGTGAGGTCAGGGCCACGAAGGTGGCGAAGCCGGCGGCTGCACTGCCGCGCCGGGCCCGTCGCCCTCTCGCCTGAGTCATCACGTCCACCATTGTCACACGGAGGTCTGCCCTCAACCGGCCGGTCGCCGTTCGACCGACCGAGGAGCCCTGCCCTTCGGACAGCCCCCTACCCCTGGAACAGCCTCTACTCCTCGAGCAGCCCTCTGATGTCGGCGGCGGAGATCACCTCGTTGAAGGCGCTGCCGTTGTCCATGAGCGCGGTGAACAGTTCGGCCTTCTTCGCCTGCAGGGCCAGCACCTTCTCCTCGATCGTGTTCTCCGCGACGAGCCGGTAGACCATGACGTTGCGGGTCTGCCCGATCCGATGTGTCCGGTCGATCGCCTGGGATTCTGCGGCGGGGTTCCACCACGGGTCGAGGAGGAACACGTAGTCCGCCTCGGTCAGGGTCAGCCCGAAGCCGCCGGCCTTGAGGCTGATGAGGAACACCGGAGCCCGCCCTTCACGGAAGGACTCGATGACTCTCGTCCGGTCCTTCGTCGACCCGTCGAGGTAGACATAGTCGATTCCAACCTCCTCGAGTTCGGCGGCGACCGCCCGCAGGTAGCTCGTGAACTGGCTGAACACGAGCGCCCGGTGGTCTTCGGCGGTGATTTCGCTCAGGTATTCCATGAGCACGTGCAGCTTGCTCGATCCGATTCCCGAATCGGCGTGCTCGGCGACGATGCCGGGGTCGAGGGCGAGCATTCGCAGCAGCGTCAGCGAGCGGAAGATCGCGAAGCGGTTCTTCTCGAAATCGCCGAGGAGGCCGAGGACCTGTTTGCGTTCACGCTGGAGGACCGTGTCATAAAGCCTGCGGTGCGCCGGTTCGAGCTCGACGGAGAGCACCTGCTCCTGCTTCTCCGGCAGGTCGGCGGCCACGAGGTCCTTCGTCCGCCGCAGCATGAATGGCCGCAGTCTCGAGCGCAGCCGCGTCATCCGCTCCGGATCCTCCCCCGATTCGATCGGCCGGACGTAGTCCTCGCGGAACGCCTTCGCATTCGGGAACAGTCCCGGCGCCGTGATCGCCGCGAGCGACCACACATCGGTGAGCGAATTCTCCATCGGCGTGCCCGTGATCGCCAGGCGGAACGGGGCCGTGAGCCGTCTGGCCGCGCGGTGCGTCTTCGCCTGGTGGTTCTTCATGAACTGCGCCTCGTCGAAGATCACTCCCGCCCAGCCGAGTCCCGCGAATTCCTCGATGTCCAACCGCATCACCGCATACGAGGTGATGACGACATCGGCGCCGGCCACCGCCTCGGCGACGGGGACCTTACTCTTCTTCGTCGTCGCCGACACCGCGGTGACCGTGAGGTGCGGGGTGAACTTCCTGGCCTCGAGTACCCAGTTCGCGACCACCGAGGTGGGCGCGACAACGAGGAACGGCGGGAGCCCATCTGCTGCACTCTCACCGGCTCCCGCTCGCGGCCCCTTGACTGGACCGGCGACGACAGACCCGGCCGCTCCCCCAGCGGTCTTCCGCCTGGTCCGGTCGTGGTCGATGAGAGCGAGCGTCTGCAGAGTCTTGCCCAGGCCCATGTCATCGGCGAGGATCCCGCCGAGGTTGTGCTCGAGCAGGAACGCCAACCACCGGAATCCCTCGACCTGGTAGGGCCGCAGCTCCGCCTGCACGGTCTCGGGCACGGCCGCCTCGGCGATGGAGTCCAGCTGCCTGAGCCCATCCATCAGCCCGGCCCATCGCGGATCCTCGGCGACGTCGTCGGCGAGGTCTTCGAACTCGTCGTACAGGGCGGTCTGGTAGCGGCTGATCTGGGGCTTCTCCGGTGAGAACCCGTCGAGCGAGGCCGCCTCGGCGAGAAGTTCACGCAGTCGGTCGAAGGCGGGATCGTCGAGGGAGAAGTACGATCCGTCCTCGAGCAGCAGGTGGCTCTCCTCGGTGGCCAAGGCCCTGAACAGGTCGACGAAGGGGATCTCGTGGCCGTCGATGCTCACGTCGATGCCGAGGTCGAACCAGTCGGAGCCGTCGGCGCCTTCGGTCCGGATCGAGATCGCAGGTTCGGCCTCGAGCTCACGGAACTCGGGGGCGGCATCCGGGTCGCTGATGCTCACCGCGACCTCCTCGAGTGCTTCGAGCTGCGGGAGGATGCGGGTGGAGAAGGTCGCCACGTCGATGCCGGTCAGAGTCGCAGAAGCCGTTCTGGCGGCGGTCGGGTCGATCCCATGCACGCGCGCCAGGGCGGCCCGTTCGAACTTCGAATCACGCCCCTGGCTCGGCTCTGCGAACTCGCTGTGGTGGCCGACCAGCGGGTAGGTCCGCTTCGGCGAGAAGTAGGTCCACGACCATTCGAGTCGGAGGCTTCCGCCGGGCTGTCGGCCGGCCGTCTGGCCGCGTCCCGCCGCGGTCCGACGACCTTCCTTCTCCTTGCTGCCGGCGGTCTGTCCGGCATAGCTGAGCTGCAGGTTCAGCTGCGGAGGGCGTTCCACGGGCAGCTCGACCGAGCCGTCGCTGCTGATGATCGAGTCCGTGCCTCCGCGGCCGGCGGGCGGGCGCAGCAGCGGCAGGATCCGTTTGAAGAAGTTCTCGTGGGCTTCGGCGGGGATCTCCGTCGCCGAGGTGGTCGCCAGCAACGACCGCTGCCCCGGGCTGAGCTTTGAACTCAGCGGGGCGAGCGTGATCGTGGCCTTCGACTGTCCCGTCAGAGTCAGCGAGTAGACGCCATCGGAACCGAGCGGGCGCACCGTCTCCAGCGGGACAGTCCGGCCCTCGTGCGCCACTTCGGGGGCGAGGTTGAGCTCACCTCCTGTGCGAGTGATGTCGATGCGGAACGACGCGGACTCGGCGAGGCGCACGTCGATCTGCTTATCGGTGCTGATCAGCAGGATGTGGGCATCGTTCGCCTGGGCAAGCAGAGTCCACAGGAAGGGTGAGGAGAAGTCGTCGAGGATGATCGTCGCCGAGGAGTTCGAGTACCCGCGATAGCCGATCGCATCGTCGAGAGTGGCCAGGCGGAAGAACCACTCGAACTGTTCGGGATCAAAACGGGCGGAATTCATCCGAGTGGAGAACCAGTGCCAGCCGGACTGTCCCTTGATCCAATTGTCCTTCGACCCGGGTACGAGGGGGCGGATGTGCAGCTCCGGTTCGACCTCCTCGGCGAGTTCAGAGACTTTGAGCCTGCCGGGAGCCTTGGACCGGAAGTAGCGGCGATTCTGCGGACGGTGGAGCTCGAAGCCGAGCGCCAGCGGGGTTTCGGGTGCGGTCGCGCGCGGACGGGAGACTTCGACGATCCGGTCGAGGCGCTTCCTCCACTCCGGGGTCGGTGCCAGTCTGCCCGAGGATCGGATGCTGGGGAATCGGCGCGGGGCCGCGACGTCCTGTCCGTGTGCTTCAGCGCTCCGTGGACGCTCGCGTGCATCGTCATCGAAGACACGTGCATTGTTGAACAGCAGCAGCGCCACGCAGTGCTTGCAGCTGCGACCGACCGGGCAGGAGCAATGGGCACCGGCGACCTCACCCAGCCCCTCGCCCTCATTGTCATCGAAGACGACGCTGACGTTGTAGAGGCCGCTCGATCCGACGACGTCGCCGACGAGCTCCTGCCCATCACTCGACCACACGGCACGGAGGACGCGACCCTGATTGAGATAAGCCTGCCCCCGCGCGAACGCCGCCTCGCCGGCGAGGTCGAGGAGCACCTCGGTCGGCACCACGCTCATCGCTCGATCCATTGCCTCAGCTTCTCATGCCCCACTGACATGGCGAACCGCGCGGCCGACTCATGTCAGCGCCAGCATGTAGAGTGAAACACAGACCGTGACCGACATCACTGATCACGAGGATGGTTGCCGTGAGCGCAGATCAGACACCACCTGAAAACCCGAGCGGCATCGACGCCGCCGACACGCACGATGACGGGCCGCCGCCCAGATGGAGGCTGCTGGGTCCCGGCCTCGTGGTCGCCGCCACCGGCATCGGCGCCGGAGACCTCGTGGCGACCCTCGTCGCCGGTTCGAAGTTCGGCTATGCCCTGCTCTGGGCGGTCATCGCCGGAGTGGTGATCAAGATCTTCCTCGTCGAGGGTGCAGGCCGGTGGTCGCTGGCGACCGGGCATTCGATCTTCGAGGGCTGGCGCAGGCTGGGCCGGTGGACGTCGATCTACTTCGGTCCCTACATCATGATCTGGGGCTTCGTCTACGGTGCCACGGCGATGTCCGCCTCGGCGCTGCCGATCTACACCGTCTTCCCGCAGATCCCCTTCATCGTCTATGCGATCTTCTCCGGTCTCGTCGGCGCGGCTCTCGTCTGGATCGGGAAGTACCACGCCATCGAGAAGCTCGTCGCTGTCTTCGTCGGGCTGATGTTCCTCACCGTCGTCGGCTCGGCGGCCTTCGCGGCACCGAATGTCCTCGATGCGGTCAAAGGCCTTGTTCCGCTCATCCCCGAGGGCGGTGTCATCAACACCCTGAGCATCGCCGGCGGCGTCGGCGGCACGATCACGCTGGCTGCCTACGGCTATTGGCTCAAGGAGAAGGGCTGGTATCAGCCGAAGTGGATGCGGGTGATGCGCATCGACAACACGGTCGCCTATATCATCTCCGGTGTCTTCGTCATCTCGATGCTCATCATCGGCGCCGAGCTGCTGTACTCGGCGAACATCGCCATCGAATCCGGCGATGAAGGCCTCGTCGAACTCTCCGGGGTACTCGCCGACCGCTACGGCGGCTTCGTCGGCAACCTCTTCCTCCTCGGCTTCTGGGCGGCCTCGTTCTCCTCCGTCCTCGGCGTGTGGAACGGCGTGTCCATCATGTTCGCGGACTTCTGGGGCCGGGTGCGCAAGAAGGACGAGGACCACCCCGATCGTCGCTCGGGCGGCAAGTACTACAAGTTCTACGTGCTCTGGCTGACGTTCCCGCCGATGCTGCTCCTGCTGATCGGCAAACCGGTGAGCATCATCATCGCCTACGGGGTGTTGGGCTCGTTCTTCATGCCGTTCCTCGCGATCACGCTTCTGCTGCTCCTCAACGGTCGGCACATGCCCGAGAAGTGGCGCAACGGCTGGCTGCTCAACGTCATCCTCGGGGTGATCGCCGCGCTCTTCCTCGTCCTCGGCATCAACGAACTCATCGGAGCGTTCTCCCCGGGGTGATCTGCGGAGCGAGGCAGCCGGTGAGCCTCGACAGGTCGGCACCCCGGGTGATCGTGCTGAGAGCCGACGCTTCAGGGGTACCGATACGTCGGCACCGATACCTCGATCCCTCACTCTGCGTGCAGGAGGCCAGTCTGCAGACAGGTGTGCTGCACGCAGAGTGAGGGATCAGTGTACGCGGTGAGCCGAGGTTGTCCCGCGTTGCGACTCCGGCGGAACTCAGTTCGCATTCGAGGGCTCTTCGGCCACACCCCTGCGATCTCGTCCGATAAGCCAGCCCACGATGAGTGCGACGAAAGGAATCGCAGCGAGACCAGCACTCAATTGGACACTGCCACCTGTGACCAGAGTGAAATTCGAGAGAACCAGGCCCATGCCAGCCAGAAGCCCCACGGAAGCAAGAATCGGGATGAGAATCGTCCGCCATCTCCGACCGGCTCGAGCCGCCGAATTGCGGACGAAGAAGACGATCACCGCGATCGAAGTCGACAGCATGAGAACAGTCATTCCAACAGTCGCGACTCCAGCCATCGAACCGAAGACACCCACCAGCGGATCCACTCGGAAGATGGCGAAGACCGCAACGAGGATGAGAGCCGTACCTGTCTGAACCAGCGAGGACACCGATGGTGAGTGATGCTTCGGATGCACCGCAGCAAGAGGTTTGGGCAGGATCCTCATGCCGCCAAGAACGAACTGGTAGCGAGCGATCACGTTGTGGAACGACAGAACACAAGCGAAGAGACTGGTGAGAAGCAGAACATTGACTATGTCGCGACCGACATGGCCCAACTGATCGTTCGTCGTGTCGAGTAGCATGTTCGCTTCACCATCCAGGGTCCGTTGCGCCACTTCGGCGATTGAGTCAGGGCCGATAGCCACGACGAACGCCCAGCAGGTAAAGGCGTAGAACCCGCCGATGATGAGCACGGCTATGTAGGTGGCGCGAGGAACCGTGCGCTCCGGCGAGCGTGCCTCATTGCGGAAGACAGCGGTCGATTCAAATCCGATGAATCCAGTGAGCGCAAAGAGGATGGCGACGCCGATGGCACCGTCAAGAAATGTGTCTGGGGCAAATGACTCGACCGTGATCCCGGCCGGTCCGGGGTTGATGAGAATGGCGAAGTCCAAGACGAGGACGATCCCGATCTCTGCCACGAGTGCAACCCCGAGAACCTTTGCACTGAGGTCGATATGACGGTATCCGAGGAATGCGACGATCGCCAGAGTGAACAGGGCATAGATGGGCCACGGGATTGAAGGACCACCGTAGAAGCGCACGGTGTCATCGATCGCCCATCCGATGTAGCCATAGATGCCGACTTGGATTGCCGTGTACGAGACAAGCGCCACGACCGCGATTCCCATTCCGGCCCGCTTGCCGAGTCCCAGTGTGACATAGGAGAAGAAGGCCCCGGCTTCACGAACGTGAGGGGTCATCGTGACGAATCCGACGGAGAAGAGGAGCAGTATCAACGCCGCGATGAGGAATCCGACGGGAGCACCCGCCCCGTTGCCGAGTCCGATACCCAACGGCATATTGCCGCCGATGACCGTCAATGGTGCTGCCGCGGCAACTACCATGAAGACGATGCCCGTAGTTCCCAGCCGACCCGTCAGCTGCGCCGGTTGGTGAGTGTTCTTCGAATCGGTGTTTCCCATGGCGACCTCCTTGATGCTCAATGGTTGATTCGATTTCGCATTCGGTCAGTCGGCCATGGCCGCCATCAGCAACTCGTGGTCGATGGCGTGTGCCGTGATTCCAGTCGGTCCAGTGACAGTTTCAGCGGACACGAGACAGTTGAGAATGGCCTCTTCCGTTGCTTCGATCACGAGATCGAAGAAGCTGGTCGTGAGCTGCGGGGCGATCATCGACAGCTCGATCGTTGCCCGCTCGATCTGTGGGTTCTCGTCCCACAGATAAGGCGGAAGGCCACGATTTCCGGTTGAAAATGCCAGCATCAGGTCACCGCTGTACTGCTCACCGGTTCCGCCCATCCGGCCGACTCCAAGCGCGGCGCGCTGGGCCAGGCGGGTACATTGATGCGGCAGCAGAGGCGCATCGGTAGCGACGATGACGACAATCGACCCCGATCCCCGTTCGTAAACGGTCGGGGCATCCGGAGTGGGAACCACCTCGGCGCCGATACGTCGCCCGACCGGAACCCCCTCAACGCTCAGTCGCTCTCGCCTGCCGTGATTCGCCTGCACGAACACTCCCACCGTGTAGCTGCCAGCAGAGGTGTCGAGGATTCGTGACGACGTTCCCGATCCACCCTTGAACTCGTGGCAGATCATCCCGGTGCCACCGCCGACATTGCCTTCCTCCGGCAGCTCGGATGAGGCTGTGCGCAGTGCGTCGAAGACATGCTCTTCGCGAACATGATGACCATTGATGTCATTGAGCAACCCGTCATAGGTCTCGGCTACGACAGGCAGACACCAGTACGGTCCCGGACCACGGTGCGCCACCTGTTCCTTGACCAGCGCATCGCGAACGAGTCCGACGCTGTGAGTGTTGGTCAGCGCGATCGGCGACGTCAGTTCGCCGGCCTCCCTGATCCATTCGAGTCCGGTCATCTCACCGCTGCCGTTGAGCCTATGAGCACCAGCGAAGACGGGCTGCGTCCAGATGTCCTCGTGAGGGAGGATCGTCGTCACCCCAGTGTTCGCGGTCGTCTTCTCCCCACCGGAAGGCACTCCCCCGAGGGTGGAATATCCGAGCTTGACACCGGGTACATCGGTGATTGCATTGAGCGTGCCGGTCCGATGGGTGCCGACCACAATGCCGAGATCACGAGCTCTCACAGTTTTCCTCCAGTTATTTTCCTAATGTGAAAATAATGGCGTAATGTGGCGTGGAGCACAACCCCTCGACCGAAATCTCATTGCGCAGTCGGTAACCTGAATACTCAGCAGCCGAACGAGGAGCGAGGAGGCGCAGTGGCGCGACCAATCACTCAAGCGCAACGTCGGGAGGATATCCTTCGGGCAGCGATCTCACTCGTCGGCGAGACGGATCTTGCGCAGCTGAGCCTCGCCCAGGTGGCAGACAGACTCGGTGTGACGACCAACGCGATCAGGTACTACTACTCCGACATCGAGAGCCTCACCGCCGAACTCGCGGCGCGTTCGAACACCCGATTCTACGAGGACCGCCTCGCGCTCATCGATACGATCGCCGATCACGAGAAGCGGCTGGAGGCCGTAATCGAGGCCGGATTGCCGACAGGTCCCGAAGACGCGGAATGGCGAGTCATCTGGATGGCGATTCTCGATGCAGGTTTCGACCTCAAGAACCGATCCGATGTTCAAGCCATCTACCACCGCCAAGTCGGACTCTATGAATCTCTCCTCGCGGCAGGTTCTCGCGCGGGCGACTTCGACCTGCAGCAGGAAGCACTGGACATCGCGATGACCCTGATGTCGATGGAGGACTACCTGGGCTATCGTATTGCCGCTCGGGATCCGCTTGTATCCCGAAAGACGGCGCTGCATCTCATGAAGGACTTCGTTCGGGTCTCTGTCAGACCGCAGTCACTCGAACACGGGTTCCAGAGCGGTCAATCTCGGCACAGGGACTCCTAGGAGTCTCGCCTCGGCGAGGACATCACGCGGATAGATGCTGGTCATCTCATAGTTGCCGTGGCCGCTTCCCATCGCCTGATCCATGAGATAGCCGAAGCCGCCGTCGCCGCCGAGGAGTCTGCGCAGACCGAAGCCGAGCAGACCGGCCGGGATCAGGCTCACTGCCTTGGCCCCCAGGCGCGGAGTTCCGCCCTTGGCTTCGAGGACGGGGATCATCTCCCGCACGTGCAGCATCGATTCCTTCACCGCGGAGGGTGATCCCACGAATTCGCGGAAGCCGCCGGAGCGGAGGATTCCGATCATGATGGCAGCGTCGAGGATGAAGTGGAACCACAGCCAACTCCGGAAGTCCGCCACTTCGGAGACCGAGAACCCGGCCGTAGTGAAGAGCTCGTGCACCGCCCTGTCTCGCTCGGACGGCTTCTCACGATCGAGCAGCCCCAGGAATACGGTCTTGACCATGCCGCCGCGCAGGGTGCTGTCGAAGAATCCGCCGCCGGCGCCGGGGAAGCCCCACACGATCTGGTCCTCGGGGATTCCGGCCACCGCCTGTGTGGGCTCGATCCAGATGTTGTTGAAGACGAGCACCGTCGCCTTGCCGATGCGTGGGGCGAGGAATTCGACGGCGGTGGCCATCTGGTCGTGGTTGACGCTGAGGATGATGAGGTCGTAGTCATGATCGGCGGTCAGCTCCTCGCGCATCGTGATCGGCCAGCGCCGCCTGACCTCGCGATCGCCGCGTCGGCGGCGGCCGTCCCTGATCTCGAGGTCGACGTGCGGGCCATAGTCGGCGGCCCGGCCCGGACGGACATAGAAGTCGATCTCGTGCCCGGCCGTCTCGAGCGCCCATGCGTACTGTGTGCCGATCACTCCGCGACCGAACATGAGAATCTTCATCTGCTTGCCTCTTCTCCGGCCCATCGCCGGGTTTCGACCCACCCATCCTGATCTGGAAGGTGCTTTCCACTTAGGTTAAGGTCGAATGCGACCGGGTGATTCCGTTTCCGTGGAAGTGAGAGAAGATATGCCCGAGCAGTCTCAGATCGACGCCTCCCGCAGCACGAAACTTCGCTCGGATGCGGCACTCAACCGGCGGCGCATCCTCGCCGCCGCTACCGAGCTCTTCGCCGAACGCGGACTCGATGTGCCGATGAGTGCGATCGCCCGGCGGGCGGGAGTCGGTGTGGCCACGCTGTTCCGGCGGTTCCCTGACCGCGAGAGCCTCGTCGAAGAGGCCTTCGCCACGCAACTCGATCATTGCGAATCGGTGCTCTTCGAGGCGGTGTCCGATCCCGATCCGTGGAACGGCTTCCGCCGCTTCATCGAGGAGGTCTGTCGCATGCAGATCGAGGATCGCGGATTCACCGAGGCGTTCCTCTCGACCCGCGCCGCAGCCGAGGACTCCGAGATGCCAGAATCCGATTCCGGGCCCAATCCCGACCCCGGGCCCGGGCACGAGCACCGGCACGGCGTCGACGAGAAACGACGTGAGGCGGAGGTACAGTTCTCCCAGCTCGTCGACCGCGCGAAGCAAGCGGGAATGCTGCGGGAGGACTTCGCCGTCAGCGACCTGACGATGGTGTTGCTGGCCAATTCCGGCCTCAGCTCCGCATCGGGTCGGCACACACACGAACTCTCACAACGACTGGTCGCGTTTCTGCTCTTCGCCTTCGGAACCGAGACCGCGCGAGCTCAGATCGCGCTGCCGCCACCCAGCCGGATGGGTATCAGCGAGCTGTACTCCCCCGCGACGTGACCATCACATCTCTTCGTGGGTGAGCGGATCCCGGTCCTTCATCCGACCGCGCTCGAGTCCGGAGATCGCGGCCACCTCGGCGGGGGTGAGGTGGAAGCCGAAGACATCGGCGTTGCTGCGCTGACGTTCCGGGTTCGCCGACTTCGGAATCGGCAGACTGCCGATCTCGATGTGCCAACGCAGCACCACCTGGGCCGCTTCCACGCCATGCGCGGCGGCCGCCTCGGCGATGGGGGCCTCGTCGAACAGCCCCTGGTCGCGGTAGAGCGGTGACCAGGCTTCGGTCTGCACGCCGACCGAACGGTGGAACTCGATGAGCTTCTCCTGCGGGAAATATGGGTGGAGTTCGACCTGGTTGACGGCGGGGGTGACGCCGGTGACCTCGATGAGTTCGGCGAGCATCGCCTCGGTGAAGTTCGAGACGCCGATGGACTTCACGAGCCCGCGATCGCGCAGTTCGATGAGGCCGCGCCAGGTGTCGATGTACTTGCCGACGCTGGGGTTGGGCCAGTGGATGAGATGGAGGTCGAGGTAGTCGAGGCCGAGCCGGGCCAGCGATTCCTCGGTGCTCGCGATCGCCTCGTCGAAGCCGTGGTGACGGCCGGGGATCTTTGAGGTGACGAAGAGTTCGGACCGTTCGACCGGTGAGTTCGCGACGGCTTCGCCGACCTCGCGTTCGTTCTCGTAGTTGACCGCGGTGTCGAGGAGTCGGTAGCCGGAGTCGATGGCGCCGACGATCGCGTCGACGCCCTCCTGGCCCTTCATCGCGTAGATGCCGAGGCCGAGCTGCGGGATCGAGCGGCCGTCGTTGAGGTCGAGAGTGGGGATGGCTGGGTTCTGCGCTGATGTCGACATATCCCCACCCTATGACCGCCGAGGCGGGGCTGGCCAGGGGTGGTCGCTGCCTGTGAGGACCGCTGAAACTTCGTCGGCGCCGGGTTCTCACAACGCTTCTTGGGTTAGCGTTTGAGCATGAAGATGAGAGTGCGAGCCGTGGCGCAGGCGCCCCTTCGCTTCGCCCGGCGACTATCAGGCTGGCAGATGGCGTTTCTGCTTCCGTGCGTCGGCTTGGCGCTGGCTCTGCTTCTCCACGTGGCGCAGTGGGTGACTTCGTGGATCTCGACGTCGGTGGCTCAGTCTCGCGGTGTTGCCGAGACTTGCTCTGATCTGATCGACGACTTCGGTGCCGATCCGGACGCGGTGGAACTCGTCGATCGCGCCCCTTTCGGTTTCACCTGTTTCGCCTCGACCCACGACGGCGGCTACTCGATGATCGAATACTCTGGGGTCACCTCGGCGATGTTCGTCATGTCGGCCGGGCTCGCGGCGCTGGGCTTCGCGGTCCTCCTCGGCGTACTGCTGGCGTTCACGGTGACCAGGCTGGTCACGTTGTACCGCTCGCCGTTCTCCGAACCCTGTCGGGATCGGTGGCCGCTACGCCTCATCGGGGTCGGGGCCTTCCTGCTTCCGCTGATGCTGCTCGGCCAGTATCTGCAGTGGTATTCGGCGTCGAAGTCCGATGGATTCGGGATCTGCCCGGGAGACGTCGGCGGCGAAGAGGCGTTGGGATTCTCCGTGACTGCCAGTTACCTGCTTCCCAGCCTCACCTGCAGCGGGGACACCGTCTCCGGTGAGGAGTTCTCGGTGACGCAGTACGGGTTCCCCTTCTACGGATTACTCGCCGGGCTGATTCTGGTGGCGGTGGGGCTGGTTCTGCTCTTCGTTGTGAAACCGCTCCTCACACGACGAACCCGCGCGGCTCCCGCCCTTCAAAGACGTCGATGACTGCTTGGGCTGCGGCGATTCCGGCGCGTTCGCGCGCTTCGACGGTCTGCCCGGCGAGGTGGGATGTGATGACGACGGAGTCCATGGTCCGCAGCGGGTTGTCTTCGATGATGGGTTCGCGCTCGAGGACGTCAAGTCCGGCACCGGCGATCTGCCCCGAGCGTAGGGCGCTGACCAGGGCAGTTTCGTCGACGAGTGAACCACGGGAGGTGTTGATGAGGACGGCCGTGTCCTTCATTGCCGCCAGGGTCTCGGCGTCGATGACCGGGGTGCCGGTGGCCCGGGCATGGAGGGTGAGGTAGTCGGCGGCCTTCACCGTCGTGTCGAAGTCCGCGAAGTCGATCCCGGAGGCGGGGTCGACGTCGGGGTGGCCTGTGGACACGAGAACCTGCATGCCCAGGGCTGTGCCGAGTGCGGCGATTGCTCGGCCGCTGGGGCCATAGCCGATGACTCCGAGCGTCTTCCCTCGCAGTTCGGTCCCGGCTTCCCGCGGCCATCCGCCGGAGGCGACTCCGCTCAGTACGGTCGCGAGGCGGCGGGCGCTGGCGAGCATGAGGGCGAGTGCCATCTCGGCGACGGCGTGATGGTTGACCTCAGGAGTATTGCAGACTCGGATGCCGAGTTCGGCTGCGGCGTCGAGGTCGACGTTGTCGTAGCCGACTCCGGCGCGGGCGAGGACCTTGAGGTCGGTGGCGGCGGAGAGCATCTCGCGGGTGACCGGCTCACTTGCGGCGATCGCTCCGCCGGCTCCGGTGAAGAGTGTTCGCTTCTCCTCGTCTGTGCGGCCGCCTCCTGCCGGCGAGTAGACCGGCTCGAGACCGCGCTCACGCAGCATCGTGTCGACGGTGTCGCCCGAGTGGAGGTAGTCGGTGGTGATGACGATGCGTGAGCTCATGGATCCGACCTTACCGGTGGCGGGTTGGTCTCAGGGTGATGTTCCGCGTGGTGGTGTGGATACCGATCCCGACGCATCGCTTACCCGAGCCTCACTCCCCCGCCGACACCTGCCGGACCAACCTCGCCGAGGCGGTGTTCCGGTACGAATCGACGATGAGTTCCCGCAGCTCCTCATCGTCCAGCCCTGACACTTCGAGGCCGATCCACCCGGTCGGACCGAGATACATGGGAACGAAGGAGTCCGGTCGCTCGAGCATCACCTCGGCGTCCATGGGATCGAGGAGGACGAGAACGGAGTGAGGGTGCTGTTCGATCTCGCCGGTCACGTGCTTGCGTGCACCCCCGTAGTAGGCGAAGACCTTCTTCGTAAAGAAGGTCGGGCGACCGTGCGAGACCTTCTCCATGGCCTCGGGCAGGCTCAGCGCGATCGCCCGCAGCCGGGCGAGCACCGGATCGTCGTCATCGAACATCTGCGGATGCGCCATGGTTCCAAGGTACGCCGTCGCCCCGAGGATGGTGCGGCGCGCGGGGAACACCGCAGACGACAGACGGCGGATGGTGCCTCGCGCGGCCCCGGCGTACCCTGCACATGTGAGTGATTCCGTGTCCGGTCCGACGCGGCGGCACTGGATCCGGATCATCACGGGGATCCTCGCGGCCGCGGCGCTCCTTGTCGTGGTCGCCGGTCTGGTGCCCGGTCCGCAGCTCGGCGAGCTGGCAGCGACCACCGGGCCGGTTCTCGCCTTCGTTTTGGGGGTGACGATCGTCGCCGAACTCGCGAGCTTGGCCGGGGTCTTCACCGTCCTCGCCTCGCACCTCGCGGCCTGGGGTCGGGGTCGTGTGATCCTGCTGTGGTCGCTCGTGCTCGTCATGATCGTGCTCATCACGGCCTTCATGTCACTCGACACCACGGCCGTCCTCGTCACCCCGATCGTCGTCGTCCTCGCCCGCCGGGTCGGCCTCTCTCCCCTGCCCTTCGCCCTGGCCACCGTGTGGCTGGCGAACACAGCGTCCCTGTTCCTCCCGGTCTCCAATCTGACGAACCTCATCGCCGCCGATACCTTCGGGCCGCACCCGGGTGATTTCACCTCCGCCCTGTGGGCCCCGACCCTGACTGCCGTGGTCATCACCGTCGCTGCGCTCTCGATCATCTACCGCAGGTCCCTGACCGGCAGGTACACGGTGACCGCCCCCGCCGAGGTGGCTGACCGTCCGCTTCTCATCGTCGGCATGATCGTCGTTGGCCTGCTCGTGCCACTGCTGATCTCGGGCGCGGACGTGGCCATCGTCGCCGGAGGCGCCGCGCTCGTTCTGTTGGCGGCGTTCGCGATCCGCAGGCCCCGAGTGCTCAGCCCGAGCCTCGTCCCGTGGCGCACTCTGGTGTTCGCGGCGAGCCTCTTCGTCCTCGTCGAGGCCGCCCACGCCCACGGATTCGGGACGCTGCTGGCCTCGGCGAGCGGCACAGGTGAGGACCTCGGCAGCCTGCTGCAGGTGGCGGCGGTCGGCGCACTGGGTGCGAACGCGGTGAACAATCTGCCGGCATTCCTCGCACTCACCCCGATCGCCGAGTCCCCGCTGCGCATGGGCGCCCTGCTCATCGGCGTCAACCTGGCCCCGCTGATCTCACCGTGGGCATCGCTGGCGACCCTGCTGTGGCATCAGCGGCTGACGAGTCTCGACGTGGACATCTCTTGGCGTCGCTACGCCCGGTTCGGACTGCTCCTCGTCATCGTCCTCGTGCCCGCCTGCGTGCTCGCACTCTGGGTGAGTTGAAGCGGGCGGCGTTCGCGGGTGGCCGGGCCGCTCTGCACCGATTCAGTCAGGATGCACCGGTTGCAACCGGTGCATCCTGACTCATTCAGTGCACTTCTCGGGCGCGGAGGCGGTCAGCAGGCTGCACCGCACGCGTCTCACCGGACCAGGCAGGGTCGTTTCGCGTCGAAGGACCATCCGGGGACCAGGTACTGCATGGCCACCGAATCGTCGCGCGATCCCAGACCGTGTTCGACGTAGAGTTCGTGGGCCGCGGCCAGTTTGTCCTCGTCGATCGTCACGCCGAGGCCCGGTGTCTGCGGTACAGCGATCTCGCCGTCGACGATCCGCAGCGGCTCGGTTGTCAGCTCCTGACCGTCCTGCCAGATCCAGTGGGTGTCGAGCGCGGTGATCTCGCCTGGGGCGGCGGCACCGACATGGGTGAACATGGCCAGGGAGACATCGAAGTGGTTGTTCGAGTGCGAACCCCAGGTGAGACCGAAGTCGTGGCACATCTGGGAGACTCGGTGAGAGCCGGACATCGTCCAGAAGTGCGGATCGGCCAAGGGGATGTCGACAGATGACTCACGGATCGCGTGGGCCATCTCCCGCCAGTCCGTGGCGATCATGTTCGTCGCCGTCCGCAGCCCGGTGGCACGACGGAACTCGGCCATCACTTCGCGCCCGGAGAAGCGACCCTCGGGGCCGCAGGGATCCTCGGCGTAGGCGACGACGCCGTTGAGTGCATGCCCATAGCGGATGGCGTCCTCGAGCAGCCAGCCGCCATTGGGGTCGAGGGTGATCCGAGCGTCCGGGAAGCGCTCGGCGAGCGCGGTGACGGTGTCGACCTCACGGTCGCCGGCGAGCACACCTCCCTTGAGCTTGAAGTCCTTGAACCCGTATTTCTCGGCAGCCGCCTCGGCGAGGGTGACGATCGATTCCGGGGTCAGCGCCTCTTCGCGACGCAGCCGATCCCAGCCGGTAGCCTCAGGCTCACGCAGGTAGTCGAGATCGGTGGCGTCCGGGTTGCCGACGTAGAAGAGATACCCGAGCATCGGCACGGCGTCTCGCTGCTGGCCTGCGGCGAGCAGGTCTGCCACCGGCAGCCCGAGGAACTGTCCGAGGAGGTCGAGCAGCGCGGACTCGAGCGCGGCGGTCGCGTGCACGCCGACGCGCAGATCGAAGGTCTGGTTGCCTCGGCCTCCGGCGTCGACTGCGGCGAACTTCCCGTGCAGCTCGGACACGATCCGATTGACCAGAGCCACCGGGCGACCGATCAGCTCTCCTCCGGCCTCTTCGATTGCTGACTTGATGTTCTCTCCGCCGGGAACCTCACCGAGCCCCGTCCGTCCATCGCTGTCGGTGACGAGAACGATGTTGCGGGTGAAGTAGGGCCCGTGTGCCCCGGAGAGGTTGAGCAGCATCGAGTCGCGCCCGGCCACGGGGACGACGCGAACGGCGGCGATGGTCGGTCGAACCGTTTCGCCCATGTCTCTATCTCACCGTTCCGTCGATCATCTGCACGACCGACCAGGGGTTCTCATCCTGCACCGGCTCGGGCAGCAGCGAGGCGGGAATCGCCTGATACGCGACCGGCCGGAGGAACCTGTCGATGGCGAGGCTGCCCACCGAGGTTGTCGCCGGAGCCGAGGTCGCCGGGAACGGCCCGCCGTGGACCATCGCGTGTCCGACCTCGACTCCCGTCGGCCATCCGTTGAAGAGGATTCGACCGCAGAGGTCTTCAAGTGTGGGAAGCAGTCGGCCTGCCGCCTCGTGGTCGGACTTTGCAGCGTGAATGGTCGTCGTCAGCTGTCCTTCGACGTCTGCGAGTGTGGCCGCAAGCTCGTCGACATCGGCATAGCGGACGAGCAGAGATGCGGCACCGAAGATCTCCTCGCTGAGCACACTGTTCGAGCTCAGCGCGGCCGCCGAGGCGGTGAACACGACAGGTGCGGGAGCATTGGCTTCCTGACCCGGCTGGCCCTGGGCCACCTCGGTGACGTCGTCCTGAGCGGCGAGCTTCGAAACCCCTCGGTCGAACGCCTCGGCGATCGAGGGGGTGAGCATCGTCTGCCCGGACTGCTCGCGCAGCAGTTCGGCCGTGGCGGCGACGAATGCGTCGCCGGCGGCTCCGGTCGGAACCAGCACCAGCCCGGGGGCTGTGCACAGCTGACCGCTCGATCCGGTCAGCGACGTGACGAACTGCGCGGCGAGCCCCTGGGCTCCGGTCCCCTCGTCGCCCAGTGCGCCTTCGAGGAGGATCACCGGGTTGATCGAGCTCATCTCGGCATAGACGGGGATGGGCACGGGACGAGCAGCCGCGGTGGCGGCGAGTGCGAGTCCGCCGGTGCGCGAACCGGTGAATCCGATGGCCGCGATGCGCGGGTCAGCGGCCAGCTGCTGACCGACGGAGGAGCCCGGCCCGTAGACGAGCGAGAAGACTCCGCTGTCGATCCCGGTCTCTTCGGCGGCTCGGGCGATTGCCCGGCCGACGATTTCGCCGGTGCCCGGGTGCGCATTGTGGGCCTTGACGATCACGGGGCAGCCTGCGGCCAGAGCCGAGGCGGTGTCGCCGCCGGCAACGGAGAAGGCCAGGGGGAAGTTGCTGGCTCCGAAGACGACGACGGGTCCCAGCGGAACTCGGCGCTGCCGGATGTCGAGTCGCGGCGCAGGGGTCCGGTCGGGAAGGGCCGGGTCGATGCGGGCACCGTGGTGGTTCCCGGTGCGGACCACCTCGGCGAAGAGGCGCAGCTGTCCGACGGTGCGGCCGACCTCTCCGGTCAGCCGTGCCTGCGGAAGCCCGGTCTCGGACATCGCCCGCTCGACCAGCGGTTCCCGGACCGCTTCGATGTTCGCGGCGATCGCGTCGAGGAAGCGGCTTCTGGCCTCGGGGGTCGTGCTGCGATATGAGGAGAAGGCCGCGGCCGCCGCCGCGATCGCCTCATCGACCTGAGTGGAGTCGAGGAAACTGTAGTCGGGGGCGAGCTTCTCCCCTGTGGAGGGGTCGACGGCCCGTGTGGAGCCGCCGTTGCCGGCGAGCTGGGCGCCGGCGATGAGGGACTGGCCGGTGAGTTCTGTCATTGGCGATCAGGCTCCGATCTTCTCGGCTGTGGCGGGACGGATTCCGGCGGCGTCGATGAGCGCGCCGAGGTCAGCGATGTCCTTTTCGCTGAGGTCGGTCAGCGGTGGTCGCACTGGTCCGCTGTCGTGTCCGATGGCCTTGAGGCCGCCCTTGACGATGGAGACGCCGAATCCCTTTCCGCGATCGCGGATGTCGAGGTAGGGCAGGACGAAGCGATTGAGCTTCTCCGTGACCGCAGTGCGATTCTGTTCTCGCACATCGGCATAGAAGTCGAGAGCGAACTCGGGGACGAAGTTGAACATCGCCGAGGAGTAGGTGCTCATCCCCAACTGGAGGAGCGGGAGGGCGAAGGTCTCGGCCGTCGGCAGCCCGCCGAGGTAGAAGAGGCGGTCGCCGTTCTTCGCATAGACCTTGGTCAGGTGCTCGATGTCGCCGATGGCGTCCTTGAAGCCGATGAAGTTCGCATGGTTGTCGGCGAGGCGGGCGACGGTTTCGGCGGAGTAGATCGCGTTGGCGCGGTTGTAGACGATGACGCCGATGTTCGTCGCTTCGCAGATCGCGGCGACGTGGCGGTAGAGGCCGTCCTGATCGCATTCGGTGAGGTAGGGCGGGAGCACCAGGACACCTTCGGCCCCGGCCGCTTCCGCGTCCTTGACGTTGCGCACCGCCTGCACGGTCGGTCCCGCCGCGGATGCCAGGACCGGTACTTCGGGCCGGGATTCGGCGACGGCCAGGGAGACCACTCGGGCTGCTTCGTCGGGGCTCAGGCTGAAGCCCTCACCGGTGCCGCCGGCTGCGAACAGGCCGGCAACCTCGTAGCTGGACTGCCAGGCGATGTGGTCACGGTAGCGATCCTCGTCAATGCTGAGGTCCGAGTTGAAGGCCGTGGCGGGGAACGAGAGCAGACCGTTCTTCAGATGTGTCGCCAGTTCCTGAGGGGAGAATTGGGCCATGGTGCTTCCTTTTCTGACATCTTCGATTGAGGTGATTCGGAAGTGACTCTAGGGTCCTCTGTGATGCCTGTCTAAGCCCCATTCGATATCAGTTCATGCATTAAAGGTATTGGCCTCTGCGGGCGAACACGTATGTCATGGTGTCGGCACACGACTCGTTCGGGCACCGCCGATTGCCGTGACGAGATCGACTTCGAATCGGCATTTCTGAGGAGCACATATGGCGTACCATCCCGATGCGATCACGTCGATCACCCTGTCATCGATCCGACTGCCCTTGGAGGTGCCGATCTCGGATGCCAAGGTCTTCACCGGGCGGCAGAAGCCGATGACCGAGGTGGCGATGCTCTTCGCCGAGATCACGACCGCAGAGGGGAACTCGGGGATCGGCTTCAGCTACTCGAAGCGCGCCGGCGGTCCCGCCCAGTACGCCCACGCCAAGGAGATCGCCGAGGCGGCCCTCGGCGAGGATCCCAACGACATCGCCAAGCTCTACACGAAGCTGCTGTGGGCGGGGGCCTCGGTCGGTCGCTCAGGACTGGCCACCCAGGCGCTCGCCGCCATCGACATCGCCCTCTACGACCTCAAGGCCAAGCGCGCGGATCTCCCCCTGGCCAAGTTCCTCGGCAGCCACCGGGATTCGGTCCGGACGTACAACACCTCCGGCGGCTTCCTCAACGCCTCCATCGACGAGGTGAAGGACCGTGCGTCGAAATCGCTTGCCGACGGCATCGGCGGAATCAAGATCAAGGTCGGCCTGCCCGACAGCGCAGAGGACATTCGACGCGTGAGCGCGGTGCGCGAGCACATCGGCGATGCACCGCTGATGGTCGATGCCAATCAGCAATGGGACAGAGCTACCGCTCTGCGCATGGGGCGGGCCTTCGATGACCTCGACCTCGTCTGGATCGAGGAACCCCTCGATGCCTATGACGTGGAGGGACATGCCCGACTGACCCGCACCCTGGACACCCCGATCGCCACCGGTGAGATGCTCAGCTCCGTCGCCGAGCACCGTGCACTCATCGATGCCCGGGCCTGCGACATCGTCCAGCCCGATGCGCCGCGAGTCGGCGGCATCACGCAATTCATGCGCCTGCTCACGCTGGCCGATGAGGCGGCACTCGACATCGCCCCGCATTTCGCGATGGAGATCCACCTTCATCTGGCCGCGTGCTACCCGCGGGAGACCTGGGTCGAGCACTTCGATTGGCTCGACCCGCTGTTCAACGAGCGGCTTGAGACCAAGGACGGTCGGATGATCGTGCCCGACCGCCCCGGTCTGGGAATCACGCTCAGTGATCAAGCGCGTGCCTGGACAGTCGAGACCGTGACGATCGGCTGAGGACAACACTGCAATGACAGGAACACCGACCTCACGCGAGCGCATCGTCGATATCTCCATCACCCCGGTGGCCTTCGCCGACCCGCCCCTGCTCAATGCGGTGGGAGTCCATGAGCCCTTCGCCATCCGCACCATCGTCGAAGTCATCACCGACTCCGGCACCTACGGACTTGGCGAGACATACGGCGATGAGGCTCACCAGGCGCGACTGACCCTCGCAGCCGAGGCACTCATCGGCACGGACATCTTCGACATCAACCACGCGCGCACCAGAGTCGACGAGGCTCTGGCCAAGGATTCCAGCGCCGGTGGGCACGGGATGAGCGGAATGATCACCGATTCCTCCACTCTCGATCGTGTCTTCTCACCGTTCGAGGTGGCACTCCTCGATCTGCAGGGCAAGAAACTCGGTCTGCCCGTCTCCGAGCTTCTCGGCGGTCGCGTGCGCGAGCGGGTCGACTTCAGCGGCTACCTGTTCTACAAATGGGCCGGGCATCCGGGACATGCCGATGACCGGTGGGGTGAGGCTCTCGATCCCGCCGGCATCGTCCGGCAGGCCGAGAAGATGGTCTCCGAATACGGATTCAGGGCTCTCAAGCTCAAAGGAGGCGTCTTCGCCCCGGATCAGGAAGCGGAAGCCATCGAGGCTCTTGCGACCCGATTCCCCGAGGTGCCGCTGCGAATCGACCCCAATGCCGCCTGGACGGTCGAGACGTCGAACCGCGTTGCCGAGCGTCTGGCCTCAACGCTCGAATACCTCGAGGACCCGACGCCGGGTATCACGGGGATGGCCGAGGTCCGCTCCTCGGCCTCCATGCCGCTGGCGACGAACATGTGCGTCGTCGCCTTCGCTCAGCTGCCGGAGGCGATCGCGGCAGGCAGCATCGACATCATCCTCTCCGATCACCATTTCTGGGGAGGGCTGCGCAGGTCGAGCATGCTGGCAGGCATCGCCGAGACCTTCGGAATGTCTTTGTCGATGCATTCGAATTCGCACCTGGGCATCAGCCTCGCGGCCATGCTCCATTTGGCCGGGTCGACTCAGAACATCGACTTCGCCTGCGACACCCATTGGCCGTGGAAGAACCCCGAGGACGATGTCGTCGCCGGTGCCCCGTTCCACTTCGAAGGCGGAAGCCTGGAGGTGCCGAAAGCACCCGGGCTGGGCGTGGAGCTGAACCGAGACAGACTCGCCGCCCTGCACCAGCGCTACCTCGACTGCGGAATCAGAAATCGCGACGACACCGGCTACATGCAGAAGCTCGACCCTGACTACCAGGCACTGGCTCCGCGCTGGTGATCTGACCGGACCCGCCGAAAGGATCCAATACATATGAGTTCCCCGAGCAACGATGCTCAGACCGAGACAGACACCGGCGCAGGCGCCCCGAGAAAGAGAGGAATCCTCGGAAGCCTCCGCGAATTCGGCCCCGGCATCATCGCCGTCCTCGCGATGATGGGGGCCGGGGATCTCGTCACCGCCTCGGTGTCGGGGTCGAACTACGGCTACAACCTCATGTGGCTGCTTGCCGCCTCCCTGCTCATCCGATTCGTCATCGTCAACATCATGGGCCGCTATCAGGTCCTCAACCTGAAGAACCAGTCGATCATCGAGGGCTACAACGATGTCGCCCGCTGGTACCCCTGGGCCATCGGCATCGCCGCACTCATCAGCGGTCACCTGCTCAACGGCTATATGGTTCGCGGTGCCGGCGAGGCTCTGGCGAAGATCATCACCATCGGCGATCCGTTCCTCTGGTCATGTGTCCTCGTCGTCGCCAGCATCTTCGTGATCGGCAAGAACGTCTACAAGACGATCGAGAACATCATGAAGCTGCTCCTGGCCATGATGACGGTGGTGTTCCTCGGACTTGCGATCTACAGTGTTCCCGATGTCGGTGAGATCGTTCGCGGCACCATCGGGTTCGGAATCCCCGACAACACCGGAGCGATCGGCGTCTTCGCCGTGGCATTGTCATTGATCGGAGCAGTCGCCGGCTCGATGGCGAACTTCCTCTACCCCTACTACGTTCGCGACAAGGGCTGGAGAGGCATCAGCTACAAGAAGCTCCAGCGCAACGACATCCTGTTCGGGATTTCGTCTGCCATCGTCATCAGCCTCTCGATCTGGGTCGTCGGTGCCGAGATCCTGCGGCCGAACGGCATTGAGGTCACCAACCTCGATGACATCTCCCAAGCGCTGTCGATACACCTCGGAACCATCGGCGGAATCGTCTTCTATCTCGGCGCGTTCGGAATCCTCTACAGCAGCGTCGTCGGCTTCGCCAACGGCTTCCCCAAAGTCATCGTCGACTGCATGCACATCGTGCGGCCCGCCCGGCGCGAACGCTACGGAAGCCGCCTCGAGGACGATCCGAGCTTCAAGTGGCTCAGCCTCTTCATCCTCATCTCGCCGATCATCTGGGCATTTCCGGGCATGCCGGGCTTCGTCACCATGGCGGTCTTCGTCACCGGGCTGCAGGCGATCATCGTGCCGCTGGTCGCCATCGGTCTGCTCATCCTCGCCAACAGGAAGAGCAATTTCGGGGAGCACCGAGCGAACATCTTCGAGAACATCGTCCTCGTGCTCACCACCCTGCTGACGATCTGGGTGACCATCCAGGTCGTCATCGGCTGGTTCTGAGCTCAGGCTCCCTGCGTCGCCGCATCGTGGCGCAGGGAGCCGCTATCACCGTCGCCGGGGCGACGCTGCCACTCGCAGCGTCGCCCCATGCCCCACCAGAATGCTCATGACACGAACTCCTTCTCCTGCCGCTTGATCTTCGAGCGGCCGAACACCTTGCTGATGATCGGCAGAAGCAGGCATAGGCAGCTCACCGAGATGCTTGCGCACCGGGGCCTGTCGACCGTGCGGATCGCTTCCCGAAACGTCAGCTCAAATACAGCCAGTCAGATCCCTCGGTCGCTGGGTACCCCCGGGACCGACCCGGCTCTCTAGGTTGTTCCTCTGTGCTGTTCTTATCGCTGTTTGTCGCGATCCTGCATGGAGAGAGCAGACGGCACCACTTCGCTCGAGCACCGCGCGGTGCCGATCGCGATCAGAGCACCGAGAGCGCGTAACTGAATCGGTCTGTCGCGAGGTCGAGGAGAATCCAGAGCAGTCCGAGGCCGGACGCGATCCCGCCCATCGCCATCGCGGACGTGGCCATTCTCGACGTGCCTGCGGCTCGAGGGGCCCGGCGTCTGCCGATGAGGCCGAGGACGAGAGCGACACCCCCGAGCACGAACGGCGCGACGCTCGTGAGCACGAGCCCTGGCAGCAGGTGCTGGGCATCGTAGGGAGGGCCGCCCTCCGACGAAGCCCCGAGGCCGGAGAGACCGTCGAGGACCACGAAGACGAACCCTGGGAACCAGACGACCACCGCCGCGATCGCAAAGAGCAGCGCGGCGATGCTCGTCGCTCGACCGCTCGCCTGGGGGCGAGTCACTTCGGTTGCCTGCTGCATCATGCGACCAGTCTCCCACCCGGGAGTGGATGCACGCTTCTCTCGGTCGCTCGACTACGATTTCATCCGCGCATCGGGCGAGAAGTACGAGCCCGACCCGTGGGACGCGACGCCTGAGTGCATCTATCCGTGCGGGCATCTGGTCGCCCGGGTCCCCGGTAGAGGCTCAGGATTCGAGGGCGAAGAAGAGGAAACCCGGCGATGTCGATAAGTGGGCAAAGTCCTCGGGATGACGATTGCGGGCCTCCGGCAGGGGCTGCGGTTCGGTGATGGTCCTGATGAGGAACCCCGCCGAGGCGAAGGCATCGAGCATCTCCTGCAGCGACCTGCGCCAGAACCGCATCGGAACGCGCCGACCGCCGAACTCCCAGTCGAACTCGTAGCTGGTGGTGGCGAAATAGTCCGGACGAGGCTCGCGGATCGTATAGGCGATGATGGGGTGGTCGACGGAGACGAGCAGACGACCGCCAGGCCGCAGAACCCTGCGTAGCTCGGCCAGCGCCGGTTCCCAGTCCTCCAGATAGTGCAGAACCAGTGAGGCGATCGCATCGTCGAACATGCCGTCGTCGAAGGGCAGTGGATCGTTGAGGTCGACCCGATACAGTTCGATATCCTCACCGAGGCGCAGCCTGGCCAAGGCGAGCATCCCGGCGCTGGCATCGATGCCCGTGACGGAGGCGCCGCGCTCACGCAGAGCCTCGGACAGGGCTCCCGAACCGCAGCCGACATCGAGGATGCTGCGGCCGGCCACCTCTCCGGCCAGGGCGAGCATGGCGGGGCGTTCGTGGTAGGCGTTGGCGAGACTGCCGTCGTTCTCTTTGGCGTAGGCCTCTGCGAAGGCATCGTAGTCGTTCGCGTCCAGTTGGCTGGGCCCGGTCTTTCCGCTCGTCTCATCCATACTCCCAGGCTAATTGCGGTTCCCGGGAAGTCAGCTCAGACGATGCGAAAGCAGTGGAAGCGCCGCGAGACGGTCACCTGCAAGAGTTGACCTTGACCCGCAGGGCAAGGTCTAACGTTCTTCTCGGAGGTGACGATGCGAATCGGAGAGGCTGCCCGGAGGGCCGGTGTGACGGTGAAAGCCGTGCGCTACTACGAGCGTCTGGGGCTGTTGAGTCCCGAGCGCAACGCGAACGGCTACCGGGACTACGGCGAGGACCACGTGCGGATCCTCGCAGAGATCCACGATCTGTCCGCCGCCGGGATCAGCGTCCGGGCCACACGCCCGTTCGTCGAGTGTCTGAAGCTCGGTAGCGAGCACAGCGACGACTGCGTGTCGTCTTTGGCGGAGTACCGCCGCAGCATCAACGAGATCGACCGTCTCGTCGCCTCGCTCACCGCCCATCGTGCGCGGCTGGTCGCACGGCTTGATCAGAGCGCCGCACGCGGATTCGACAAGGAGAAGAACACGATGACTGACTACACGACCCTCCCCGATGGCCTGCCGGTTCCCGAGGATGATGGGGCCGCCGATCACTTGCCCGGAACCGCCATACCGGACCTGACTCTGCCGAGCAGCGACGGCGGCAGCATTAAGCTTGGCAACCTCGGACCAGGCAGGGTTGTCATCTATCTGTACCCTCTCACCGGCCGTCCTGGTGTGGATCTGCCGGACGGCTGGGATTCGATCCCCGGAGCGCGCGGCTGTTCGACGGAGGCCTGCAACTTCCGCGACCACTTCGACGATCTGAAGTCAGCGGGGGCAGAGCTGGTCTACGGACTTTCGAGTCAGGACCCCGTCTACCAGGCCGAAGTCGTCGACCGTCTGCGGCTACCTTTCCCGATGATCTCCGACGAGGCGTTCGCCCTGGGCAAGGTGCTGAACCTGCCGACGTTCTCCGCCCCAAGTCGCGAGAGTCTCTACGCGCGTCTGACATTGATCATCCGCGATGGCGTGATCGAGCACGTCTTCTACCCGATCTTCCCGCCGAATGAGCATGCCGGGCAAGTGTTGGAGTGGTTGCGCGGGAACGGGTGAGGTATTGGGGCGAGAGGTGCCCATGGAAATTGAACCTGCGATCCCTTGGAGGCTCCGGACAGTTTCCGGTCTCCGCCGATCGTCTCGGGAACTCGCGGATTCCCTTGCGTTTACAGGGAACCGGGCGGTTCGCTTGGGTTGCTTGTAGTCGATTGGTAGCGATCTGTGGCGGCTGATTGGGATGAGTAAGCAATGGCCACGATTCCTCCGTTACGGCGTCCACAACGTAGTCTTCGCTGCAATGCCCCTTACATTTTCTCGAGAAAAGCCGTGCTTGATCTGGCATTCATACGCCGCCGCCACGAGCGAAGGCCGGACGGGCCTCGATAGCTGAGTTCGACGACGTTCGCTGCAGTGTTTCGAGCATCCACGACAACGCCCCGGGACCCCGCCGTTCACGTGCGATGAGAGCGACGACATGCCCCGTTTCACTTTCGACCTGGAGTCTTAGTCAGCCGCGATCACGGCCGGACACCGCGTCGATTAGACTGCCAGAGCCGAGCGATCCGGCCGACGGGTGCCATCCTTGCTGTCCGTGCGATCGAGTTCTCAGGCTCCTCGCCGAAGCGAAGCGTCGAGGACTACGACGGCAACTTTTCCTCCTGCCACCGCCGCGGCGTCATCCAGTTGAGCACGTAGATCGTCTATGCCAGCAAAACGAGCTGCGGTGCTCCGACGCCGATCAGAACTGTCAGCCCATGGTTCTTGGTCGAACCAAACGACGATGTAGATGCCGTATTCGGTTTGGAAGTCTGCCATGTAGCGCTCGACGAGCTGGCTGCTGATCGAATCAATTGCTCCGGCGTTCCAGACCCCCTTCACCTCACCGGGAATCTTCACGGAGGTCGTCCCCTCTAGTGCGGCGTTTGTCGGGATGGCTTCGAAGCGGAGGTCGGTACGTTCGGGCAGCCCGGACAGCTTGATACGGCGAACCTGGACTTCGCGGTTGACGACCGCACCCGCATGGCCGAGCCTGTTGTTCAGTTCGATGGCCAGGTAGTCGGAGATCTCCTCTTCGGTCTTGGGCCGCGCCGCGTACGTATCCCATAAGAGCGGAGCAGATGGAGTGTCGCACTGGAGGCGGGCCTGGATACCTTCCAGGGCCAGGAGTACGGCGTTCTGAAGGTCAGCGTCCGTGCGCATCAATCGCACTGATTGATTAGCTGCAAGTTGATCCAGCTCGTGCGGGTTGAGCGGCTGCCAGGACTGATCACGGAGGGTCCGCTTGGCATCGATCAGGACTCGCTTCAGCCAAGGCTCCTCCGGCAGGGCATCGCAAATTTCCTGGATGGCTCGAACGGCGCTGGTGGTGCCTCTAAGCCGGAGTCTTTCGAGCAGCGCATCGCGCCAGTTTGCAAGAGCCTCCCGCGGGCCGACCCAGTGAACATCGTCGGACTGTGGGTCCTCTGCGGGAGGGAAGAGCTCGCGGAGGTGGAGGTACAGGTCGCCAAGGCCGGCGTCATCTAGGTCGGGCATCTTGCGGTCGTGGGCGAAACGGTTCGCGAGGAACACCTTCTTGATGAACTCCGGATCGGTTTCCAGCAGCGTCCGTAGGCGTGGCCATCCGGCTGTGGGGGCGTGTAGGAGCAGCCTCATGGCCGCATCTGCCGCACGATCGGGGTTATTGGTCCGCTCCGTGTCGCCGATCCAGCTGAGCAGCGCGGGTTCGACCAGACTTATCCACCCGCCTGTGAGAAGGGAATCGAGCAGGCTGTCTCGGGTTTCCTTGGCTGTCGCCCTATCCAGCCTTGAGGTCAACTCGCTGGCGAGGCCTTCCGACATGAGCGCGGCCAACTCGGTTGTTGCGAAGACGTGCTTCTGCTCGGCAATGTCACGGTCGATGAGTGTAAGCAGTGTCGAGACCATCTCGGGGCGCGCGTGCTTGGCGGCCAATTCGATCAGAGTGGTCTTGTCGTCCGGGTTGGCGCCGTTAACCGTACCGGTCCAAGCGATGATGATCGGAGCCCATTCCTGCCAGACAGCGGGCGGGAGAGCGGCGAGCGTGGCAGGTCGTTCTCGGAGCAGGAGTACCAGGGCGCGGTAGCCCGCCCGCGCGGGGTGGAAGATGACATCTTTGGCCAACCAGCGATCAGGTTCGCACCGTCCGTCGCGCAGATAGTTGGCCGATGCCGCAATGAGGTCGGTCTGCGTGGTCGCGGGGAGGGTCTTCCATCGTGGATGAGCGGTGAGGTCAGGCTGAAACTCGTTCATGAATCGCTGCGCGCCGGGTCGTACCGCCACCAGGCGCACGGCGCACCAGTACGCCTCGACGTCGCCGCTGAGAGCGCGCTGCGCGAGCGTGGCGATCTTTGGGTTGACCCA
This sequence comes from Brevibacterium sp. CCUG 69071, assembly GCF_021023135.1. Lineage (GTDB taxonomy): Bacteria > Actinomycetota > Actinomycetes > Actinomycetales > Brevibacteriaceae > Brevibacterium. The sequence goes on from NZ_PGFV01000003.1 coordinate 127,663, forward strand.
GGAGTCCGTCGTCTCGGCTGCTTTCCGTTCCTCTAGCTCCCTTCGACGGTCGGCCCACTGAGCCCATTGAGCGCGTGCCTGGGCCGCCTCCGGTGAGGAGAGCAGCACTACACGGCGCCAGGAGCTGAAGACTTCCGCCGCCGGGTCAGTGTCCGACAGGCTCAGCACCAGGTCGCTGTGTGCCACGAGCTCTGGTCGGATCAGGTAGTGCATCGCGGTGGCGATGTTGGTGCGAAGAGTCCCGTCGGCAGCTCCATATTGATCGATGAGCCATTCAAGATCGGCCTCCGAGAGCAGACGTAGCCCGTGATTCGACAGGTGATCGCACATGGCCCAGGTCTGTTCCTCAGTTGCCTCGGCCAGGAGCACGAGCGCTATTTCTCGTCGCTGGTCGTCGTTTAGCTCTGGAGCCTGGTCGAACGTATGCTCGCCGAACAGCGGCTCGTAGTCTTCCGCGTGTTGAAACGCCACGTGTCGCAGCGCCTGGCGAGCGCGCAGGTCGTCGAGGTGGCGGATGCACAAGCCAGTGACGGCGTTGACCAGGTCCGCGAACCGGCTGTCGTTGAGCTTGTCAGTGTTCGAGAGAAGCCAGTCGCAAGCCGGCGTCAGATCTGCGTCCGTCAGCGCCGCGGCGAAGTGGTTTACGAACATGGAGTACATGCCAATGAAGTTGCGGGGATGACGTGGGCCAAGCAACGCGAAGACATCTGCAGTGGTGATGGCGTGCGGCCAAGAGGCCATCAATACTGCGCCCTCGAGCTCATGGTGAATAGGACTGCTCTCCTCGCGGCTTGTTCCGGATGACTTGAGTAACCCGACCAGTGCCCTGCTTGGGCTTTCCTCAGAGAGGTCACGCACATTCAGCGCTGCCGATACCCGCAGACTCACCTCGGCTGTCGGGTCCAGCGCGAGGGCGACTAAGTCTGGGACAAGCTCAGTGAGTAGGCATTGGCGAGCGATGCGCAGGGCGAGTCGTCGGGCTTCGTCACTTTGGTCCGAGAGCGCTTGACGAACCTGAATAGCCAGCCCTGAGTGGCCAAGTCCGGTCAAGTCGAGGTTGTACTCGTCGTAGAATGTGCCGGCGCGCGCCTCTGTGAAGAGCGCGTCGACCAGCTCGGCCCTTAGCGCCTCCTCCGGGATGTCTGCGTTCTGAAGAAATGCCTGGGGGTCGCGGGTGATGAAGCAGCGGAACCGAGTCGGCATCATTGCGACTAGCCATGCGGCGACCGACCGCACTCGCGGGTAGATCTGCCCGTCGTCGGCGAACAGTAGAGACTCGATCTGCTGGTCACCGAGCGAGCTTTCAATCATCCACCGCACCGTCAGGTAGTCGGCGAATGTTGCATGTGCCCATCCCAGCCGAGACTCACCGTTGCCCGTGAACAGACCCGTTCGCAGTGTCGTATCAACGACTTCCGAGGAGGTCGCGTGCGCCTGTGCGACGAAACCCGTTGGCAGGCACTCGTCGACGGTGATCGTGGCGTCTTCAGCCTCGGCGATGTGGCCTATCCAGATTGACGGCCGACCCCCGAAGGTCGAGATCGCCGCAATTCGCGATGCAACCCTGAGTCTTTCGGTGGCGCTGCCCGCGGCGAAGCCTGCGCCGTGCCGCATCGGATTCATCTCGTCGGCCAATGCCAGAAGACCCTTGTCATACAGCTCTGAGGCGCTTTGCGGGAGCCCTCCGGCGGGGTCGATCGAGGCGCGCAGCAGATTCAGTGTCAACGGTCGCGCAGCAAGTGGTACAACACGGGCGGCTTCAACCGCTGTCAAGACGCCGATCGGATCAACGCCGGCTGCTCGAAGGAGCGTTGCGGCGTCGTCGCGTCGTAGCGGCAGCAGCTCCCGAACCTGGACGCCTTCTTTGCCAAACCCTTCCTCCAGCACCTCCCGCAGGAATGCTGGCCAGCTCGCAGTTCGGCACGCGACCCGCAGGTATAGCCGAGAGCAGTCGCATTGGTTGAGAAAGTCGACGAGAAGGCGCGGCAGAGTCTCAATGCGGTCATGTGCCTCGTCGAAACCGTCAAGGCTCAGGCACAGCTCGCCGCGTCCCCTGCTCCACACCGTGAGCTCGGCGCTCTCGAAGACACGGGCCACTAGCCGCTCTTCGCTGCTGAAGGATCCCAAGTCAAAATGCTGAACCGGAATGCCCGGATCGGGCTGGAACTCGCGTCCCCCGTTGAGCGCACTGGTCTTGCCTATGCCGGGCTCACCTAACAACACAAGGCACCGAGCACTAGCAAGATCTCGGGTGGGAGATATGCGAGGGTTAATCGAATAAAACGCACCAGCGGAAGGCTCGGCCAGCCAGCCCTCCTGTGTCAGCTCGTAGGACTCGCCAGAGGCGGCCCAGAATCGCTCGAGGCTGACGAAAGCACCGGAACGTTTCATACCTGACTCCTATATCCCAGGCCGGCTCACCCAAAATCGAGCATCAATCCTATGCCACAGCGTCAACCGGTATAAGACTGAATATTAGTCGTCGCAGAGATCCTCGAACGGACATCTCGGGTTCGAGTCCGCAGCACGTCTTATCATCGTGCTTGGGACATCTGCCAACGTTCGTATCTGTTGCGAACCGCTCACTGAGCGCTTATGCCGTGCGGCAGAGTCGATCCGCTACTATCGCAACGCGGTCCAGACGCTCACCAACTACGACTATCTAAGACTGGCGTGATCAGACTCGATGTATGCGCTCGTTGCGGCACTCGCGACGACGTCCAGTTACTAGAGTCAGAGATTGCACGTGGTCTTCGCTGCCATCCCTTCCTACATTTCTCCTTCACTATCAGCAGTTTGAACAGGACTTTCCAGAGCAACCTCCTTTATCGTCGATACCCGCAGCGTCAAATACACGCCTGCCCATTACGACGTCCACATCTCTAACGGCGTACCTGACCCGATGGACCGGATCTCGAGGCACATCGTCTAACTAGATTTGTCGCTGACGACGCAGCGTGGAAGCTCCTTCAAAGCGCACCCAATGACGAGGCATGTTCAGTCGTCTCCCTGCTCTGAGATCGCGTTAGACACTCACACTATATGCCGGCTGTTGAAGCCTCGCTCCAGGGGGCTGTTAGTTAAGGGGACTGTTGCAATGAGAGGTGCCAATCGGGGTGTCACGCTGCGAGTGCAGGTGACTCACTAATTGCCTTGTACTCGATTGGTGTCAAACGACCCGACCGGGTTTTCCGACGACGCCGGTGACACATCCCCTCGATCCAGGTCAAGATCGCGATTCTCAACTGGTCCCGACTCACCCACCGGCGACGGTCGAGCACGTTCTTCTGCACCAGAACGAAGAACGATTCCATAGCCGCGCTATCGCCGGCCGCGCTGACTCGTCCCATCGACCCGGCCAGGCCGTGACGGGCCAGTGCCCGCGTAAACTTCTTCGACCGGTTGAATACGGCTTGCGACTCCCTGCCGCTTTGTACCACCCATTCGGCCACATCGCCACCGCTACGTGCAACGGTCATCTCGAGGGCTACGACAGCCAAACGCGCCTTCATCCGGGCCCCAATGGAGTAGCCGACTATCCTCGACGAGCAAACGTCCTTGATCGCGCACATGTAAGCTCGCCCTCATTCGTGTGACGCTCCGTTATATCGGCGAGCCGGAGCTGATTCGGGCCATCAGCTCCGAACTCGTGCCTGCGTCGTCCGTCGGCGTCGACAACCGCACACAGATCGCCGTGGACAGGCAGACCGGGCTTCTTCCCGTTCTTGCCCGGCCCTTGCCGAAGGCGGAGAACTAAATATAGGCCGAACACAGCCACCACGCGGAGCGCACCGCCATCGGTTGCCCACTCGCTTCGACTTCGTCGGCGAAGTACCGGTACGCAAACTCAGGGCCATCACGGTGGACATCGAAGAGAGCGTTGGCCCAATACGCCTCGACGACGTCAGCTTCGGGGGTCGACGTTGCCAGCCACCGGTAGTAGGGCTGGCGAGAGAGCTTGAGTACCCGGCATGTCATTGCGACGGAATCCCATTGGCGGCGAGCTCTCTCACGAGCGGGTAGAGCCTTTTGACGGCAGGTTTGCCCGCGACAGATAGGCGGTAGCACGGTGCAGCATCACGTTCTCCTGCTCAAGCAGACGGGTGCGCCGTCTGAGTTCTCGCAGTTCGGCGGACTCGTCACTGGTGAAACCGGGTTTATTGCCGACATTGATCTCGGCTTTCCGAAGCCGTTTCACGATGGTGCTTTCGTGGACTCCGAAGTCCTTCGCGATCTGGACAATCGTGGTGTCTTTGTCCCGGCCCAGTGCGACGCGGAATTCTTTCGGGTAGGGCGGTGGCATGATGTTCATCCTTCCAGGCTTGCCTGTGTACAAGCCGGATCAGATATCACCAAACCCTGTATCCGTCCCGATCTCCTTCAATCAACTAGGATCGCCGCTACCAACTTGATGTCCGGGTGCAACTAGGGACAGCGAAGCAGCCCCGGAGTCCAGTGGCGGAAAGCGAAAGGCCCTGGATTACATCTGGTCTATATTTGGTGTCATGAGATGCCACCACGACACATCAAACTTTCATGTCTGATGCTGAGGATCCTACGGAAGCAGTTACGCCTGACGACTGCAATACGACGAAACGAAGTAAACCTCCCAATCATCCCGTCGCTAGGGCGCCCCAAGAGGCGCCGGCCGAAGAAACTACCGAGCTGACTGGGCTCGCCAGCGATTTGGTTTCGAACGAACTGAAAAAGGCGCTTGCGGATGCAGCGAAGGAGGCGGTGGGCAGGACCGACATCCGCACGGCGCTCCAAGACGCCATACGCAAACAAACCACCAGCCTCAGCGCCTTCGGCCCGACGGGGCTAGACGACGCCGTCCACAATGCACTCACGGACGCAGCGAAGCAAGCAGTAGGCAGAATCGACACCCGCACGGCGCTCCAAGACACCATACGCAAACAAACCACCAGCCTCAGCGCCTTCGGCCCGACGGGGCTAGACGACGCCGTCCACAATGCACTCACGGACGCAGCGAAGCAAGCAGTAGGCAGAATCGACACCCGCACGGCGCTCCAAGACACCATACGCAAACAAACCACCAGCCTCAGCGCCTTCGGCCCGACGGGGCTAGACGACGCCGTCCACAATGCACTCACGGACGCAGCGAAGCAAGCAGTAGGCAGAATCGACACCCGCACGGCGCTCCAAGACACCATACGCAAACAAGCCACCAGGTGGAGTTCAACTCGATTCTTTGACCCGGCGATTGCTCTCGAGATTGCTGCTTCAAGGCCGGGGCTACCGGCGCCGCGCGAAACAACGCCGGGAGTCGATTATCAACATCAAGAAAGAGGAATCCCTAGCGAGGGCCGGTTCTCCGAAAGCTTCACCGGCCCTGGGAGCTTTTTCGCTACCCACGAGGTAGTAGTCGATTCTTTCAGTTCCCTTACGCAAGAACTAGCCAATCTTTCGGAGATCAATCCGGGCCTCCGCTTGGTATGGCGTGGTCAGCAGAACGCCAACTGGGGTCTGCACAGTAGCTTGTACCGCCGACTGCTAAAGCACTCTGGCGTAGTGACTCAGAGATCTGCCGAAGGGGCTGGCGAGGCATCCCAAATATTCCCCGACGAGTCGGCGATGCTCCAAGCGGAACTCGCCATCCTGGATGAAGCGTCAGACTGGCGGATGTCAGATCTCTCAGCACTAGAGCTGATGGCTCGTCTCCAGCATCACGGTGGTCCCTCGCGGTTGCTAGATGTCACGCGAAATCCACTCATCGCCGCGTGGTTTGCAGTCGAGAGTGGACCAGACGATGGCGAGGACGCCCGATTGTTCGCCCTCTCGACTGCACCGGTGGGCGATAACAGCCCCGGTGACGCGGTGTTGAACGAGGTTCTTGCTAGCACTCGCTATCCGTTTTGGGTGTACGACAACGAGGAGCAACGAAGAACGGCAGAATGGGGCACTGGAGCACGGCGTCGAATCTGGGTGCCTCCGGCCTACGACGCAAGGATTGCAGCGCAGAACGCTGCCTTCTTGCTTGAAGGAGTGCCGATGTTCACAAGAGGAAACCTGCGACTGTTCGAGAGAGCCAAAAACCGACAATGGCATGCTGTAGATGTCGCTGCCGCAACTTCGATCTACGCAAGGCCCGCAAATCCGCACAAGCGCGCGCGACCGAATAAAGCCGGGCTGGCTCCTGTCTTCACCTTCAGAATCGAGGCTCAGGCCAAGGACCAAATCAGACAGTCCCTGACCCAAATCTATGGTTACACGACGGCACTCCTCTACCCCGATATCCAAGGAATGAGCACCCGGCTGCGGCTGCATTCCGATTGGATAGAAGCGAGCCGATAGAATTTAATGCATATTCTCAAGCTCATCCTGTAATTCACGGTGGATAAATCGCCACACCAAGTAGGCACAAGATACGAGGTTGGAGAACAGTGAATTTGACAACTAGGTGTGTCGAGTGGAGCCCAGTTGCTGACTTCGTTCTTCTTGATCTATTCAGTATCTAACTTGGACCGCGCATTATTGCCGTGCGGAGACGTTTTGGGAGCACTGCAATACGCTCGCTGCCGCGGCTCGCCGGACGCTCGGCGCTGATCGAACCCATCCTGCCGCTCACCCTTGGAACTTGACGGCACCCGCCCGCCTACACCCGGTCTTCCGCCAACATGCCCAAAACCCGATGGCGCGCGGTGAGGAAACCGCCGTTGCGACCGAGCTCGACGAGTTCGAGGTCGAGACGACGGGGCAACGGAGGCCGGCCCGCACCGAGGGTCACCGGCGCGATCGAGGTGATCACCTCGTCGAGCAGACCCGCATCGGCGAACTGACCGGCCAGATCGCCACCTCCGACGACCCACAGGTCCTTACCACCGGCGCACGCACACTGTTGCGCATGGATATCAGCAACGGAGCCCCGGGCGAACCGGATGTCGAGGCGCTCCGGCAAGAAGTGCTCGGGCGAGGGCCCGTCCGATGCAGCACCGGACTCACCCGGGCTCCCGTTCCCCTCCGCCGCCCCCGGATCTCGAACCGGTCCGGCAGGTCCAGGCCCCGGCTGGTCATCACCCAGCTCGGCAGCAGATAGGGCCACGCCCCCGATTCGTGGTCGAGCACCCACTCATAGGTCGTCGATCCCATCACGAGCGCACCCACCTCGGCGAAGAACTCATCGAAGTCGTTCCCGCCTCCCTCATCCAAGGGCTGCCGGAGCAGCCAGTCGAGCGAGTCGCTCGGATCCGCGATGAAACCGTCGAGAGTGGTCGCGGTGTAGTACACGGTTCTGGTCATGATCCCTCTTCTTCATACCGTTCATCGTCGGATTCTCCGCGCAGCCGACGCAGCCACATGATCGGATCGCCGTCATCGACCGGGCGTTCCAGCAACCTCAACATCTGCCGCACCAGCTGGCGGCGGTGGGCGGAGAAGGTGAGCACATGCGCGATCACCGCGCTGATGACAAAACTCTCGGGAGGTTCGCACAGCGCATCGATGAGGCGGTCGTCCCATCCACCTCGGCGATCGATGTCCGCGACGAAATCGAGCCAGCGGACCGCGACCTCGCCGTGCCGCTCCGAGAGGGAAGCCCGATACTCGCCGAGGCGGGAGCCGGGATCCGCATCCAGGAACGAATGACGGCGAGGAAAGTCGAGTCCCTCCAACGAGGCGGGCCACACCTCCTTGGTGTACACGAGACTCTCGAGCACCTCGGCGAACGGAACCCTCCTCCCCGTCCCATTCGAGCACGGTGGTGCCGGGCAGCACCCTGCGGGTGAACTCCTCCGGCTCCAGATCCGCGGAAGTACGGATGAGGTGGCCGATGTCGTCGAGATCGTGTCGGATGAGCTGTTCGCTGAGCGGATTCATCGGGGTCTCCTCATTGCGCACCCAGAGCGAGGCGGGCGGATGGAAGTGGATGCCGTTGGGGCTGGCCAGCCAGTGGCTCGACGCCTGTGCGCTTGAGGCCCGTGCGCTCGGCGGATGACCGAACGCCTTGGCATAGGCACGGCTGAATCCCTCTGCGAACCCGTAGCCGGCCTCCCAAGCGGCGTCGGTGACGCTGGCGCCGCCGCCCAGCTGCCAGGCCGCCCGCTCGAGCATCACCCGGCGACGCATCGCCACCGGGGACTCGCCCGTTTCACGGGACACCGACCGCCCGAAATGGAACTGCGTGGCATGCGCCCCCTCGGCCATCTGGCCCAGAGTCTCGTTCCCCTCGTCGAGCACAGCATCGAGCAGCTCCCGCAATCGGTCGCGACCGTTCTTCGTCATGCTTCCAGTGTGACGACCCCACGGGCCCGGCGCATGATCATTCTTGCGCTGTCCGAAACATCGGGCGGGCACGCATCTCTGCGGCCGCCTCGGCGAAGATTCGATCACCGAGGCAGCCGCAGAGATGCGTGCCCGCTGGGCCTGCTTTCCGCTCAGTCCGCCTTCACTGCGAGCACCGGCATATCGGCCTGCAGGAGGATGCGCTGAGCCGAGGACCCCATGATGAACTTTCCGACCTGCGACCGTTTGCGCATGCCGATGACGATGAGGTCGACAGACCAGGCATCGGCTGCTTCGAGAAGCGAATCGACGACATCGTCTTCATGCGCCAGAGTGAAGACCTCTGCGTCGACGCCCTGACTCTCCGCCCGCTCCTTGACGGCATCGAGATCGGCGTCATCTGCGACCGATTCCTCGACCAGCGGGCCGCGCTTGCGAGAGTTCGCGATCCTCAGCTTCACCCCTCTCCAAGCCGCTTCCTTGATGGCGGCGTCGACGGCCGCCTCTCCGGTCGGGGTCGGGACGTATCCCACCAGAATGCTCATGACACGAGCTCCTTCTCCTGCGACTTGGTCTTCGAGCGGCCGAGCACCTTCCGGATGATCGGCAGAAGTATGACGACGAGGAACACTACCAGCAGCGTGAGCGTGATCGGACGGGTGAAGACTCCACCCAGATCGCCTTCGAACAGGATCAGCGAACGGCGGACACTCGATTCGAGGAGTTCGGCCAGCACGAACGCAAGCACCAGCGGGCCCGGCTCGAAACCGGCCTTCTTCATCAGGTACCCGATCACGCCGAAGAGGACGACGAGTCCGACGTCGAACACGGAGTTCTTGATCGTGTAGGCGCCGATGAGCGTGATCAACACCGTGATCGGTGCCAGGATCGCCGGCCGCACACTGAGGATCTTGACGAAGACACCGATGAGCGGGATCGCCATGATGAGCAGCAGGATGTTGCCGATGTACATCGAATTGACGACACCCCAGAACAGCTCGGGCTCCTCGGTGACCAGCAGTGGACCGGGTGTGATTCCCTGGATGAGCAGCGCGCCGAACATCAGAGCCATGGTCGCGTTCGCTGGGATGCCGAGGCTCAGCAGAGGAATGAACGACGAGGTGGCGGCCGCGTTGTTGGCCGATTCCGGGCCTGCCACACCTTCGATGGCGCCCTTGCCGAACCTGGACGGATCCTTGGCGACCTTCTTCTCGACACCGTAGGCGGCGAGGGAGGAGATCGTCGCTCCGCCGCCGGGAAGGATTCCGAGGAGGAAGCCGAGAACTGATCCGCGTCCGATCGCCGGGGCGGACTGCTTGAGGTCGCCGCGGGTCGGCCACACGTTCTTGACCTTCTTCGGAGCGGCCATCGCCTTGTGGCGCTCTTCGAGATTGTAGAGGATCTCGCCGAGGCCGAAGAGTCCCATGGCCACCGTGACGAAGTCGATTCCGTCGCTGAGGCTGAGGTTGTCGAAAGTGAATCGTTCGGTGCCGGTGAAGACATCCCGACCGACCATGGCCAGGAACACGCCGATGGAGGCGGCGATCAGGGCCTTGAGCTTGTTGCCGGAGCTGATCGTGGCCACCAAGGTGACGCCGAGCAATGCGAGTGCGGCGTATTCGGGCGGACCGAAGTCGAGGGCGAAGCCGGCGATCAGCGGGGCGAGGAACGTCAGGCCCAGGATGGATGCGGTGCCGCCGATGAACGATCCGATCGCCGCGACTCCGAGGGCAGCGCCGGCGCGACCCTGTTTCGCCATCTGGAAGCCGTCGAAGACAGTGACGACCGCGCTGGCCTCACCCGGAAGGCGAAGCAGCACCGAAGTGATGGTGCCACCGTACTGGGCGCCGTAGAAGATACCGGCGAGCATGATGATCGCCGTGACGGGTTCGATGCCGAAGGTCATCGGGAGCAGAATCGCCATCGTCGCCGCGGGCCCGAGGCCCGGGAGAACGCCGATCAGCATTCCGACGAGGACGCCGATGAAGCAGTACAGAAGGTTTCCGGGTTCGAGGACTGTGCCGAATCCCTGGAGAACCGGGACGAACATATCCATAGGTCGTCCTCCTCAGAACAGGTGCGGGAGCTGCGTGCGCAGCGCCACGACGAAGATGAGATAGAAGGCCACAACGGTGAGGACCGAATAGAGGATCGCTGACCTCCACGATTCGCCTCCCAGCAGCTTCATCCAGACGAAGGAGAGCAGCAGGGACGGAATCTCGAATCCGACGAGCGGCAGTACGGCCACGAAGATCACGAGGCTGAGCACGCCCCAGACGACTGTGACGGAGTGGGAGATGAACTTCTCACCGTCCCCGCCCCGGCGACCCAGCACGATCTGGGCCGCCGAGAGGACGGTCGCGATCAGGGCGACGACGAAGGGGAAGAAGCCGGGGGCCGGATCGGTCAGGGTTCCCAAGGAGAGATTCCAAGAGAGGATCATGCCGACGATTCCGAAGAGGCATGTCACGCCGCAGGCCACCAGATTCGAGATTCCGCCTGCGGGCGGAGGACCCTCATCTTCCCAGAGGGCCAACAGCTCGTCGGGGGTCTCCGCTTCGTCTCCCGGGGCGACTACCCCCGCGGTCGGATCGTCGTCAGCAGAGGGACCGTTCGCCTTCGGCTCGTTCATCGTGGTCGACTCAGTCCGAAAGATCGATGTCATATTCATCAATCAGCTTCTTGTAGCGGTCTGCGAGGTCAGCCCATTCCGTGGCGATCTCGTCACCGGAGACCTCGGTCGGGGTGAGCAGGTTCTTCTCGTTGAACTCCTTGTAGGCGTCGGTCTCGAACGTCGCCTTGAAGGACTTGTCGAGTCGTTCGATCACCGCATCGGGGGTGTCCTTGGGAGCGACGACCGCACGGTACTGCGAGACCGGGATGTCGTAGCCTTCCTCCGTGGCGGTCGGGACATCCTCGAGGAACTTGTTCCGCTCCTCGGAGAAGACCATGATCGGCACGAGCTTGCCGGCATCGATATGCGGCTTCGCCTCACCGAGCTGGACCGTGGAGATGTTCACCTGGTTGCCCAGGGCCGCCGTCACGGCCGGAGCGCCCGAATCGAAGGGCACCTCTTTGAAATCGGTGTCGATCTGCGCGAGCAGCAGACTCTGCGCCAGCTGCGATCCGGTGCCGACTCCGGCGGTGCCGAAGGACAGCTTCTCGTCGCTGTTCTTGATGTCGTCGACGGTCTTCACGCCGGCATCTGGATTGGCGACCATGACGTAGTCGTCTTGGGAGACGCCGGTGATGACTTCGAAGTCGTCGATGCTCACAGCTTCGTCCTCACCGACGGCGAGAGGGGTGATCGTGATGAGCGAGGCGTTGAGCGTCGCGAGGTTGTATCCGTCCGGCTTGGCGGACTGCACTTCCTTGGCCGCCAGAGTTCCGTTGGCACCGGGTTTGTTGATCACAGGCAGGGCCTGTCCGAGGTCGGACGAGGCGCCGTCGGCGAGTGCGCGGGCGATGAGGTCGGTCGATCCGCCAGCGGCGGCACCGACGGTGATGGAGACCTCCTTCGTTGGGAAGTCCTCTTCTCCCCCGCCGCCACCTGCAGCGACGTTTCCACCGCAACCGGACAGCACCATTGCTGCTGCCGATCCCAGGGCCAGGGGTCCGACGAGCCGTTTCGAGATTCTGCGCATGTTCTGGTCCATTCCCTTCAGTCTCAGTCGACACTCCTGCGTATCTGTCGAGCGCTTCGGAATGAGCCTAAGAAGCACCAGTAATATTGTCTATGATGATAACTGCATGAAATGATGCCTGAAAGGTATCGTGGTCCTATGTACACCTTGGACCAAGTTCGGTGCTTCGTCGCGGTGGCCGAGCATCTGCATTTCGGCCGAGCGGCCGCAGCGCTGTCGATGACCCAGCCCCCGCTCAGTCGGCAGGTGCAGAAGCTCGAACGGTTCGTCGGCGTCGACCTGCTCGAACGCGACAATCGCCGTGTGGTGCTGACTGCGGCCGGAGAGGCCTTCCTCGACAATGCGCGAGTGCTCCTCGCGATGTCCGATCGCGCCCCGCAGGATGCACGGCGCATCGCCTCCGGACAATGGGGGCGACTGAGCGTCGGCTTCACCGCGGCGAGCGGCTTCGGAATCCTCGGCAGTCTGGTCACCGCGATCGAAGAGAGCTTCCCCGGTATCGACCTCGATCTTCACGAGATGGTCACCGGAGAGCAGCTGGAGAACCTGGCCGAGGGCCGCATCGACCTCGGACTCGGACGCCTCGACTCCACCCCGCCCTCGGTGCAGTCCGAGCTTCTCTTGGCCGAACGGCTGCTCCTCGCCGTACCCAAGGATCATCCGCTGGCTCATCTCGAGCGGCCCCTTCGCAAGGATGACGTGACCGGCCAGCCGCTGATCATGCACTCGGCGACGCGAGCGACCTACTTCTACGATCTGCTCGTCCGGCACTTCCCGATCGATCACCACATGGTCCGCCACTCGCTCAGCCAGGTGCTGACGATGATCAACCTCGTCGCCGACAATCACGGGCTCGCCTTCGTCCCCGAATCGGCCGCATTGGTCAGCGTCCCCGGAGTCCGCTATCTGGCGTTCGAGGATCTCAGCGAAGAGATCGTCGAGCTCAAGGCCCTGTGGAACACGCAGACGAAGAATCCTGCCCTCAAGCAGGTCGTCTCGCTGCTCCGTTCCTGACCTCCCAGAACTACCCGACGGCGGCCCAGCAACGTGGCGCGAGGTATCTGGGCCGCCGCCAGGTAGCAATTAGGATCGCGCGGTCTCCAGATCCTCGCGGAATGCTCGTCCGGCTGCCCCGATGTCCCCCGCCGAGGTGATGAACCGGAATCCCTGCTCCTTGCGCAGCTTGGCTTCCGCACCGTCACCGCAGTGGATTCCGGGGACGACTCCCGCTTCGTCGGCGGCCGTGCGGATCCGCACGAGCGCCTCGGCGTGGGCGTCGTTGTGCTGCCCGGGCAGGGCACCGACGGCGAAGGCGAGGTCCGATGGCCCGACGTAGACCCCGTCGATGCCGGGCACGGCGCAGATGTCCTCGACGGCAGCCAGGCCGTCCTTGTTCTCGATCATGACGAAGAGCAGCGGACGTGCGGCACGGGTGTCCTGGACGTCGCCGGCGATGAGCTCGGCGGTCGGACCCCAGGATCGGTCGCCTCCCCGGCTGGGGTAGTCGAGGGCCTGGACGGCGGACTCCGCCTCGGCGACCGAGGACACGAGGGGAACGATGATCGCTTCGACCCCGGCGTCGGCGAGCGCACCGATCTCGGTGAAGCGGTTTGCGGCGACCCGCGCGGTGACCAGGGCGGGACCGCTGGCGCGGATGGCGTCGGTGAGCCGGAGGACGTCGGTGGGACGGATCAGCCCGTGCTGCAGATCGAGACTGACGTAGTCGAAGCCGGCAGCAGAACCGACCTTCGCGAGCTCCGGACTCGTCGACATCATCCACAGTCCGTTGTAGATCTCACCCGCGCCGAGGCGAGCACGGTGGTCATCGAGGGGGCGGGCCTGGTGCCCGGGCATCATTGCTTCAGTCATATCTGCATCGAATCACACGCGTGACTCGGACGCCAGGGCTGCCCGGCATCCGAGTCACGATCATGCTGACTGCGTGCGGCGGGATCCTGGACTGCCTGCCCGCGACGGCCCGGCCGCCGCACCTCGGCGAGCTCAGATCTCCTGGGTCCGCAGCGCCTCGGCGATGTATTCGGCCTGCCGGATGGCCAGGGCCACGATGGTCAGGGTCGGGTTCGCGGCGGCACCGGTGGTGAAGACCGAGCCGTCGGAGATGAAGAGGTTCTTCACATCATGGGTCCGACCCCACTTGTCGACGACCCCGTCCTCGGGCCGCTCGCTCATCCGCGCGGTCCCCAGATTGTGAGTCGACGGGTACGGCGGGGTCCGGTGGGACGTCTGCGCACCCACGGCCTTGTAGACGCTCTCACCTGCGGAATAGGCATGCTCGCGCATCGCCAGATCATTCGCGTGATCGTCGTAGTGGACATTGGGCACAGGCAGCCCGTACTGATCCTTCACGGTCGTATTCAGCGTGATCCGGTTGGACTCCTGCGGCATGTCCTCGCCGACGATCCACATCCCCGCGGTGTTGAGATAGCGGTCGATGAGACCCGCGAAGTCCGGCCCCCAGGTCCCTGGATCGACGAAGGCGGCCATGAACGCCGGACCCAGTGCGATCGTTTCCATGTAGTAGCCGCCGGAGAACCCGCGATCAGGGTCATGGATCGATTCATCGGCGATGACTCCGGCCATCGTCTCTCCCCGGTACATCCTCACCGGTTTGTCGAAATGACCCCACACGGTGCCGGTGAGGTGGCGCATGTAGTTGCGTCCCACATGCCCCGAGGAGTTCGCGAGCCCGTCGGGGAAGCTCGGCGTCCCGGAGAGGAGGAGCAGCCTCGGCGTCTCGATCGAATTCCCCGCCACGCACACGATCTTGGCGGCCTGGCGGTGGAGGTTGCCCTCCTTGTCGAGATAGAGCACCGCATCGGCACGGCCGGCCGAATCGTGGGTGATCTGGACGGCCTGGGATTCGGGCCGCAGGTCGAGCAGCCCGGTCTTCGCCGCACGGGGGATCTCTCTGACCAGGGTCGACCACTTCGACTTGTTCTTATCGCCCTGGAAGTTGAAACCGTCCTGAATGGACGCGGGACGGCCGTCGTATTCCTCGGCGTTCGTGGCATAGGGACCGGTCGCGTAGAACTTGTAGCCGACCTCCTTCGCGCCGCCTGCAAAGACCTTGTAGTTGTTGTTCGCCGGCAGCGGCGGACGCCCGTGGACGTGGGTGGAGCCCATCGCCTTCTCGGCCCGATCGTAATAGGGAGCCAGATCCTCGAGGCCGATGGGCCAGTCGAGGAGGTTCGCCCCGTCGATGCGACCGTAGGTGGACCGGGCCTTGAACTCATGCGACTTGAACCGGGGTGTGGCCCCGGACCAGTGGGTGGTGGTTCCGCCGACGGCCTTGACGATCCAGGCCGGGAGGTTGGGGAAGTCGCGTGAGACCCGCCAGGAGCCGGTCGTCGTCCGCGGGTCCAGCCAGGCCATCTGGTTGAAGGCCTCCCACTCGTTGTTGACGTAATCCTCGTTGCTCAGATGCGGACCGGCCTCGAGGACGACGACGGGAATCCCCTTCGCCGTGAGCTCATAGGCCAGCGTTCCGCCGCCCGCCCCGGAGCCGATGATGACGACGGCCTCGTCGTTGACATCGATGCTGTCTCCACTCGCCATCACTTCTTCACCTCTCCCATATCGGCGCGCTGCGCCCGCGGCTGGTTGGTCGATTCATCGGCTTCGTTCACGGTCTGCGGTGCCGCGTGCGCTCCCGGACCCAGCTCTGGAATGTCCTCGTCATCGGGGTAGAGGATCCGCGGTTCCGGCAGCCAATCGAGATCGTTGAAACCGCGATCGATGTAGCCGCCCTGGTCGAAGGAGGGACCTTCGTAGCCCAGGGCCTCCCACACCTCGGCGTCGTCATAGAGGTTGAGGACGGCGGTGCGGCGGACGAATCCGAAGAACTCGGTGCCTTCGACCCTGCGCAGCACCCGCAGCGCCGAATCGTCGTCGAGCGAACAGAAGTCGCCGTCGGCGAGCTGGTCGAGCGACTGCAGACCCTGAATGAGGGCGACCCGGAACCAAGTCTCGGCATCGGCCTCGACGAGGATCCCGTCGGCGGTGCGCTCGTAGGGCCCATCGGGGAAGTTCTCGTGCGGGAACGCCACCCGCAGTACTCGGACGAGGGTCTGCCTCGCCTCATCGGTCATCTCCATCGCATTCAGCGAGGGATATTTGGCGGGGAATGCCATCGGCTGCTCCTTTGCTCCTTGACGATGACGATCGGCTCGATCCGGGCACCATCGTCGACCCGGTCATAGGCAACCTATGTGAGACAGACCACCGTCCACTATCCTTATTCTCACGTGGCGATAAACATGAGGCGAGGTGGCCCGAGATGTCGAACAGTGCCGTGATCGGACGGATCTTCTCCGTCCTCGAGGCGGTGTCGGCCTCCGGCTGCGCCTCAGCGAAGACCATCGCCGACCGACTCGAGATTCCGTTGCCCACGGTCTACCGACTCCTCCACGAACTCGAGGACGCGAGCTATCTCGTCTACCTCAAGGAGGACAAGCACTTCGAACTCGGGCCGAAGTGCTTCGAGCTCGGACTGTCCTTCCAGCAGCGCCTCGTCGCCCCGTTCCCGATCCGCCAGATCACCGATGAGCTCCACCGGGCCCTGGGCACGGCCGCCTATTTCGCGATCTACCGAGGGTCCGACATCATCCTCACCTACTGCTCGGACTGCGAGAAGCATCCGCGGTTGCGCCCCCTGCGCTTCGGCTTCCACGAGGCGGCCCATGCCACGGCCTTCGGCAAGATCCTGCTGGCCGGGATGACCTCGACACAGCGGACCGAGTACCTCGATGCCCGCGGCATGCAGGTGCTCACCCCGCAGACGATCGTGCGTCGCGATCTCCTCGACGATCACCTCACCGAGGTGGCCACGCGCGGCATCGCGTGGGAGCACGACGAGTTCCTGCCGCGGCAGACCTGTGCCGCCGTTCCGGTGCGCAACGGGACGGGGATGCAGGTCGGGGCGATCGCCGTGAGCACTCCGTCGACGAAGGCGAACGGACGGACGAAGGAGATCGAGTCGACCCTGCGGGAGCGCGCCGGGTTGTGCTCGCGGTATCTGCGCGGTGGGGCGGTCACGGTCCCGGTGACCGAGCACCGGTGACGATTCCGGTGGCCAACCTCGGTGATGGCCCGAACCCCGCCCCAACCTCGGCGATCAACACCGCTGATTATCACCTCATGAGAAGGAGCGTGTCCTCCCGCCCCCGCCTCTGCTGAGAATGATCGTGCTCACTCAAGGTCGAGACACAAAGGGGTACAACCATGAGCACATCCAGCAGCGTCGCCGTCGTCACAGGATCCGCCCGCGGCATCGGACAGGGAATCGCCGAGCGCCTCGGCGCCGACGGCCATCACGTCATCGTCGCCGATCTGCCGACCATGCGCGAAGGCGTCGATGAGACCGTCGCCGCGATCGAGAAGGCAGGCGGCACGGCCACCGGCACCGAGGTCGACGTCACCGATCAGGCCTCCGTCGAGGCCCTCGTGGCGACCGCCGTCGAGGCGGGAGGCAAGCTCGACGTATTCGTCGCCAATGCCGGAATCGCTCAGGTCGAACCGCTGATCGAGTATTCGAAGGCCGATTTCGAGAAGATCCTCGACGTCAACGTCACCGGGGTGTTCCTGTCCTATCAGGCTGCGGCCAAGCAGATGATCGAACAGGGCAACGGCGGCAAGATCATCGGTGCCGCCTCGATCGTCGCGTTCCGTCCCTTCGCGCTGCTCTCGCCGTATTCGGCGACCAAGTGGGCCGTGCGCGGGCTGACCCAGGGCGCGGCGATGGAGTGGGCCAAGCACGGCATCACCGTCAACGCCTACGGGCCCGGGATCGTCGGGACCGCGATGTGGGATCTCATCGATGAGAAGCTCGCCGCCGAGGAGGGGCTGGCCAAGGGTGAGGCGATCAAGAAATATGCCGGTGACATCCTCCTCGGCCGGGTGTCCGTGCCCGAGGACGTCGCCAATCTCGTCTCGTTCCTGGCGAGCGAGGATTCCGACTACGTCACCGGCCAGACCATGCTCGTCGACGGCGGCATGCAGTTCTCCTAGGCTGGATGGCAGCCGGGCCGAGTCTCGAACTCAGCCAGGTCGCCGACTAGGCTGACCACCAACCGCAAACACCGAGAAGAGAGAAGGAAGTCCCATGATCTTCATCGTCGTGAAGTTCCCCGTCAAGCCCGAACTGGCCGAGCAATGGCCGGAGATCACCCGCGAATTCACCGAGGCGACCCGTGCCGAACCGGGCAACAAATGGTTCGACTGGTCACGCAGCCTCGAGGATCCGAATGAGTACGTCCTCGTCGAGGCCTTCGACGACGATGCCGCCGAGGCACACGTGAAGTCCGATCACTTCCAGGCAGCGACCGCCGAGGGCGGACCCATGCACAGCGCGCTGACCGCGACCCCGAAGATCATCTCGCGTCAGATCGATGGGGATGACTGGGACGCCATGGGAGAGCTCCAGGTCGGCTGACTCTCCTCGGCTGCGTGGTCTGGGCCCGAGGTCGGCCGCAGACCGGAGCCCGCAGCCGATTCCACCCGAACCCGCGGGCCCGCTGATGCGATCAGCGGGCCCGCGTCCATGAGCAGATCACCCGATTCACACGCTGATAATATTGTCTTATGAGCTTTCTGCCTGAGTATCGCGAAGCGCAACGAGGCGAGGATGTCGCTCGACTGCGCCGCGCACTCGCGCTCAGAGCCATGCTCGCCAGCGGTATGAGCCAGCGACAGATCGCGGAAGAACTCGGCATCTCTCAGCCTGCCGTGAGCCAGCAGATCAAATTCGCTCCCGCCGTCGATCAAGTCCACCCCGAACTTCTCTTGGAAGCGGCCGTACCGATACTCAAGAAGCTCGCCGCAGAACACGGCTACGAACATCTCGCCGTTTTCGGCTCGGCAGCCCGTCGTGAAGCTCGGACGGATTCCGATATCGATCTGATCGTCGACGCTCCGCAAGGAACCTCGTCCTTCGCGTTCATTCGGTTCAAGCAACTCATTGAGAAGGTGCTCGGTCGGGGGATCGACCTTGTCGACTACGCCGGGCTGAAGCCCGGCATGGACGATGACATACGGCGGGAGGCGGTGCTGCTCTGATGGAACGCCGAGTTGCGAAGGAATTGCTGCATATCGAGGCCTGGCTTCTGCGCGCGAATGAAATCGCCGATCAAGGCAAGGAAACCTATCTTGAAAGCGCTTTGCTGCAAGAGGCGGGCGATTCCCTGATGATGAAACTCGGGGAAGCCGCGAATCGCCTTTCCCGGTTAGGCGCACCCTCGCCCGCCGGAATCGATTGGGCCCTCGCAACCGCGAATCGCAATTTCATCATTCATCAATACGATCAGATCAGCCGCTCCCTCACCTGGTTGACGCTTTCTGTCGATCTCAGAGAGTGGCATGACGCGCTCCAACCATCGTTCAGAGCCGCACGATCTTCACTCGCCGACGATATCGAGTGAATCCAGAACAGTTCCGAACCCAGCGGGCCCGCTGATGCGATCAGCGGGCCCGCGTCAGGTATGCCCCCTGCGTCTCGATCCACTCGTCGAGGATCTCGGCACGGTCATCGAACTTCGCCGTCGGGAACGCCAGGCCCTTGGTGGGCACGCTCGCACCGAGTTCGACGAGGAGGGGCCGCAGGGTCATCTCCACGGCGACGGTGTGAGCGGGCGAACCGATGGTGAAGACCGGGACTGCGGTGAGCCCGTGCAGGCCGTTCGAGTCATAGCGATCGAGGAAGGCCTTGAGCAGCCCGGTGTAGCTGGCTTTGTAGGTCGGTGTCGCGATCACGGCGAAGTCAGCGGTCGCGAGACGATCGTTCAGCCGGTCGAGGCGATCCGACTTCCACTCGAAGATCTCGGTGGCCACCTCGGCGAGTTCGATGGTCTCATCCACCTCGGCGCCGATGAGATCGGCGATCCGGGCCGCGAGATCCTCCGCGACCTGCCGAGTGCGGGAGTTCGGGCTCGGGTTGCCGACGACGACGCCGATGCGTGCTGCCATGGGTGCTCCTCTCGACCTGCGATTCAGTGTGGACCCCACGCTATTGCCCGCTCATTGACTTCATCCCGACGGATGCCATGCAACGTCATCCGACGCAATCCCCCTCCCTGTGCACTACCTCCGGGCGCAACAATGACATAGATCAGATATTTAGCGGCCGTTACTCGCAATATTCGTCATCATCAACCTCATTGACGTTTAAAGATCATAGGTTTAAGCTCGAACTTGCCGCGAAGATGACTCACACGATGTGGCCTTCCCGTGGCCGGCACGCGCAGAGCCGCACGTTGCCGATGAACACAACCAGAACGGGCCGCTATGAGCATGAACCCTGAAGCGCACCTCGATGAACC
Source organism: Brevibacterium sp. CCUG 69071 (assembly GCF_021023135.1). Classification (GTDB taxonomy): domain Bacteria; phylum Actinomycetota; class Actinomycetes; order Actinomycetales; family Brevibacteriaceae; genus Brevibacterium. The sequence goes on from NZ_PGFV01000003.1 coordinate 147,881, forward strand.
CTCATCGGCTCGCATCGGCAGAGCCGTCAACGAGCTCCTCGGATCGACCGGCTTCGCTCGTGCCGCCGAACTCATCGACGCGGCTTCTTGGGAGATCGACCAATCCTTCACCGCCCCCTCGGCGCCTGAGTGGGTGGAGCAGAGTCCCCCTCCTGCAAGCGAACACCCGCTGGTCACCGCAGACGAGGACGCCCGCCGCTCTGGAATCATCCGCTACTACACCGGCGCGTTCATCACCGGAGCCCGTGCCTCAACGACAGAACTGACCGGACTGCGCTTCACCCACAAAGACAACATCGGCATCAGCGGATACCCTCTCGCCATCGGAAACCCCGCCCTGGACGACCGACGTTCGGCTCTCACATCTCCCCTACTCACATCGATTGAGGCCGCCGGCGGCACAATCGTCGGAGCGAACCACATGGCGGAATTCGCGTTGAGTCCCACCGGACACAACCACTGGCTCGGCGATGGGATCAACCCCCGCAACGATGCCTACTTGTCCGGCGGATCCTCTAGCGGTTCAGCAATTTCCGTCGCATCCGGTTCGAGTGACGTCTCGCTCGGCACGGACACCGGAGGCTCGGTACGCCTGCCCGCCGCATTCTGCGGCCTGTCAGGATACAAACCTACGAACGGGCTGTTCTCCTCGGTCGGATTGATTCCGCTCTCGGAGACCTTGGACACGATCGGCATGATTGCGTCCGCCCCGGCGACGATCCGGGCCGTTGCAGAAGTCATGTATTCCGATGCTTCCGTCGTCAGCCTCGAGCACCGTGATCTACTGGATCTGCTGCCTGAATCTTCGCGGACTGAGTTCTCTCACCTTTCGGTCTCGGCAGTCGAGCGGATCTGTGACGCCGACGTCGCCGAATCATATGCCTCGGCTCTGTCCGCGCTCGGCGTCTCCAAGCATGGTCGCCAGGAACCAGACACATCCGGCCCCGCGCCCGTAGTCGATTTCGACGACAGTGACCTCAATCGCCGATCGGTCGTCGTCGTAAGTGTCGAGGCTGCCCGCAATGTCGGTCGGATACTCGGGTGGGAATGGGACCTCCTCGGCGATCAGGTCCTCTCACGAGTCATCCGCGGGACTACGGTCTCTGCGATCGAGTATGCCGATGCCCTCGCGGAGCGTGAGACGCTGCAGAGAAGGTTCCTCGCCGAGGCGATGCCTAACGCCCGTTTTCTGCTCACCCCGACCAGTCCGATCCGTGCCCCGAGAGCGGTGACCCGGGATGGCGCTGCCAATGACGAGGTACGTCGGGACTACATGCGAGCTAGCCGGTTCACCCGTGTCATCAACTATCTGGGCCTGCCCGCCATCACCGTTCCGTTGCCAGCGGCCGAGGACTCGATGACTGCGGGACTGCAGATCATCGGTCGTCCGTTCGATGATCGGGCGCTGCTCGACTTCGCGGTGATAGTGGCAGAAGCACTCACCTGAGGTCCCTCTATCAATAGATCCGTAGAACTACCGAAGAGTCGAAAGTACGAATAACCCTGTAGAAAGGCGCGACAACGATGTCCGTGGACACCACTGCTGAAGAAATGAAGATCGGAGCGCGTATGGACGCGCTCACACCGAACAGAGAGCACAGAAAACTCTTCGCCTACATCGGTGCCGGCGCAATGATCGACGCTTATGACATCTATGTTGCCGCCGGAGTCTCGGCAGCCCTGGTGTCGACCGGCTTCGCCGGAGTTCATGAAGTCGCCGTCTTCATGTCAATGACCTTCTTCGGCATGCTCCTCGGTGCAGCGACAGCGGGTTTCGTCGGAGACAAGTTCGGTCGCCGAATGAGCTATCAGATCAATCTACTGATATTCGCTGTTGCCGGATTCGCAGCGGCCCTGGCACCGACTTTCGAGTTCCTCGTCGGTACCCGATTCATCATGGGGATCGGTCTCGGAGCCGAACTCGTGCTTGCCGCGGCCATCCTCGGCGAGTTCGTACCCCCGCGCAGCAGAGGCCGCTGGACGGCCATGCTCGGCATCCTCGTCAACTCCGGACTGCTCTTCGCCTCCGCGATCGGAGCAGTGGTGATCTCCAGCTTCGGGTGGCGGTGGATGTTCGTCATCGGTGCCGTACTGGCTGTCATCGTCTGGATCGCCAGGACGCGATGCCCCGAGTCGCCTCGATGGCTGGTCGTCAAGGGCAGAATGAACGAAGCGCAGGCTATCGTCGAGCGGTTCGAGAGGCTTTCGCAAACCACTCTGGAAGACAATCCGCCCGCATCTGTCACCACAGCGACCGAGTCGAGGGACACTGACAAACGTCCCTTCTGGCAGTTGGCAGTGCTCGGCACGGTAGTCGCAGTCGGTGTCAACATGTTCGTCTACGGCTTCATCTCCTGGATGCCGACGTTCTTCGTCGAACAGGGCATCGACGTCTCCCATTCTCTCGCCTACACGACAGCGATGGCTCTCGGCGCACCAGGAGGTGGACTCGTCTGCCTCCTGCTCATCAATAGACTCAACCGCCGCACAGCCATCGTGGCCTTCTCCATCATCGTCATTCCGCTCGGGCTTGCATATGCATCGGCGCAGTCGATCATCATGATCGTCATCATCGGCATTCTGCTCGTCACGGCGATCTACACGCTCGTCACGTTCGTGCTCTACTCCTACATGCCCGAGCTCTACCCAACCCGCTATCGGCTGCGCGGGACCGGCATCTCCTACACCTTCGCACGGGGTGCCTCGATCGTCGTGCCGTTCGTCATGTCCGGATTGTTCGTCGCATTCGGAATCTTCGGACCCATCGGCTTTGTCTGCGCCATGGCCATCTGCATGATCGTCGTCGTCTTCGCGATACCCGTCGAGACCCGCGGGCGCAGCCTCGAAGAGATCGCCTGAAAACACGTCAGCACGGCAAGTCGGCCGTCGTCCGCCCTACCCACAGAACCGCACCACCCGGACAAGGAGTCACACCCACATGAGCACCCATGACGCGACCATCGGCCGCTTCTTCGATGACTACGTCGTCGGAGACGTCTACCAGCATCCATTCGGCCGCACCATCACCGAAGCGGACAACGTCTGGCTGACGAATCTGACGATGAATACGAATCAGAACCACTTCAACGACCACTTCGCCGCGCAGAACCCGATCACCGACGGCAAAGTCATCGTCAACTCGGGGCTCACCGTAGCCCTGGTGCTCGGCCTGACGGTGTATGACATGAGCCAGAACGCGATTTCGAATCTGGCCTTCACCGATATCGCCTTCCGCCATCCGGTCTACGTCGGGGACACCCTCTATGCCGAGAGTGTGTGCACCGATGCCCGCCGGTCGAAGTCACGCGAATACGCAGGAATCATCTCCATGACCACCCGCGGTCTCAACCAGGACGGTACGACCGTCGTGACCTGGAAGCGTTCGGTCATGGTGGCCACCCGCGACAGCGGAATCGGGCAGGGTTATTTTCCCGAGTCCTCCGACTCCGTCCTCGACTACAACTGAGTCGACCATGAGAGCACTCACTCAACGACGAATCCCCGCCGACCAGCAGCGAGCAAAGGAGCAGAACACATGAAGCCGCTCGAGGACATCCGCATCATCGCCGTCGAACAGTACGGCGCCGGCCCCTGGGGTTCGATGCACCTCGCCGACCTCGGCGCAGACGTCATCAAGATCGAGGACCCGAATACGGGAGGGGACATCGGACGCTACGTTCCGCCCTACCGCGAAGGTGAGGACTCCCTTTTCTACGAATCGTTCAATCGCAACAAACGCAGCATCGCACTGAGCCTCAAGGATGACGAAGACCGGGCCGTCTTCGACCGCCTCGTCGCTACGGCGGATGTCGTGTACTCGAATCTGCGCGGAGACGTTCCCGCCAAGCTCGGCATCACGTACGACGACCTGAGCAGCATCAACCCGCAGATCGTCTGCTGCACACTCTCCGGGTACGGCAGCCAGGGCGCAGCCGCCAGACGGCCCGGCTATGACTACATGCTGCAGGCCGCCGCGGGATGGATGGACATCACCGGTGAACCGGACGGGCCACCGACGAAGTCCGGCCTCTCCCTCGTCGATTTCAGCGGCGGATTGGTCGCAGCGATCTCCATGCTTGCCGCTGTTCACGCCGCGCGCCGTGACGGTGTGGGAACCGACTGCGATCTCAGTCTCTTCGACACCGCCGTGTCAATGCTCAGCTACGTGGGCAACTGGCATCTCAACGAAGGTTTCGAACCGCGCCGAACACCGAAGTCTTCTCATCCCTCACTCGTTCCCTTCCAAGCGTTCGAGGCAGCCGACGGCTGGCTGACCGTCGGCTGCGCCAAGGAGAAGTTCTATCGCCGCCTGGTCGACGTGATCGGGGACGAGCGGCTGAATGCCGAAGAATTCTCCGATTTCGAACGAAGAATCGCGAACAAGGACAGACTTCTGCCTCTCCTCGACGAGGCATTTCTGCAGCGTTCCGCCGAGGAGTGGGTGAGCCTGCTTGAATCCGCCGGGGTGCCGGTGGCGAAGGTGAAGAGCGTGGCAGAGGCCCTCGACGATCCGCTCGTCGAGGAACGCGGCCTCGTCTTCGATACCGACCATGGCCGGTGGGGAACGATCCGCAACATAGCCACTGCACCTCGTGCCGGAGCCCGCCTCGACTCCCACCGGGCGGCACCCCAGATCGATGAACACCGCGCTGAGCTTCTCGCTGAGCTCGGCCTGAACACCACAAGTAAAGGAGCCTGAGACGATGTTCGAACTCAGCGAAGAGCAGAATGATTTCAAGAAGTCACTGCGCACGTTCGTCGACCGGGAGATCATCCCCGTCGCCCGCGAGATGGAAGCCACGGGCGAATACCCCAGCGCCATCGTCGACGGGCTCAAGGAGATGGGGCTCTTCGGACTGACGATCCCCGAGGATCACGATGGACTGGGCATCGATCCCGTCTCGTTCGGAATCGTCTTCGAGGAACTGGCGCGCGGCTGGATGGGGATCGCCGGCGTTCTCGGCAGCCACACCATGGCAGCGAAGATGATCGCCGAGCACGGCACCGACGATCAGAGGGCCACATACCTCTCCGACCTGGCCTCGGGCTCACGTCGCACGGCCCTCGCGCTCACCGAACCGGACGCCGGAACGGACCTCCAGGGCATCAAGACCACGGCGAAAAGGGTCGAAGGCGGGTACCTCATCAACGGCGCGAAGATGTGGATCACGAACGCCCGACATGCCGATCCGCTCCCGGTTCTCGTCAAGACCGACACGACGACCACTCCGGCGCACAAAGGCATGAGCATCCTGCTCGTCGAAGCCGGCACTTCGGGATTCGAAGTCACCAAGGACATCGAGAAGCTCGGCTACAAGGGACCGGAGAGCTGTGAGATCGTCTTCGAGAACTGCGAGGTCCCCGAGTCCGCCCTCCTCGGCGGCGTCGAGGGGCGCGGCATGCAGCAGGTGCTCTCGGCTCTGCAATGGGGCCGTGTGAATATTGCGGGCCGCTCCGTCGGCATCGCACAGCGGGCGCTTGAAGAATCCGTGTCCTACGCCCAAGAGCGCGAATCGTTCGGGCAGCCGATCTCAGAGTTCCAAGCCATTCAGCTCCGCGTCGGGCGGATGGCCACGCGGGTGCAGGCCGCACGCCAGCTGATGTACTGGTCGGCGCAGTCCCTCCTCCAGGGTCGCGCGGACGGAGAAACCGGGATGGCCAAGGTCTTCTGCTCGGAGGTGGCTCTCGAGTCCGCCATCGAAGCCATGTCGATCCACGGCGGCTACGGATATTCAAAGGAATATGAGATCGAACGACTCTACCGTGATGCTCCGCTGATGAGTATCGGTGAGGGAACGAACGACATCCTCAACACGGTGATTGCCAAATCCATCTTCAGCGGCCGAACCAAGATCTGAACTCGGGAGAACTCATGACCAGCATTTCCCAGACCATCGCCTCCGCCGCCACCCAGATCGGGCTCGAGGACATACCGGAGAAGGTCCAAGTGCGTGCCCGCCACCTATTGCTCGATTCGATCGGCGTCGGCATCGCCGCCAGCCACACGGACTTCGCCGAGGTGGCCATGAAGGGCCTGGCATCACCTGATCCCGGCGACGTTCCCGTCATCGGGCGCTCCCAGACTCTCTCGAAGTCGGGGGCCGCCATCGCCAACGGCTTGATGATCCATGGCCACGATTTCGACGATACGCATATCGCCGCAGTGTCGCATGTGAGCGCCTCGTCGCTGGCCGCGGTCATCAGCGCCGCCGCCGGCAGCACGTCCGTCAGCCTCGGCGATCTGCTCGTCGGGTATATTCTCGCGATCGAGGTCAACGCTCGCCTGGGGATGGCCGTCGACGGCCAGTTCCATGACAAGGGCTTCCACCCGACTGGCGTCCTCGGTGCCTTCGGTTCGGCTATCGGTGTCGGCAGACTCTCCGGCCTGACCGCCGACCAGCTCGTCTCCGCTCAAGGCATAGCCGGATCGTTCTCCTCGGGCATCCTGCAGTTTCTCGATGAGGGAGCACCGACGAAACGACTCCACCCGGGCTGGGCCGCCAACGCCGGACTGCACGCCGCCAGTCTTGCCGCGGCAGGATTCGAGGGGCCGACCGAGATCTACGAAGGACGGTTCGGTCTCTACCGCACCCATCTCCAGGACCGCTCCGCGCCGAGCGCAGATCTCTTCACCAACCTCGGCGAGGTCTGGGAGGTCGAGAATGTCGCGGTCAAACCGTTTCCGACCTGTCATTTCACCCATTCGTTCATCGACATCGCGACGCGACTGCGAGAGGATCCTGCATTCGACTTCGAGCAGATCGAATCAATCACGGCAAAGATCCACGATGTGCCAGCAAAGGTCGTGTGCGAACCAATCGAGGACAAGCTGCGGCCACGCAGCGAATACGATGCGAAGTTCAGCCTGCCGTTCCTGACAGCGGCGGCGCTCAAACACGGGAGGATCACCTTCGCCGAGCTCGACGAATCGGCACGCAGCGAGGAGGATGTTCTCACGGCAGCCGCTCTTGTCACGGTCGAACACGATGAGGCCAGCCTCTACCCGAAGGCCTTCTCAGGTGACCTGACCGTCGCCCTCAAGGATGGTGCCATTCTGCACGAGGCAGAGCTGGTCAACAGGGGCCATGAATCACGTCCGCTGAGCAACGACGAGGTCAAAGCGAAGTTCGACGAATGCGTGGTGCCTGTGCTCGGCGCTCAGCAGGCCGCGGAGATCCGGTCCGCGATCACCGACTCGTCCTCCGATACTGCTGCGGCGGTGCTCATCGGAGCGTTCAATGGATGAGTCCCCCGATCCCTCCGGGACCGACGGGTCGAACCTCGCGACTCCTATCAGCACGCGGGGCCCCGGTTGGCTGTTCGTCCCTGCGGACCGACCGGACCGCTTCGCCAAGGCTGCCGCCTCGGCAGATCTCGTGATCATCGATCTCGAGGATGCGGTGCGCGCCGCTGACAAGGAACGGGCGAGACAGACTCTGCGCACGGCCGATCTTGACGTGGAGCAGACCTGCATCCGCATCAACGGCTTCGCCACAGCGGACTTCGCTGCCGATCTTGCGCTCGTGCGCGAACTCGGAGTCAGAACCATCATGCTGCCCATGACCGAGGAGGACCAGCCGCTTGATTTGCTGTCGGACTTTCAGGTTATTGCTCTCGTCGAGACCGCCAAGGGGGTGTCCGGGGTTGAATCGATCGCGGCCGTTCCGTGTGTGCAAGCATTAGCCCTCGGGTCGGCAGACCTGCAGCTTGACCTCCGCTCGCGCGCCCTACCCGGTGCCGAATCCGCCTTCGATGATCTCCTGGCGTTCGCGCGGACCAGGCTGCTCTTCGCGGCCCGATCCTTCGACATCGCTGCCATCGACTCGGCCCATGTCGCCATCACCGACGAATCCGGGCTTGCGGGAGCGGCGAGCACTGCAGCTGCCTACGGGTTCGATGGGAAGCTCGCAATCCATCCCCGTCAGGTCCCACTTATCCGCCGCGCATTCGCTCCGACCTCCGGTGAACTCGAGTGGGCGCGAGCGGTGGTCCGCGGAGCGCATTCCCACTCCGTTGGTGCATTCGCCCTTGACGGTGAGCTCATCGACGAGGTTGTAATTCGGCGGGCCGAGATGCTTCTCCGCCTCGCGTCTTGAGACCCAAGCATCCGGCTGGGAACTGTTCTGCAGGAAGCCGAATGGTCCGACGGTCACATTGCGCGCTCGAGGTCGAGGTGTGAGGGTCAGAGCCGGATTCGCATTACGATGGCATGACAGGTAGTCGGCATCGCCCGTGGCAGCCGACTACACGGGCGAATACGCAGAGGAGTAGGGCAGCTTGGGTCAGCGCATTATCGACTTCTCACTGATTGCCGCCGTGCCCGGCAGCAGTTCCCACACCCTCGGCCGTCCGCTGAAGCAGGCGATGCACGGCCTCGAGATCGCCGGAGTCTGACATGGTCGAATCAAGAACCGCCTATTCAGTGGTTGCAGAGAAGCTGCGGCGCCAGATCCTCGACGGGACGCTCGCTCCCGGTTCACGTCTGCCCTCGGATGCGGAACTTCGCGAGACTTACGCGGTTGGGCAGAGTACGATCCGAGAAGCCCTGAGGACTCTCTCGAGCGAGCATCTTGTCAAGAGCGTACGCGGAGTGAACGGCGGCTCATTCGTCACGATGCCCACCGTGGGTCATCTCGGTTCACAGCTAGAAGTCGGTGTCACGCTGCTTGCCTCTGCCGAGTCGATCTCCATTGACGATCTCATGGAGATCCGGCATATCACCGAGGTTCCGGCCGCGGGATACGCGGCCTCTCGGCGAACCGACGAGGATCTGGTGAAGCTGAGGAACTCGGACCCGAGCCTGCGGAGTGAGGAGTCATCGTTCTCGAGCCACTCGACCTTCCACCAGCAGATCGTCGAAGCTGCGCACAACACCTTGCTTGAAATTGTCACGATTCCGCTATTCAATGCATTGCAGAACATCGTCGGTGAGTCGAATGCTGCTGCGAATATCGGCACCAGCGTCAGCCACGATCATTCGGCGCTCTTCGACGCGATCGTCCGTCGCGACTCAATGGACGCAATGGCGCTCATGCGTCGTCACCTCGATACCGTCTCGGAGTACTATCGCAGCCGCGGACTGTAGAAGTTCTATTAGGGTCGATCGCAGAAATGACCTCCTCGGGAGTGGCTGACTGATCATGCCGATCAAGCCGACCCTACCGAGGAGGTCACATTCAATGGATCAGCTTGCGCGTGCCTCAGCTCTCAGGGAAGCCGTCGCCGCGTCATCAACGACCCAGCGTTCTGTGTCGACGGCAACCCCGTAGTCCCGAGCGGCTTCTTCCGCGGTGAGGTATTCATCCCACACGTCGTGGAGCACCGCGAACGGATCTCTCTCGAACGGATCGCCGAAGCCTCCCCCTGACGGCATCCGAATCTCCAGCGTATCGCCGGCACGTACGACCTCCTGGGTGACCTTGGAGTGGAGAACCTCTTCGCGATCGGTACCCGGGTTGCGTACGAAGGATCCGGAAACCCCATCGGCTCCGCCGAGCGCACCAGCTGGCGCATCGCTCCTGTTATCGGCCTCGGACCCAAGGAATGTATCGGTCATCATCAGCCAACGCCTCACGCTGCCGATGCCTCCACGCCAGCGTCCTGGTGCAGGAGATTCGTCACGCAGCTCATAGCGCTCAGCACGCATCGCATGATTGAGCTCGAGTTCTTCGATCGGGTTGTTCCTCGTGTTCGCCATAAGGGCATCCACTGCGTCCATGCCATCTCGCCCGTTGCGACCGCCGTATGATCCTTCGTTGATTTCGATATAGACCCAGTAGCTCTCCCCATCCTCGTCAACTCCCGAATAGGCGATGGCGCACAGCGCTGACGATGAACCTGCGATTGCGTGGTCCGGGAGTACCGGAGCCAACGCCAGATTGATGGAATCAAAGACACGATTGACTTGAGAAAAGCGTGCGAAACACGACGCAGGAAAGTCCGGGTTGAAGATCGTGCCTTCAGGGGCATACGCCTTCACCGGCCTGAAACAGCCGTCGTTCTGCGGAACATATTCGGGGGTCGTCTCCTCATCCAGGAGAATCGTTCGGATAGCACTGACCGCCACAGGAAGAACCGACCCCTCGAACGGCACGTTGAAAGCAGTTGGCACCTGCTCGTTGGAGCCGGTGAGATCGATGAGCACCTCATCGCCGCTGATGTCGACGCGGACGGCGACTTTGAGCGGTACCCCACGATTCTTCCCATCGTCATCGAGGTAACCGATCGGCGCCTCGTAGCTACCATCGGGCAGCTCACGAATCCTATTCCGAAGCATGTTCTCGGAGTAATCCATCCACGTGTCGCTGGCGCTCATGACGGTGTCGAAGCCGTGGGCTTCGAGAAGTTCGAGGAATCTCATCTCACCGATCCTGGCGCAGGACACGAGAGCTTCCAGATCTCCTCGGTTCTGTTCGGGAGTCCGAACATTGTCGAGGATGTGCTGGATGAGAGCGTCGTTCCGCACTCCGCCATCGTAGATCTTCATCGAGTCCATGAGTTTGCCCTCTGCCCAGACGTCGACCACGTCCATGCACAGCCCTGGGAAGTTTCCGCCGATGTCCGAGACATGACCGGTGCATCCAGCGAATCCGATGTGCTCGTCCTTCCAGAAGATCGGGATGATGACTCCGTAGTCCGGCGAGTGCGCGGCTCCGTGGTAGGGATGGTTGTGCAGAATCACGTCTCCGGGTTTGTATGTGCCGGCGAGTCTGCGGTTGACGCCCTTGATGTATGCGGGAATCGATCCGCAGTGCATGGGAGTCGAGTCCGATTCGCAGAGCTCGCGGCCATTGACATCGAAGATTCCGGCTCCCAGGTCTTCGGACTCTCTGATCAGACTGGAGTAGGCCATTCTATAGAGCACTTGAGCCATTTCCTTGGCCATGGAATCGAGTGCCCCACCGATCACTCGCAGAGTGATCGGATCGACTTCAACCGAATTCCATGTCCGGTTTGCCTCCGGTGCAAGTGATACTCCAGTCTTCGGCATCATTGCCTTGCTCATGACTTGCTCCTTTCGATGATGATGTGTCCGAGTTCATCGACTTTGGCATGTTGGCCGATGCCGACGATTGATGTGGAGTCGAATTGTTCGACGATGGCAGGACCGTCGAAGACGTTCCCAGCTTTGAGCAGTTCCCTCGAATACACCGGAGTGTCGATCCATTCCGGGTCTCCGGCGTCGTCGGTCCACATAAGAGTTCGAGTCGTCGTGACGAGTGCAGAAGACGCGTCGGCACCGCCTTTGGCGATCTCGGGAAGCTTGACCTGTGGGACCGCCCCGATACCTGTCACTCTGACGTTGACGAGCTGGACTGGTTTGTCATCGAATCGCTGTGAGTACATCCTCCCGTGAAGTTCGTGGAAGGCCTGAGAAACGCTTTCCACCCATCCCCCGTTGATTTCGCCGTCGGGCGCTTGGACTATCAATTCGTATCCCTGCCCGACATATCGGCAGTCGACGCTGCGTTCAAGACTGATCTGTTCGTCTGGAATTCCGTCGTCTTTGAGCTGTTCGACTGCCTGCTCTGACAGACGCGTCAGTTCACGGCCAAGCAGCTCGAGGTCAGGGTCGTCGGATGAAGTCCAAGCTGTTGTCGGAACTTCGTATCGAATGTCTGTAGCGAGCAGGCCAACCGCCGAGGTGATGCCTGGGTGGTTGGGAATGATGATTCTTGGAATGTCCAACTGCTTGGCAATATGCCAGGCGAAGAGCGGGCCGGCTCCTCCCTCAGCTACCAAGGAGAAGGCGCGGGGATCGTAGCCCTTTCTCACCGAATGAAGGCTGATGGCTTCTGTCATTGAGTGTGCGAGCACCGTGAAGATTCCCATCGCGGCTTTCTCCAGACTGGTCTTGAGCGGTTGCGCGATGTGTTCTTGCACAGCTTCTTCAGCCAGGCTGGGATTGACGGTCATTGTGCCAGACAGGAAGCTCTTCTCCCGCAGCCATCCGAGCACAACCATTGCATCTGTGGAGGTCGGTTCTGTGCCGCCATTGCCGAAACAGGCCGGGCCGGGAATCGCGCCGGCGCTTCGCGGTCCGACTCGGAACATCCCACCCTCGTCGATCGAGGCGATAGAACCTCCGCCTGCACCGATGGTGTCGACTTCTGCCATGGGGACCATTGCGTGATAGTCCCCGATTCGGGTGTCCAGCAGATGCTTCATCCGCAAGCGGCCATCTGGAGCTACGCCGACGTCGGCAGAGGTTCCACCAACGTCAAGGGTGATCACACTCGGGTACCCGGAGGCCGCTCCGATTGCACAACCTCCGATGAGGCCTGCCACCACGCCGCTGGTGAGGAGCGACACCGGAGTCTCGCGAGCGCTCCGCGCGGTCACGAGGCCGCCTGCGGAGGTCATAAGATGAACATCATCGCTCACATCAGCGTGGCTCGCCTTGTCGACGAGTCTCGCAATATAGTTCGATGTCTTCGGCCCGACGAAGGCGTTGAGGGCAGTGGTCGAAAATCGTTCGTACTCCCGATACTGACTGGCGACTTCGCTCGACAGCGAGATGAATGCTTCCGGGAATTCCTCTTTGAGGATCTCTTTGACTCTCTGCTCATGAACAGGGTTTCTGTACGCGTGCAGAAATGCGACTGCCACGGCCGCAACTCCGCGTTCTCGAAGCAGCTGCACTTCTCGCCGGACTGCGGTCTCGTCCAACGGCGTCAGGATGGAGCCGGAAGCATCGATTCGCTCTGGAACTGTTCGCCTGTTCCTCCGGGGCACGAGCTGCCATTTCTGCCAGGGAAGCTCCTGATAGTTCGAATAGTTCAGAGGACGCTTCTTTCGAGCAATATGAAGCAGGTCGCGAAATCCATCCGTGGTAATCAGGCCCACGTCGTCGCCGTTGTGCTCGAGGACGATGTTCGTTGCCACGGTCGTACCGTGAAAGAACATGTCGACGCTTTCGGGCGAGATATCTGCCTTCTGCGCGAGAGCGGCGACGCCGTTCATGGTCCCAACAGACGGATCATCGTTGGTGGAAGGGGTCTTGTGGACTGTGATCGTGCCGTCGTCGTCCCATAGAACTAAGTCAGTGAAAGTTCCGCCGACGTCAACTCCGAGTCGCTTCGTGAGGGTCCATTCAGAAGTTGGGGCAATGTACTGCGATACGAGCACTGCTTTGTGCTTCGCATCACAAATGCGAATATACCTCAGATCTTTAAGCGCGGCTAGACGTCAATATTGCGGATATTAGCGCCCGCTCGGCACTTGAAAAACATATTTCCAGATAAACAACTGATGTTTACGGCTACAGAAGGGAGGTTGAGCTCGATACCGTCTTCACCCAGGCCATCATAATTTCACCATTGACTTATATTCTCCTCTGCTTATACTCAACATATGCACGCATTCGACGTGCTCGGGGATCCCGTTCGCCGACGGATTCTCGAGCTGCTGACCTCTGGTGAGATGACCGCCGGTGAGATCGTCGATGCCGTCGGCGAGGAATTCGCCATCAGCCAACCAGCCGTCTCCCAACACCTCAAGGTCCTCCGCGAGTCCGGATTCGCCAGTCGCCGAGCCCAGGGCACGCGGCGTCTCTACGCCCTCGAACCCGCTCCCCTGCGCGACGTCGACGAATGGATCGATCCCTTCCGCCGCTTCTGGGCCCCACGACTCGACGCCCTCTCGACCGAGATCACCCGGGGCAAACGTCGGCGACGCAATGAGCCAGACCACGACAACCCTGCCGAGAGCACCGCAGCTTCCGGCAGCACCGTAGCCTCCGCCGGCACCAACCGCGATGACACCGACACCGCCCTCACCGATGCAGAGGAGAAGTCATGACCGCCCCATCCGATCCCAGCAAACCATCCGAGCCGCTCACCCCAGCCGAAGCCGAGATCCTCGCGGCACAGGCCGACGCCGTCGACCGCGAGCTGAGCATCGACATCGACGGCGGCACCCAGCACACGGTCCAGTCGATCAGCCAGTCCTATCCGACCACGCTCGCCGACCTCTGGGAGGCCTGCACCGACCCGGCCCGACTGGAGCGCTGGTTCGCCCCGGTCAGCGGAGACCTCGAACTCGGCGGCCGCTATGCCATCGAGGGCAACGCCTCGGGCACCGTGGAAGAGTGCGAACCGCTCACCTCCTACACGATCACCTGGGAATTCGGCGGCGGCACCAGCCTCGTCACGGTCCGCCTCGCCGAGGACGGCGATGGGTCCCGACTGACGATCGAGCACTCCCACTCCGGGGAGGCCGGCGCGGAGTTCTGGACCCAGTTCGGTCCCGGCGCCACCGGCGTCGGCTGGGACCTGTCCCTGCTCGGCCTCGCCTTCCACCTCGTGGCGGGCACCGGCCGCCCGGCAGACGAGAACCACTTCGTCACCATCGACCTCGCCCAGCAGTTCGTCCGTGACTCCAGCACGCGCTGGGGCGAGGCCTCAGTCACCGCCGGCACCCCGGAGGACGATGCGATGGCCGCCGCCGAGCGCACCACCGGCTTCTACCTCGGCCTGCCCCCGGCCGAGTAGTTCAGCGAGGCTCGAGGCGGACGGGACCTGCAGAACCGCCCGCCTTAGGAGGACGAAATGGGCAGAAGTGCCCGGCGTGAGAGGACGAAATGGGCCGATCTCTTCGCGGCAGATCGGCCCAAAGGGTCCACCCACCACAGGATCAGTCCATTACGTCCACCCAAGGGCTACTGGCGCTCCGAAACGTCTGCACCGGATCGGCCCGTTTCGTCCGCCCAAGGGTCGCCAGCGCTACGAACGCCTGCACCCCAAACGCCCAAACGCCCAGCCCTCACTCGGCGCGGCGGGCGCCGAGTGCCAAGCGTGCGATATCACGGAGCACGCTGAGCTCCTCGCTGCCGTCGAGCAGCCCTTTGAGCTCCCCGGCCGCCTGCGCCAGCAGGCCGCGATAGGCGCCGCCCACATTGTCCGGCTCTCGGGTCAGCGGGTAGGACACGCAGAGGGCGAGCACGGTTCCTCCCGCCGTGAAGGCGACACTCGCCGAGGCGGTCCCGACCACCCGTGCCTGCTTCGTCGCGTAGAACTCGACTGGATTACCGGGACCGCACAGCGCCAGCGCCGCCGATCCGCCGTCGACGAGGGGCAGCACGGTGCCGACCCCGCGGGAGACCCGCAGTTCGTGGTCGGCCTCGACATTGCGCACGCACACTCGGTCCTCACCGACGCGCACCCACAGCTGCACCGATTCGCTCGTCAGCGTCCGCAGGTGCTCGAGCACCGAGTTCGTCGTCGCGATGCTCCGCCTGCCCGGGAAGGGCCCCAGGCGCAGCAGTCCGGAGGAGTCGCGGACGATGAACCTGTGGGCCCGCAGATCTGCCAGCAGTCGGTAGGTCGTCGACTTGGAGTACCCGAGACGGCGGCACACCTCGGCGGCGGTCATCGGGGTGTCCTGCAGGGCCGCGAGGATTGCGGCACTGCGGTCGATGACCCCGATCTCCTTGGCCGCGCCATCGGTCATCTCGGCCTCCGATCGCGCCTTCATGCCACGCTCACATCCGCGAGCAGTGCACGGCGGCGAACCCACCAGCGGAAGATGATCGGACCGACGATGCCGAGGACCATGAGGATGATGATCGACAGCGACACCGGCCGGGTGATCAGCGGCATGAACGAGCCTCCCGAGATCTGGAGCATGCGGCGGAAGTTGTCCTCGAGCAGGGGCACGAGCACCAAGGCCAGGATGGAGGGGGCGAGCGGGATTCCGCCCTTCTCCATGAGGTAGCCGATGATCCCGAAGATGCCGAGCAGCATGAGTCCGAAGAGGCTGAACTGGATCGCGTAGGCGCCGATGACGACGAGGACGAGGATCGCGGAGAACAGGATCTCCTTGGGCAGTTTGAGGAGTTTGACGAACACGCCGACCAACGGCAGGTTGAGAATGATCAGCGCCACGTTGCCGATGTACATGCTCGCGATGATCGTCCAGATCAGGCCCGTCTCGTCGCGGAAGATCAGCGGTCCCGGCTGCAGTCCGTACATCGTGAAGACGAAGAGCAGCAGCGCCGTCGTCGCCGATCCCGGGATGCCGAGGCTGAACAGCGGAATCATCGCCCCGCCGACTCCGGCGTTGTTCGCTGCCTCCGGTCCGGCCACACCTTCGATGGCTCCGTGGCCGAATTCCTCCTTCCGCTTAGAGACCCGCTTCTCCATGATGTAGGACATGAACGAGGCCAGCGAGGGACCGACTCCGGGCAGGATGCCGATGATGAAGCCGAGCACCGAACCACGCGCCCAGGGCATGGCAGAGCGCTGCCAGTCCTGCTTCGTCATCCACTTGTCGTCACCGAAGCTCTGGATCTCCTCCTTCGCCCCGCGACCGAGCGCGAGGTTGCGGATCGCCTCGGGGATCGCGAAGAGCGCCATGGCGAAGATCGTGAAATCGATGCCGTCGGAGAGCAGGTCGATGCCGAAGGTCTGGCGGGGCAGTCCGGTCTGGAAGTCGAGGCCGACGAGGCCGACGGCCAGTCCGATGAAGATCGAGATGAGCGCCTTCGCCCGCGATCCCGCCGACATCGTCGAGGCCAGCAGCAGGGCCGTGGCCATGAGCAGGAAGTACTCGGTGGCTCCGAAGACGTTGGCGAGCTTGACGAGCACCGGGGACAGGAAGGTCAGGCCCACGATGGCCAGGGTGCCGGCGAGGAAGGAGCCGATCGCTGCGGTCGCGAGCGCGGCCTTGCCACGACCTCGGCGGGCCATCTCGTAGCCTTCGATGGCAGTCACCGCACTGGCGACCTCACCAGGGGTTTTGATGAGCGTGGCGGTGATCGAACCGCCGTACATCGACCCGTAATAGATGCCGCAGAGCAGGATCAGACCGTGCACCGGCTCCATGCCGAAGGAGACCGGGATGAGGATCGCGATCGCGGAGATCGGCCCGATGCCCGGCAGGACCCCGACGACGGTGCCCAGCAGCACGCCGAGGAGGGCGAAGGCGAGGCTGGCCGGTTCGAGGGCGGAGACGAAGCCGCCGCCCAGATCGACGAGTGTGTTCATGCCAGCCCCCTACCCGAGGATCCCGACGGGCAGGTAGACCGCCAGCCCGTAGACGAATGCGACGTAGATGATCACTGCGAAGAGGACGGAGAAGGTGAGATTACGGATCCACTTCGCAGGCGCATAGATGCTGGTCAGAGCCATGAGGAAGGCTGCGGTGGAGAGGAGGAACCCGACCGGGATGAGGATCGCCAGGTAGACGAAGAAGAGCGCGAACTGGATGACCACCTTCTTCGACGGCGGGTCCTCCGGAGCGTCGAGGACGACCCCGGCGGCGGTGCCCGCGGAGGAGGAATCATCAGAGGCATCCCCCGCCGAGGCGGCCGCACCGTCCCGGTCCCCCGCCTCGGCGGCCTTGCGCCCCTTGTACAGCGCCTGGCCGGCGAGGAAGAGGCCGAGCACGATGAGTGCCACGCCGACGATCGCAGGGAAGGTACGCGGGGTGACGATATCGCTCGTCTCCCGGATCGAGAATGTCGCGATGTAGTAGACGAGGCCGACGATCGTGATGACGGCACCGGTGATGACGTCGCCGCGCAGGATTCTCATTCGCCGCTGCCCAGATCGGTTTCCTTCACGCCTTCCTCAACGGTGGCCGCGGCGTCGTCGACATAGGACTGGGCGTCCTCGCCGGTGCGGAATTCGGTCGCCCACTGGTTCTTCTTCAGCGTGTCCTGCCAGGTCTGCGAGCCGCTCATGTCTTCAAGCGTCTTGGCCCAGTAGTCGACGGCCTCGTCCGGCATATCGGCAGGACCGAACACTCCGCGCCAGTTGCCCAGGGTCACGTCGTAGCCGGAGTCCTTGGCCGTGGGCACATCGTCGTAGGGCGCGGCGAGCGGCTTCTGCGCGAAAGTGACCAGCGGTTTGATGTCCCCGGATTCGAGGACGGATCGGAATTCGCTCATCCCGGCGATCGCGACCTTCGCGTCTCCGTTGAGCATGGCCGTGGTCTGTTCGCCGCCGCCGTCGTAGTTGACGAAGTTGATGTCGGACGGGTCGACTCCGGCTTCCTTGGCGAAGAGCGCGAAGGGCAGGGTGTCATCGCCGGCCGCGGCGACGGTGACCTTCTGCGGATCGTCCTTGAGTGCCTTGACCAGGTCTTCGAGGTTGCCGAAGTCGCCGCCGTCGGGGGTCACGACCATGAAGTCCTCGACGTAGAGGGTGGCGATGAGAGTGGTGTCCTGCGGGCCGTATTTGCACAGGCCGCGGGCCTTCATCGTCTGGCTGGCCAGGGAGGTGATGGCGATCTGATCGTCCTTGCCCTTCTCCTGCTGCATCATCGAGGTGATCCACGAGCAGCCGGTGCCGCCGGGGCGGTTCTGCACGGGCAGCGGGGTGGAGACGATGTCCTCCTTCTGCAGGGCTTCGACGAGGGCGCGGGCGGTCGTGTCCCAGCCCGATCCGGGTTCGGCCGGGGCGGTGACCGTGACGGGTCCCTTCGGGTAATCCCCGCCCTCCCCGGGCGCCTGGGCCTTGTTGCCGCAGGCCGTGGCCACGAGGGCCACGGCCGCGAGGACCGCGCCGACCTTCGCGGCCGACCGGGCTCGCCGCGGTGACCTCGGTGGCGCCTCGCCCATCGCCGAGGTGGTCCGAGCTGTGCGTGTGATCATCGTTGATCGCATTGCTTCTCCTTATTCGCCTGTGCCGTGCTGATTGTTCGGGTAGTGATTGTTCGGGTGCTGCTGTGCTTCGGTGGTGCCTGCGGTGGTGCGGTGCTTCGGTGCTGGTGTGTGCCTGCGTTGGTGCTGCCGGCACTGTGGGTGGGTGGCTCGTCTACTGCGACTGCGTCCGTTCGTCGCCGAGGTGGTCGAGAGTATCCGGCGGCAGTTCGGCGACCGCACCGACCGTGTCGCTCCCGTCGCCAGGCCTGCCCCAGTCCCCCGCCGTCTCGGAGCCCTCGTCCGGCGGGCCGTTCGGAACGCTCGGGCCGTCCCGGTAGTGGGCGTTGTGGCGACCGGGTTCGGGCACTCCGCTGCGCAGCCCCAGCCTCCGGCCGTCGAAGGTCAGCGGCAGCAACGGCACGTCGACGCTCTCGCCGGTGGGCAAGCCGGTCGATGCCAGTGCTCCCGAGGCCACGAGGTGGGCATCGGTGGTGAGGTCTGCTGGAGTGTTCACCGGGGCGACGGGCAGTCCGCGGCGGGTGCACTTGTCCTCGATCTCGTTCAAGCTCAATCGCGACAGGGCGGTCTGGAGTTCGGTGTGGATACGCTCGCGCTGGTCGACTCTGCCCTGGTTCGTCTCGAGCGCGGAGTCGGCGGCGAGTCCGGTGAGGCCGAATTCGTCGCAGAGGTCGCGCCATTGTCCGTCGCTGACGGCGGCGACGAAGACCTGGTTGTCCTCGGCGTCGCGGAAGATGTCGTAGACGGCCCAGGTCGCCCGCCTCGTCGGCATCGGTCGCAGCGGTTCGTCGCTGAGCTGGGCCTGGGCCATATGGGTGCCGACGAGGAAGGCGTTGTTCTCGAACAGGGCGGAGTTGATGAGCTGCCCGTGCCCGGTCTGTTCCCGCACGCGCAGGGCCGACTGGATGCCGATGACGCCGAACATGCCGCCCATGATGTCGTTGACGCTTGCTCCGGCGCGCAGGGGTTGGCCAGGCGGGCCGGTCATGTAGGCGAGTCCGCCGAGCATCTGCACCACCTCGTCGAGGGCGGTGCGTTCACCATAAGGTCCGGACAGGAAGCCCTTGAGCGAGCAGTAGATGAGGCCCGGGTTCCGCGTCGAGAGCTCCTCGTACCCAAAGCCCATCGACTCCATCTTCCCGACTCGGAAGTTCTCGAGGAGCACGTCGGCGGAATCGACGAGCTGCAGGACCGTGTCCCGGTCGTCCGCCTCGGCGATGTCGAGTTGGACGCTGAGCTTATTGCGGTTGAAAGCGGGGAACAGGCCCGAGCCGGACCCGGGCAGGTAGCGGGTCTTGTCGCCGGCTCCGCGGGGTTCGACCTTGATCACCTCGGCGCCGAGGTCGGCGAGGATCATCCCGCAGCTCGGGCCCATGACCATATGGGAGAACTCGATGACGCGGATACCCTCGAGCGGCAGCGGTTCGGTGGGATTCGACGTGGAGCCGGCATCCGCCTCGGCGCCGGTGGCCCCCGGGTGCGCGCTCATGGCGTCCCGCTCGCCGAGGTGGGGGCGAAGCGGTCGTCGAAGACGGCCGGGGTCGCGGGGATGTCGGACAGGCTCGAGGTCAGGTCGTGGCCGACGGCCGAGATCAGGGGTTCGCGCACCTCGGTCAGCGCTGCCACGTCGACGCCGGTGGCCACGCCCTCGCGGTGGAGGAGGTGGACGAGGTCGTCGGTGCCGATGTTGCCGGCCGCGCCCGGGGCGAAGGGGCATCCGCCGAGTCCGCCCATGGCCGCGTCGAAGTTCGCGATCCCGAGGTCGAGGGCGGCGATGACGTTGGCCATGCCGAAGTTGTATGTGTCGTGCAGGTGGAGGTTGACCGGTTTGCCGGGGAAGGCCTCGAGCACCGCCGAGGTGTTCCTGCGCACCAGCGAGGGGTTGGCGTTGCCGATGGTGTCGGCGACTCCGATGCCGTGGGCGCCGGCGTCGACGAAGGGGCGGAGGACCTCGACGAGGTGATCGGCTTCGGTGATGCCGTCGAAGGGGCAGATAAAGCTGACCGCCGTCGAGATGTCGAAGCGCAGCCCCTGGTCACGGGCGTATTCGGCAGCGAGGAGGAGTCGTTCGCTGGCCTGGGCGATCGGGGCGTCGGAGTTCGCCTGCGAGTGCCCTTCGGAGGCGGAGAGGACGAGTTTGATGTTCTTCGCCCCTGCGTCGACGGCACGCTCGGCGCCCTTGAGATTGAAGACGAGGGTGAAGAGTTCGACACCCTCGGCCTCATAGGGCTGGAGCCTCCGCAGCACCTCGTCGGTGTCGGCCATCTGCGGGACCTTCTTCGGGTTGACGAAGGATCCGATCTCGAGTTCGGTCAGGCCCGCGGCGATGAGTCTTTCGGCCAGGGCGACCTTGGCATCCGTGGGCACGATGGTCTTCTCGATCTGGAGACCGTCGCGCAGGGTGGTGTCGAGGATGTGGACTCTGGATGGCCGAACCATGGGACTCCTTGAGGTGACATCCCGGTCATCGGGAAGTGCGTTTCACCGTGCTTCACTGCACGATGAGTCCATAGTTACCACATTCCGCTCGCGGAGCGGTATACAAAGTGCTCGCTATGTGAGAGCGCGCGAGCTTTTGCCTACTCATGTTCCCGTTTAACAGGACAGCGTGTTCAGGTCTCGTCCTCCTCGGACGATTCGCCGGAGGCCGCCCTGCCGAGCCCGAGCCAGTTAAGCACCTCCTCGGTGTGCTCGCCGAGGTCCGGGCCGAGGTGGTCGATCGGCAGGGACTGACCGCCGATGACGGGGGTGATGCCGGGGAAGGCGACGTCGTCGAGGATCTCTTCGCCGGTGGAGACATCGAGGTTCTGGATCATTCCGCGGGAGTTCAGCTGCTCGTCGGCGACGAGATCTTCGGCAGTGTAGATCGGGCCGGCGGGAACACCGGCCGATTCGAGGGCGGCGACGACATCCTCGACCTCGCGGTCGGCGCACCAGTCTCCGATCGCCTCGTCGAGTTCTTCGCGCCGATTCCACCTGCCGGCGTTCGTCTGCAGGTCGGGGTCCTCGGCGAGGTCGTTTCGGTCGATCGCTGTCATCAGTCGGGTGAAGATGCCGTCGCCGTTGCCGGCGATGACGACGGATCTGCCGCCGGCGCAGAGGTACCCGTTCGAGGGGGCGATGCCCTCCATCCGTCCGCCTGTGCGGGTGCGGATCTCGCCGAAGGCCGAATAGTCGGGGACGAGGGATTCCATCACGGAGAACGTCGCCTCGTTCAGCGCCACGTCGACGGTGCGCTCGGACAGCGGGCCCTCGCCTTCGAAGCTGTGATCGGAGCCGACGACCGCCTCGGCGGCTCCGGCGATCTTCTGTCGTTGGCGGTCGAAGAGCATCATCACGGCGCCGAAGGCGGCCTGCATGCCGGCGATCGAGTCGCCGATGGAGATGCCCACGCGCACGGGTGGGCGGTCGGGGTCGCCGACGAGCTCGCGGAAACCGGAGTAGCCTTCGGCGACGGCGGCGAATCCGGGGCGCTCGGACATCGGACCGGTCTGGCCGAATGCGGAGATGCGGACGAACACGAGGTCGGGGTTGGCCTCTTCGAGGACGTCGGGGCCCAGCCCCCACTTCTCGAGCGTGCCGGGCCGGAAGTTCTCGAGGACGATGTCGGAGCGGCGGACGAGTTCGAGGGCGGCCTTCCTGCCCTCGTCGGAGCGCAGGTCGAGGACGACGGACTTCTTGTTGCGGTTGATCGTGCGATAGAGCATCGAGGTGGTGCCGGCCTTGAGCCGCCAGTTGCGCAGTTCGTCGCCGGTGTCGGGGCGTTCGACCTTGATCACCTCGGCGCCGAAGTCGGCGAGCATCCGGCCCGCGGTGGGGGCGGCGATGTAATTGCCGAGTTCGAGGACTCGCACACCGGTGAGGGGAAGTCGGCGCCTGGTCATGTCGATGCTCCTAATCGTGCGGCAGCGGTGCGCGGGGTTCACGAGGGTCGCGAGGTACGCGACTTTCGCGGGCACACCGTGGTCGTGGTCGGCCGGGTCGGTAGTCCCATGGTGCCAGGTCTCGGACCTGCAGTCCCGGACATCCGCATACTCAGATCACACGGCCCGGGTGAACAGCGCCTGAGACTTGAGCGAACTCCACGCAATTGCCCTTGCCAGCTGTTGTCCTCTGAGTTCCGGTGTCCAAGACTGGCAAGCAGGTCGCAGATCGCGGCGCATCGTCACCGAACAGGAGTTGAACATGGGATCCAACGATTTCGACGGCAACAACCAGAACGGTCAGAACGACTTCAATGCACAGCAGGACGGACCCGGCGGACAGCAGGGTGCTCCCGGTCAGCAGGCTCAGGACCAGCAGTCCCAGGGCGGCTTCGACCAGCAGCGCTGATCGACTCACCCGGCCACGTTTGAGCAATGAGGGGTGGCGCACCGTTCGGGTGCGCCACCCCTCGTTCCGTCTCGGGATATTGCCCGTCATCGAATCCACATCGGTCATTCTGCGGCGGGCACCACCCCGGTCAACGACCAACCTCAACTCAGTCGGTGACGGTCACGACCTGGCGGTGGCGGCCGAGGCCTTCGATCTCGAGTTCGACGACATCACCGTCAGCAAGGTAGGGATATTTGCCCGACATGGCCACGCCCTGCGGTGTCCCGGTGAGGATCACATCGCCCGGCTCGAAGGCCATCGCCTGACTGAGTTGGACGATGATCTCCCCGACGTCGAAGATGAGGTCGCTCGTCGAGGAATCCTGGCGAACCTCGCCATTGACCCAGCTGCGCAGACGCAGGGACCCGGGGTCCACCTCGGCGGCGGGCCTGATCCACGGACCCAGCGGCGTGAAGCCGGGCAGGTTCTTGCCCTTCGACCATTGGCCGCCGGACTCCTCGATCTGGAGTCTGCGCTCGGACAGATCATTCGCCAGCACATAGCCCGCGACATGCGAATATGCCTCCTCCGCAGAGTCGACCCGGAAGGTCCGTGAGCCGATGACGACTCCCAGCTCGACCTCCCAGTCGGCCTTCGTCGCGTACGGCGGCAGCTCGATCGGATCGGTGGGGCCGCTGATCGTCGAGGGCATCTTGAAGAAGATCACGGGGCGCTCGGGCGGTTCGGCCCCGGCTTCCCGGGCATGCGCCGCATAGTTCATGCCCACGCAGATCACCGCTGAGGGCCTGGCCAGCGGCGCACCGACGCGCAGATCATCAGCACCGGCGAGCGGCTCGAGCTCCCCGGCATCGAGCACAGAGCGGACTCGATCGATGCCGTTCGCAGCGAAGAAGTCGGAGTCGATGTCCAGGGTCACCGGGCGCAGGTCGTAGTCGACGCCGCCTTCGCGGGCCACCGGGATCTCGTGGCCGATCGGTCCCAATCGCAGCAGTTCCATAGGGTTCCTCTCTTTCGAGTGCGGCCACCTCACTGTGGCCACGGTCCACGCTAACGATGTCTCGCATACTAAGTTGGAACTGTTCAAGAATTGGACATGTATTTTGTCGACCAGAACCACCCGAATCACGCGGCACATCGTCGAAAACTTTATTCAACCAGATGGTTGACTTACCCTCCTGTGCAGGCTTAGGCTTTCAATCAACCATATAGTTGAATACGAGGAGGATCTTTGGCCGACCAGCTTTCCAAGGTCTTCGCCGCCCTGTCCGACCCCACCCGTCGGGACATGGTCGCGAGGCTCAGCGTCGCCGACGCCACGGTCAACGAGCTCGCCGAACCGTACGAGGTGAGCCTGCAGGCCGTATCGAAACATCTCAAGGTGCTCGAGGATTCGGGACTGGTCACTCGCACCCGCGAAGCCCAGCGCAGACCGGTTCACCTCGAAGACAATGTGTTCGATCTGATGACGAAATGGATCGAGAGATACCGACAGCAGGCAGAGGAACGCTACCGACGCCTCGACGCGGTCCTGGAATCGATGGACGCGGACGAGGATACGAACACCCCGAACCCGGCAGCCGCCTCGGCGCCGGGATCCGAAGCACAGAAGACAGCACGCACATCACGCAAGGGAGCATGACATGACCACCACCGACACCACCGCCGACTATTCGACCCTCAAGCTCGACGTCCCCGCCGACGTTCAGACCGTGTCGATCACCCGCGACTTCAATGCCACCCCGGACAAGGTGTTCCGAGCGCATATCGATCCGGAGCTCTTCGTCAGATGGTGCGGGCCGGACACGATCACGAATACGATCCGTCAGTGGAACCCGAAGACCGGCGGAAACTGGAGCTACGTCTCGACGGACGGCTCCGGCGAGTACGGCTTCTTCGGATCATTCCACGAGGTCCGGGAGAACGAACGCATCGTCCAGACCTTCACCTTCGAAGGCTTCCCGGATGCCGTGAACCTCGAGATCCTCACCCTCATCGATCTCGGCGACGGACGGACCCGACTGAGATCCACTTCGATCTTCGACTCGATCGAATCCCGCGACGGCATGGTCGCCTCGGGCATGGAGCACGGCATCGTCGAGGGCTACAACAAGCTCGATCGACTGCTGGCCGAGGGCTGATCGGGCAGTCTGCTTCCACCTCAGATACCTCGCGGGGGCTGAGCTACCTGGCGCCAGGTAGCTCAGCCCCCGCGAGGTATTTTGGAGCTGGCGCGAGGTCAGGGAGTCTTTTCCGCCATCATGGCGAAGTAGGAGTCGCGGCTGCGGCGGACGTGGCGGGCCATGACCTCGACGGCCTTCGCCTCCTGGCCTGCGTCGATGGCCGCGATGATCTCGCGGTGCTCCGGCCAGGCCTGCGGGCCGCGGCGGGTGACGTTGAGCGAGTAGAGCCATTCGATCTTGCCCGAGATCTGCCGCAGCAGGCTGATGAAGGAGACGCTGCCGCTGAGTTCGGCCACGGCGAAGTGGAAGCGCATATTCAGCACCGCCAAATCCTCGTAGCGCTCCTGCTCGATGACGACATCGCCTTCGGCGAGGATGTCGCTGATCTCCTTGCGGACGCCGTGCCATCGGTCATCCGGGGCCGCGCCGCTGCTCTGCTCGGCCGATCGCTTCGCCGCCCTCTTGGCGGTCGCGGATTCGAGGACGATGCGGATCTCGAACAGATCCTCGGCGTCCTCAACCGGGGACGGAGCAACCATCGACCCACTGTAGGGCCTCGACTCCACCAGCCCTTCCGCCTCGAGAGAGCGCAGAGCCTCCCGTACGGGAATCCGAGAGACCGCATACTGCTTGGCCAAGGCAGCTTCGCGCAGCTTGCTGCCCGGAGCATGGGTCCCGGTGATGATGTCCTGGCGGATCTTCGTCCCGACGCTGACGCTGCTGGAAGTTGTCGAGGAGGTCGCAGCCGCGGCCCCGGTGGCAGAGGCCCCCGTCTGAGAAGGGTCAGACATTGAGCAGACCGGATCCGGGCACGGCCGCCAGAAGCTTCTGGGTGTAGACCGCACTCGGACGGTCGATGACGTCCCTCGTCGGACCGGATTCGACGATCTCTCCACTCTTCATCACTACAACATCGTCGGCCAAGTTCGCGACAACTGCAAGATCGTGGGTGATGAACAGGCAGCTCACGCCCAATCCCGACTGCAGATCCCGCAGCAGATCGAGAATCTGCTCCTGGACGAGGACGTCGAGGGCGGACACCGCTTCATCACAGATGAGCAGCTCGGGCTCGCTGATGAGTGCGCGGGCAATGGCGATCCGCTGGCGCTGACCGCCGGACAGATCGGCAGGCCGCCGCTCGAGCATTGACTCGGGAAGCGCCACATGGTCGAGCACCTCCCTGACCTTCGCCGTTCGTTGACGACGAGCCCCGATCGCGAACACGTCGAGTGGTTCGCGGATGATCCGCTCGATGCTCCACATCGGGTTGAGCGAAGAGAATGGGTCCTGGAAGACCGGCTGACTGAAACGACGCAGGATGCTTCGCTCCGCCCGAGATGTGGCATCGACATTGCGGCCGTCGGCGAGGACCTCCCCGCTGGTGGCCTTCTCCAGACCCAGCACGATCTTGGCTATCGTCGACTTTCCCGAGCCGGACTCTCCGATCACCGCGGTCGTCTTGCCGCGTTTGGCTGTGAAGCTCACGCCCTTGAGCGCGTAGACCTCCCTACCGCGACCGCGCAGTCGGTAGACCTTGTGCAGGTCGTTGACCTCCAACACATTCGCCGAGGTGGCCGCCGCCTCCCCGGAAGATTCCTCTCGGCCGGCATCGTTCGTCGGATCTCCGCCCAGGGCCCCCTGCCTTACCTCCGCAACGGTCGCGGCAGGCCGCTCGAACACGATGCTCGGTGCAGCTTTGACCAGTGCCTTCGTATACTCGTGCTGCGGATCGCCGAGAACCTGTTCAGGCGCGCCGCGTTCGACGACTCGGCCCTCGTGCATGACGAGGATCGTGTCGGTCCTCTCCCCGGCCACGCCCAGATCGTGAGTGACGAAGAGGAGTGAGGTACCGCGTTCGGCGACGAGATCGGCGAGATGATCAAGAATCTGCTTCTGCACAGTCACATCGAGGGCCGAGGTCGGTTCGTCGGCGATGATGAGGTCGGGTTCGCCGGACAGGGCGATGGCGATGAGGATCCTCTGGCGCATGCCGCCGGAGAACTCGTGCGGATAGGACCGCCGCCTCGCCTCTGCGTCCGGAATTCCGGCTTCGGTCATCAGCCGTACGACATTGCGGGTCACCTCGGCGGTCTCTTTCATCCCGTAGGTCCGCAGCGCATCGGCGATCTGGTCGCCGACTCGCATGCTCGGGTTGAGACTGGCCATCGGGTCCTGTGGGACAAGTGCGATCGACCGTCCGCGCAGCGACTGCAGTCGCTGCCGGTCAGCTCTGACCAGATCCTCACCGCGGTACTTCACCGATCCGGAGCTGACATGCCCGGCACCGGGCAGGAGACCGAGGACCGCGCCGATCGTCGTCGACTTGCCGGACCCCGACTGTCCGACGAGGGCCAAGCGCTCCCCCGGCTCGAGGGTGAATCCGAAGTCGTGGAGCACCGGGGTTTCGTAAGAGACTTCGAGACCGGACACCTCGAGCACGAACTCATCGCCTGCCCGGTCGGCATTCGCCTGCTCGTTCATCATCGTCCCGCCGCATAGCCTTGGGCACCGCGCGGATTCGCCCCCGCGGTGAGCTTCCCTGTCGCCGGATCCCTCGTCACGCACGACAGGCGCCCGAGCTCCCAGTCCCCAGCCTTCGTCACGGCGTGGCCGCGGTTGATAAGTCCGTTGATGACATCCTCGCCGAGGCGATCCTCGACGACCGCTCCTCCCGGAACCCAGGTGCGGGGCCAGAAAGAACCCGCCAGTGCTGTGGTGTGCAGGGCCGGGGCATCAATGGCCTGCTGAGGCGCGTATCCGCCGACGAGCATGCGCAGGACCATCAGCAGCTGCCACTGTTCCTGCTGGTCCCCGCCCGGCGAGCCGAGTGCGATGACGGGCTGGCCGTCCTTCGAGATCAGAGTCGGAGTCAGAGTGGTGCGAGGCCGTTTGCCCGGAATCAGTGCCGAGGGTGATGTCTTGTCCAGCCACACCATCTGCAGGCGGGTGCCGAGGCAGAACCCGAGCTCCGGGATCGTCGGCGAGGACTGCAGCCACCCGCCCGAGGGGGTGGCGGAGATGATGTTGCCCCACCGGTCGACGACGTCGATGTGGCAGGTGTCGCCGTTGTTGACTCCGTTCTTCTGCACCGTCGGCTCACCGATTCCGGCTTTGATGAGCGCCTCCCTGTCCGCGCCTTCCGGCACGAGAGGCGGGGTGAAGGCCGGTGCCGCGCCCTCCCGTGTGGCACCCGGCCGGAACTCGTGTGAGGCTTCCTCGGTGATGAGGAGACGCCGGCTCGCCGCGTACTTCTCGCTGAGCAGCCACTCGAGGTCGACCTCGCTGTCGCCGTAGTAGGTGTCGCGATCGGCCATCGCCAGCTTGAGCGCCTCGAGGATGGTGTGGGCACCGATCTCGGTCGACGGGTCGAGACGATCGTCGTCGAAGCCTTCGAGGATCTTCAGCGTCTGCAGCAGGACCGGACCCTGACCCCAGGCTCCGATCTTCGCGATTTGGAATCCGCGGAAGTCCACGGTCACCGGAGTCTCGAATCCGGCGTCGAAGCCCGCCATGTCCTCGACCGTGATCACCCCGGCGTGATCGCCTCCGGTCGAATGCCGGTGCGGGGTGGCGACGAACCCTGCGATCGCCTCGGCGACGAATCCTGACTTCCATTCCCGGCGTGCCGCCTGGATCCGAGCCGCCCGTCCCTCGGGACCTGTGCCGTCATCCGCTTTCTCACCTGCGGCGATCAGTCGTCTGAGCACCTCGGCGTAGGGGCGGTTGTAGACGAGTTCGCCGACTTTCGGGATCCGTCCGTCCGGCATCCACTGCGCCGCCGAGGTGGTCCAATGGTCGGTGAATAGCTCCTGGACGCGTTCGATGGTGCCGATGACACGAGCGAGAACCGGGTGGCCGTGTTCCGCATAGTCGATCGCGAACTCGAGAACGTCTGTGAGCTCCCAGGTGCCATGGTGTTCGAGGAGGTTGAGCCAGGAGTCGACGGCGCCCGGGACCGTGGCGGCGAGCGCTCCGGCTCCGGGGACCATGTCGAGACCTTCGCTGCGGTAGTGCTCGATCGTCGCGGCTGCCGGTGCCGGGCCCTGTCCCATCATGATCTGCGGGTGGGCGGGATCCTCGGCGGTGGCGAAGACCCCGGTCATGTCACCTCCCGGGCCGTTGAGGTGCGGCTCGACGACGTGGAGCAGGAACGCTCCGGACACGGCGGCGTCGAAGGCGTTGCCCCCACGTTCGAGCACCGCTTGGGCGGCTGCGGTGGCGAGCCAGTGGGTGGACGCGGCCATGCCGAAGTGTCCCTCCAGGGTGGGACGAGTGGTGAGGGTCGCGGGTGCGGTGAATGACAAGGTCAGTGTCCTTTCTTCGAATTGGGGTCGAGGGCGTCGCGCAGGGCATCACCGAAGAGGTTGAATGCCAAACAGATGAAGAGGATCGCCAGGCCTGGGAACAGTGCGGTCGACGGTGCACGAAAAATGTACTGCTGTGCGTCGGAGAGCATGATGCCCAGGCTGGGCGAGGGCGGCTGGATGCCGAGCCCGAGGAACGAGAGCATCGATTCCCCGATGACCGCGGTCGGGATGATGACGGTAGCCTGGACGATGATCGCCGAGGCGGCATTGGGCAGGATGTGCATGCCGAGGATTCGCGCCTTGGAGGCATCGGTGGCGATGGCCGCGTTGACGAAATCCGCCGACTTCAGGCGCATCGTCTCACCTCTGACCACTCGGATCATCGTGGGTACCTGGGAGATTCCCAGAGCGATTGCGGCATTGCTCAGACTCGGCCCGGAGATGGCCGCCAGTCCGACAGCGATGATGAGGAACGGGAACGCCAGAGTGACATCCGTGAGTCGGGAGATGATCGAATCGAGTCCCCGGAAGTAGCCGGCGAGGAGACCCAGCGGGGTTCCGACGACCACTGCCAGTGCCACCGCCAGGAGACCCACCTGCAGGGAGGCGCGGACCCCGAAGGCCAGGCGGGAGAGGATGTCACGGCCCAGATCGTCGGTGCCGAAGACGTAGCCGATCGTGCCGGGCACTTGGAAAGGCACCTCGAAGTTCGTCTGGGCGAATCCGTAGGGGGCGATGAGCGGTGCGAACACTCCGATGACGAGGACGATGGCGACCATGATCGAACCGATGAGTCCCAGCGGAGTGGACAGGATCGAGCGCAGCAGCCACCACGTGCGATTGTTCGAAGCCTGGAATTCGGGATCGAGTCCCTGCGTGTTCTTGTCGGTGTTGGTCACGATGGGTGTGGTCATGAGGCATCCTCGCTCACGCGGATCTGTGGGTTGATGACCGAATAGAGGATGTCGACGGCCAGGTTGATGAGAATGTAGGAGGCGGTGATGACGAGGACCACGGCTTGAATCACCGGGTAGTCGCGGGAGAAGACAGCGTCGAGCGTGAGTTTGCCGAGGCCGGGGAGGGCGAAGATCCGTTCGGTGACCACGGCTCCGGAGATCAGACCGCCCAACTGCAGCCCGACGATCGTGACGAGGACGATGAGCGAGTTGCGCAGTCCGTAGCGGAAGAGCACTCGCGGTCGGGACAGGCCCTTCGCCCGGGCCATGCGCACATAGTCGGTGCCCATGCTCTCGATCATCGAAGCTCGGGTCTGACGTGTGATGACTGCGGCGAGACTCGTACCGAGGATGACCGCAGGCAGCGTGAGGTAGTAGATGCCGCGGATCGGGTCGGAGAGAACGTCGACGTAGCCCGAGGCTGGGAACCACCCGAGACCGACGGCGAGGCCCAGGATAGCGAGGAGACCGAGCCAGAAGTTCGGCACCGACAGTCCGAGCAGCGCGACGAAGTTGCTGCCGAACTCCGGCCAACGGCCGCGGAAGCGTTCGGCCACCATGCCCAGGGCGATGCCGACGACGACCGCAACGACGATCGCATAGAGAGACAGCCACAAGGTGACCGGCAAGGTGGTGGCGATCATCTCTGTCACCGCGAGTCCGGTGCGAGTCGATTCCCCGAGGTCACCGGTGAGGATGGAGCCGAGGAACTTGAAGAACTGGACGAGCAGCGGCTGGTCGAGGCCGAGGTCGGCGCGAATCGCATCGAGCCTTTCGGGCGTTGCCTCCTCGCCGGCCATGGCCAACGCCGGATCACCCGGCAAGAGGCGGACACCGAAGAAGATGACGATTCCGGAGAGCACGAAAGTGATGATCGCGTGGAAGATCTTTGTGAGCACGAACCGAGTCATCGCTGACCCTCCTTCAGGAACCCTGCTTCGGAGAGATGGACGACTCCGTCGGAGTAGACGTCGATTCCTGCGACGTCCTCGGTGTAGGCGGTGAGGTTCTTCTGCCGATAGAGGTAGATGATCGAGTTGATTTCGCCGATCCTCTGTGAGGCCTTGCCGTAGAGCTCGGCTCGATCGCTCTCATCGGTGGACTCACTCGCTTTGGTCAGCAGATCGCTGAGTTCGTCATCGTCGACTCCGGTGACGTTGTTGCCGGCCCCCGGGTAGTGGAAGGTGTAGAGGTTGCCGTGCGGGTCGACGCGTCCGGACCATCCCAGCTGGAGCAGTTCGTAGTCGCCGCGGTCTTGGGCGTCGAGGAGAGCCGTGTACTCCATCGGCTGGACCGAGATGTCGAATCCTGCCTCCTTGGTCGCCGCTTGGACCGCCTGAGCGAACCGAAGAGTGTCCTGTGTGTTCGACACCTTCATGTTCACCTTCAGCGGCAGCTCTATTCCCGCATCTTCGAGGAGCTGCTTGGCACCTTCGGGATCGTAGTCCACGCAGTCGTTGCTGGCATCGGTGGCGAAGGGACTGTCGGGAGCGATTCCCGAACAGGCAGGAGAGAACCAGCCGTTGAAAACTGTATTGACCAATGCCGTGCGGTCGATGGCCATGGACAGCGCCTTGCGCACCTTCGGATCCTGCCCCAATGGGGATTCGTAGTTCTCCGGATTGTCTCCGAAGCCCATGTTGACGGTCAGTCCCTGATAACCCAGGGAGTTCGACTGCAGGAGTCCGATTCCGGTCTCCTCGTCGAGAGCGTCGATGTCCTGAGGTGAGATCGTGTCCGCGACCTGCACATCACCGGAGCGGATATTGGCTGCACGGATATTCGCATCCGTCATGATCTGATAGGTGATCGAGTCGAGATGGACCTTGTCCGCATCATAGTAGTTGGGGTCCTTGACGACTTTGATCGACGTCTGGGCGATGCGCTTCTCGAACTTGAAGGGACCCACGCAGACCGGATTGTCTCCGAAGTCGTCTCCCTCCTCGTCGAGCGCCTTCGGGGACATGATCATGCCTGCCCGGTCCGCCAGTGCCGCGGTGAACGGGGCGAATGGCTGGTCGAAGGTGACCTCGAGAGTCTCATCGTCGATTGCCGTCACCGAGTTGATCGGCCCGAGTTCGGCGGCACGCGAGGACTCCTCCAGGTTCAACCCCCGTTCGATGGTCGTCTTGACCGCCTCGGCGTCGAAGTCAGTGCCGTCGGCGAACTTCACACCGTCTCGGACGGGAATTCGCACGGTCTTCCCGTCGTCCGAGATCTCCGGAAGTTTCGTCGCAAGCATCGGTGTGATCTCACCGTTATCGTCGATGTCGTAGAGCTTCTGGCACATCGTCTGCATGACGTAGCGGGTGTAGAGCGATGACGAGGTCGTCGGGTCGAGTCGGTCGGGTTCGGAGGAGAGGGCCATGACCAGATTCCCACCGTCTTCGAACGCCGAGGGGTCTGCCTCGACCGATTTCACGTCGGGGCGATCCGGGGGCTCTGCCAAGGTCTGCACCGGTACGCACCCGGCGAGGAGTGCGACGCTGGTGAGTACCGCAAGTATCCGTCTCTTCACACGAACTCCCGTTTCGCCGTTCATCTCAGAATCCGACGCACATTCCGCACCAGATCGTTATTTGCATACAATTTAGTCCTTGCTTAACGTTTTGTATACAACTTCTGAGAATTTCTTGAACACTGGGACCCTGCGGAGAGGCGACCTCGCCGCACTCTCGATTGAGTGACCGACTGCCGGGACGCAGGACCGACCAACATCGGGCTGCTCACCAGCCACACGCACGGGCACCGAACCACCCCCAGGAAGGGACTGCCATGACACGACGACTCGACCTCGCCATGCTGTTGGTGCTGACGTTCTCCACAGGAATGGTCGACGCCATCGGCTACCTCGGCTTCGACAAGGTCTTCACCGGCAATATGACCGGCAACGTGGTCATCCTCGGCATGGGTCTGGCCGGCGCCGAGGGGGTGCCCGTCCTCCGTCCGGCGCTGGCGCTGGTCTTCTTCATGCTCGGGGCGGCGCTGTCGGGTCGGATTCTCGGCGGCATCGGCGAGGGCTGGCATCGGCGCACCACGGTGATCTTCTCGATCGTGGCCGCGGGATGTGCCGCGCTCTCGGTCTATGTCGCCCTTGTGCCCGACCCCGAAGTCGGCCTCACCGGGACGGTCTTCACCTCGGCGCTCTCGGCGCTGATGGGCGCCCAGGCCGCGGCTGCCAGGAAGATGAAGATCGCCGACGTCACCACCGTGGTCGTGACCTCGACGATCGTTGGCCTGGCTTCAGATTCGCGGCTGGCCGGCGGTGACAGCGTCCGCTGGATCCGCCGCGCCCTCGCCGTCGTCCTCATCCTCATCGGCGCCCTGGCCGGTGGTGCGACTCTCCTGATCAATCAGTGGATCGGCATCTCCATGGTGGCCGTGGCGATCGCCATCGTCACGATCATCGGCCACCGCGGAGCGAAGAAGCGGACCCTCGCCGAGGCGGCCGAGTCGGAAGCCTCGAACGCCTGAGCCCCAGCGTCGACGGCTTCAGGCACAGCCTCGATCACCTGATCTGCTCGCCCGGCATCTCACCGGACGCCGAGCTTCTTCCACACCACGAGAATCGCCGACACGCTCAGTGCCCCGGCAAGCAGCACCCAGTAAGCCGGTGCCTTCGCATCGCCGGTGATGCCGATCAGCCATGCCGCGACGAGAGGCGTGAGGCCGCCGAAGATCGCAACCCCGACGTTGTAGCCCAGCGACAGTCCTGTTCCGCGCACCTCGGTGGGGAAGATGTCTCCCATCACGCTGGCCAGCGGACCGTAGTAGGCGGCCTTGAGGATGGAGAAGATCGCGACGACCACGATGAGCACGGACAGCGCATTGACCGCGACCACCCAGGTGAAGAGCACCCAGGTCAGTCCCATGACGGCGACCGCCGCCGGGATCATGAACGTCAGCCTGCCGACCTTGTCGCAGAAGTAGCCCGCAATCGGGGTGAAGAGAAGCAGCACGCCTCCGGAGACGAGCGTCGCCCAGAACCCCGCTGAGCTCGTCATACCCAGGTTGTCCACGGCGTAGGTCGGGACGTAGGTGATGAAGTAGTTGAGGCAGGTCGAGACCGCGATTGCTCCGATGGCCAGGACCACAGCGAGCTTGTGATGACGAAGGATGCCGCCGATGGCAGCGGTCTCCTTCGGTTTCTCGGCCTGCACCGCAGTGAATTCGGGAGACTCGGGAACATGTCGCCGGATGTAAAGACCGACCGGACCGACGAGCAGCCCGACGATGAACGGCAGGCGGAATCCCCAGGTTTCGAGCTGTTCCTGGCTGAGATTCGTCGTCAGCGCGACTCCGATGACCGAGGCGAGGATCGTCGACATCGCCTGCGAGGTGAACTGCCAGCTGGCTGCGAAACCGCGCCTCTCGGGCAGGTGCTCGACCATGAGCGAGGTCGCTGAGCCGAACTCACCTCCGGCGGCGAATCCCTGAATGAGCCGAGCGAGAAGGATGAGCAGCGGTGCGGCCAGGCCGATGACATGGGCCGGGGGCATGAGCACGATCATCAGTGTGCCGAGGAACATCAGCCAGATCGTCAGGGTCAATGCCGGTTTGCGACCGCTCCGGTCGGCGAAGCTGCCGAGGACGATCGCCCCGACCGGACGGATGAAGAACGAGAGGGCGAAGGTGCCCAGCGCGAGCATCACCGAGACCGCGTGGCTCTCGGAGGGAAAGAACGCCACGGAGATGTAGACGGAGAAGTAGGCGTAGACCGAGATGTCATACCATTCGAAGGCATTGCCCACCGAGGCGGCGGTGATGACCTTCCAGGACTTCACCGGAGCACCTGTCGTCGTCCGATCGTGAACGGTGTCAGTCACTGTGCACCCCCTAGGGCCGAGGAGGCCTCCTTCGAGGTGAACCAGTCATCCGGATTCTCCCGCATGTCCCAGAACATTCCGGTCATGATCTGGGCACCCTGCTCGAGGATCGAGGACAGCGCATGCTCGTTCGGAGCATGCTGATTGCAGCCCGGGTACGAGTGCGGCACCCACACGGTCGGCAGGCCGAGCACCTCGGCGAAGACGTCGTTGGGGATCGTCCCGCCGAGGTTCGGTTCGATGGCCGCCTCGACTCCGGTCGTCGCCCTGATCGATTCGGCCGCCGCGGCCACGACCCGAGAACCGGGGTCGAGCCGGGTGGCGGGCATGCAGTGCTCGAACTCGACGTCGACCCCGCGGATGCCCTGTTCCTCGAGGTAGGACCTGACCCGGCTCTCGAAGTCGCTGACATCGGTGCCCACGACGAAACGCAGCTGCAGGGTCGCCGAGGCGGTTCCCGGGATCGCATTGACCACTTGTGCGGGGGTGCCGGCGTCGAGGGCGAGTACCTCGATGACGTTGAAGGCGAAGACGCGCTCGGCCGGGCTCAGTCCGGGCTCGCCCCAGTCGGGGTCGACTTCCGGAGCTCCGGCTTCGGCGACCTCGGGGAGTTTCGCGACAGCCTCGAGCACCGAGGCGGGTGGGTCGGTGGGGCGCAGCGCCGGGATTCGGATGACCCCGTTGCCGTCGACCAGCGTGTTGATCGCCGCGGCGATGACGGTCGCCGGGTTGCGCAGCTTGCCGCCCCAATTCCCCGAGTGGTGATCACCGTCGCGTTCGTGGGCGAGCAGGCGGAAGTTGAGGGCACCGCGGGAACCGAGGAAGAGGGTGGGGAGGTCGGCGGCCAGACGTGGGCCGTCGGAGGCGAGGAAGAGATCGGCTGCGAGCTCGTCGGCGTGTGCGGCGGCGAAGGACCTCAGCCCCTTCGAACCCGCCTCTTCGGCGGTCTCCATCAGCACCGTCACGTTGTATCCGAGTCTCGCGGCAGCCGGTGAGCCATCGTCGATGCGCTCGAGCACCGTGCGCAGTGCCACGGTGTTGACCGTGTGCTGGCCCTTGTTGTCCGCGCTGCCTCGCCCGTACAGCCGGTCGCCGTCTCGTGTGAGCACCCATGGGTCGAGGCCTTCCGCCCATTGGTCGTCGTGGGCGAACTGCACATCCCCGTGGCCGTAGAGCAGGACGGTCGGCAGATCCGGGCCTTCGGTGCGAGTGGAGATGAGCAGAGGATGCTCATCGGATTCGGGGTTGTCATAGATCGTCGACTCGAATCCGAGTTCGGCGAGCTCCGGGACGATCTCCTCGCTGAGATACGCCTCGGCGGACTCTCCTCCGCCCGCTGCCTGACTCTCGGTGCGCCGGGCGACTCGGCGAGCGAGCCGATCGAAGAAGTGATCGCTGTGCACGAACTCTGCTGCAACCTCGGTGAGTTCGCCGCGGGTGACTTCGCGACCGACTCCTGTGCCTTCTGCCGCTTCCTCGCGGCCGGTGATATCTCTGGTCATGCGTGCCAGCATCCCGGAATCCGCGGGCACCGAACAGCTGAATCCGTCCACCACCGGGTGCGGATCCTGCACCGAGGTGGTGCATTCGGCGCACCACCCACTTAGCCTGGGATGACACCGACAGAAGAGGACCAACACAGTGACCGACATCCGCAGCCTCGCGACTCTGCTCGCCGTCGTCGAATACGGCTCCATTCACCTGGCGGCCAGGGCCCTGTTCGTCTCGCATTCGACGGCCAGCCGACAGATCCGAGCCCTCGAGGCCCATTTCGGCACTACCCTCTTCGACCGCTCGAGTTCGGGCGTCGCCCCGACTGCTCAGTGCCTGGCCGTCGCCGACTTCGCCCGCCGCACCATCGCCGAATCCGAGCTGCTCTCCGATTCCTTCGGCGACTATTCTCGAGAGGTGGAGACGATCACGATCGTCACGTCGACCGGCTTGGGGCAGACGGTCGTCGCCGATGCGATCAACGACGTGATGCTCACGACCGATCGCGTGCAGGTCTCGGTGATCGACCGGGCTTCCCTCGAGGCCATGCAGGTGCTGAAGAACCGGCAGGCCGACCTCTGCGTGAACTTCTCCATCTCCGGTCATGATCTGGCCGAGATCCCCGGCGTGAGAAAGATCGACCAGATCGAGGCCAGGAATTTCGCCGTACTCGACCGGAACCATCCGCTCAGCGAGCGTTCCAGTCTTTTCATCCGCGACATCGCGGAGTATCCGATCGCCACCCTGCCGGCGGGCAACACCTCGCGGATGCGCATCGAGCAGGCCGTTCGCGCCCAGGGGCAGGTGTTCTCGCCGGTACTGGAGTGCACCTGCCCGATCCTTCAGATCCGCTCGGCCGTGGGCACATCGATGATCGCAATGATGGCGGAGCGAACGATTCCGGCGAATCTTGATGATCTCGGCTGCGTCGCGGTGGGGATCGACGATCCCGGCATCGACTCCCGCTATATTCAGATCCTCGCCGCCGACCCGCGCAGGGAATCGGTGGGACTCGAGCAGATGATCGAGGCGCTGCGCACGCACCTCCGACCCCGCACGAACCCCGTCTGATCAGTTCCCCGCCGCATCAAGAAGCCAGTGGTAGCGCAAGCGCAGCGCCCGTTCCGTGCTGGCCATCGCCGTCACCAGACCCACTCCGATATTCAGCCACAGCGGCAGTCGGACGGGTGAGGCGAAGTCGCCGATCGATTCGGCGATCGGAGGGACGTCGGTGAGGGTGTCGATCAGCTGCAGCGCCAGCAGCGCGACCCCGCCCAGGAGGATGAACACCGACAGGACACCGATCAGTCTGCTCAGCGCGGGGCGGGCCCGCTGCAGATTCAGCCGGCGCCCTTCCGCCGAGCGCCGATCAGGAACCAGGGTGGCGTCTCGCCCGTCGGCGGCGACGAGGTGGCATCGCTTGAGCCCGAATGCGCTCGTGGCGACCTCGATGCGCCCGGATTCGACCGAGAAGACGGCCGGCACCTTGGACTCGGCATGGTGGCGACCGTCGCGGTAGAGGTGGGCCTTCACCTCGCCCGACCCGTGATTCCCCCAGTGAGGGACATCGACGGCGTACTCGGGGCTCGCCGGCGTTGCCGGCAGATAGAACAGGGCGCGACCGAGCTGCTGCCACCACCGGAACGGCTTCAACGGTCGACCGGTACCGGGCTGGACGCGCTTGGCAGCACGACGGGTCTTCCACTCAGAGAACATCGTTTTCCTCGGTCGAACTCAGATTTTTGATACACCGTATTGATTCGCTTCGCTGATAGAATAGCACGATGTATCAGAAATACGGAAGGGCGGTATCTCTTGGTCACGCAGAACAGACGAGGCCGATCGTCACGCAGCCGCGTCGTCGAAGCCGCAGTCACCATGTTCGGCGAGGATCCGGCCGCCCCGCTGAGCGTGCGGGCCGTGGCGGCGCGAGCGGACGTCAGCGTCGGTTCGCTGAGATATCACTTTCCCACTCAGTTCGCGCTGAAGTCGGAAGTGATGAAGGTCGTCTACGACACCGTGGCCTCGGATGATCCGATCCATGACCGGTCACTGCCTGCGGGCGAGAGGCTGCTGGCCTGCCTGCGTCAGGTGCTCGCGCCGATGGGAACGGGAGCAGACGCCCGGAAGGCGTTCGAGACACTGGTGCGCACATTCATCGACCCTGAACCGAGCGCCGAGGTCGAAGAGTCCTACCGGGCGATGATGGAGAGTGGTCGCCTCCGCGTCGAACATTGGCTCAGTGTGCTCGCCGAAGAGGGGTACCTGGCAGAATCCGAGGTCGCCGCCTCGGCCCGCCTCCTCAACACGGTCCTCGACGGGCTCTCGCTCAGACGCGCCTTGCCGGGGACCGGCGACATCCTCGCCGCCGAGACGCAGGTCCTCCGCCATGCCGTCGAATCGGCCCTGGGGCCGAACGCCTGGGGCTGAATCGCCGCAGCTGCGTCAGAACCAGCGGTCTCCCCACCGCTGGCACAGGCGACCACCATGGCCGTTGCGGCCGTTCCACATCATGGATCGCGCTTCTCCCGGGCGCTGACTCCCCGGATAATCGGGACATGGGCAATGGAGCTGAACGGACAGATCTCGACCGGGTGAGGATGCGCGGGAGGATCGTGCGCCGTTCCGCATCGTTCAACGTCGCTCATGCCGTCGATGATCTCGATCCCGGTACCGGCGCTCAGAGCATCCAGCGCGCACTCTCTCTGCTCAACCTCGTCGGCCTCATCGCCAGCGAGCATTCCGACGGGGCACCCCTCAACGAGATCGCCGCGATCAGCGGTCGCCCGAAGGCCAGCATCCACCGCATGCTCCACGCCCTCATCGCGATGGGCTATGTCGAACGCAGCGAGGACGGCGGATACCGCCTCGGTGTGCAGTCTCAGATCCTCGGCCAGCTTGCGCGAACATCCGTCGACCCATTGGTCGCCGAAGCCGAGTCGAGCCTGCTCCGTCTCGCCGACCTCACCCAGGACACCATCTTCCTCACCCTGCGCACCGGCAGCTATTCGATCTGTGCGCGGAGAGAGGACGGTTTCGGTGAGATCTTCAACAACGCCCTGTCGGTCGGCGATCGTCATCCTCTGGGCATCGGCGCTGGCAGCCTGGCGATCATGTCCCAGCTCACCGACGCCGAGGTGGACGCCTCCTTCGACGCCAACGCCCGGATCATCGTCGAACGGTATCCCCATACCTCGGTTCCCGCGCTCAGGGCAATCGTCCGTCGGGGCAGGCACGACGGATTCGTCCACAATCCCGGTCTCTTCGCCCAAGGCTCCTGGGCGATCGGCGTGCCGATCAGAGTCCCCGGCGAAAAGCCCCGTGCCGCTCTGTCCGTGGCGAGCATCGAGGAGAGGATGAGCGGCACCCGAGTCTTCGAGCTCGCGCAGCTGCTCCATCACGAGGCGACTGTGATCGTCGATGCCCTGACCGCAGACCCTCAGCAGACCGGTGACGAAACGTGAGCGAAGTGCGAGGACCCAGCGCTGCAACATCGACCCGGATTCCCGACTACCCTCTCGACCGCCCCGGCGAGCCCGTCATCCACGCGGGGCCTCGGCAGTCGCCGAGGATCGTATCGGTACCCTCCGACAACACGGTGCATGAGATCGAACTCGCAGAGGGACGCGATCTCTTCGGGGCCCTGACCGGATGCCTCGATTCCTCCGGGACGCAGGGCCTCATGGTGGAGTTCCGCAGCGGCGAGTTCGGACGGACCACCTATGTCCACCCGGCCTATGGTCCCGACGCCGCGCATCCGATGTCCTTCACCGACCACATCGACGTCGCCGGTCCGAACCGGCTGCGCCGCGCCTCGGCGACGGTGGGGACGAAGGACGGCGCCCCGTTCGCCCACATCCACGCCTCGTGGACGGACGCCGGCGGGCAGGTCAGGGGCGGCCATCTGCTGCCCGGGACTCTCGTCGGGCCGGCAGGCCTAAATCTGCAGGTGAACGCTCTTGCCGATGCGCGGCTGCTCAGCCAGGTCGATCCCGAAACCGGCTTCTCGGCCTTCGCCCCACAACCCGCACAGTCAACGCCCGCACAGGTGGCCGACTCCCCCGACGCCGTGGTCTCCCGGGTCCGCCCCGGCGAGATCCTCGACGAGGCGGTCATCGCCGTCTGCCGGACGGCGGGATTCGCCTCCGCCGAGGTGTCTGCGAGCCTGGGCAGCACTACCGGCGCGGTGTTGGTCGACGGCACCGCGCCGTGGCCGGCCGTGGAGTTCACCCACCTGGCCGGGACCGTGTCCGGAGCCGACGGCGACGATCCGCAGCTGCGATTGGAGGCCGAGGTCGTCGATGTCGACGGCGTGGTCCACAGCGGAGAGCTCGCACCGGGCGCGAATCCGGTGGCCGTGACCTTCGAACTCTTCGTCCGCCGCCTCGGCTGACCAGACTCACGGCACTGACCAGACTCACGACGCTGGCCGCCCTCAGGACATCACTGCCCCGCCGTCGATGCGGAGGATCTGCCCGGTCGTGAACGACGCACCCGGGCTGGCCAGGTAGGCGACCGCCTCGGCGATCTCGCTCGGCGTTCCCATCCGGTCGATGGCCTGGCCCGAAGTGTCGTAGGACTGACCGACGGTGAGGGCGGATTCCACCGGGCCTGGTGCCACCGAATTGCAGCGGATGCCCCGGCGGCCGTATTCCTTCGCCACCCATTTGGTCAGGGCGATGATTCCGCCCTTGCTCGCGGCATAGGCGGGTCCGGACCGGGCTCCCGCATCACCCTCGGACACGGCACCGCCGTTGATTCCCGAGATCGAGGAGATGTTGATGATCGCGCCCGCTTGAGCATCGAGCATATGCGGATGCACGGCGGCCTTGATGAAGTTGAAGGTCCCGCCGAGGTTGGTGTCGAGGTCACGCTGCCACTGCTCGGCCGTGATCTCGTCGATGCCGATGCGCGCCGCCGTGCCGGCATTGTTGACGAGCACATCGATGCTTCCGAATTCCGCCACGAAAGAGGCGACGGCCCCGGTGACCGCCTCGGCGTCTCTGACATCGAGTTCGTAGCCGGCGAACGATTGGTTCGGGAACTGTGCGGTCAGGCTCTCGGCCGCAGCCTCGGCGCCTTTGAGGTCGACGATGCCGACCGAGGCGCCGCGAACCGCCAGCGCCGAGGCGATGGCCAGACCGATGCCCTGGGCAGCACCCGTGACGAGGACCGAGGTGTTCGCAAGCAGATAGGGTTCCATGATTCTCCTGATCGAGATTGTAGGGCGGGTCGGGTGGTAATCGTGATGACCCGAAATCGGATAGGGGTCGGGGCGGGCGTCGCCTACCCCACGCCGAGGATGTCAGGCAGCCAGTTCGAGATCGCCGGAATATAGGTGATGAGCAGCAGGGCGATGATCGCGCAGATGAGGAACGGCAGGATTCCCCGCACGACATCTTCGAGCCTCGCCTTTCCGATCCCGGCACCCACATAGAGGTTGAGCCCCACCGGTGGAGTGAACAGGCCGATGGCGAGGTTGACGGTCATGAATACGCCGATCGTCGTCATGTCCACCCCGACGCCGATCAGAATGGGCACGAGGATCGGAATGAAGAGGTAGAAGGCGCTGATCGCGTCGACGAATGCTCCGACGATGAGGAGGATGATCGTGATCACCGCGAGGATGACGAACTTGTTGTCGGTGACTCCGAGTACCGCCGTCGACACCCGGTCGGCCACGCCTTCGACGGTGATGACATAGGAGAACAGGCTGGCCACCCCGACGATGAACATGATCACCGCGGTCGAGACACCTGACTCGAGGAACACCTTCGGCAGATCGGTCCACTTGAGTTCGCGGTAGACGAAGATGCCGACGGCCAGCGCGAACACGGAGGCCACGGCACCCGCCTCGGTGGGTGTGAAGATCCCGCCGTAGATGCCGCCGAGGATGATGACGGGAATGAGCAGACCCGGGATCGCCTTGACCAGCAGACTGAGGAATTCAGCGAGTCCCCCGTTCGGGTCGACGGTGTCCGTCGGAGCCGGGACCGGCCCGTCACCGCTGCCGACGCCACTGCTGCTGCCGGGGTGAGCTGTGCCGCCCGGTCCCGCCGAGGTGAGGGTCCGTGTCCCGGACGTCCCCGCCGAGGCGGTCGCCCCGGCCGACGCTGCGTTCGCCTCGGCGCCGGTGGTCTCCGACCGCGACCCGCGCCCGGACTTCACCGGCAGACCGGCCAGGTCACGGACCCGGGGCACGAAGAAGGCGGCGATGAAGAACGCCGCAGCCATGATGATGCCCGGCACGATGCCGGCGATGAAGAGCCGCGAGATCGAGATCGACCCGTATTCGGAGGCGACGACGGCGAAGATGATGAACGCGATCGACGGCGGCACCACGATGCCCATCGAACCGGAGGCGGCGACGAGGGAGATGGCGTGCTTCTTCGCATAGCCGTTGCGGACCAGCGCCGGGATGAGGATCGCACCGATCGCGGCCACCGTGGCCGGCCCCGATCCGGAGATGGCGGAGAAGAAGAAGGCGGAGATGATCGTCACCGCCGCCAGACCGTGGCTGAATCGTCCGAAGACGATGAAGGCGAGGTCGATGAGTCGCTGCGAGATGCCGGTGTACTGCATGATGATGCCCGCGAGGACGAAGAACGGGATCGCGAGCAGGGTGCCCGAACTCATCGACGGGAACATGACCGAGGGCACGACGTCGAGCACCTGCAGCCCGTCGGTGGTGATGAGCACGGTGACTGCGGACAGCCCGAGGGAGAACGCCACCGGGATGCCGAGGGCGAGGAACAGGAAGAAGCTTCCGAACAGCAGCAGCTCGATCATGCGCGGTCTCCTTGTTCGTCGATGACCGGTGAGGCCTCCTGTGCAAGCCGCTCAGCGACCGCCTCGGCGGAGGTGTCCTGGTGGAGCGATTCTCGGGCGGCCTGGATGCTGCGGATGATTCCGAGCAGCCCGGCCAGCGGAATCGAGAGGGTGAACAGCCACTGCGGGATGCCCAGCGACGGCGTCGCCCGCCCGCGGATCGCCTGATTGATCATCATCTCCCCGCCCCAGATGAGCAGCACGGCGAGGAAGACGATCATCAGCGCAGTGCTGACCAGGATCAGGGTGCGTCGAGTCGTGGCCTTCGCATTCTCCACCAGGTAGGTGAAGCCCAGATGCGCGCCGAGGCGGATTCCGACGACCGCTCCCATCATCGTGAGGACGACGAGGAGGTTGATCGTGATCTCCTCGGTGAAGGCCAGCGAGGACTGGAAGATGTAGCGGGAGAGGACATTGATAAAGGTGACGATGACGATCACCATGAACGACAGGATCACGACCCAGTCTTCGAACCATCTGACGATTCTCATCTCAGAGTCCTTCCGGAATGAATGCCCGGGACATGTCATCGCCCCAGACCTTGCGGTATTCGCTGTAGATAGGTTTGAGAGCCTCGCGGAACTCATCCTTCTCCGCATCGCTGAGTTCGTTGACCTCCATGCCGGCGGCTTCGAGCTCCTCGATGAGCTTCGCTTCCCCGTCACGGTTCTTCTGGATCTGGAACTCATTGGCATCCGCGGCCAACCGACCGACGAGATCCTGATCCTCCTGACCGAGAGAATCGAAGAGCTTCTCGTTCATGCCGAGGACCAGCGGGTCGTAGGAGTAGTTCCAGAGCGTGAGGTAGGGCTGGACCTCCTGGAGGTTGGAGGAGTAGATGACGTCGATCGGGTTCTCCTGCCCGTCGATGGCCCCCTGCTGCAGCGCGGTGAAGACCTCACCGAAGGGCATCGTCGTCGGGTTGGCGCCGAGGGTCCGATAGAGATCGGTGTAGAGACCGAATCCGGGGATGCGGAACTTCAGCCCGTGCAGATCTTCCGGAGTGTGGATGGGGCGGTGCGTGTTCGTCAGCTGTCGCATCCCCGATTCCCCGAAGCCGAGGAGGTGGACGCCGCGTTCGGACAGGTAGTCGGCATAGACTTGGCCGCCCTCACCGGCCAGGGCCTCTTGCCCGTCCTCGACGGAATCGAAGATGAACGGAGCGGTGACCGTGCCGAAGCGCGGGTCGACGCCGGCGTAGATGATCGGCGAGTTGTACGAGAAGTCCTTCGCCCCATCCATGAGCTGCTCGACTCCGGCGGTGGCCTCACCGGCGGAGAGGCGTTCGCTGACGAATACCTTGAGAGTGATCCGGCCGTCGGTCTCCTTCTCGAGGTCGGCGGCGAACTTCTCAGCGGCGAGGTACCACGTGCTCGTCGAGCCCGTAGTCACGGTCATCTTCCACCGATACCGCTGTTTGCCTTCATCGGTGGTGCCGA
The DNA here is from genome assembly GCF_021023135.1 of Brevibacterium sp. CCUG 69071. Lineage (GTDB taxonomy): Bacteria > Actinomycetota > Actinomycetes > Actinomycetales > Brevibacteriaceae > Brevibacterium. The sequence goes on from NZ_PGFV01000003.1 coordinate 192,847, forward strand.
AATTCGTCCCGCACCCGCTCAGGGCCAGGACCAGAGCCATCAGCGCGGCCAAACAGCCGAGCACAGCTCTCTTCGTCATCGTCGTCGGCACCATTGCCTCCTTCATTCTTCTCTTATCGTCGTGTCACATCAGCGTGCGGTCGTCGGCACATTCACCGTTTCGGCAGACCCGCATAGTGGGTCAGTCCCCCATCGACCGGGATCAGGGTGGAATTGATGTAGGCCGCATCGTCGGAGGCGAGGAACACCGCGAGACGTGCAATGTCCTCGGGCCTGCCCATCGTTCCGGTCGGCGAGAGCGCATTGCGTTCGGCGAGCATCTCCTCGACCGAGCCGTAGTGGCCGCTGATCGAATTGTGGATGAGCGGGGTCTCGATCAGTCCCGGGGCGATCGAGTTCGCACGGATTCCCTCCGCGGCATGCTGGGCTCCGATCACCTTCGTCAGCTCGATGAGGCCGGCCTTCGACGCCGCATAGGCGGGATAGTCATAGCCCATATAACGCATGCCGCCGACCGAGGAGACGGTGATGATCGAGCCTCCACCGGCCCGCCGCATGTACGGCAGCGCCTGCTTCATCGCGGCGAACGCCCCGGTGAGGTTGATGTCGAGGGCCTTGGCGAAGGCCGCCGTCTCCAGGGAGTCGAGTCCGCCGTTGACGACGATGCCGACGTTGTAGTGGAGCACCGTGGGTTCCCCGAGGGTCCGCGCGCAGTGGTCGAAGGCCGCGGCCAGGGAGTCCTCATCCGCGACGTCGGCGACGGCCGTGGTCACCCGTGATTCCACGTCGCTTGCCTCGCCGAGGCTGTCCGACGTCACCTTCGCCTCGCGTACCACCGCACGTGCGTGCTCGAGAGCCGTGGGGTCGCGGTCGACGATGCACACCTTCGCATCGGCGGCCAGGAATGCCTGTGCTGCGGCGAACCCGTTGTTGATCTGCCCGTCGGGTGTTCCGCAGCCGATGGCCATGATGACCTTGCCGTGCAGATCGCTCATCGTGCGCTCCCTCTGCCTGCCGAGTATTCGGTCTTGAGTTCCTTGCGGGCGATCTTGCCATAGGCGGTCACCGGCATCTCTTCGACGAAGTGGATCTCCTTGGGCACCTTGTAGGCCGCCAGCGTCGATTTGCACAGGGTGCGCAGCCGCTCGCTCGCAGCGTCGCCGGCTGCCGCATCCGGGACGGCACCGGTCGGCTCGACGATGGCGATGCCGATCTCTCCCCACTGCGGATCGGGCACGCCGACGACGACGGCCTGGGCCACCTCGGCGTCGGTGAGAAGGAGCTCTTCGATCTCGCGCGGGTAGACGTTCGACCCGCCGGAGATGTACATGTCGGACTTCCGGCCGGTGAGGAACAGAAATCCCCGCTCGTCGAGGTAGCCGACGTCACCGGTGTGGAAGACGCCGCCCGCGAAGGATTCGGCGTTGGCATCGGGCCGGCCGAGATAGCCGGCGCAGACGGTGGGTCCGGCCACGCAGACCTCGCCCTGCTCACCGGGTGCCAGTTCGTAACCGGCTTCGTCGAGGATGACGATCTCGACTCCGGTGCGGGCGCGCCCGCAGGTGCCGATGCCGGCGGAGTCGACCGGGATCCGTCCGTGCTCCTCGGGCCGCAGCACCGTGATCGCTCCGGTCACCTCTGCGAGCCCGAAATACTGGACGAGGCAGGGGCCGAGCCGCTCGAGCGCTCGGGCCTGATCTGCGGCAAGCATCGGGGCTCCGGCGTAGACGACCCGGTTGAGGGAGTGGTCGTTCGGCCCGCGATCGGCCGGGTAGCCTGCGACGATGCGGTTGAGGATGGTCGGCACGGTGAAGGCGTTCGTGATCCCGTATCCGTCGATCGAGGTCCACAGTGTGCTCGGGTCGACCTTGCCGCCGGGGTGGATGACCGAGGGCGTGCCGCCGAAGACCTGCGCGAGCATATGGATGCCGGCTCCGTGGGAGAGCGGGGCGAGGACAAGGGATGCTCCGTGCTCATCCTCTGTGGGGAAGAGATCGTAGCGATGGTTCGAAAGCACCGCGCCGAGGTGGCGGTGCGTGAATGTCGCGGCCTTGGGTTTGCCGGTGGAGCCGGAGGTGAAGAAGTACCAGCAGGGGTCGTCCTCTTCGACCGCGAAGTCGCCGGTCTTTGTCTCGGCCGAGGCCCCGTCCTCGGTGGCGGCGGCGGTCTCGGGCAGCTCGCCGATCCAGAGCACGCTTCCGGTGAAACCATTGCGCCGCAGAGCCTCGACGAATTCCTGATGAGAGTGATCGACGATGATGGCCGCGGGAGCGACGTCGGCGCTGATGTTCAGCAGCTCTTCGGTCGACAGGGCCGCGTTCGGTGGGGCGATGACGGCGCCGGCGCGGATGATGCCCCAGAAGGACTGGATCACCTCGGCGTGGTTGGCGGAGACGAGGAGGACTGTGTCGCGTCGGCCGACGCCACTGGTCTGCAGGGTGCGGGCGAGGGCTTCGGCCCGGTCGTCGAGGTCCTTCCAGGTCCAGCGTTGACCGTGGTCGTCGTCGATGACCGCGGTGTGCTCGGGGATCCGGCGGGCGGTCTGGGTGAGGAAGCGGGAGACGTTGACGCCGCGGCGCGGGGTCGGGGTGAAGTCCTTGGCCGGCGAGGCTTGCGAGATGGCCCGCATCAGCGTGCACGCTCGAGGATCGAGGCGAAGTTGGAGACGGCGGCACCGCCCATGTTGAACACTCCTGCGAGTTCGGGCGACTCGATCTGGATTCCGGGTGAGCGGCCGGTGAGCTGGGCGGCGGCGAGCGCGTGCATAGAGACTCCGGTGGCGCCGATGGGGTGGCCTTTGGCTTTGAGCCCGCCCGAGGGATTGACCGGGAGTCTGCCGTCTGCGGCGGTGGTGCCGTCGTCGAGGAGGCGATGGCCCTGACCGGGTTCGGCCAGGCCGAAGGCCTCGTATTCGAGGAGTTCGGCGATGGTGAAGCAGTCGTGGGTCTCGAGGAAGTCGAGTTCGGTGATGCCGATGCCTGCTTGTTTCAGGGCCTGAGTCATGGCACGGCGAGCTCCCGCGAATTCCAGAGGATCGCGTCGGGACAGGGGCAGAACGTCGTTGGCGTTGCCCATGCCGCGCCAGGTCACGGCCCGGGGAGCGAAGGCGGCGACATCCTCGGCGGCCATGACGAGGGCGACCGCTCCGTCGGAGACCATCGAGCAGTCGGTGCGGCGCAGGGGTTCGGCGACGTAGGGGTTCTTCTCCGAGACCGCATTGCAGAAGTCGAAGCCGAGGTCGCGCTGCATGTGGGCGAGTGGGTTGTGTGAGCCGTTGGCGTGGTTCTTCGCGGCGATTCGGGCGAGGGTCTCCGAGTGGTCGCCGTAGCGGTCGAAGTACTGCCTGGCGATCTCTCCGAAGACTCCGGCGAAGGATTTGAAGTGCTCTTCCTCTTCCCGGTAGCTGGCGGTCAGGAGGACTTCGTTGACGTCGTGGCCGGAGACGTGGGTCATGCGTTCGGCACCGATGACCAAGGCGGTCCGGTGCCGGCCGGCGGCGATGGAGTCGTGGGCGGCGAAGACCGCGGTGGAACCGGTGGCGCAGGCGTTCTCATGTCGGTGCGCCGGGGTGAGGGAGAGTTCGCGGAAGACGGTGCCGGGGAGTGCGGCCTCGAAGCCCTGCGTGGACAGTCCGTTGTTGTAGACGCCGACGTGGATGACGTCGATGTCGGATGGTTCGAGGCCCGCCTCGGCGATGGCCTCACGGGCGACATCGGCCATCATCTGAGGAAGCGGCGCTTCGGATCGACCGAACTTTCCGTGGGACCAGCCGATGATCGCAGGCTTGGGCATGGACACTCCTTCGGGTCCCCCACACCGGGGTGGGAAGGTCGACAGTAACTCTTGCTGTCATCCTGTCGGCGGTCCCAGTCAGCGGTCAACGCAGATCCACGATATGGAACGAATGTGGAGACGAGCGCGCGCCGAGCGCTCATTGCCACAGGCCCCGAGCGGAGGCAGGTTGACCGCCCTCGCGAATCCCAGGTCGCCTCAATCAACGCGGAGCTTGAAAAAGTCGTCACTGGTGACGACTTTTTCAAGCTCCGCGTTGCCGAACGGCGTGGAAGCGCCGTCGGGGTGTCGGAACCGCCGCTCCTAGCCCTTCAGCCGGGTCATCTCCGGGTCGAAGAGGGGTTCGGCGGTGACGGTTGCCGGCAGGCGACGTCCCAGATATTCGATCTCGACCGAGTCACCGACGGTCAGGGTGTTCGGCAGCCAGGCGTAGGCGATGGACTTCCCGATCGAGTATCCATAGGCCGCCGAGGTGACGTAGCCGTCGGCCTTGCCTGTTCCCTCCCCGACGCCGCCGGCTCCTCCCGCCGAGGCGGCCCCGGGCTCAGTTCCGCGCCCGCCAGCGACCACGTACACCGGTTCCTTGCCGAGCACGACGTCCGAGGGCACGTCCAAGGTCAGACAGGTCAGCTTCTTCGTGACCGCAGCTGCCCGGTCGGCCAGCGCAGCCTTGCCGATGAAGTCATCGGTCTTCGAAGCCTTGACCGCGAATCCCAATCCAGCCTGGACAGGCTCGTGTTCGCTGGTCATGTCCGTGCCGAAGGACCGGAACCCCTTCTCCAAGCGCATCGAGTTGAATGCCTCGCGGCCGCCGGCGATGATGCCGAATTCCTGCCCGGCTTCCCACAGCACATCCCAGAGCCTGGAGCCGAGATCCGCCGAGGTGTAGATCTCCCACCCGAGCTCACCGACGTAGGACAGGCGCATCGCCGTGACCGGCACGCCCCCGAGGACTGCGGGCTTCGTGCGGAAGTACTTGAGTCCCTCGTCGCTGAAGTCCTCCTCGGTGACCTTGGAGATGACGTCCCTGGCCAGCGGTCCCCACAGGCCGATGCAGCACGTGCCCGGCGTCGTCTCCCGCACGGTCACCCACTTCGAGGAGTCAGCGGCCGATTGGTGCTTCGCCGCCCGGGAGATCGCCGCGAAGTCGATGTTCGAGTTCGCACCCACTTGGTAGGTCTCCTCGTCGAGGATCGCCACGGTGATATCGCTGGTGATGCCGCCGGCCTCATCGAGCAGCAGCGTGTAGCTCACCGCCCCGGGCTTGCGCAGCATCGACGAGGTCGTCATCCCGTGCAGCAGCACCCCGGCGCCGGGGCCGGTGACCTCGAAGCGCTTGAGCTGGGTCATGTCGAACATCGCCACCGAGGTGCGGGTCTTCCAGGCCTCGGCCGCGGCGATCGGCGAATGGAACAGATCCGCCCAGGCGTCGCGTTCGGGTGCCGCCCATTCGGGAGGCATCGCCTCGAGCAGCGCGGCATTCGCCTCGAACCAGTGCGGACGTTCCCACCCGGAAGTCTCGAGGAAGAAGGCTCCCAGCTCCTCCTGCTGCCGGCGGAAGGGACTCGAGCGCACATCACGCGGTGACACGCGTGGCTGCAGCGGGTGGATGACGTCGTAGATCTCGACGAAGTTCTGCTGCGAGGTCTCACTGACGTATTCCGGGGTCGTCTGCACGTCCTCGAACCGGTTGAGGTCGACCCCGGACAGATCGGTCTCGGAACGACCATGGGCGATGAGCTCGGCCACCGCACGGGCGATGCCCGCACCATGGGTGACCCACACCGCCTCGGCGACGAAGAATCCGTCGACCTGCCGCGACTGACCGACCAGGGACCCGCCGTCGGGGGTGAAGGAGAAGATGCCGTTGAAGCCGCGCTGGATCTGCGTCTGCGCGAGTTCGGGCAGCAGCTTCTTCGTCGCCTCCCACTCGGGTGCGAAGTCATCCGGGGTGAAGTCGAGGCTCGAGGGCATCCGTTCGCTCGTGATCTCCTCCGGCGAGTAGCTGCGCAGGGTGTCGAGATCGACGGGCATGGGCCGGTGGGCGTAGGAGCCGATGCCGATCCGCTCGCCCCATTCGCGGTAGTAGAGGTCTTTGTCCTGGTATCGCAGGATCGGCGCCTGCGCACCGGCCGGCTTCTCGTTCTTGCCCAGCAGAGAGGGCACCTCGGTCGTCCAGGCGAACTGGTGGCCCAAGGGCAGCAGCGGGATCGAGGTGCCGACCATCTCACCGATCTTCGGACCCCAGAAACCGGCGCAGGAGACGACGATGTCCGCGGGGATCCGATCTGCACCCGCCATGACCGCGGTGACCTTGCCCCCTGCGGTCTCGATGTCGGTGACGACCGTCCGGTCGCGGAACTCGACTCCGGCGGCTCGTGCCCGTTCGATGACGAGCTGGGTGCCCTTGGCCGCCAACGCCAAGCCGTCGCCGGGAGTCAGCAGGCCGCCGAGGACCATGTCGCGGTCGAGCATGGGAAACAGGCGCAGACACTCATCGGCATCGACCACCTCGGCGTCGACGCCGTAGGACCGGTTCCAACCGGCCCGGCGATGCAGGTCCTGCAGGCGATCCTCCTGGGTCGCGATCTCAAGCCCGCCGACGGGCAGGAAGGAACCGCGCCCGTCGGCGCCCTTGAGCGAGGTCAGCTTCTCGATCGTGTACTGCGCGAATTCGGTCATCGACTTCGAGCCGTTCGAGGAGAACACGAGGCCGGGAGCATGCGAGGTCGACCCGCCGGGGATGTCCAGCGGACCCTGTTCGATGACGAGGGTGTTCGTCCAGCCCAGTTGGGCGAGTTCGTCGGCGAGGTTGGCTCCGACGATGCCGGCTCCGATGATGACGACTCGTGGTGAGGGATTCGGCACGGGTACTCCTTTGTCGGTGGTGCTTCGGTGGTGCTGGTTCTGCTTCGGTGGTGCTGATTCGTGTTCGCTTCGCCCGGGGCCGAGCTGCGAACGCTCGCGGCGAGAAGCCTCAGGCATCGATGACGAGGTCCGATTTCGCAGTCGAGCAGCAGGGAAGGAACTTCCCCGCGTCGATCTCCCGAGCCCGGATGCCGCCCTGATGGTTCATGTCGACGTCTCCTTCGAGCTTGACGACTTTGCAGGAGCCGCACATGCCTTCCTGACAGTTCGCGGGAATCTTCACCCCGGCCTTCCGCGCGGCCTGGAGGACCGTATCGTCCTCCCCGACGCGGACGTTGAGTCCGCTGCGCACGAATGACAGTGTGTGCTCGCCCTCGCCCACTGTAGGCAGAGCGGCGGGATCGACGACGGCGGCTTCGTCATCTGCCGTCGACGCCGGCGCCGAGGCTGTCGCGGCGTCGGTCTCACTGTCGGCTTCGACATCCGTGAATCCCATGACCTCGATCTCGACCTCGTCGTCGACGGGCACGACCGCCTCGGCGTCCACCGCCTCAACCGGCGCACCGACCGCCTCGACGGGGCCGTCGGCATCGTACTCGGGTTCGTACATGTCCAGCGCGGCGGGCTGGGACTCGTAGTACTCCTCGGTCGACGCCGCGATCTCCTCGGCGATCTCACCGGCGATGGCGACCTCTTCGGCGTATTCGGCGCGGATCTGCCTGTCGCCGGAGAAGAACTCCATGAAGATCGACGTGTCGTCGACGCCGAGGGACCGCAGGTAGTCGGTCGCAGCATTGAGGTAGCCCTCGGGACCGCACGCGAAGACCTGACGGCCGTTGGCATCTGGGACGAGTTCGTCGATGAGCTCAGCCGACAGCCGCCCCGTCCGACCTGCCCACCCCGAGTCCGCTGACTGCTCCCGATCGCCGAGGCAGTAGATGACCTTGATCCGGAAGTCCGCCTTCGCGAGGAAGTCCAGCTCCTCGGCGAAGGCGAACCGATCGGGTGCCGAGCCGTGATAGAGGAGGACCACATCGGCCTGGCCGGGCAGGGAATGAACGGTGCGGATCATCGACATCATCGGGGTGATCCCGGCACCGGCCGCCAGGAGGAGGAAGCGCGCCCGCCGATCGTAGTCGGCCAGGTGGAAGGCACCGACGGGACCGAGCATGTCGAGTACCGTGCCCGGCCGGATGTTCTCATGAGCCCACGGGGACACCCGGCCCTTCGGGTCGCGCTTGATGGTGATCGAGAACGTCCACGGTTCGGTCGGGGCGCTCGAGATCGAATAGCTGCGCGACACCGGCTCCGCGTCGGGACCGTCGATGGGGAAGTCGATGTTGATGTACTGCCCGGACCGGAAGGCCAACGGAGCCCCGTCCATCCGGCGGAAGACGAAGACCATCATGCCCCCGGCTTCGGGGATCGTCTCCACGCATTCCGCCGAGAACTCCTGCGGATGCCAGGGCCCCAGGGCTGTGGCCGCACCCGCAGGACCGGCGGTGCTGGACAGGACTCGATTCCACGGCATCTCCAGACCCCGGACCCGCTGCGCGAGCGGAACCAGGGGGTCAGCGGAATCCTTCATCCTACATGCTCCCGCATCCGCTGCACGTACCAGCTGATGAAGGCCTCGACCTGATATTCGCTCTTCATGTACGGGCCCTGCTCATAGAACGGGCTCGCAGCCCCCTGCTGGCACAGCTCGACGAATGCCTTGTCCTGGAGGTTCGTCTGCTTCCACGTGTGGGTGAGGGTGTCGAGGTCGTAGTCGACGCCTTCGACCGCATCGTCGGCGACGAGCCAGGTGGTCCGCACAAGGGTCTGGTGCGCGTTGATCGGGAACGCTCCGAAGGTGATGACATGATCGCCGAGGAGGTGGAACCAGGAGTTCGGCTGCAGGTGCATCGAGCACCGGCCGAGGCGGAAGTCGGGCAGGTCGCCGAGGAGCTTCTTCGACAGCCGACGGCCATCGGCCGAGAAGGACTCGCCCTCTCCGTCCAGGGATTCCCGGGAGATGCGGATGCCGGCGATGCGGGTGTCGAGCTCCTCGACCACTTCGTAGGGCAGACCGTAGCGGCGGCACCGGTACTCCAACGCGGCCTGTGCCTGCTGGTTGCGGTCCCACACGTCCTCGAGGTGCGGCGGGATGGTCTCATCGGTCAGACCCCAGGTCGGAAACAGCGAGCACGCGAGCTCCGGATGGCCGTCGCAGTGGTAGCACTCGCGGTTGTTCTCCATCACGAGCTTCCAGTTGCCGTCCTCGATGATGTTCTGCTGGTAGGCGACCTTGGTCTTCTCCAGCTCATGAGGCGCGACGTAGGGTTCGAAGATCTTCGCCGTCTCGTCGAAGTCGGCGGGCGGCTCGTCAGCCAGGCAGAGGAAGACGAGCCCGGCCACGATCTTGCCGTGGGCGCGCTTGAGCGCATAGCAGGACTTGTCGAAGGTCATCTCACCCGGCGCCGAAGCGTGGATGAGGTCGCCGTCGGGCGAATAGGTCCACGAGTGGTATCCGCAGACGAGGTTGCCCGTGGTACCGCTGGTCTCCGTGAGCACTCTGGCCCCGCGGTGGCGGCAGACGTTGTGGAGGATGTTGACCCCGCCGTCGTCGTTGCGCAGCACGACGAGGGAGTACGGACCGTAGTCGAGGGTGATGTAGTCACCGGGTTCGGGGACCTCGGCGACGCTGCAGGCGAACACCCAATGCTGGCCGAAGATGCCCTGCATATCGAGGTTGAAGAGGTGATCATCAGTGTAGAACGGGGCTTCGAGGGAGAAGCCTGTTCTCCTGGTATCGAGGCGGACCCTGATCTCGTCGAGCTTCGATTCGCTGATGCCAGCGGGGAAGCCCTTCTTCGTCGGTGCCAGATTGACTGCCGTCAATTCTCATCTCCCTTGCCAACGAGTGTTGTCCCGCTCACACTATCGAGGCCGACCATGCAGAAAAAGCGCGAGATTCTGTTCGGATCCCTGCGGTATCAGTGCACAATTGATGCATGATCGATCCGCGCATCGTCACCCTCCGCACCTTCGCCGCCTGCGGCACGATCGCGGCCACCGCCGAACTCATGGGCTACTCCCCCTCGGCTGTGTCCGGGCAGCTGCGGGAGCTGCAGCATTCGCTCGGAATGACCCTGTTGGCCAAGGACGGGCGCGGGCTCCGGCTGACCTCGACGGGGCGATACCTGGTCCGGCGCTCCGACGCCCTCATCGCCGAGTGGGAGGACATCCGCGCCGCCTCTCTGCGCGCCGGGGATCAGGAGCCGAAGCACTTCGGCATCGGGGGCTTCTCGACCGCCTCGTCGAACCTGCTCGCGCCGCTTGCCGCCCACCTGCGTGAGACCAGACCGTACGTCGACGTCCACGTCATCGAGGCCAGCCCCGCCCGCTGCTTCGAACTCCTCGTCGCCGAGCGCATCGACCTCGCGGTGATCGTCGCGATGCAGGGCGATGTGCAGGTCGCGGAAGATCCTCGCTTCGAGAAGATCGATCTGCTCGACGATCCGCTCGATGTGATGATGCGCTCGGACCACCGGCTGGCCGACCGGGATTCGGTGTCCCTGGCCGAACTGGCCGGCGAGGACTGGATCAGCGCGAGTCCCGGATCGCCGTATCACGCGATGTTCGCCGCCGCCTTCACTGCGGCAGGGGTGACTCCGACGGTGGCCCATGAGACCGAAGAGTGGGAGACCTCGGCGGCACTCGTCGGCGTCGGGGTCGGGGTCAGCCTGATCCCGCGATTGGCCAGTTCCCTCGGCGAGGCGAACGTGACCCGGGTGCGACTGAGCGGCTCCGGCCGGCTCAGCCGGAAGATCATCGCCGCCGTGCGGGCCGGCAGCCGTGACTCCCCGCTGATCCGGGAATCGCTGACTCACCTGCGGACAACCTCGCGACACATCCTCTCCACTCGCCTCGGCGAGGCAACACTTTCGCACGCACCGGAGGTCCACCTCGGCGACTGAGGTTTTCGATCCTATTGACACATCGTCATCACCCCGGCGAGACTGCTCATACGTCTGAGAACAGACTTCAGCTTCGGGAGCCGTCGACGCTTCCCCGACAATGATCCTCTATGCCGCCGCCTCCGTGGAATCTGCCCTTTTCGCCGACTTCGCGGTCGTCGTCGCACCCGGATCGCACCCCGCCGACGGCCTTTCGAAGCTCGAGACAACTGCCACAGGGATGGAGACTCAACGATGAGCAACAAGGCAATCAGCTATGCAGGTCCCGGAAAGGTCGAGGTCGTCGACATCGACTATCCGGAGTTCGTCCTCAAGGACGGCCCCGGAGTGAATCCAGCCAACGTCGGCCGCAAGGTCGACCACGGCGTCATCCTCAAGACCGTGGCCACGAACATCTGCGGCTCCGACCAGCACATGGTCCGCGGCCGCACCACCGCACCCGAAGGCCTGGTTCTCGGGCACGAGATCACCGGCGAGGTCGTCGAAGTCGGCCGTGACGTAGAATTCACCAAGGTCGGCGACCTCGTCTCCGTGCCGTTCAACATCTCCTGCGGGCGCTGCCGCAACTGCAAAGAGCGGCAGACCGGGATCTGCCTCAACGTCAACCCGGATCGCCCGGGCTCGGCCTACGGATATGTCGACATGGGCGGCTGGGTCGGCGGACAGGCCGAATACGTGCTCGTGCCCTACGCGGACTGGAACGTGCTGAAGTTCCCGGACAAGGATCAGGCGATGGAGAAGATCCTCGACCTGACCATGCTCTCGGACATCTTCCCGACCGGCTTCCACGGGGCCATCGGCGCAGGAGTCACGGTGGGTTCGACGGTCTATGTGGCCGGTGCCGGTCCCGTCGGAATCGCGGCGGCCACCTCGGCGCAGCTGCTCGGTGCGGCCGTCGTCATCGTCGGCGATCTCAACGAGGACCGCCTCGCGCAGGCGCGCGCCTTCGGCTGCGAGACGGTGGATGTGTCCAAGGGCGATCCGAAGGATCAGATCGAGCAGATCCTCGGCGTCCCCGAGGTCGACTGCGGCATCGACGCCGTCGGGTTCGAGGCCCGCGGTCACGGCAAGGACGCCAGCCACGAGGCTCCGGCGACCGTGCTCAACTCGCTCATGGACATCACTCGAGCCGGCGGCAGCCTCGGCATCCCCGGACTCTACGTCACCGGCGATCCGGGAGCTCCCGACGAGGCGGCCAAGGAGGGTTCGCTGTCGATGCGCTTCGGTCTCGGCTTCGCGAAGTCCCACGTCTTCGTCACCGGTCAATGCCCGGTGATGAAGTACCACCGCGGGCTCATGCAGGCGATCCTCCACGACAAGGTCTCGATCGCGAAGAACGTCAATGCCACGCCGATCCGACTCGACGATGCCCCACAGGGCTACGCCGACTTCGACTCGGGAGTCGCGAAGAAGTTCGTCCTCGACCCCCACGGGCTGATCAGCGCCTGATTTCGGCCTGAGGACCGACGGCTCGTCACCGACACACCGGTGGAGCGTCGAGACTAGGGTGTGCACACCCGCGTCTGGACGCTCCACCGGTGTTTCAGCACAGGACACCGAGGTGGCGCCAGCCATTGGCCCGCGGCAGTGTCATCCGCCAACCCGCCGGCCCGCCAAGCGCAGTCTTGCATGGCAATGACCTCGCGCGGCCACTTCACACACCCGCGCACAATCCCCAGCACGAAGGTGCCAAACATTCCGGGATGCAACGAAGTCACCCACTCAGCCACAGTGGCACCAGCAGCCAATTGACCGCCTGATGCATGCAACATACGATCGGAGCTATGAACACTCCCCCAGTCGGACCGCCCGCCACGCTCCTCGAACGCATCCGGACGAAGATCACCAGCGGCGAGCTCGAACCCGGGAACCCGCTCTCGGAAGTCTCTCTGGCTCAGGAGTTCGACGTCAGCCGGACACCGATCCGGGAAGTCCTCAAACAGCTCCAACTCGAGGGGCTCATCGAGATCCGCCCGAAGGTGGGCACCTTCATCCGCGAACCGACCAGGCGCGAGATCGTCGAGCTCTTCCAGCTCAAGGAGGTCCTCGAGGGACTGGCCGCCGCACTCATGGCCAGACGCGGCTCATGCCCCGAACTCGACCAGCTCGAGGCGATCGTCTCCGCCTCGGAGGTCTCCTCGAATGCCGGGGACACCGACACCTACGCCGCGCAGGTCCAGGACTTCCACCAGACTCTGGTCAACGGAGCCGACAACACCAAGCTCGTCGAACAATACGAGCGCCTGATGAACCAGCTCGCCTATTTCCGGCTCGTGCGCAGGACGCTCGAGCACCCCGGGCGTGCCGTGACGTCGAGCGCCGAGCACCGCCACATCCTCACCGTGATCAAGGACAAAGACCCCTTCGAAGCCGAAACGGCGATGCGCGCCCACGTGTTCGCGTCGACCCAGGAACTCCTCGTCCCCCGCACCCGCACAACCCTCTCGCTCGAGCGCGAGGAGCCTGCGGATGACGGGGGACACGAAGACTGAGCACCCTTGAGCACCTCTGGGCACCGCTGAGCGCCCTCAGCTGAACTGCGGAACCACCTCGGCGATGAACAGCTCGAGCGAGGCCTTCTTCTCCTCGAAGCTCAGCGCATTGTCCGACCAGAAGCTGTACTCGTCGTAGCCGAGCTCTTCGTAGTGACGGATCCGCTCGGTCACCTCGGCGGGGGTGCCGATCATCGCAGACTTGTGCAGGGCCTCGAGCTCGAACTCGGGACGGTCGGCGAACTTCTCCTCCGGTGTGGGGTCGAGGAAGCCGTCGACGGGATCCTTCTTCCCGAAGGCCCAGGATGAGAACGTCCGGTAGTACTTGTTCACCCCGGCCGCGCCGACCTTCCAGCCCTCCGAATCCTCCGGCGAGTGCAGGTAGGTGTGGCGCAGCACCATGATCTCGGGGCGCTTCTCGATCTCTGGGTGGGCCGCGACTGCGGTGTTGAACTTGTTCATCAGGTCCTCGACCTCACGGTCGTCCTTCATCAGCGGGGTGACCTGGACATTGCAGCCGTTGGCGACGGCGAAGTCATGGGTCTCGGGACTGCGTGCGGCCAACCAGATCGGCGGCGTCGGGGTCTGCACCGGCTTCGGCACGGCCGTCGAGACCGGGAACTGCCAGTGCTTGCCCTCATGGGCATAGTCACCCTGGAGGAGCTTCTGCATGGCCGGGACGAGTTCGCGCAGCTGCTCCCCGCCGTCGGCGGCGGGCATTCCGCCTGCCAGCCGGTCGAACTCGAACTGATAGGCGCCGCGGGCGATGCCCACCTCGGCGCGGCCGCCGCTGATGACGTCGAGCAGGGCGACCTCTCCGGCCGCCCGCACGGGATGCCAGAACGGGGCGATGATGGTTCCCGAGCCCAGCCGGATCGTCGAGGTCTGGGAAGCCAGGTAGGCCAGCTGCGGCATCGGGCTCGGTGAGGAGACGTACTCCATCGAGTGGTGTTCGCCGATCCAGACGGTGCCGAAGCCGCCGGCCTCGGCGATCTTGACGAGTTCGACGAGATTCTGCCAATGCTGTTCGTGACTGATCGAATCGTCCCAGCGTTCCATGTGCAGGAAGAGTGAAAAGCGCATGATGTACTCCTTTGATCTCAAGCTTTCGTGGTGTTCCGAGCGCGTGCGCTCGGTTATCTCAGTTGGTGTCTTCGCGTTCGGTGATCGTCGTGTTCGTCCGGGACCAGAGGTCCTTCTCGACCTCACGGACGATGACGGTGATGTTCTCGTCGGCGGCTCCGGTCGTCGCCGCTGCCGCCTCGTGGACGCCTTTCATCAGCGCCCGCAGCTGTTCGGGAGTCCGTCCCCGCGCGATCGAGATGTCGATGAGCGGCATGGAATCAGCGCCCCAGCACGAAGGGGTCGGCGACCGGACCTTCGTCGGTGTTGATCCACACGCTCTTGAGCCGCGTGTATTCGTGCATCGATTCGAGTCCGTGTTCGATGCCCACACCCGAGTTCTTGAAGCCCTGCCGTGGGGACATCGGCGACATCGCCCGGTACATGTTGATCCACACGGTGCCGGCGTCAAGGCACTGGGACATCCGCATTCCGCGGGCCAGATTCTGCGTCCACACTCCGGCGGCCAGCCCGTATTCGGTGTCGTTGGCCAGGCCGAGGACCTCATCCTCGGTATCGAAGGGCATGATCGCCGCGACAGGCCCGAAGATCTCCTCCTGGCAGATCCGCATGTCGTTCGTCGTCTCCGTGAGCACGGTCGGTTCGAAGAAGTACCCCGGCAGGCCGACCTCGGGTCGCCGACCTCCGAAGGCGATCCGTCCTCCTTCGCCCTCGCCGAGGCGGACGTATTCCTCTACCTTGTCCCGCTGAGAGGCGAAGGCGAGCGGTCCGAGCTCGGTGTCCTCGGCCATCGGATCGCCGATGACGATCGAGGCCGCCCGTGCCGTGACTTTCTCGAGGAGTTCCTCGTAGGCACCACGCTGGACGAAGACCCGGGACCCGGCGATGCAGGTCTGCCCGGCCGCCGCGAAGATGCCGGCGATGACACCCATCGCCGCATTGTCCACGTTCGCGTCGTCGAAGACGATGTTCGGGGACTTGCCTCCCAGCTCGAGCGTCGAGCCGATGAAGCGACCGGCCGCGGACCGGGCGATGGCCGATCCGGTCCGCGTCGAACCGGTGAAGGAGATCTTCGCGAGCTGCGGCGCATCGACGAGTGCCTGCCCCGCCTCGGCGCCGAGGCCGGTGACGACGTTGACCGCACCGGCGGGGAATCCGGCTTCATAGGCGAGTTCGGCCAGGCGCAGGATCGTCCGCGAGGTGTATTCGCTGGGTTTGACGACCGTGGTGTTGCCGGCGGCCAGGGCCGGGGCGAGCTTCGAGATCGTCAGCGTCATCGGGGAGTTCCACGGGGTGATGAGACCGACCACGCCAAGGGGCTCACGTTGGGTGAAGTTGATGACCTCGGGCGAGTTCGTGGGGATCTGGGACCCCTGGACCTTGTCGGACAGGCCGGCGTAGTAGTAGAGGTATTCGGGCAGTCCCTTGAGCTGTCCGTTCATCTCGCGCAGCAGCTTGCCGTTGTCTTCGCTCTCGAATCGGGCGAGCTCCGCGGCGTTCTCCCCGATGAGGTCGCCGAACCGACGCAGCAGGTGTCCGCGCTGCGTCGGGGTGGTGCGCTGCCAGGCCGAGGACTCGAAGGTCGACTGCGCCGCGTCGACGGCCCTGGCCACATCGGCTGCGGTGCCGCGGGCGAAGGTGTAGAGGGTCTCGAGGGTGGCGGGGTTCGTGCTCTCGAGGTAGTCCCCGTCGGCGGGGGCACGATGGCCTCCCGCGATGAAATGGTCGAGTCGCACAGTCATCGTCGACTCCCTTCTGTGGTGTGAAACAGTTCTGTGAGGTGCTCGGCGAGCGCCTCGGGGTGCGTCATGGGCAGCATGTGTCGGGCTTCGGGGACGATGACGACCCGGCAGTCGGGGATCCGCTCGGCCAGGCGTCGGCTCATCTCCGGCGTCGAGCCCGGATCGCGCTGACCTGTGATCGCCAGGGTGGGGGCCGTGATCGAGCCCAGCTCCGGTTCGAGCTCACGGTCTCCGGTGGCGAAGACGGCATAGGCATGGCGGTAGGAGTCCCGGTCGTTGGCCGCGAGGACCTTCCGGGTCTCGTCCCGCAGTTCGGCGGTCTCCGTGCCGTCCGGGAACCAGCGATCGAGCGCCCGGTCCATGCTGCCGGTGAAATCGTTGGCCGCTCCCTCGAGGCGTTGGCCGACCGCCGCCGCTTCCTCCGGGGTGCGGGCGCACACGGAGCTCACGCAGGTCAGCGTCCGCACCCGTTCGGGGCTGGCGATCGCAATGTGCTCGGCGATCAGCGATCCCAGGGAGAACCCGACGAGGTGGACGGGTCCGGCAGGGATCCTCGAGACCACGTCCGCAGCCATCTCCGTGAGGCTCGTCGGTGCCTTCAACGCCGGCTGGCATCCGTGGCCGGGCAGGTCGATCGCCGAGGTGGGCCCGGCCAACCGTGCTTCGAGGCGCGTCCAGACGGTGCGGTCGAGCCCCACCCCGTGGAGCAGCACGACGGGGACGTCTTCGTCATCCGACATGTCTGCCTCGCTCCTACTTGTCTGCGGTCAGCGGGGCCAGGCGCTGCTGCGGTCGGCCACCGGTCGAACCTGCCAGCGCGATGAGGATCTCATCGGCATGAGGCGCGTCGGCGACCCGCCATTCGAAGGTCTGGTGGTGCGAGCGGATCGTGGCATCGGTGAAGTGCTTGAGCGGGATGTCGAAGACCGCTCCAGCCTCGCCGCGCTTCTCGACGGCGGGCAGCAGGGTGGAGGCCTGCGCGGCGTCGCGGAAGTGGTTGCCGAATTTGAGAGTGTGGATGAGAGCCGAACCGTGCTCGATCTCCCCGTCGAGACCGACGATCGCGGCCTTGCCGTAGGCTTCGAGGCTGCCGCCGAGCGCGGTCATCACGCGCGGGGCGAGCTCGGCGCCGAGGGCGCTGGCGGTCGCTTCGATGCCGGGGCCGAGGTCGTCGACGAAGCCCTGGCCGTGCCACGGGTTCTCGATGACGGCCGCGACCGCGGCGATGGTGATGACGGGGTCGGTCTTCCGGCCGCCTTCGGCGAGGACCTCTTCGACGACGGTGGTGAGTTTGCGGATCTTCATTTGACGAGTCCTTTCAGGATTTCGGTGGTGACTGTTCCGTCGGTTCTGCGGTCGCCGATGCGGGCGAACGGCCTGGGACCTGTCGCTGCGGCGGCGATGACGCAGATCTCGTCGGCACGCGGTGAGTCCGAGAGATGGACGTCGATTGTCTGGTAGTGGTCGCGCGAGGTGGCATGGGTCTTGTGCCACATCGGCACGCGGATGGACGTCGACGGACCCGAGCGGCCGTCGGCGAAGCAGATGACCGATGTGCCCTCGAGCATTTCGCGCACGATGTTGCCGAAGTACGGGGTGTGGATGAGCGCCCCGGCGTGCTCGATCTCGCCGCCGACTCCGACGACGGCGCCCTTGCCGAAGGCTTCGACGTTCTCGGCCGACCCCAGGGTCGAGAGCAGCCGGTCGGTGAGCACCTTGGCCAGCACCGGAGCGATCATCTCGGTCGCCGGTCCCAGGTCGCTGTAAGGGTCGACGTCGCTGTGCTGGTCGATGTCGATCCACGGGTTTCGCAGGACGGCGACGGCTGCCGCCTGCTGAAGCGGTCGGCTCAGGGCAACGCCCGCCTCGGCGAGGATCTCCTCCCGGTGGGTCGTGATGGTGCGGACGCCGAGTCGCTGCGCCAGCTCTTCGAAGTCGGCGGGAAGTTCGTCGAACTCGCCGAGGTGGTCGATGCGGTGCTGCTGCCCGTCTGCGGTGGTCGTGCTCATCGTGTCAAAACTCCAGTCTGTTGCATACAAGGAATCTACTTGCATGCAAAGATGAAAGTCAATAGTCCGGATAATCGCCGATAAATCACGTCATTGCGGGACTATTGACTAATGCATCACAGTGATCCTACGATCTCTAGTATGCAACAGAGCACAGAAGCACGTCCTTACGACGACGTGAAGACGACCATCACCGAAACCTGGCGCGAAGCATGGGACACCGGCACCACCGATGCCCTCGATTCCCTCTTCGCCCACGACTATGTGCGCGTATCCGCGAACTCCGGCAAGGAGAGAAGCGCCGCGGAGACCAAGACCGAGATCAGCGATATCCGCGCGGCCTTCCCCGATCTCACCACCACGGTCGACCGGATCCTCATCGAAGGCGACCAGGGCGCGATCTACTGGCACTCGACGGGAACATTCACCCAACCGCTCAACGACGTTCCGCCCACCGGCCAGTCGGTGACGACCCACGGCTCCAACCTCATCACCATCACTGACGGGCGCATCAGCCGCGAAGAGGTGACCTGGGACGCCCACGAGCTGCTCGCCGACCTGGGCCTGAAGTCTCTGTCCTCGGCATTCGAGTCCTATCCCGAGGATGTGGTCACCGACGATCTCTCCGGCGAACCCTCCGCAGAGTCCCTCAAGGCCTTCAACCGTCAGTTCATCACCGGTGTCACGGTGGTGACCACGACGGACGAGGACGGGAAGCCGCGTGGGCTGGCGGTGAACTCCTACAATTCGATCTCGCTCGATCCCCCGCTCGTCCTCGTGTGCGTGCAGAAGACCTCCTCGACCTATCCCGCGCTCTTCCGCTCGACCCACATGGGCATCAACATCATGAGCCGCAATCAGAGGCAGACCATCGGCACCTTCGCCTCGAAGGCGGCGGACAAGTTCGCCGAACTCGTCTGGCACAGCGGCGCCCACGGTTCACCGCTCATCGATGACTCCGCGGCCTCGATCGAGGTCGAGATCAAGGAGCGGTTCCAAGCGCTGACACACACCGTGTTCATCGGTCGGGTGCGCAGCGCAGAGGCCTCGGAGGACGAACCGATGATCTACAAGGCCGGAAAGTTCTTCGACAGCCAGGACCTCACCGCATTGTGACGTCGAGGCTCCGCGAACGACCGTGTTCGCGGAGCCTCGTTCGCCGTCATTTCCCAAGCCATAGCCGCGTGCTGAATAATTGCCGCCGATGAAGCTCGGTATTTCCTCCCACGATCCCCCCTTTACTGCGTCACAGTGCACCCACCTACATTTGGAGACAACGATGTCGATGTCAGAAGACCTAGAGACAGAACCAAGCGCTGCCAAGCCTGACACAGGCGGTCGCTCCGTCCGTTCGATCGGAAGGGTCTTCCTCTGGTCGGTCGGGTTTGTGATTGCATTCGTCCTGTGGGCGGCATTGTCTCCTGGCAGCCTCGGCGCGATCATGACCTCTGCGATGGACTCCGTCGCTTCGGGGATCGGGTGGATCTATCTGGTCGTTCCTTTCGCGGCGATCGTCATGCTCGTGTGGTTCGCAGCGAGTCGGTTCGGTCGCATTCGACTGGGTTCAGAAGACTCTCGACCCGAATACAGCACCATCACGTGGCTGGCGATGATCCTGGCTGCAGTGATGGGAATCGGCCTCGTCAGCTATGGCGTCGCCGAACCGATGTCGCATTTCATGGTTCCGCCTCACGGCTTGGCAGAGCCCGAAACCATGGATGCTGCGATTCGCGCGATGCAGTTCTCCTATCTCGACTGGGGTTTCCAAGCCTGGGCAATCTTCGGCGTATTCGGTCTGGCCATCGGCTACTCGACTCATCGCAAGGGTCGGCCGGCCCTTGTCTCTGCGATGCTGCGTCCGGTGCTCGGCCGCTTCGTCGACGGCTGGGTGGGCAACTTCATCGACATCCTCACCATCATCGCCACTCTGTTCGGCACCACGACATCACTCGGACTCGGCGCCTCTCAGATCGGAGAAGGACTCAACACTGTCTTCGGCATCGATTCCACCATCGTCTTGCAGATCATCGTGATCGCAGTGCTGACACTGCTCTTCACCGGGTCAGCACTGACAGGAGTGAGCCGAGGAATCAAATACATCTCTCAGATCACCTTGACGATGGCGACGATCCTCGGATTGTTCGTCTTCATCACCGGGCCCAGCGGCTTCGTCTCCAATCTGTTCGTCCGCTCCATCGGGTCGTTCGCCGGAGACTTTCTGCAGCTGAGCTTCATGACCCCGTCCAGCGCTGAAGACAGCGAATGGATGCTCGGCTGGACCTACTTCATGATGGCGTGGTGGCTGTCATGGAGCGCCTTCGTCGGCATCTTCCTGGCCAAGATCTCCAAGGGCCGCACAATTCGCCAGTTCGTCGCCGGCGTCCTCCTCGTTCCCAGTGCCGTGTTCTTCCTGTGGTTCACCATCATGGGAGGTTCTGCGATCAAGCTCGACATGGACGGAGCTTCGATCGGTCAGGCCACTCAGGACAATCTGGACACGGCCTTCTTCAGCCTTCTCGGTCAGCTGCCGATGTCGTCGCTGTCCTCGATCTTCACAATCCTGATGGTCATTCTGTTCTTCGTCTCCTCCGCCGACTCAAACACCTTCGTCCTGAGTTCACTCTCATCGCGAGGATCATTCGAGCCGCGCCGACCAGTCATCGCCACCTGGGGAATCCTCACCGGTGCCAGCGCTGTCGTCCTGCTGCTGCTCGGGGGACTTCAGGCACTGCAGCAAGCGGCGATGCTTTCAGCCGTGCCGTTCACGGCAATCGTCATCGTTCTCGGAATCGCACTGATCAAAGAGCTGCGCACTGATCATCAGGTCGTCGACGAGATCACCCGCGAGCGACGGATCCTCGGACTCTGAACTCGGGCTGAAGGCCGGCAGCTCTTCACCGACCCCAAGGCGCCCTTCCCCTCACCCGGCTTCGTCGGCCAAGCGTGCGAACGCGAGGTGGGCGAGCGCCGCGGCCTGGTCGCCGAGCAGCGCATCGTCGAAGACCACGCGCGGAGAATGGTTCGTCTCGGCCGCAGGGTCCACACCCTCCGGCGTCGCCCCGAGGAAGACGAAGGTGCCGGGCACCGCCTCGAGCACATAGGAGAAGTCCTCCGAGCCCATCCGCGGATGCTCCATCTCGACGACCCGGTCACTGCCGAACACCTCGCCGAGGCGCTCGACCGTCGTCTGAGTCTCGTGCGGATTGTTCACGGTCACGGGGAAGCCCACCTCGAAGTCCACCTCGGCGGTGCAGCGATGGGCCCGGGCGATGTTCTCGGCGATCTCGTGCACGCGTTCCTGCAGCAGCTCCAGCGACTGTGCTGAGAGGAAGCGGATCGACGCGGCGAGCTTCGCGGAATCCGGGATGACGTTGCTCGCCTGTGAGCCTTCGAGCTGAGTGACCGAGACGACGACGGGGTCGAAGATGTCGAAGGATCGCGTCGTCATGGTGTTGAGCGCCAGCGCGATCTCGGCGATCGCGGGCACGGGATCCCTGGTCGCCTGGGGCTGGGAGCTGTGTCCGCCGGCCCCGTGGATGGTGAGGTGGAGGTCGGCGAATCCGGCCATGAGCGATCCGCCCTTGGTCGTAAAGCGGCCCCGCTCATCGGCCTCGACGTGGATGCCGAAGGCTGCGACGACGGGGACTCCGGCGGCGTCGAGCACGCCTTCGGCGATCATCGGTTCGGCCCCGCCCTCGACCTCCTCGGCGGGCTGGAACATGAAGATCACGGATCCCGGCAGCTCGTCCCGGTGCGCGGCGAGGAGTCGCGCGGCGCCGACGAGGCCGGCGGTGTGCATATCGTGTCCGCAGGCGTGCATTTTCCCGTTCGTCGAGGCGAAGTCGAGCCCGGTGTCCTCGACCACGGGCAGGGCGTCCATGTCCCCGCGCAGCAGCACCGCGGGCCCGGGCTTCTCGCCCTTGAGGACGGCGACCACCGAGGTCAGCGACTCCCCCGTGGTGATCTCGAGTCCCAGCCCGGCGAGTTCCTCGAGCACGGTCCGCTGGGTGAAGGGGAGGTCGAAGCCGAGTTCGGGGTTCGCGTGCAGGGTGCGACGCAGCGTCACCAGATCGCCGAGGTGGCTCTCGGCTTCCGTACGGAAGTCAGGGATGGATGCGGATGTCGAGGCGGTCATGGTCGCGGTTCTCCTTCGGCCGGAATGCTGTGAGTCCGACTCTACTGAGAATCTCCCCGGGCGACGGTTCACGATTCGTCGCTGTCCCGCCTGACGGTGCGATCGTAGGCACTGACGAACTGAGTGAGATCGGCGAGGAACTCATCCGCCCGCTCCCCGAGCGCCCCGAGTCCGGCCCCGAATGCCGCCAGTGACTTCTCGACATCATCCTCGAAAGCGCGGATCCCCGCTGGCGTGGGGCTGATCTCGTGAGCAGCGCTGCCCGGGCGGCGCGAGCGCTGCAGGAGACCGACGGCCATCGCCGAGTTGATCTGCCGGTTGACCGTCGACTGCTCGAGACCGAGCTCGGCGGCGATCTCTTTGAGAGTCCGCGGCTTGTCATCGGAGAACATCCACAGGATCCGCAGGTCGGCCGTACCCAGATCCATCTGGTTCGACTGCGCGCGCCGAGCACGGTCGAGGCGCGTGACCAGGGCCGCGATCCGGCGATCCCGGGGCAGGCCGGCGTCGACGGAGACTCCGGCGTCTCGGGTGGTCCGACGGGGAGGACTTGGTCGAGAGCTCATAGGTATGTATTCTACATAAGTACGAAATATGTAGATTACATATCTGCGCAGCAGCCTCGCCCGGAAGTGAGCCACCGTGACCGCTCCACACGATCAGCCCGAACATCACGATCAACACAGCCAACACTCACCCACCACCACACAGCTCGCCGCCAAGCCGATCCTCATCGTCATGGTGCTCGGCTTCTCCAGCCTGTGCGCCGCGCTCATGCAGTCGCTGGTCATCCCCATCCAGCCCGAGCTGCCCCACCTCCTGAACACCTCCGCGAGCAACGCCGCGTGGGTCGTGACTGCCACTCTCCTCGGCGGGGGTGTGGCCATGCCGGTCTCCGGCCGTCTGGCCGATATCTACGGGCGCAAACCCGTGCTCGTGGTCTCTGCCGTGATCCTGCTCGCGGGCTCGGTCGTCTGCGCCCTGTTCTCGACCATCGGGCCGGTCCTCATCGGCCGCGTCCTCCAGGGATTCGCGATGGGCTACATTCCCGTGGCGATCAGCTTCGTCCGCGAGGTCACACCTCCGGCCATGCGCAACTCCGCGGTCGCCGGGATCAGCGCCACCCTCGGTGTGGGCGGCGCGCTCGGCCTGCCGATCGCGGCGTGGATCGCCCAGGACTTCGACTGGCACATGCTGTTCTGGCTCTCGGCGGTGCTCGCCGCGATCATGACCATGCTCTCGATCCTCGTCCTCCCGCACACCGCACCGGCGGATCCGGGACGCTTCGACTACCTCGGCGCCGTGGGTCTGGCGGTCGGCATCGTCGGGGTGCTCGCGGGAGTGTCGAAGGGCAATGACTGGGGCTGGAGCGCACCGTCGACCCTGGCTGCGATCATCGGCGGACTCCTCGTCCTCGTCGTCTGGGGGTTCTACGAGGTGCGCCACCAGCATCCGCTCGTCGATCTGCGCACCACCGTCCGGCGTCCGATCCTGCTGACGAACATCGCGGGCATCCTCATCGGCTTCGGCATGATGGCGCAGTCGATCGTCGTCCCCCAGCTTCTGCAGATGCCCGAGGCGACCGGCTACGGACTCGGCCAATCGATCCTCCAGGCGGGAATGTGGATGGCGCCCGCCGGTCTGATGATGCTCGCCTTCACCCCTATCTCGAGCCGTCTGCTGTCCACGATCGGCGGGCGTCCGACGCTGGCCCTGGGCGCCACGGTCATCGCCTGCGGCTACCTCTTCGCGGTGTTCCTCGACGGTGCGCCCTGGCAGCTCATGCTCGCCACCTGCATCTCCTCGGCCGGCGTCGGAATCGGGTACGCGGCAATGCCGACGCTGATCCTCGAGAACTCACCCGCCGCCGAGGCGGGGGCCGGCGTCGGCGTCAACTCACTCATGCGCTCGATGGGTACGACCGTCGCGGGTGCCGTCATGGCCATCGTGCTCACCAGCCAGACCGTGTCGATGGGTGGGACGGAAATCCCCGCCGAGGCGGCCTTCCGCACCTGCTTCATCATCGGTGCGGGGGCGGCGGTGGCCGGGGCCCTCGTCGTCCTGCTCATCAAGCGGAGCAGGCCGGCTTCGCATGTCGTTGAGACCTCGAAACACGTTGAGGCGAGCGCCTGACCGGGTCTGCCTGGCCCCGTCCGCAACGGTCGGATGGGGCCGGGATCTGCCTGGTCCAGGACCGCCGGGCCCTGGACCCCGCAGGCCCTCGTGCGTACGGTGGACTCTGACAGCGCCACTCAACGAGGAGTCCACCGTGCGCATCATCATCACCCAGAACATGACCATCGACGGTCGCGTCGAGATGCTCGACGATTGGTTCGATCCGCAGGCCCAGGACGAGGAGCTGACCGCGGAGCTGATGGCTCAGTCCGCGAACGAGGACGTGCTCCTGCTCGGTCGGCAGACCTTCGAGGACTTCCGGGGCTATTGGCCTCTGCAGACCGATGACACCACGGGAGTCGCCGCTCACCTGGACCGGGTCGACAAGCGAGTGGTGTCGACGACAATGACCGAGCCCGGATGGCAGAACACACGCATCATCGGCGGCGATCCGCTCGAGGCGGTCGCCGCACTCCGTGAGGAACCCGGCCGCGATGCGATCCTCACCGGCAGCATCACCCTCGCACACGCTCTCATCTCAGCCGAGCTCGTCGATGAGTATCGGATGTACACCTACCCCGTGTGGCAGGGTCGGGGGCGCGGATTCTTCCCCGACGATGCCCCTGCGCCGAGGCTGCAGCTGGCGGACGGGAAGACGTTCCCGGCCAGCGGGGTCGCCTATACGGCGTATGTGCCCAAGCGCTGAGCGCTAAGCTCCCGAGTGCTGCTGCGCGAACTGCGCTCCCCACTCGTTCATCGCCTCGACGATCGGGCCGAGGCTGCGGCCGAGTTCGCTCAGCGAGTACTCGACGTGCGGCGGGACGACTGGGTAGACAGTGCGTTCGACGAGGCCGTCCTCTTCGAGTTCGCGCAGCTGACGGGTCAGCGTCTTCGTGTTCGCCAGAGGCATGAGGCGGCCGAGTTCGTTGAACCGCTTCGTGCCCTCGAGAAGATGCTTGATGGTCGTGAGCTTCCACGTGCCCCCGAGCGCCGAGACCGCGACCTCTACGGGACAGACCTCCATGGCACGTGAGACCGGCAGACGCATGATTCCTCCGTTGGTCGCGCAGATTCGATAGGGACAGAAATGTCCGTACTAGACGCATCTACCGTAGGCCGCGACGATGGAAGCATGCAAGGAAATTCCAACGCCGCCACCGTTCTCTGGGTCAGCGCCCATCCCGAACCACGGTCCCTGGCCGGGAGCCTCCGCACCGAGGGAATCGCCCACCTGCGCCGAGGCGGCCACGAGGTCATCGAGTCCGATCTCTATGCGATGGGCTGGGACCCCGTCGTCCGCCCTCGGGACGGCGGCCACGACCTCGACCCCAGCACAGTCAGGTCTGCGGCCGAGAGACCGCAGCGCTTCCGAGTCAGCGCCGACACCCGTGAGGCCTTTATCGCCGGCACCCTGCCGCCGGAGATCACACGCGAGCAGGACAAACTGCGCCGGGCCGATGCGCTCATCGTCCAATTCCCACTGTGGTGGTATGGCCTGCCCGCGATCCTCAAGAGATGGTTCGACTGGGTCTTCACCAGCGGCTTCGCCTTCGGCACCGATCCGAGCACGGGACGCCGACTGCGTTTCGAGCAGGGTCCATTCACCGACAAACGCGCGCTCGTCATCACCACCCTCGGCGACCGCCCGCAGGCGATCGGCCCGCGCGGAAAATCAGGCGAACTGACCGAACTCCTCTTCGGGCTCCTCCACGGCACCTTCGCCTATACGGGCATGGACGCACTGCCGCCGCTGGCCTTCCCGAGTGCCGATCGGCTCGAGGACTACGGAAAGGCACGCGAGGACCTGATCGACCGCCTCGGCGGACTCTTCACTGATCCGCGCATCCCCTACCGACCCCAATTCACCGGCGATTACACCTCCGAGTGGGAGCTCGCCGATCACCTCTGCCCCGGCGAACACGGGGTGAGGGTCAACCTCAGCGCGCGAGTCAACCTCGGCGCCTGACCGAACACTTATCGACTGACCCAGAACCCGACCCACCGATATCGCCGCCACCGCACCACCGATACCAGGAGTCATCGTGCCCGCGACCCCCGAACTCGTCCGCCCCTTCCACGCCCGCGTCCCCGAAGCCGAACTCGAGGAGCTGCGCTCGCGCCTGGCCGCGGCCCGGCTCCCCGAGGCCGAAACGGTCTTCCAGCCCGGGGCCAACCCGCATCGTTGGGACCAGGGAGTGCCCCTGGATGAGTTGACCGATCTCGTCGACTACTGGCTCACCGGGCACGATTGGCGCGCTTTCGAGGACCGTCTCAACGAGATCGGCCAATTCCACACGACTATCGACGAGGTGGAGATCCACTTCCTTCACCGCCGCTCGGGGCGCCCCAACGCCACTCCCCTGATCCTCACCCACGGCTGGCCGGGCAGCGTCGCCGAGTTCATCGACATCGTCGACGAACTCGTCGATCCCAGCGACCCCACCGCTGCGGCCTTTCACCTCGTCGTCCCCTCACTGCCGGGATTCGGCCACAGCGGCAAACCGAGCACCACCGGCTGGGGCACCGAAAAGATCGCAAGCGTCTGGGTGGAGCTGATGGCCCGACTCGGCTACGACAGGTTCGCAGCCGCCGGCGGCGACTGGGGAGGCGTGATCACCACGATCCTCGGCGGCCGGTTCCCCGAACACCTTATCGGCATCCACACCACCTTCGCCCCGGGCCCACCCGGACTCTCACACGAGGGACTGAGCGATGCCGATCGCGCCTGGGCCGAGGACGCCGAAGACTTCTGGCTCAACCGCGCCGCCTACGCGCACCAGCAGGCCACGAGGCCGCAGACCATCGGCTACGCTCTCGTCGATTCACCCGTCGGTCAGCTCGCCTGGATCCTCGACAAGTTCGCCGAATGGACCGACACGAAGCAGAGTCCCTTCGAGACGATCTCCCGCGACCGTCTCCTCGACAACGTCAGCCTGTACTGGCTGACCAGGAGCGGCGCCTCCTCCGCACGTATCTACTATGAGAGCCACGATTCGCTCGATCCGGATCTGCGGGTCGAGGTTCCGGCGGCCATCACCATGTACCCGCGCGACATCGAGAAGTATCCGCGCGCACTGTCCGAACAGCGCTACCGGCAGATCGTGCGCTGGCGAGCGGCCGAGCGTGGCGGGCATTTCCCGTCCCTCGAAGTCCCGGACGATTTCGTCACCGACCTGCGCGAAGGGCTGGCCGCGGTGCTCGCCGCCGCACGCGAAACACCGGTGAAGCATCGAGACAACGGTGTGCACCTAGGCGTTTCGGCGCTCCACCCGTGTCTCGGACGCAGTTCGCTCAGGCGGTCCCGAACATCACCTTCCGGCCGTCGGGATCCTCGACGGTGACGACGACATCGTCGACGTCGACAAGAGGAGTCCCCGTGGCCTTCAGATGGTCGAGGAAGGCCTGCTGGTTCGGAATCCGGAAGTACAGATGTGTGAGGTTCGATCCCGGAACCGGCGGGTGGGAGTACTCGGCGAAGGCTTGTGCGTCGTGGAGGGCGATCTGGATTCCCTCGACGTCGATGACGTAGTAGGTGTACTCCTCGCTGCCTACCGATTCGAGTCCGACTCCGGCCACATCGCGGTAGAAGGCGGCGGTCGCCTCGGTGTCGGTGCAGGTGAGGAACACCCCGCGAAATGTCGATTCCATCTCCGGCCCCCTTCGTCCCACCCGACCCGGCGATCGGATGCTTCCAGTGTCCCATGCGGGGCAAGGCCCGCCCCTTGCCAAGCGACGCTCAAGCTCCACACAGACTTCGGTGACACCGAACTGTTAGCCTGACAGGCTGATTCCGAGATCAGGAGTGATTGTGCGAAAGAACAAGTGGCTGCTTGGCCTGGCAGTGTCCGTGTCCGTGGTCGGTCTCGCCGCTTGCGGTGGTGAGGACGGCGGCGATTCGTCCGAGGAGTCCTCGGCCGCAGCCGAACAGAGCCCCGGCGCCGAGGCGGGGCAGGACGGCAAGCCCGCCACCGACGACATTCCCGATGTCGTCGCCGAAGTCAACGGCGACAAGATCACCAAGGATGACTTCGTCCCCCTCTACGAGACTCAGTACCAGCAGATGCAGATGCAGTCACAGCAGTCGGGCCAGCAGGTCGACGAGGATCAGCTGAAGACGCAGACCGCCGAGAACCTCGTGAGCACGAAGCTGCTCACTCAGGAGGCGGACAAACGCGACATCAAGGTCTCCGACAAGGACATCGACAAGGCGCTCGAAGAGTCGGCGAAGTCGAGCCAGATGAGCAAGGACGACTTCCTGGGGGCCATGAAGGATCAAGGCATGGACGAGAAAAAGGTCAATTCCGAGATGGCCAACCAGCTCAAGATCGAAGACCTCATCACCGACGAGTACGGCGAGTTCAAGGTCACCGGCGAGGAGATCGGCCAGGCCTACGAGCAGGCCAAGACCCAGCAGGAGCAGATGGCTCAGCAGGGCGGTCAGCAGCAGGAGGTTCCCGAGCTCGAGGAGATGCGTCCCCAGCTCGAGGAGCAGGTGAAGAGCCAGAAATCCACCGAGGCGACTCAGAAGTTCGCCGAGAAGCTGCGCAAGCAGGGCGATGTGACGATCAACCTCTGATTCCCATTGTTGGGGAATCGCTGTGCGTTCCTCGCTAAATCCTTGCACGCACTTTAGTCTGTAGTGGAACACGAGGGCGGATGCCACCCATTCGCGCTCCACACAGACGGCACCGTCGACTCCGACGGTGGCCCGCGCGTCAACACAAGGACATAAGGACCGACCATGGCATCGATACTCACCCGCTCGGCGATCGTCGCGCCGAAGAACTTCAATCGGTGGCTGATCCCACCGGCGGCCCTGGCGATCCACCTGTGCATCGGCCAGGTCTACGCATTCAGCGTCTTCAAGATCCCGTTCATGGAGCACTTCGACGCCGGTGAGGTCTCCATCGGGTGGATCTTCTCCATCGCGATCCTCATGCTCGGCATCTCCTCGGCGGTCTTCGGACCCTGGGTGGAGAAGAACGGCCCCCGGGCCTCAATGGTCGCCGCAGGCACCTGCTGGGTGATCGGCTTCTTCGTCGCCTCCCTGGGCATCATGACCGGACAGCTGTGGTTGGTCTACCTCGGCTACGGAGTCATCGGCGGCATCGGTCTGGGCATCGGCTATATCTCCCCGGTGTCGACCCTGATGAAGTGGTTCCCCGACCGTCCCGGCCTGGCCACCGGCCTGGCGATCATGGGCTTCGGCGGCGGTGCGCTCATCGCCAGCCCGATGTCGAACCAGCTGATGGGCTTCTACGGCGGAGGCTCCGAACCGGAGAACCTCGTCGCGGGTCTGACCCCGACCTTCGTCACCCTCGGCATCGTCTACGCTGTCGTCATCGCCGCCGGCGCTTTCGTCATCCGCGTGCCCCACCCTGAGTGGACCCCGAAGGGCTTCGATCCCTCGCAGGCGAAGACGAAGCCCATGCAGACCAAGGGCAACGTCTCCGTGCGCAACGCGATCCGGACCCCGCAGTTCTGGTTCCTGTGGGTCGTGCTGTTCCTCAACGTCACCGCGGGCATCGGCATCCTCGAGAACGCCGCCCCGATGATCCAGGCCTACTTCGGTATCACCGCGGCCGCCGCCGCCGGCTTCGTCGGTCTGCTCTCGATCGGCAATATGGGTGGGCGCTTCATCTGGTCGACGACCTCGGACTACCTGGGCCGGAAGAACAACTACATGATGTACCTCGGCGTGGGGCTCCTCCTCTACCTCGTCGTCGCCCTGTTCGGCGGCAGCTCGATCATTCTGTTCGTGCTCGCGACGCTCGTCATCATCTCCTTCTACGGCGGCGGATTCGCCACCATACCCGCCTACCTCAAGGACCTCTTCGGCGTCTATCAGGTCGGCGCGATCCACGGCGCCCTGCTCACCGCATGGTCGGCGGCCGGCGTGGCCGGTCCGCTCATCGTCAACTCCGTCGTCGAAGCCGGCGAGAAGGCGGGCAAGACCGGGCCCGAGCTCTACACCCCGGGCATGTACATCATGGTCGGCGCGCTGGCCATCGGCTTCATCGCCAATGCCCTCGTCAAGCCCGTGAGCGAGAAGTACTTCGAACGCGAGGAAGAGGTAGCCGCGAAGCAGGCCGCCGCCCTCGAGGACAACGACTGAAAGGTTGCAGCGATCATGAGCGGCTCCACACCGACAGCACATGTGCCCGACGAGGGATCACCCCAATCCCCCATCGGCGGTGCCTACAAGACGATCGGCTCGACCCTGACCGTCGTCGTGGTCGGCGGCCTCCTCTGGGGACTGGCGCTGACCGTCGTCAAAGCCGTCACCATCTTCACCGGCTGACCGAGGCTGCCCCACGGGCCCCGGGCCGAATCCGGGCTCGGGCCCGAGCGGATCTTCATCCGCTCCGGCAGCCTCCTCTGCAGCGGGGTCGCCACCGGCTTAATGGTCACCGCCACCGCGTGATCCGCGCGGCGCACAGCCGGCATCGTGGAAAGTCGAAGCGCGGAATCAGCTCCGCCATAGCTTGGCCACAGGATGCGGGTACTCAATAGGGATCAAGGAGAACATCCCCCTGATTGAGAAAGGCACAGACCATGAACGAGTCGAGGCAGCCCCGAGCCGCAGCGCCGAACGAAGCCGCACATGCAGGACGGAACCTCGCCGAGGCGGTACAGGGTAAGGGCGCACGGCACCCACGTGGGCGCACCGTTGCGAAGATGGCGGCAGGTGCCGCCGCAGCCCTGGCACTGACCATCGGCGGGCTCGGCGGACTGCCGGCCCGAGCCGCAACACCCGGCGCCGTATCCGCTGCGGCCGCCACCACACAGATCCCCTTCTCCGGGCAGGCAGTTCCGGGCTCGACCGGCGGCGGGACTGCCGGAAACGGGTCGGGCGGTTCCGGGAACTCCGGCATCGACGGAAACATGCCCGACACCGGATCCGGGCAGACCGATGCCTCCCTGGCCAGCGCAGACGAGTCGACCGGCGTTGTGCTCATCGATACGAAGCTCGGCTACGAGAATGCGGCCGCGGCCGGCACGGGCATCGTGCTGAGCAAGGACGGTCTGGTGCTGACGAACAATCACGTCATCGCCGACTCCACCGAGATCTCGGTGACCGTGGCGACGACCGGAAAGACCTATGAGGCCTCGGTCGTCGGCTCCGATTCGACGGAGGACGTCGCCGTGCTCAAACTCAAGGATGCCACGGACCTCTCACCGGCCAAGGTCGATGAGGACACCGTCGCCGTCGGCGATGACGTCACCGCGGTCGGCAATGCCGAGGGCGGCGGGGAGCTCCTGGCCGCCGACGGCTCGGTCAGCGACCTCGGCGCCTCGGTGACGACCACGGCGCAGGGCACAGAAGACTCCGAGACCCTCGACGGGATGATCGAGGTCAAGGCCGACATCGTCTCCGGCGATTCCGGCGGAGCCCTGCTCGACGGCGACGGCGAGGTCGTGGGCATGAATACCGCAGCCTCCTCGGGCAGCGCCGACATCACCGGGTACGCGATCCCCATCGAGACCGCACTCGAGACCGCCGAGTCCATCGTCGACGGCGAGCAGACCTCGACGAACACCCTGGGCTACCCGGCCTTCCTCGGAATCGGCGTCGAACAGTCCGACCAGTCCGGCCAGTCCGCCTCGAACGGCCAGTCAGGTTCGAGCGAGCAGAACGGCAACGGCCCCGGCTACGGGCAGGGAAGTCAGCTGCCCGGCCAGCAGGGCAGCGGCAGCGCCGGGCAGTACGGCGGCAGCTCGGGAGGATACGGCGAATCCACTCAGCCCGGGTCGGGTTCGAGCACCGGCGACTCAGGGTCGGCATCATCCGGGTCCGCCACTTCCGGGGCGACTGTCGCCGGCGTCTACGAAGACACTCCGGCCGCCGAGGCGGGACTCGAGGCCGGAGACACGATCACCTCGATCGACTCGACGGCCGTCACCGATGGGTCCCAACTCTCGGAAGTGATCGGCAAGCACAGCCCCGGCGACTCGGTATCCGTGACCTGGACGGATGCTTCGGGCCAGAGCCACACAGCGAAGATCAAGCTCATCGAAGGCCCGGCCGCCTGAGCCGGACCGAGAACAACTGAGGCACCGCACCCATGCGCCGCCGTTCCCACCTCGGGGGCGGCGGCGCACAGCTGTCGATTCCCGGCCGCTCTCCGTGCCGACGTAGGATCGACGCATGCCGAATGACGACCGCCCTGCCGAGCCGACGCACAGTCACGGCACCTCTCGCGTCGACTGGCCCACGGTGCTGCGCAATGTCGCTCTGGCCTTAGCCGTGCTCGCCGGGGTGTGGCTGGTCTTCAACGTCCATCTCCCATCTCTCGGCGAGCTCCGCAGGGACATCGGCGAGGTGGGCTTCTGGGGCTTCGGCCTCTTCGTCCTCCTCTACGCGGTCGTCGCGGCGACCCCGATCCCGGTCACGATCATGGCGGTAGCCGGCGGAATGATCTACGGCCTGCCGTTCGGCACCCTGCTGTCGATGATCGGAGTCGTCCTCGGCTGCTGGGGCGGCTATTGGATCTCCCGTGCACTCGGCCGTGACACGGTGATGAAGCTGCTCGGCAGCCACGCCGAGGCGGTCGAATCGCGACTGACCGACGGCGGCTTCTATGCCGTGTGCACCTTACGGCTCCTGCCTGGCTTCCCGTACTGGCCGGTCAACTACGGCAGCGGGGCGCTCGGCATCGACAATCGCACCTTCCTCATCGCCACCGCGGTCTCGGCCCTGCCGGGACAGCTCTCCCTCGTAGCGGTCGGTGCCTTCATCGGAAATCCGGGGATCCTCACCGGCACAGCGGTCGCAATCGCCTGGGCGCTGGTCATCACGCTGACGATCATCACCTTCCGGCGATGGAAGTCCACCCACAAGAGCAGCGACAAACCGGACGAAGACGCAACCGACGAACCCACCGAGAACTGAGTTCCGGCTCGACCGAAGCGGTCCGCTTCCACCTTCACCAGTCGTCGTCTTCGGCTCGTCGGCTTCTCCTCGTCAGCGTCCTCTCGTCGACTTCACTTCATTGACTTCGCCTCAGACCCGGAGCATTCTGAATGGACACGACCCGCGAGCCCGCGGACGACCGCGGGTGCGGACGGGACGTCGTTCTCAAGGGAAATCGCCATGACCACCACCTACACGTGGGATGTCTTCTGCACCCTCGACGGCTTCGGTTCCTACAGCGCCGACGGCGATTGGGGCGGCTATTGGGGCCGACAGGGACCGGAGTTCCTCGATCGTCGGGTCACCCAGTACGGCCTGCGACAGCGACTCGTCCTCGGCGCGAACACTTTCCGGATGTTCCAACGCTTCCTCGGTGATCTCACCCGCGAATCAGAAGCTGATGACCCGGTGAACACGAGGATGAAGCACCTGCCGACGACGGTCGTCTCGTCCACCCTCACCGATCCCCTCGACTGGCCCGATGTCGACCTCGTGC
This sequence comes from Brevibacterium sp. CCUG 69071, assembly GCF_021023135.1. Taxonomy (GTDB): domain Bacteria; phylum Actinomycetota; class Actinomycetes; order Actinomycetales; family Brevibacteriaceae; genus Brevibacterium. The sequence continues at coordinate 226,455 of NZ_PGFV01000003.1, forward strand.
GCGGGGATGCCGGCGACATCGTCAGCGGCCTCAAGGCGGACTCGGACATTCCGCTGCGCTCCCACGGCAGCCCTTCGCTCAATCGCTCGCTCATGGCCGCGGGTCTCGTCGATCGCATCCAGGTGACGATCTTCCCGGTCATCAGTGGCCGCACCGGAGACGTGCCGATCTTCGCAGATGCCGACGACTTCGACCTCGAACTGCTCGACCATCACACTCTCGACGGCAACATCCAAGAACTCACCTACCGGCCCACGCTCCACGGCTGAGCCGGCGACCGGCGTGGAGCGGACCGACCACTGCCGCGCCGGCGGCTCTCTCCAGTCCCTCACCTCACTCGAAGCTCGGCTTCCGCCGTTCCTGGAAGGCGCGGAATCCCTCCGCGTAGTCAGGGGTCCGACGGGCCGATTCCTGCAGGGTCGCCTCTTCGGCGAGCACCTCTGCGAGCGCGGGACGATCGTCGGCGAGCTTCTGCACGAAGCCCTTCTCCATGGCGAAGGCCTCGGCGGGTCCGGTGACGATGCCCGCCAGCTTCGCCTCGACGAATTCGGAGAGCTCCGCCGCGGGCACCGCGCGGGAGACGATCCCGGCGGCGGCCGCCTCGGCGCCGGTCATGAAATCCCCGGTGACGATGAGGTCCATCGTCCGGTGGTAGCCCAGCCGATCGAGGAACACGTGGTGGGCGCCGGAGTCGAGCATAGCGCCGATCGCGGCGAACGGGGATCCGAACTTCGCGTCATCGGCGGCAAAGATGATGTCCGCGGCCGCGGCGATGCCGAACCCGAGGCCAAGCGCCGCCCCCTGCACCTGGGCGATGACGGGGATCGGCAGGGCACGGATCGATTGGAAGACCGGGGCGAAGGTCTCGGCGAGGAAAGCATGCGCATCGTCGGTTTCAACATCGACCTCCGAGATGTCGCGGCCGGAGCTGAAGACCTTGCCCTCGCCGCGGATGAGGAGCACCCGGACGCTGGGGATCGCCTCGGCGATCTTGTTCACGGCCGCGGCGATATCGCGGAGGTTGTCCGCGTCGAGGGCATTCCGGGACTCGGGGCCATCGAGGATGAGTTCGGCGATCTGCTCGCGGTTCTTCAGTCGGATCTCGGTCATGCGTGCTCCTTTGCAGATGATTCCAGCAGGCGGTGGTGCCCTCAAACGGTGGTGCCGCGCTGCGCGTTGGACGCGCCTGTCACCAAGTGTAGAAGCCCTGACCGGACTTGCGGCCCAGCTGACCTGCGGCGACCTTGTCGCGCAGCAGCTGGGGCGGTGCGAAGCGAGGCCCGAGTTCGGCCTCGAGATGCTCGGCGATGCCCAGGCGCACATCGAGCCCGACGATGTCCGTGGTCTTCAGCGGTCCGGCCGGATGCCGGTAGCCCAGCGCCATCGCCGAATCGATGTCTTCGGCACTCGCGACCCCGTCCTCGACCATCCGGATGGCCTCCAGAGCCAAGGCCACGCCGAGGCGGGAGGAGGCGAATCCGGGCGAATCCGTGACCGTGATCGCCGTCTTCCCCAGGCCCCTCACCCAGTTCTTGGCGGCCTCGACGAGCGCCGGAGCCGTGTGGGTGCCGACGACGACCTCGACGAGTTCGGAGACCGGGACCGGATTGAAGAAGTGCAGACCGATAAGAGCCTGCGGTCGGGGCAGGGCGGCGGAGAGTTCGTCGATCGAGAGCGCCGAGGTGTTCGTGCCGATGCTCGCAGCCGGAGCGTATTTCGCGATGGCGGCGAGGATCTCCTGTTTGAGTTCGAGCTTCTCCGGGACGGCCTCGATGACGAGGAGGGCCTGGTCGAGCAGCGTCGGGTCCCGGACGACCTCGACGGATCCGGGAACGTCGATGCCTTTGGACCGGGATTTCTCGATCGAGGCGGCGATGCGCTCCCGGGCCGCGGCCGCCGTGTCCTCGGTGCTCTCGATGACGATGACCTTCGCGCCGGCTGTGGCGAAGGCGTGGGCGATGCCCGCACCCATCCGACCGCCGCCGTAGACGCCGACGGTGTCGGGGACTTGCACGCCACCCGAGCCCGACGTCGCGGGGGTGCGCACGGCATCGGGTTCGTGTACGGTCTGCTCGCTCATTCGGCGCCGCCTCTCTGTTCGGGGGTCTCACCCTGCACGCTGCCGGGGTCGTTCTGCTGGTCCATCGCCTCGGTGCGCACGGCCTGGGCCTTCGCCCGCTTCTTCGCTTCCCTCTGGACGAGGAACGCGTCCATGCGGGCGTACTTCTCGTCGGTCTCGAAGAGCACAGCCTGGGCCACATTGTCGATGAGCGGATGAGCTTCCCGGGGAGCGTGGAACGCCGATTTGCTCAGGCGCACGGCCAACGGTGCGAAGCTCGCGATCCGCTCGGCCAGGGCCTGCCCGGCATGTTCGAGATCCTCGGGATCGACGACATCATTGAGCAGCCCGATCGCCTTGGCCTCATCGGCCTGCAGGGTCCGCCCGGCCAGCAGGATCTCCTTGGCCCGCGGCTCTCCGACGAGTTCGCGCAGTCGCCACGCCGCGCCCGCCGATGCCATGATACCGAGGCCCGGTTCGGGGTTGCCGAACTTCGTCGACGCAGTGCCGATGCGGAAGTCGCAGGCGAAGGCGAGTTCGGCGCCACCGCCGAGGGCAAAGCCTTCGACGAGGGCGATCACCGGCATCGGCAGTTCCTGGATGCGTGAGAAGATCTTCGAGTTGATGCCGGCCAGTGCCTCTTCGCGACCGCGATTGCGCATCTGGGAGATGTCGGCGCCGGCGGCGAAGACCCCGTCGGAGCCGATGATGATGGCGACCTTCGGGTTCGCCTCGAGCTCGGCGCACACGGCATGGAGGGCGTCGACCATGTTCAGGTCGATGGCGTTGCGCACCTCGGGCCGGTTGAGCCGGATCACGGTGCGGTCGGCGAAGCGTTCGATGAGCACCGGGGAGGCGGGGCCACCCGCGCCGAGGTAGTCCGCACCGGGGTTGCCTGCGCCGGCACCTGCTGCGGGGCTGCCCGCGCCGGCGCTCATGCCCGCTCCAGCAGCAGGGCCGAACCCTGGCCGACGCCCACGCACATGGTCGCGAGCCCACGTTTCGCATCGGCCTGCTCGAGGCGGTTGAGCAGGGTCAGGGTGATGCGTGCTCCCGAACAGCCCAGCGGGTGTCCGAGTGCGATCGCTCCGCCGAAGCCGTTGACCGTGGCCGGGTCGAGTCCGAGGTCGCCGATGCAGGCCAGGGATTGGGAGGCGAAGGCCTCGTTGAGCTCCACGACTTCGAGGTCGTCGACCGACCAGCCGACCCGATCGAGTGCCTTGCGGGTCGCCGGGACCGGCCCGATGCCCATGATCTCCGGGGCGACGCCGGCGCTGGCTCCGGTGACCACTCGGGCACGGGGATTGAGTCCGCGCTTGTTCGCATAGGCCTCGGAGACGAGGACGACGACGGCGGCACCGTCGTTGAGGGACGAGGAGTTGCCGGCGGTGATGACACCGCCCTCCCCGTGGATGGCCCGCAGTTTGGCGAGCTTCTCCCGCGTCGTGTCCGCCCGCGGACCTTCGTCGGCACTGACCTCGCCGATGGGCAGGATCTCAGGATCGAAGCTTCCGGCTGCTTGGGCGGCGAGCGCCTTCTGGTGGGAGTCGTAGGCGAAGGCGTCGAGTGCCTCGCGGCCGAGCTTCCACTGTTGGGCGACCCGTTCGGCGGTCTGCGGCATCGACAGGGTCGTGTCCTCGTCGAAGGCCGGGTTCGTGAACCGCCAGCCGATCGAGGTGTCCCAGGATTTCCCCGGCTTCGCCCAGGCACGCTGCGGCTTCTCGGTCACCCAGGGTGCCCGGGTCATCGATTCGACGCCTCCGGCCACGACCACCTCGGCGTCACCGGCGGCGATCATCTGCCTGGCCGTGGTGATCGCGGTCAGCCCGGAGGCGCAGAGCCGGTTGACGGTGAACGCGGGAACCGTATCGGGCAGGCCGGCCAGCAGCACGGCCATGCGGGCGACGTTGCGGTTGTCCTCCCCGGCCTGATTCGCCGATCCGAGGATCACCTCGTCGATGTCGGCCGGGTCGATCCCGGGCCTCTCGACAACGGTCTTGAGCACCGTCGCCACCAGATCGTCGGGGCGCTGATCTGCGAGGACTCCCCCGTAGCGGCCGATCGGCGTGCGCAGTCCGTCAAGGATGAATGCTTCGGGCATGGGGCTCCTTCGCTGGGATCCGGTTATCGTCATCGTCGCACACCTCTACCGCGGCAGTGCGATTCGGGTGCCCCGCCACGGCGGGGCGATTCACGAGTCGAAGTCGACCGTGACCTCGTCGCTGACGGGGAAGGTCTGGCAGGTGAGCACGAAGTTCGCGGCCACCTCGGCGTCTTCGAGGGCATAGTTGCGGACCATGTCGACCTCGCCGCCGCAGATCTTCGCCCGGCAGGTCCCGCACACCCCGCCCTTGCAGGCGAACGGCAGATCCGTCCGCGACTCCTGCGCGGAGTCGAGGATCGTCTTGGACTGCGACATCGCCGAGGTGGTCCTACGTCCGTCGAGGACGATCGTGACCTCGCTGGTGGCCCCCTCGAGGGCCTTGTCCGCGTGGACGACCTCCGGCGGGGGTTCGTCGACGTAGAAGAGTTCGAAGTGGACGCGTCCCCCCAGCACACCGAACTCGGCGAGCACCTCGCGGGCATCGCTGAGCATGCCGAAGGGCCCGCACAGCCACACATGGTCCATGTCCCCGGCGGGCACGAGCGAGGTGAGCAGCTCCCGCAGCTTCTCAGCGTCGAGACGACCGGAGAAGAGTTCGACTTCACGGGGTTCGCGGGAGAGGACGTGGATGAGGTCGAGCTGCTGGTTGCGGGCGTCCTTGAGGTCGGCGAGTTCCTCGGCGAACATCACGGTGTTCGTGTTCCGGTTGCCGTAGAGCAGGGTGACCGAGGCGTCCGGGTTGCTCAGCACGGTCGTCGCGATCGAGAGCATCGGGGTGATGCCCGAGCCTGCGGCGATGCACAGGTGCCTGCCGCCGAGTTCGGGGTCGGCCTGGAAGGATCCGCTCGGCGGTTGGACTTCGATGGTCTCACCGGGGCGGACGTCGTTGACGAGCCACCGGGAGAAGAGTCCGTCGGGAATCTCGCGGACCCCGATGCGCGGGTCTGTTCCGGCCGGGGCGCAGATCGAATACGAGCGGCGGTGTTCGGCGCCGTCGATCATCCGCCGCAGGGTCAGGGACTGTCCGGCGGCGAAGTCGAAGAGCTCCGCGTAGTCGTCCGGGACGGCGAAGGTCACGGCCGCGGAATCCTCGGTGAGGTGGTCGACGGACTTGACCGTGAGCGGGTAGAAGGCCGTGCGTGAGGAGGGGTCCGTGGGCGCAGGAGCACCGGCCGCCTCGGCGTTCTGATTGATCGTCTCGGTCATCAGATCTCCTTCACGTGTTCGAACGGTTCGAGGCAGTCGAGGCACTGGTACATCGCCTTGCAGGCGGTCGGCCCGAATTCCGAGGACAGGCGCACATTCTCCGAACCGCACAGGGTGCAGACCACGGCCCGACGGGTGGGCATGAGGGTCAGGGCCACGGGTCCCTGTCGTGTCGGAGCCTGCCCCGGGGGCGAGATTCCCGCTCCCTTGAGGGCCTTCCGTCCCTCCTCGGTGATCCAGTCGCTGGTCCAGGCCGGGGACAGGGACACCCGCACTTCGGCGTCGGGGAATCCCGCGTCCTGGAGTTCGCGCTGCAGGTCATCGCGCATCGTCGCCATCGCCGGGCACCCGGAATAGGTGGGCGTGATCGTCATGACGACGCGGCCGTCCTCGATCGTCACCTCACGAAGGACGCCGAGGTCGACGAGCGTGAGCATCGGCATCTCCGGGTCGGTCACGCGGGCCGCGGCGGCACGGGCACGGTCGATCGCAGCAGTCCGGGTTTCGAGTGTTGCGGTCACCACTGTCCCTCCGGGTGCTGACGGGCGACGACCTGCATATCGGCGAGCATCTTCGACAGAGCTTCGGTGTGCAGTCCGTCGCGGCCCTTCTGACCGCGGACTCCGGCCAGTGCGCCGCGTTCGGGCCGGTCGATGCCGGCCGCGGCGAAGACCTGATCGATGATGACCCCGGCTTCGTCGGCCACCTCGGCGGGGTCGATGCCGATGCCGGCGGCTGCCACCGAGGCTTCGATCGGGTGGGTCTCGAAGAGCTCGGCCCACAGCGGCCACAGGCCGTTCAGGGCGGTGAGCAGTCGGGTCTTCGATTCCGCGGTGCCGCGGGCCAGGGTGAGGACCCAGCGGCCGGCGAAGTCGCGGTGATAGGACATCTCCTTCACGCCTTTGTCGGCGATGGCCGCGAGCACGGAGTCGCGGCTGGATGTCAGCCGTTCGAAGATGGCCAGGCGCCAGGTGGAGTAGATGAGGATCTTCGCGGCCGCCTCGGCGAAGTCGCCGTCTGGCACCTCGGCGAGGCGGACGTTGCGGAACTCGAGGTCCTCACGGAAGTACGCGAGCCGGTCCTCGTCGGGCACCGGCGAGCCCTCCGGCAGCTCGGGCACGAGGGCCGGATCGGCAGCCGCGGCGCGGGCGAGCAGGAGCCGGGCCTGGCCGAGCAGATCGAGGGAGATGTTCGCGAGCGCGATGTCCTCTTCGAGGTCAGGAGCGTTGGAGCACCATTCGGAGATCCGCTGGGAGAAGATCAGGGCGTCGTCGCCGAGCATCAGGCAGTAGGCGGCGAGTTCCTTGGGGTCGACGCCCTCGGGCACGGTGGTGTCGACGCCGGCCAGAGGATCCTCGAAGTCGGTGCCGAAGGCCCAGTGGGCGTCGTTGACGAGCAGCCCGGAGTAGGCGTTGTCGTGGTCGCCGTGTTCGACATTGGTGCCGGCCTCGTCGTGGCCGACGTGGATGTTCGGTTCGTTCGTCATCGTCGCGGCCGCCTCACATGTGGGGGACATCGTCGGGGATGTCGTAGAAGGTCGGGTGGCGGTAGACCTTGTCGCCGGAGGGGGCGAACATGGGGTCCTTCTCGTCCGGGCTCGAGGCCGTGATGTCGGCCGAGCGGACGACCCAGATGCTCACGCCCTCGTTGCGCCGGGTGTAGACGTCGCGGGCGTGGCGGATAGCGAGCTGGTCATCGGGTGCGTGCAGCGAGCCGACGTGGACGTGGTTGAGTCCGCGCTTGCCGCGCACGAAGACCTCGTAGAGCGGCCATTCGCCGCGAGGTGCTGCGCCCGCCGAGGTGGGGCCGGGGGTGGTCTCGGTCATTTCGCGGCCTCCTCGGCTGGGGTGGATTCGGTCGGTCCTTCGGGGTTCTCGGCGAAGGCGAGCGCGGCTTCGCGCACCCAAGCTCCGTCGTCCCAGGCGCGCTTGCGGTGGGCCAGACGCTGCTCGTTGCAGGGACCGTTGCCCTTGACGACGGCCCAGAACTCGTCCCAGTCGGGCGTCGAGAAGTCGTAGTGTCCGCGCTCCTCGTTCCACTTTAGGCCTTCATCGGGGAAGGTCACGCCGAGGGCTTCGGCCTGCGGGACGGACATGTCGACGAACTTCTGGCGCAGCTCGTCGTTGGTGTGGGTCTTGATGCCCCATTCCATCGACTGCTCGGTGTTCGGGGAGTCATCATCGGGAGGTCCGAACATCATCAGCGCCGGCCACCAGAAGCGGTTGACCGATTCCTGCACCGAGGCACGCTGTTCCTCGGTGCCGCGCATCATCGTCATCAGCAGCTCGTAGCCCTGCCGCTGGTGGAAGGACTCCTCCTTGCAGATGCGGATCATCGCCCGACCGTAGGGGCCGAACGAGGTCCGACACAGGGGCACCTGGTTGCAGATCGCGGCCCCGTCGACGAGCCAGCCGATGGTGCCGACGTCGGTGTAGGATAGGGTCGGGTAGTTGAAGATCGAGGAGTACTTCTGCTTGCCGGCGACGAGCTTCTCGGTGAGTTCGTTGCGGGTGGCGCCGAGGGTCTCGGCGGCCGAGTAGAGGTAGAGACCGTGACCGGCCTCGTCCTGGACCTTCGCGAGCAGGATCGCCTTGCGCCGCAGCGAGGGAGCCCGGGAGATCCAGTTGCCCTCGGGCTGCATGCCGATGATCTCCGAGTGGGCGTGCTGGGCGACCTGTCGGATGAGGGTCTTGCGGTACTTCTCCGGCATCCAGTCGCGGGGTTCGATCCGATCCTTGGACGAGATCGTGTCCTGGAACTGGGCCTCGAGCTCCGCCTCGGCGTCCGCCGCCGGGCCCCCGGGACCTGTGATGTCTGTTGTCATGACCACTCCACCTCTGACCGTTCCGCCATTGGATACGTCTTCATCGGACTCCACACTGTACTCGCGCGGCATTCTTCGCGCGGCCCTGGCGTGAGTCGATGCTGATCCCGAGCGAAATCAATTACTGACCATTTGTTCTGTATTCCTTGGTCACCAGTGTGGCACACCCCACGCCGAGGCGCAACGCAGAAGCGGGCGGGGGCAGCAGCAGTGCGCTTCAATGCGCAGCGCCAGGGCTGCCGGCCGCCCAACTTGACAGAGACGCCGATCACAACGATATTTATTGACCAGATGGTCGTTTATTCGCGTGGCTCGGCACACTCTCGTCGATCGCGCTCAGTGACTCAAGGAGGAGCCGACATGGGAGAACCCGGCCAGGAGACCACGACGGCCCGCAACGAGGAACTCACCGGCGCCGCCGCGATGTTCGCGGGCGACCGCGCCTCGCAGCACCTGGGCATCACCGTCGATGACCACGGTCCCGGCTGGGCGCAGTGCTCGATGACGGTCACCGAGATCATGACCAACGGGCACGACATCACCCACGGCGGCTACGTCTTCCTCTTCGCCGACACCACCTTCGCCATGGCCTGCAACTACCCCGGATCGATCACGGTCGCCTCGGGCGGGGACATCGACTTCCTCAAGCCCACCTATCTCGGCGACGAGCTCGTCGCCCGCGGCCGCGAGGTCATCAAGCAGGGCCGCTCGGGCATCTACGACGTCACCGTCACCCGAGACGACGAGACCATCGCCGTCTACCGCGGACGCTCCCGCACCCTCCCGGCAGCGAAGCCGGCCACACCCGAGACGCCGACTCCGGCCAGTTCCGAGGCGCAGACGCCGGCCACCCCCTGATTTCACCGCAGGGACCGCCTCACACGGCGATCCGCGGTCACGGCGCAGCCACCTCGGCGCCCGTCGCATGTGCATCACAACAGAATTTCCAAGGAGACGACGATGACTTCCACCACCCCCGACCCGGGCCTGACGATGAGCCTCGACGAGCTGCGCGCCGACCAGCTCGCCAACCTCCAGACGACCGTGAGAACCGTGTATGAGAAGGTGCCGTTCTATCGGCAGGCCTTCGACGACCTCGGCGTCGCCCCGGCCGACATCACGAGCCTCGAGGACATCGCGAAGCTGCCGTTCACGAACAAGCAGGACCTGCGCGACAACTATCCCTTCGGGCTCTTCGCGGTCCCCCGCGAGCAGGTCGCGCGCATCCACGCCTCCTCCGGCACGACCGGCCTGCCCACCGTCGTCGGCTACACGCAGAAGGACCTCGACAACTGGTCGAGCCTCATCGCGCGGTCGATCATCGGTGCCGGCGGGAAGCCCGGACAGATGATGCACAACGCCTACGGCTACGGTCTGTTCACCGGCGGCCTCGGCGTCCACGGGGCCGAGCGGCACGGGTTCACCGTGGTCCCGATCTCCGGCGGACAGACCCAGCGGCAGGTCCAGCTGATCCAGGACTTCAAGCCCGAGATCATCACGGCCACCCCGACCTACCTGCTGACCATCCTCGACGAGTTCCGCAAGCAGGGCATCGATCCCACCTCGACGAGCCTCAAGGTTGCGATCTGCGGCGCCGAACCGTGGACGGATGAGATGCGCAAGGAGATCGAGCGGTCCTTCGACATCGATGCCGTCGACATCTACGGACTCTCCGAGGTGATGGGTCCGGGCGTGGCCTGCGAATCCGCGGAGACCAAGGACGGCCCGACGATCTGGGAGGACCACTTCTACCCGGAGATCGTCGATCCCTTCACCGGTGAGGTCCTGCCCGACGGCGAGGAGGGCGAACTCGTCTTCACCTCGCTGACGAAGGAGGCCCTGCCGATCATCCGCTACCGCACGCACGATCTGGCGAGCCTGCTGCCAGGCACCGCGCACCCGAACCACCGCCGGATCTCCCGGATCACCGGCCGCTCCGACGACCTCATCATCATCCGCGGAGTCAACGTGTATCCGGCCAATGTCGAGTCCGTGCTCTTCGAGTTCGAACACCTCAGCCCGCACTTCCAGCTCGTCCTCACCCGGCCGGACCGGATGGATGAGGTCACGGTCGAGGTCGAGTCCCGCGAGGGAGTCGGAGCCGTCGAGCTCGAGGGACTCGACCGGCTGGTCGCCGCCCGGATCAAGGAGCGCCTCGGCGTGACCTCGACCGTGTCCGTGATGTCCCCGGGTGAGCTGCCACGCTCGGTCGGCAAGCTCAAGCGCATCATCGACCGCCGCGAAGGCATCCGGTGATCAACGTCGCCGTCATCGCGCGGAGGGCCGGGGTGACCCGGATGGCCGGTGTGACGCGGCTGATCGGTGTGACGCAGCTCGCGGCGCCCGCCGAGGTGGCTGGTTAGACTAGTGCGCATGTCGAAAACGACCTCACCTGGGCGGACACCGGAGCAGACGCCGGACCCTGAGTCCGATGCGGGCCCTATGTCTGGTGTGGGCCCTGCCATAGACGCGCAGACGGACTCCCCCGCCGAGGCGAGCGCACCGTCCCAGACCAAGCGCACCCGCCGCGGTCGCCCCGGCTACGACCGAGAGACGCTGATCAACAAGGCCACCGAGGTGTTCGTGGCCCGCGGCTACGACGGGACCTCCATGGACACCGTGGCCCGCGAACTCGGCATCACGAAGTCCGCGATCTACCATCACGTCACCTCGAAGGAGGAGCTGCTGCGGTTGGCGATCAACCGCGGCATCGACGCCCTCGACTCCGCGGTCGAGCTCGAGAGTCAGCGGTCGGGGCTCAATGCGCTCGAGCGTCTGCGTCTGGCCGTCCACGCCAGCGTCGTCATCCTCATCGAGTACCACCATTCGGTGACCCTGCTGCTGCGGGTGCGCGGCAATTCGCCCGTCGAACTCGAGGCGCTTGAACAGCGCCGCCGCATCGATGACAAGATCAGAGTCCTCGTCAAGGCCGCCATCGCCGAGGGCGGCCTCCGCTCGGACTTCACGCCCGGCCTGATCACCCGCCTGCTCTTCGGCATGGTCAACTCGATCACCGAGTGGTACCGCCCCGGCTACCCGATCGACCCGAAGACCATCGCCGACGCCGTCACCTCGATGGCCTTCGAAGGCCTCGAAACCTGAGGACCCGAGGCCTCAACTCCTCCGACAGGCGAGCCGCTGATGACCGCGGCGCACGGCCTGGAGAGGTGATGAATCCGGGCGCAGGTGCGAATCGGTCGGGCACACTGTGAACATGACGTCATCACCTGCGCCGATTCCCGTGATCCTCAACCCGGCGGCCCGCCGCGGTGCCGTGCGCAAGAGGATCGCCCCGCTGCGCGAAGCCTTCGCCGTCGAGGGAATCGAAACGTCGGTGGTCGAGAGCAGGAGCCTACGACATGCCGCCGAGCTTGCCGCCGGATTCGCTGCCAAAGGTGCGCCGACCGTCGTCTCCCTCGGAGGAGACGGGCTGGTGCGCGCGGTCGCCTCCGGTCTCGTCGATACGGAGTCCGCTCTGGGCATCATTCCCGGCGGGCGCGGCAACGACTTCATCGGCAAGCTCGGCATCCCGAAGGACATCGCGGCCGCGGCCGCAATCGTCTCTTCCGGGCGTGACCGCACCATCGACGTCCTCGATCTCGACGGTCATATCTGCGTCGGCAACGTCAGCCTCGGCCTGGATTCGGCGGTGCTCGGCTACGCGGATTCGGCCCGTCGCATCAACGGGCATTGGGTCTATCTCTACGGGGTGGCTCGTGCCGTCATGCGGCCTGCCCGCATCCGTCTGGAGCTGACCATCGACGGTGAGCTCACTGAGTTCCACGGGCTCTCGGCGGGTTTCGCCAACTCAGGCCGCTACGGCGGAGGCCTCAGACTCTCGCCCGAGGCCGAACTCGACGATGGTCTCATCGATGTCGTCCTGTTCAAGGACGCACCCGTGCCCCGACTGGCGGTGGAACTCCTCTGGTTCCTATCTGGGCACCACGGTCGGCATCCGCACATCGAATTCGCTCGTGCCCGTCAGGTGCACATCGCCGCGCCCGAGAACCCGGACCCGATCGAATTCTTCGCCGACGGTGACGCCGTGGCGCACACGCCGGCGACGCTGACGATCCGTCCGGCCGCTCTCAGGGTCCGGGTCGCGTCTACTCCTTCGCCATCAAGGTGAGCGCGTCGTACTTCGCCACGGGTTCCTCGTTCTGGTTGACCACCTCGGCGTCCTGATCGATGACAAGATCCACGTCCCCGGCAAAGCCGCCATCGCCGACGCCGTCACCTCAATGGCCTTCGAAGACCTCAAGACCTGAGACTCAGCCAGTGCCAGACTGGGGCCTGATGCCTGAGACCTCACGCCCCGGGCAGTGAGTTGCGGACGATCTGTGTCGAGATCGCGCGCGGATCCCAGCACGGATCGTCCGCAGCTCGCAGGTGTCTCGTCTACGCTCGCCAGCGTCGCGTCTACTCCTTCGCAACCAAGGTGAGCACGTCGTACTTCGCCACGGGCTCCTCGTTCTGGTTGACCACCTCGGCGTCCCAGCGGACCTCGCCGTATTCGTCGGTCTCACGCGGGGTGATGCGCTTGGCCGTGAGCGTCACCTTGAGCGAATCCCCCGGTGAGACCGGGGTGATGAAGGTCAGGCCTTCGAGGCCGTAGTTCGCGAGCACCGGGCCCGGGTCCGGCTGGACGAAGAGACCGGCGGCGAAGGACACGATGAGGTAGCCGTGGGCGACCCGACCGGGGAAGAACGGATTCGCGGCCGCCGCCTCCTCGTCGGTGTGGGCGTAGAAGGTGTCCCCGGTGAACTCCGCGAAATGCGCGATGTCCTCGAGGCTGACCTCCCGCCACTCGGATTCGAGGGCGTCGCCGATCCGCAGATCCGCCAGGGATCTTGTGAAGGGATGCGCACCGAGGCGGCGCTCGGCCCCCGCGACCCATTCCCCGCCGATGGCGGTGAGCATGTCCGGGGAGGCCTGGATCGCGGTGCGCTGCATGAAGTGTTCGACGCCGCGCAGTCCGCCCATCTCCTCGCCGCCGCCGGCTCGACCGGGGCCGCCGTGGATGAGGGTGGGCAGGGGCGAGCCGTGTCCGGTCGACTCCTCGGCGTCGTCGCGGTCGAGGACGAGGATGCGGCCGTGCCAAGGGGCGACCTGACGGACGAATTCGGCGGCGAACTCCGCGTCGTGGGTGACGACCGAACCGACGAGGGAGCCGCGTCCGCGAGCGGCAAGTCGGACGGCCTCCTCAGTGGTCGAATAGGTGATGAGCGAGGTCACCGGGCCGAAGGCCTCGATGTCATGGACGGCATCGGACCAGGCATCGTCGGCCTGGAGGACCGTGCCGGCGACATAGGCACCGCCCAGCTCGGCGGCCAGCCTGTCGGATTCCTCCCGCCCTCCGGCCAGCAGGTGCGCTCCCCCGGCGATGATCTCGTCGATCGCGTCGAGGACGTCGGTTCGCTGCTTGTCCGAGACGACGGGGCCCAGACGCGTGGACTTCTCACGCGGGTCGCCGACCGTCTGCGTGGCGAGCTTCGCGGTGATGGCCTCCCCGACCGCCTCGGCATGGGCAACGGGTACGAAGGTGCGGCGGATCGCGGTGCACTTCTGACCGGCCTTGACGGTCATCTCGGCGACGACGCCGGAGACGAAGAGGTCGAACTCCTCGGTACCCGGGCCGGAATCGGGACCAAGCAGGGAGAAGTTGAGCGAGTCCGCCTCGGCGAAGAAGCGGGTGCCGCGGTCACGCACACAGTCGAGGTCGCCGAGGCGGCGCGCCGTGGCCGCGGATCCGGTGAAGGCGATCGCGTCCTGTTCGGCCAGGTGGTCGAAGAGCGGGGTGACATCGCCGCATACGAGCTGGATGGAGCCGGCGGGCAGGAGGCCGGAGTCGATCATGTCGGCGACGACTGCGCGGGTCAGGTGTGCGGTGTCGGTGGCGGGTTTGACGACGACGGGGACGCCGGCTGTGAACATCGGCCCGAACTTCTCGAGCATGCCCCAAACGGGGAAGTTGAAGGCGTTGATCTGGAGTGCCAGACCCTGCCGGGAGGTCAGGATGTGGCGGCCGAGGAAGGTGCCGTTCTTCGACAGGCGTTCGACTCCCCCGTCGAGGTGGACGGTCGAGTTCGGCATCTGGCGGCGGGCGACGCCGGAGTAGGTGAAGAGCGTGCCGATGCCGCCTTCGATGTCGACGAATCCGTCGCGCTTGGTGGTGCCGGTGGAGAACGAGAGCTCGTGGTAGTCCTTGGCGCGCTCCATGAGGTGGGCGCCGAGCTTCTTGAGGATCACACCGCGCTGGTGGAAGGTGAGCTTCTGCAGTTCGGGGATGCCCGTGGACCGTGCGTAGTCGTTCACGGCGGCGAAGTCGATGCCCGCCGAGGTGACGTGATGGGTCAGCGTCCCGTTCGTCGCGTCGTGCACGGGACGGGCATCGAGCGCATCCGGGTTCGGGGTGTGCCAGGCTCCGGCCACATAGGAACTGAGAATCTCGGTCATGGTTGGTCTCCCCTTGTCGCACGGTTGGACGCGCGGATGCCCGCACGACCACTGACGTTGCGCGGCGGCCGAATTCGGCACCGCTGCCGATCTCTGAACAATATACTAACCAATCGGTCGGTTATTGTCATCGGCATTGCGCGCGGTCGGGCGATCACCGCCGCACTCCACGTTGGGGCACCCCTCCCGACAAGCCGCCCATCCCCCATGTGACACCGATCACCGACTGCACTATGATCGGGCACAATAACTGACCAAACAGTCACCATTGTCCGCGCGCAGCAGCTCAACGGAGAACACTGCGTTCCGGACCCGGGATTTCAACGGAGAGATCACCCATGTCCACTGCATCGCCCGCGGCACCTACGCCCACGTCGTCGATTACGCGCGAGGAACGCAAGGTCCTCGCCGGAACCCTCGTCGGCACCACCATCGAGTGGTACGACTTCTTCATCTACGCCCAGGCCGCCGGGCTCATCCTCTCGAGCCAGTACTTCGGGCCGCTCGCCGCGGACAACCCGGCACTCGGACAGATCATGGCGTGGGCGTCTCTGGGCATCTCCTTCCTCTTCCGCCCCTTGGGCGCGATCATCGCGGGCCACCTCGGCGACCGGATCGGGCGGAAGAAGATGCTCGTGCTCACCCTCATCCTCATGGGAGCCGCGACCTCGCTCATCGGCCTGCTGCCGACCTACGCCGCGATCGGCGTGGGCGCTCCGATCCTGCTCACCCTGCTGCGGATCCTCCAGGGCTTCTCCGCCGGCGGTGAATGGGGCGGTGCGGCCCTGCTCTCCGTCGAGCACGCGCCCGTGAACAAGCGCGGCATCTTCGGCGCCTACCCGCAGATCGGCGTGCCGGTGGGCATGATCCTCGCCACCGGCGTCATCTGGATCCTCACCACGGTGCTGACGCCGGAGCAGTTCGCGAGCTTCGGGTGGAGGATCCCGTTCCTGTTCTCCGTCGTCCTCGTCTTCATCGGCTATTACATCCGCCGCCAGGTCGAGGAGTCCCCGGTCTTCGCCGAACTCGCCGAACGTCGCGCCGAATCCTCGGCGCCGCTGGGCACCCTGTTCAAGAAGAACACGAAGGAGGTCATCCTCTCCGCGCTCATCTTCATCGGCAACAACGCCGTGGGCTACATGATCATCGCGTTCTTCGCCGCGTACGCCTCGCGCCCGCTCGCCGAGGGCGGAGCCGTCGGCCTCGACCGGGCACCCGTGCTCCTGGCCACGACCCTGGCGAGTTTCGGCTGGCTGGTCTTCACAATGTGGGGCGGAGCGCTCTCGGACCGGCTCGGACGGGTGCGCACCTTCCAGATCGGCTACATCCTCCTCATCCTCTGGCTGATCCCGACGTTCCTCATGATCGATACGGGCAGCATCTGGATGTACGGCATCGGCATCTTCGTCCTCACCGTCGGCATGGGCCTGTCCTATGGCCCGATGTCGGCGATGTACGCGGAGATGTTCCCGCCCCAGGTCCGCTATTCAGGAGTGTCCATCGGCTACGCCCTCGGAGCGATCCTCGGCGGGGCTTTCGCCCCGACCATCGCCGAGTCCCTGCTCGCCAGCACCGGCACATCCCTGTCGATCGCGATCTACATGATCATCGTGTGCATCATCTCGCTCATCGCCGTCAGCCTGGTCAAGGAGACCAAGGGCAATCCGCTGGGCGTCGTCGCACACCACTGAGCACCGTCATCACCGACGACCCCATCGACAACTCCGCCGAGGTGGCCGGAAGTTCCCGTGCCACCTCGGCACAGCGGGCACGTTTGCTAGCCTGAGCGCATGAGCGAACCAGCCCGGACGGAACCGACCCAGCTCACCTACCCCGACGTCGAGGCCGCCGCCGCGCGGATCGCCGGGCGCATCCGCCCGGTCACCGTCGCCTCGGCGCAGCCGGGTCCCCCCACCGAGGCGGCCACTCCGACCGGTGCGACGTGGAGTGCACCGCCGACCGGTGACCCGACGGCCTCCGGCCTGTACTTCGCCCTCGAGTTCATGCAGTACACGGGCACGTTCAAGGCCCGCGGCGCGCAGAACTTCATCCAGACCCACCTCGAGCAGGGCACGTTTCCCGAGGCGGGAGTGACGATCGCCTCGGGCGGCAATGCGGGGCTGGCCTGCGCATGGGCGGCCCGGGATGCTGGGGTCCGGGCAACCGTGTTCCTGCCGACCACCGCACCCGAGGTCAAGGTCGAGCGGCTGCGCTCCTACGGCGCCGAGGTGCGCCTGAGCGGTTCGGAGTACGCCGAGGCGGGCGCCGCCTGCCAGGAGTTCGTCGAGTCCTCGGGGGCTTTGGCTTCGCATGCCTATGACAATCCGCTCATCGCCGCCGGCGCGGGGACTCTCATGACCGAGATCCTCACCCAGGTGCCCGACCTCGACACGGTCGTCGTCTCCGTCGGCGGAGGAGGGCTCTTCGCGGGAGTCGCCACGGCGGCGACGTTCCATGGGGTCCGCACGGTGGCCGTGGAGCCTGCGAACTGCCGCGCGCTGGGTGCCGCGCTGGAGGCCGGAGAGCCCGTGGATGTGCCGGTCGATTCGGTGGCCGCGGACTCACTGGGCGCCCGCCGAGCCACGCCTCTGGCTCTGGCCGCTGCGCAGACCGATCTGGTCACCTCGGTGCTCGTCGACGATGAGCAGATCATCGCGGCGCGGCGTCACCTGTGGGACGGTCACCGACTGGCCGTCGAACATGCCGCGGCGACGGCCCTGGCGGGAGTCCACGGCTCGAAACCGTCTGCCGGATCGGGCGGCTACACTCCGGCGGAGGATGAGAAGGTGTGCGTCGTATTGTGCGGGGCGAACACCGGCCTCGGCGATCTCTGAGGGTCCGGCGCAGAGCGCCCACAGAACGCGCTGGCGTCAGTACCTCTGCGTGCGGTCCTTGTCTTTGGACCTGAGCATCTGCTTGATCAGCGCGAAGATGACCGCCGCGACGACGACGGCGATGATGGCCTTGACGAGGAACCAGGCGATCGAGAACGCGACGTTGACCACCCACCACGCGATGATGATGGCGATGATTGCGCCGATGACGCTCCAGACGGTACTCATCTTCATGCTTCAAGCCTAGGCCCCGGCGCAGACCCGCGCAATGACGCGGCCGCCCAACGTGCCCGACTCACACGAACCTCACACCGCCAGCGGCCGCTCACGGATCGCCCGCGCCGACCACCGGCCGTCGGTAAATCCGACCTCGATCGGGTGTTCGAAGGCGGCGCTGACCGCCGCGGTGGTGAGCACCTCGGCGATAGGACCTGCCGCGGTCAGCCGACCGTGTGAGATCAGGGCCGCATGCGAGGTCGACTCCGGGATCTCCTCGAGGTGATGGGTGACGAGCAGGGTCGCGAGTTCCGGCGCACTCTGTGACAGGGCGTCGATGGTCTCGAGCAGCTGTTCGCGGGCGGCCACGTCGAGGCCGGTGGTCGGTTCGTCGAAGAGCAGCAGTTCGGGGTCGGCGATGAGCGACCTGGCGACGAGGGCTCGGCCCCGCTCCCCTTGGGACAGGATCTTCCACCCGGCCTGCGTGCGGGCGGAAAGCCCCACCTCGGCGATGAGATCGTCGGCCTTCGCGAGCTCCACGTCGCTGGGCTCCCAGCGGAACGGGCGCTCGATGGTGCCGGTCAGTCCGGTCAGGACGACCTCCCGCACGGACAGGTTCGAGCGCAGGGGGTGACGCGGATTCACATGGCCGATGTGGCGGCGCAGCGCGGCCAGCTCGACCCGGCCCATCCGCTGCCCGAGGATGTCCACGGTCCCCGAGGTGGGGAAGACCTGCGCCGAAGCGAAGCTGAGGATCGTCGACTTCCCCGCCCCGTTCGGGCCGATGAGCACCCAGTGCTCGCCCGCGTCGATGCACAGGTCGATCCCGTGGAGGATCTTCGTCTCCCCACGCCGGAACGTCACCCCGTCCAGATCCAGGACTCTGTCACTCACGGTGCCCTCACTCGCCTCTCGCGTCTTCGGGATCCCACCAACCGGTCGGATCGTCTCGATTCTAGATCCGAGCCACGCCGAGGCGGTCGTGCACCGGCCGAGCGATGTTCCACATCATGGATCCCCGGGAATCGTCGCCGGCGCCGTGGGGATGTCGAGCTCATCGGCTGTGTCGGCGGCTCCCGCCTCGATCAGCGCCACCTCGACGTCGGGATCCTCGCTCAATCGTGCGGCCAGCACACATCCGGCAGAACCTGCTCCTACAACGATGTAGTCGTACATCTGTTCCTCACTTTCACTACTCTGTGTCCTTCGAGTGTGATGCCCGACACAGAGATGGGGCTTCGCGAGGAATCCCAGACTCCACGGCGACCGGTTGTGAGCCGACCACAAATCGCCCGAGGGCCCCGACCGGGACGCGATTCCACCGCGGTCTCTGTCGCGCGCCATAATGGAGGCATGCACGACGGCACCGGCCCCAACGACGAACACCGCATGCGGATGCGCGGCAAGATCCTGCGCAGGTCCGCCTCCTTCAACGTCGCCCACGCCGTCGACGACATCGAGCCCGGCACCGGCGCCCAGAGCATCCAACGCGCCCTTTCCCTGCTCAACCTCGTCGGGCTCATCGCCGGCGAGCGCCGAGGCGGGGCCGGGCTGTCCGAGATCGCCTCGATCAGCGGGCGCCCCAAGGCCAGCGTCCACCGCATGCTCCAGGCGCTGATCGCAATGGGCTATGTCGAACGCCTGGACGAGGGCGGGTACCGCCTCGGCGTGCAGTCTCAGATCCTCGGTCAGCTCGCCCAGAAGTCCGTGGATCCGCTGGTCACGGAGTCGGAGTCGGGCCTGCTGCGGCTGGCCGAGCTGAGCCGGGACACGGCGTTCCTGACCCTGCGCACCGGCAACTTCTCGATCTGCGCCCGCCGCGAGGAGGGGTTCGGGGACATCCTCAACAATGCTCTCTCCGTCGGCGATCGCCATCCGCTGGGCATCGGGGCCGGCAGCCTCGCGATCCTCTCGGAGCTCACCCCCGCCGAGGTGGACGCCCAGTTCGAGGCCAATGCCCAGCTGCTGACCGAGCGCTACCCGAAGGTCTCGGTGCCCCAGCTGCTCGACATCATCGACCAAGCCCGCAGCGACGGCTTCGTCCACAACCCCGGCCTGTTCGCGCAGGGCTCGTGGGCCGTCGGCGTGCCCCTGCGCATCCGCGGCACCCGTCCGCGCGCTGCCCTGTCGATCGCGAGCATCCCCGACCGGGTCACCGGATCCCGCGTCGAACGCCTCGTCGCGCTGCTGCGCCGGGAGGCGAAGGCCATCGCCGAGGCTCTTGCCGAGCACCCGAATCCCTGAACCGGCACCGATCCCCTACCCAGCCGAGGCGGTCCCCCGCTGTGCGGCCACCGATTCCAGGATCTCGCCCATCCAGTCCACGGCCGCCGGGTTCACGCCCGACCGGGTGACGAAGGAGACCCGTCGACTGCCGAGGTCCTGCTTCGCCGGCCGCGACTCGACCTCGAAGTCCGCGTCGACGGCGGCTTCGGTGGTCAGGGCCGCACCGAGGCCCTCGGCGACGAGTCCGTGGATCATATAGAGGTCATCGCTGCGCATGAGCTCGCGCAGCGGCAGACCCAGCGACCGGTAGACCCGCCGGAGCACCCGCACCGAGGCTTCGGCCTCGTTCCGGCTGCACACCCAGGCGACGTCGCCCATGGTCGCAAGATCGAGCACCTCGTGGCGGGCGAGCTCCCCATCACGGGCGACCATCACCCGGTAGGGCTCCTCGAGCAGGGTGCGCAGCCGCAGTTCGGGGCCGAAGAACTCGGGCAGCTCGGGGGTGTCGTAGATGAGGCCGGCGTGGACCTCTCCGCGCTGGAGCAGCCGCACCACCTCGGTGGGTTCAGCCTCGACGACCTCGACGCGCACGGACCTGCGGGCCTGGAGTTCGGCGATCGCGGCGGGCAGCAGGCGTGAGCCGATCGAGGAGAAGCTGCCGATGCGCAGGGTGACCACCCCGGCGTCGCGCTGCGCGGTCACGAGCGCCTCGGCTCGGTCGATGCGCGCGATGACCGGTGCGATCTCCTCGGCGAAGGACTCCCCCAGAGGTGTCAGCCGGGCCCCGCCGCGGGAACGCTCGACGAGCTTGACCCGCAGGTGCGATTCGAGGGTGCGCAGATGATGGGTCACGGTCGGCACCCCATGGTCGAGCACCTCGGCGGCCCGATTGAGGCTCCCCGCCTCGCGGATGGCCAGGAGGACTCGGAACTGCTGCAGATTCATCATGACATAGCCACTATGTCACGGTGATCGAATTCCTGCTATAGCGTAGGTCAGTCGCACGTCCCTACTGTGGGTCATATGCGCACGATCAACCATTCTCAGACCTCCCCAGCCACCGCCGCCGGCCCGGTCGGACTCGACCAGAGCGCGGCGCCCTACGCCGACGCCATCCGCGCCCTCGGTGCCGAGGACTGGCAGCGCTTCCACGTCCCGGCACATCAGGGTTCTGCCGATCACGCCCCGGGCCTGGCCGATGTCGTCGGCGCCGAGGCCCTGCGCATCGACTTCCCGATGCTCTTCAGCGGCATCGATAAGGAGAACTGGCGGATGATCGATCATTCGCGTGAGACCCCGATCGTCCGTGCTCAGGCGCTGGCCGCCGAGGCCTGGGGAGCGGCCCGCACGTGGTTCATCACGAACGGCGCCTCGGGCGGCAATCACATCGCCACGACCGTCGTGCGGGGGCTAGGGCGCGAGTTCGTCCTCCAGCGCAGCGTCCATTCCTCCGTCATCGACGGCGTCATCCACGCGGAGCTGCGTCCCCACTTCCTCCACCCGCGGGTCGACGCCGGGCTCGGCTCCTCCCACGGGGTTACCCCCGCCCAGGTCGACTTCGCCCTGACCGAACATCCGGAGTCCGCGGCCGTCTACCTCGTGTCCCCGAGCTATTTCGGTGCGGTGGCCGATATCGCCGCCATCGCCGAGGTGGCCCACGCTCACGATGTTCCCCTCATCGTCGATGAGGCTTGGGGCTCCCACTTCGGCATGCACCCGGATCTGCCGGTCAACGCCGTGCGCTGCGGGGCCGACCTCGTCATCTCGAGCACCCACAAAGGGGCGGGTTCGCTGGCCCAGTCGGCGATGATCCACCTCGGGCACGGACCGCAGGCTCGGCGCATCGAGACCCTGGTCGACCGGGTGGTGAAGTCCTACCAGTCGACCTCATGCAGCTCCCTGCTCCTGGCGTCCCTCGACGAAGCCCGCCGGCATCTCGCCACCCACCCCCAGGCGATCGGTGAGACCCTGACCACGGCAGAGGAGCTGCGCACGCGGATCAGGGAGGATGCACGCTTCCGCGATGCCACTCCCGACATCCTCGGCGGGCACGATGCGATCGCGAACGACCCGTTCAAGGTCGTCATCGACACCCGCGGAGCCGGGATCACCGGCACCGACGCCCAATATCGGCTGATCCGGGACCACCGGATCTACTGCGAGCTCGCCACCCCCTCGGCGCTGCTCCTGCTCATCGGGGCCACATCCCCGGTCGATGTCGAGCGGTTCTGGACCGCACTGCAGTCCCTGCCGGTCTCCGAGTCCGAACCGGAGCGTCCGCTCGTCGTTCCCGGCAGCTGCGAGAAGCGCATGGACATCGGCGAGGCCTATTTCGCCGAACCGACCACGGTGCCCTTCGCCGAGGCGGTCGGCCGAGTCTCAGCCGACGCCCTGGCCGCGTACCCGCCCGGGGTGCCCAATGTCCTCCCCGGTGAGGTGCTCAGCGCCGAGGTGGTGTCCTTCCTCCGGATGACCGCCGCAGCACCGTCGGGCTATGTCCGCGGTGCCGCGGATTCGGCGATGGACACCTTCCGGGTGGTGACGGAATAGGCGTCTCTCCGAGGTGACCTCACACGACGGACAGCCCCGAGGTCGCGAGCGGGATTCCGTTAGCGTGGAGGCATGGCCGATCACACACAGTCCTCGCCCACCATCACACTCAGCCCCGATGAGCTCGCCGAGCTCTGCGCCCGGGCGATCCGGACCGCCGGAGGGTCGGAGGCGATGGCCGCCAGCCTCGCCGCCGCGACCGTCTCGGCCGAGCGCCGCGGTAAATCACGGCTCGGCGTCGGCCACCTCGGCGACTTCCTCGAAGCTCTGGAAACCGGGCGGATCGACGGGGCCGCGGTGCCCATTCTCGACTCCCCCACTCCCGTCGTCCACCGCGTGGATGCCGGCCATGGCACGGCCCACCTCGCCTTCGACACTGTCTTTGAGACCCTCGTCGACTCGGCGAACCGCTTCGGCATCAGCCTGGCGGCGATCTCGCGCAGCTACACCGCCGGCGAGCTCGCCTGGTTCGTCCACCGGCTCGCCGAACGCGGACTCGTCGCCTGGGCGGGCTCGAATTCCCCGGCGCTGATGAGCCTGTTCGGCTCGACTGACGCGGCGACGGGGACGAACCCGCTCGCCTTCGCCGTCCCGCACCCGGATGGTCCGCGCCTGTTCGACCAAGCCAGCAGCGCCACGGCCTGGGTCAACGTCCGCGAGGCAGCCGAGCGCGACGAGGCGATCCCCGAGGATTGGGCGATCGATCCTCAGGGCGAGGCGACCACCGATGCCGCGGCCGGTCTGGCCGGCACCCTCCTGCCCTTCGGCGGGGTCAAGGGCAGCAACATCGCGATCATGGTCGAACTCCTCGCCACACTCGGCGGCGCCCGCTTCTCACTCGACGCGCCCTCGCACGCAGACGGTGATGAGAATCCGGGCATCGGGCTGACGATCATCGCCGTCGACCCGGAGGTCATCGACCCCGGCTACCGCGAGAGGGTCGCCGCCCACCTCGAGCGTCTGCGCACCGAACACGGCATCGACTTCGGTCGCAAACCCCTCGCCGAGGCGGTCGAGCTCACCGAGGAGACCGTGACCGAACTCCGGCGTCGGGGGTCGGCGGCGGACTGATCACGGCCGACGGCGGGACGACCGGCCACCTCGGCGAGGGTGAGCCTCAGCTCTCCAAGGCGGCCAGCGCCGTCCTGATCCGCTCGGTCGCGTCCGGGTCGGTCTCGGCCATCGGTCGCCGAGGTGCTCCGACGGGCAGGCCACGCAGCTCGAGGCCCTTCTTCACCGACTGGATGAAGGGTTCCGAGATCATCGCGTCGATGACCGGGTAGAGGCGTCGCCATTCGTCCCGGGCACCGTGCAGGTCGCCGTCGGCGATCTTGCGCGAGACCGAGACGATCTCCGCGGGGACGACATTCGCAGCACCTGCGACCATTCCGGCCGCGCCTTCGACGAGACCGGAGTAGATGTAGCTGTCCCAGCCGATGAAGGTCCCGATGACGTCGCTGTGATGGTGGATGAGCTTGAGGGCCTGCTCCCAGTCCGCGCTCGAGTCCTTGATGTAGCGGATGTTCGCGACCTCTTCGGCGAGCTGGCGGACGGTGTCCGGGTCGAGGTTGATGCCGGTCGCGCCCGGAATGTTGTAGAGCATCACGTCGATGTCCACGGCGGCCGCGACGGTCTTGATGTAGTCGACGGTCTCGGCCAGTGTCAGCGGCTCGTAGTACGGTGTCACGATCATGAGGACATCGGCGCCGCAGCGCTGGGCGGCCAGGGAGTGCCGGATGGCCTCCTTCGTGGTCGTGGCTCCGGTCTGCGCGACGACGTGGACGCGGCCGGCGGCGCGGTCGATGACGAATTCGACCATGGACTGGCGTTCTTCGGCGGACATGGTCGCGAATTCGGCGGTCGATCCGCCGACGACGAGTCCGTCGACGCCGCCGTCGATGGACCGGTCGACGACTCGGCCGAGCGCGTCGAAGTCGATGTTCTCCTCGGCGTCGAAGGGGGTGGTCAGGGCGGTGAGGACACCGCTGAGGTTCTCGGTCATGGTTTCTCCTGTGCAGTCAGTGGGGGTTTCGAATCGCTGGAATCGTTGAGGTTCAGCCGTGCTTGGGCGGTTCGTCCTCGTTGGGGTGCTGGACGGGGTGGTGCTTGCGGGTCTGCCGGGCGGTGGCGAGGATGTTTGCCGCCTCCTGCGCCGCGGTGAAGCCGGAGCTGATCGCGGTCTCGGTGTAGAGCGTCCCGAGGTAGTCGCCGGCGAGGAAGACCCGACCGGAGAGGGTGTTGAGGGTCGGCTGGAGCTTGCCGCGACCCGGGAAGCAGTAGGGTGCCCCGGTGCGCCAGCGCTGGACCTGTGCTTCTTCGACCATGCCCGCGAAACCGGGCAGCACCTGGTCGAGATCCTTGATGTAGGTGTCGAGGATGTCCGCATCGTCGAGGTCGAGAAGCTTCCTGGCGAGACTCGCCGGAGAGAAGGTCATGATGCTGCCGCCGGGCTGGCGTTCGGACTCCGTGCCGCGGACGATGTTGCCCTGGTTCATCACCACGTTGAATGAGCGCTTCGGGGTGGCGATGCCGTAGGCGGCGTCCCAGGGCTGCGGCTCGGTCTCGTTCGTGAGGAAGGCCGCAGACACGTAGGGGCCGTAGACGATCTTGGCCAGGGCCTCGCGCTTGTCCTCCTGCAGATCGACGGCGATCCGGTGAGCCACGGTCGCCGGGGTGGCCAGCACCACCGTGCGCGCCTCGACCTCGTGGTCGATGTCGTCCTGCCGGTAGCGGACGACCACGTGGTCCTTCTTGTGCACGATCTCGTGGACCTTCGCATCGAGCTGGATGTTCTCCTGCAGGGGCGCGGCGATCGCTTCGATGAGGTTAGACGGCCCGCCGCCGATGCTCCGGTTGAGTCCTTGGCCGATGTTCCAGACCAGGCTGAAGTAGCCGATGCCCGCGCCCGCGGCGAGTTCGTCGGGGTCGGCGGCCGAGCGGGTGATGGTCGGGCGGAACATCGCCTCGGCGTCCTCGGAGAGGTCTCCGATGTAGTCGGCGAAGGACCGGTCGTTCTCGAAGTCGTAGATCCGCTGCTGGCGCATCTCCGCGCTCTCGTTCGGGCGCAGCCGCACCGCCTCGGCGTAGCGGAGGACATCGGCGCTGACCTTGACCCCGGCCTTGATCATCGATGCGCGGTCCTGGAGCGACATCGGAATGCGGAACGGGTAGCTCTGCACCGGGCCCTTGAGCAGCAGCTTTCCGTTCATCGAGATCGCCGACAGCGAGCCGGGGATGTCCGAGGCACGCGTCTGGGTCTCGGTGATGAGCGCATTCGTCGCGGTCTTGCCTCCGGCGAACATGTGCCCACCCCAGTTGAGAAAGTAGCGACCGCGGTTCTCTGACCGGATTCGCCCACCCACACGGTGCTGCGATTCGAGGAGGGTGATGTCCCAGTTGCGCAGTCTCCATGCTGCCGATAGTCCTGCGAGTCCTCCACCGACGATGACGGCATCTTTCATAGGGGGATACCCCCTCTCTCATACACGCCCGCACCCCTTCGCGCGGACTTCTGCAAGAAGCGTAGGATGTGATCACATTCAATTGCAAGCGTTGAGCCGAAGTTTTTCTCAGAGATTTTCAGCGGAGGTCCACGACCGCCCGAATCAGGCGGAATCGCGCCGAATCACGCGGAATCAAGTCGAACCAGTTCGGCCGAAACCGACCGTGACCGCTCCTAGTCCTCCAGGACGCTGCGGATGCGGCTCACCGCATCGTCGAAGGAATCGCCGGTCACCCGGGCAGCACTCTCGGCATCGCCGGTGTCCACTGCGTCCATGAGGTGGCGCTGATGCTTGAGCAGCGGGGTGAGGTCGCCGGCTTCCATCTCACGCCTGGCGCCGACGAGCTTGTAGGCCCGGCACCGCAGCCACAGGGTGCGGATCGTCTCGACGAGGACGGGGTTGCCGGCCGCTGAGTAGATGGTTGCCAGCAGCTCCTCGTCGTGGTCGAGGTAGGCCGCCGGGTCGCCGTGGGCGAGAGATGACTCCATCGCAGAGAACTCCTCGTCGAGCCGCGCCCTGCCGACCTCGTCGAGTCGCTGCGCCCCCTGCACGGTGGCCTCGACCTCGAGGATCCGGCGCACCGAATAGATCTGCAGCAGCTCCTCGGCGGTGAAGGTTTTGACCACGGCTCCGCGGTGCGGGCTGGTCTCGACGAGCCCGACCTCCTCGAGGCGCGCGAGCGATTCGCGCACGGGCATGACGCTCGTGCCCAGCGCGGCCGCCAGTTGGCGGATCCGCAAGCGCTGTCCGCCGCGGTATTCGCCGTTGAGGATGCTGGCCTGCATGGCCTCGAACACCTGGTCGCCGATGCGCGGGCCGATTTCGGTCTCGGTCTGGGCCGAGGACGGGGTCGCCTGGGTCTCGCTCATGCTCGACAGTCTAATCTCGCCGAGGCGGTGCGAACCGCCGTTCGCCGCATCCCTGCCACCGTTCGCCGCACCTTCGCCCGCTGCGCAGCCTCATCACGGCACCACGACCACCGGGACCGGGGCATGCCGGATGATCTTCGCGGCGTTCGATCCGAGGAAGACCCGCGACTTCGGCCCGTCCGCCGAGGAGCCCAGGACGAGCACCTCGCCGGCACCCCAGTCCAGGGCCGACAGCGCGGACTTCCAGTCCTTGCCGATGCCGACAGCCTCCTCGACCGGCGTCCCGGCCTCACCGATGTCGATCTCGTCGACGCCTTCGATCGCCGCGGCCTGGGCCGCCTTGACCCGCCGAACGTAGTCGGCGCGTCGGGAATTCTCCTCCACCCAAACGGGTTCCACGGTGCGGCCGCTGACTCCGAAGGTCGCGACTCGCAGCCGCGCCTCGACGGATTCGGAGAGCTCCGCGGTCTGCGCGAGGACCCGCTGGGAGCGCTCGTCACCGCGGAAGGAGCAGGTCACCCGCCCGATGACCGACCCCGGTGCGCTCTGGTAGCCCTTCGGCGCCAACGCCACCGGCACGGGAGACGAATGGAGCAGACGGTCAGAGGTTCCGCTCACGCGGATCCGACCACGCGCCCCCTCCGTGCCCGAGCCGAGGACGATCATCGAGGCGTCATGGTCGACCGCCTCGGCGATGAGTCCCTTGCCGCGTGACCGTGCCTGCACGGCCACAGCCTCGGTCTCGACATCGGGGCAGATGTCGGCCGCGGCGCGCTCCGCCTCGGCGACGGCCTTGCGTCCTCTCTCCCGGGACCAGGCGGCGAGTTGGAGATCGCTGCCGCTGGCGATGAACGACCGGCTCTGGGCGGGCACGATCGAGACGATGCGCACCGCCTCCCCGTTCGAGCGGGCGAGCGTCGCCGCCAGATGGAGTGCTGACCTGTCCCTCTTTCCGTAGGGGAACGCTGCGATGATCGTCATTTCCGACGGTCCTCCTCGTCGTGGTGATCGGTGGTGGTGTCGTTGTCGAAGCCGCGTCCCGAGGCCTCGGCTCCCAGCCGTGCCGCGACGACCCCCTCGGCGGGGTCCTCCCAGAAGTCGGCGTGCCTGATGCCCAGGCTGCTCGGGTCGAAGACGGGATTGAGTCCCAGCTTGCGCTGGCGGTCGAAGTCCTTGAGCGTGCGCAGCGCGATCCGGGAGAGCAGGATGAGCGCGGCGAAGTTGATGACGCCGAGGCTGGCGTAGCCCATGTCCCCGAGCGCCCAGACCGCGCCGGCGTCGACGATGCAGCTGATGAAGCACACGGCGAGGATCACGCATTCGAGGATGCGCAGGTAGACCCGGTTGCCTTCGCCGACGATGAAGGACAGGTTCGTATCGGCGATGAAGTAGAAGGCGACGATGGTCGTGATCGCGAACATCGCCACGGAGATCGCGATGAATGGGGAGCCGAAGCCTGTGGCCACGGTGTCGACGGCGGCCTGGGTGAAGTTCGTGCCCGCCTCGACCCCGGGCAGGTTGACCAGCAGCTCTCGGCCATCCTCGGTGATGACGTTGTACTGACCGGTCACGACCATCATCAGACCGGTGAGCATGCACACGGTCAGCGTGTCGATGTAGATCGAGAAGGTCTGCACGAGTCCCTGCTTGGCCGGGTGGCTGACCTCGGCGGCGCCCGCCGCATAGGTGCCCTCGCCGACGCCGGCGACATTCGAGAACAGGGCGCGGCGCACACCCCAGGAGATGGCCGCGCCGACGATGCCGCCGAAGACCTGGTCGGTGCCGAAGGCCGAGGAGATGATCAGCCCGAGGGCCCCGGGCAGCGCGGTGATGTTGACGATGAGCACGATGATCGCCCCGCCGATGTAGCCGACGGCCATGATCGGGACGATGACGTTGACGACCTTGATGATGCGTTCGCGCCCGCCCCAGATGATGAATCCGAGGACCGCTGTGACAGCGATTCCGGTGATCCAGCCGGGGATGCCGAAGGCGTATTCGAAGCTCACGGCGATGCTGTTGGACTGGATGCCCGGGGCGAGGATCGTGTAGAGGATGAGTGCGATGACCGCGGCGATGAGGCCCAGCCAGCGCTTCTGGAAGGCCTTGTAGAGGTAGTAGGGCACGCCGCCCTTGAGTTCGCTGCCGACCCGCTGCTTGTAGATCTGGGCGAGCGTCGATTCGACGAAGGCGGTTGCGCCTCCACAGAAGGCCATCACCGCCATCCAGAACAGGGCTCCGGGTCCGCCCCAGCCGATGGCCGTGGCGACACCGGCGATGTTGCCGACGCCGACGCGGTTGCCGATCGTCAGCGCCAGTGCCTGGAACGGAGTGAGGCCGCCGGGGGCGACATCGCCGTCGCCCTTGAGTTCGCGCAGCATCTGCGGGAAGAGCCGGATCTGCAGCAGCCGGGTGCGGATCGTGAAGTAGACCCCCATGACGATGGCCAGCACGATGGTCGGTATCCACATCGCATTCGCGATGGTCTGCAGCTGTATGGTGATGTCCAAGAGCACCGCTCCGTGTTCGTCGACTCCCACGCCGGTCCGCGCGGGTATTCAGTTCTCCCGAAGGGCGATTCGCTCATCATTCTTCGGAGATTCCATTGCATCGTACCCGAAAACGAGGTTAATGTGATCACATCCTGCGGAGGGCGTCGGAATGTCCCGATCCTCCGGCGAGGACTCATCCATCGAACCGAGGAAACGGAGGCCGTCATGGCTGCCACCCCCGCCCCAGCCGTCGTCCGCGGCGACACCACGACCCCGCTCGTCAACGCTGCTGAGCTGCCCCCGCTCACCCATTTCATCGACGGTGCCTTCGTCGAGTCGGCGGCCGGTGCGTCCGGTGCAGCCGGTGCGGCCGCTTCCACGACGACGATCGTCAATCCGGCCGACGGCACCACCATCGCCGAGGTGGCCGAGGGCGAGACCGCCGACGTCGATTCCGCGGTGGCTGCGTCCCGTCGGGCCCTGCCTGCGTGGAAGGCCACGACTCCGAAGGAGCGGGCCGACATTCTGCTGGCCATCGCCGATCGCATCGAGGACAACGCGGACCTGCTCATCCGCCTCGAGTCGCTGAACACCGGCAAGCCGCGTGTCGTGTCCGAGGACGATATCTCGATGTCGGCCGATACCTTCCGCTTCGCGGCCGGCGCCGGCCGCGCCTTCACCGAGATGGGTGCCGGCGACTATGTCGAGGGGCACACCTCGGTGATCCTGCGCGAGCCCGTCGGCGTCGTCGGTGTCGTCGTGCCCTGGAACTATCCGCTGCTCATGGCCGCGTGGAAGATCGGGCCGATCCTCGCCGCCGGCAACACCCTCGTCCTCAAACCCTCCGAGCAGACTCCGCTGTCGACGCTGAAGTTCGCCGAGCTCGTCGCCGACCTGCTGCCCGCGGGTGTCCTCAACATCGTCACGGGCCTCGGGCCGAGTGTCGGTGCGCGCCTGTCGAGCCACCCGGACATCGATCTCGTGGCGCTGACCGGCAGCGTCGGCAGCGGCAGGGCCGTGGCGACGAGCGCGGGCGAGAGCCTCAAGCGGGTTCATCTCGAGCTCGGAGGCAAGGCCCCGGTGATCGTCTTCGACGACGCCGATCTGCAGGCGGCCGCCGAAGGCGTGCGCAATGCCGGGTACTGGAACTCGGGTCAGGAATGCGGTGCGGGCACGCGCGTGCTCGTCCACTCCTCGGTGGCGGAGAAGTTCACCGAACTGCTCGCCGAACAGGTCGGCAGCTACACGGTCGGTGACCCCCGCGGCGGAGAGTCGGTCGAACTCGGTCCGATGATCTCCGAGGCGCACTTCGAGCGGGTCACGGGCTTCCTCGACCGGGCGATCGCCGATGGTGCGAAGCCGGTCGTCGGCGGTGGTGCGCTTGAGGGCCCCGGCTTCTTCGTCGCCCCGACCGTGCTGGCGAACATCGCTCCCGGCTCCGAGGCTTCTCAGGAGGAGATCTTCGGGCCCGTCGTGACGATCGAGACCTTCGAGACCGAGGACGAAGCGCTGACACGGGCCAACGAGGTCCCCTACGGTCTGGCCGCCTCGGTGTGGACCACGGATGCCGCGCGCAGCCTCGACGCTCCCCGGCACCTCGACTTCGGGACCGTGTGGGTGAACTCGCACCTCGTGCTCGCCGCCGAGGTGCCATGGGGCGGATTCAAAGGCTCCGGCTATGGCCGCGACCTCTCGATCTGCGCGCTGAACGACTTCTCCCGCACCAAGCACGTGCAGATCAACCACTCCCGCTGAGGGCCGAGAACGCATCGAGCGCAGGCCGCAGCGTCGAAAGCAGAGTTCAGGGAACCCGCTTTCGACGCTGCGGCGTGCTTTCGTCGTCGAACTGCGTCGAACTGCGTCGAACTGGGTCGAACTGCGTCGAGCTGCGTCGAACTGCTCAGCGCAGGACGACGGTCCGCTTCCCGGAGAGGAACACGCGGCCATCGCAGTGCCACTTCACGGCATTCGACAGGGCCTTGCACTCGGCATCACGGCCGGCGGCGACGAGGTCTTCGGGACCGAAGGAATGGTCGACCTCGACGAGCTGCTGGGCGATGATCGGGCCTTCGTCGAGTTCGCTGTTGACGAAGTGCGCCGTCGCACCCACGGTCTTCACGCCACGTTCCCACGCCTGGTGGTAGGGCTTGGCCCCCTTGAATGAAGGCAGGAACGAGTGGTGGATGTTGATCGCCCGGCCGGTCAGTTCCCGGGCCAGGTCGTCGGAGAGGATCTGCATGTAGCGGGCGAGCACGACGAGGTCGACCTCGAAGCGGTCGACGAGGTCGAGCAGCTTCGCCTCCGCCTCGGGCTTGGTCTCCTTGGTCACGGGGACTCGGAAGAACGGGATGTGGTGCCATTCGACGAGTTCACGGTGGTCCGGGTGGTTCGACACCACGGCCGCGATCTCGATGGGCAGCTCCCCGATCTGGGCACGGAAGAGCAGGTCGTTGAGGCAGTGCTCGAACTTCGAGACCATGATGAGCACTCTGCGCTTCTGGCCCTGCGGCCACAGCTGCCAGCGGGCATCGAATTCCTCGCCGAGGGCGGCGAAGTCCGTCCGCAGCGCATCGATGCCGTTGCCCGGCTCTTCCGAGACGCTGAAGTCGATGCGGAGGAACAGCCGCTTCGTGTACTGGTCGTCGAACTGCTTGAGCTCCTTGATGTCACCCCCGTGTTCGAGCAGGGCGCCGGTCACCTTGTGGAGGATGCCGGGGCGTTCGTCGCATTCGAGGGTGAAGATGAAATCCTGCATGTCACTATTCTTTCTCACGAGGGCGGAGAGTGCGATTCCAGAGAGTGCGATTCCTCAGCGATTCAGCACTCGACGACGTTGACGGCGAGTCCGCCGCGGGATGTCTCTTTGTACTTCGATTTCATATCGGCCCCGGTCTGGCGCATCGTCTCGATGGCCTGATCGAGGCTGACCCGGTGGCTGCCGTCGCCGTGCATCGACAGCCTGGCGGCGTTGATCGCCTTCACCGAGGCGATGGCGTTGCGTTCGATGCAGGGGACCTGCACGAGTCCGCCGACGGGATCGCAGGTCAGCCCGAGGTTGTGCTCGAGCCCGATCTCGGCGGCGTTCTCGACCTGTTCGGCAGACCCCCCGAGCACCGCGCACAGGCCCGCGGCAGCCATCGCGCAGGCCGATCCGACCTCCCCCTGGCAGCCCACCTCGGCCCCGGAGATCGAGGCATTGCGTTTGAACAGGATGCCGATCGCTCCGGCCGTGAGCAGGAACTTCACGATGGCCTCGTCATCGTCGCCGCTGACGAACTTGACCATGTAGTGCAGCACCGCGGGAATGATCCCCGCAGCACCGTTGGTCGGGGCGGTGACGATGCGCCCGCCCGAGGCGTTCTCCTCGTTGACGGCGAGCGCGTAGAGGTTGACCCATTCTAGGGCGTCGAGCGAACCGGTGGCCTGGTACTCGGCGTCTTCGAGCCTGGCCCGCAGCTCGGGGGCACGGCGGCGGACCTTGAGCCCGCCGGGCAGAGTCTTCTCCTCACGAGTGCACCCGTTGTGCACGCATTCGCGCATCACCGACCAGATCCGCAGCAGCTTCTCCCGCAGCACGGTCTCGTCCTGTCGGGCGCGTTCGTTGACGGCCATCAGCTCGGCGATGCTCAGCTCGTGCGTCCGGCACTGTTCGAGCAGCTCATCGGCGGTGGAGAAGTCGATGACGTCGCGGGCTTCGGTGCTGACTGCTTCGTCCGCCTGCTCCGCCGCGAGCTCCTCGGCGGTGACGACGAATCCGCCGCCGACCGAGTAGTACTCGCGCTCGATGGTCTCATCGTCGGTCTCCGCGCGGATCCGCATCCCGTTGGGATGCCCCGGCAGGGATTTGCGCAGATGCAGCTTGAGGTCCGTCTCCGGTTCGAATTCGATGAACAGTCGCCCGCCGAGGTGGAGCTTGCGCTGCGTTGTCACCTCCCCCACCAGCGGTTCCACCTGATCGGGATCAAGCGTTTCGGGGTCGAAGCCGCTTAAGCCCACGAGGACCGCCGAGTCCGAGCCGTGGCCGATGCCGGTCGCGGCCAGCGATCCAAAGAGACCGACCCTGACCCGCCGCACGCGGTGGAGGACTCCCTGTCCCTCGAGCTCCTCGACGAACCGCAGGGCCGCGCGCATCGGCCCCACGGTGTGGGAGGACGAGGGGCCGATGCCGATCGAGAAGAGATCGAGGACGCCGAGTGCCATCAGCCGCTGCTCTCGGCTCCGGCCGCCGTCTCGGCAGACACGAACTCGGCAGACACGAATTCGGCCATGCCGTCGAGCAGCCAGCGGACCGCGAAGTCCGCGAAGCTCGCCCGCGGGTAGATCCGATACTCGTGGTCCGCAAAGTGGTGGAGGATGATCGGCACCGGACCCATCTGGGTGACGATCGCGGTCCCGACTCCGAAAGAGCGCGGGTGGATGTCGGCGCGGATGCTCTTCTCGAGGACTTCGCGGGCCTTGGCACCCGAGAGTTCGAGGATCGTGCGGTTGGCCGAGAGCTCGACGGCCTGTCCTGGTAGCCCCTCGAGGGCCGCCTCGGCGACGAGGGTCTCACCCGGCTGCTGAGCACGGGAGACGTCGACGGCGAGGAACTCATCGGGACCCAGCCACAGGGCGTGCAGTCCGGCACCGTCGCCGGTGACCTCACCGACGCGCGTGGGCAGGGCGAGCCCGAGGGCGTTCTCGAGCGCCTGCCCGGAGGCCGATCCCGGGATCGCGCGCAGGCCGATCTGGGGGCGGAACGCCAGTTCGCGCAGGGCCACGGCATTGCCTCCGCCGGCGGTGGCTCGGGCCATGTCCTGACTCAGGTGGGCGGCCGGGGATACGCGCAGGTCATCGAGGACCTCGGCGGTCTCACGGGTCTGGGTGGAATACGAGGTGTCAGCCATCGCGGCGGTTCCCTTCTGGGTCGTAGAAGACGGGTGAGGTGATCTCGACGTCGACGAGTTCGCCTCCGAGCGGGGACTGGACGATCTCTCCGGTCCGGTTGCGGCCGTTCTCGACGAGCGCGAGGCCGATCGGACGGTCGAGCGCCGGTGACATGTACGAGGAGGTGACGTGGCCGATCATCGGCACCGGACCCGCCTCGGGGGTGACCGGGGTGCCCGCCGTGATGAGCTGCGCACCTTCGGCCAGCCGGGTGGTGCCGTCGACGGGGAGAACCCCGACGAGGTGTTTGCGGTCCTCCCGTGCCGTGTCGATCCGGGAGTAGGAGCGTTTGCCGATGAAGTCCTTGACCTTCGAGACGATCCACTCCATGCCCGCGTCCTGCGGGGTCACGGTTCCGTCGGTGTCCTGACCGACGATGATGAAGCCCTTCTCCGCACGGAGGACGTGCATGACCTCGGTGCCGTAGGGGGTGATGTCGAACTCGGCTCCCGCCGAGGCTGTGGCCTCCCACACGGCCAGGCCGTAGTAGTTCTCGACGTTGATCTCGAAGGCGAGCTCGCCGGAGAAGGAGATCCGGCAGATGCGTGCCGGGATTCCGTTGGTCAGGGTGGTCTCCCGGAAGCCCATGAACTCGAAGGCCTCGTTGGACACGTCGAGGTTCGGGGCGAGCTTGGCGATGACATCGCGCGAGCGGGGTCCGGCAACCGCGACGGTCGACCATTCCTCGGTCACCGAGGTGAAGACGACGTCGAGGTGCGGCCATTCGGTCTGGTGCCATTCCTCGAGCCATTCGAGCACGGTCGCGGCACCGCCGGTGGTCGTGGTCATGTAGTACCGGTCCTCGGCCACGCGCAGGGTCACACCGTCGTCGAAGACCATGCCGTCGGGCTTGCACATCAGCCCGTAGCGGCCCTTGCCGACCTTGAGTTTCTTGAACCCGTTGGTGTAGATCTGTCCGAGGAACTCACCGGCATCGGTGCCGCGGATCTCGATCTTGCCGAGGGTGGAGGCATCCTGGAAGCCGACGGATTCGCGCACGGCCTTGCCTTCGCGCAGCACCGCGGCATCCATGTCCTCGCCCGGGCGAGGGTAGTACCAGGGTCGCTTCCACTGTCCGACGTCTTCGAACTCGGCACCGTGGGCCACATGCCAGGGGTGGATGGCGGTCACGCGTGCCGGGTCGAAGAGCTCGCCCTTGCGGCGGCCGGCCAGAGCCGCGAAGGGCACAGGGGCGAAGGGGGCGCGGAAGGTCGTGTGTCCGACCGCGCCGAGGTCGTTCTCCCCGAGCACCGCTGCGATCGCACCGATCGCGTTGACCGCGCTCGTCTTGCCCTGGTCGTTGGCCGTGGAGATCGAGGTGTAGCGCTTGATGTGCTCGACCGAGCGCATGCCCGCGTTCATCGCCCGCTGCACATCGGCGACGGTCTGATCGCGTTGGAGATCGATGAACTGGCGAGCCGCTTCGTCCTCACCGGAATCCGCGGTCGTGACCAGCCACAGCGGGCGGGCCGGTGCGAAGGCCGTGGGTTGGGCCTGTGGGGTGACCAGCTGGGCGGGGAATCCGGTCCGGTTCGCGGCGGCGCTTCCCGCCTCGGCGCCCTGTCGCAGGGCGGCTTCGAGCGAGTACTCGCCGGTGATCGCGCCGACCGTGAACTGGTCGCGCACAGGGGTCGTCGGGACGAAGGCGGCGATGTCCTCGCGCCATTCGATCGGGCCCTTGCGCTGCCCGTGGAGGTGGATGACCGGGGAGAATCCGCCGGAGACTGCGAGCAGGTCGGCATCGATGTCCTCTCCCGCCGAGGCGGCCACGCCGTCCTCGTCGAGAGCGGCGACGCTCACCCGGCTGAGTCGCCCGGCCGGACCGTCGCCTGCGGTGCCGGTGACCGCGGAGCCGAGGATGAGGCGGGTGCCCGTGGCCTCGGTGGTCTCCTGGGCGATCGCCGAGGCGGTCGTCCGGGAGTCGATGATCGCGGGCACTGTCACGCCTGCCGCGTGGAGTTCACTCAGAAGTTCGTAGGCCGAGTCGTTCGTCGTCGCGATTGCGACGTTCTCACCCGCGGCGACGCCGTAACGGCCCAGATAAGTCCGCACAGCCGAGGCGAGCATGATGCCGGGTCGGTCGTTGTCGGTGAACACGATCGGACGTTCGTGGGCGCCGGTGGCGAGGATGACCTGCCCTGCGCGGATGTGCCACACCCGCTGGCGGGTGGCGGCCCGGGTGGAGCCGTGGGAGTTCGCGTTGCCGTTGCCGGCCTCGACCACGGTCTGGGTGCGGTCTTCGAGGGCGAGGAAGAAGTTCGAGTCGTAGCTGCCGAAGACCGTGGTGTTGGGCACGTACTGCAGCTCTTCGGCCGCGGCGAAGCCGTCGACGGTGGAGGCGATCCAGTCGGCGGCGGCCATCTCGTCGATGGTCTCGTGCGGGGTCGAGCGCAGCGAACCGCCCGGGAGTGACTGGTCGTCGAGGAGCAGCGTGCGGGCACCGGACTTGCCGGCTTCGCGGGCCGCTGCCAATCCGGCGGGACCGGCGCCGACGATGAGCACATCGGTGTGCACGTGCTTGTGTTCGTAGACGAGTTCGTCGCGGTCGGGGTCGAGGATGCCCAGACCCGCGAGGTAGTCGGCTTCGAGGCCTTCGGTGATGGGCACGCGGGTGGCCGGCAGCATGGATTCGGCCACATCGCCGTCGAGGCGCGGGTGGACGCGGACGAGGGCGTTGGACTCCTCGATGCCGGCGCTGATGATGCCCCGAGCCCGGCCCAGGTAGGTGGAGTTGCCGCAGTCGATGCGGCCGACGGCGATGAGCGCGCTGGCGATCGTGTCACCGGCGAAACCGGTGTAGGTCTGACCGTCGACGCTGAACGTCACTGGCCGGGAGGTGTCGATCCCGGTGGCGCCGGGCAGTCGAGTGGTCGTCATCGAACCGCTCCTTCGGATGTCGTCGGGCGCGGATCGCCCATCGGGTAGATGGCGGTGAAGTCATAGGTCACGGTGTCGCGGACGGCGTTGAACCATTTGCGGCAGCCGAGGCTGTGGCTCCACCTCTCGGCGTAGGCACCGCGGTCGTTGTCGCGGTAGAAGAGGTACTCGGCCCACTCCCTGTCGGACAGCGCATAGGGGTCCTCGGGGTAGGGCACGTGGGCCTGTCCGCCGTAGTGGAATTCGGTTTCGTCGCGGGGCCCGCAGTTCGGGCAGCTGATGAGAAGCATGGGGTGTCCTTCCTGGTCCGGTCCGCGCTCAGTGGGCCACGGCGGCCGCGCCGTGCTCGTCGATGAGGTGGCCGGTCTCGAACCGTTCGAGGGCGTAGGGGGCGTTGAGCGGGTGGGGGTCGTCGTTGGCGATGGTGTGGGCGAAGGTCAGTCCTGCTGCCGGGGTTCCCTTGAAGCCTCCGGTGCCCCAGCCGCAGTTGACGTAGAGGCCGTCGACCTCGGTCCTCGACACGATCGGCGAGGCGTCGAGGGTGACATCGACGATTCCGCCCCAGGTGCGCAGCACATGGGCGCGGGAGAAGATCGGGAAGAGTTCGACCGCGGCGGCCAGCTGCTCCTCGATGACGTGGAAGCCGCCTCGTTGGCCGTAGCCGTTGTAGGAGTCGACGCCGGCACCCATGACGAGTTCGCCCTTGTGGGCCTGGGACACGTAGACGTGGACATGGTTGGACATGACCACGGTCGGGTGGACGGGTTCGAAGAGTTCGGAGACCAGGGCCTGCAGCGGATGGGACTGGATGGGCAGGCGGATGCCGGCCATGTCCGCGAGCACGGAGGAGTCGCCGGCCACGCACATGGCCACGCGTTCGGTGGCGATGTTGCCGCGGTTGGTGCGCACTCCCACGACCTTGTCGCCGATGCGTTCGACACCGGTGACCTCGCAGTTCTGGATGATGTCGACACCCATCTCATCGCACTTGCGGGCGAAGGCCCAGGCGACGTGATCGTGCTTGGCGATGCCGGCACGCGGCTGGTACGTCCCGCCCATCACCGGGTAGCGCAGGTCGTCGCCGATGTTGATGATCGGGCAGACTTCCTTGACCTGCTTGGGGTCGAGCCATTCGGCGTCGACACCGTTGAGGAAGTTCGCATTGACCCGGCGCTGGGATTCGCGCACGTCCTGGAGGGTGTGAGCGAGGTTGAGCACGCCGCGCTGGGAGAACAGGAAGTCGTAGTCGAGTTCCTCGGGCAGCTGCTCCCAGAGTTTGAGCGACTTCTCGTAGATCGCCGCGGACTCGTCCCAGAGGTAGTTCGAGCGGATGATCGTCGTGTTCCGGGCCATGTTGCCCCCGGCCAGCCAGCCGCGCTCGAGGATCGCGATATTGGTCATGCCGTGGTTCTTGGCCAGGTAGTAGGCGGTGGCCAAGCCGTGTCCGCCGCCGCCGATGATGACGGCTTCGTAGGATTTCTTCGGCTCCGGGTTGCGCCAGAGGAAGTCCGGGTGTTCCGGGAGTTGGTCTGCCATCAGCGTGCTCCGATCTCTGCGACGGTGGGGTAGAGCGGGTGGGCGGTGGCCAGGGCCGTGACCCGGGCTGACAGTTCGGCGATGGTCTCCGGGGAGGCGCCGCCGTCTTCGGTGCCGGCCTTGAGCGCCTCGGCGATAATGTCGGCCACCTCGGCGAAGGCGTCCGAACCGAATCCACGGCTGGCCAGGGCGGGGGTGCCGATGCGCAGCCCCGAGGTGACCATCGGAGGCCTGGGATCGTTGGGCACGGCGTTGCGGTTGACGGTGATCCCCACCTCGGCGAGGAGGTCCTCGGCCTGTCCGCCGTCGAGCACGGAGTCGCGGAGGTCGACGAGGACGAGGTGGACGTCGGTGCCGCCGGTGACGATCGAGATGCCACGTGAGGCGACGTCATCCTCGCCGAGGCGGCGCGCCAGTTCCGAGGCTCCGGCCAGGGTGCGGCGCTGCTTGTCGACGAAGGTGTCGGTGGCGGCGAGTCCGAAGGCCACGGCCTTGCCGGCGATGACGTGTTCGAGGGGTCCGCCCTGCTGGCCGGGGAAGACTGCGGAGTTGATCTTCTTCGCGACGTCCGCGTCGTTGGTCAGGATGATGCCTCCGCGGGGGCCGCCGAGGGTCTTGTGGGTCGTCGAGGACACGACGTGGGCGTGCGGCACGGGGGAGGGGTGGAGTCCGGCGGCGACGAGTCCGGCAAAGTGGGCCATGTCGACCATGAGGTAGGCGCCGACCGAATCGGCGATGCGGCGGAACTCGGCGAAGTCGAGCTGGCGGGTGTAGGCGGACCAGCCGGCGACGATGAGCTTGGGTCGGTGCTCCTCGGCGAGGCGTGCGACCTCGGCCATGTCGACCCGGTGGGTGTCATCGCTGACGCCGTAGGCGACGATGATGTAGAGGCGACCGGAGAAGTTGATCTTCATCCCGTGGGTGAGGTGGCCGCCGTGGGCGAGGTCGAGGCCGAGCACGGTGTCGCCGGGGCGGATGAGCGCGTGCATCACCGAGGCGTTGGCCTGGGCGCCGGAGTGGGGCTGGACGTTGGCGTGCTCGGCGCCGAAGAGGGCCTTGACGCGGGAGATGGCGATGCGTTCGATCTCGTCGACGTGTTCGCAGCCGCCGTAGTAGCGGCGTCCGGGGTAGCCCTCGGCGTACTTGTTCGTCAGCACCGAACCCTGCGCGGCCATGACCGCGGTGGCCGTGTGGTTCTCCGAGGCGATCATCTCGAGGCCCTCGCGCTGGCGGGCCAGCTCCGCGTCGATGAAGCCGGCGATCTCGGGATCGAGCTCGCCGATGGGAGTGCTCAGCTCAGCGGGTTCGCGGCTGGGGAAGTCTGCGCTGTCGGGGTGTGCGAACTCGGTCCGGTCGGGACGGTCCACGATCTGGTGTGTCATCGGATCTCCTTCGATCGCTTGATCGTCAACTAATATATCAGATGTGTTCCTGTAGTGTATGCAGAGGAATCGGATGAATGCAATGCATCCGCAGCGAGTTTCTTCAGGAGTCAGTTCATGCGCAGCCCGGCCGACGCGACGTCGCCGAAGACGTCCCTGGCCACGCGAGCGTATGAGATCCTCCGGCATCGTCTGATCATGCTCGACATCGCCCCCGGCGAGGCCATCAACGAGGCGGCGCTCAGTCTCGAACTCGACGTCGGCCGGACACCGATCCGCGAGGCGCTCAAGCGACTCGAGAGCGATCACCTCGTCGTCTCCTATCCGCGGCGGGGCACCTTCGCCTCGAACGTCGATCTCACCGACCTGTCCACGATCTCCGAGATGCGCGAGGTCCTTGAGCCGATCGCCGCGCGCAAGGCGGCCAGGAACCTCACGTCCGCCCGGCGCGATGAGTTCACGACCACGATCGCCGAGCTGCGCACCCTCGAGGCCGGCGATGACCAGCGCACGCTGATGGAGCGCGACCTCGAAGTGCACCGGCTCATCTACCGTTCGGTCGACAACCCGCACCTCATGGAGACCCTTGTCCGCCTCGACGATCTGGCCACCCGCATCTGGTGCCTCGTCATCCCGCAGATCCCGGACCTCATCGGCCACATCCGCGAGCACATCGACCTGCTCGAGGCCGTGCTCGACGGCGACGAGTCCGCGGTCGCCGAGCTCGCCGGCGAACACGTCCGCGAATTCGACAAGACCCTCCGCGCCGCCCTCCGCTGAGGCCCAGCTCCACCAGGGCTGTGATCTGCTCCCTCCGACGTTCCGCGGCTCGCTAAGTGGTCACTCTGGGCCGATCTCGCCACGCAGAATCGGCCCATTTCGTCCTCCCACACCCCCAGCCATCGCCCCGCCCCACAGCTCACGTAACTTACCCACTCGCCACACCTTCACCGCCGGAACTGTTGATTTGATCACATCCTGATGTATTCTGGTCGCCGATTGATGTATCAGTTGTTGATCTGAGTTGCCTTCCGGCCACGCAGCCGATGCGCAGACATCAGCTCAGCCACCCTCAACGAAGAAGGAACATATGGCAGACAACGTCACCACCACGAACAATCTCGGCACCACGGAGAAGACGAGCGTGCTGCGCGTCATCACCTATGCGGGCGCGATCATCGCCTTCCTCATCGGCTCCGGCTTCGCCACCGGCCAGGAGATCCTCCAGTACTACGCCTCCTACGGGTTCTGGGGAGTCTTCGGCACGGGCAGCCTCGTCCTCATCCTCATCTCCTATGTCGCCGTCGAGTTCTTCCTCACCGGCCGCCGCGAGCAGTTCGAGAAGCCCTCGGGCGTCTTCTACCACTACTGCGGGAAGTACCTGGGCACGTTCTTCGACTACTTCTCGATCCTCTTCGTCTTCTTGAGCTTCACGGTGATGATCGCCGGAGCCGGGGCCGTCTTCGAGGAGTACTACGGACTCTCCAAGTTCATCGGCGGCATCGCCCTGGCCGTCGTCGTCGGGCTCACCGTGTGGTTCGGCCTGACCAGCCTCGTCGACATCATCGGCAAGATCGGCCCCATCATCGTCGTCGTCGCGATCGCCCTGGGCATCTACGGCATCATGCGCGATCCCGAAGGCATCTCGACCGGCAACGCCATCCTGCCCACCCTCGATGTCACCCAGGCCTCCTCGAACTGGTTCCTCTCCGGCCTGTCCTACGTCGGCTTCTGCATGCTCTGGCTCGCCGCGTTCCTCTCGGCTCTGGGCAAGACCGTGAAGAACCGTCGCGAGGCCACCGCAGGCGGACTCGTCGGCGGCATCGCCTTCTCCGTGGCGTGCATGGTCGTCGGCCTCGGTCTGCTGGCGAACATGGAGCAGGTCTTCGACGCCGAGATCCCGATGCTTGTCCTCGCCAGCAACCTCGGCCCCTGGGTCGGCGCGCTCATCTCCGTGATGATCCTCGCCGGCATCTACACCACGGCGATTCCCCTGCTGTGGACGGTCTCGGCGAGGTTCTTCGACGACAAGACGGCGAAGTTCAAGTATCTGACCGTGGGCCTGGCAGTGCTCGGCACGATCATCGGCCTCGTCCTCCCGTTCTCGCAGATGGTCAACATCGTCTACGTCATCAATGGCTACGTCGGCATCGTCCTCCTCGCGCTCATGCTCATCCGTACGATCCGCCACCTGGCGACCCGGAAGAAGAGCTAGACCCTCGCCGAGGCGGCCCGCCGTTCCCGCCGACCGATGAGCAGGGCCCCGCAGGACTGATCGTCCTGCGGGGCCCTTCGTCGACGCTGCCGTTCCACGCGGCTCGCGCTTACGCCTCGTGTGTGTGCGCTGGCTACCTGCTCGAGACCCGCCCGAACAGATTCGCGATCGGTGCCAGCAGCAGCGGCCTGGCGGCGAACCAGCCGCCCACGATGACTGCGAGTGAGACGACGAACCAGATGAAGCCCACCCAGTTGAGCGCGTCCGTGCCGGCGAACATGTGGTTGAGGTTCTGTCGCATGCCCGTGGCGAAGACGAGGAACACGTGGATGAGGATGAACACGACGAAGAAGATCATCGTCGGGAAGTGGATCGCCCGAGCCAGCGGCGCCGGGTAGATCTTGTTGAGCTTGGCCGCGTCCTTCGGCCACCATTCGCTCATCCGCACGCCCGTGATCGCGGCCAAGGGTGCGGCGATGAACACGACGATGAAGTACATCAGCTGCTGCAGCGAGTTGTAGTTGACCCAGCCGTTCTCGGCCGGCCACTCCAGCGTCATGTACTGCAGCATCGCCGAGATCGCGTTCGGGAAGACCTCCCAGCTGGTGGGCACGATCCGCGCCCAGTGCCCGGAGACGAAGAGCAGCACGACGAAGACGACGCCGTTGGCCAGCCACAGCAGATCCAGGCCGGTGTGCAGCCACAGATTGATGCTGACCTTCTTGCCGCCCTTCTTCGGGGTGTAGAACGCCGGCGGCTTCTGCTGGTGTCGCACCTGCAGGCCGGAGCGGATGATGAGGACCATGAAGAAGACGTTGAGGAAGTGCGTCCATCGCGCCCAGGCCGGGAAGCCGTCGTCGACGAACTCGGGCAGGTGGTATTCGCCCGGGTAGCGCTCGAGGAACTCCGGGACACCCGGCAGAGTCGTGACCCCGCGGGCGGCGAGGATGATGATTCCGGCGGCCACGACCACGGCGGCCAACCAGCCGCCGCCGAGCTTCGCCCACTGACCCAGCGACTTCGCACCGATCATGATCGGTTCCTTCTTCGCCGCCGGCTTGTCCGCGGACTTCGCCGCAGCCGACGATCCCGATGAGGTGGACGCTGCCGACGAAGACGATGCCTTCGCCGCCGGAGCAGCGGTCTTGGCTGCTGGTTTCTCCGCGGTCTTCGCGGCGGGCTTCTCGGCCTGCTTCGCCGCTGGCTTGGCCATCGGCTTGCGCTGGGCGGGCTTGTCCGTGGACTTCGCCGCAGGGGCACCCATAGGTTTGCGCTGAGCAGGCTTCCCGGCGGCAGCTCCCATGGGCTTGCGCTGGGCAGGTGCGTCGGCGGCTTTCGCCGCCGGCTTCTCCTCAGCCGAGGCCTCCTTGGCCTCATCGTCCTGCGCGGCCTTCGCGGAGCCGGAAGCAGCAGCCGCTGTGGCCCCGGCGGCAGCACCGGCGCCCGCGGCGGCACCGGCAGCGCCGATTCCGCCGATTCCCGAGCGGCGGCGTTGCGGTTTCTGCTCCGCCGGCGCCGAGGTGGTCGAATCGTCAGGCGCCGAGGTAGCGGAATCGTCAGCCGCTGCTGCTGAGTCCGGGCTCGGGGTCTCAGCTGAAGTCGCTTCGGCATTGGAGCTCGCGGCGGGCGCTTCCTGAGCCTCGCTCGCGGCAGCGCTCGACTTCATAGCGCTCGACTTCACGGCCGAAGCGGGTGCGAAGCCTTCGGGCGGCCAGGGGTCTCCCCCGGCGACGCGGGGCAGGCCGCGGCGCAGCGGAACGTCGCTGACTCCTTTCGA
Source organism: Brevibacterium sp. CCUG 69071 (assembly GCF_021023135.1). GTDB lineage: Bacteria > Actinomycetota > Actinomycetes > Actinomycetales > Brevibacteriaceae > Brevibacterium. The sequence goes on from NZ_PGFV01000003.1 coordinate 270,507, forward strand.
GCCAGCGTCGGATCCGCTTGCGGCAGCAGCAGCGGCGCCACCGGCAGCAGCGCCAGTCGCGGCGCCGGCACCTGCCGCGACCGGGGCCGCGGACGACGACTCGTCAGAGGTGTCCTCTGTCGTCTCGGATCCGGCTTGGGTGTGGGAGCTGGCGTCGCTCGGGGCGTCTGCGCCCGAATCTGCCGGGGCGTCTCCGGCGGAATCTGCCGGGACGTCTGCAGTCGAGGCGGCCGGAGCCGCTGCGGGTGCCGAGCCGGTGCCCGCGAGCGTGAGTGCCTTGGCATCGGCGGGGGCAAATCCCTCAGGAGGCCAGGCGTCTCCCCCGGTGACACGGGGCAGGCCGCGACGCAATGGGACATCGGCCGCTGCAGCAGCGGGCGCAACGTCATCAGTATCGGAAGCGATCTCGGCCTCGTCGGCCGAATCATCGTCTGAGCCGGAGGCGACGGCAGCCGCGCCGACACCTGCTCCGGCCGTCGCCGCGGCAGCAGCCGGTGCGGCGGAAGTATCGGGTTCGTCGACCTCGTCGACGTCCTGTTCCTCGACGTCCTGCTCGGTCACGGCGTACTCGGCACTCGTGGACTCGACCGCGGGGGCGGCCGACGATGACGGTGCCTTCACACCGGCGGGGGCGAGGCCTTCGGGCGGCCAGGGATCTCCGCCCGCGACGCGGGGCAGTCCCCGGCGCAGCGGAACATCGGCAGCAGCAACGGCAACATCTGGCTCATCCTCGGCAACCGCCTCGGTGTCAGCATCGTCAACCGCATCAGCCTCGTAGACGTTGTCGCTGTCGTCGAACGACTCGGCCTCATCGAACGGCTCAACTTCACCGCCCGATTCGGCCTCGGACACCGCCTCGGCGACCGGGGCCTGGGACTCCACACCGGGAGCCGCGGACTCCTCGAGCTCATCCGCGGTTCCCGGTTCGAACGTTGCGCCCGGTTCCAGCGGTTCACCGATGGTGCCCTCGGGCGGCCAGGGGTCTCCGCCTTCTACTCGGGGCAGACCCGAGCGCAGCGAACTGGAGTATGTGGCCATATCAGGACTGTTTCTCTTTCAAGGTCTCGATCGACTGCGGGACGACCTTGAACAGGTCGCCGACGACACCGTAATCGGCGATGTCGAAAATCGGGGCTTCGCCGTCCTTGTTGACCGCGACGATCGTCTTCGAGGTCTGCATGCCGGCCTTGTGCTGGATCGCACCAGAGATGCCGAGTGCCACGTAGAGCTGCGGCGACACGGACACACCGGTCTGTCCGACCTGGTGGGACTGGGCGATGAATCCGGCGTCGACGGCGGCGCGCGAGGCACCGACGGCCGCGCCGAGCACATCGGCGAATTCGCCGACGAGTTCGAAGGACTCCTCCGAACCGACGCCGCGTCCACCGGATACGACCTTCTGCGCACCGCGCAGCTCGGGCCGCGATGAGGTCTCCACGATCTCCTCGAAGGATTCGATCGCGGCCGCGCGCTTGCCGGAATCGGCGACCTCGAGGGCCTGATTGTTCGCCGCCTGCGCTTCGCCGCGGGTCTCGATCGAGCCGAGACGCACGGTGATGACGGGGGCACCGAAGGTCGGGGCCGCGGTCGAGGTGTAGCCGCCGCCGTAGACGGAGTGGTTGGTCACGATCCCCTCGGAATCGCGTTCGAGGCCGATCGCGTCGACGTTGATCGCCGAGCCTGTGCGCACGGCGTAGCGGCCGGCGATATCGCGGCCGTCGAGCGTGTTGGGCACGAGCACCGCATCGGGAGCGCTGAGCTCGGCGGCGGCTGCGACCGCGTCGACCGCGGCGGTGCCGAGATTGTCCCCGGCCACCTCGGCGGTCAGGGTGGCCACGGCACCGAGGGAGGAGGCTTGCTCGGCGGCCGCATCGGCGCCACCGGAGGCGGCGAGGACGAGCGCGACGGGCGAACCGATCTCACCGGCACCGCCGAGGAGCTCGGCGGCCGGCTTCTCCAGCTGGCCCTCGGAGTCAGCGGTCAGGACGACGAGAATGCTGTCTTGTGGGAATTCGGACATGAGCGTCTCTCCTTAGGCCAAACGGTTCTGGATGAGGAATTCGGCGAGGTCGGCGCCGCCATTGCCTTCGTCGACGACCTTCTCGCCGGCTTCGCGCGGCGGCTTCTCGGCCACGGAGACCATGATCGAGCGAGCGGTCGACTGATCCTCGGCATCGACGCCGAGGTCGGCGAGGCTGATGACCTCGAACGGCTTCTTCTTCGCGGCCATGATGCCCTTGAAGTTCGGGAAGCGAGCTTCCGGCAGGGCTTCGGTGATCGAGATGACCGCGGGCAGCTCGGCGCTCACCTGCTGCTTGCCGCCTTCGATTCCGCGCGTGCCGGAGACCTTGTCGGCGCTCAGCTCGACGCCGCTCAGACCGGTCACATGCGGGTAGTCGAGGTGTTCGGCGAGCATCGCCGGCATCATGCCGCCGTTGCCGTCGGTCGAGATGTTGCCGGTGACGACGAGGTCGTACTCGCCGCGGCGGACCGCTGCCGCGAGGATCTCGGCGGTCAGACCGAGGTCCGCACCGGGCAGGCCCTCGTCGGCGATGTGCACGGCATTGTCGGCACCCATCGCCAGACCCTTGCGGATCGTGGCGGTCGCGGTGTCGGGCGCCATCGAGATGACGCTGATCTCGGTATCGCCTTCGCCGTCCTTGTAGGACAGAGCGACCTCGAGGGCACGCTCGCCGATCTCATCGAGAACGGCTTCCGAGGCGCCGCGATCGGCCAGCCCCGTCTCCAGATTCAACTTCCGGTCCCCGTATGTGTCCGGGACCTCTTTGACCAACACCGCGATCTTCAAGGATGACTCCTTTTCCGTGAAGCAGTTCAATGTGCACTGAGACTTCCGTCTCATAATCTACAGTCGGCGCTTCGCCGTCCGACAGCCGGGTCCGCTTCTGGCCCCGAACGAATGCTCAGGAACCATGGTACGTGGTCTCCACCACACGGAACACATCTACTGTACGAACGATCGAAAACTTCGGTGATGCCGACTCTACTCGAAGCCTCGCCCGAGGTCATCCCGGCGAGTGGCCCTAGAATGAGACTCACCCCGGCATTCGGGCGGGACCGACGCCGACATCAACGACGAAGGAGCGCCTCGTGGCATTCGACCTCGACGATATCGATCGCAGCATCATCGCCGCTCTCGTCGAGGACTCCCGCCTCAGCGTCCGCCAGTTGGCAGAGCGAGTCCACATCTCCCGGTCCGCCGCACACAAGCGCTTCTCCGCCCTCATCGAGTCCGGCGCGATCAGGCGGTTCACCGCCGAGGTCGACCGCAGCGCCCTGGGCATGACCGTGACCGCGGTGGTCGTCGTCAAGATCGGCGACCGTCCGTGGCCCGAGGTGCGCGATGAGCTTGCCAAGCTTCCGTTCGTCGAGAAGGTCCAAGCCGTCAGCGGAGACATCGACGCCCTCGTCACCGTCAACGCCCCGGACAACACCGCACTGTCCCAGGTGATCCTGCGCCGCATCCACGAGGTCCCCGGCGTGGTGTCCTCCCGGTCCCTGCTCATCCTCGACGAGGCCGAGGGCCACCGGCCCGGCTCGAACGGCTGATCCGTCGAACGGCTGAGTCAGGGAGCGGTTGAGCCTTCGAACAACTGCGTCAGGGAGCGGAGAACGCAACGAGCCCACCGCGCTCGACCGGAATCGGTCCGTGGCGCAGCGGGCTTGTCGGCACAGCGGGCTCGAGGATCAGAGCCGCCGACGCGGGTCAGTCCTTCTCGTACTCCTGAATGGCCTTCTCCGCGAGTTCGAGTCCGTACTTCGCATCCGCGTATCCGGCGATCGTGGCCTTGCCGATCGGGTAGACGTGTCCTGCCTTGGCGGCGGGCAGTTCCTTGAACACGGCCGAGTCCACCAGGGTCTCGGTGAGCTCGTCGTAGTCACCGCGCAGATCGGAGTTGACGAAGATGATGTCGGCATCGGACAGGCTCGCATCGAGAACCTCCATGGAGATCTGCGCTTCCGGCTCGACCTTGCCGGACTTGTTGCCGCCCTGCGCCGCCTTACCGTACTTCTCGACCATCTTGTCTTCGTCGGCCGACCAGTCGAAGCCGATCGGGCTGAGGATGGAGCCGAGCATGTTCTTACTGCCCCAGAGATAAGCGGAATTGTCTTCGTAGGAGGAGGCGACACCGATCGTGGTGCCTTCGGCGGCATCGCCGTACTCATCGGCAAGCCGTTTCTGCTCGGCCTCGAATTCGCTGTCGAGCTGTTCGAGTTCATCGGTCTGATTCACCGCGTCCGCCACTTCCTGGACGCGCTGCTTCCAGTTCGCACGGTCGCCGCCGCGCAGGGTGAACTGGTAGACCGGAGCGATCTCCTGCAACTGCTCGATCATCTCGGGCTCAAAGGTGTTCGGGGACAGGATGAGGTCGGGTTCCGCCTCGGCGATCTTCTCGAGGTCCGGCGCTTCCTGCGTGAATTTCGGGATCTCGTTCAGCTGATCCAACCACTCCTCGGGCACGGCCGATTCCATGAACTCACCCTGCCCGACGGGCGGGAGGTCGAGGTCCATGAGCGTCTCCGTCGCCGCATAGTGCAGGGTGACGATGCTCTGGGGATCGGCCGGCACTTCGACCTCGGACCCGCTCGAGTCGGTGACCGTACGGGTCTCGCTCGAGGCCTCCGCGTCGTCCGCGCTTCCGCTTCCGCAGCCGGCGAACAGCGCCAATCCTGCGACACCCGCGATCACGGCAGAGCTGATGCGATTGATTCTCATGGTTTCCTTTCGAGATTCCTGCGTCGGCCGGGACTCAGGCGCTCAGCGTCGGGTGGCGATGACGGCGCGGCGGAAGCGTCCGAAGCCCCAGCCGATGTCGACGACGTCGACGGTTCCGGCCGGCAGCTCGGTGAGCATGCCGCGCAGCTCCTCGCTCGTCAGCGATGCATGTCCGGTGGTCGCGAAGGTGGACACGAGCTCTTCGGCCTGGTGATCGTCCTCTTCCGCCTCATCGGTGAAGGGTTCGACGATGACGAGACTGCGGCTGGCCTTGAGGATGTTCGCCAGCAGGCTGCGCATCTCCTCGCGGCTGCGTCCGGTCAGCCCGGCGAGGAGGAGGGTGGCATCGACCTCGGGCCAGAGCGCCTCCCCGCTGAGCGCGGCGGCCCCCGGGGTGTGGATCGACCGCCCCGAATCCGGAGCCTTCCTTGTCAGGGCGGCGGCCACCTCGGCGCCGGCGTCCCCGGCCAGGGCGATGCTCGCAGCGGTTCTGATCGGGTCGAGGTCGAGGATAATGTCGAGCACGTACTGCAGGTGGTCGAGGGTGCGGCTGCGGTGGGCGGCGTCGAGGGCCTCGTCGTTCGCGCGCAGCGCCGTCCAGCTCTGGGCATCCGTCGCCGAGGCGCGTGAGGTCCTGGCCGCATACCCGCCCTTGAGGACGTCGAGGAGATCGACGACGGAGAACAGGTCGAGCAGGGCCGGATCCTCGAGGTTGAGTCCGTCGGCGGACCCTTCGCTGGTCAGCACCGCGCCGGTGGGGGTGTTCCGGTAGTTCTCGCCCTCACGTTCGAGGAGCCCGAGCGCACTCATCGCGGTCAGCACCACCCGTGTGCCATCGGTGTCGATGCCGAGTTCCGCGGCGATCGCGGCAGGAGTGGTGACCCCGCCGGCCACGAGGTCGTTGACGCCGAAGCTGACCGCGACGCGGGTGATGATCGGGGGCAGGATCTCGGTCATCTCGTGCACCTGGTGGAGGACACCCAGGGTGCCCTCGGAGGCGTCGGTCGAGCCCGCGGCGCCGGAGTCGACGGCGGGACCGGAAGGCTCAGCGCTCGCGGCGGTGTCGCCGGCCGAGCCCGAGACGTCCGTGCCTGCACCGGCGGTCGCCATTCCTTCGCTGCCGGCCGCGGTCTCCGGCACCGCCTCGGCGTGGCTCGCCTTCTTCGTCGTCATCTTGCGCCAATAGCCGACGACCTCGACGTCCTCCTTGGGCAGGCCGAGGTCCCGGCGCAGGTAGCGGCGGATGGGCGCGATGGTCATGGTCTCGCCGGCGCACCAGGCGAAGGTCCGCCCGGCGGGCAGGGCCACATTCTTCACGGCTTCGTACATGAGGGTGGATTCGCCGGGCGGGGTGGAGCCGCGCACGAGCCAGTCGATCTCGACATCGGCATCGGTGGGGATCGTCTGGATGTCCTCGGCGGTGGGGATCTCGACGATGATGTGGCCGCGGGTGCCGGCGGGGGCCTCCTCGAGCCACCGGCCGACCGCGGGCAGTGCGGTTTCGTCGGCGATGAGCAGATGGAAGTCGATGCCTTCGCTGAGTCCGGCGCATGTCTTCGGGCCGGCGAACTTCAGCGAGTCGCCGATGTTGACGGTGAAGGCCCAGTCGGAGGCCAGCCCGGAGTCGTGGCGGACGACGTCGAAAGTGAAGGACTTCGCCTCGGGGTCGACGCTGCGAACCGTGTAGTCGCGGGTGAGGTTGAGCGCTTCGCGGTTCCAGTTGAACCGGAACTCCTCCTGCTCACCGATGTGGAGGTCTTCGCGTCCGGGTGGGGGAATGACGAGTTTCACGTGATCGTCGAAACCCTCGGAGCGGAATTCCGGCCGCGGCATCCCGTCGACTTCGCCCGCCGCCAATTGATCGCCAGCCACTGTTAGGCGTCGCATATTGGGGGTGATGTCCGTGACGCCGGTGACTTCCACCTCTCGCAGGATGATCGGTAATACCTGCAGAGGCCTGGAAGTGCGCGGCATGTATTCAGCTCCGAGGGTTCCTTGACGTATGAAACAGTGAGAAACAGGACTCGCAACTTCAAGCAGGTGTGTCAACGGCCTTAATGAAATACGAATGTTTCCTATATCTCATAGGTTACCCTAACTGGGGATGCGGGACCGCACAACCCGTTGCCGGAGATTCTTGTGAAATGAGACGTCGAAGCCCGGATTCTCAGTACCGAGCGCGGCCACCGGCGGGCCGGTGTCTTATATGTCGGAACCGGCACCGAGGGTCCGGCGGACGGCGCGAATCGTCAGTTCGAGGCCTCGCGCACGCGCGGACGGATCGGCCGCCTCGACGGCGATGCTGTAGAGATGGCCCGAACCGATCGTGAGGAAGACGTAGGCAGCCGCCCATTCCACGGGCACCTCGGCGGTGATCGATCCGTCGGCCTGACCGCGCGCGATGACCCATTCGAGGGGGTCGTCGGATTCCCCTGCCGACTTCGGGCCCGCCGAGGCGGAGCCACCGGATCCGGCCACCTCGGTGTCACGGCGCTCCCGCTCCACCTCGGCGAAGACGTCATCGGTGATGATCGGATTGTCGGCGAAGAGGAGCGTGAGCGCTTCGGGGACGGTGAAGAGGCGGTCGCACACCCGCTCAACCGCCGCGAGCCCGGGGCCTTCCTCGGGACGGGCGCTGAGGAAGGCTTCGACGAACATCCGCGCGCCGAGGCGGGCCACCTCGGCGACGAGGGCGTCCCGATCGCCGAAGTGGCGATAGAGGGTGGTCCGGCCGACGTCGAGCGTCTTCGCGAGCTCGAGCATCGGGGCGCGCGGGTCGGCGGCGAGCGCCGAGAGCGACTCCCGCAGCAGGGCGTCCCGGCCCATGCGCCTCATGCCGCCGCTCTCCCCGCCGCTCGCCGACTTCGACACCTCGCCCCCCTCGCTCCCGATCCGACCCGATATGAAGGTCCAGTCTACTTATGGAACACTATTGTTCCACTTTGTTACACTAGTGTTCCAGCCTTGGAAGTGAGGATCGACGTGCCCATGACCGACCACCCCCGCCAGCCCGCTCGCAACGGCCGAGACGGACCGGCCGAATCCAGCGTCTTCGCCCTCGGCCGCGGTGATGTCCTCATCATCGGTCTAGTCTGCGCAGGAATCGGCGTCGCCCTCGGCTTCTTCCTTCCTGCGCTCGGTTCGCTCGCGGCCACATTCCCCATTCCCTTCGGGGACATCATCGAGAAGCTCAGCCGGTTCGATCAGCCCTGGGTCGTCGCCGTTCGGCCGATCATCGGTGCCGCGCTGGGCCTCGTCGCCACAGTCGTCATCAGCGCCTCGACCACGCCTCTGCGCATCGGTGACGAGGGAATCACCGTCGGCCGCCCAGGCGACCATCCGCTGCACATCTCGCGAGCCGCGTTCTCCACGGCGTACTTCGCCGACGGGAAGCTGACGATCCTCACCGAGGGCGGCCACCAGGCTTATCGCGGAGACGTCGAGGGAAAGAAGGATGAGGTCGCCGCGGCCTTCACCTCCCGTGGCTACCGCTGGGGAGAGATCTGAAGGCGGGCCCACTCACCGCAGAACCGCCGGCCAAACGTCCACCGAAGCTCACCGAAGCGGGCCGGTTCGTCCACTCTTCGCGACACAGATGACCGCCCGTCTCCACCTGCCTCGCAGGCATGGAACCGTGACTCGGCTCACGCCACCATGGGGTCATGACCATCGACGTTCCGCCCAGCACCGGCCGCGCTCTCCCCCAGCTGCAGCCCATCAGCTTCATCGGCCCCGACAGCAGTCCGACCGACGCACCGACCGAGGGGCTGAGCATCCCCAGCGACCGCACCCTGCTCGGCCTCTACCGGCAGATGGTCCATGTCCGCCGCTTCGAAGCCCAGGTCACGCACCTGACCCGGCAAGGCCGGCTCGCCACCTACCCCTCTGCGGCCGGGCAGGAAGCCTGCGAGGTCGGAGCCACCACCGCGCTGGCACCGAATGACTGGCTCTTCCCCACCTACCGCGACTCCGCGTCGCTGCTGACCCGCGGCGTCCCGGTCGCCGAGATCCTCGCAGCCTTCCGCGGAGATTGGCACTGCGGCTTCGATCCGCATGAGTACCACACCTCACCTGCGGCGACACCGCTGGCCACGCAGACCCTGCACGCCACCGGCTTCGCCATGGCCGCCAAGCTCAAGGGCACGGATGCGGCCACCCTGACCTTCCTCGGAGATGGGGCGAGCAGCGAGGGCGACACCCACGAGGCCTTCAACTTCGCCTCTGTCTGGCAGACGCCGACGGTCTTCGTGCTCCAGAACAACCAGTACGCGATCTCGACCCCGCTGCGCGAACAGTCGAATGCGACGATGCTCGCCGACCGCGCCGCCGGCTACGGCATGCCCGGAATCCGCGTCGACGGCAACGATGTCGCCGCCGTGTTCGCCGCCGTGGCCACCGCCCTCGAACGGGGTCGGAACGGCGAAGGCCCGACCCTCATCGAGTGCCTGACCTATCGCATGGAGTCGCACACGAACTCCGATGACCCCACGAAGTACCGCGACGCCGAAGAGGTCGAGCACTGGAAGCAGTTCGACCCGATCACCCGCCTCGAGACCTACCTGCGTTCGACCGGCGTCCTCGACGACGCCGGCTTCGACGAGATCACCGCCTCCGCCGAGGAGCTGGCCGCGAGCGTCCGCGATGCCATGAACGACGAGGCCGTCATCGACCCGAGCGAACTCTTCGCCCACGTCTATGCGTCACCGCGCGCCAGCCTCGGCGAGCAGCAGAAGATCCTCGAAGCCGAACTCGCCGCGGCGGGGCGGGCATGAGCGTCGACGCCGAGGCCACTGCCTCAGCCACGGCGGACTCGGGTGGCGGCACCGCCGCCACGGCGCCGGCACCGGTGACGATGACGAAGGCACTCAACGCCGCCCTGCGCGACTCCCTGGCCGCGGACGAGAACGTCCTCGTCTACGGTGAGGACGTCGGCCGCCTCGGCGGGGTCTTCCGGGTCACCGAAGGACTGCGGAAGGAATTCGGACCCGAACGCGTCTGGGACTCTCCGCTGGCCGAATCGGGCATCGTCGGCACCGCGATCGGCATGGCGATGGGCGGGATGCGTCCGGTCATCGAGATGCAGTTCGACGCCTACGCCTACCCCGCGTTCGAGCAGATCGTGTCCCATGTGGCGAAGATGCGCAATCGCACGAAGGGCCGGGTCAGCCTGCCGATCACTATCCGGATCCCCTACGCCGGCGACATCGGCGGCGTCGAACACCACTCGGATTCCTCCGAAGCGTATTGGACCTCGACCCCGGGTCTGACCGTTCTCACGCCCTCGAATCCGGCCGATGCGTACTCACTGCTGCGCGAGTCCATCGCCTCCGACGACCCCGTGATCTTCATGGAGCCGAAGTCGCGGTATTGGATGAAGGAGACGCTGTCCCTGCCCGTGACCACGGCCCCGATGAATCGCGCCGAGGTGGTGCGGAAAGGTTCTGACGTCACCCTCCTCGCGTACGGGCCGACCGTGCGCACGGCCGTGGAGGCCGCCGAGGCCGGAGCCGAACACGGACTGTCCGTCGAGGTCATCGACCTGCGCACGCTCTCCCCTTTCGATGATGAGACCGTGAGCGCATCCGTGCGCAAGACCTCGCGGGCGGCGATCATCCATGAGGCCGCCCAGTTCGGAGGCTACGGCGCCGAGGTGGCCGCCCGGGTGACCGAACGCAACTTCACCCATCTGTCGGCCCCGATCCTGCGGATCACCGGCTTCGATGTCCCCTACCCGTCCCCGAAGCTCGAGGAGTACTACTTGCCGACCGTCGAACGCGTGCTCGATGCCTTCGAGACCTGGGATTGGGAGCTGTGATGAGTGCGGATCTGAGTACCGGCGCCGACGCGTCGGGCGCCTCCGCTGCAGGCTCCCCTGGCGCGGGCACGCGTGACTTCATCCTGCCCGACCTGGGCGAGGGACTGACCGAGGCCGAGCTCATCTCGTGGAAGATCGCCGTCGGCGATGAAGTCCACGTCGATCAGATGGTCGTCGAAGTCGAGTCCGCGAAGTCCGTCGTCGAGTTGCCCTGCCCCTACGCGGGTCGGATCTCGGCCCTGCACGCCGCGGCTGGTGACACCGTCGCCGCAGGTCAGGCCCTGCTCACCGTTGCCGAGGCTGCGAGCGAGGGTGAGGCTTCGAGTGAAGGCGGCGGCGCCAACCTCATCGGCTACGGCACTTCTGAACCCAAGACTCGGTCATCGAAGAAGCGCTCGTTCGGGACACGCACCGATGCGAATTCGCCAACCTCGGCGGCCACTCCCCCGGCGGCCGGGGAAGCGATCGCCCCCGCGGAGGCCGGCGCAATGGCCACGGAGGCACGCGCAGCGACCGACGAAGAGTCGCGGATCTCTCCAGTCACTTCCCCACTCGTGCGTAAGCTCGCGAACGACCACGGGATCAGCGCCAAACGCCTCGCCGGATCCGGTCCAGGCGGGATCGTCACCCGCGCCGATGTCCTCGCGGCGATCGATTCGACCACCGCGTCCCCCGCAACTGCCGCCGAACCGGTCCCCGTCGAAAACGTCCCCGCGGGGACGCCGAACGGGCTCGTCCCCGCGGGGACGTCAGCCGCCTCGGCGCGGACAACAGAGAATTCCCGCGATACCCGAACCCCGATCACGGGGCTGCGCAAGGTCGTGTCCGAACGCTTGACCAGGTCGCGCCAGGAGATTCCCGAGGCGACGATCTGGCTCGACGTCGATGCCACCGAGCTGCTGAACACGAAGCGCGCCCTTGAGTCGAAGACGGGAGAGAAGTATTCGCTGCTCTCCCTCGTCGCCCGCTTCGTCACGGCCGGGCTGAAGAAGTACCCGATCATCAACTCCTCGATCGACACCGTCGCAGGTGAGATCGTCACCCACGGTGACATCAACCTCGGTCTCGCCGCGCAGACCCCGCGCGGACTCATGGTCCCCGTCGTCCACGGCGCCGGTGAGATGAGCCTGCGCCAGCTGCGGGACTCGGTGTCCGAGACTGTCGGCAAGGCTTCCACCGGGAAGTTCAGCGGCGAGGAGCTGAGCGGCGGCACATTCACGCTGAATAACTACGGCGTCTTCGGGGTCGACGGTTCGGCCCCGATCATCAACCTCCCCGAGGTCGCGATGCTCGGGCTCGGCCGGATCAAGGACCGCCCTTGGGCCGTCGACGGGGAGCTGAGAGTCCGCAAGGTCATGTACCTGTCCTTCGTCTTCGACCACCGCGCCTGCGACGGCGAGGAGCCGAGTCAATTCCTCACCTTCGTCGCTGACTGCATCGAGAACCCGGTCTCGCTCCTGCCGGAGCTCTGATTACGCCGGAGCTCTGAACCGACCTGAGCCGTGAACCCCAGCACAAGGCACGTTCCAGAATACGGACCACTACACGACCCGCGTGACGCGCACCACTACCCTGGCCTACGCCGCCCACCGGCGGCGACTCAGACGCCGCTCACCAGCGGTGAGCGCCAGGGTGAAAGAGGACGCACATGTCACGGGTTCACGAATCAACATCACCGCCGGGACCACCTCGGCGGCGGTATTCGCTTCTCCTGCTCATCGTTCCCGTCGTCCTCTACGTCCTCACCCCGGTCGTGGCGAACACGGTCGAGCCGCGCATCTTCGGTCTGCCGTTCATCGTCACCTACACGATCATCGTCACGATCCTCACCTGGCTCTGCGTGTGGATGGCCGCCCGCGGCGACCACTTCTACCGCACCGACCGGCCTGAGCACATTCCCGCTGACGTCGCCTTCGGTGAGGACCACGCCATCGACGGCCCCGCCACCGGCAGCTCCGCCATCGAGGAGGCCGGGAAATGAGCACCTCCGCGATCATCGCCTGCATCATCTTCGGCCTCGCCATGCTCGCGACCATCGGCATCGGCGTCTGGTCCGGCCGCGGTCGGGAGAAGTCCCTCGACGAATGGTCGGTCTCGGGGCGCGGGCTCGGCGTCGTCTTCATCCTCCTGCTCATGGCCGGGGAAACCTACACGAGCTTCTCGTTCCTCGGCACCGCCGGCTGGTCGTACTCCTACGGCGTGCCGATCCTCTACCTCATCGGCTACCTGAGCATCGGCCTCGTCGTCGCCTACCTCGTCGGCCCGCTGTTCTGGACCTACGCGGCCCGGCACAAGCTCGTCAGCCTCTCCGACATCGTCGAACACCGGTTCCGCTCCCGCGGTCTGGCGATCCTCGTCGCCGTGCTCGCAACGATCTTCATCGTTCCCTACATCCAGCTGCAGATCCAAGGCATGGGCGCCGTGGTCAACGCCATGAGCTACGGGGCGATCGACCTCAAGGTCGCCGCCATCATCTCCTTCATCGTCGCCGAGGCGTTCATCCTCTTCTCCGGCCTGCGCGGTTCCGCATGGGTCAGTGCCCTCAAGGACGGACTCGTCATCCTCGCCGTGGCCTTCCTCGCCATCTATGTGCCGCTGCACTACTTCGACGGACTCGGCGGTCTGCTCGACAAGCTCGTCGTCGAGAAATCACAGTGGCTGACCTTCCCCGGTGCCGGGGAGGGCACCTACGGCAGCGCCTGGTTCATCTCGACGATCATCCTCAACGGGATCACGATCACCGTGTTCCCGACGTCGATCGCCGGGTACCTCTCGGGCACCTCGGCGAACGCCCTGCGCCGCAATTCGATCATCCTGCCCTGGTACCAGCTGCTGCTCCTCGTGCCGATGATGGTCGGCGTGGCCGCGCTCTTCGTCATCCCCGCCCTCAAGGACGCCGATCTGGCGCTGTTCTCCGTGGTCATCGACTCGCTGCCGGCTCCCCTCGTCGCGATCATCGGCGTCGCCGGGGCGCTCTCGGCGATCGTGCCGATGAGCGTGTACATGCTCTCGATCGGGTCGATGTGGGGCAGGACTGTCCTGGGCGGCGGCCTGGCCGGGCCGAAGAATGCTGCGGCGATGACGGCCGAAGAGACGGCGGTTCGCGGACTGCGGCAGAAGACGCTGTCCCAGTGGGTGTGCCTCATCGTCGGTGTGATCGCCCTGGTGATGAGCCTGCTCATGCCCGATGCGCTCGTCTCGCTCTCGGTGCTCAGCTATGAGGGGCTCGCGCAGGTGGTTCCGGCCGCGCTGCTCGCCCTCTACTGGCCGCGGATGAGCAAGCAGGCAGCAGGAGCCGGACTCATCGTCGGCTCCGTCGTCATGGTCGGCCTCCATTACACAGGCCACGATCCGCTGCTCGGCATCAACGGGGGCCTGTGGGCCGTCGCCGCCAACCTGATCGTCGTCGTAGCCGTCACTCTGGCCAAGCCGGATCCGCGGTGGGTGCCTGCGGCGCAGCGCAGACCACGCGCCGAGGCGGTCGCGGCGGAGTAGGCTGACAGAATCCGTCGTCGAGGAGAGGAATCATGACCATGAGTCCACGATCCGTCACTGCGATCACCGGTGCGACGGGGCACATCGGACGCATCGTCACCGATCTGCTCGGCAGCGCCGAGACCTCTCTGCGACTCATCGTCCGAGACGTGAGTCGGGCTCCGCAGGGTGTCGGCGACATCGCCGTGGCCGAATACGGGGATGCCGATGCCGCCACCAAGGCTCTGCGCGGCGTCGACGTCCTCTTCATGGTCTCCGCCGCCGAGAGCGCCGACCGACTCGAACAGCATCTGACCTTCATCGATGCCGCGGCCGCCGCCGGAGTGCGGCACGTGGTCTACCTGTCATTCCTCGGAGCCTCTCCCCAGGCCACGTTCACACTGGCGCGCACTCACTGGCACACCGAGGAGCGGCTTCGTGAATCCGGAATGGCGTGGACGTTCCTGCGGGACTCGTTCTATCTCGACTTCCTGCCCGCCATGGCCGGAGATGACGGCGTCATCCGCGGACCTGCAGAAACTGGCCGCGTCGGAGCCGTGACCAGGGGCGATGTCGCCCGCTGTGCGGCAGCGATCCTGCAGGATCCAGATGCCCATGTCGGCCGGTCCTATGACCTCACAGGCCCGCAGGCGCTGACCTTCGACGAGGTGGCCCGCACCGTCACCGAGGTGACCGGGAGGCCGACGACCTTCCACAACGAGACCGTCGACGAAGCCTACGAATCACGCCGACCCTATGGTGTGCCCGACTGGCAGCTCGACGCCTGGGTGTCGACGTACACCGCGATCGCGGCCGGTGAACTCGATGTCGTCACCGACTGCGTGGAACGGCTGACGGGAACCGCGCCCGTCAGCCTCGCCGAGATGCTCGAACAGGACTGAGCCGCTCGGGTGCCGGCAACCGTCGCGGCCTGCTGATCAGCACGACCCACCAGCACACGGATCCGAGCAGCAGAGGCAGAGTGACCAGCCACGACAGGACGGCCAATGCGGCCTTCGTCACCCACCCGTCTTCGCCGATCTGCGACCAGATGGAGATCCCCACGCTCAGGCAGATGAGCACCGAAGTGAGAATGATGAGCGCAAAGTAGAGGAACCGCCAAACCGGCTTCCTCGGATACATCCGATCCAACAGCGAGCCATCGCTGACAGCGTCACGACCATTTTCAGTCATCGAGCAGAGCCGCGGCGTACATCGGGCGGGCGGCGTCGGCGCTCGGCGGGTGGAACAGGCCAGCACTCGCGTCCCGTAAGAGACGTGAGAGCTCATGGCCGTTGTCGAAACCGCTGCCGCCGGCGCACATCAGCGCGGTCTCGGCAGTGCGACGGGCAGCCTCGGCAGCCTTGATCCTCGCTCCCACGAGGCGCAGCGGCCAACCGGCACCGTGATCGACGAGGCCGTCGAAGTCCCTGGCATAGGAATCGATCATCGCCGGGACGCTGAGGTAGTCGAGGTGGGCACCGGCCAGGCGCGCCCGAGTCTCGGGCACCTCGGCGAGAGTGGTCCCGGCCTTCGCGGACGTCCGCTTCTTCAGCCCAGCAGCCCCGAGCTCGAGCGCACGGGCAGCGACCCCGGCGTAGACGGCGGCGATGAGCAGCTGGAAATTGCTGGTGATCGCGAAGGTCAGCAGATCGGGATGCTTGCCGGCCGGGATGACTCGGGAGACGCGGTCGGGACGCAGGAGCACCTCGTCGAGGATCGTCGCCCGCGACTGGGAGGCCCGCATGCCCAGCACATCCCAGTGATCGGAGATCGTGATGCCCGGCTCCGAGCGTTCGATGAACCCGTAGACCAGCTGTCCCTCGGCCGGTTCCTCGGCATCGGGACCGGCGATCCCCTCGTCCTCGGGTGTGACGGCGCCGTGGACGATCAGCCGGGTCCACACCGGGGACAGGGAGGTGAAGATCTTCACCCCCGAGAGCAGGTACCCGCCGTCGGCGGTGGGCACCGCCTCGGTGTTCGACCCCTGCAGCACCCAGTCGTTCGACGGCTCGGAGATCCCGAAGGCGAAGATCTCACCGGCCATGACCTCGTCGAAGACCCAGTTGAGCGTCGAATCGCCGCGGTCGGCCATGGCCTTGACGACCCCGGTGCACATCAGGTGCATGTTGATCGCCAACGCGGTGGCCGGGGCCGCGCCGGCCAACCGCTGCTGCAGCCGAGTCACCTCGTGCAGGCTCAGCCCGGGACCGCCGTAGGCGTCGGGCACGAAGAGAGTGAGATAGCCGAGAGCCTTGAGCTCCTCGAGATCCTCGTCGAAGAAGCGGTTCTCCCGGTCGTAGATCGCCGCACGCTCGCGGAAGCGTTCGAGGACCTCGGCGGGCAGGTATTTCTCGGCCAGTTCACGATGGTGGGTCTCACGATCGGTCATCATCTCTCCTTGCTCGTGGGGTCGGGGTGGCGCGTGGGAGGGGATGTCATGGTCGCGGCCGGCGCAGCACGATCGCCCCGTTGTGTCCGCCGAAGCCGAAGGACGTCGAGAGAACGGTGTCGAGGCTCTCAATTTCGCGGGCCTGACCGGCCACGATGTCCCAGTCGTCGAATTCCGGATCGCCGAGGTTGAGCGTCGGTGGCAGCGTCTGTTCCCGCAGCGTGTGGACCGCGATGATCGCCTCGACGATCCCGGAGGCGCCGAGCAGGTGCCCGGTGGATGACTTCGTGGCGCTGATCGGAATCAGGTGTGCCGTGGCGCCGAGGGCCGCATCGAAGGCGGCGAGTTCGGCGGAATCACCGGCCGGGGTGCCGGTGGCGTGGGCGTTGATGTGGTCGATGTCGGAGGCGGTCAGGCCGGCATCGGCCAGGGCTTCGCGGACCGCCGCGGCGGCTCCGCGGCCTTCGGGATGCGGGTTCGTCGGATGGTGGGCGTCGCTGGCGGCTCCGAAGCCGGCGAGTTCGGCGAGCACCGCGGCGCCTCTGGCTGCGGCACCGGCGGCGGATTCGAGGAGGATCGCGCCGGCGCCCTGGCTCATCACGAATCCATTGCGTATCCGGTCGAAGGGTCGGCTGGCAGCGGTCGGGTCGTCTTCGAACCCGGCGGCGAGGGCGCGCATGTTCGCGTTCGAGGCGAGGTTGACCGGGCCCAGGCAGTCTTCCATGCCGATGACGAGCACGGCGTCGGCATAGCCGTGGCGGATGCGGCGCAGTCCCGCGCCGAGGCCGACCGCCCCGGAGGCGCAGGTGGCCGAGACCCCTTGGCCGGGGCCCCGGAAGTCATAGCGTTGGCTCAGCAGCGCCGCCGCCGAGTCCGGTGCCCCGTGGATCGCCAGGCTCAGGGGCACCGCGCGTGGTCCGCCGTCGAGGAGGGCCCGAGTGGCCTCCTGCATGGCGTCGACGGGACCGGAACCGGTGGCCGCGATGACGGCGATGCGCTGGCGGTCCCAAGGTAGATCGTCGACCGGGTTCGCGCCGAGCTCGGCGGGATTCGCGATCCCGGCCTGCGCGAGTGCTTGGTCGGCGGCGGCGATGGCCCAGTGCTGGACCGGGCTAAGTCGGCGGGCGAGCGCGCGGGGCAGGACCGCCTCGGCGTCGAAGTCTCTGACCTGTCCGCCGATGCGCACGGCGAGATCGGCGAACCGCTCACCGGCGAGGACGTCGATCGCACTCCGCCCGGTCCGCACCGACTCCCACAGGGTGTCGACGTCGTTGCCGCTGGGCGTGATCGCCCCCATCCCGGTGATGACGACGCTTCGGTCTTGCCGGTCTCGGTGCTCGTCGTTCACAGTCGCTGCCCTCGGCCCTTCATGATCTGGTCAACGGTTTCGCTGCGGCGAATCTTCCCGCCGACGGTGCGTGGCAGTCGGTCCAGTGCAAAGATGCGCCGCGGCACGAACTGCGGGGCCAGGTGCGCGCGAGCATGCGCGAGGAGCGCTGTCTTATCGGGAAGTGCGGTCGCATGCCCGACCTCCACGACAAGGGCGACGATGCTGCCGAGGTTCGCATCGTCGAGCGCGACCGCGCAGACCTCGCCGAGGTCGTGGCCAGTCTCGCGCGAGGAAAACGTCTCGAATGCGCGTTCGACCTCGGGCAGGGAGACCTTGTGGCCGCCGGTGATGGCGATGTCGCCGGCTCGTCCGGCCAGCTGGAGCAGGCCGTTCTCGATCCGTCCCTGGTCATCGACGGTGGCCCAGCCGTCGGGTCCGCGCAGGACCGCCTCGGTGGTGCCGGTGACGTAGCCGTGAGAGCAGGCGGCCGCGTTGATCCACAGGGTGCCGATCTCGCCTTCGGGCAGCGGCGCCCCGTGTTCGTCTCGGATCTCGGCCCCGATCGTCGGGTAGATCGTGATCCACGTGCCGTCGCCGTCACGGCTGTCGCCGATGAATCCGATCTCCGCTGCCCCGTAATAGCTGATCAGACGAGTGTTCGGGAGGACTTCGCCGAGGCGGTCGCGGATGCTCGCGGGCAGGTTGGCACCCCCGGTGACGACGAGCTCGATCCCGGCGAAGCGCTCCGGATCGCGGGCGGCCGCCTCGGCGAGGGCTTTGACCACGGCGGGCACGGCGACGATGCGGGTGACGGATTCGGCCTCGATTCGGCGGCCCATCTCGATCGGGGCGAACTCGTCGGCGACGTGGACGCTGCCGCCGGTCGCGAGGCTCTCGACGACGGCGTAGAGGGTGAGGCTGTAAGAGACGGGCCCGGGGGCCAGCGTCGCCACCTCGGGCAGGGGTTCGAGGTGGGCCGAGGAGACCGCGACATTGTCCCGATACTGCTGTCGGGTCTTGATGAAGGCCTTGGGGTTGCTCGTCGTCCCCGAGGAGAAGAGCATGAGGAAGGGGTCGTCCGGCGCGCGGACGCTCGGCGGCGGGGCAGGTTCGACGGCGGCTTCGCGTGCCCGAAATTCGGTCGTGGTGATCACGGTTCCGGTCCACTCGGCGGCGGCGAGCGCCTCGGCGAGGTCGGTCGAGTCGCTGATGACCAGCCCGATGCCGGTGACACGGATGACCCGAACCTGATGTTCCAGGGGCCAGCGGGGATCGATGGTGGCGGAGACCGCGCGGTAGCCGGCGAGTCCGGCGATGATGCGCGAGGTGTGGAACGCCGAGGTGGTGCTGACCGCGGTGATCGGGATGCCCTCGGTCTCGGGTGCCGGGGTGGGCGGTTCGGGCTGGGCCCGGTGCAGGGAGTCGACGACGGCGACCATGGTCCGCGAGTCCGCGACGAGTTCGCCGTAGCTCAGTCGCTCGTCGCCGCCGACGAGGGCAAGCCGCTCGGGGTCACTGTCTGCGACCTCGAGGATCGTCGCGGTGATCGGCACGTCTGACCTCCTGGTTCCGGCCCCGGATGAACGCAGCTCTACGGGCCGGGTCCAGTATAGGCAGTCCTCAGTTCTCCGCAGGAGGGCATCCGTCGATCATTCATATACATTTTAGTATTCGAATACTTTGGTGTATCTTGAATGCATGAACACCTCCCGTCCCAGGATGTCGCGCGCAGAGAGCCAGCAGGAGACCCGGAACAGACTCATCGAATCGGCGGTCGACCTCTTCGCCGAGCACGGAGTCGACGCCACGTCACTCGTCGCCGTGGCGGAGAACGCGGGATTCAGCCGTGGAGCGATCCACGGCAACTTCACCGACAAGGACGAACTCGCCTCGGCGGCCATCGCATTCGTCATCGCCGACCTCGGCCCCGAGCTCACCCAGGCGCTGGGTACCGCGGGCCCAACTAATGACCGCCTGGCCGCATACATCACCACCCATGTCGGCTACTGCCGCCGACAGCCGGCGCGGGCAGCGGCCATCATCGCGGCCGTCGGCTACCTCGGTCGATCGACTCGGACCGGTCGTCCCGACGCGGACAGACCGGGCGAGCACACGCAGTCCTACGCTCGGCGCTCGGCCGATTCCGTCGCGGATCTCGTGGCGCTCTTCCAGGAGGGCCAGGCGCGAGGCGAGATGCGCGAGTTCGATCCGATCGCCATGGCCCTGTCGCTGCGCGCGGTCCTCGACACCGCAGTACCCACCCACACCGGCATCGATGCGGGCGAGATCGTCGCCCTCTTCGACCATGCGACGCGAGCCGAAACGGCTCGAGCACCGGAGGCACCTCAATGACCTGGAGTTATCGCATCACGGTTCGCGGCCGATTCTCGGACCTCGACGAACACCAATGTGAAGATCTGCGCACCCACCAAGCCGAGCATGACATGTTCGCGGCTCGGTTCACTCCGGAGGGAACGTTCCTCTATACGCGCGAACTCGTGAACTATCAGCACCGGTTCTTCATCACCGTCGATGAGGTCAACCCCGATGACGCGGAACTCGAGGCCCGCGTCCGGGCCGAGGAGCTCGCCGGAGCTGACCTTGCCGGTCGCGGGCTCAGGGGCCGCACGGTCGACGTCTCCGCGGTCTGCATCGAGAGTCTCAAGATTCGTCCTGGAAGGCGCAGATGACGACAGATGCCCCAGAACAGCACCAGCGCAGGTCGGAGGGATCCGCACCGCACCTCGCAGCCGCGCTCCTGCTCGCGCGGGCAAAGAGCTCGGCGGACACTGCGATCGGCGGCGCGCTCACCCGCGTCGGCTTGTCTCTGGACGACCTCCTTCGACTCCGCCTCCTCGGCGTCCACTCAGAAGGTCTGGCACGGGATCAGCTTGCCTGGGAGATGAGCGAGACCCGTTCCCAGACGCTGCGCGCCACCCTGCCATTGGTCAAGCTCGGCTGGTTGACTCGCACGGACGACGGTGCATTCGTTCTCACCGACAGCGGCCGCGCCCTCATCGACCAAGCCGAGGGAATCGCCGAGAAGGCGGCCGAGCGCTGGTTCGCGGATGCGGCCCTCGATGTCGCCCAGGTAGCTGCCACGTTGAAACCTTGGACCGAAGATACCCGAGTCTGACACCGCGGCCGGCCTCACACCTGGAACTCGACCTCCCGGCCTGCGGCGGCGAGCGCCCGGATCCGTCCCCGACAGGCGTACCAGCCGATGACCATGAGCACGCAGGCGATGATCGCGACGACCAGCGTCGCCGGGGAATCGACGAGGACCATGACGAGGACGACGGCGAGGAAGGTCAGGGCCAGATAGCTCGTGTACGGGGCACCGATCATCCGGAACGAGGGACGCTCGAGCAGCCCCCGGTTCGCCCACCGGTGCAGACGCATCTGGCACAGCACGATCGTCGCCCAGGTGACGATGATGCCCACCGAGGAGACGCTGAGCACGATCTCGAACGCGTCGGCGGGCAGGAGGTAGTTCAAGGGCACGCCGAGGAGGGCGACCGCGGCCGTGATGACGATTCCGCCGTAGGGGACTCCGCTGCGATTCATCCGCTGGGCGAACCGAGGTGCGGATCCGGCCACGGACATCGAGCGCAGGATGCGGCCGGTCGAGTACAGACCGGCATTGAGGGAGGACAGTGCCGCGGTGAGGACGACGAGGTTCATCACCGTGTCGGCGCCCTTGATGCCGATGAAGGAGAAGAAGGTGACGAACGGGCTCTCCCCGTCCGAATACGCGGTGTAGGGCAGCAGCAGCGCGAGCAGCACGAGCGAGCCGACATAGAAGACGGCGATGCGCAGCACCACGGAGTTGATGGCTTTCGGCATCACCTTCTCCGGGTTGGCGGTCTCTCCCGCGGCGGTGCCGACGAGCTCGATCGAGGCGTAGGCGAAGACAACGCCCTGCATGAGCAGGATCGCCGGCAGCACCCCGTTGGGGAAGATCCCGCCGGATTCGAAGAGCAGGCCGAGTCCGGGTTCGTGACCGGACACGGGTGTGCCGAAGATGAGGAAGCAGACTCCGACGATGAGGAACGCCACGAGAGCCGCGACCTTGACGAGGGCGAACCAGAATTCGAGCTCGCCGAAGACCTTGACCGAGATGACGTTGAGTCCGAGCACGGCGAGCAGGGCGATGAGCGCCCACGTCCACTGCGGCACCGCTGCGATCCACGCGACGTACTTGCCGAAGAAGCCCATGTAGAGGGCGGCGGCGGTGATGTCGACGATGGTCGTCGTCGCCCACACGAGCCAGTAGAACCAGCCGGCGATGAAGGCGGCCTTCTCCCCGAAGAACTCCCGCGCATAGGACACGAACGACCCCGTCGTGGGCCGATGGAGGACGAGTTCGCCGAGCGCCCGGAGGATGAAGAAGGCGAAGAGCCCGCAGATGGCGTAGGAGAGCACGATGGCCGGTCCCGCCTCGTGCAGGCGACCGCCCGCGCCGAGGAAGAGGCCGGTGCCGATGGCCCCGCCGATGGCGATCATCTGCACCTGCCGCGGGGCGAGATGCTTCTGATAGCCGGTGTCCTCGGCGGTGAGGTTGATCGTGGAGGTGGGCTCGACGGCCACGCTGCGGTCAGGCCCGTGGTGATGAGTCATAGAAGTCCTCTGCTCAGGTGGATGGAGTCAGGTCGGTGCAGTCAGGTCAGTGGTGTCAGATGTGCGGTTCACACGGTGCTCAGATTTGCGAGCCTCTCGGGTCGCAGGAGACGAGCGAGCTCCTCGGGTGTCATCAGCCCGTGCTCAAGCACGAGTTCGGCCACCCCGCGATTCGTCTCGAGCGCCTCCTTCGCGATCGAGGTCGCCGCGGCGTACCCGATGGTCGGGTTGAGCGCGGTGACGAGTCCGATCGACGCCTCGACCGAGGCGCGGGTGGCCTCGGCGTTCGCGGTGATGCCCGCGACGCAGCGCTCGGCCAGGGTCCGGCTGGCGGATTCGAGGTGGGAGATCGACTTGTGCAGGCTGTGCAGGATGACCGGTTCGAAGGCGTTGAGCTGCAGCTGTCCGGATTCGGCGGCCATTGTGATGGTGACATCGTTGCCGATGACTTCGAAGGCCACTTGGCTGACGACCTCGGGGATGACCGGGTTGATCTTGCCCGGCATGATCGACGATCCCGACTGCACGGCGGGCAGGTTGATCTCGCCGAGTCCGGCCCGGGGTCCCGAGGAGAGCAGCCGCAGGTCGTTGCAGATCTTCGAGAGCTTCACGGCGATGCGCTTGAGGACCCCGGAGAGGTGGACGAAGGATCCGACGTCCTGGGTCGCCTCGATGAGGTCCGGTGCGGTGATCAGGGGCAGCCCGGTGAGCTCGGCGAGCTGTTCGCGGACCTCTTCCGCATAGCCGGGGGCGGCGTTGAGGCCGGTGCCGATGGCCGTGGCGCCGAGGTTGATCTCGTGGACGAGCTTCTCCGCCTCGGCGAGGCGTTCCCGATCCTCTCCCACGGTCACCGCGTAGCTGCCGAATTCCTGCCCCAGGGTCATCGGCACCGCATCCTGGAGTTGGGTGCGACCCATCTTGACGATGTCGTGGAACTCCCGGGACTTCGCCGCGAACGACTCCTCGAGTTCGCCGAGTGCGGACAGCAGCCGCTTGATCGCGAAGATCGTACCGAGCTTGACCGCGGTCGGGTAGGCGTCGTTGGTCGACTGGCTGAGGTTGACGTGATCGTTCGGGCTGATCCGGGCATAGGTGCCGCGGGGCTGGCCGAGGATCTCGAGGGCCCGGTTGGCGATGACCTCGTTCGCGTTCATGTTCGACGACGTGCCTGCTCCGCCTTGGATGACGTTGACGGGAAACTGGTCGTGGAGGTGCCCGTCGAGGATCTCCCGGCAGGCGGCGACGATCGCGTCCCGCCGCTCGACGTCGAGGAGTCCGAGCGCGTGGTTGGCCCGGGCAGCCGCGAGTTTGACGGCCGCGAGCCCGCGGATCGCGTCCGGGTTCGATTCGAGAGTCTGCGCCGTGATCGGAAAGTTCTCCGTCGCCCGCAGGGTGTGGATGCCCCAATAGGCGTCCGCGGGGATCTCTCGATCGCCGAGGAGGTCGTGTTCGGTTCGTGTGTTCATCGTGGTCATGCTCCCACCCCTGTCCGGTTGTCTTCGTGTGTGAATCCGAGCCCGCCGAGGCGGTCCCAGACCTCCCGTGCCACGCGGAGTTCCCCGACCGCTCGGCCTCCCCCGAGGACCGGCGCCGAGGTGATCTCCGCCAGTGCCTCCGCCTCGGTTCCGAGGGCGGTGAGGATGGCCCGGGTGATCGGCAGGCGGGCCCGATCGGTTCCGTCGGCGATTTTCACGGCGATGCCGAGGGCGCGCCCTCCCGGTGGTCGCAGGGCGAGGAGCTGCACCGCCTCGGCGCCGTCCTTGGCGATGAGCCCGGGAACCGAGCGCATCAGCGCGGTGACATCGCGTCCGGGACCTCCGACCATCTCCGGATGGGCGCGCATCGCCGCGGCCGCCCTGGCGGCACTCGTTCTCGGGGCGGCGGCCGCGAGTGCCGCGTAGGCGCGGGCGATCCCGCGCAGGGAGGATGAAGGCAGGGGCGTGCCGCAGCCGTCGGTGGTGAGCACATCGGCCGACTCCCCCGTGAGTTCGGCGATCGTGGCCGCGATGAGACGCTGCAGCGGATGTGCCGGGTCGAGGTAGTCCGCACGGCTCCAGCCGTTGATCATGCAGGTCGCGAGCATCGCGGCGTGCTTGCCCGAGCAGTTCTGCACCAGTCGGGTGCGCGTGCCGCCGGCCCGCAGGTGCTTCTCCCGTTCGGCGGCGCCGTAGGGCAGGTCGGGCGCATTGCCGAGATCAGACTCCTCGAGCCCATGCAGGCCGAGGATGCGGCGTGCCCCGGCGACGTGCTCCGGGGCACCCGAGTGGCTGGCGGCGGCGAGCGCGAGCAGTTCGGGTGGAAGGTCGAGCCCGGCCCGCAGCATCGCCGTCAGCTGCAGGGGTTTGAGTGTGGAGCGCGGGTAGGAGGGGACCGCGGAGTCACCCGCGTCGACGAGGAGGTCCCCGGTCTCATCGACGGCGGCGAAGGCCCCGAGGTGCAGGCTTTCGACGAGGCCTCCGCGCGTGACTTCGACGAGCGGGATGTGCGCGGCGGGGCCGCAGGTCTCGGTGTGCTCGGCCGAAACGGGCAGGGTGGGTGAAGGCAGCGGCATCGTTCTACGGTCCTCGAGTTCAGGAATGGGTTCTGTCGATGTTCGCCGAGGCGGCGAGATCGGTGACGGCGTCGGCCACTCGCGCGAGGTGCTTGGCCATGGCCTCGCGGGCGAGGTCGGTCCGCCCCTGCTCGATGGCGCGGACGATCTGCGCGTGTTCGTCATCGGAGTCCGGCTGCCGGTGAGCCGCCAGGTTGAGCAGCTCCGACTGGGCGGTCAGGGCGCCGCGGAGTTCGGCGATGACGCTTTCGAAGACTCGGTTGCCGCTGGCGCGGGCGATGGCGATGTGGAGTTCGCCGTCGAGCTCGACCCATCCGCGCGGACTCGTCTCCGTGATCATCGCTTCGAGGAGGGAGTGCAGCTGAGCCACATCCTCGTCGGTGCGACGCCGGGCGGCGAGCTCAGCGGCCGGCACCTCAATATGAGGGCGGGCCTCGTGGAGGTCCTGCGAGGAGTATTCGCCGAGGTGCAGCCCTGTCGCCGGGGCCGCGGCGATGACGAAGGTGCCGCTGCCGGTCTTGGTCTCGGTCAGCCCCAGGGTCGCACACGAACGCAGCGCCTCTCGGATGACCGGCCTGCTCACGGCATAGCGGGAGGCGAGTTTCGCTTCCGAGGGAAGTCTGGCACCGACGGGAAACGTGCCTTCGGCGATCTCTGCCCGGAGCCTGCGGATGACTCCCTCGCCCGCTGACAGCCGTTCGACAGCGGTCGGATTGATGGCTCCCACGCTCGCCCCTCCAGCTCGTTCTGGTTCCTGGTGTCTCGATCAGCCGGGTCGCCGTGTTCGCAACCTGTCAAGCTGTATGACAGGTTGAGTGTAGCTCTGGTCACTCTCCCGCGGTCAATCTCAGCGCGGACGAATATCGCGATCTGAGATTCTGCCCGCTCAGGAACAATGAAGCCATGAGCGATTCGGACATTCCCCGCTGGCGCCGCGGCGATCAGATCCATTGGACCTATGTGAATCCCGCCCACCCCGGACTGCTCGACCAGCGCCCGGTCACCGTCATCGCCGATGACGACCGGCATCTGGCGGTGTGGCTGGAGTCGGGCACTCCGATTCTCCACCATGTGCTCGCCGACGGCAGGGGCATCCGCGAGGCCGATGGGCCCGCCCGCTTCGGCGCACCACGGGCGCAGGGCCTCAAGACCTGGCAGGGCGCCGGCATCGTCGCGGTCTTCCAACCCGGGAAGGACTACTCCGTGTGGTTCTTCGAGACCCCAGCTGCCTCCGCTCCACAGAACCCCTCACGTCCACAGGTCCCCCTGCCCCGCCGCGACTCCTTCTACGTCAACCTCGAGACTCCGTTCACCCGCTTCGAGACCGGGATCCTCACCTCGGACCATGTGCTCGACATCGTCGTCGCCGCCGATGGCTCCTACAGCCTCAAGGACGAGGACGAACTGGAGTTCGCCCTCGAGGCGGGCATGTTCTCTCCCGAGCAGGTGGCCCGGATCCGCAGCGCGGCAGACGGCGCCATCGCTGACATCGAAGCCTGGACCTTCCCCTTCGACTCGGCCTACACGGACTTCGCACCCGACCCGGACTGGCCGCTGCCCTCCCTGCCCGCCGAGGCCACCTGGACCTACGAAAGCTGAACAGCCCACCACACACGAAACACGGGCGCCGCGTCAGGAAACGGGTGGACACACCCGAATCTCGACACAGCGCCCGTGTTGCGCGTCAGACCTGAGCAATCAAACCTGAGCGATCAGCCTCAGTCGGCCACGTAGTACATACGCTTGTTGACAAACTCATCCATGCCGTAGGGCCCGAGCTCGCGGCCGAAGCCCGAGCGCTTGGTGCCGCCGAACGGAATCTCCGCGCCCTCGCCGGCCGGGGTGTTGACGTTGGACATGCCGACGTCGAGGCGCTGGGCGAGCTTCGCGGCCCGCTCGGGATCCTTCGCGAACACGGCGCCGCCGAGGCCGAAGCGGGTGTCGTTGGCCAGCTTGAGTGCTTCGTCGTCGCTGGTCACCTTGTACACGGTGGCCACGGGCCCGAACAGCTCCTCGCGGTAGGCGTCCATGTCCGAGGTGACTCCGGTGAGCACGGCCGGGGAGACGTAGGCCGAACCGTCGCTGGCGAGTTCGCCGCCGACGAGTGTCGCGCCCTGCTCGACGGCGCGATCGAGCTGCTTGCGCAGATTCTCGGCCGCACCGCGGGAGGACAGGGGCGAGTATTTGCCGTCGCCCGCCTCGGCGGGGGTGCCCTTCGTCCAGTCCTGGGCGCGCTGGGTCAGCCCGGACACGAAGTCCTCGTAGATGTCATCCATGACGATCATGCGCTTGTTGGCATTGCAGACCTGACCGGTGTTGTACAGGCGGGTGCCCCAGGCGGTGTCCACGGCCTCGTCCATGTCGTCGGTGTCGAGGATGATGTAGGGGTCGGAGCCGCCGAGCTCGAGCACGGCCTTCTTGAGGTTCTTGCCCGCGATGGCGGCCACGGCGGATCCCGCACGCTCGGAACCGGTCAGGGACACGCCCTCGACGCGGTCATCGGCGATGATCGTCTCGATCTGCTCGTGGGTGGCGTAGACATTGGCGTACACGCCTTCGGGGATGCCCGCCTCCTTCATCAGTTCGGCGATCTTCGCCGAGGAGCGGGGGCAGATCTCCGCGTGCTTGAGGATGATCGTGTTGCCCAGCACCAGGTTGGGCGCTGCGAAGCGGGCCACCTGGTAGTAGGGGAAGTTCCAGGGCATGATGCCCAGCAGCGCGCCGACGGGGCGGCGCTGGATGAAGGCCTTGCCGCCGGACATCGACTTGATCGGCTCGTCCGCGGCGAATTCCGGGCCGTTGTCGGCGTAGTAGTTGAAGATGGCTTCGCAGAACTCGGCCTCTTCGATGCCTTCGGCGACGGGCTTGCCCATCTCTTCGGCGATGATGTTCGCGAGCTCTTCCTTGCGCTCTCCGAACAGGGCGGCGACCTTGTTGACGACGGCGGCGCGCTCTTCGATCGTCTTCTCACGCCAGGCCAGGAAGCCGTCGTGAGCCGCACCGAGGACCTCGTCGATCTGCGCGTCGGTCGCATTGTCGAACTTCTCGACGACTTCACCGGTGGCCGGGTTCTCGACGCGGTAGCCGCCTGCAGCGCTTCCTACATTGCTCATTCCAGACTCCTTCGACTTGGGGCGCCGGTCGGGCGCCGTCCGAGATAGGTGCATCGCCGATCGCCGTCGGAATCGACGGATCGCGTATGCCTGTCTCTCACGCTATCAACACGTGACCTGCGCAACAAGTGGCGGAAGCTGGGGGAATCATCAGTCGGCGATGCGGAGGGACGCCCTCGCCGAGGTGGTGCGGATTCCGTGCCCACGTGCACGAAATCCGCACTCAAGTGCCACCCGGGTCACCGTTTCGGCGGCGACCCGGGTGGCCCTCCGCTCAGAAGATCGAGCTGTAGGCGTTGAGCGCGAGCTGCCCGCCGAGGTGGGCGTAGAGGACCGTGGAATCCGCGGCGATGTCGCCCTGCCCGACGAGGTCGAGCAGTCCGGCCATGGACTTGCCCTCGTAGACGGGGTCGAGGATGACGCCCTCGAGTCGGGCGGTGGTGCGGATCGCGCCCACGGTCGACTCGTCGGGGATGCCGTAGGCCGGCCCTTCCCAGCCGGGGCGGATGTCGACCTCGGCGTCGGTGATCTCCCGACCGAGACCGATGAGCTGGGCCGCATTGTTCGCGATGCGCTTGACCTGGTCGCGAGTCTTGTCCAAGGTGGCCGAGGCGTCGATGCCGATGACGGTGCGCTTCGGGCCGCCGGCGGCCTCGAGGGCGGCGAACCCGGCGATCATTCCCGCGTGGGTCGAGCCGGTGACGGTGCAGACGACGATGGTGTCGAAGAAGACGCCGAGGGTCTTCTCCTGCTCGGCGACCTCGTAGGCCCAGTTGACGAAGCCGAGGGCCCCGAACTTGTGCTCCGAGGCTCCGGCCGGGATCGGGTAGGGCTTGCCGCCGGAGGCCTCGACCTCGGCGATGGCCTCTTCCCAGCTCGAGCGGATGCCGATGTCGAAGCCGGCCGAGTCGAGACGGACGTCGGCACCCATGATGCGTGAGAGCTCGATGTTGCCGACCTTGTCGTTGACCGGATCGTCCCAGTCGACCCAGCGCTCCTGAACGAGGCGGGCCTTCAGCCCGAGGTGCGCGGCGACAGCAGCGACCTGGCGGGTGTGGTTGGACTGGTAGCCGCCGATCGAGACGAGGGTGTCCGCACCTGAGGCGAGGATGTCGGGGACGATGTATTCGAGCTTGCGGGTCTTGTTTCCGCCGAAGGCGAGTCCGGAGTTCACATCCTCGCGCTTGGCCCAGACCCGGGCCCCGCCGAGGTGGTCGCCCAGTCGCGCGAGTTCATGGACGGGGCTCGGCCCGAAGGTGAGCGGATAGCGGTCGAAGTCGGTGATGGCCATGGAGTGCTCTCCTCGAGACGTGGATTCGGGTGGGTAGGTGTAGGGGCATAGATGTGGATAGGGGATGCAATATGCAATATATTGCATGTCGGCAGTGCTTACAATAGTCGTGCAGAAAGTCCCGCTCATTTCGAACGCCCCAGACCTGCCGACTCAGACCCAGCGACCTTCAGACGAAAGACGAGCCCGTGCCGATTCCCACCGATGCGCCGATCGCCCGGCGCAGCCTGCTCCGCGATGACGTCTACCGGGCGATCCGCGATGCCATCGTGCGCGGGCAGCTCGCTCCGGGCGAGCAGCTGCGCGATCAGGAGCTCGGCACCTGGCTGCAGGTCTCGCGCACCCCCGTGCGGGAGGCCCTGCAGCGCCTGGCCCAAGCCGGTCTGGTCATCGCCGAACCGGGGAGGATGACTCGGGTCGCGCCCGAGGATCCTGCGGCCGTCGCCCACGCCCGCCAGATCGCCGCCGAACTCCATGCCCTGGCCATGCGACTGGCCGCCCCCGCGCTCACCGAGGCCGATCTCGCGGCGATGGAGGCCGCAAACGAACGGCTGCGCGAAGCCCTGGACGATGCGGACAGCGATGCCGCGATCGCCGCCGATGACGATTTCCACACCGTCGCCATCGCGGCCTGCAACAATCCCCTCATCGCCGAGCATCTCGAACTCGTCACCGCCACCCTCCGCCGCACCGAACACCTCCACTTCGATGCGCTGACAGGGAAGGCAGGAGCTGCCGACGGCCCAGCAGGTCCCGCAAAGACCCGTGCAGGAACCGTCGGCGACGGGCCCGACACCGCACCGTCGACGCCGACCGCCTCCCCGGACGTCCACGCCCGGATCATCGCCGCACTGCGCGAGGCGGACCACACATCCGCCGTCGAGCTCACTCGCGAGAACTGGCTCGCTCTCAGCTCCTGAGGTCTTCAAGTGATCTGATGACTTGTGCTATGTTGTCACTGCGATCACCGACGATCAAAGGAAGAACATGCATTCGACGACGAAGCGCACTCTGTCCATCGGGGCGATCATCGCCCTTCTCCTCACCCTGGCACTGACCACGACAGCCCAGACGGTCACGACGGATTCGGCGGCTGCGGCCCAGACTCAAACCTCAGCCCAGTCCGGCACAGCCTCCGCAATCAGCACACGCCCTTCCGCCGGCTGCGGAACAGACCAGACTCCGGGCAACGACGAACGCACAATCACCTCGGCGGGAGGCGAACGCACCTACCGGATCAATGTCCCCCGCGACTACGACCCACAGGCGCCGCAGCCTCTGGTCCTCGGCTTCCACGGCAACGGATCCGATGGCGCCGAGTTCCAGAACTACACGGGACTGCCGCAGCTGCCGGCGGTCACCGTGTTCCCGGACGGCGCGCTCAAGGACGGCAAACGCTCCTGGCAGGGCGCGCCCTATGCCAGCGGCGCCGATGACGTGCGCTTCGTTTCGGACCTCCTCGATTCGATCGAGGACGACTTCTGCATCGACCTCAATCGCGTGTACGCGACCGGGAAGTCCAACGGCGGAGGCATGGTCTCCGTGCTCGCCTGCCAGCTGCGGGAGCGGTTCTCGGCCTTCGCGACCGTCGCCGGCGCCTACTACCCGCAGTCGACCGAAGGCTGCGGCTACTCCGAGCCGACCCCGATGCTCGCCATCCACGGCACCGGAGACGAGACGATGCACTACGACGGCGGAACCCGCCAGGGCGAGGACTATCCGGGCGTCCGCGAATGGATCCAGCCCTGGGCCGAGGCCTCCGACTGCCGGGTGAAGACCGAGCGCAATGTCGGCAAGAAGGGCGAGGACGTGCTCCGGACCCGCTGGAAGAAATGCACGGGCGACTCGGCCGAAGGACAGCGGGGACCCGAGCGACAATCCGGCGCCGATGTCGAGCTCTACTCGGTCGCCGGCGGCGGGCACGTCTGGCCAGGTGAGGCCGTATACAGCGGCGGCGGCTACGTGACGAAGCACTTCTCGGCCACGACCACCCTGTGGAAGTTCTTCCAGGATCACCCGCGAAGTGACCGTTGACACATTCGCCGTCAAAGTGATTAGATGACTTAAACACTTGAAGGAGAGTGCCTATGAATACGTCTATCGGACTCGTCGAACGACTCACTCTGGAGATCGTGGCGACGATTCGCAGCGACAATCTGCAGCCGGGCCAGACTCTGCCCTCGGCCAAGGCCCTGGCCGAGCGCTTCGAGGTCACGGTGCCGACGGTCCGTGAGGCTCTGCGCCGACTCGAGGCGACCGGCTCCGTCGAACTCAAGCACGGCTCCGGCACCTATGTCCGCGAGGCGATCAACCGCCGCATCCTCGACAATCCGCACTATGTGCCCGTCGACCTCGCGGCGGCGATCGAACTCCTCGACGCCCGCATCGCGATCGAGCCCGGCATCGCCGAGCTCGCCGCGAGCGTGCAGGACGCCGCGGCGGTGACCTCGATGGATTCGGCTCTGGACAATGCGCTGCAGGTCCAGACCGCTGTCCCGGCCGGACACTTCCACGTCGAACTCGCCAAGGCCTCGGGCAATCGGGCGCTGTCCGAGATGCTCGTATCCCTGCTCGCGATCCACTCCCGGACCCAGCAGGCGGCACGTACGACCTACGACCGCCTCCGCGACCATGACGAACACGCTGGAATCCTCGACGCGGTCAAACGCGGAGACGGATTCGAGGCCTCGCACCGGACCCGCAGGCACCTCGAGGCGATCAAGGCCGCGGTCCTCGCCGACTGGCAGCCCGAGGGCGAGGCCGAGGTCGCCGGCGACGCGAACCGGGCGGCCACTTCGGCGGGTGACCTGCGATGACCCGGCCGCAGATCGAGACAATCCGCCCTCATATCCGCCGCTACGGAGACCTCACCTCTCTCGAGATCGAGCGGGCCAAGCAGGAGAACACCCTGCTCATCCTCCCGGTCGGCGCGACCGAGCAGCACGGCGACGGACTGCCGCTGTCCACGGACAACATCCGCGCCGAGCACGTGGCCATGCGCCTGGCCGAGGACCTCGCGGCCGACGCCGACAGCAGCGACAGCGACAGCGCCGAAGGAAGCGGACGCGCCTTCGTGCTGCCGACCATCGGCTACGGCATCTCCCCGCACCACACCGAGCTGCCCGGCACGATCAGCCTCGATCCCAGGCTGTTCGTCGACATCGTCACCTCGGTGGCCGGTCAGCTCGCCGACGCCGGATTCCGCCGCATCCTCGTCATCACCGGCCACGGCGGCAATATCGCCGGACTCGGCGTCGCCGCCCAGGTGCTGCTGGCCTCCCATCCGGATCTCGTCTTCGCCCACTCCCCGGTCAGCGCCTTGGCCACCGAGGCGAGCGCGGCACTGCCGCGGACCGAGGTCAGCGGCCACTGCGGCGAATCCGAGACCTCGCAAGTGCTCGCCATCGACCCGGCACTCGTCGACAGCCCGCACCTCTCACCAGGGGCGACCAGCCTCGGCGAGCTCTCCCCACGGGCCAGACTGTCCCGGACGAAGACACCGGCGAGCGCCGTGACCTTCGACCGCTATGCGGAGAACGGGGTGCTCGGGGACCCGCGCACCGCTACCGCCGAGGACGGGCAGCGCATCCTCGACGAGATCCACACGAAGCTCCTCGACTACTCCCGGAGGCTTCTCGAACTGTAGAACCCAGCCACACCACCCCCGAATCACCCCAGCAACACCGCCCTCGCAACATCATCACAACACCGCCACATCGATCAATGGAGCTCACCGGCCTTCCCCTTCTGCGCCCTCACGCTCCCTGAGCCACTTGGAAAACCGCCACCTGGAACACTCAGCCACCTGGAAACCTCAGCCATCTGGAGACTCTGGAGCCCGCCATGGACACCACCGCCACACCCACCGCGAAACAGCAGGAGCGGCTGCCCGCCGTGATCCGCGCCCTCAACGTCATCGAGACCGTCGGCAACAAGCTGCCGCACCCGTTCTGGCTGTTCTGGATCCTCGCGGCCATCCTCGCCGTGCTCAGCCTCGTCCTCTCGCTGGCCGGTGTGGGGGTCAACGACCCGAGCAGCGGGGAATGGACCCCGGTGAACAACCTGCTCAGCGGCGACGGCATCGCGATGGCCGTGAGCACCTCGCTTGATGCCTACCAGTCGTTTCCGCCGCTGATCACGATCATGGTCGTCATCATGGGCGTGGCCCTGGCCGAGCGCACCGGGCTGCTGTCCACGGCGATGAAGGTCTCGATCGCCCGGGTCCCGGCCTCTCTCATCGTCTTCACCGTCGCCTTCATGGGCACGGTCTCGCACGTCGCCTCGGCGGCGGCCTATGTCATCCTCGTCCCGCTCGGCGGCATGGTGTTCAAGGCCGTCGGCCGCTCCCCCGTCCTCGGCATCATCGTCGCCTACACTTCGATCGCCTCCGGCTACGACGCCAGCCCCATTCCCACACCGAACGATGCGATCTTCGCGGGCATCACCTCGGCGGCGGCGCACATCATCGATCCCGACTACATCGTCACCCCGATCGGCAACTGGTACTTCAACATCGCCAGCTCGATCCTGCTCGCCATCGTCATCACCATCGTCACCGAGCTCGTGCTGACCAAGCGGCAGAACCTCGACGCCGATGAGGACGCCGAGTACGAAGACCTCGTCATCTCCGATAAGGAGCGCTCGGCCCTGAAGTTCGCAAGCTTCGCCGTGCTCGCGATGCTCATCATCGTCGTCGTCCTCGTCGTACCCGACGGCGCCCCGCTGCGCGGTGACGGACCCATAGGCGAGTCCCCATTCCTCACCGGCATCGCCTTCATCATCGCCATGCTCTTCGGCGTCGGCGGCATCGTCTACGGCTTCCGCGAGGGCACGATCGAGAAGTTCGCCGACGTCCCCAAGCTGATGAGCCAGGGCATCGTGTCCATGGCCCCGGTCCTCGTCCTGTTCTTCGCGATCGCCCAGTTCCTCGAGTACTTCGAATGGACGAACATCGGCATGCTCGTCTCGGTGTCCTCGGCGGACCTGTTCACCGGGCTCGGCCTGCCCACCTGGGTGATCTTCATCCTCGTGCTCCTCGTACTCTCCGTCGTCAACGTCATCATCACCTCCGGTTCGGCGATGTGGGCGATCATGGCTCCGGTCATCGTGCCGATGCTCATGCTCCTCGAAGTCCCGCCCGAGACGAGCCAGGCCATCTTCCGTATCGCCGACTCCGGGTCGACCGCGATCACCCCGATGAGCCCGTACTTCATCATGGCGCTCGGCTTCATGCAGCGCTACCAGAAGTCCGCAGGCATCGGCACCCTCGCCTCCCACACCCTGCCCCTGGCGATCTGCATGACGATCACCTGGAGCCTGCTGTTCTTCCTGTGGTGGGGTCTGGGCATCCCGCTCGGCCCCGACGCCCCGGTCCGCTGATCCTCGCCGAGGCGGCTGTGCCGTCATCGTCGCAGGTGACCTACGGCTGGGTGCCCGTTCTTCGGCTAGGCGCCTGCGCCTTCGGCTAGGCGCCGTGCAGCGACCCGAGGGCGAGGTGCACCCCGAAGGCGATGACAACGGCACCGGCGATCCGGTCGATCCACCGTGCGAACCTCGGCGTCCGCATCGTCCGTGCGATCACCCGCCCACCGCCGATGACGGTGGTCAGCCACACCATCCCGAGGATCACGTGGACGAGCGCGAGGAGGACTCCCATGAGCAGCGGCGAGACGCCCATAGGGACGAACTGCGGGAGTGTGGCCAGGTAGAAGACGGCGATCTTCGGGTTGAGGAGGTTCGTCAGCAGGCCGATCCACAGTCCCCGGAGAGGTCCGCCTTCGAAGGCCGGCACATCATCGGGCACCGAGGCGGTCCGCCGGAATCCGGCTCGGATTATCACTGCGCCCATGCCGATGAGATAGAGAGATCCGGCAACGGTGAGGATGCGGTACGCCACCGGTGAGGCGGCCAGCAGCATCGTCGCCCCGAGCGCGGTGACGACGCCCCAGACGATGATCCCGGCCTGGACCCCGAGGGCCGTGGCGAAAGCATAAATCTTCGTCCGGGTGACCGAGCTGCGCAGGACGAGTGCCGTGTCGAGTCCGGGAATGAGGGTGAGGACGGCGGCGAGCGCGGCGAAGCCCCAGAGCGCCGAGGCGATGGTCATGGACGCGTGCAGAAGGTCGACATGAGGTCAAGACTAGGGATCGCCACTCATGCAATCGATAGAATGGGTTTCACGATTACTCATGCGATTCATACATGAGTGCACCGCCGAGCACGCACAGAGCCGAGCACCCACACAGAAGGGACGGCACCCGATGTACAGCCTCCGACGACTCCGCCTGCTGCGTGAAGTGAGTCTCCGCGGCAGTCTCGCGGCTGCTGCCGAGGCGCTCGGATACAACCCCTCCTCGGTCTCCCACCAGCTTAAGGCGCTCGAGGCCGAGGTCGGGACCCTGCTGCTCGAGCCGGTCGGCAGGGGCGTCCGCCTGACCGAGGCGGCGAAGGTCCTCGTCACGCACACCGAGGCGGTCATCAGTGAGCTCGAAGCGGCCGAGGCTGAACTCGCGGCCCTGGGCAGCACCGTGCGCGGCACCCTGCGCGTCGCCGCATTCCAGACCGCCCTGCACACGATCGTGCCGCCTGCCGTCGCCCGACTCCAGGACAGACACCCCGAGCTCGAGATCCTCACCTCCCACATCGATGCCGAGGAGGGCATACCGGCTCTGCTCGCCCACGATTTCGACCTGGTGCTCCAGGAGGACTACCCCTCGCGACCGAGCCGACAGTCCCCGGGAGTGCAGATCGAAACGCTCGGCACCGACCCGCTTCATCTCATCACTGCGGCCGCAGAGTCTGCAGGGACGGAGCCCCACCTCGGCGAGCGTCTGCAGCTCAGCGAGCGTCTGCAGCTCAGCGACCGCGCCGAGCGGCCGTGGGCGATGGAGACCACCGGCGCTCGGGCACGGCAGTGGACGCAGGCCGAGTGTCGGCGGGCGGGCTTCGAACCGCGGGTAGCCTTTGAGACTTCGGACGTCATCCTGCAGGTCCGTCTCGTCTCCCTCGGCCTCGCCGACGCCCTCGTCCCGGATCTCGCCCTGCGCGGGGCGGAGGGACTCGTGGACACCTCGGCGATTGTGCGCAGCGAGCTGCCCGGACGACCGCAGCGGACCATCTCGACGGCGGTCCGCAGCGGCAGCTCTCGGACTCCGAGCATCGTCGCGCTGCGCGCGGCGCTCAGTGATTACACGCAGACCTGCTGAAAACATCTTGGGGCGCGGACCGTTGACGCGAAAACGATGCCCGTTATACTCGTCGGTAACACCCCGCAGTAACATAGGTCACAATGGTCGCGCCGACATAGCTGTCGGAACACGTAGGAGGATCAATGAAGTTCCCGAAGTTTGACATCATCCGCAAGCTCGGCAAATCGCACACCGGACGGATCGCCATGGTCGCGATTCCCACGAGTGTCGTCTCAGCGATGCTGATGGGCGGGGTTGCTCAGGGTGCAGTGCCGGTCTCGTTCGCGGTGTCCGGAAGCCAGTTCAAGATCACGTCCTCGCAGCTCGAGGGCACCGGCTTCTCCCAGTACAGCGGGATCGCGAAGGACGCAGAGGGCGGCGAGCACGCTGTCGTCACGGCCAATATCAAGGACGCCACACTGGAGAATCTCTGCCAGTCGGCGGTGACCGACACGCCGATGGGCAAGGTGGGCGTGCTCATCAAGGCCGGCGGCGGCAAAGAGCCGGCATCCGCCAAGGATCTGCAGATCGGCATGACGGGCCTCAAGGGCGATGCCGAGTTCAAGAACATTCGGATCGGCGTCGATGCCTCAGATGTCAACACTTCGGCCAAGGGCTCCAAGGGCGACTTCGCCCAGGATTCCGACACGGTCTCGATCAAGGACCTCAAACAGGACTCGTGGAGCACCACGGCGTCGGTGTTCACGCTCAAGGACATGACGCTGAAGCTCACCGACGGAACCGAGACGTGCTTCTGATGAAGGACGCACCAACCAACGGGCACGCCGCCGGAGATCCGGAGACGACCGCTCCGGAGGCTGCCGCTCAGGACACCACCGCACAGCAGACGAGTCTGCTTGCGCTGTCCCGGCGCAGCCGTCGCTCCGGCGAGCACAGCACGCCCGAGAACACGCAGCCCGAGAACTCGCAGCCCGAATCGGACGTCGAGACGGCCGAGTTCGATGCCGCGACGACTGGGGCGGATGCATCGACGACTGAGTCCGGTGCCGCGGATGCCGCGACATCCCGTCGTGACCGTGCCGCGGCCGATCATGACGAGAGCAAGCGCCAGGGCTTCCGGCATTGGCGTCTCCAGCGGCCCTTCATCGGCGGACTCCTGGTCGTCCTCGGCGGAATCGAGCTCTTCTTCTCCGGCCAGCTGGACACCGGAAATCTGCACATCCAGTTCGGCATCGAGGGACTGCAGGCCACGATCATTCCGATCGCGCTGGTGGCTCTCGGACTCTCTGCGATGTTCCGACCCACACACCACATGTTCTACGGGATCATTGCGCTCGTCCTTGCCGTCTATTCGCTGATCGGGGTCAACCTCGGCGGATTCATCCTCGGGATGCTGCTGTCCACGATCGGGGCGATTCTCGTGGTCGCCTGGATGGGACCGCGCGAACCGAAGCCGAAGAAGCGCAAGTCGAAGAAGGCCTCGGATGCCGGACGGAGGGACGACGCAGAGTCTGCAGACTCTGCAGGACAAGAGAGGAACGTATGAGGAAGACATCCAGCAGACGCACTGCGCTGCTCCTGTCGGTGCTCGTCCTCATCGTTCCTTCCACTGTGGGAGCCGGCGTCTCGGCGACGACTCAGCCCGACCCGATGCCGTCGTCGAGCCCGACCTGCAGCCCGGATTCCGGCAGTTCGAAGTCCGACTGCGATTCTTCGGATTCGCCTGGTCTCGGCAAGCGTCCGAGCCCGTCGGATCCGTCCTCGCCCGTAACTCCGTCCGAGGAACCGACGGACCCGGCATCGCCGGAGCCGACCGATCCCGGAGGACTCGGGGTCAAGGATTCGGATGATGACCCGGATGAGAAGCTCGACGGCAAGTTCCCGAAGGAGGCGCAGAGCGATGACAACGCCCCGGTCTTCACGGAGACTCCCGGAGCACTGGGTTCCGAGTCGCTGTCGTTCAAGGGCCTGAAGGGCATCTCGTTCGTCTCGGTTCCGACGAAGACCGGCAAGAAGGTCGTGACTCTGAAGATCCAAGCCGACGAGATCTCGATCTCCGGGTTCTCCCTGACCGTGAAGCCGCCCGACGAGGAGTACGGTCTAGTGACCACAGCGGACACGATGACGCTCAAGGGCGATGTCAGTGTCTACATCGGGTCGATCACGGCCACGACGAAGGACGGCAAATCGCTGACCTTGGGTGCGGACACACCGCCTGCCATGGACGACGTCAAGCCGGGACTCCTGAGGGTGACGATGGGGTTGGTCGGATCCACCGCCGATTCGATCAACTACACGAACACCGAACAGAGGCTCAAGAAGGCCTGATCACAGATGGTCTGATCACAGACGGCCTGATCGCCACGCACGACGTGTTCCGTCGAGTGCGTCGACCGAAGCGGCCCTTCCGATATGGAAGGGCCGCTTCGCTGTCCGCGGGTCTGCCGGCGGATCCTGGCTGTCGGCGTCTGCGCGGTCACGAAGCCCGGGACAGGTCGCGATATCGCGCCGACAGGAAGTCGACGAAGCTGTGGGCGAGCGCCCGGTTGATCCGGATCAGGTCGGCATCGGCCCGCAGGAGCTCGCCGACGATGGATGCCTCGGTCTTGCCCTCGGGCAGCGCGAGTGAATCCGAGTCCAGCCAGCGTTCGATCTGGGCGGCGTCGGTCTCGGGATGGAACTGGGTGCCCCAGGCGAACTCGCCGACTCGGAAGCCCTGGACCGGCGCGTCCGAGCCGGTGAGCAGCAGTTCCCCGCCCCCGGGCAGCGTCATCTGCTCCTGGTGGAAGAGGACCGCGGGAATCGCTTCGCCGACGATTGCGGCGAACACCGGATCGGACCCCGCCGCCGAGGTGGTGTGGAGATCGTAGATCCCGATCTGCGGGTGCCGCCGACGGGAGATCCGGGCCTCGGTCGCGGCCGCGAGCAGCTCCCCACCGAGGCAGATGTTGAAGCTCGGGAACGCTCCCGCCGCCGAGGCGCGAAGGAGGTCCCTGACCTCGGGGAACCACGGGTTCTCCGCATCCTGCAGAGGCCCGGCCGAACCGCCGAGGACGATGAGAGCAGAGAAGCCGTCGGCACCGGCCCGGGTCAGTCCCTCGGCGGGGATCTCCTCCCCCAGGTACGGGCGGACGGTCACCACCTCGGCGCCGGCCTCGGCCAACCACGTGCCGAAGCGTTCGGGACCGGTGCCGTTCTCATGTTCGATGACGAGGATTCTCACGTGAGTCATGGCCCCAATCCTCTCACCCGTGCACCCCGGCTTCGCGGTGAGCACGCCGTTGCTCGACGGTGAGCGCGCCGCTACTCGGCCGTGACGTAGGCCGAGGAGATCCCGCCGTCGACGGTGAACGACGAGGCGTTGACGAAGGAGGAGTCGTCGCTGGCGAGGAAGGCCACGGCCGCGGCGATCTCCTCGGGTTCGGCGAAGCGGCCGCCCGGGCAGTGCACGAGTCGACGCTGCGCCTGTACGGGATCCGAGGCGAAGAGCTCGCGCAGCAGCGGCGTGTTCACCGGTCCCGGGCACAGGGCATTGACCCGGATCCCGTTCTTCGCGAACTGGACGCCGAGTTCCCGGCTCATCGACAGCACGCCGCCCTTCGAAGCCGAGTACGAGATCTGCGAGGTCGCCGCGCCCATCAGGGCGACGAATGAGGCCGTGTTGATCACCGAACCGGAGCCCTGCTTGACCATCTGCTCGAGCGCATACTTGCTGCACAGGTAGACCGAGGTGAGGTTGACCGTCTGCACCTTCGTCCAGGCTGCGATGTCGGTGGTGAGGATCGAATTGTCGTCGGTCGGGTTGATGCCGGCGTTGTTGAAGGCGACGTCGACGCGCCCGTAGACCTCGACGGTGCGCGCGAAGAGGTTCTTCACGTCCTCCTCGTCGGCGACGTTGACGCGCACGAACAGCCCGCCGAGCTCCTCGGCGATCTGCGGTCCGCGGACTTCGTCGAGGTCGGCGATGACGACCTTCGCGCCTTCCTCGGTCAGCCGGCGGGCGCTGGCCAGGCCGATGCCCGAGGCGCCGCCGGTGATGACGCAGATCTTGTCCTTCAGGCGTGTTGCTGCAGTGGTCATGGTGCTCCTTCTGATCGCGCGTGGGTGTCTGTAGATTTCAATGACTGTCTGTGGGTGTCAGCGGGTGTCGGTTCGATGGGTGTCGGCGCCGGTCAGCGGCCGACGGGTCGGGTGGCGAAGAAGACGTTCTTGACCTCGGTGAACGCGGCGACGGCATCGGGGCCGAGCTCGCGGCCGAGTCCCGACTGCTTGTACCCGCCGAAGGGCGTCGAGTAGCGGACCGAGGAGTGCGAGTTCACCGAGAGGTTGCCCGCCTCGACACCCCGGGAGACCCGCATCGCCCGGTCGAGGTCGTTCGTCCAGATCGAGCCCGAGAGTCCGTATTCGGTGTCGTTGGCGATGCGCAGAGCGTCGGCCTCGGTGTCGAAGGGGACGACCGAGAGCACGGGTCCGAAGATCTCCTCGGTGAAGTCCGCCGAGGCGGTGGTGGCCGGCCGCAGCACGGTCGGCGGGAACCAGAATCCCGGACCGTCCGGAGCGGATCCGGTGAATGCAACCTCGCCGGCGGCGACGTAGCCGGCGACCTTCTCCCGGTGTGCCGCGGTCACCAAGGGTCCCATGTCCGTGTCCGGGAGGCTGGGATCGGCGCAGCTGAAGGCCGAGACGGACTCCTCGAGTGCGGCCATGAATTCCTCATAGACGCCGCGCTGGATGAGAAGCCGGGAGCGCGAACAGCAGTCCTGTCCCGAGTTGTCGAAGACGCCGCCGGGGGCGGCGGCCGCGGCACCGGCGATGTCAGCGTCGTCGAAGACGATGTTCGCGTTCTTGCCCCCGAGTTCGAGGGTCAGGTTCTTCACCTGGTCGGCGCACCCGGCCATGATCTTCTTGCCCACCTCGGTGGAGCCGGTGAAGACGACCTTGCGCACGCTCGGGTGGGTGACGAAGCGCTCCCCCACGATGGATCCCTTGCCGGGGATGATCGTCAGCACTCCTTCGGGCAGGCCGGCCTCGAGGGCGAGCTGCCCGATGCGGATCGCCGTCAGCGGGGTGATCTCGGCGGGTTTGAGCACGACGGTGTTGCCGGCGGCCAGGGCCGGGGCGAATCCCCAGCCGGCGATCGGCATCGGGAAGTTCCAGGGGACGATGACACCGACGACGCCGAGCGGTTCGGCGAAGGTGATGTTCACCCCGCCGTCGACGGGAATCTGCCGCCCGAAGAGCCTCTCGGGCACCGCCGCGTAGTAGTCGATGACGTCGCGGACATTGCCCGCCTCCCAGGTCGCGTTCGAGATCGTGTGACCGGCATTGGCGACCTCGAGCGCGGCGAGTTCGTCGATCGCGCCGTCGACCGCCGAGGCGAAGCGGCGCAGGATCCTTCCGCGATCGGCCGGGGCAACGTTCCGCCAGGTCTCGAATGCCTTCTCCGCCTTCGCGATCGCGGCGTCCGTGGCCGCGAGGTCGGCGAGTTCGACCTCCTCGATCGGCCCCTCGGTGGCGGGGTTGATCACCGTGTATGTGCTCAAAGCTGTTCTCTCCTCATGTCTGTCGCGGGTGTCGAGGCGCCGTCGGATCCTCGACGCCGGGCATATCGCAGGGCGTATCGCCGGGCCTCATCGACCAGGGCTCGGACGACTCGGTTGTCGGCGGGGTCGTGCTCGGGATGCCATTGCACGGCGAGGAGCCACCCGGCCTCCTCTTCCGGCGGCGTCCCGTCGACTGCCGAAGCCGGTTCGATAGTCTCGATCAGCCCTTCGGGACTGCGCCCGGTGACCACGAGTCCCTCGCCGAGGCGGTCGACGCCCTGATGGTGATAGCAGGGTGCCGTCGTCGTCTCCCCGAGGATCTCCCTGGCCAGCGACCCGGGTTCGGTGGTCACCGTGACCTCGCCGTAGACGCCGGGGCTCGGCTGGTAGTCGGAGTGCCCGAGAGTCTCGGGCAGGTGCTGGATCAGGCTGCCGCCCGCGGCGACGTTGATCACCTGGAGTCCGCGGCAGATGCCGAGCACGGGCAGTCCTCGCTGCCGCGCGGCGGTCAGCAGCATGGTCTCGCTGTCGTCCCGGAAGGGGTGGGAGACCGTGAGAGCGTGCGGTTCCTGCGCGTAGGCGACCGCGTCGACGTCGGCCCCGCCGGCCAGCAGGAGCCCGTCGACCCGATCGAGCACCGCAGGCGCCTGTCCGTGCGGCGGCAGGAGGACCGGGATCGCCCCGCACGCGCTGACCATTCGCACGTAGTCGGCGGGGATGAGGGCCGCCTCGGTGTCCCAGACTCCCCACCGTGCCTGCTGCAGATAGCAGCTGATGGCGATGACGGGTTCAGAGTCGTTCGAAGCCACGGATCCTCTCCCAGTCGGTGACGGTCGCATTGTAGTCGGCGAGTTCGATGTCGGCGGCGTGGACGTAGTGCCGGACCACGTCTGCGCCGAGGACGTCCCTGGCGATCTGCGAGTTCTCGAGCCGGTCGCGGGCTCCCTGCAGGGTGGTCGGCAGGCGCGTGGCGCCTGCGGTGTAGGCGTTGCCTTCGGTGATCGCCGGCAGCTCGAGTTCGTTCTCGATCCCGTGCAGTCCCGCGGCGACGAGGGCCGCGGTGGCGAGGTAGGGGTTGAGGTCGGCCCCGCCGACGCGGCATTCCACGCGCAGCGAAGGACCGGATCCGACGACCCGGAAGGCGCAGGTTCGGTTGTCGAAACCCCAGGCCACGGCCGTCGGCGCGAAGGAGCCTTCGACGAAGCGCTTATAGGAGTTGATGTTCGGGGCGAAGAAGTAGGTGAAGTCCTCGATGCAGGCCAGCTGTCCGGCGATGAAGTGCTCCATCAGGGTCGAGAATCCGTGGTCCCGATCTCCGGCCATGACCATATCTCCGTCGGCGGAGCGGAAGCTCAGGTGGATGTGGCACGAGGAGCCCTCCTTCTGGTCGTACTTGGCCATGAAGGTGATCGACTTCCCGTGCTGGGCGGCGATCTCCTTCGCTCCGTTCTTATACACCGCATGGTCGTCGCAGGCCTTCAGCGCCGGCTGGTAGCGGAAGGTGATCTCGTGCTGGCCGAAGTTGCATTCGCCCTTCGCGCCTTCGACGAAGAGCCCGGCCCCGGCCATGGAGTTGCGGATGTCGCGGAGCAGGGGTTCGACCCGCGCGGTGCCGAGCAGGGAGTAGTCGACGTTGTACTGGTTCGACGGGGCCACCTCGGTGTATCTGGAGGCGAAGCCCTGTTCATAGGAGGAGTCGAAGGTGATGAATTCGAGTTCGGTGCCCACGTGGGCGCTGAGCCCATGCTCGCCGAGGCGCTCACACTGCCTCTTCAGGATCTGACGTGGGGAGGGAGCCACCTCGGCGCCGGTGGTCGTGAGCAGATCGCAGTTGACCATGGCCGTGCCCGGCTGCCAGGGGACGACGCGGAGCGTGGCGAGATCCGGCTTCATCACCATGTCGCCGTAGCCGGTCTCCCAGGACGAGACCTCGTAGCCGTCGACGGTGTTCATGTCGACGTCGACGGCGAGCAGATAGTTGCAGCACTCCGAGCCGTGGTCCATCACGTCCTCGAGGAAGAACTGCGCGCCGAGGCGTTTGCCCTGCAGGCGACCCATGTGGTCGGTGATGGCGACGACGACGGTGTCGATGGCGCCCTCATCGGCCAGTCGGCGGAGCTCATCGACGGTGAGCGGTTCGGCCTGCTTTGATCCGTTCGGGGTGCGCTGCGGCGAGGTGGGAGAAATGGGGACCGGAATCTCTGTCATGCGTCGTTCCTTTGCTGTTGTGAGCGGGGTCGTTTGAGGTCACTTGAGGTCCTTCTCGGCGGCCTCGATCTGTGCGAACTCCTCCTCGGGGGCGCTGGCCACGAGGTGGTGGCGGGAGTAGAACCAGAAGTAGGCGAGCGCGACGAGGAAGACGGCGGCGGCGATGCCGGCGGCGAAGATGTCGACGAAGAAGGTGGCGATGACGGCCACCGAGGCGAGCACCAGGGCGATCGATGTGGTGACGATGCCGCCGGGGGTCCGATAGCCGCGGGTCAGCTCGGGTTCCTTGATGCGCAGGCGGATGTGGGAGAGGTTGAGCAGCACGTAGGAGACAGTGGCTCCGAAGACCGCGACGTTGAGGAGGACTCCCCCGTTGCCTTCGACGAGGATGGCGA
The DNA here is from genome assembly GCF_021023135.1 of Brevibacterium sp. CCUG 69071. Classification (GTDB taxonomy): domain Bacteria; phylum Actinomycetota; class Actinomycetes; order Actinomycetales; family Brevibacteriaceae; genus Brevibacterium. The sequence continues at coordinate 315,125 of NZ_PGFV01000003.1, forward strand.
GGATGAAGCCGATCGTGCCGGGGACGATGAGTGCGAGCACCGGGGTCTTGCGCTTTCCGGTCAGGGACAGCCATTTGGGCAGGTAGCCGGCTCGGGAGAGGGCGAAGAGCTGACGGGAGTAGGCGAAGATGATCGAGAAGAAGCTGGCGACGAGTCCGGCCAGTCCCGCCCAGTTGACGAAGGTGGCCAGGGCCGAGTTGTCGCCGTAGGCGGTGCGCAGCGCCTCGGGGAGCGGATTGTCCGATTCCCCCATCGCCGAGGAGCCGGCGAGACCGGGGACCAGGGTGAGCATGAGCGCGCCGAAGATGACGAGGATCGCCATGGCTGTGATGATGCCGCGCGGCATGTCGCGCTTGGGGTTGGCCGATTCTTCGGCGGCCAGCGGGACTCCTTCGACGGCGAGGAAGAACCAGATGCCGAAGACGAGGGAGCCGAGCAGTCCGGAGATGCCCATGGGCAGGAAGGAACTCGAGCCGAGGGCGGCCGTGGGTTCGATGTCGAAGAGGTTGCTCGGATCGAAGTGGCCGATGGCGGCGACGACGAAGACGATGAGTGCGACGACCGCGATGGCGGTGATGACGAACATCAGCCGCAGGGCCTCGCCGACGCCCCACAGGTGGATGCCGACGAAGACGGCGTAGGCGACGAGGTAGATGGTCCACACCGGCACCGAGGCGGGGAGGATTCCCAGCGCTTGGACGTAGCCGGCGATGAAGGTCGAGATGGCCGCGGGGGCCATGGTGTATTCGATGAGGATGGCCATGCCGGTGGCGAATCCGCCGAGTGGTCCCAGGGCGCGGCGGGCGAAGCCGTAGCCGGCGCCGGCGGTCGGCAGGGTGGAGGAGAGTTCGGCGAGACCGAAGACCATGCACACATACATCAGGCCCATGAGCAGAAAGGCGATGAGGAGTCCGCCCCATCCGCCCTCGGCCAGGCCGAGGTTCCAGCCGGAGAAGTCGCCGGAGATGACGTAGGCGACTCCGAGCCCGGCGAGCAGGATCCAGCCGGCTGCGCCCTTCTTCAGCTGTCTCTTCTCAAGATAGTTGTCATCGACATTGCCGTATTCGATGTTTCTGCTCATAGCCGCCCTCAGCGTCCTGGGATGATCGGTGCGAAAATTCAATGGATCACATTCAGACCATTGAACTGAATCGAATGTAATATGGATCACAGCGCAGTGTCAAGGAGTTTCTGCGAGAGAATCTGACAGAGAATCAGAATGAGGCGAGTCGATGAAGGGGGTGTCGGTGGATCACGATGAGAGCACCGGTCGTCTGAGCGGCTCACCCAGACGCGGGGGCAATGTCTTCGAGCACACGATCGCCGAGCTGCTGCGCGCGATACGGCTCGGCCAGTATCTCGTCGGCGACAAGCTGCCGGCCGAGCGGGAGCTCGCCGCTCGGATCAAGGTCTCGCGGGCCACTCTGCGGCAGGCGCTGGGTGAACTCCAGACCGCGGGCATCGTCACGGTTCAGCGCGGCCGATACGGAGGGACCTTCGTCACTCGCCTGCCGAGTGCCGACACGGAGGAGCGGATCGATCCGGTCGAGCTCGACGATGCGGTGAGGTTCCGGCACATCCTCGAAACGGCCGCGGCGCGGATCGCGGCCGAACGCGAGCTCACCGCGGAGGAGATCGCGAACCTGCGCGCTGCCGAGCAGGAATGCCGGGCCGCACTCGGCGATCCGGCAGACAGTCCTGCACTGGTCGAGCCGGATGACGGGGCGGAGAGGTTCCGCGCCCTCGATGCCCGCTTCCACCTCACCATCACCGAACTCACACGGGTGCCGTCACTGGTCACAGCCTCGGCGAACACTCGCTCACGGGTCAATGCCCTGCTCGATCGGATCCCCTTCATCCACACGAACGTCGACCACTCGTGCTCTCAGCATCGCGCCCTCGTCGAGGCGATCCTCGACTCCGATGCCGACCGAGCCGCCGAGCTGGCCGCCCAGCACGCGGAGGGCACCGAACAGCTTCTGCGCGGCTTCCTCGAACAGCAGTGAGGTCGCGGATCATTGCTCCAAGGGCGCGATTGCTCGGTGAGCTCGACTGCTCGCTTGAACCTGACACAGTGACAGGTGAGTCAATGGCAGTGACGACGAGGCAGAAGGCCCAAGGGAACAGGCAGGACAGACGATGAAGATCGGTGATTTCGCCCGGCTCGGTCAGGTTTCGGTGCGGATGCTGCGCCACTATGAGTCGCTTGGACTGCTCGCCCCCGAGACGGTCGACAGGTTCAACGGCCATCGCAGCTATTCGGTGGCACAGCTGCCACGACTGAACAGAATCATGGCATTGAATTCGCTCGGCATCGAGCTGAAGAAGATCGCCGTGCTGCTCGACTCGGACCTCAGCACCGCAGGTCTGGTCGACATGCTGCGCCTTCGTCGTCAACAGCTGCGCGCCGAACAGTCGGCCGCGGCCGCCAAGCTGGCCGATGTCGAGTTTCGGCTGGCACTCATCGGAAGGACGACCATGGAACACCCTGACATCATCATCAAGGAACTGCCTGCGGAGAGAATCCTCGGACGGACCGTCAGCCTCGGCGAACCACCATTCGACACCTCAGAGATCGGCCCGCTGTTCGGAGCCGTGGCGGCCGAGATCGCCGAGTCCGGAGGCGATCCGAACATCGGAGTCGCCCTCTATTCCGACGTCGAATCGGGCACCGAAGTCACTTGCGGCTACCGCACGAACACGGCCGCGGACGACGATACGGGATCGGACGACGGCACAGTGCCGGGTGGTACTGCGGGCCATGCACTCGAGATCACAGAACTGGCCGCCTGTACTGCCGCGACCCTCATCCACAAGGGAACGATGAGTCGCATCGGCGCCAGCTGGCAGCATCTCTCCGAGTGGTGCATCGTCCAGGGCTATGCGCTCAGCGGCCCGTGCCGGGAGATCTACCTCGAGGCCGGAGACGGCACCGACGACTCCGATCAGTCGGGGTGGATCGTCGAACTGCAGCAGCCGATCTCGGCCTGACGAGGTCAATCGGACTGTGCGCCTCCGGGCCCAAGCCCGGAGTCCGCGGACATAGAGCGGGCCCGCACCACGACGATGACGTCGTGTCGTGCGGGCCCGGGCCCCACCTCGGCGGGGGTGCGGGTGAACTGGTGTCAGTGCCGGATCAGTCGGCCAGCGATCCGACCGATGCCGTGGTCACGGCCTTGTCGGTGACGATCTTTTTGCGCAGGGCGAGGAAGAGCAGAACCATGCCCACGGACAGTGCGATGTGGCCGAGGCCGGCGATTCCGGCGATCATGGCGCTGGACTCCTGGCCGAGGACGGTGAGCATGCCGTGCCAGACCATCGTCGCCGAGGTGAGGACGACGCCTGCGTTGTAGGTCCAGAAGAACCACGAGAACAGCTTCGTGCCCGAGAGCCCGAAGACCTTGTCGAGGACGAGGACGATGAGCAGGACGATGAAGCCGAGGGTGAGCAGGTGGGTGTGGACGAGACCCAGCTGCGTGAAGTCTCCTTCCGGGAAGTCGTTGGCCTTGGTGAACTCTCGGTAGAACAGCCCGGAGAGGACGCCGATGATCATGTGCGCGAATGCTGCGTTGAATATTTTCTTCATGGTTCCACTTCATCAGGATCTGCTCGCGCGATCCTGACCAAGAGGATTGAACTCCATCCCCAACTTTCGATTGATGTTTCGTCTCACAGGCCTCCGAAGCCCGAATTCGCGGGCGATGAGGCATACGCGGGGTTAGCCTGGGGCCATGGTTTCGGACAATGTGTTTGCGAAGATCGATCGCCTCGCCGGCGGGAAGAAGGCCGGCATCCTCGTCGCGCCCGAAGGACTCCGCCTGCCGAAGACGAGGACCGCATTCCGGTGGATCACGTGGCTGCTGTCCTTCGAGCTGGTGCTCGGGTTCGGCGCCGTCGTCGTCGCCGTCATCATCTCCCAGTCGGGCGACCCCGTGCCCTTCGCCGTGTGGATGCGCACGGTCGTCGTCCTCGGCATGACGGCAACACTGTTCTACTTCTTCTGGCGCGCGACGAAGGGGTACTACTGGGGCTACCAGAGGCTGCGCCTGTTCACGCAGATCTTCCCGGTGATCACCCTGGTCATGGCCGCAATCCCGGGCCTCTATCCCGTGTGGATGATCACCGAGCAGATCGTCTTCAGTCTCGTCATGATCGGCGTCGGCGACTTCCTCACCAGCGATCACATGCGTGAGGTGTTCCGGAAACCGGAGGACTGAGCAGGGCCGGTCGGAGTGCCAGCAGGCCGGTCGGCGAGGCGGCGGGCCGGGCGGTCGGATCTACGGGACCGGCCGAACCTGATCGTCGTCCGGCCTCAGCCGGCGACGAGCCGCCGCGCCTCCTCCTGGTGCGCCGCGATGAGCGCCTCCTTGTCGATCGGAGCGCCATCCGCACCGACGGCATTGCCGTCGAGCACGCGCCACTGCCCGCCGACCATCACCCGATCTGCCTTCTCGGCGCCGCAGAGCACGAGGGCCGGAATCGGATCGTGGGAACCGGAGAAGGCGAGACCGTCGAGGCGGAACATCGCGAGGTCGGCCTGCTTGCCGACCTCGATGCGGCCGATGTCCTCGCGTCCCAGCGCCGCCGCCGATCCGCGGGTCGCCCAGTCGAGTGCGCGAGCGCAGGTGACAGCCTCGGCGCCGTAACGCAGACGTTGGATGTAGAGAGCCTGTCGGACCTCGCGGATGAGGTTCGAGGCATCGTTCGAGGCGGATCCGTCGACGCCGAGTCCGACGTTGACCCCGGCATCCTCGAGTTCGACGGCACGGGCGATGCCCGAGGCCAGACGCATATTCGAGGTCGGGCAGTGGGCCACGGAGGCACCGGCCTCGCCGAGGCGGGTGATCTCCTCATCGTCGAAGTGCACACCGTGCGCCAGCCAGGCTCGTTCACCCAGCCACCCGACCGATTCGAGGTAGTCCACCGTCCGCAGGCCGAAGCGTTCCCGGCAGAAGTCCTCCTCGTCGAGAGTCTCGGCCAGGTGGGTGTGCAGGCGGACGTCGAGCTCCTCGGCGAGGATCGCGCTGTCACGCATGAGTTCGGTGGTCACGGAGAACGGTGAGCAAGGGGCGAAGCCGATCTGCACCTGCGCCCCCGCACCGCGTTCGTGGTAGGTCTCGACGAGGCGGCGGGAGTCGGCGAGGATGACCTCCGCGTCCTGCACGGTCTGCTGCGGCGGGAGTCCGCCGTCCTTCACCCCGAGTGACATCGACCCGCGGGTGAGCATCGCCCGCATCCCCAACTTCCGCACGACGTCGACCTGGATGTCGATCGCATCGTCCATCCCCGTCGGGAACAGGTAGTGATGATCGGCGGCGGTCGTGCAGCCGGATTCGAGGAGTTCGGCCATCGCAACGGTGGTGGCGAGTTCGAGAGCGCGCGGAGTCAGCCGGGCCCAGACCGGGTAGAGGTTCGTCAGCCACCCGAACAGCGGCAGATCCGCGACCGGGGCCCAGGCCCGCGTCAGGGTCTGATAGAAGTGATGATGGGTGTTGATCAGCCCGGGGGTGATCACGTGAGCGCTCGCGTCGACGATCTCACCAACGGACTGAACTCCCCCGGCGGGTTCCCCACCTGCGGGAATGAGCTCCAGGATGGTTCCGGTCGCCCGGTCGACGACGATCCCCCGCGCTGCTCGTCCCGGATCGACGCCGGCGCCGAGGTGGACGGCGAGTGGGTCACGGAGCCACACGGCCGAAGTGGCGGGTGTGGCAGCAGCGGGTGCGGGTGTGGCAGCAGCGGGTGCGGGTGTGGCAGCAGCGGGTGCGGGTGTGCCAGGTGCAGATTGCGGGTCGAAGGACATCAGGTCGCCTTTCGGTTCGGATCCGGTCGGGACCGCGTCTGCCGGGCCCGACGTGCGGCGACAACGCTGGGGCCATCGCCTCCAGCTCAGGTTTTCCGGCGTCTGCTGCTCCGCCGTTCGGGATACCAGGCTCTGTCCGAAGACTTTGCCCTCACAGTTTCGTCCACACACGGCGGCGAAGATCTGTCCCGAGGGTTTGCGCCGGAATGGCATACCGGCAAGACTGCACTCTAGCATGTGTCGCGGCTCACGAAAATGGGTTGCAGTCAGACCGCAATTCCCCTAAAGTTTTGCGATAAGGAAATAAGATTTCATATCTTGGAAAGATTTTCTTGGCTATCGCTTTGAACATCGTTATAGCTGTGATGATGGTTGAGGAAGCCGCAGATATGAGATCACCGATTCCCGATGCGCGGCGTCGAAGCGTCAGTCCTGACTCTTCGTGGCCATCGGCGCAGAGAGAACCGAATCAGACGATTCGGCAGAGCTCAACGGAGAGATAGATGTCGGCACCCAAACAGTCCACGAAGAAGGCACTCCGTCCGGAGGACGAGCGCCTCTCCGTCGGATCCTCATTCGCCTACGGACTTCAGCACGTCCTCACCATGTACGGCGGCATCATCGCCGTGCCGCTCATCATCGGCAACGCGGCCGGGCTCGACCCCAACGGCATCAGCATCCTCATCGCATCATGCCTGTTCATGGGTGGTCTGGCGACGATACTGCAGTCTTGGGGCGTCCCCTTCTTCGGGTCCCAGCTGCCCCTGGTTCAGGGCGTGTCCTTCGCCGGTGTCGCGACGATGACTTCGATCCTCGCCGGTGGGGACGGACTCCCGGCGGTCTTCGGTTCCGTCATCGTCGCCTCGGTGATCGGCCTCGTCGTCGCTCCGGCATTCGCCCTCATCGTCAAGTACTTCCCGCCCGTGGTCACCGGCACCGTCATCACGACGATCGGACTCTCACTCATGCCGGTCGCGGCGGGGTGGGCGATGGGCGGCAACGCCGAGGCGGCCGACTACGGCAGCGCACGCAACATCCTCATCGCCGTCGGCACCCTCGCAGTCGTGCTCATCCTCAGCAGGATTCCAGTTGCGACGGTCTCTCGTCTTTCAATTCTGCTGGCAATCGTCATCGGCACCATCGTCTGCGCGATCTTCGGATGGGCAGACTTCTCGGAGGTCTTCGCTCGCGGCATCTTCGCCTTCCCTGAGCCCTTCGCGTTCGGCTGGCCGACATTCTCCGCGGCGGCGATCATCTCGATGTTCATCGTCATCATCGTCACCTTCGCCGAGACCACTGCCGACATCATCGCCGTCGGCGAGATCGTCAAGACCAAGGTCGACTCGAAGCGGATATCCAATGGCCTGCGCGCCGACATGCTGTCTTCAGCTGTGTCGCCGGTGTTCAATTCGTTCACTCAGTCCGCCTTCGCGCAGAACGTCGGACTCGTTGCGATCACCGGTGTGAAGTCGCGCTTCGTCGTCACCGCCGGTGGTGTGATCCTCTTGGTCCTCGGCCTGCTGCCGGTCATGGGCGGCGTGGTCGCGGCGGTTCCCTCTCCGGTGCTCGGCGGTGCGGGGATCGTCCTGTTCGGCACGGTCGCCGCGTCCGGCATTCGCACCCTGTCGAAGGTCGAGTACGAAGGCAACCTCAACATGATCATCGTAGCCGTGTCCTTGGCCTTCGGCATCATTCCGGTCGTCGAGCCCGATTTCTACAACTCGTTCCCCTCCTGGGTCGGCATCATCCTGCACTCGGGCATCTCTTCGGCGACGCTCATGGCGGTGCTGCTCAACCTGGTCTTCAATCACATCGGAGCCAAGTCCAAGGACCGTTCCGATCGCTCGGTATTCGTCGCAGGCACGGGCCGAGTCATCCGCAAGGAAGAGCTGCAGCGACTCGTCGATCACGAGGCGATTCTCACCGAGGGCGATACCGTCAAGGACGGCAAGATCGTCGACTGCAACGGCGAAGAGGTCCCCGTCGTCACCGACGAACAGCACGAGAAGGTCATCGAAGCGGCCAAGAACGGCGAAGTCAAGACCCAGGACGACGTCCGCCGTGTGATCCAGGAGGACGAGGTCTGAGTACCCGAGCATTCCGCTGAGGCGATGCCTCCGTCGACGTTGCCGTCGATGTCGTCGCCTCAGCGAAGTGCGTTCAGAAGGGTGGGGGTTCGTCGCGATTCCAGTAGGAGTCATGCGATCGTCCGTTCGCGGACCAGGGATCGATCGATTTCCCTGATTCCCTGGCGACCCTGCGACTCCGTCGCCCTGTGGATCTCTTCGACTGTTCGGGTGGGCGATACTCGTTGCCCGGCGATCGGTCTTCCTTCCCGGACGACCAACCCTCCCTGCCCGGCGGACGAACTCTCGGATTGGGTGTCCGTGGAGGTCGAACCGAAGCGTCGAAGAGGGTATCGGTGCCATCGGGCGGGGCTGCCCCTGTCCGAGGTAGCGGGTCCGTCGCTGATGCTGGAGGGCTCGTGCCCGGTGACGGCGATGATCCAGTCGGTGGCCCGCTGCCCGGTCCGGGTGGTGAAGCATCTGGTCCGGGTGGTGGCCCATCCGAATCGGGAGGATCATCCGAATCGGGAGGTGCGTCCGATCCGGGAGAACCATCCGGATCAGGCGGCCGTCCCAGTTTCTCGATAAGCCTGGCATGTTCGACATTGATCGGCTGATCTGCCGGTGCCACATTCGTGGTCACTCCGTGTTTGAACACGTATTCGACACACCCGTCCGAGGTCTTGCGGACACTGTATCTGCGGTCGGTCTTCCCCTGGTGGTGCTGTTTGCAGAGGGGGTGGGTATTCATGAATGTCGTCAGTCCGCCCTGGTCAGGGCGTTGGTGATCGTACGAGATCAGATGATCGATCTCGGAGGTCTCGGCTCGGCGGGTACATCCGGGGGTGGTGCATGACTGCCACTTCGCAATCAGGACCCTCCGCACGGATGCGGGGATGGCGTAGTTGGTGGCTTTCGCATCGATCGGGGTCCCGGTGGCGGGGTCGGTGAGGATCCTCGTCCAGGTCGGGCATTCCTTGGCGATGGCGCGTACCGCGTCGGCCGGGACCGGGGCGCCGTCGGAGAAGACGCCGGGCAGTTCGGCATTTCCGGCGAGGGTGAGGAATGGAACGGTGACGAGCATTTTGCCCTGTCCGGCCATCCATTGCCCCTGTGTCGGCAGAACCAGATTGATGGTCGTCGATACCTTCACCGCACCATGTTCGGTTCCGGTCTCGGCGACCTCGCCGTCGGCGACACCGGTCTCGGCAGTCCCGGTGTTCGCGGCCTCTTCGATATTCGCTGCGGATTCGGCCGCGGCACGTGCCGCATCGGCCTGGTCGCGAGCCGCGGCGACGATTCCCACCGGGCTGGTCTCTTTCGATTCGGGAATGTTGAGGGGGATCTCGTCGGTCGTCGTCTGTCCGGTGGTGGTGTCGTGAGTGGTGACCTCGATCGTCAGCTGAGGCCGAGTGCGGGTCGAAATGTCGAACATGAGGGCATTGATGCTCCGTTCATCGACCACATCCATACTCGACGTATCCTCGGTGGTGAACTCGGCGATCTGGCCCGACGCGATCGCTCTCGCGAAGGCCTCCAACCGAAGGAAATACGCCTTGAGCTCCGCAGCAGGACCCGACAGAGTCACGGCCGCAGTGCCGTCCGGATAGGTCGTGATGTCAACACGCCGACGCTTCGACGCTTCCTTGAGCCTGTCCTCAACGGGCTCAAGAGCGGCGACCTTCGTGTTCACAGACCTGCGGAACGTCTCAATCGTGACATCGGCACGGCGCTGGGCCAGGTAGGCGTCGAGGAACGGAAAGTGCTCGAATTTGAGATCCCTGGCGGCCCTCGAAACAGCGTCGAGGTGTTCGATGGTGAACTCGCCCGCAAAGACCCGGGCCGAAAACCGGGGCAGGCCGTGGTTGAGCATCATGGCCGTGGTGATTCTGCCGTAGGCGTGATCGATCGTCGCGCCGAGCACAGTGGTGAATTCGGCGATGTCATCGGTCTCCGCCAGACCTCTCACCCATCCGGAGAATGTCTGATCGAGACGGAACCGGGGGAAGATCGGCAGTTCACGAACTGGCTCGAGCGAAGGGCCGGCTTCGGACTCAGTGGGAGCCTCAACTTCAGCCTCGAGCTTCTCCGCCTCCGTATCAGCTTTGACTCCCTCCACCTCGGCAGCGGCTTCCCGGTCGGCCTCGACATCCTGGTCTGTCTCGACTTCACCGGCGACTTCGAACTCCGACTCGGTGACGACCTCGGCAGCGGGAGCCGCACCGTCTGCGGCCAAGAGTGCGCGGAGACCATCGAGCTTGCTTCGATACGATTCCCGCGGCGACGGCGCATCGGGATCCGGGACATCTTCCTTGGCTGCCTCGACGAAGAGGAATCGTTCGACGGTGTCGGTGAACGAAGCGTAGTCATAGAGGCCGTCGACCCCGTTGGCGGCGAAGTTGAGCTGCTGGATCGTCTCGGCCATGAACACGTTGCCGATGGCCTGGTACTCAATCACCTGCGTCATCGTCGAGGCCTTCACCACATGTGCCAGGACGGCCAACAGCGAGTCCGGAGCAACATCGAGGCGACGCGGTGAGTCCGGCCCCACTGTGGGCGGATCGATGACATTGCCGATCTGTCCGGTGTCGGGGACCAGTTCGGACGATGTGGTTTCGGGCGATGCAGTCGGGTCAGGTTCGGGTGCAGGGGTGGGGCCTTTGGTACCAGGATCATCTGGATCCTTCATCGGTTTCACCTGCTCTCCACGACGGTGTGGGTGCTTTTATCCAGTCTACTAATGATTGCGAAGAATGAATGTCACAATTCGGTAAACAATCGAACGACAATCACATATCATTCAAATGAATGATCGACTTTCAGGCAGGGAGAACGCACTCACGAACATCGGTTCCGCCCAGCGGTCGGCGGCACGAGCCCACGCTGTTCCGTCCTCGCCCTACTCCACGAGCAGCTCCGGCAGATCATCCATCGAGGTGAACACCTCGGCCGCCCCCGCCGCCAGCAGCGTCTCAGGACTCTGGTGAACCAAGGAATCCGGGCTGAATCCGAGAACATGCGAACCCGCCGCAACTCCGGCGATGACTCCGGTCGGGGAATCTTCGATCACAGCCGCCTCGGCGGGGTCGACCTCCAGGAAATCGGCAGCCGCCAGGTAGACATCGGGGGCAGGCTTCGAGCGCGGCAGCTCCATGCCGGAGAAGATCCTGCCCTCGAACGATTCGAACAGACCGACCTTCTTCAGCTGCAGTTCGATCTTCGGCCGATCCGCACTCGACGCACACGCAAGCTTTCCCGGATAGGCCAGAGACAGCTCACGCACGGCCTCGACCACACCGGGAATCGCCTTGAGGGACGCTTCGAGCGCGACATTGCGACGCTGCCGGAACTCGGACAGCCAGTCGGCATCGATGCGGTATCCGGTGTGCTCCTCGATGACATCGGCCTCGTCCCGAAGCATCTTGCCCACAAAACGTGCCAGTGACTCTTCTCGCGACAGCTGCCACCCGAGGTCCGCGAGCATCTCACGCAGGACTTCGTTCGTGATGCTCTCGGATTCGACGAGGACTCCATCGCTGTCGAACAGAACGGCGGCATATCTCGGCTTCGGCGTCATGTCCTGATTGTCTCACTCGGCACTGACGCGAGGTTCGGATACCCGAGGGGCGGACGGAGCCGACCGCACGCAGAATGGGCGGTTCGACCGCACGCAGAACATGCGGTTCGGCCGCGCGCAGATTGGGAGGTTCGGCCGCGCAGATCGGGCGATTCAGGTGTCAGCAGAATGAGCGGTTCGGTGTGAGCAGAACAGGCGACCGCGAATCTCCGCCGACCGCGCGCAGAATGGGCGACTTCAGCCCCACCCGACCTCAGCACTCACCCGAGCGCGAGCGCCGAATACAGAATCCATCCGGACCCCAGCGCACATGCCACGATGACCAGGGCGAACAGTGTCAGCCAAGCCCCGGCTGGAAGGCTCGAACCTCGGCTGAGGATATAGGCATCGGACTGCTGCACACCGCGCCTGCGCGTGTGGACCCGGATGACCTTGACGAGGTCTTTGAGCGAGCCGATGGCCAGCGCCGTGCCCAGTGCGGCCACGAACACCGAGATCCACTCGAGCGGCAGGAACACGACGACGAGCTGCGCCGCCACGGCCGTGATCACGGCGATGACGGCACCGGCGACATTGCGGATGAAGATGAGCGCGACCAACAGGATCAGGGCCCCGATCGACAGAGCCAAAGGCGCCCAGCCGAACACCGCCGAGGTGATGAGGACCAATCCGAGCACGCCGGGTGCCGGATATCCCCAGAACCCGGCCCAGGTGGCCGAGAAGCCGACCCGGCCGAAGGAGTTCATCTGCCCGGAATGATCGAAGTTCAGCGAGATTCCCTTGACCACACGCCCCGTCATCAGTGCCGCGAAAGCGTGCCCGAGCTCGTGCACGAAGGTCACGAACATCCCGAAGAAGCGCCAGACTCCCGGCGTCAGCGTCACCACCAGGGGAATGCCGACCACGAGGACGAGTCGCAGAACATCGAGTTCGAGGCCGTCCTGACGCCCGAATCCGGACGTGATGGCCTCCCACCACGTCGCCGCTCCCTGTTTCAGATCCATAGCCGCCAAGTCTATGAATCAACCCTGAGCGGCGTCCTCAGGCGATAGCCAGCTGAGTCTCGGGGTCGAAGATCCGGGCGCGCTCCGGGTCGAGAGCCAGCCACATCCGATCCCCGCGCTTGGGCGTCGATCCCTTCGGCAGACGGACGACGAAAGGACGCTCGCCGAGGTGGCCGACCGTTCCGGTCCCGCCCATGTCCGCTGAACCGCCGCCCTCGGTCCGGGCCAGCGACCCGTAGACATAGGTGTCCGAGCCCAGCTCTTCGATGAGATCGATGTCGAGAGCCAGGGCCGCTTCGCTCTCGCCGCTGGGACGCAGGTCTTCCGAGCGGACCCCGAGGACCACCTCGGCGGGGGTGTCGGCAGCATTCCGAACGAGCGGCACCCGAGCGTCGCCGACGACCAGCCCCGACTCGGCCCGGCGTGCATTGAGCAGATTCATCGTCGGCGAGCCGATGAACCCGGCGACGAACAGCGAGCGCGGGTGATCGTAGAGCTCACGCGGGGTGCCGACCTGCTCGATCCGGCCGCCATTCATCACCACCACCCGATCCCCCATCGTCATCGCCTCGGTCTGATCATGCGTGACATAGACGGTGGTCACGCCGAGCTTGCGCTGCAGCGCAGCAATCTGCGCACGGGTCTGCACGCGCAGCTTCGCATCGAGGTTCGACAGCGGTTCGTCCATGAGGAAGACCTGCGGCGATCGCACCAGCGCACGGCCCATCGCCACCCTCTGCCGCTGCCCGCCCGAGAGCTCGCGCGGCTTGCGATCGAGCAGACCATCGAGCTCGAGCATCGCCGCGGCCGTCTCGACCTGGGTCACCCGCTCGGCCTTGGGCACGCCAGCGTTCTTCAGGGAGAACTCGAGATTGCCGGCCACACTCATGTGCGGGTAGAGCGCATAGGACTGGAACACCATCGCCACGTCCCGGTCTTTCGCCCCCACCTCGGTGACGTCCTGGGAACCGAAGACGATCCGTCCGGACGTGGGGTGCTCGAGACCGGCGAGCATCCGCAGCGTCGTCGATTTCCCACACCCCGAGGGACCGACAAGGACGAGGAACTCCCCGTCGGCGATGTCGAGATCGAACCCCGCAACCGCGGGGGTCTCGGCCTGCGGGTAGCTCAGGCTGACATCTGTGAGGGTGACGTTGACCATCGTGCGGTCTCCTGTGTCTTGTCGTCGGGAAGGTGGCTTCAGTTCTTCAGCTTGTCCGGCAGATCGTTGTCGTAGAGGCCCTGCAGCTCGTCCTGGGCGCCCTGCAGCTCCTCGGTGACATCGGCATCCGAGGTGAGGATCTTCTGCAGCGACTTCGCGATCGTCGTGTCACCGCCGGGCAGGAGCACTCGGCCCGGATCCTGGGTGCGGGTCTTCTCGAGCTGGTCGACCGCGACCTCGAACTGCGGGGTCTTCTCGTAGACCTTGCTCATATCGGCGTCCGTGCGCACAGGCAGGTAGCCGGTGCCCTCGGAGAACGTGGCCGTGTTCTCGGAGTTCGTCAGGTAATCGAGGAACATCGCCGAGGCGAGCTGCTCCTCCGGGCTCGACTTCGCCGAGATCCCCACGCCGGCACCGCCGGTGGGCACGACCTTGTCGGTCTCCTTCGGTCCGCCCGGCAGGAAGCCGACGCCGACCTCGAAGTCAGCGGATTCGAGGATGCCGGCCAGCGAACCGGTCGAACCGAGCACCTGGCTGGTCGCACCGGCGGCGAAGTCATCCTCGGGGACGCCGCTGGAGACGTTCGCCCAGCCGTCCTTCGTCGAATCCTGCGCGAACTGGACGGCCTCGACGGTCTCGGGGCTCGTCATCGCCGACATGTCCCAGTCGCTGCTCCAGCCGCCGCCGTAGCCCCAGACCATGTTGCCGAGGATCCACGCCGGGTAGGCGTCTTCCTTCGGGTAGCTCAGTGCCGACTTCGCGGTCTTCTTCTCCTGCAGCTTCTCCGAGTTGGCCTTGACGTCCTCCCAGGTGGCAGGGGCCTTGTCATCGAGTCCGGCCTTCTTGTAGTGGTCCTTGTTGTAGTAGAAGATCGGGGTCGACCGGGCGTAGGGCACCGCGTAGTGGGCGTCCTCGTAGAGGTAGTCGTCGAACAGTGTCTCCTGGTAGGTCGAGGTGTCCGACTCGGCGGATTCGAGGACCTTGTCGACGGGCAGCAGCGAGTCGTTGGCGAAGTTCGTGAACCAGGTGGCATCGGAGACGACGACCATGTCGCCGACCTCGTCGGAGTTCTGCGCGGTCTGGAACTTCTGCGAGACCTCTTCGTAGTTCGCCCCCGCGGTGACGAGTTCGACGTCGATGCCGGACTCCTTCTTGAAGTCGGCGACGATCTGCTTCTCGATGTCCATGGACCCGCCGGGGTGGTTCGTCCAGAAGGTGATCTTGTCGGCGGGCTCAACATCCGAGTAGTCGACATCGGTCTCCGCAGCGGAATCCGAACCGACGCTGGGTCCGCAGGCGCTCATGCCGAGCGTCGCGAGACCGAGGATTGATGCGCCGAGAACGAAGCGCTTGCTGGTGCGGGACATGTTCTTCTCCTTGAGAGCGGTGGTTCAGGTGGCTGGAATGGTCAGGTTGGCTGTACTGGTTCAGGTTGGCTGGGATGGTTCAGGTGCTGGTCACTACTTCACCGCGCCCTGGGTCAGGCCCGAGACGATGTGGCGCTGGAGGGCGGCGAAGACGATGAGGACGGGCACGATGACGAGCACGGCGCCTGCCATGAGGTAGCCGTAGCTGCCGGTCTGCCCCTCGACGGACTGGAGCAGGTTGAGCCCGACCGGCAAGGTCATGTTCTCCGGGGTGTCGGTGATGACCAGCGGCCACATGAACGAATTCCACTCGGTGACGATCGTGACCAGGGCGACGGTGGCGATCGCCGGTGCGCAGACCGGGACGACGATCTTCCACAGCTTCTTCCAGTGGCCCGCGCCGTCGAGTTCCGCGGCCTCGAGCATGTCGATCGGCAGGGTCTTGAACTGCTGCCGCAGCAGGAACGTTCCGAAGGCCGTGCCCAGTCCCGGCAGCAGGATCCCCCACAGGGTGTTGCGCCCGCCGAGGGCGGATATCGTCATATAGTTCGGCAGCAGCGCGACCTCGGGCGGAACCATCAGGGCGACGAGGATGCCGAGGAAGATGATGTTCTTGAACCGCACCTTGATGAAGACCAGCGCATACGCCGAGGTGATCGCCAGGACCACCTTGATGAGCGAGCCGACGGCGGTGACGATGATGCTGTTGAGCAGGATCCGTCCCAGCGGCACGCGATCGGCGACCGCCGCATAGTTGTCCGCCGTCGGCTCCTGCGGCCACAGGGTCGGGGTCAGCGTGACGATCTCGCCCGGCGGTTTGAACGAGGCGATGACCATCCACACCAGCGGCAGGACGATGACCGCGAGCGCGATGAGCAGCGGCAGGTAGCCGGTGAGGATCGTCTCACCCAGATGCCGTGGGGTGAAGGCCTCGCGCCAGGCGGGGCCTCGGCCGGATCGACCCGATCCACCCCGCGCCGAGGTGGTCCCGGAGACCCCGGCGACAGCGCCGGAGGTATCTGCCCCGGTCCTGGCAACCCCTGCCCCGGTCCCTGCGATGATGCCCGCATTCCCAGCCCCCGCCTCGGCGCCGGGGTTCGCTTCGTTCCTGGATTCGACGCTCATGCGTAGTGGACCTTCCGCTCGACGAAGCGCATCTGCACCGTGGTGATGATGAAGAGCGCGAGGAAGAGGACGACCGAGATCGCCGCGGAGTAGCCTGCCCGCTGGTAGACGCCGAAGCCCTGGAGGAAGAGTTCGAAGACGATGGTGTTCGTCCCGTGTCCGGTCGGCGTCATGATCCGCAGGATGTCGAAGGCCTGCATCGAGGAGAGGATCGTGGTGATGATGAGGAAGAACGTTGTCGGACCCAGCAGCGGGAAGCTGATCGTGAAGAAGCGGCGCACAGGACCGGCGTGGTCGATGGCCGCGGCCTCGAGCAGGTCCTTCGGGATCGACTGCAGTCCGGCCAGGTAGACCACCGCGCAGTAGCCGAGGTTCTTCCAGATGTAGACGACGATGACCATGACGAGAGCAAGATTCTTGTCCAGGTACCAGTCCGGCGAGTTCGCCCCGAAGAAGGCGAAGACGTGGGAGAGCAGACCGATCTGCGGATCGAAGATGAAGTTCCAGACCATGCCGACCCCGACCCCGGAGAGCACATAGGGCGAGAAGACGGCGGTGCGGGCGAAGGTCCGTCCCGGGATGTTCCGGTTGAGCACGAGGGCGAGGAGCAGGCCGATCGCCATCGAGATGACGACGGTGCTGATCGTGAAGATCAGCGTCACCCGCCACATATCGAGCCCGGTCGGCGAGGTGAAGAGAGTGAGGTAGTTCTTCAGTCCGACGAAATCCGCGCTGGCCGCTCCGAGGCGCCAGTCGAGCATCGAATAGTAGATGTTCGAGGCCAGCGGGTAGTAGATGAACGCAAGGATGAGGAGGACGTTCGGGGCGAGGAAGGCGAGGAACGTCGCCCACTCGCGCACACCTCGGCGATGCCGTGCCGCCTTCTGCGCGGGCGGATCCTGCACCTCGGACGGGGTGAGCGCTGCCTTCATTCCCATCCTCCGCCTCGGTCGACTCCGGCCGTCCGGCTGGACGACCTCGGTCATTGTCACCAGGCAGGATGAACCGCGACTCCGCTGTCGCTGAACAGCCGCGATCGGGCAGGTGAACGCGGCCGATGCGGGTGAATCACACCCGCACAGCCGGGACGTGCGGCACAGGCACGCGGGATGGCTGCGGCCGCGTCACCTCGGCGAACGTCCTGAGGTGGACGACAGCCCACGAGAACGTGAACGCGTTCGCGCTCCGTTCACCGGTCCCGCCGAGGCGGTTGCTCGAGCCGCACTCAGACCAGAAGCCGCTCGGTCCGGGCATCGAAGACGCGCACCTGTGCCGGATCGATGTGGACGCTCATCCGTTCCCCTCGCCTCGGCACTCCGCCCTTGCTCAGCCGGGCGACCACGGGCTTCTCGCTGAGCTTGAGCGGATCCTGCTCGGGGGTGGTGCCGTAGACGAAGGTGTCGGAGCCGAGCTCCTCGACGAGCGAGATCTCGAGTTCGAGTTCGCTCGTGCCCTCCCCTGGTGAGACGGCCAGATCCTCGGGCCGGATGCCGAGCACGATGTCCTCCCCCGATTCCGGCAGATCCCGGGGCAGGGAAACCGAGACTCCCGCGCCGACCGCCGTGCCGTCGGCTCCGCGCGTGGCCGGAATGAGGTTCATCGTCGGCGAGCCGATGAACGCGGCGACGAACAGCGTGGCCGGGGAGTTGTAGAGCTCGCGCGGGGTGCCGGCCTGCTCGATCCGGCCCTCGTTCATCACCACCACCCGATCGCCCATCGTCATCGCCTCGGTCTGGTCGTGGGTGACATAGACGGTGGTCACCCCGAGCTTGCGCTGCAGGGCCGAGATCTGGGCGCGGGTCTGCACGCGCAGCTTCGCGTCGAGATTCGACAGGGGTTCGTCCATGAGGAAGACCTGCGGCCGGCGCACGATCGCCCGGCCCATCGCCACCCGCTGCCGCTGTCCGCCGGAGAGCGCCTTCGGCTTCCGGCCGAGGAGGTCCTCGAGTTCGAGCATTGCGGCGGCTTCGGCGACGAGCTCCCGACGCCGGTCCTTCGCCACGCCCGTGTTCTTCAGGGAGAACTCCATGTTCTCCGCAACGCTCATATGCGGGTAGAGGGCGTAGGACTGGAAGACCATGGCGACGTCGCGGGTCGTCGGGGACACATCGGTGACATCGGCACCGTCGAAGAGGATGCTGCCCGAGGTGGGGAATTCGAGACCCGCGAGCATCCGCAGGGTCGTCGACTTCCCGCAGCCCGAGGGGCCGACGAGGACGAGGAATTCGGAGTCCGCGACCTCGAGGTCGACGTCAGCGACCGCCGGCCGCTCCGTTCCCGGATAGCTCAGACTCACCTCGCGCAGCGAAACATTGACCATGGGGCTCCTTCGCCTTTCTGTTGCCTGCCGTTCCCTACCGTGTCCTCAACCACCGAACTCGGCAGATTTGTGATTGAGAACTATCAGAAAGATCCATTCATGTGATTGATATTCACGGAATCACTTCACAATAGCGATTATATACTTGATTTGTGACTCCACTCACAGCATACTTTCTTTCAATGCGACTGTTCCGATCGACGCGGGCAACCGATGGCGACCGGGAAGGTCGACCGACGATACGTTCAATGGAGAACTGCTCATGAGAAGAACACGCACACTCGGGGCCATCGCCGCCACGGCAGCATTGACGCTGACGGTGTCCGGCTGCGGCTTCGGCGGGTCCGATTCCGGCGACGAGAGCGGAAAGACCACCCTGGACTTCCTCGTCCCCACCTACTCGGATGTCACGAAGGGACTCTGGGAAGACGTGATCGAGGGCTTCGAGGCGGAGAACGAGGACATCTCCGTCAACCTCGAGGTCCAATCCTGGGACAACCTCGAGAAGGTCGTGTCGACGAAGATCCAGGCCGGCGAGGCCCCCGACATCTACAACGGCGGGCCTTTCGCCGGCTTCGCCTCCGATGATCTGCTCTACAAGGCCGAGGACGTCACGAGCCCCGAGACGTTCCAGGACTTCGACGAGGGCTTCCTCGACAATGAGACCCTCGAGGGCACCGCCTATGCGGTGCCGCTCATCGCCTCGACCAGGGCGCTGTTCGTCAACAACGAACTCCTCGACGAGGCGGGGGTGAAGGAGGCGCCCAAGGACTGGGACGAACTCCTCGACGCGTCGAAGAAGGTCTCCGAACTCGGCGACGGAGTGGCCGGCTACGGCATGCCGCTCGGGTCCGAAGAGGCCCAGGCCGAGGCGGCGATCTGGCTGTGGGGCGCCGGCGGGACCTTCGGCGACGAGAAGGAGATCACGATCGACACGCCTGAGAACCTCGAGGGCGCGAAGCAGATCAAGAAGATGATCGACGAAGGCGCGACCCAGGACGATCCGGGCTCCTCCCAGCGTACCCCGCTGCTCGACATCTTCGTCCAGGGCAAGATCGGCATGCAGGTCGGTCTGCCCCCAACGGTCGGCCAGATCAAGGACTCCAATCCCGACCTCGACTACTCGGTGGTGCCGATTCCGACCAAGGACGGCTCGCCGATGACCCTCGGGGTCGGCGATCAGCTCATGGCCTTCCAGAACGACGGGGACAAGGCCGAGGCGATCACGAAGTTCTTCGACTACTTCTACACCGCTGAGAACTATCTGCCCTGGGTCGAGGCCGAAGGCTTCCTGCCGGTGACGAAGTCCGGCTCGGAGGAGCTCGCCGACAACGAGGATCTGAAACCGTTCCTCGATCTCATGCCCGATGCGCAGTTCTACCCTTCGACGAACTCGAAGTGGTCGGCCACCGACGGCGCCTTCAAGTCCACCTTCGGTGAGCTCGAGTCCAAGCCCGCCGACGAGGTGCTCGGGTCGATCCAGGATCAGGTCGACGAAGGGTGAGCCTGAGTTCCAAACCGAGCAGTTCGGGCTCCGCACCGAAGAGCCCGGGTTCCAAGCAGCGGAGCTCGGGTTCCGGGCGCCGGACCACGTGGCGTGACACCCTCAAGGCTCTGCCGTGGCTGGCCCCGGCGCTCGTACTCATCGTCGGGGTCGTGTTCTTCCCTGCCGGGCTGATGCTGTTCAACTCGACTCGGGATCTCGCGATCTCCGGGCTCGACAAGGGTTCGGTCGGCTTCGACAACTACGCCACGGTGTTCGGCTTCTCGCAGTTCTGGCCGATCATCGGCCGCACTGTGATCTGGGTCGTCGCCGTCGTCGGTCTCACCGTGGTCATCTCGCTCGGGCTTGCGCAGGTGCTCAACAAGGCCTTCCCCGGTCGGCAGCTGGTCCGGCTGGCCGTGATCATCCCGTGGGCCGCCTCGGTGGTGATGACGACCATGGTCTTCTACTACGGTCTCGAACCGTACTTCGGGGTGGTCAACAAGTTCTTCGTCGACCTCGGGCTGATCGACAATCCGGCCGGCTACGGGTGGACGAAGAATCCGACCACGGCCTTCCTGTGGTCGATCGTCATCGCGATCTTCGTGTCCCTGCCCTTCACCACCTATACGCTGCTGGCGGGCCTGGCCACGATCCCGCGGGAGACGATCGAGGCCGCGCGGATGGACGCGGCGGGTCCCGTGCGCACCTACTTCGCGGTCATCCTCCCGCAGCTGCGCGGGGCGCTGAGCGTCGCGGTGCTCATCAACATCATCAACGTGTTCAATTCCCTGCCGATACTGAAGGTGATGACCGGATCGATCCCCGGCTACGGGGCGGACACGATCATGACGATGATCTTCAAGTACATCGAACTCCAGCGCAAGGTCGACGTCGCCAGTGCGCTCTCGGTGATCGCCTTCGCAATCGTCATCATCATCGTCATCGTCTACGTCCGCGTCGTCAAACCCCTCAAGGAGGTCTGAGATGTCGGCCTCGCTCGACCGGAACACCCAGGACACGGCCCCCGGAACTCAGGACACCGCCCCTGGAACTCAGGCCCCGCCTCGGCGGACGAAGCGCTACACCGAGGACAAGGTGCCCTTGGGCACCGTGATCGGGCGGATGATCGTCGGCCTCGTCGTCCTGGCCGTGTTCATCCTGCCCTACCTCATCATGGTCTTCGGCTCGGTGAAGACGAAGTCGCAGATCAGGTCCGTCGACCCCACGTACTTCCCGCAGGAGTGGCACTGGGAGAACTTCGCGTCGATGTGGTCGACTCCGGAGACGCCGCTGGCCCAGAACATGATCTCCACGGTCATCATCTCGGTCTGCGCGACCCTGCTCGTCCTCGTCGTCGCCCTGCCCGCCGCCTACTACACCGCCCGGTTCCGGTTCCCCGGCCGGATGGTCTTCATGTTCCTCGTCATCGTCACCCAGATGCTCCAGCCGGCGGTGCTGACCTCGGGCCTGTTCCGGCAGTTCTCGATCCTCGGCCTCGGCGACACCTGGGCGGCGATGATCCTCGTCAATGCGGCTTTCAACCTGTCCTTCGCAACGTGGATCATGCACTCCTTCTTCGCCGGGATCCCCAAGGAGATCGACGAGGCGGCCCGACTCGACGGCGCATCCCAGCTGGCCGTCCTGTTCCGGATCAACCTCCCCCTCGTGTGGCCGGGGATCGTCACGGCGATCGTGTTCACGTTCGTGGCCTGCTGGAACGAGTTCGCGGCCTCGCTCGTCATCCTCTCCACGGCGGGCAATCAGCCGATCTCGGTGGCGCTGACGAAGTTCGTCGGTCAGTACGAGACGAGCTGGCAGTACGTCTTCGGGGTCTCGATCGTCGGCATCCTGCCGGTGGTGCTGCTGTTCATGCTCATCGAGAAGCGCCTCGTCGGCGGCCTGACCACGGGCAGTGTGAAGTAGGGGCGAGTCACTGGTTCGAGAACGCCGCGTCGAAGGCGGTCTCCGGGCGCTTCCACAGCAGTTCGCGGATCTTCGCGACCGCCTCGGCGGCCCCGTGGAGTCGGTCCATTCCGGCGTCCTCCCACTCGATGGAGATCGGACCGGTGTAGCCGATCGAGGCGAGCGCGCGGAACGCGTCCTCCCAGTGCATGTCGCCGTGACCCGTGGAGACGAAGTCCCAGCCGCGCCGCGGGTCTCCCCAGGGCAGGTGCGAGCCGAGGATCCCGCTGCGGCCGCTGGCCGGTCTCAGTCGGGTGTCCTTGCAGTCGACGTGATAGATGCGATCGGCGAAGTCGGTGATGAATCCGATGGTGTCGATCCCCTGCCAGAGCAGGTGGCTGGGATCCCAGTTGAGACCGAACGCCTCACGGTGCTCGATCGCCTCCAGGGTTCGCACCGTCGTCCAGTGGTCGTAGGCGATCTCGGAGGGGTGGACCTCGTGGGCGAAGCGCACCCCTTCGGAATCGAAGACGTCGAGGATCGGATTCCACCGCTCGGCGAAGTCTTCATAGCCTGAGTCGATGACCTCGGCGGGGACGGGAGGGAACATCGCCACATAGGGCCAGATCTTCGAGCCGGTGAACCCGACGACCGTGTCGACGCCGAGCCTGCGCGCCACCCTGGCCGCACGCTTCATGTCCTCGGCGGCGCGCTGTCTGACCCCTTCGGCCTCGCCGTCGCCCCAGACATAGTCGCGCACGATCGCCCGATGGCGGAAGTCGATCGGGTCATCGCACACAGCCTGCCCGGCCAGGTGATTCGAGATCGCCCATACCTTGAGACCGTGTCGGTCGAGGATGTCGAGGCGGGACTGCAGGTAGGCAGGGTCCTCATCGGCCCGAGCCAGATCGAGATGGTCCCCGGAGCACGCGATCTCGAGACCGTCGTAGCCCCAGGAGGCGGCCAGTCGGGCCACCTCTTCGAAGGGCAGATCCGCCCACTGGCCGGTGAAGAGTGTGACGGGATGCGAACTCTCGGTCATGGCTGCTCCTTTGCAGGTGAGTCTATGTGTGCAGGGGTATCGATGTGTGCAGGGTTCTCGGTGCGTGCAGAGTCTTCGGGTGATTCAGCCGGGGAGGCATCTCTCATCCGACCACGCTGCATCTCGGTGAGGAAGTCGGCGCTGGCCCGGGCCAGTTCGTCCTGGCTGATCGCCAGCGGCCGCCAGATCGATGCGGCCACGGCGATCGTGTCGTTGTCGGCGGTGAAGCTCTCCAGGGTCAGCGGCCCCCCGTAGCCGATGTCGTCGAGGGCATCGAGGAAGCCGCTCCAGAAGCGCCGGTCCCCCTCGGTCCGGTCTCCTCCCACCGGACCTCTGTCGTTTCCGCAGACCTGAACGACCAGGCAGTGGTCCCCGGCGGCGCGGATTGCGGCGGCCGACGAGCGCTCCTCGATATTCAGGTGATAGCTGTCGAGGGCCAAACCGAGGCCGCTGCCCAACAGGGGGCCCAGGGCGTCGAGTCCCTGCTCGACCGTGTTGATGATGCTGGTCTCGTAGCGATTGAGCGGTTCCACGGCCAACGCCACTGCCCGCTCGGCCGCATAGTCGGCCACCGGGCGCAGCGCCTCCCGCAGGGTGTCGATGACCACCCTGCGGTCGGCCGCGTCCATCCTCCAGACCCGTCCTGTGGCCGCGGTGAACGGTCCCGCCACGGTGGGCGATCCCACGGTGTGGGCCACGTCCACGCAGTGCCGCAGGTAGTCCTGGGTGTTCGCACGGAACCTCGGATCGATGAGGTCCCGACCGGGGCCCATCGCCCCGACGATCCGCGCACCCATGCCGGACTCGGCGAGCACCTCGGCGGCGGTGTCCGGGTCCCAGTCGCCCGCGCGCTCCACCGGCAGCTCCAACAGACCAAACCCGAACCCCCGGGCTCTGACCGCCAGATCCTTCAGTATCTGAGTCGTCAGCGGGGACGCCCACACCCAGGTGTTGACGCCGAGCTCACGCGGCCCGACCCCGGTCGGGCCGGGCACGCCCGCGATCTCCTGTGGCTCGTTCATGGCTGCAGACTCCGATCAGAGGATGATCAGGGGATGACCCTGTCCTGCCACACCTCGGGGAATCCCGACATGTCCTCGCCGCCGAACTTCGCATAGTGGCCATCGGGCATTCCCTCATTCCGGTCGAGGTACTCATCGAGGTCGCCGGCAGTGATCGGACTCTGCGGCAGAACCCATTCGGTCGGCACCTCCTCGCCCTTGAAGATCATCTCCGCGGCCAGCAGCGGAGTCCTCCACTGGAAGTTCGTGTACACGGGAGCCAGGGCCGTCATCTCCGTCTCCTTCCACTTCCGCAGGAAGCTCAGCTCGTCCTCACCGGTCATGACGGGATAGTCCTTGCCGCCATCCTCGAAGGCTTCAATGGCCGAGACTGCGCCGTCTCCGGCGTCCATCCAGATTCCCTGCACGTCACCCTTGGCGAGCTCATCGGAGACGACCTTCTTGATCTCGGCCGGATCGCCCTCGGTGAAGTAGTCGACGACCTCGATTCCCGCCTCCCCGAAGAGCTTGTCCGCGGCAGCCCACCGCTGTTCGAGCACGTCGACGCCGGGCAGGATGCGCAGGGCCACAACTTTGTCGCCTTCGCTGAGATTGTCGATGAGGAACTGCGAGGTGTCGATGCCCCAGGCGAATCCGCCGATCGGGTGGATGAAGGTCACCGCACAGTCGGTCTCGACGCCGCGGTCGAAGACGATGACGGGTTTGTCGGTCTCACACGCTCGTTCGACGGCCGGGGTGATGGCGGCCGTGGAGTTCGGCGAGATGATGAAGCCGTCGCAGTCGCCCTCGGAGATGAAGTAGTCGATGTCGGCGATCTGGGTGTCATCGTTGTCCTGCGCATCGCGGGTCTCCATCTCCGTGATGACGCCGTCCTTCTTCAGCTCCTTCAGCTGTTCGTTCATCGTGATCCACCCTGTCTGGCGCCACGGGTTGGAGATCGAGGCATTCGCGAAGCACATCTTCTTCTCGCCCTCGGCCTTGAATTCCGAAGTCTCGCCCATCTCCGGGTTGATCATCTGCAGGTAGGGTTTGTCCTCCGGGCCTTCCGGCACGACATCGCGCTCCTCGAACTGCTTGTCATAGAGCTCCTGATCGAACCATTCCTGCGACGACTCCTCCCCACCTCCGTCCCCTTCGTCCGCCGGCTCCACGGAGGGATCCGTCGTGCACCCCGCCAGTGCGATGAGCGCCGAGGCCCCCGCAATGGCGACCGCTGTTCTCACGCCTCTTCTCATGATGGAATCTCCTCTGTCATGTCCGGTCGGCGCCGTCGCCGCCGGTGAGTGGGATCGACGAAGGTGTCCCCGCCGAGGTGGTCATTGGCTTCTCGGCGACCCTCGCCGAGGTGGTGGCATCGTCCGGTGCGCTGGCAATGTCAGATGCGCTCGGCCGCTTGCGCCGTTTCGCGAAGATCACCCCGGAGTAGGCCACCGCCGCGATGATGATGGCGCCCTGGATCGCGTCGCGCATCGTCGCCGGCACCGTGGTGAAGTTGAGCAGGGTGAAGAGCGATTCGAGGGTGAAGGCGCCGATGAGAGCGCCGAGCACGGTCCCCCGACCGCCGCCGAGCACGACACCGCCGAGGACCACGGCGGTGATCGCCGTGAACTCGTATCCCTGTCCCACCGAGGGGTGCACGCCCGCATAGCCGGCCAGGAGCACACCCGCCACGGTGGCCGAGAGCGAGGAGAGGACGAATGCGAAGGTCTTCGTCCGCCACACATTCGCGCCCGCGAAGGTCGCCGCCCTGGCGTTGTCGCCGATCGCGACCACCGTCTGTCCGAAGGGCCGGCGGGAGATCCACACTGCGAACACGATCACGGCGATGAGGACGAGCACCGCGTAGGGCAGAAGGTCGACGACGGGGAGACCCTCGATCCCGCCCCGCCCGAGCCGCCGGAAGGACTCGGCGGGGTTGCCCGTCGCCGTCCCACCGGTCCACCACATGACTCCGCCGTGGATGACGAGCATCGTGCCGAGAGTGACGATGAAGGACGGCACCTTGAGCAGAGTGGTGGCCAGGCCGTTGACGATGCCGACGATGATGCCGATGCCGAGCATGAGGACGAGCACCGGACCGGTCTTCGTGTCATCCTCGCCGATGAGGTGACCTGCGGTCATCACCTGTGCGGTCACGACCGCCCCCATCGAGAGGTCGAACTCGCCGGAGACGATGACGAAGTACTGACCGATGGCGACGATCGCGATCGGTGCGACCCGTTGGATGAAGCGCATGAGGGAACCCGGCTCGGCGAAGCTCGGGTTGAGCACGATGATGGCGGTCAGGATCACGATGAGCAGGACGAGGACGATGCCCTTCGGGTCAACAGCGCGTCGGACCAATGTCATGAGGCGGTCTGATCTGTTCTCCGCGGCAGATGCGTTCATTGCGATCGCCCTCCCGTCTCCGCAGCCGGCGCGGGAGCCGCAGCCGGAGCGGGAGCCGGAGCGGGAGCCGGAGCCGATCCGGTGGCGATGTTGGGCCCCGGTGCGTTCGCGGCGAAGCGGATCCGGCGGGCGATGACCCGGCGACGGGCGTAGAGGGCGACGGCGATGATGATGACGAGTCCGCGGATGACGTCTTTGAGGAACGGGTTGAACTGCATGACGCTCATCAGGTTGTCGAGGACTGCGAAGATGGCCACGCCGCCGATCGTCCCCCAGATCGATCCGCGCCCGCCCATGAGCACCGTGCCGCCGAGGACGACCGCCGCGATGGAGAGCAGATCGTAGCTGCCCTGCGAACCGACGGTGGGGCTGCCGACGCCCAGACGACTGGCCAGCAGAAGGCCGGCCAGTCCGGCGCACACTGAACTGCCGATGTGGGCGCCGATGAGCGGCAGCCGCTGCCGGACCCCGGAGAGTCGGGCGACCTCCGAGCTGCCGCCGACGGCGAAGAGGTGGTGTCCGAAGGCGGTGCGCACGAGAATGAAGGCGACGAGGGCGGCGAGCGCGAGCATGACGATCGTCGAGATCGGAACCGGCCCGATGCCGGTGGCGCCGAAGAGCTGGAACGACCAGGGCACGCTGCCCTCCGTTCCCTGATAGTTCGTGTCGAGATACCCCTTGAGAATGAGCCCCACGCCGAGAGTCGCCACGAATCCGTGGACCCCGAGAACGGTGACGATGAGTCCGTTCGCCAGACCGATGCCGGCAGTGACCACGAGGGTCAGCAGCACGGCCGGGACCACCATCGCATCGCTGCCGTTCATCGTCTGCGCCGCAACGAGGCTGGCCAGACTCATCACATAGGGAACCGAGAGATCGAGGGAGGCACCGAGGATGACGAGGGTCTGGCCGATGGCGACGAAGCCGAGCACGCTCATCCCCGTGAGGATGTCCCTGATGTTTCCCGGGCTGAAGAGGCTGCGCCCCGTGGTGGCGACGAGGATCGCGGCGATGATGAGGACGGCGAGGAGCGCGAGGTAGACGAGTGCCGTGGTGTCGAGTCGGCGCAGCCGCAGTCTCATTGCCGCCCCACCGTCCCGGCATCGTCGCCGATCACCTGGTTCTCCGTCCCGACTGCCAAAGCGAGGATCTCCTCTTCGGTCGAACTCGGCGGCAGCTGGCCGGCGACCCTTCCGTCGGACATGACGAGGACCCGATCGGACATGCCCAGCACCTCCGGCAGCTCGCTGGAGACGAGGACGATCGCCACACCTCGGCGGGCGAGGCTGCGGATGAGTCGGTAGACGGCGATCTTCGCTCCGACGTCGATGCCGCGGGTCGGCTCATCGAGAAGCACCACCTGCGGGGAGGTCGCGAGCCATTTGGCCAGGACGACCTTCTGCTGATTCCCACCGGAGAGGGCGCGCACCTCCTGGGCCGAGCCGCGGCTGACCACCTCGAGGGATTCGAGGATGCCGGGCACCTCTGCCCGCATCTGCCGGGCCCGGGAGGGGAACACCGCTCGGATCGCCAGCAGGGCGTTGTCGAGCACCGATTGGGAGAGCGCGAGACCTGTGCCCTTGCGGTCCTCCGTGACGAGTGCGAGTCCGTTGCGGACCCCCTGCCGTGCCGATCTCAGGGTGAGAGTCGAGCCGTGCAGGCGCAGCGTTCCCCGGGTGAAGGGAACGACGCCGAAGATCGCTTCGAGCAGCTCCGTCCGTCCCGAGCCCTGGAGTCCCGCGACGCCGAGGATCTCACCGGCGTGCAGGTCCACGTCGATGTCGTCGAGCTGTTCGCTGCCCCCGCCGCGGACCTCGAGGACCACTTCGCCGATCTCCGTGCCTTCCTCGGGCTCGGGAAAGAAGGCGCTGATGGGCCTGCCGACCATGGCGCGGACGAGGCCGGCATGATCCAATTCTTCCGCCGGGCGACTGGTCACGAGCGCTCCGTCTTTGAGCACCGTGATCGTGTCGCACAGATCGAAGATCTCCTGGAGCCTGTGGGAGACGTAGATGATCGCCACGCCTTTGGACTTCAGCGCCCCGATCACCCGGTAGAGCACGGCCACCTCGGCCTCGGAGAGGGCCGCCGTGGGTTCGTCCATCGAGATGACCCGCGCGTCGACGGACAGGGCCTTGATGATCTCGACGATCTGCTGTTCGGCCACCGTCAGCCACCCGACCTTCGCCTCGGGGGTGATTCCCTCCACGCCGAGGTCGTCGAGCAGGGCCTGCGTGTCCGCTCGCATCGCCTTGACGTCGACGAGACCGCGCCGGCGAGGTTCCCGCCCGAGGAAGACGTTCTGGGCGACGGTGCGGTCGGGCAGGAGGTTGAACTCCTGGAACACGGTGGCGACCCCCGCTCGGCCCGCTTCGACGGGATGGGAGAAGTCGACGAGGCGATCGTCGATGGTCAGTTCTCCGCCGTCGCGTCGGTGCACCCCGGCGATGATCTTCATCAGCGTGGACTTGCCGGCGCCGTTCTCGCCGACGAGTCCGTGCACGGTGCCCGCGTGGACGTCGAGCGAAACCTCGTGCAGAACCTCGACGCCGAAGAACTGCTTGCGGATGCCGCGTGCGCACAGCACGGGGGCACCGGACGTAGGCGCGCCCGTCACAGCTGCTCGACCTCCACCCAGGTCCGCTGCGCCGCCGAGCGCAGCACGGCTTCGGTGACGAGTGCGGCCCGGACACCGTCGGCGAGCATCGGCACTCCCTCTCGCTCCTCACCGGCGAAGACCGCGTAGGAGTCGGCGATGAAGGCGTTGAAGGCATCCTGGTAGCCCTGCGGGTGCCCGGCGGGCACGGTGCAGAGTCGAGCGGCATCGAGGCTGAGCGCCTCGGGGTCGCGCATGATCAGGCGACTGCCGCTGCGCCGACCGATCCACAGCTGCTCCGGCTGCTCTTGGTCGAAGGCGATGCTCTCCTCGGTCCCGGCGACCTCGAGGACGAGGCTGTTCTTCCGTCCCGGAGCCAGCTGCGAGACGAGGACCGAGCCGGTCCCTCCGCCCTCGAGCTCGACGGTCATCGCAACGGTGTCCTCGGTCGTCACCTCGGCCCCACCTCGGCGGGGGTGCACTGTGCGCGTCGTCGCCGCGAGTGCGACGATGCGCTGCCCGAGGACGAATTCGATGAGGTCGACGAGGTGGGATCCGATGTCCGCGAAGGCCCGCGAGGGGCCGCCCGCACCGGCGTCGACGCGCCAGTTGTCATCCTCGTCCCCGAGCAGCCAGTCCTGCAGATAGCGGGCATCGACGGTGAGGATGCGCCCGACCTCGCCGCGCCGGATCGTCTCTCTCGCCTCGCGCACCATCGGATGGTAGCGGTAGACGAACGGCACCGTTCCGGTCAGTCCCCTCTCCTGTGCGGCGTCGAGGATCGACCGGGCCGAGGCCGCGTCGGTGGCCAGCGGCTTCTCACAGATGATGTTCGCGCCGGCGGCGAGCGCCCGCAGGGACTGTTCGACGTGGCCGGAGTTCGGGGTGCAGATGTGGACGACGTCGAGCCCCAGAGCGTCCAACTCCGCGCTCGTCGTCGCGGCCTCGTAGCCCAGTGCCGCCGCAGCGCGTTCACTGCCGACCGGACCGGAGGTGGCGATCACGGAGAGCTCCGCGCCGGCGAGTCGAGCCGCCTGGGTGTGGGTGCGCGCCATGAAGCCGCCACCGAGCATTCCGATTCTCGGTGCCGTCTGGGACGTATGAGCAACACTGACCATAGATCATTATGGTGACGGCCTCACCACTTTTGTCAATAGCTTTTCAAATGTCTTTCGCGAACCGTTGCTCTTCTGCAATGTGTTTTACTGAATGAATGGTCCAGATGAGCACTTCGAGCAGCGTCGACGTCTCCCACGCCGGGGGACTCTTCCAACTGCTCCGTGACGGTCAGCCGCGAACGCGCGCCGAGCTGGCCAAGTCGACGGGGCTCTCCCGCCCCACCGTCGCACAGCGGATCGATCAGCTGCTCGGACTCGAACTCATCTCGCCCGTCGACGCCGCGGCCTCGACGGGAGGCCGCCCCAGCTCGCAGTTCGCCTTCAATCCGCAGGCTCGGGTCGTCATCGCCGCCGATTTCGGGGCCTCGCACGCCCGGGTCGCCGTCACCGACCTGACCGGCACCCTGCTCGCGGAGACCGGGGAGGAGCGCGAGATCTCCCTCGGTCCGGTCAGCGCCATGGAGTGGCTGACCACGTCATCCCTGCTTCTGCTGGAGCAGTCCGGGCGCAGCCTCGACGAGGTCGTCGGAGTGGGCATCGGACTGCCCGGCCCGGTCGAGTTCTCGACGGGCAGACCGATCAATCCGCCGATCATGCCCGGCTGGGATCGGTTCGACCTGCCCGGAGCGCTGCGGGAGACGTTCTCGGCCCCCGTGCTCATCGACAACGACGTCAACATCATGGCGCTCGGCGAGCAGACCTCCGCCTGGCCGGAGACCACCGATCTCATCTTCGTCAAGGTCGCCACCGGCATCGGAGCAGGCATCATCTCCGGCGGCTCCCTGCGGCGCGGTTCCCACGGCGCCGCCGGTGACATCGGCCATGTCGCACTCTCCCGAGCCGCAGAGACTCCCTGTGCCTGCGGCAATCGCGGCTGCCTCGAGGCCGTCGCCTCCGGCAGGGCCATTGCCGAGGAGCTCACCCGCACCGGCACTCCGGCGGCGACCCCCGGGGACGTCGTCCGACTGGTCAAAGCGGGCGACCTCACGGCGATCCAGCTCGTTCGTCAGGCCGGTCGCGACCTCGGAGAGGTCCTCACCACCTGCGTGAGCCTGATGAATCCTTCGCTCATCCTGATCGGCGGAACGATGGCCCAGGCGGCCGAGCACCTCGTCGCCGGTGTCCGCGAGGTCGTCTACGCGCGTTCGATCCCCCTGTCCACCGAGCACCTGACGATCGCCCCCTCACATGCGGCCGGCGATGCGGCGATCCTCGGTGCCGCCCATCTCGCCATCGATGCCGCCCTGTCTCCCGAGCGGATCGCCGCCGCCCTCGGACGGTGAGGCGCCGACGCCCAGTGCACTTGACGCCCAGTGCACTTGAGGGCCAGTACACTGGAGGCAGAGGCCGCGCAATCCCCGAACAACGGCGCGGGCCACCTCTGCCGAAGGAGTGCAATTGCCCCATAACCGTTCCTTTGCCCAGGTCGACGTCTTCTCCGCCATCCCCTATCGCGGAAACCCCGTCGCCGTGATCCTCGACGCCGACGGTCTCTCCGATGCGGACATGGCCCGGATCGCGAACTGGACGAACCTGTCGGAGACGACCTTCGTCCTTCCGCCGAGCGACCCCGCGGCCGACTACCGGCTGCGCATCTTCACTCCGCACCGCGAGCTGCCCTTCGCCGGCCACCCCACCCTGGGCTCCGCGGCCGCCTGGCTCGATGCCGGCGGCACGCCCCGGACCACGGGCCGCATCATCCAGGAATGCGGTGCCGGACTCGTCGAACTCCGCAGAGGCGGCCAGGCTTCACCGTCGACCGTGACCTCAGATGTGACCGCCGAGACCCTGTCCTTCGCGGCCCCCGAACGCCTCCGCTCCGGCCCCCTCGACGAGGACTATGTTGAGCAGATCGCGGCCGCCCTGCACCTCGACCGCACGGAGATCCTCGGCCACCAGTGGGTCGACAACGGACCCGGCTGGGCGGCCGTGCGGATCGCGAGCGCCGCGCAGGTCCTCGACCTCGAGCCAGACTTCTCGACGATTCCCGATGCCAAGCTCGGCGTGCTCGGCGCACACCCGGAGGATTCGGAGCACGAATACGAGATCCGCGCCTTCGTGCCCGGCGTCGGTGTCGCCGAGGATCCGGTCACCGGCAGCCTCAACGCCTCGGTGGCGCAGTGGCTGATCGGCGCCGGACTCGCCCCCGATTCCTACACAGCCACCCAGGGCACCGCGCTCGGCCGGGCAGGTGTCATCTCGATCTCCCGCGAAGCCGAGAAGACCGAGTCCGAGAAGATCTGGGTCGGCGGCGCCGCCACCGTGTGCTTCCGCGGAACGGCCCTCGCATGAGCCGGCACCTGACCAGCAAGAACAAGCCGAAGAACCGGCTGCGCATCTTCCACGGCCGCATGTACTTCGCCCTCCAGGCCCTCGCGGGGGCCGCCTGGTGGCTCGGTGTCAGCACGCTTCCAGCCCTGCAGGAAGCGACGCTCGGCGGCCTCGACCCGCTGCTCGTCTCGATCATCGACATTCCGCTCTTCGTCATCGGCTCGGCCCTTGCCGCCCTCAACATGCGCTGGGCCGTGTGGCTCGCCTCGGCGTGGACGGTCATCGTCGCGATCTTCATGCTCATCTACGCCACGGTCACCACGACAGGCGGGATCGGTGCGATCCTCATGGTCGGTGCCGCGATCGGCAGCGTCCTCGCTGGATCGCTCATGCTGCTCGGCCGCATCCCCTCGCACCGCCTCATCGTCGGCCCCTTCGCCTTCCGGGCCTCGCACACGCGCATCCGCTCCCGACTCCTGGTCCGGACCACCGTCCAGCTCGTGATCTTCTGGGGCGTCTTCCTCATCGTCCTGCCCGCGATCATCAACGCGCTCGAGGACCGCTGGAACCTGTCATTCAAGTTCCCGATCCTCGTCGTCGTCGCGGGCTTCGCCCTGCTCGCCTTCTCCACCGTGCTCGGCGTGTGGTCGGCTCGGGCGATCGCGAACTTCGGGTCCGGGACTCCCCTGCCCGCGGAGATGGCCAACCACCTCGTCGTCCGCGGACCCTATGCTTTCGTCCGCAATCCCATGGCCATCGCCGGCATCGGCCAGGGAATGGCGATCGGACTCCTCATCGGATCCTGGCTGATCGTCGTCTACGCTCTGGCGGGTTCGCTGCTCTGGAACTGGCTCATCCGCCCCCACGAGGAGGCCGATCTCCGGGACCGCTTCGGGGCCGAATACGTGGAGTACACTCGGCGTGTGTCCTGCTGGTTCCCGCGCGGACGCGCCTTCGACGATGACGCCGAGGGAGAGCCTGAGACCGAGGAGGACTGAGTCCCATGGTCACATTCACGACGACGCTGCTGTCGCTGGGCAACAACGTCGGCTCGAAGTCCCCGAGGAGATCGTGCTCGGCTTCGGAGCCGGCAAGCGGGTCCCCGTGATCGTCACGATCGCGGACTACTCCTATCCCTCGACGATTGCGGTGATGGGCGGGAAGTTCCTGATCCCACTGGCCAAGGAGCACCGGGAGGCCATCGGCGTCGCTGGCGGTGAGACCCACGAGGTGACGCTCACCCACGACACCTCGTCCCGGGACACCCCAGTGCCCGATGACCTCGCCGAGGCGCTCAGAACCGCCGATGTCCGCGCGGTCTTCGACGCGCTGGCTCCCTCGAAGCGCAAGGAGCACGTGCGCCAGGTGACCACGGCCAAGGCCGAGGAGACCCGGGCCCGGCGGATCGCGAAGATCGTCGACTCGCTGACGCAGTGAGTCAGTGAGTCCGATTCGCTGTGCCCAGTTCAGCCTTCGTCGTGGATGGTCACCCGGTAGCCGTCGGGATCGGCGAAGGCGAAGATCAGACCGAAGGGGCTCGGTGCCGGCTCGCTGAGGATCTCGACCCCCGCCTCGGCGAGTGAATTGTGCAGAGCCTGCGCATCATCGCAGCGGAACCACAGCGCGACTCCGAGACCCGGGGTGGTCACCGAATCGAGATCGACGTCGTGCAGGGGCTCGCGGACCGCGAATGGGATCGGGGAGGTCGCGAAGACGACCGCCCCGGGAGGGCCGGCCGGGGCCCGGGTGAGTCCGAGCCGGGTCTCGTAGAACTCCGCCGATTTCGCGAGGTCGCGGACCTGCAGTGCCGTGAAATCCAGTCCTGTCACGCTCATGATGACTCCCTTCTCCCGATGCCCCGTAACTGCGCGGCATCATGTGTCTGTGTGTGTATCTGCACATGTGCATCTATATGTCAGTAACCTGACATATAAAAATCTATGTCAGAATGCTTACATGAGTCAAGAGGAGCAGAGAAGCACGGAAGACCTCCCGAGTCTCGAATCGATGCTCGGCTATCAGCTCAAGCACCTGCAGTCGGCGCTGCGCTCGCGGATGGACGAATCGCTGCGCGAGCTCGGGCTCTCGACGCCGCAGTACGTGTGCCTCGAGCAGCTGCGCAGACGTCCCGGCGCCTCGAATTCGGAGCTCGCCCGTCGCGGATTCGTCACCCGGCAGACGATGAACACCCTGCTGCGCGGACTGCAGGATCGGGGTCTGGTGACCAGGCCGGAGAAGGCGGAGACGGGCAGGGCGCTGCCGACGACCCTGACTGACGCAGGCGGGCAGCTGCTCGATCGGGCGGCCGAACGGATCGCGCGCATTCAGGAGCGGATGATCTCGAGGCTCGACTCCGCTCAACGCGAGCGTCTGGCCGGGGACCTCGAGCTGTGCATCGCAGCCCTCGAGGAGGGCGAGGGCTGAACTTCAGCTGATTGCGAGGCTCTGTCTGATCACGCGACTCCAACTGGCCCCGCCGACTTATCTGGCCCCGCCGACTTATCTGACCACGCGGTCCGGAGGACGGTCCTCCTCCTGCTTCGGCGGCAGCAGAACCATGACGAGCAGCCCGAGGGCGGCGCCGATGCCCGAACCGATCGTGTTCGTCACGAGGTCGCTGATGGTGGCGAACCGCGTCTGCGTGAGCACCGTCCCCTGGAAGATCTCGATGGCCGCACTGAACCCGGCCCCCACGACTCCGCCGAGCCACCAGCGGCTGCGTCCGAGGTGAAGGGCGAGGAGGAGCCCGAAGGGGATGAACATCCCTACGTTCGCGAGCTTCTCGACTCGCGAATAGGTCAGCCACTCGGTCGCCGAATGGCTCGCGAAGAACTCGAGCAGCCGACCGATCGGCCCATATGGGCCCGTGTCGAGCTGCTGGGGAGTGAGCGTGACGAAGGCGATGAACAGGGTGTAGAAGATCAGCATGATGAGTGGGGCGTTGCCCATTCGACGATCGCGACCTGTCATTGTCCCAAGCCTACCGAGGGAATCTTGGTGCTGGATCAGACCCGGATCAATGCCGGATCACAGACGACACAGGGCCGCTCCTCTCGACGAGAGGAACGGCCCTGGGAAGAGTGGAGCGACTCAGCGCATCAGAAGCCCTCAGGCCACCTCGGCGTCCGCGAAGCTCGCGGTGTCGATGACGGCGCGGAAGTGCACGTCGCCGGACACGACCCGGTCATAGGCGACATCGACTTCGCCGATGCCCACGGTCTCGATCTTTGCGGCGATGCCGTGCTCGGCGCAGAAGTCGAGCATCTCCTGGGTCTCGGGGATGC
Source organism: Brevibacterium sp. CCUG 69071 (assembly GCF_021023135.1). Taxonomy (GTDB): domain Bacteria; phylum Actinomycetota; class Actinomycetes; order Actinomycetales; family Brevibacteriaceae; genus Brevibacterium. The sequence continues at coordinate 350,658 of NZ_PGFV01000003.1, forward strand.
CGCCGATGTTCGATCCGGCGAGCACCTTGGCGCCGCCGATGACCGAGGCGAAGGACAGATCCTGCTTCTCCGGGGGTAGGCCGACGACGGCCATGACGCCGCGCGCCTTGAGCAGACGCAGGTAGCGGTCGACGGGGATGTCGGCGCTGATCGTGTTGAGGATGAGGTCGAACTCACCCTTGTGCTCGCTGAAGAAGTCCTCGTCGGAGGTCGCGAGCATCCGCTGCGCGCCGAGCTCGAGAGCCTCCTGCTCCTTCTTCATGGACCGGGAGAGCACGGTGACGTCGGCGCCCATGGCCACGGCGATCTGCACGCCCATGTGGCCGAGCCCGCCGAGACCGAGGACCGCGACCTTCTTCGGTGCCCCGTTCTTTGTCTCTCCGGCGCCCCAGCGGTTGAGCGGGGCGTAGGTGGTGATGCCTGCGCAGAGCAGCGGTGCTGCGACGTCGAAGTCGAGGGCGTCGGGGATCCGGCAGACGAAGCGTGCGTTGACGACGACCTTCTCCGCATATCCGCCCTGGGTGACGGTGCCGTCGACGTCGGTGGAGTTGTAGGTACCGACGCTGCCGTTCAGGCAGTTCTGCTCCTGACCGGCACGGCATTCCTCGCACTCGCCGCAGGAATCGACCATGCAGCCCACGCCCACGCGGTCGCCGACCTTCCAATCGGTGACGTTCTCACCAACCGCCTCGACGACGCCGGCGATCTCATGGCCGACGGTCAGCGGGAAGCTCGCCTCGCCCCATTCGTTGCGGATCGTGTGGATGTCGCTGTGGCAGATCCCGGCGGCCTTGATGTCGATGACCACGTCATCGGCGCGCGGATCCCGGCGCTCGATGTTCGCGACCGTGAACGGCTGGTCCGGGCCGGTCTTCTGCAGAGCCTTGACGGTGATGCTCATGGGTTCTCCTCACGTATCTGGGGCGATTCCGGTGCGCTCGTCCGGCACGGCAGCTCGGGCATGGCGGCCCGGGTGCCGGCTGACGATCTCACACCGTTCCACGACGTCCAGCGTCGAGAGCCCCCGGATTATTCCATGCACGGGCGCTTATTCTTCACCCGTCTCCTCACCCCGGGCTCGCGAGCGGACCTCTCAGTCCTTGACCGCGCGCTCGGAGATCGCGAGATCGAGCGGGAAGTCGACCGGCGCATCCCCGAAGAGCAGTCGACCCGCCGAGGCGGCCGATTCCCTGATCGCGTCTGCGGCGGCCTCGGCGTGCTCGGCGGGGGCATGGACGATGACCTCGTCGTGGAGGAAGAAGACGAGATGCGCGCGTCGGGAGAACACCGGCCCCGAGGCGGCGGCTGACCCCTCCCCCTCGTCCGGGTTCCCGTCGCTCGCGAGATTCTCCCCGGCCTCCGGCAGCCGGGCCAAGCGCAGACGGAGGTCCGCGAGCCACGCCAGGGCCCATTCGGCCGCGGTGCCCTGGACGACGAAGTTGCGAGTGAATCGCCCCTGGTCACCGGCGGCGCGCCGGGCCCGGTTCTCATCGGCGGCGGTGGCGTCGAACTGGTTCGCCGCCTTCTGCACCTCCAGCCACCGTTGCCCGGGTGCCGGGGAGGTCCGTCCCAACCAGGTGGACACGACCCCTCCCTGCACCCCCACCTCGGCGGCGGTGTCGACGAGGTGCATCGCGGCGGGGAAGCTCGTGCGCAGACGCGGCACAAGAGCGCCGGCCTCCCCCGTCGTCGACCCGTACATGGCGCCGAGCACGGCGATCTTCGCCTCCTGCCTCGTGGCGACTACTCCGGCGTCGACGAGACCCGAGTAGAGGTCACGGCCCCGCCCGGCCTCGGCCATCGCCCGGTCACCGGACATGGCGGCGAGCGCCCGAGGCTCGAGCTGGGCGACATCGGCCGAGATCAGCCGCCAGCCGGGGTCCGCGCGCAGGGCCGGGCGCAGCTGCCGCGGAATCTGCAGGGCACCGCCGCCGCTGGCCGCCCACCGTCCGGTGACGACTCCGCCGGGAACATAGACGGGCCGGTAACGTCCCTGCTCGACCCATTCGTCGAGCCAGTGCCAGCCGTTGGCCGAGAGCAGCCGGGCCTGCTTCTTGTAGCGCAGCAGCGGCTCGACGCCCGGATGCTCGCTGGTTTCGAGCTCCCATTTCGAGGTCGAGGCGACGTTGATCCCGGCATTGCGCAGGGCCTGGAGCAGGCGGACGGGCGAGTCGAGATTGGCCCGCGGATCTCCGAACGCGGCCCGCACCTCCTCGGCGACGGCGAGCATCTTCGCCGGCTTCCGGTCCCCGATCGGGCGGGGACCGAGGATGTCTGTGAGGATCCGCTCATGCTCGGCCACGTCCCAGGGCACCCCGGCGGCTTGCATCTCCGCGGCCACGAGACCGCCGGCGGATTCGGCGGTCAGCAGCAGGCGCAGTCGCCCGGGGTCGCTCGCCCCGGCCTGGGCACGGTTCTGCCGATCGTATTCGGCCAGGGTCTCGTCGATGCTGTGGGGCACCTGTCTGACGTAGCCGCGACCTTCGGCGACCTCGAACAGGGCGGCAGGGGCGTCGACTCTCGCAGCCGCCGTCGGCCCGGCCTCCCATTGTGCGGCCGCACGGATCGCCTCGGGTTCGGTCACGAGCTCGGAGCGGGCGAGGATCGCGTGGGCCAGTCGCAGATCATGGCAGCGTTCGATGCGGACACCGGCTGCCAGCAGCGGCGGGTACCACTTCGGTGTGTCGCTGAAGACCCACCTCGGCGGGGGTGTTCGGGTCGAACGACTGCGTTCTTCGAGGTCACGGACCCGCTCGGGCAGCTCCGCCTCGGCGATGTCGGTCCTGCCGATCACCGCTCCGCCGTGATCGATCTCGACCATGGCCACCCGGTCGTCACCGGCGCGCCCGAGCACGCACGCAGCGGGAGGACGGTCGGGGACGGCGGACATGATCCCAGCCTACTGCGCACCGGGGACACGGCCGCGGACGCAGCGCGGACGCGGCTGCGTACGCACCGTCTAGCCCGCCGCTGTCCGACCGACGGTCGCCGAGAACAACCGAATGTGATCCTGGTAACGTCGGCGGCACACCACGGATGTCGGACATCGCACGAAAGGCCCACACACAACATGGACGTTGTCTCCTCCCTCATCGAGGCCCTCGGCTCCTCGGCCGTCATCACCGATCCCGACTCCATGGACGCCTACCGCTGGGACCGCGCGAACGACCCCGACGCCGGTGTGCCGCTGGCTGTGGTCAGGGCGACCTCGACGGCCGATGTGCAGGCCGCCGTCCGTATCGCAGCCGCAGCGAAGGTGCCGATCGTCCCCCGCGGGGCGGGCTCCGGGCTCTCCGGCGGCAGCTCCGCGATCGCCGAGGGCATCGTCCTGTCCCTCGACCGGATGCGCGAGATCGACATCGACCCGATCACCCGGATGGCCGTGGTCCAGCCGGGTGCCTTCAACGCCGAGGTCAAGGCCGCTGCCGCCGAGCACGGCCTGTGGTATCCGCCGGATCCCTCCTCCTTCGAGTTCTGCTCGATCGGCGGCAACATCGCCACCAACGCCGGCGGCCTGTGCTGCGTGAAATACGGTGTGACCACGGACTATGTGCTGGGGATGACGGTCGTCCTCGCCGATGGGCGCGCGGTCGAACTCGGCGGACCCCGGCTCAAGGACGTCGCCGGTCTGCCGCTGACCAAGCTGTTCGTCGGCAGCGAGGGAACGCTGGGCATCATCACCGAGGTGACGCTGCGGCTGATCCCGGCCCAACTGCCGCCGACCACCGTCGTCGCGATGTTCCGCAACCTCGCCGAGGCGACGCAGGCGGTGCTCGACATCGCCCGTGAGCTGCGGCCCTCGATGCTCGAGTTCATGGACCGCACGTCGATCAACGCCGTCGAGGACGAGATCCGCATGGGACTCGACCGCGAGGCCGAGGCGATGCTCGTCATGCAGTCCGACGAACCCGGCGAACACGCGGCGTCCCAGGCAGGAAAGCTCGAAGAGATCTGCCGGGCCAACAACGCCTCGGAGTGCTATCTCACCGAAGATCCGGACGAGGGCGAGGCCTTCGTGGCCGCCCGCCGGATGGCGATCCCCGCGGTCGAGAAGAAGGGGGCGCTCCTGCTCGAGGACGTCGGGGTGCCGCTGCCGATGCTCGGCGAGCTGGTGCTCGGGATCGAGAAGATCTCGCAGGAGCGGGCCGTGACGATCGCGGTCATCGCCCATGCCGGGGATGGCAACACGCATCCGCTGCTCCTCCTCGACCCGAAGGACGATGCCCAGCAGGTGCGGGCACGCATCGCCTACGGCGAGGTCATGGACCTGGCGACGGGACTCGGCGGGACGATCACCGGGGAGCACGGGGTCGGCCGGCTCAAGGCACCTTGGCTCGCGGCCCACCTCGGCGATGACGTGATGGAGCTCAACCACCGGATCAAGCAGGCACTCGATCCCGACAACATCCTCAATCCCGGAGCCGTCTACCTCGGGCTCTGAGGCTCGCGAGGCCGGCGGGCTCGGTGTCGGCGCCGCAGCACCGGGGCGAGGGCGACGACGAGGACGAGAACTCCCATCGGGATGAGCAGTGCGCTCCGCAGTCCCCAATGCTCGCCGACGAGGCCGAGTGCCGGTGGGCCTACGAGGAAAGCGAGGTAGCCGATCGTCGAGACCGTGGCCACGCGCTTGGCCGGGTTCGGTCCCGAGGCGCCGGCTTCGGAGAGCGCCACCGGGAAGCCGAGCGAGGTGCCCAGCCCCCACAGAATGACGGCGACCGCGGCGACGATCTGACTGTCGATCAGCGAGGTCAGGCCGATCCCGACGAGCCCGAAGGCTCCACTGACCAGCAGCACGTTCGGGCGTCCGAAGCGGGCGACGATGGGCCCGCCGAGGAACCTGCCGAGCGTCATCGACGCGGCGAAGATCGCGTAGATGCTCGACCCCAGCGCCGCATCGAAGCCGTGCCCGTCGACCATGACCAAGGGCAGCCAGTCGTTGGCCGTGCCCTCGGCCAGGGCCATCCCGAGCACGATCGCGCCGATGACGATGAGCCGCGGATCCCTCCACACCGGGCGAGCGCGGGATCCGGACACCGCCGAGGCGGCAGTGGGGTTCCGGTCTCCATGGGCAGAGGCGGATGCATCCGCCGAGGTGGTCGCTGCGTCGGTCCTGCCCGTCCCCGCGGGGACGTGGCGCATGGCCGGGACGAGGACGATCGCCCCGAGGACGCCGATGGCCACGAGGTGGATGAGCACGGAGAAGTCCGCGGCGGTGGCGACGATGCCGAGCACCGCGCCGATCACCGTGCCGAGGCTGAAGAACCCGTGCAGTGCGGGCAGGAACGGGCTGCCCAGATGCTTCTCGAGCTCGGCGCCCTCGACGTTCATCGCGACCTCGCCGGTGCCCATGCCCAGGCCGAAGACGACGAGCCCGGCCGCCACGACGAGCGGCTGGGACACAGCGGCACCGAGTCCGACGATCGGCATGCTCGCGACGACGCCGATCGTGCCGACGACGATCACCGGACGGGCTCCCCACCGGGAGACGAGCGGGCCGGAGCCGAGGATGCCGATCATCGAGCCGATCGAGAGGCCGAAGAGGACAAGGCCCATCTGCGCGGTCGAGGCATCGAGAGAATCACGGATCGACGGAGTCCGGGTCACCCAGGAGGCGATCGAGATTCCGGGCAGGAAGAAGAGGGCGAGGAGGGCGAGGCGGCGCCGGTTGAGCGAACTCGCCCCGGAGGGCCGACGCGACCGGTGCCCGGTCTCATGGTGCTGTGCTTCGGTGCGCATCGGCTCATCTCCTTCTCGGGTCTTGTCCTTCGGTGTCTCCCGGGTCCACGGTCCGCCCGTGCGATTGGTACAGTCGTACACACTTCCGGTGCGTGTACAAATGTACACTCTGTGCAGGACGACCGCCACGGACGGCGCCGGAAGACCGAGCGAACTCACGGTGACGAAAGACGGAGAACCGAAAGACGGGGAACCGCAGGCGAAAGACCGAGAACACGCAAGGCACACGAACGGGAGGGGCCCGACATGAGCGCACGCAGCGGGGTTCCGAACGACCCCGGCCGCCGCGAGCGGATCATTCAGGCCGCGCTCGAGCTCATCCTCGACGAGGGCGTCGCTGCGGCCTCCCACCGTGTGGTCGCCGCCCGCGCGGGCGTTCCCCTGGGTTCGATGACCTACCACTTCAGCGGTCTCGACGAGATCATCACCGAGGCCTTCAGACTGCTCGTCTCCCGCCTGTCGGGTCGCTACAAGGACGGCCTCCACTCCTCGAAGTCCCTGACCGAAGCGCGAGAGTCGATCGTCGAGATCATCTGCGGGGACGAATTCATCACCCCGCGCGAGATGGCCGGCATCTTCGAGCTCTACTCCTACGGTCGGTGCTCCCGGGACTCGGCCGAGATCGCCTCCTCATGGATGGACATCAGCCATTCCGCACTCACCGAGCACTTCACCCCCGCCTCGGCGCGGGCCGTGGATGCACTCATCGAGGGCTGGACGATTCACCACCACCTCGGCGGGGTCGCCCCCGACCGCGATCTCGTGCGCTCGGCCGTCACCGCGGTGACATCACTGAACGACTAGACCTGAGCCTTCCGGCCGATGACCAGGAACGACAGCGATCAGCGGGTCTGATTCCGTGCCAACCGGAGAAATTTCGACGATAATCGGCACCAGCTGTCGAATCGAGGATGATCCGATCGTCTTCTCGGTGAGCGACCGAGATGCGGCCGCCGCACAGGAACGGAGCCAGACCAATGCGCTACTCACTGATCTTCCACGCATCCGAGCCCGGAGCCGATGGCCCGGCGCCCTCGCAGGACGACATCGAGGAGATGATGCGGCTCATGGACGACTACGGCCAGGCGCTCGCCTCGGCCGGCGTCTTCGTCGCCTGGGAGATGCTCGCAGACCAGGCGTCGACGACCACAGTCACTCGCCGAGGCGGTTCGGTGGTCATCGAGGACGGTCCCTTCGCGGCGACGAAGGAAGCCTTGGCCGGGGTCGTCGTCATCGACGTGAGTGACCGGGATGCGGCCCTGGCCTGGGCGGAGAGGTTCCCGGGCACGAGCTACGGCACCATCGAGGTGCGCCCCGCGGCGACCTCGTTCGTCGACGGCGCCTGGACCAGGCCGTGACGACGGGCTCGAACATCGCACGCCGATGACCGACCGGGCCGACCCCGTCGATCGGGGCCTGAGGGCCTGGCGGGAGTCGGGTGTGCCGCGCAACCCCGAAGGCTGGCTCTACCGGGTGGCGCTGAACGCACGACGGGACGTGTGGAAATCCGCGGCCGCCCGCACCTCGGTGGCCTTCGATCCCGAGGTCCACGACGAGGCCGGGCACGAGATCCCGGCCGAGGCCGACCCGGAGGCCCTGCCCGACCGACGCCTCGAACTCCTCACCGCCTGCGCCCATCCGGACATCGACCCCGGTGTCCGACCGCTGCTCATGCTCTCTGCGGTGATGGGGCTGACGGGACGGCAGATCGCCTCGGCGATGACATTGCCCGCGGCCACCGTGGCGGCCCGGCTGACACGGGCGAAGAAGCGGATCGCCGCCACAGGCCTCGGCTTCGGCTCACCCGACCGGCTCGAGCTCGAGGCCCGGCTGCCCGATGTGTGCGAGGCGATCTACGGCGCCTTCGCCATCGATTGGGTCCATTCCACCTCCCAGCCGAGGGAGGGGATGATCGGCGAGGCCATCTTCCTCTCGGGTCTGCTCGCCCGCCTGTGCCCAGGCGACGGGGAATCCCACGGGCTCGCGGCTCTCGTCCACCTCTCGGCTGCTCGTTTTCCCGCCCGCCGAGGTGAGGGCGGGGCCTTCGTGCCCTTGGCCGAGCAGGACCCCGAGGCCTGGAACACGAGTCTCGTCACGGCGGGCGAGCATCACCTCCGCGAGGTCCATCGCTGCGGTCATGTCGGGCGCTTCGGCCTCGAGGCGGGGATCCAGATCCTCCATATGACCGGCGTCCGACGAGGTGAGACGGACTGGCCGATGCTGCTGCGTCTCCACGACGACCTCGACCGGATCGCCCCGAGCCTCGGCGGGTCCGTTGCTCGGGCCGCGGTCCTCGCCGAGGCGGACGGGCCGGCAGTCGCTCTGGCGGCACTCGAGGCCCTCGACTCCGACGACCGTCGCCTGACCGGCTTCCAACCTGCGTGGGTCCTGCGCGCCCACCTGCTCACCCAGCTTGACCGCCGCGATGAAGCGACCGCGGCCCACCGGCGCGCCCTCGAACTGACCACCGACCCGGCCGAACGCGACTACCTCACCCGATTGCCCAGATCATCTGCTTAGCCTATCCTTAGTTATCGGCATTAACTTTGAGGACAGCACCACCACATGCGCATCGGCGGACGACCGCGGCAGATCGAGCTCGACGACATCGTCGCCGCAGGTCGCGACATCGGACTGCGCGAGCTCAGCCTCGGCGGTGTCGCCTCCCGCCTCGGCGTCTCCTCTGCTGCCCTCTACCGTCACGTAGAGAATCGCTGGGGCCTCGAACAGCTCGTCGGCGAAAGTCTCCTGGCCGATCTGGAGCTGCCCGACGACCCCGCCGCCGACGTGCCCACCCAGCTGCTGACCTTCGGTATCGCACTCTTCGACTTCGTCGTCGACCCCCCCGGCCTCGCCCCCTACGTCCAGACCCTGTTCCCGCGCGGTGAGGCCGGTCGTCGGCTGCTGTCCGAGGAGACCGCCGCGATCGAGCGCCGAGGCTACTCGACCGATGCCGCGATCGTCCTGTGCAGCGCGGTGGCCACCCAGGCCATCGGCCACGCCGCCGCCGAGGACGCCCAGCGTGCCCGGGCAGAGGGCTGGGAGGCCCGACGCGCCGAGGCGGTCGAAGGCATGCGCGACATCGGTCGACTCCACGAAGCCCACCACCGACTGCCGCAGCTGAGCATGCCCCGCTACACCCGCCTCATGCTCGCCGCCACCGTGCGCGCGATCGTCGACATCCTCCCGCCCGACCGGGACGTCGGCGAGGTCTTCGGCGAACTCGAATCGCAGGTCGAGGCCAGCGAACCCCCGAGTCGCGACGTCGCCACCTCCCACACATCCTCCACGCCCCAGACACCCTCCACGTCCCACACACCTTCCTCACTCACCCCAGCGAAGGACCTCTGATGGCCAAACGCGGTTTCAACCTACCTCGAAGAGCATGAGGAGACCGACCGCCTCATCCCCCTGGCCGATCACCCCCGGCTGAACCTCCACTGGGTCCCTCGCCGAGGCGACTCCTCCCTGGCGGCGGCCCTGGAGTCCCGTGATTGGTCGGATTGGCACGTGTGGACGGCTCCGGAGTCCGGCTCGCTCAAACAGCTGCGGTCCCGGCTGAAGGACGAGTTCGGCTTCCCGAAGTCCGTGATCACCGCGCGTGCGTAATGGTACTCGGGACGCGCCTTCGGGTCGATGCGCGGCGGAAAGAAGGAGGAGCCGCAGCAGGCGACTACCCCGGAGACGCCCGAAACCCTCGCAGCACCCGCCGCCCCCACCTCGGCGAGCCCGGCTTCAACTACCCCTCCCCCGAAGGGCTCGTGGAAGGCCGATGCCGGGAGGCGTCTCATCGCCGAACTCAAGCCGACGCTGTGGATCGCGGGCATCCTCCAGGGCATCGTCACCCTCGTCGAGCTCGCCCCCTACGTCCTCCTCGTCGAACTCTCCCGTCAGCTGCTCTCCGGCGCGAACGCCGAGCGACTCTGGACCACGGGCATCTGGGCTCTGAGCCTCATGGCCACCGGCATCCTGCTGTCGGCGGCGCTGATGTTCTGGCTCCACCTCGTCGACGCCCGATTCGAGAGGAGTCTGCGGCAGAGGCTTCTCGACAAGCTCTCGCGACTGCCGCTCGGGTGGTTCGTCGATCGCGGCTCGGGCCGGATCAAGCAGATCGTTCAGGACGACACCCTGTCCCTGCACTACCTCGTCACACATGCGGTCTCCGATGCCGTGCAGGCAGCGGTGGCTCCCATCGCGGTGCTCGTCTACCTGTTCATCGTCGACTGGCGCATCGGACTCGTCCTGCTCGTGCCCGTGCTCGTCTACATCATCGCGATGTACATCATGCTCATCCAGTCCGGGTCGAAGCCGAAACAGGCCCTGACCTGGAAGGAGACCCTCAACGTCGAGGCCGGCGGGTACCTGGCCGGGCAGCCCGTGGTCCGCGTCTTCGGCGGCGCGGCGGCCTCCCGGTTCCGCACCCGCCTCGACGAATACATCCGCTTCCTCTCGGACTGGCAGCGACCCTTCACGAAGTACAAGACGGTGATGGACCTCGCGAACCGTCCCGGTACGTTCCTCCTGCTCATCATCGCCCTGGGCACCCTGCTCACCGTGACCGGGTCGATGGATCCGATCGATCTGCTGCCTTTCCTCTTCCTCGGCACGACCTTCGGATCCCGCCTGCTCGGCATCGGCTAGGGCATCTCGGGGCTGAGCACCGGGCTGCTCGCGGCCCGGCGGATCCGCAACGTCCTCGACGAGGAGGAGCTCACGGTCCGGGCACCCGGTGACTCCCATGCGCCTCCCGCCGAGGCAGCCCCCACCTCGGCGGGGGACGCCACCTCCCCCGCCGGTGCGGCAGTCCCCGCGGGCCTCGTCGAATTCGACCACGTCGGCTTCGCCTACCGACCCGGCGTGCCCGTCATCGACGATGTCAGCGTGAGGCTGCGGCCGGGAACCGTCACGGCCCTCGTCGGGCCCTCGGGCTCGGGGAAATCGACGCTCGCGGCCCTGCTCGCCCGGTTCCACGACGTCGGTACCGGGGCCGTGCGCATCGGCGGAACGGACCTGCGTGAGCTCGAGACCGATGAGCTCTACACGCGGGTCGGATTCGTCTTCCAGGACACCCAGCTCATCCACGGCACGGTGGCCGAGAACATCGCTCTCGCGGTGCCCGAGGCGGACCGGCAGCGGATCGTCGACGCCGCGAAGCAGGCCCAGATCCACGAGCGCATCGAGGCGCTGCCGGCCGGCTACGACACCGTGCTCGGCCCCGACGCCGCGCTCTCCGGCGGCGAACGGCAGCGGCTGAGCATCGCCCGGGCGATCCTCGCCGACACCCCGGTCCTCGTCCTCGACGAAGCCACGGCCTTCGCCGATCCCGAATCCGAACACCTCGTGCAGCAGGCCCTCGGTCGGCTCTCGGCGGGGCGGACCGTGCTCGTCATCGCCCACCGTCTCCACACGATCACCGAGGTCGATTCCATCGTCGTCCTCGACGGCGGGCGGATCGCCGAGACCGGCACCCATGCCGAACTCCTCGCCTCGGGCGGACGCTACCGTCGGCTGTGGGACGCGCGGGAGGCCGACCCACCTCGGCGAGCGCCGCCGCTTCCGCCTCCGAAGGAGCCGCCCGATGATCCGCACGTTCTTCGCTCTCCTCCCCGCGGACCGTCACCGGAAGGCGTTCCTGCACGTGGGGCTGACCCTGCTCAGCGTCATCCTCCGGGCGCTCGGTGCGGTCCTCCTCGTGCCCCTCATCGCGGCTCTTTTCGGCCCCGATCCGGCCCGCGCCTGGCCCTGGGTGGGACTGCTCGCCCTGGTCACCGCCGCCGGATGGGTCATCGACGCCGTGATCTCACGGATCGGCATCGACCTCGGCTTCGCCCTGCTGGACAACGCTCAGCACGGGGTGGCCGACCGTCTGGCCCGGATCAGGCTGAGTTGGTTCACCGCCTCCAACACCGCCACCGCGCGGGAGGCCATCGCCTCCGGCGGACCCGACCTCGTCGGCATCATCGTCTACCTGCTCACCCCGCTGCTGGCCGGGATCACCCTGCCGGTCGCGATCGCCCTCGCCCTGCTGCCGATCTCGGTGCCGTTGGGCATCGCCGCCCTCATCGGGGTCCCGATCCTGCTCGCGGCCTTCCTCGGCGGCGCCCGCATCGGACGACGAGCCGACCGTGCCGCGGCCGAGTCGAACACCGAGCTGACCGAGCGCGTCGTCGAATTCGCCCACACCCAGCAGGCCCTGCGCGCCGCCCGCCGCTCGGCACCGGCGCGCAGCCTCGTCGGAGCCGCCCTGGCCCGGCAGCACGGGGCGACGATGAAGCTCATGCTTCTCCAGATTCCCGGCCAGCTGCTCTTCGGTCTCGCCAGCCAGCTGGCGCTGCTCATCCTCGCCGGAACGACCGCCTATCTGACGGTGACGGGCCGCCTCGGTGTGGCCGAGGCGATCGCCCTCATCGTCGTCATCACCCGCTACCTCGAGCCCTTCACCTCCCTGGCCGAGCTCGCCCCCGCGATCGAGACGACCACCGGGGTGCTGCGCACCATCCGCGCCGTCCTCGAGGCCCCGACCACCTCGCGCGGGACGACGTCGGCCGAGTTCGCCGCGCCGCCCCGGATCGAGTTCCAGCAGGTCTCCTTCCGCTACGGACAGACCGAGGAGGGCCGGGCCGACGGCGGCCAAAACGCCGCCGAGGTGCTCCATGAGCTCGACCTCAGCGTCGAACCGGGTACGACGACGGCGATCATCGGACCCTCCGGTTCGGGGAAGTCGACGATCCTGTCCCTCGTGGCGGGCCTGCAGGAGCCGAGCTCGGGCCGGGTGCTCATCGACGGCCAGGATCCGCGCGACTGGGACGCCGAGACCCGCCGGCGCGCGGCCAGCGTCGTCTTCCAGCATCCCTATCTGTTCGAAGGCAGCATCCGCGAGAACATCCTCGCCGGCGCCATGGGCAGCCCGGGCACCACCGGCGCCACCGACAGCACTACCGACGCCACCCACCACCACCTCGACACCGTCGCCCGCCTGGCCAGGGTCGACGAACTGACCACCCGGCTGCCCGGCGGCTGGGAGGCCGAGGTCGGCGAGGGCGGCACGGCGCTGTCCGGCGGCGAGCGCCAACGGGTCTCGATCGCCCGCGCCATCCTCAAGCCCGCGCCGATCCTCCTCGTCGATGAGGCGACGAGCGCCCTGGACACGGAGAACGAGACCGCGATCGTCACCGCCCTGACCGAGGACGCGACCCCGCGCACGCGCATCCTCGTCGCCCACCGCCTGGAGAGCATCCGCACCGCCGATCGTGTGATCTTCCTCGCGGACGGCGGCGTGGTCGAGGACGGTTCGATCGAGCAGCTGCTGGCCGCGAACGGACGCTTCGCCCACTTCTGGAGCGAGCAGGACGCGGCGGCCGATTGGAAGCTCGGAACCCCCAACCCGGACTGATCGGCAAGGACACGCCACTGAGACCGGAGTCACCTCGTCTTCGGGATGACCCGGGGTTCGGCATATGATGGTGGCATCATTCCACGGACCCCGAAACCCACCTGCATGCACAATTCCTCACTGACCGACCCGAGTTCGACCGCGCACACCCGCGGCGAGGCATCGGCGGATACCGCGCAGGGCCTTGCCCATGCGAAGGCGATCCTCTTCGGAGAGCACGCCGTGGTCTACGGGTCCCCCGCCTTCGCCGTGCCCCTGCACGGGCTCGCCGCCCAGGCCGACATCCGGTACTCCCCGGGCAGGGAGACGCGCATCGAGAGCCAGCTGTTCGCCGGCACCGTGCTCGCCGCCCCCGAACCCATGGGTCCCGTCGTCGCCGGGCTGCGCGCCGCCCTCGAGGCGACCGGTGAGGGCATCGCCGAGGTGGAGCTGACCATCCGCAGCGCGATCCCCCACGGTCGTGGCTTGGGTTCCTCGGCCGCCGTCGCCACGGCCGTGGCCCGCGCCGTGGCCGGGCTGCGCGAACACACTTTCGACGAGTTCGCCCTCCACGAGATCGTGCAGAAGGCCGAGACCGTCGCCCACGGCCGGCCCAGCGGCATCGACGCCTGGGCCGTCGCCACCCCCGCCCCCATCCGCTTCCAGGGCGGACGGGCCACCACGATCGAGGTCGGCAGACCGCTGACCTTCGTGCTCGCCGATTCCGGCCATCACGGATCCACCGCCGAGGCGGTCGCCGGGGTCCGTGCGCTCCGCGATTCCGCGCCGACGACGATCGACCCGATGATCGCCCGCCTGGCCGAGCTGACCGAATCCGCGATCGACGACGTCCGTCGCGGTGACCGCGATGCCATCGGTGGGCGTATGCTCGAGGCGCACCGACTCCTCACCGAGCTCGGCGTGAGCACTCCGACGTTGGGCTCCCTCGTCGACGCGGCGACCGCCGCCGGAGCCAGGGGAGCCAAGCTCACCGGCGGAGGGCTCGGCGGCTGCGTGCTCGCACTGGCCGATTCGGCCGAGCAGGCCGAAGAGCTCGCGGATGCGCTGCGCGCGGCCGGAGCACCCCGCACCTGGACCACGGAGGTATCGAGGACATGAGGACGAGCACGGCCAGGGCGTATCCCAACATCGCCCTCGTCAAGTACTGGGGCAAGGCCGACGAGGCCCGCATCCTGCCGGCCGCCGGCAGCCTGTCGATGACCCTCGATGACTTCGAGACCACGACCACGGTCGTTCCCGCTCCCGAGGCCGATGCCGATGTCCTCGAACTCGACGGCACCTTCGCCGATGCCGACGCCACCGGCCGCATCACCACGTTCCTCGACCATGTCCGGACCCTCGCCGGCTCCACGGACAGAGTCCTCGTCCGCTCCCGCAACTCCGTGCCCACCGGGGCCGGACTGGCCTCCTCGGCGTCGGGCTTCGCGGCGCTGGCCACAGCCGCCGCGAACGCCTTCGAACTCGATCTCGACACCCGCGATCTCAGTCGGCTGGCCCGCCTCGGCTCCGGTTCCGCCTGCCGCTCCGTGGTGCCCGGCATGGCCGTGTGGCACTCCGGGGACGATGAGACCTCCTTCGCCGAACCCGTGGACGCCCCCGACATGCGGATGGTCATCGTCACCGTCGACCGCGGCCGCAAAGCGGTCTCGAGCCGCACCGCGATGCGTCTGACCGCGCAGACCTCCCCGTTCTACGACGCCTGGGTGTCCTCGACCGAGGCCAGCCTCGAGAAGATGATCGCAGCCTGTGAGGCCGGCGACTTCACGGCCGTCGGCGAGATCACCGAGTCCCATGCCCTGCGCATGCACGCGGTCATCGCGTCCACGGAGCCTCCGATCCGCTATCTGCGCCCGCGCAGCGTGGCGATCTTCGACGCCGTCGCGGAACTGCGCGAACAGGGACTCGAAGCCTATTCCACGGCCGACGCCGGACCGAACGTCGCGGTCATCGTCCGCCCCGCGGACGCCGAGCGGCTGGCCGCCCAGCTGACCGAATTCGGTGAGGTCCGCGTCGTCGCCCCCGGGCCCGGTGCCGAACTGCTGAGCGCAGACGCCGAGGTGCCCGCCGCCGAGGTGAGCGCATGATCGAGACGCGTGCGCCGGGCAAGCTCTACGTCGCCGGTGAGTACGCGGTCGTCGAACCCGGCGAACCCGCCGTGCTCGTCGCCGTAGACCGCTACATCACCGTGCAGCTGAGCGAGAGCCGCGATGTCGGTCGGATCCATTCGAGCGAATACGGGCAGGCGCCGCTGGTCTGGCACCGCGAGGCCGACAACCAGAGCATCGTCCTCGAGCACCGCCCCGCAGACTATGTGCTCTCGGCGATCACCGCTGTTGAAGAGCTGCGTTCGGAGATCGGCACCGCCCCGCGCTACTTCGACCTCGACATCTCCAGCGAACTCGACGATGCGAACGGCCGGAAGTTCGGCCTCGGCTCCTCGGGAGCGGTGACCGTGGCGACGATCGCCGCCCTCGACGAGTTCTACTCCCTGGGCCTGACCCGCACCGAACGCTTCAAGCTCGCCCTGCTTGCGACCATCGCCGTCGCACCGACGGCCTCGGGCGGAGACCTCGCGGCAAGCACCTTCGGCGGCTGGATCCGCTTCACCTCCCCCGACCGGCAGGCCCTGCGCGCACACCGCGAGAAGCACGGGGTCGCCTCGGCGCTGTCCTGCTCGGAATGGGCCGGCTCCGGGGCCGCCCGCCTCGCCCCGCCCGAAACCCTGCAGCTCCTCGTCGGCTGGACCGGTTCCCCGGCCTCGACCGAACGCCTCGTCGAACGGGTGCGCCTGCCCGGCGCCGAGGCCCAGCAGCCCTACGAGACCTTCACCTCCGACAGCCGCGCCTGCGTCGACGCCCTCGTGACTTCCTTCGCCGCCGCTGACGGCCGCGCCCTCGAATGCATCCGCCAGGCCCGCCGACTGCTGCAGCGCCTCGGCGCCTCCTCGGGCAGCCAGATCGAGACCGAGCAGCTGCGCAACCTGTGCGATATCGCCGAGAGCTACGGGGCCGCGGCCAAGCCCTCCGGTGCCGGCGGCGGGGACTGCGGAATCGCGCTCTCGGACGCCGAACTGCCGACGATCGACATCCTCCGCGAATGGGAGAGGCACGGCATCCGCCGCCTCAGCCTGTCCCCGCACGCGGCAGAGGGAGACATCGATGACTTCTGAGCACCCCGGCACCGGCCCCGACCCGGGCACCGACGCCCCGAACACCGACACCTCCCGTGCCTCGCGCAAGGACGACCACGTCCGGCTCGCCACCGAGCAGCGCGCAGCGCGTCCGCCGCACACCGACTACGACGATCTCGAGTTCGTCCATCACGCGCTGTCCGGCACGAACCCCGAGAGCGTCGACATCTCCGTCACCGTGGGCGACTGGACCTGGGCCACGCCCTTCTACGTCAACGGGATGACTGGGGGCACCGAAACCACCGGCCGGATCAACCGCGACTTGGCGATCGCCGCGCACGAGACCGGCCTGCCGATGGCCTGCGGGTCGATGAGCGTGGCCCTCGACGATGCCGAGGCCGCGAAGGGCTTCACCGTCATCCGCGAGGAGAACCCGAACGGATTCGTCATGGCCAACCTCGGCGCCGGTCGCGGCCCCGAGGATGCCCGCCGCGCCGTCGAGCTGCTCGGCGCCGATGCCCTGCAGATCCACATCAACCCCGTGCAGGAGACCGCGATGCCCGAGGGCACCCGCGACTTCTCCGACTGGGCCCGCGTGCTCGAAGAGGTCGTCGCGGCCTGTCCCGTGCCCGTCATCGTCAAGGAGGTCGGCTTCGGACTGAGCCGCCGCACTCTGGAGCGACTCGACTCGATCGGGGTCCGCTTCGCCGATGTCAGCGGGGCCGGCGGCACCGATTTCCTCGCCATCGAGAACGCCCGCAGCACGGCCGCCGAGGATTTCTCGATGCTCACCGGATTCGGGCAGTCCGCACTGGCCTGCCTGCTCGACGCCCCCGCGGACGGACCGACCCTGTTGGCCTCGGGCGGAGTCCGCAACCCCTATGATGTGGTCAAGGCGCTGTCCTGCGGGGCGCGGGCCGTCGGCGTCGCCGGCACCTTCCTGCAGGCCGTGCTCGACGGCGGACCCGAGCGTCTCGTCGAGCTCGTGCGCACCTGGCAGAATCAGACGACAGCACTGCTCGCCCTGCTCGGAGCCGACCGGCCCGAACAGCTCACCGGCACCGACCTGCTCACCCGCGGTCGCCTCGGCGAGTTCTGTCGTCTGCGCGGAATCGACGTCACCGCTCTGTCGCGGCGCTCCGAGCTGCATCGTTGATCAGGCACGTCGCCGTGTTCGGAGGACCAGAGGTCCGCGGAACGCACCATGATTCGAGGAGGAACCAGTGAACCAACCAGCAGGCAGCCGTGAGACCCTCACGGCGATCCCGACCACCTGGGTCGGCCCGCTGCGGGTCAGCGGCGCCGCCCTCGCCCCGGTCGGCACCCACACCGAGGTGGCCGTGCCCCTGGCCACCTACGAAACCCCGCTGTGGCCCTCGGTGGGCCGCGGCGCCTCGATCTCACGGGAGATCGAGGGCGGCATCCGGACCGTCATCGTCGACGAGCGGATGACCCGATCGACCCTGTTCGTCGCCGACAGCGCCATCACCGCCGAGGCGGCCGCGCAGGGGATCCGGCACCGCCTGGCCGAACTCGAGGCCGTGGTCGAAGCCGGCAGCAAGCACGCCCGGCTGATCGAGATCCACCCCGAGGTCGTCGGCAATCTCCTCTTCGTCCGCTTCGCCTTCCGCACGAACGACGCCTCCGGGCACAATATGGTCACCGCTGCCTCCGATGCGCTGATGGAGCGGATCCTGTCCTGGGACCTGGGCTTGGGCTACGGCTCGGTGTCGGGCAACTTCTGCTCGGACAAGAAGGCCACCGCCGTCAACGGGATCCGCGGCCGCGGTCGCAATGTCGTCGCCGAGATCCTCCTGCCCCACGAGGTGGTCGAGCGTCGCCTGCGGTCCACGGCCGCGAAGATGACCGACATCGTGGTGCGCAAGAACCTCGTCGGCTCGACGATCGCCGGAGCCCTGCGCTCGGCCAACGCCCACTACGCGAACATGCTCCTCGCCTTCTACCTGGCCACGGGCCAGGATGCGGCGAACATCGTCGAGGGCTCGCAGGGCATCACCTATGCGGAGAACCGGGACGAAGGCCTGTACTTCTCGACCACCCTTCCCCACCTCATCGTCGGCACCGTGGGCAACGGCAAGCACCTGCCCCACGTCGACGAAGCACTGACCCGGCTCGGCTGCCGCGAGGACCGCGAACCCGGCGCCAACGCCGGACGCCTGGCCGCGCTGATGGCCGCGACCGTCCTCTGCGGCGAGCTCTCGCTGCTCGCCGCGCAGACGAATCCGGGAGAGCTGATGGCCACACACATGGAGATGGAACGCAGGGAGGCCGGTCAGGAATGAGCACGCACGAGAGCACAGCGAACGACAGCACCACCGCGAACGGCGGCGCACCGGCGATCGGGAGCGCACCGGCGATCGGCATCGACGACATCGAGCTCGCCACCGCCCATCACGTCCTCGACCTGGGCACCCTCGCCGAGGCGACCGGGACCGATCCGGCCAAGTTCCGTCTCGGACTCGGCCAGGACGAGTTCAGCTTCCCCGCCCCCGACGAGGACAT
Source organism: Brevibacterium sp. CCUG 69071 (assembly GCF_021023135.1). Classification (GTDB taxonomy): domain Bacteria; phylum Actinomycetota; class Actinomycetes; order Actinomycetales; family Brevibacteriaceae; genus Brevibacterium. The sequence continues at coordinate 369,440 of NZ_PGFV01000003.1, forward strand.
CGTGACCATGGGGGCCACGGCGGCGCTGCCGCTCATCCAGCGCGGCGGCACCGAGGGCATCCGCACCCTCATCGTCGCCACCGAATCGGGCACCGATCAGTCGAAGGCCGCCGGTCTGGCGATCCACCGTCTCCTCGATCTGCCTTCCCAGGTCCGCGTCATCGAGTTCAAGGAAGCCTGCTATTCGGGCACCGCCGGCCTGCAGGCCGCGATCGGACTCGTCTCCCGCAATCCCGGCGACCGTGTGCTCGTCATCGCCAGCGATGTCGCCCGCTACGAGCTCGACTCCCCCGGGGAGCCGACGCAGGGTGCCGGAGCCGTTGCGATGCTCGTCTCCGCCGATCCGTCTCTGATCGAGATCGAACCGGCTTCCGGAATCCATTCTGCCGATGTCGATGACTTCTGGCGTCCGAACGATTCGACGACCGCGATCGTCGACGGCGCCCTCTCGGTCACCGCCTACCTCGATTCGCTGACCGGGGCGTGGAACGATCTGCAGGACCGGGGCGGAGCCGGGATCGCCGAGATCGACCGGATCCTCTACCACCAGCCGTTCACGAAGATGGCGAAGAAGGCCCAAGTGCACCTCGCCGGAATCACCGGAGCGGCGCTGAGCACGGAACTCGGCGTGGAAGCGGCTGCCGGGGTCGGTGCCGGTGGGGTCGGGGCCTCAGCCTCGACCGACACCGCGGAGCAGCCCGGGGCCCCAGCCTCAGCCGACACCGGTGCGACTGCCTCGGCGACACCCGGCCCACGCGACACCGGCCTGGCCACCTCGACGCTGTACAACCGTCGCCTCGGCAACTCCTACACGGCTTCGCTGTGGGCCGGGCTGTGCTCCCTGCTCGACCATGACGAGGATCTGGCCGGTCGGCGCATCGGTCTCTTCAGCTACGGCTCGGGCAGCGTCGGCGAATTCATCACCGGCCTCGTGAAGCCCGGCTACGCCGAGCACTCCCGCCGTGCCGAGGTCACCGCCGCGCTCGACGCCCGTGTGCCGCTGAGCGTCGCCGACTACCGTGAGCTGCACTCCGCCGAGCTCTCGAGCGCGGAGGACTCGCAGACCCCGCGGACCACCTCGGCGCCGTTCCGCTTCGCCGGGGTCACAGGCCGCGCCCGCGTCTACGAACGCAGCTGAGGCTCCTCGGTCGCGAGGCACGGCCGCGGCCCTCAGCCGAAGGCCACCCTGCGCCCTGCGCGCCCGGGAACTCCCGCGAGATGCAACGCTCCGCTCGAAAACAACGTCACCCACGACGACTTTTTCAGGCGGAGCGTTGCAACGAGCCCTGACGTGGGTACGGCGAGCCCGAACTTCGGTGCTCCGCACCACCGTTTCAGATACGAAACAGCCCCTCACCGGACCCGAAGGTCTCTGGTGAGGGGCTGTTGTCCGCTGGTGCGCGAGGGGGGACTTGAACCCCCACGACCTTGCGATCACTGGCACCTGAAGCCAGCGCGTCTACCAATTCCGCCACTCGCGCGAACAAGAGAAAACTCTAGCATCGACGTCGCCGAATCATGAAACCGGAACCGAGCGATCGGCCCGAAAAGGCCGAAAACGTGTCGACCTTCACATTCGCCCGCGGAGGGAAGGGCCGCGGAGGCCAGCGACCACCGCCGCACACCCCTCCCAGGACCAAGCCCAGGACCAGGCTCAGGACCGACCCCACGACCGGCCGACGAATCTGAACGCTCACCGGGAATCCGAGCACAGCTGTGCCCCGCGAACACTGCGAACGTGAGTTGAGAGCCTTGCCGCGTTAGGATTGGGTGTTGATGTGCCCATCTCGGAGCATCCTTCCCGACCCGCCGGGCCGGGAGTGAGCACCGGGCGCACCAGCACGAATATGCTCGGACCATGGGGCCACAGGCCCAGAGAGTACGGTCTGGGCGCGTGGCGAACCGTTCGTCCACGAACAGCGACACCTGCGAAGGAGGTGCCATGGGGATTCTCGATCGCTTCGAGAAGGGGTTGGAGAACGTCGTCAATGGTGCCTTCGCCAAGGCGTTCCGCTCCCAGGTCGAACCCGTCGAACTCGCCGGGGCCCTGCGCCGCGAGGCCGACAACAAAGCGGCAGTGGTCTCCCGCGGTCGCACCCTGACCGCCAATCACTACACCATCGAACTCTCGCCCACTGACTTCGAGCGCCTCTCCGGACTCGAGAGCGAACTCCGCTCCGATCTGCGCCAGGTCATCGGCGATCATGCGGTCGAACAGGCCTACAGCTTCGTCGGTCCCGTGTCCGTGGAATTCACCGAGGCCGATGACCTCGACACCGGAATGTACCGCGTCGTCTCGAGCACTCAACGCCCCGACGGCTCACCGGCCGCCCAGCCGGCCAACCGCGGCGGCTACGATCCCGTCTCCCGCGCGAACCCGATCGTCGGCGACTCCGCCGCGAGCTCCGGCCCCCGCTCGGCACCCCAGCCTCGGCAGCCGGCCCCGGTGCGACAGGCCTCCCAGTCACGTCCTGCCGCCCAGGCGCAGCCGCGCCCGGCCACACCGGTCCGTCAGGCAGCACCCGCACGGCCCCGTGCCATCGAAGCCAGCGTGGTCGTGGGCGGCCGCACCCTGCAGCTGCGTCAGGGCACAAACACCTTCGGCCGCTCCTCGTCGAGCTCCGACTTCGTCATCGACGACCCAGGCGTCTCCCGCCGCCACTTCGAGATCATCCTCGACGGCGACCATGCCGTGGCCAACGACCTCGGTTCGACCAACGGCACGCTCCTGCACGGACGCAAGCTCACCTCGGCGAACCTCTCCAACGGTGACATCCTCACGGCCGGAGATGCCGAGGTCCGCTACACCGAGCAGGACGCCCTGTGAGCGAGTTCACCGTCACCGTCTTCCGGTTTGCCTTCTTCATCATCCTCTGGCTCTTCGTCCTGGGTGTCGCCGGAGTGCTCCGCCGCGACATCTTCGGAGCCCGCCGGGGCAGCAGGAAATCCCGCCGAGGTCGGTCGAAGCGCTCGGCCGCACCGGTGCCCTCCCCGGCTGCCGCACCACGGCAGAGTCCGCCCCCGCCGGCGGCCGCACCGCCGGGAGGCGGCAGATCGCAGGCCCACCCGGGTGCGATCCGCGTCATCGCCGGTCCGCTGGCCGGCACCTCGCTCATGCTCTCCGGAGCTCCCGTGACCTTCGGTCGCGCCCCGGACAATACGATCGTCATCAGCGATGACTTCGCCTCGAGCCACCATGCCAGGATCTCCGCGCAGAACGGCGCCTGGGTGCTCGAGGACCTCGGTTCCACGAACGGCACCATCGTCGATGGCCGGCGCATCGACTCGCCCGTGCGACTGCGCATCGGCACAGAGATCACCATCGGCCATACGACGTTGGAGACCCAATCGTGACGACCGACGGTACGATCACCCTCCGTTCGGCAGCCCGGTCCCACACCGGGCTGGTGCGCAAGAACAATCAGGACTCTGGCTATGCGGGTCCGAACTTCCTCCTCATCGCCGACGGTATGGGCGGTCATGCCGGCGGAGACGTCGCCTCGGCGATCACCGTCTCCCGCCTCGCCGAACTCGACAGCGAGCCCAGCGGCGAAGACGCTCTCGAGCTCCTGCGCACCTCGATCCTCGAAGCCAATGACCGCATCGTCCGCGGCGTGGCCGAACAGCCCGAGCTCGCCGGCATGGGCACCACCGTGACCGCCCTGCTCCGAGCACCGGGCAACCGCTTCGCCCTCGCCCACATCGGCGATTCCCGCGGCTATGTTCTCCGCGACGGCGAACTCCAGCCCGCCACCCACGACCACACCTTCGTCCAGATGCTCGTCGACGAAGGCCGGATCACCGCCGACGAAGCCGAGACCCACCCTCAGCGCTCTGTAGTCATGAAGGTCCTCGGCGATGTCGGGGCCTCCCCCGATCTCGACCTGTCCCTGCGCGAAGCCCATGTCGGCGACCGCTGGATGCTGTGCTCGGACGGGCTGACCGGATTCGCCGACATCGACGAGATCGCCCGCGTCCTCGCCGAGGTCCCCGACCCCGACGAATGCTGCCGCCAACTCATCGACCTGGCCCTGGCCGGGGGCGGCGCGGACAATGTCACCGTCGTCATCGGCGACGTCCTCGAAGGCACCGTCGATGCGCCCTCGGGCAATCCCGTCGGCTCCGTGCAGGTCAACCCCCAGTACGCGACGATCGGGACGAACCCCGACGGCCAGATCCCGGCAGAGACCCAGCCGATCTACGGCGACGGCGACATCCCCACCGACACCGTGCCGATGCAAGCTGTGTCCGGGGATGCCCAGGAACCCACCGCCGAGGTGGTCCCTCCCTCCCAGCGCACCGATGCGGATTCCTCTGCGGAGTCCGCCGCCTCCGAATCCGACCGAACGAAGTCCGCTGCGCAGAGGCTCGGCACCGAGGAGGATGACCTCGACGCTGATGACGACGAGGTCGAGAAACGGTCCTACCTCGGGTGGATCATTGCGGGCATCGTCATCATCGCCCTCGCTGTCGGTGGCTTCTTCGCCTACAACTACATCAGCAACCACTACTTCCTGACCAGCGACGAGGGCAAGGTCACCCTCTACCGCGGCCTCGACACGACGCTCGGACCGATCGAGCTCAGCCGCCTCGAGGACACCACCGACATCGAAGTCGGGACGCTCAACAGCTTCTCCCAGGACCGTCTGCGCGGTTCGATCCAGGCCGATTCGCGCGATGAGGCCGACCGCATCATCGACAACCTCCGCAAGGAATCCGACCAGTCCGGCGATGTCTCCGGCAATGTCGAGGACGCGACGAGCCCGAGCGATCCGGCTCCCTCACCTCCGGATTCGCGTTCGGCCGACCCCAGCGACGCCATCACACGGGAGTCGCAGTGATGTCTGCCAACGTCGCCGAGGTGGTCCGACCCAGGCCCTATCGCCTGGCCGAGCTCGGGCTCCTCATCCTCGCCATCGCCGTCGCCACGTCCGCCTACGCCCTCGTCGGGCTCGGCGTCGAAGGCACGATCCCGGCGAATGTCTACCAGTACGGTGCGTGGCTGGCGGTTCTCGGACTCATCATCCACGTCGTCGTGTGGTGGAAGGCGAAGTACGCCGACCCGGTCCTCGTGCCGATCGCGGTGCTGCTCAACGGCCTCGGCCTGGCGATGATCTACCGGGTCGACCTCGGTCGGTCCGAATACCTCAACAGCTCCCTGACGCAGCTGATCTGGATGACGCTGGGCGTCGGCTTGGCGATCGCAGTCATCCTCGTGGTCAGAGACCACCGCTGGCTGCGCCGCTACACCTTCGTCTCCGGGTTCGCGGCCCTGCTGTTCCTGCTGCTGCCGCTCATCCCGGGCCTGGGCAAGACCATCAACGGCGCCCGCATCTGGATCGGCGTCGGCTCGATGTCCTTCCAGCCGGGTGAGATCGCGAAGATCCTGCTCGCCATCTTCTTCGCCGGCTACCTCGTGTCCTACCGCGATCAGCTGGTCGCGGCCGGACCGAAGATCCTCGGCATCAGGTTCCCGCGTCTGCGCGATTTCGGTCCGATCATCATCGCCTGGGTGGCCAGCGTCGGCATTCTCGTCTTCGAGAAGGACCTCGGCACCTCGCTGCTCTTCTTCGGCCTGTTCGTGGCGATGCTCTACGTCGCCACCAGCAAGGTCTCGTGGATCATCCTCGGCCTCGGCTTCTTCTCCGTCGGTGCGGTCGCTGCGACCTTCCTGTTCTCCCACGTCAACCAGCGCGTCTCCGGCTGGCTGGGCGCCCTGACCGCCGAGGAGTACAACAAGACTCCCGGCGGGTCCTACCAGCTGGTGCAGGGACTGTTCGGCATGTCCAACGGCGGTCTCATCGGCACCGGCTTCGGCGAGGGCCGCCCGAACATGGTCCCGTATGCGGAATCCGACTTCATCTACGCCAGCTTCGGCGAGGAGATCGGCATGGCAGGGCTCTTCGTCATCCTGCTCTGCTACCTCATCATCTTCCAGCGCGGCATCCGCACCGCCCAGCAGCTGCGCGACGGCTTCGGCACCCTGCTGGCCACCGGCCTGTCATTCACGATCGCCCTGCAGGTCTTCGTGGTCGTCGGCGGGGTCACCCGCCTCATCCCGCTCACGGGTCTGACCACGCCGTTCCTCGCCCAGGGCGGTTCGTCCCTGGTGGCGAACTGGATGATCATCGGGCTGCTGCTGCGGATCTCGGACAATGCCAGACGGCCGGTCGAGGACTTCCACACCGGCGTCCTGCGGGTCACGGAGGACCCGGAGGAACGGACCGCCTCGGCGCGGGATTCCGGGGACCGCAACGACACCGCGCGCATCGAGGACGAGGATGCGCCGACGACGAACTTCGCGGCCACTCGCAACGGCGCCGCCGACTCCGACGAGACACCGACGACCAATCTGGGCACCACGGGAGGTGAACGATGAAGAAACCGCTGACACACATCACGATCGTCGGATTCGTCATGTTCGCGCTCCTGTTCGGGTCGACGAGCTGGGTCCAGTTCGTCACCGCGGATTCGCTGAACAACAACCAGCTGAACAACCGACGGATCCTCGATCAGCTCGCCCGCGATCGCGGTCCGATCCTCGTCGACGGCACCCCGATCGCCTATTCGGAACCCGTCGACGACAAGTACAAGTTCCAGCGCAAGTACGGTTCCGAAGGCCTCGATCCGCGTGCCTATGCGGCGATCACCGGTTACTACTCGGTGGTCTCCGGGGCCTCGGGGATGGAACGGGCCAGCGGTGAGTACCTCTCCGGTGACTCCGATGCCCTGTTCTACGACAAGGTCGGCAGCCTTTTCACGGGCGAACAACCGCGGGGAGCCGCCGTCGAGCTGACCGTGGACCCGAAGGTGCAGAAGGCCGCTTGGGACGGACTCGGCGATCAGAACGGCGCCGCCGTGGCGATCGAGCCGAAGACCGGCAAGATCCTCGCCATGGCCTCGACCCCCGGCTGGGATCCCAACGCCCTGGCCAGCCATGATTCGGAAAAGGCACGCAGCGCCTTCGACACCCTCGAAGGCGCCGAGGGCAAACCCGCCTACAACCGCGCGATCGGCGGCAATCTCTACCCGCCCGGCTCGACCTTCAAGGTCCTCGTCGCGGCCGCCGCACTCGAATCCGGAGACTACACGCCCGATTCGACGCTCAACGGACCCGCCAGCCTCGATCTGCCGCAGACCACGTCGACGATCGGCAATTCCCACCCGGGTGCCTGCCGCAATGGCGGCAAGCCGAGCCTGGCACAGTCCCTGGCCGAATCCTGCAACACCTCCTTCGCCTCGCTGGGCATGGACCTCGGTGAGGATGCGATCCGTGAGCAGGCTGAGAAGTTCGGCTTCGGCCAGGACCTCGAGGTCCCGCTCAAGGTCACCCCGTCCTCGTTCCCCGATGACCTCAACCCGCCACAGCTGGCGCAGTCCTCCCTCGGTCAGTTCGAGGTCCGGTCCACGCCGATGCAGATGGCGATGATGACCGCGGGCATCGCCAACGGCGGGAAGATGATGCAGCCGCAGCTCGTCGACCGGGTGCTCAACGCGAACACCCTCGAACCGATCTCGGAGACCCGTCCGAAGGAGAAGTCGCGTCCGATCTCCGGCGACACCGCCGATGAACTGACCTCGATGATGGAAGGCGTCGTCACCGACGGCACCGCCTCGGTGGCGAAGATGGGCGATACGAAGGTCGCCGCGAAGACCGGCACCGCCCAGCACGCCTCGGGTGCGGCGCCCCACGCCTGGTTCATCTCGTTCGCACCCGCCGATGATCCGAAGATCGCGGTCGCGGTCGTCGTGGAGAACGGCGGAAACGCGGGCAACGAAGCTTATGGAGCGACGGTCGCAGGACCGATCGCCAAGAACATGATGGAAGCGGTGGTCGAAGAATGAGGCCCGTCGAAGGAACCCTGCTGGGCAACCGGTACAAGCTCACCTCCCGCATCGCCGTAGGCGGCATGGGAGAGGTCTGGAAGGGCGTCGACTCGGTGCTCGGCCGTGAGGTCGCGGCGAAGATCCTCAAGGACGAATACCTCTCGGATTCGACCTTCCTCGCCCGCTTCCGCGCCGAGGCGCAGAACATGGGTCGCGTCTCCGACCCCGGAATCGCCGGCGTCTACGACTACGGCGACGAGGACGGTTCGCCCTACCTGGTGATGGAGTACGTGCCCGGTGAGGCGCTCTCGGCGATCATCGAACGCAGCGCCCCCCTGTCCGAAGCGGACACGCTGAGCATCGTCTCCCAGGCCGCGCAGGCCCTCGGCGCCGCTCACAAGGTCGGCGTCATCCACCGCGACATCAAGCCCGGCAACATCCTCATGACCCCGGACTTCCGGGTCAAGATCACCGACTTCGGCATCGCCCGGGTCACCGACCAGGCACCGCTGACGAAGACCGGACAGGTCATGGGCACCGCCCAGTACCTCGCCCCGGAGCAGGCCACCGGCAAGGGCTCGGGCCCCGGCTCCGACCTCTACTCCCTGGGCATCATCGCCTACGAGGCGCTGGCCGGTCAGCGGCCCTTCACCGGTGATTCGCAGGTCGCGATCGCCATCGCGCAGGTCAACCAGCAGCATCCGCCGCTGCCGGACACGGTCTCCGAACCGGTGCGCCGCTTCGTCGACAGCCTGCTGGAGAAGAAGCCGGACCGCAGGCCCGGTGACGCCGTGCAGGTCTACCAGGCATCGGATGCCCTGGCCGCCGGCGACATCGCCGGAGCCGAGGAGATCCTGCCGCAGATGCGTCACGGCAATGCGGCCTCCGAGGCGCTGACCCAGGTCTTCAACAACCCCGACCCGGTGCCGACGACGAAGGCGATGCCGGTCACGGCCGCCAATGACGCCACCCAGGTCTATCCCGCGAACCAGGGATGGAACGGGAACCAGGCGAACACCTCGGCGAACGGGCTCGCCGCGGCCGAGGGCGACGAACTCGACCCGGATTCCGAACTCGCCGATGAGAAGGCCTCGAAGAAGGGGCGGGCGCTGATCTGGATCCTCGCGATCATCGCGCTGCTGGCCGTGGGCGGACTGCTGTGGTACTTCCTCGGCGGCAACGGCGGCGAACCCGATCCCGCACCGAGCACCTCGGAGGCAACCACCTCGGAGGCGAAGAAGACCGTCGAGATCGACAAGGCCGACTACATCGGACTCTCCGAATCCTCGGCGACGCAGAACCTCGAGAACGAGGGGCTCAAGGCCGAAACGCAGACCATCGACTCCGATCGGGCCGAGGGCACGGTCGCCGATGTCGGCGAGGGCGAGAACGGCTACACCTTCGAAGAGGGCGACACCGTCACCCTCTACATCTCCGACGGACCCGACGAGGCCCCCCAACAGCCGGAGCCGACGAACGAACCGACGAGTTCGCCGACCCTGGGCAACGATTCGAACTCGAATTCCCAAGGCTCGAACGATGACGACAACGGTCAGGGCTCGAACTCGAACCAGGATTCGACGAGCAGCTCCGATGACGAGGGCTCCGAGAACGGGACCGACAGCGATTCGGGTTCGGCGAACGACGAACAGGACGGTGGCCAGTCCGCCGATCAGAACGGCAACCAGAACAGCGAGAATAACGGTTCGAACTCGAACTCGAATTCTGGCAGCGGGTCGAACTCCGACAGCGAGGCGAACGGAGAGAATGGCAACTGACCGAACCCCGGATTCTCGGAGAACACCGAGAGTTTGAAATACTGAGAGACGCGAACCCGGACGCGGGTGAGCAGAAGCCCACTGTGGGTGTGACCAAGACCCAAGCAGCGGGTGAACCAAGCGGAGGACATCAATGACTGAGCCCAAGGTGCTGTCGGGGCGTTACGAAGTTCGTGCGCTCCTCGGCCGTGGGGGCATGGCAGAAGTGCACGAGGGCGTCGACAACCGACTGGGTCGGCGCGTCGCCATCAAGCTTCTGCGGTCCGATCTCGCCCGCGACCCCTCATTCCACACCCGTCTCAAGCGCGAGGCCCAGTCCGCCGCCGGTCTCAACCATCCCGGCATCGTCGCCGTCTACGACTCCGGTGAAGAGGAGTTCGTCGAATCGGGCGGCTCTAGTGTGTCCGTGCCCTTCATCGTCATGGAGTACGTCGAGGGTCAGACTCTGCGCGAGGTCCTCAACGAGCACGGCACCCTGACCGTCGACGAGGCGCTCAACGTCATCGCCGGGGTCCTCGCCCCGCTCGAATACTCACACCGCAACGGCATCGTCCACCGCGACATCAAGCCCGCGAACGTCATGCTCACTCCCGAGGGCGACATCAAGGTGATGGACTTCGGCATCGCCCGCGCGCTCAAGGACAACTCCGGGCTGACGCAGACCCAGTCCGTGGTCGGCACTGCTCAGTACCTCTCCCCCGAGCAGGCCCGCGGCGAGGTCGTCGATGCCCGCTCCGATCTCTACTCGACCGCCTGCCTGCTCTACGAGCTGCTGGCCGGACGTCCTCCGTTCGTCGGGGATTCGCAGCTGGCCGTGGCCTATCAGCACGTCGGTGAGACTCCGCAGCCGCCGAGCTTCTACAACCAGAACATCCCGCCGGCCGTTGACAGTCTCGTCCTCCACGCCCTGCTCAAGGACCGCGACGAGCGCTACCAGGACGCCTACTCCTTCCGCGAGGACGTCCTGGCCGCCCGCGACGGCCGTCCGATGAGCTTCGAGGACGATGCCGACGCCACTCAGGCGTACCCGATGGCGGCGGCCCCGATGATGGCTCCGACACCGTACCCGACCGAGGTCGAGCCTGCTCCGGAGACCGGACCGGTGTCGGCGATCATGACCGCGCAGGAGGAGAAGCCTCCGCAGAAGCGGTCCAAGGCGTGGATCTGGATCGGTTCGATCTTCGTCCTCCTCGCCCTGGCCGCAATCGCTCTGTGGGTCTACGAGATTAACAAGCCCGAACCGGTCGTCCAAGTCGAGATCACCGATGTGGCCAACATGGATGCCGACGAGGCGGAGTCCGCACTCATCCAACAGGGGCTGCGCGTCGATCGCGACGAAGAGTACAGCGAGGACGTCGACGAGGGCAAGGCCATCGAGACCGATCCTCCCGGGGGCCAGCGGGTGGAGAAGGACAGCGTGGTCAAGCTGCTCGTCTCCACCGGTCCCGAGTCCGTGAAGGTCCCCGATGTCTCCGGCAAGTCGGAGGAGGACGCCCGCAAGATCCTCAATGACGCGAAGCTCCAGGCCGGCACTCACATCTCTCAGAACTCTCCGGATGTGGAGAAGGGCGTGGTCATCGAGACCAAACCCGGTGACGGCAAGGAAGTCGACGTCGATTCCAATGTCGACCTCGTCGTCTCCTCCGGCATGGTCGAGGTCCCCGATGTCACCGGTCAGTCCGCCGACGAGGCCTGCAAGACGCTCGAGGGCGATGATTACCAACTCAAGTGCAAGACCGAAGAGGTCGAGACCGCCGACGAGGACGAGAACAAGGTCTTCGAACAGTCCTCTTCCGGTGGCAGCGAGGTCAAGCAGGGCTCCGAGATCACCGTCAAGGTGGCCAAGAAGCCGCCGGAGCCCTCGCCGTCCATCCCGTCCGTGCCCGGCGGCATCCCCACCGCACCGTCAGACGATGACGACGGCGGAGGCTCCGATGGTGGAGATGGCGGGGACAACGGCGACGACAACGAGGCCATCGGCGGCGGCGACAGCTGGTTCGACGGCTTTGCCGACGCCGGCGGAGGACGCGGCAGCAACTGATTCTTACCGAGGCGGTCCCTCCCTTCCGAAGAAGAGGGGAACCCCTCTGTGGGGCAGCTCGACTCGGCCTGGCCTGATTCTCAGCTCGGCTCGACCTGATCCTCAGCTCAGGCTGATGAACAGATCCGTGCGCAGGGTGGCCGGATCCATCTCGGGGTTCGGCTCGGTGACGTAGATTTCGATGAACGGCAGCCCTGGGTGATGCCCGGCCGCTACCGCCTCGTTGACGAATCCGGCCCAGGCCTCCCCGAGCCCGTCATACCCGCCGAGGTGGCTGAACGCGGCCATCGACCCCGCCGGCAGCTCCGAGGGGATGACGATGAGATCGTTGCCGATCGGCAGGGACTGCGTCAGCCCTGCGGAGATCGGAATTCCCACCTGCAGGTCGACGGTCTCGCTCGGCTGCTTGGTGTAGAGGGCGAAGGCCGGCCCCACGGGTTCAACTTCGGCCTCGGCGATGGCCGGGAAGAGACCGGAGAAGGTGTTGTCGTAGAACGCCGGCAGGTCATCGATGGCGACTCCGCGCGCCTCGACCACGGCGGCGGGCATCGCCGGCACTTCGATGACGGTCAGTTCGGTGTAGGGCTCGGTCCGGGTGTAGCTCGGTTCTGACATTTCGGGTCCTCCCGATCGCTCTGCTGTGAGTCTTCGACCTGCTGTGAACTTGGTGCTGACCTTGCTGTGAACGTGGTGCTTTGCCGGTGACGCCGAGTCTAACGATCATCCGCCTCGGCGAACACCCTCGGCGCTCGACCGATTGCTGAGATCCTCAGGAGATCGCGGTCGCCAGGGGTGACATCTTTGCCGCGCGCTCGGCGGCTCCTGCGAGCCCGCAGACCTCGAGCCAGTTGCCGAGCATGAGGTAGCCGGATTCGGTGAGCACGGACTCCGGGTGGAACTGGACGCCGAAGAGCGGCTGCTCTCGGTGTTCGATGGCCATGACGATGCCGTCCTGTGTCCGGGCGGTGACGGTGAACTTCTCGAGGTCGAGGGTCTCGTCGACGATCGCCAAGGAGTGATAGCGGGTCACGGTCAGCGGATTCGGGCAGCCGAAGAAGATGCCCTCCCCGTCGTGGGTGATAACCGAGGTCTTGCCGTGCATGAGCACCGGGGAATGCGAGACCGTGGCTCCGAACACCTCGCCGAGAGCCTGATGGCCCAGGCAGACACCGAAGACAGGTTTGCCTGCGGTTTCGGCCCAGGAGATCAGCGCCAGGCACACTCCGGACTCGGCGGGCACCCCAGGACCCGGGGACAGCAGGATCCCGTCGTAGTCGCCTGCCGTCTCAGGGACCGCCTCGGCGGGGATGTCGTCATTGCGGATGACATCGACTTCGGCCCCGAGCTCGCGGACGTAGGCCACGAGGGTGTAGACGAAGCTGTCGTAGTTGTCGATGACGAGGATCTTGGTCATTGGCCACCATCTGTCACGGTTGCGTTGTTGAAGGGCATGTAGGGGGCGATGACCGGGAAGACGTACTGCATGAGCAGGAGCACGACCGCGGCGATGAGGATGAGCGCGAAGATGAGCTTGACGAACCAGTTTCCCGGCAGGATCCGCCAGATGAACGCATACATATCAGGCACCACCGTTCTTGCTGACCTTGTCGTAGGCCTTCGAGTCCTTGATGTTGTCCGGAGCGCCGTCGCTCGCGGGGGTCCAGTCGGTGAGTTCGGCGTAGGCGACGTAACGTTCCCGGGCCGAGAACATCGGATTGCACGCCGTCATCGTCAGGATCCGGTCCTTGCCCTTGTAGTCCGGTTCGCCCGGCACGGGTGAGAGGACCTCGACGGCATCGGGGAGGATGATGTCGAAGTTGCGGAAGGTGTAGGTGTAGAAGCCGTTCTTGGTCTGGACGATGATCTCGTCGCCGGGTCGGAGCTTCGCGATCTGGTTGAGCGGCTTGCCGTAGGTGACGCGGTGGCCGGCGATCGAGAAGTTGCCGACCTCGCCCGGCATCGCCGAGTTCGGGTAGCGGCCCACGCCCATCCGGTTGAGCACGGGTTCGAGGTCGACGCCTTCGGCGACGGTGCGGTAGTAGTCGTCGCCGAAGCGCGGGATGTAGAAGATGCCGAAGGCGCTGTTCTTGTCCACCGGGTCGGCGACGATCGGCTCGTCGGGGTCATCGGGCAGTTCGTTCGGATCCTGGTTCGCCCAGTCCTCAGTGAGCTGGTCGGCGAGGTTCTCGTTGTCGCGGTTGGCCTCGATGTCGGTCCACCACAGCTGCCAGACGACGAACAGGATGAGCACGAGTCCCGCGGTGATGCAGAGTTCTCCGAAGGTGCGGATGGTCCCGCGCACCGGTCCGAGGGGTTCGCGTTCGACCGGCTGCTTGCGCTTCCGACCACGGCGACCGTCGTCGAGGGGCGGGTTGTTGTTCCCGTACCCACCAGCGCCGAGGCGGGAGTCATCGGCCGCAGCCATCTGCTGAGTGGCCGGGGCCTGCTGCTGGTACTGGTGTGGCTGCTGGGCGGGCATCGCCTGGGTGGCCTCGCCCTGATCTCCGTACATCGGCGGAGCATCGGAATAGACCGCGGTGGGCTCACCGTGGGCGGCTGCGGCCTCGGCCTCGCGACGGCGAAGTTCACGTCGGCTGGGAAGTGGTTGTTCGTAGCCTGAGCCGCCGGCGTCGGCGGCGTTCATCCGCTCGGTGGCGGGGCCCGCCTCGGCGCCGGGGTTGTGCTGTTGCTGTCCGGAGTCCCCGGGATAACGGGTGTCACGCCTCTGAGCAGGACGAATAGTGGGTCGCGACGGCGGATTCGCGCCTGGATCGTTACCCGAGGAGGAACTATTCACCACTTCTACTCCGTGACTGTCACTTCAAATCCGGGGCTTGGCCAAGGGACAAGCGGGGACACCCTTATGCACTTTATCGTACGAGGACCGCCTGATGGGGTCCTCTCAGGGTAGTTGGAGTTTTTAAAACTGGCCCGCGTCCCGAGTAGACTGGTGCCGATTGTCCCCTATCCATGCACACGGTGGCCTCGGCGGCCGGCCGTAAAAGGAGTACTCGTGGCCAAGTCCAATGGACGGACCCAGCGCACCCAGCGCACGTCTCGCAATACGTCGAAGGCCAAGCTCGAGCAGCAGGCTGATTCGGTCGACGACCTCGAGACCGTCGAGAGCACCGAGGTTGAGGGGTCCGAGGCTGCGGGCACCGAAGTTGAGGGGTCCGAGACTGTGAAGTCCACGTCCACGACTGAGGCCGGCGCCAAGGCGAAGACGTCGAAGTCCGCCGGTGCCGTCGACTCCGATGACGACGTCGCTTCCGACTCCGCCGATGAGAAGGCCACGAGCGCGAAGGCGAAGAAGTCCTCCTCCGGGGATTCGGCTGACGACGACTCAGCTGACGAAGACTCGTCCGCAAAGTCGAAGGCCTCCAAGTCTGCGGCGAAGGAGTCCTCCGACAAAGAGACCTCCGCGAAGGACTCTTCTGCCAAGAAGGACTCCGCTTCCAAGAAGGACTCGGCCAAGTCGGCTTCGGCCAAGCGCACCTCGCGCTCGGGCAACCCGGCCAAGCGTCCGCAGGGCCGCAAGACCGCGAGCTACACCTCGCAGACCGGGCAGCAGACGATCAAGCCGAACCCGCGCTGGTTCCTGCCGGTTCTCATCGGCCTCCTGCTCATCGGTCTGATCTGGCTCGTCGCCTTCTACGTCTCCCAGGGAGCCTTCCCGGTCGAGGCCTGGGGCAACTGGAACATCCTCATCGGCTTCGCCTTCTTCGTCGCGGGGCTGATCATGTCCACGCGCTGGCGATAGCCGACCCCGAGGTCACGCAACGCGCCACTTCCACGCCTCGAAGTCGGCGTTCGACTGCTCCACCGCGATTGCTCGGCCACTTCCGTGCAGATACAGGCCCAGATCTGTTCGGAAGTGGCCGAGCAATCCGCATTCAACCCGCCGCAGAACGGGTTTCCACAAGTGGGAAGTTATACCCAAGCCGGGAGCGTCGCTTGTGGAAAACTTATTTTGCGGCCCTGACCTGCGGAAACACATCACTGTAAGTTATCCACCATGTGGATAACACCTGTGGACAACTAATTTCCACTGCCGCTGGCCCCACTTTTCGACCCAAATCTGGTAAGCGATTCCTCGCGCCTGAAGCAGTGGTTCCTCGCGCCTACATCCCTGCGCCGGCCACGCGACCCATGCCGACGATGGCCATCACCAGCACTAACGCTGCGGCGACCGCAGAGAACACCGGCAGGGACCACTTCTTCGGCACCAGCAGCGCCGCACAGCCGAGCACGAACCCGGCGATGAGACCGCCGAGGTGCGCCTGCCAGGAGACGCCGGCGACGAGGAAGCCATAGCCGAAGTTGAGGACGACGAAGAGGACGACGCCGGTGATGTTCCGGTCAAGCCGCCTCGTCGGGACCAGCAGGACACCGACGATCGCGAACACCGCGCCCGAAGCGCCGATGTTGTTCGTCACCCAGTCTCGGCTGGAGGGGTCGGCCAGGACCAGCACCATCGCCGAACCGCCGGCCGTCCCCAGCAGATAGACGACGAGGAAGCGCCAATGCCCCAGCGCCCGTTCGACGAAGGAGCCGAAGAAGAAGAGTCCGATCATGTTCGCCAGCAGGTGCACCGGTGAGGGCTCATCGTGGACGAGGGCGACGGTGAGCACCCGCCAGGGCTGGTCGAGGGTGAGCGCCGGAACGAAGCTGAAGCGGTGGAGCAGGTCGAGAGCCGGGAGCAGCTCGGCGAGGTAGGCCACGACCGTGACGATCATGATCGTGCGGGTGACCAGGGGCGGGGAGACAGAAGGGGCCCGGCCGGTTTCCCGTGCCGAGCCCTTCTCCGGTGTGTCCATCACACCATCGTACTCACTGATCAGCGGTGCTCATCAGTCAGCCGTGATCATTCGCTGATGTCGACCTTTTCGAGGATGACCGGCTCGACCGGCTTGTCCATGGCCGCGGTGCGCACGCCGTCGATCTCGTCGACGACCTTCTGGCTGGCTTCGTCGGCGACCTCACCGAAGATGGTGTGCTTGCCGTTGAGCCACGGGGTCTCAGCGGTGGTGATGAAGAACTGCGAGCCGTTGGTGCCGCGTCCCATCTGCTTGCCGGCGTTGGCCATGGCGAGCAGGTACTTGCGGTCGAACTGGAGCTCCGGGTGGATCTCGTCGTCGAAGGTGTAGCCGGGTCCGCCGGTGCCGGTGCCCAGCGGGCAGCCGCCCTGAATCATGAAGTTCGAGATGATGCGGTGGAATCCGAGGCCGTCGTAGAACGGGCGCTTGACCGGCTCGCCGGTCGAGGGATCGGTGAACTCCCGCTCGCCCTTGGCCAGTTCGACGAAGTTGGCCACGGTCTTCGGGGCGTGGTTGCCGAAGAGGTTGATGGTGATGTCACCGTGGTTGGTGTGCAGGACTGCTGTATGCGTAGAAGCTGTAGTCATGACCTCATTCTTCCACGGCGTGCCCTTCGTTGCCGAGTCTCCGGTGGACGATTGCTGAGTCTGTCAGCGTATCTGCAGACAATTTCATGACGGCCCGGTGCCCGGCGGCTTGCCGTGAGGCCGTAGACTGAGAAGTGATCAGTACACCCCGACACCGAAGGATTGGGAATGTTTATGTCGAAGAAGTCAGCTCGAGATCCGTTCGCTTCGAAGCTCGATTCCGCGAAGAAGACGTCACTCCGAGTCCTGGCCGATGCCAGCGAGGCCGCAGCCCCCAAACTGCGTGATGCCGCTGACAAGGCACGCCCCCAGGTCGAGGCCCTCGCTGAGAAGGCCCGTCCGCAGGTCGAGGCCCTGGCCGACAAGGCCGAAGAGCTCGCCGATCGCGCTCGTCCCCAGGTCGAGGCACTGGCCGAGAAGGCCAACGATCAGGTTCACGCCTGGGCCGACAAGCTCGAGTCCTACCGCCCCGAGGCCACTGAGCGGGCCGGCAAGTTCGCGTCGAACGCTGCGAACTCCCTCGCCGCGATCGAGACCCCGCAGCTCATCGATGACCTCGCGGTGCGTCTGACCGGCGACAAGAAGGCCATGAAGAAGGCCCGCAAGGCCCTCGGCAAGGCCGGCAAGCGGATCCAGAAGGACACCGCGCAGAAGTCCGGCGGCAAGGCCGCACTCGTGTGGACCCTGGTCATCGGCTCGGCCGCCGGCATCGGCTACTACGTGTGGAAGAAGGCCCAGCCGGTCGAGGATCCCTGGTCGACCCCGCTGCCGAACAACCGTCCCGCCGATGCGCGTCCGGTCGGTTCGACTCCGGCTTCGCGTCAGGGCACCGCCCCCGAGGTCTCGCAGACCGCGGTCCCGGAGACCAAGGCCGGCGACGAGTCCGCGACTCCCGCTCCGAAGCCGGCTGTCAAGCCTGCTGAGTCAACTGCTCCCGAAGGCGCCGACAACACGGACGCCAAGCACTGAGCATGACCCTCGGCTTCCCAGCCGAGGACAGTGAAATCGCCGAGGCGGTCCCCCGACAGGGTGGACCGCCTCGGCGTTTCTCGTGGTTGGGTCGCGTCTCAGAGCACCTCGCGGGCGCCCGGGCCTCCGCGGGGGAAGCGGCCGGAGATGCGGGCCGCGATCAGGCCCGTGATCGTGAATGCCAGGGTCGCTGCGAGGATGAGCAGGATCGGTGCGGTCCACCCCTGCGTCGTTGCGTTCAGCCAGCCGGCGAACGGCGGGGCGAGCGTGGCAGCCAGGTAGCCGCCGCCCTGCACCCTCGCCGAGGCGGACGCGGTTTCCCGGTCGCTGCCGGCGCTGCGGGCGATGATCGAGAAGATCGCGGTGAATCCTCCGCCCTGGGCGATACCGCCGGTGATCGCCCACAGCGCATAGGAGTCCGGGGCCAGCAGGAGGCCGATGGGCAGCGAGAGCCAGAGTGCGGCGACGATCGCCACGGGCATCCAGGGTTTGGCCTTGACCGCGAGCAGCGGCACCCCGAAGGCGCCGACGATCGCCGAGATCTGGAACAGCGAGGCGGTCCCACCCGCGGACGAGGCATCGAGTCCGATCGTGTCGGCCAGGTATGAGGGCAGCCAGGTCGTCGTCGTGTAGTAGGCGATCGACTGCCCGCTGAAGGTGATCACCAACAGCGCGATGACCCGACGGAACTCGACGGGCGCCTCCCGCCAGGGCCGTTTGGCGGCGGCCCGCGCGGACGCATCGGACGCCGCCTGCGCGGACGCATCGACCGTCCCGGCCGCAGCTCCCGCCTCGGCGCCGGAATCCGCACCGGCAACCGCGGTGCCGGAATCCGCGGCACCCGGATCCCCCGCACCGCCTCTGCGACGTAGGCGGGCACGGACGACGAGCAGCCAGAAGACGAAACCGATCACAGCGAGCACACCCCAGATCGCCACGGCCCAGCGCCAGCCGAAGGCCGCGGCCATCGGAGGCGTGCCGATGAGCGTGGCCATCGAGCCGATGTTCATCATCGCCGAATACAGGCCGGTGACCATCCCGACCTGGTTCCACGAGACCTCGCGGCGGATGATGACGGGGACGACGATGTTGCCCAGGGTGATCGCCAGGCCGATGATGCCGGTGCCCACGAGCACCAACCAGGGCGGCCCGACCGAACGCAGAACGGTCCCGAGCAGCACTCCGGACAGGCAGGACAGAACGGTGGCTTCGGCGCCGATACGCGGGATGAGCTTCCCGGCCAGCGGGGTGGCCACGGCGAAGAGCAGCACCGGCAGTCCGGTGAGCAGGCCGAGGCCGGCACTGCTCAGCCCCGTGTCCTCACCGATGTCGCCGAGGACGGCGGTCGGGGCGATGATCGGGGTGCGCAGGTTGAGCGCAAGGATGACGATGCCGAGGATGACCCACGGCAGCATGCCCCGGGTGGGGGTGCGGCCGGCGCGGCTCACATGCGCTCGGGAACGCGGATTCCGAGCACCCCGAGCCCAGCCTCAAGCACCTCGAGGACGATCGAGGACAGCCGCAGACGCGAATCACGCAGCTCTGCGGTCTCGGCGATGAGCACCGGGCACTGCTCGTAGAAGCTCGTGAACGACTGCGCGAGATCGAACAGGTAGGTGCACAGCCGGTGCGGCGCGGACCCGGCGGCCACCTCGGCGAGGACATCGGAGAATCCGAGGATCGCCAGGGCGAGCTCACGTTCTGCGGCCTCGCCGAGGCGGATGTCCGCGCTCGTGTGCGCATCCGCGGCCACGCCCTCCGCTCCGGCCTTGCGCAGGATCGAGCGGATCCGGGCGCCCGCATACTGGAGGTAGGGGGCGGTGTTGCCGATCGGGGCGAGCATCCGGTCGAGATCGAAGGTGTACGAGGTGTCGTGGGCGACCGAGAGGTCGGCGTACTTGACCGCGCCGATACCGACGATGCGGGCGACCTCGGCGGCCTCCTCGGCGGTGAAGTCGACCGTCGAGTCCTCCAGGGTCGTCTTCGCCCGGGCCACGGCCTCCTCGAGGAGTTCGGCCAGACGCAGGGGCGCCCCGGAACGGGTGCGCAGGATCTTGCCGTCGGAGCCGAGGACGTTGCCGATCTTCACGTGTTCGGCGCTGACGGTCTCGGGCAGCCAGCCGGCGGCGCGGGCGACGCTGAAGACCATCTCGAAGTGCATGGCCTGCGGGGTGCCGACGACGTAGAGGACGCGGTCGGCTTGCAGGTTGCGGGCCCGGTTGCGGATGGCCGCGAGGTCGGTCGTGGCGTAGCCGTAGCCGCCGTCGGACTTGCGGATGATCAGCGGCAGCGGTTCGCCCTCGCGGCCGGTGAAGCCTTCGGGGAAGACGCACAGGGCGCCATCGCTGATCCGGGCCAGGCCTGTGGCCTCGAGCTCTTCGCAGACCTCGCCGAGGACGTCGTTGTAGATGCTCTCACCGGCGAGGTCCTTGTCCTCGAGGGTGACGTCGAGCATCGTGTAGATCCGGTTGAAGTAGGTCCGGGAGTACCCGAACAGCGTGTTCCACAGCGCCAGGGTGTCCTCGTCCCCGCCCTGCAGCTTGACGACCCGTGCCCGGGCGCGGGTGGCGAAGGCTTCGTCGGAGTCGAACTTCACCCGTGCCGCCTGGTAGAAGGCGTTGGGGTTGTCGGCGACCTCCTGCGCGGCTTCGGAGTCGACGCCGACGTCGAGGAGGTGCTCGATGAGCATGCCGAAGGGGGTGCCCCAGTCGCCGATGTGGTTCTGGCGCACGACGGTGTTGCCGAGGAATTCGTGGGTCCGGGCCAGGGCGTCGCCGACGACGGTGGTCCGCAGGTGGCCGACGTGCATCTCCTTGGCGACGTTCGGGGCCGAGTAGTCGATGACGATCCGCTGCGGGTCCTCGTTGACCTCCGCCTCGGCGGCCGTGCCTTCCGCCAGCTGAGCGGCGAGGAAGTCGGAGGTGAAGCGCAGGTTGATGAACCCGGGTCCGGAGATCTCCGGGGGCTCGCAGATGTCAGCGAGGTCGAGGTGGTCGACGATGGCCTGGGCGATGTCGCGCGGCTTCGACCCCAGCTCCTTGGCCAGCGGCAGGGCGAGGTTGGCCTGGAAGTCGGCGAACTGACTGCTTCTGATCACGGGATCGCGACGCGCGAAGTCCTCACCGAAGGCCTGCGAGAGGGCGGCGGAGAAACGATCGTGAAGCAGTGAAGTCAGTGTCGGCATGCTCCTATTCTATGGCTCGGTGCAAGTTGCCTGGGCATCATCTCACCGCCGTGGGCCGCGGGCGACACAGCTTGTAATGTGGGTCACGTGACTTATCTTCGGTACCCCCACATCAATGGCGACCTCCTCACCTTCACGGCCGACGACGACGTCTGGCTCGCATCCTCCTCAGGTGGGAGGGCATGGCGTCTGACCTCGGATCACGTTCCGGTCCGCTCACCGCGGATCTCCCCCGACGCCGCCCATGTCGCGTTCGTGTCCTTCCGCGACGGCCATCCTGAGCTGTTCCTCGCCGAGGTGGCCTCCGGTTCCCTGCGCAGGCTGTCCTGGCTGGGTGGTTCGGCGATGACGATGCTCGGCTGGGCCGATGACAGGCACATCCTCGTCGGCTCGAACGCCGGGGAGTTCGAAGTCCGCAACCATGTCGTGAAGTCCATCGGCCTCGACGGCAGCGTCGAACGACTCCACCTCGGCCGCGCCTCGGGTCTGGCCCGTCACCATTCGGGGCTGACCGCGCTGTCGACCCCGTTCTCCCGTCCGCCCGCGCACTGGAAGCGCTACCGCGGAGGCACCGCACCGAGGCTGTGGCTGGGTCACGCGGCAGCCGACGGGGGCGGCGCTGACGCCGTCGGCACCGCCGCCACCTCGGCGGACACTGCCACCTCGGCAGACGCAGCCTTGAACTGGCGGCGCCTGCTCCGCGACGAGGAGGCCTCGCTGACCGATCCGCTGTGGGTCGGCGACTCCCTGGTCTTCACCTCCGATAAGGCCGCGACGTTCCCGCAGAATGCCGATGAGCAGGCCAACCTGTGGATCTGGGACGGCCTGGCCGCACAGCCCGGCTCCCCGACAGTCGAACCCGCCGGCGAACCTCGCCAGTTGACTTTCCAGACCGCCGCCGAAGGCTACGTCCGCGATGCCACGAGCGACGGCACCCGCATCGTCTGGCACAGCCACGGTGAGATCAAGATCCTCAACAGCCTCGACGCCGCCGTTCGGACCCTCGACGTGCAGCTGCCCGGCACCCAGGTGCAGCCGCTGGCGCTCGATCCCACGTCCGGCATCGGCAGCGTCGCTCCCGATCACGGGGGCAACGCCTCGGTTATCGAATGGCGCGGCAAGACCTTCTGGCTCGCTCACCGGGAGGGACCGGCCCGCGCTCTGTGCGCGGATTCGGCGATCCGCACCCGCGAACCCGTGGTGCTGGGGCAGACCGGACAGGCCGCGTACATCACCGATGTCGAGGGCGAGGACGGTATCGAGGTCGCGTCCCTGACCGGGGGCAAGCCGCCTCGGCGGATCGGGGCGGGCGCCCTCGGTCGGGTCCTCGCCATGAGCGCGGATCCTGCCGGCAGAACCCTGGCCACGATCTCCCACGACGGCAGCATCCGGCTGACCGAGGTCGGCAACGGCCGGACCCGGTTGGTCGGGCATTCGGGATTCGGTGAGGCCACCTCGGCGCGGTTCTCTCCGGACGGACGCTACCTCGTGTGGTCGCAGCCGACCCAGGGCGAGGAGCAGCTGGGGCGGCTGATGATCGCCGATGTGAAGTCCGATCGGGAGGGGCAGGCGCTGACGGCCGGGAAGTACAACGACTTCTCGCCCGCGTTCACCCGCGACGGCAAGTACCTCGTGTTCCTTTCCGACCGCACCTTCGACCCCTCGTACAACCAGCATTCCTTCGATCTCTCGTTCAACGGTGTGACCCGTCCGTGGCTGCTGCCGCTGACCGCGACCGAGCCCGCGCCGTTCGGCCCGAGCGCCGCCGGCTGGGCGATCAGCGATCTCACCGAGGACTCGGAGAAGGCGAAGAACGAGAAGGCCAAGGCCGAGAAGTCCGGGGTCACCACCGCCGAGGTGGATCTTGAGGGCGCGGAGGAGAGGATCGTTCCGTTCCCCGTCTCCTCCGGTGTCTTCCGGGATCTCGAAGCGTGCGAGGGCGGTGTGCTGTGGCTGCGCACCGGTGATGCCGAGGACGGTGAGATCGGGGACAAGCACGCCTGGGATGCCGGTGAGAAGGCCGCCGAGGTGATCCAGTACTTCGACTTCGCCAAGCGCAAGGTGCTCACTATCGTCGACAAGGCCGATGAGTATGCGGTCTCCGGAAACGGCAAGCTCATCGTCGTCGGCACTGACGGCGAGTACTCCGTGGTCCCGGCGAACCGGAAGGTCGAGGGTGACGACGACGATTCCGTGTCCGTGGATCTGTCCCGCCTGCGCTTCGAACTCGATCGGCGGGCCGAGTGGCTGCAGATGTTCGAGGAGAACTCTCGGATCATGCGCGATCACTACTGGCGCGCGGACATGAACGGCGTCGACTGGGAGGGTGTGACCCTGCGGTGGCGTCGGGTGGCTGCGAAGGCGCTGACCCACGACGACATCGTCGACATCCTGTGGGAGACCGTGGGCGAGCTCAACACCTCGCACGCCTATGTCACTCCGGCCTCGGCGCCCGGCGATAAGTCGAAGAAGCTCGGCTTCCTCGGCGCCGATCTCGAACGCACACCTCAGGGCTGGACGATCGCTCGCATCCTCCCCGGAGAGAGCAGTGAGCCCGGAGCCAGATCACCTCTGAGACAGGCAGGAGTCGGAGCCCAGGCCGGGGACATCATCACCGCAGTCAACGGACAGCCCGTCGACGAGGCCCGGGGTCCGGCCGCCCACCTGCAGGGGGCCGCGGACTCGATCGTCGAGCTGACCCTGCGGCGCGGCCGCAAGGATCGAGTGGTGACGATCGTTCCGCTGCCCGGCGAGGAGAAGCTGCGCTACCAGGACTGGGTTCGCTCCCGTCGGGAGTATGTGGCCGAGAAGTCGGGCGGTCGCATCGGCTACGTCCACGTTCCCGACATGATGGCCGGCGGATGGGCGCAACTGCACCGCGATATCCGGCAGGCCATGTCCTGTGAGGGCATCGTCGCCGATGTCCGCTTCAACCGCGGCGGTCACACCAGCGCTCTGGTCGCCGAACGCCTCGCCGATCGGGTGATCGCCTGGAATGCCGCCCGCAGCTATGACTCGATGGTCCCCGATCCCGAGGATGCCCGGCGCGGGCCGGTGGCCTTCGTGGCCAATGAGTTCTCCGGTTCCGACGGCGACATCATCAACGCCCGCGTCCAGGCCAAAGGCATCGGCCCGGTCATCGGCGTGCGCACCTGGGGCGGGGTCGTCGGCATCGACGGTCGCTATGAGCTCGTCGACGGCACCGGAGTGACCCAGCCGCGGTACGCATTCTGGCTCGAGGGCAAGGGCTGGGACGTGGAGAACCACGGTGTGGATCCCGATATCGCGGTCGAGCACGATCCTTCACAGCTCTTCGCTGACGACGATCCTCAGCTCGACCGGGCCATCGCCGAGGTGCTCGCCGGCCTGGCCTCGGCACCGGCCGCACAGCCGCCGGGGTTCCCGGCCCCGCGGGTGCAGGCGCCGCCGCGGACCCAGGAGCACGCTTTCGGAGAGCCCGACGTAGGTGACCCGGACGACCCGGGGGCCTGACAGGCGGCGGAGGTCTCCGCCGCCGCTCATGGCCGGCTTCGCCTTCAGCTGCCGGCTTCGCCCTCAGCTCTTCTGCTCGACCGGCACCAATGCCCACAGGCCGAAGGCCAGCAGCACGAAGCCGGAGATGACCCCGCTGAAGATCGGGATGAACGCCGGGATCGAGGCGAAGAAGGCGATGAATCCGGCGATGCCGCAGAGGGTGACGACGGTCGCGAGGACATGGAATCGGTTCAGCTTGAACACATATCCCAGCGCATAGAAGTGGGTGCCGACGACGAAGGCCACCCAGGCCACGCCGAGTTCGGGGTGGCCGAGGCTCGAGAGCACCCGGGCCCCGGCGAAGAGTGCGATCGCCTCGATGAGGACGATGATCCAGTACGCTCGGCCGAACGGCGGCTCGCGACGGCGCCCTGGCTCACGGTCCTCCGCTGACATCGTCTGCCTGTGTTCGGCCCGGAGACGCAAGAGGGATCGCACCGCGACAACCGCAATGGTCCCGAAGGCGATGATTCCCGTGGCCATGACCAGCGTCCGGCCCAGCGAGGAGAACGATGAGCTGTTGATGATGAGGAACAGCAGTCCGAATGCCCCTCCGATCAGGGCACCGATCTCGGCTCCCTCGGCGGTGCGGGGTCGGGTGGCGGGGGATTCGGGCATCGTCGTCCTGTCATGGTGAGCGCGTCGACCCTGTTGACCGACACAAGTGTGGCGCTCGTGCACGCTCCATTCTTACACCGCTTCGACCCCCTGGACGGGGAATTGCCGCGATTGATTGCCGTCAGCTTCTGCGTCCGGATCCCAAGTGCATTCGGTCGCGCCGCCGGCCAGGCGGTCCGTCGATCCGAGAGTCAGGCGGACCGAGGCCACGCAAAGGCGCGCTCAGATGCCGTAGAACTCGGCGAGGTCGTCGGTGGTGACATTGGCACCGCTCGTCGCGGGAATGATGTCGGCGGCAAGGACACGGGTCGCGGCATCGCCGCTCGGATGCCCTTCGACCCGGACGAACGCCGTGTCCGTTCCGGGCTGGTCCACGTAGGTTCGAATGATCGTCTCCAGGACCGCGCGCAGGGAGTCGGCCACTTCGTAGGAGCTGCTGCCGGCGAGCGTGAGCACCCCGCCGATCGTGGTTCCGGCCGAGAAGCTGTCCTGGAACTGCACCTCGCCGTCCAGATGCTCCGGCATGGCTGTGACCGCGGAACGGAGGGCATCGGCGACCGCGGCCGGGTCGGTCTGGGCCTGCCGAAAGCATCCGGAGAGGGCGATGCCCGCGACTCCGAGTGAGGCGGCAAAGAATCCGCGGCGTCCGAATCGTCCCATGCGGTCATTGTGGCATGGGCGAGCGCCCGGCCGCGGTCACACGACCGTCTCCGGGTCACTTACGCACCTTTTGCCATTGGGCAAGACCTGCCCGCCCCACCTCAGACGCTCATCAGCCGCTCATCAGAGGCTCAAAGGCACACTGGATTCGTCGGTCAGCGCGAGGAATCCGAAGGTCTCCTGCAGATAGAGTTCGACGGTCTCGCTGTCGTGGCTGTGGTACCCGATCGACAGGTCCTGGCCGAGGTGGAGCTCGTAGTCACCCCCGCGCGTGGAGACGAGCAGCGCTCCCTCGAGGGCGGGCGCCCAGATGATCTCTCCGGCGCCGAGCTGCCGGGAGAGGTGCTCGCGGATCGGGTAGCCGTGGTCGGTGGACTCGGAGACCTTGGTGTACTCCGCGGAGGAGAGCAACAGGCTGTAGGGCCCGTCGACTCCCACCGTGCGCAGCACACTCAGCGCCTGGGCGACGGCGTCCGCGAAGTCCTCGACGGCGTCGGGGATGGCCACTGCGGCATTCGAGCTGCCGGGAACGATTCCGCCGATCCCGGCCGCATCGAGCCCGTGGAGAATGGCCCGATCTTCAGCCATCGCGATCGTCGTGGCCGCATCCTTGACGGGCTGCCAGTCCGAGTCACCGGACCCGCGGGCCACGTCATCGATGGCCTGCCGAGTCACGGTGAACGGAGTCCGCAGCTCGATGTATTCCTGCACGATGCGCTGCTTGACCTGCAGTCCGCTCGTCTCCGACTGGACGTCCCGGATGTGGCCGGTGGTCACCGCGGAGGTCTCGAAGCCCGTGGGCCCTTCGACATCGACGATCCGGCGGCCGGCGATATTGCGTTTGAATGTCCGCCGAGCCTCCTCCTCGATCTCCGCCCAGGCCGGGCCGGGGATGGGGGCAAGCTCGCGATAGAGGTTATTCACTGGTCTCTCCTTCTCAGGCTGCCGATGCCGAGGCTGTCGTCGACCGGTGCGGGGTCGTCGGCTGATGCGGGGTCGGGTGGGTCTGTTTCCTCGACCCTCGCCGAGGCGGAGGCCGGGTCGTCGTCCTGCGTATCGGATGGCTCGGCGGCGGCGAGCTCTCCGTCGGGATCGTCGAGGAATTCCTGGGAGGGGACGAAGAAGAGGCCGCCGGTCTGCGCGGTCGAGAAGTCGAGGATCCGATCGTAGGTGCCGCGGGGGTTGCCGATGAACATGTTCTCGAGCATCTGTTCGGTCACGCTGACGTCGGCGGCGTAGCCGATGAAGTAGGTCCCGAACTCGCCGGACTCGACCGATCCGAAGACCATATTGTCTCGCACAATCTTGTGCTCGGTCCCGTCTTCGTCCTCGATCGTGTTGAGGATGAGATGGGAGTTCGGCGCCTTGTCCTCGTCGGGGAACTCCATATCGGAGAGTTTGTGCCGACCGAAGGCCGCCTCCTGGTCCTCGACGCTCAGCGCCTCCCATGCGGCCATGTCGTGGGTGTACTTCTGCACGATCACATAGGTGCTGCCCGCCGGGTCGTCTCCGCCGGTCGGCGTGAACACCGAGTCCACGGCCTCCTGATCCTCGGGGTTCTCGGTGCCGTCGACGAAGCCCATGATGTCGCGTTCGTCGAAGTAGCGGAAGCCGTGCACCTCGTCGACGACGGACACGGCGTCACCGAGTTCGCCGACGAGCTGGCGGGCGAGTTCGAAGCAGAGGTCCATCCGCCGGGCCCGGATGTGGAAGAGCAGATCTCCGGGGGTCGACGGCGCGGTGTGGACGTCTCCGCGCTGTTCGATGAAGGGGTGCAGCCCGGCCGGGCGCGGGGCATCGAACATCCGGTCCCAGAGCTGGGCGCCGATTCCGGTCACGCAGCTGAGGTGATCTTCGCGAGCGCGGAAGCCCACGGACCTGACCACCCCCGCAATGTCGCCGAGGAAGTCCTTGGCCCCCGCCTCGGCGCCGGATCTCACGGTGAGGACGAGGAACACGGCGGCCGGAGCCGGCGGACCCAGCACATGCTGCGGCGTCTTTCCGTTCGGAAAGGCCTCGGTCATGACCGTCACTGCATCATCTCCTCGCGAAGTGAGTTCGCCGTCGACGTGCCCTGCATCATCACAACGGCGCTTGGCTCGCCATTATACGCTTCGAGCGCGAACATGGAATGACCGTCGAACTTGCTTCTTCTCACCAGTGCTGACCTGCGCTTCTGTCCGCTCCTTGCATCGCCGGAGACGCGTCATAGACTGAAGACGACCACAGAACGGAGGTCACTGATGGCCGCACAGAAGAACGCCCGGGTCCGCCGCATCTACGATGACCCGGAGAACTCCGACGGCACCCGCGTCCTCGTCGACCGGGTCTGGCCGCGCGGAGTCAGCAAGGACAAAGCCGAGCTCGACGACTGGGCGAAGGCCGTCGCCCCATCGACCGAACTGCGCAAGTGGTACTCCCACGACCCGGAGAAGTTCGAGGAGTTCTCACGTCGATACCGAGAGGAGCTCAAGGCCGAGGAACCCGCCGAGGCGCTCGAGAGCCTGCGGGGA
This sequence comes from Brevibacterium sp. CCUG 69071, assembly GCF_021023135.1. Lineage (GTDB taxonomy): Bacteria > Actinomycetota > Actinomycetes > Actinomycetales > Brevibacteriaceae > Brevibacterium. The sequence goes on from NZ_PGFV01000003.1 coordinate 397,968, forward strand.
TACGCGAAGAGGGGCACGCTGACTCTGCTCACGGCCGCGAAGCGCGATGACATCAGCCAGGCGAGGGTGCTCGCGACGATCATCAACGGCGGATGACACCGCGCCGAGGTGGGAGCCACCTCGGCGCCGGTGGGAATCCGAGCTTCCAGGAAGGACACGACCATGGACGAGATCACCCCGGACACGCGTGACTGGGCCGAGGTCATCGACGGCGGGTGCGCCGAATGCGGCTTCACCGGAGTCGAGGACGTCAGCACCGCCCCGGATGAGATCCTCTCCGCCGCCCAGGCTTGGGAGGCGGTGCTCAGTCGCGCCGATGCCGGCCAGCGTGCGGATCCGCATCGGTGGTCGGCGCTCGAATACGGGGCACATATGCGCGACGTCCTCGACCTCTTCCGCGAGCGCACCCGGCTGATGATCGCCGAGGAGGGGCCCACCCTGCCGAACTTCGACGGGGATTCGGTCGCCCTCGAATCCGACTACGCCCATGCCGACTCCGCCGAGGTGTTCGCCGGCTTCCGCTCGGCCGCCCAGGGATATTCGGCGCAACTCGCCGACGTCGCCAACGACGAATGGAATCGCAAGGGATACCGGGCCGATGGTCGTGAGTTCACGATCACCTCGCTGACCAGGTACGGTCTCCACGAGGTCAAGCACCACCTCCAGGATGTGGGTGTCTGAACCTCGGGGCTGCGCTCAGGAGAAGATGCCCCACACCACGGCCCCCACGACAGCCGCGACGAAGAGCAACGACCACGGGCTGCCGAAGTTGACCGTCCATCCGATGCCGACGCGCTTCGGAACGAGGAACGCCGGATCGCGCGGACAGAAGTAGAACAGGCCGAGCTTCCAGTTCGCTGCGTTCTCACGCAGCTGCTTCCTGACTTCCCTGTCGGTCGGACTCATCGTGGACTGCCTCCTCGGGTTCGGTGTGCGGGTCAGCAGCCATCATTGCGGATCAGTACGCATCATGGTGCCCTGCCGTCACGGTACACCTGTTGTGATCGCCGGCGGCCGTGCGTCCACCGCCTCGGCCGGGGCTTCCCTGTTCACAACGTGTCGAGGAAGTACATCTAGCCTGGGTCCATGTCACTTGTGTGGGAACAGTCCGTCATCGACGCTCGCGAACCGCATGCTCTAGGACGGTGGTGGGCCGAGGCGCTCGGGTGGGTGATCGTCGATGAGAACGAGACCGAAATCGAGATCCGCGAAACCCCCGAACGTCTGCCCGGACTGATCTTCGGCATCGATGTTGAGCCGAAGACCGTGAAGAACCGGATGCATCTCGATTTCCGTCCCGACGACCAGGCCGCCGAGGTGGCCCGTTTCCTCTCCCTCGGCGCGAAGCGCGTGGAGATCGGCCAGACGGGCGACGAACCCTGGGTCGTCCTTGCCGACCCCGAAGGCAATGAGTTCTGCATCCTGTCCTCTCGCAGGGCCTGAGCACCGCTTCTCCGAGCCCGCAGAGCTCCATGAAGATTTTATTGGACACCTCTGTCCAGAATGCATTACGCTCGCCTCATGGGCAGGAAGAAGACCTTCGACGAGCAGGCGGTGATCGACGCAGCCATCGCCGTGTTCAGCGAACACGGCTACGCCGGAACCGACGTCGGACTCGTCTGCGAACGTGCCGACATCGGCCGGTCGAGCTTCTACAACACCTTCGACAGCCTCGACGCGGTGTTCCTCCGCGCACTGCGCGACTACACCGCGACCGGGATTCCCGCCCGTGAGGAGCTGCTGACCAGCTCCCGACCGGCACCCGCGCTCCTCATGCACCGCCTCGGCGCGGAGCTGACCAAGCAGTGCGCGGACGAGAACCGCACGGGCTGCCTCTCCGCGAACACCGCGGCCGAACTCGGCCGCGAGGTCGATGCGGTCAGCTCGATCCTCGATCCCGACCGCGATTCCTGGGTGGCCGCCTATCGGACGCTCATCGAACGCGGGCAGGCGGCCGGGCACATCCGGCCGGCCATCGACGCGAACGTCCATGGAGAACTCGTCCAAAGCGTGCTTGCGGGCCTGCGAATCGGCGCTCGAGTCCTCCCGGCCGAGACGGTGCTCGCCCAGGCCAGAGCCTTCGTCGAAAACCTGTGCACCCCGGCGGGTCGAGCAGCCCTCGACGCTCCCACTCCGACAGAAAGCAGTCCCCAGTCATGACGACCTCATCCACTGAGACGAGCGCAGCGTCCCGGATCCGCGTGCCCGCCCAGGTCTACCTGCTGGCCGCCGTGATCTTCTGCCTCGGCACCAGCGAATTCATGATCGCCGGCATCCTCGAACCCATCAGCGCCGATCTGGACATCAGCATCCCGCAGGCCGGGCTGCTCATCACCGGATTCGCCGTCGGCATGATCGTCGGTGCCCCCGCAATGGCGCTGCTCACCCTCAAGCTTCCGCGGAAGGCCACGATGATCATCACGATCATCGCCTTCTCCGCCCTGCACATCCTCGCCGCACTCGCCCCGAGCTACTCGCTGCTCATGCTCAGCCGCGTCCTCTCGGCCATCGCCTGCGGAGGGTTCTGGGCGGTCGCCGCCGTGCACACGACCAGGATCGCCCCGCGCGAGGTGCACGGTCGCGCCCTGGCCGGGCTCGTCGGCGGACTCACGGTGTCGAACCTCGTCGGCGTCCCGCTGGGCACCTGGGTGGGCACGCAGTACGGGTGGCGCGCGACCTTCTGGGCCGTCGCCGTCGTCACCGCGCTCGCTGCGGTCCTCATCGCCGTGACCACCAGGTCGACGAAGGAAGAGCGCGCCGAGGCGGAGCTGCACCTGCCGACCCTGCTCAGGGCCGAGCTCGTGGCCTTCAGAGGCCCGCGGATCTGGTTGGCCCTGGGCACGACGGCGCTGTTCCAGGCCTCGGTGTTCGCCGCATTCTCCTACTTCTCGCCGCTGCTCACTCAGGTCGCCGGACTCTCCCCGGCTCTGGTCCCCGGTGTTCTCGCGGCCTTCGGGATCGGCTCGTTCATCGGCGTGGTGGTCGGCGGCAGGCTCGCCGACCGCAGCATCTTCGGCAATATCATCGGCAGCCTCGCGGCCCTGGCTCTCAGCCTGCTCGCCCTGTGGCTCGTCGCCGACAACGGCTGGGCCACGATCGTCATGATCGTCCTCGTCGGTGCCAGCGGTTTCTCGATCGCCGGAGCGCTCAATGCCCGCGTCTTCCAGATCGCCACTCAGGCGCCGACCCTCCCGGCGAGCGTCAACACCTCCGCCTTCAACGTCGGCAATGCCGCGGGGCCCGCACTCGGCGGGGCGGTCATCGCCCTCGGGTGGGGCTTCAGAGCCCCGGTTCTCGTGGCGATCGTTCTCGCCCTGGCCGCCCTGGCGCTCGTCTGGGTGGCCCTTCGCGTCGAGCGTTCCTGGCACGCGAGCGATGGGCCCGCTCCTGCGGCGCCGTGCCCCGGTGCCGCACAAAGCGCAGCAGAGTCATCCCGCCGGGAAGAGTCCGCACTTCCTTCCGAATCCACCCGGTGCTGTCGAAGCTAGATTCGGTTCCCCACAGCGGGACCCCTGCGCCGAGGCTGATGGGAGCGAGCTTGATGATCAGCTCTTCGATCTCGGACCGCAGGCTCGCGGCCACCGCACCGCCTCCGACGAGCCAGATCCCGAGGCCGGGTTCGGCCTTGAGCTCACGGATCCGTCCCACCGGGTCCTCGCCGATGACTTCCACGGCGGAGTCGGGTTTCGCGGTCAGAGAGCTCGAGATGACGAGATGTCGCAGATGCGGGTAGGCGTCCGAGAGGCCAGCAGCCAATCCGACCTCGAAGGACCGCCGCCCTTCGACCACGCTGTCGAAATGTCTTCCCGATGCTGTCAGCCCCATCGCCTCTCTTGCCGGACCGGGCAGCGTCTCCGGGTACTCCTCGCGGAGGAAGGAGACATAGTCCTCGGTGATCGGCCACCAGCTGCTCGGGTCGCCTCCATCGGGTCCGGCGATGAAGCCGTCGAGGGACATCGCGACGAAATAGGTGAGGGTGCGTACTCCCGCCGTCATCGCTGCCCCTCTCCGTCGTCGCTGGGCGGCTGCCAGAGTTCGATCCGATTGCCCTCGGGATCCTGGACCCAGCCGAAGCGTCCGACCCCGGCCAGCTCCTGGGTCTCGGGATCCACCTCGGCGCCGGACTCCCGGACCTGAGTCAGCATCCTATCGAGATCGGGGACCCGGAAGTTGAGCATGGTCTGCTGCTGTCCGAAGCCTTCGGAACGGGACCCGAAGTAGTCGGTGTCGGCATCGAAGGTCGCGATCACCGTGGGACCCTCCGGCTGATTCCACAGGCCGTGTGCACCGAGGTCGATGCCGAGAACGTCCCGGTACCAGGCCAGCATGGACTCAGGATCCTGCGCTCGTAGGAAGTACCCGCCGATTCCGCTCACTCTCTCCATGGACCTACATAAAGCCCGCCAGCGCCTCGAAGTCGCGGCCTCGGCGACGGCCGATGTCTCAGCCGACCGCCGAACGTGCCATTATGGACACGCCTGCCAGGAATAGGGACTCCCCTCTACTGTGTTAGATGCAGAGACGATGGACGAAAGGACGTTCTATGAGCAAGTTTGCAGTGACCAACGCCAACACCGGTGAAGTGGAAGAGGAGTTCGCCTCCGTCCCCAAGGAAGAGATCCCCGGTTACATCGATCGTGCCCATGAGGCCCACCTTGCGTGGAAGGAGACCCCGCTGCATGAGCGCGCGGCGATCCTGCGGAAGTTCGCCGACCTCGTCGATGCCAACGCCGAAGAGATGACCGACGTCATCGGTCGTGAGATGGGCAAGATCAAGAAGCAGGGCCTCGGCGAGGTCGACAAGGTCGCTCGCACCGCTCGGTGGATGGCCGACAACGCCGCCGCCAACCTGGCCCCCACCCACCTGGCCGCCGCGGGTGCGGCCAGCAGCTACGTCCGCCACCAGCCGTTGGGCGTGCTCCTGGGCATCATGCCGTGGAACTTCCCCTACAACCAGATCGCGCGCTTCGTGCTGCCCAACCTCATGGTCGGCAACGCGATCATCATGAAGCAGGCCTCGATCTGCCCGAAGTCGTCCCAGTACTTCGAGGAGCTCCTCGTCGAGGCGGGTCTGCCGGTGGGCGTGTACCAGAACATCTACCTCGATTCCTCCCACGCCGAGGAGGTCCTCAAGGACTTCCGCGTCAAGGGCTTCTCGCTCACCGGCTCCGAGGGTGCGGGTGCTTCGGTGGCCGCGATCGCCGCGAAGTACTACAAGCGCGCGGTCCTCGAGCTCGGCGGCAACGACCCCGCCGTCGTCCTCGATTCGAAGGACGTGCCGGCCCTGGCCCAGAAGCTCGTCGGCCTGCGCCTGGCGAACGCCGGTCAGGTCTGCACCTCGCCCAAGCGCATGATCGTCGTCGATGATCTCTACGACGAATTCCTCGCCGAGGCGGTCAAGGCCGCCGAGGCGACGAAGGTCTCGGACTTCGACGACCCCGAGGTCGGCATGGGCCCGGTCTCTTCCGAGGGTGCTCTCAACGAGATCGTCGAGATGATCGACAAGGCCGTGTCCGACGGCGCCACGCTGCACACCGGCGGCAAGAAGCTCGACCGTCCGGGCTGGTTCATGTCCCCGGCCGTGATCTCCGACATCGACCCGAAGTCGGACCTCGGCTGCAACGAGCTCTTCGGACCCGCCGTCATGGTCTACCGGGCCAAGGACGAAGAGGATGCTCTGCGTCTGGCCAATGACACCGAATACGGCCTGATGAGCTCGGTGTGGACCGATGACCTGGAGAAGGGTGAAGCCTTCGCCGAGAAGATCAACGCCGGCATGACGCTGATCAACTCCCACATGGAGTCGGGACCGGAGTACCCGTTCGGCGGCATCAACCGTTCGGGCTACGGCCGCGAGAACGCCCAGTGGGCGTTCCAGGCGTTCACCAACGAACACCTCATCCGCGTGCACGCCTGACCTAGTCGGGCACCGAGCACAGACGAAGATCCCGTCGACAGCGTTCACAGCGCTGTCGGCGGGATCTTCTTGTGCGAGCTCTGTCTTACGAGCTTTTCGAGTGGAGGTAAGGGGACTCGAACCCCTAACCCTCTGCTTGCAAAGCAGATGCGCTACCAATTGCGCCATACCCCCGGGTACTGGCAGATTTTACTCGGCCGCCGAGACTCCCGCAACGGAACTGTCGAGGACGTAGAAGGGCACTCGGCTCAGACGCTCACTTCAGCATAGAGAGCCGAGACCAGAGGTGCGAGTTCCGGGGTCTCCCGCGCCTCGGCGAGAGTCTCCTCGAGCACTTGGTCATGTGTCGGATGAGCCTCGGCGAGCAGCTTCTCCCCGGTATCGGTCAGCTCGGTGTAGATGCCGCGCCGATCGTCGTCGCAGAGAACTCGGGTGAGCAGACCACGATCCTCGAGACGGGTGACCAGACGGGTCGTCGCACTCGAGGACAGCGCCGCGGCACGGGCGAGCTGTCGCATCCGCATATGCCAGCCGTCTTGCCGGCTGAGCGCGTCGAGAACGGTGAATTCGACCACGGACAGTCCGTGCTCGCGCTGCAGGCAACGCTCGAGCTCGGTCTCGATGAGACCGTGCAGAGCCGCCAATGTGCGCCAACCGCGGGCTCTGATTTCGACCGCGTCATCCCTGATGCCCACGTGATTCTCCTTCGCTTCCTGTTCTCTCCAGAATACACCACTTGCGCACATAGTCCGCGTGTGCAACTATTTATACCGTTGCGTCTGCAATTAGTGCACACGCGGCATATTGCGTACGCACAGTCACCATTCGCATAGTCATCGTCCGCGCCGCCAAGTCTCCGACGGCATCTGCCTCGCCTGAAAGGTTCGCATCACCATGCCACTCGCACTGCTCGCACTCGCCATCGGCGGGTTCGGAATCGGACTCACGGAGTTCGTCATCATGGGTCTGCTGCCCGAGGTGGCCGCCGACTTCGGCGTCACCGAAACCGTCGCCGGCTACCTCATCTCCGGCTACGCCCTGGCCGTCGCCATCGGCGCCATCCTCGTCACCGTGGCGCTGACCCGCGTCAACCGCAAATTCGCCCTCATCGGACTCATGATCCTCTTCATCATCGGCAACGCCCTCTCGGCTCTGGCCCCGAGCTACGAGGCGATGATGCTCGGACGCATCGTCGCGGCACTCTGCCACGGCGCCTTCTTCGGCATCGGCTCCGTCGTTGCGGCCTCACTCGTCGCACCGAACCGGCAGGCCTCCGCCATCTCGATGATGTTCGCGGGCCTGACCAGCGCCAATGTGCTCGGAGTGCCGCTCGGTACCTTCCTCGGCCAAGCCGCAGGCTGGCGCTCGACCTTCTGGGCGATCTCCGTCATCGGCATCATCGCCCTCATCGGCATCGCCGTTCTCATCCCCGCCGCAACGACTCAGGCGAACAGGACCGGGAGCATCCTCGGCGAGTTCCGGATCTTTGCCTCCGGACAGGTCTGGGCCTCCATCGCCATCACCGTTCTCGGCTACGGTGGCATGTTCGGAGCCTTCACCTATATGGCCTTCACGCTCACCGGGGTCTCCGGCTTCTCCAGCGCGGCCGTGCCCTGGCTGCTCGTCCTCTTCGGGGTCGGACTGTTCATCGGAAACTTCTTCGGGGGACGTGCCGCGGACAGGAACCTCGGAGCCACCCTGCTCACGCTCTTCATCGGACTCGCCGTCATCCTCGCCGTATTCTCGCAGGTCGCCGGCAGCCAGGTCGCGACGATCATCGCGCTGTTCCTCATGGGCGGATTCGGCTTCGCAACGGTGCCGGCGCTGCAGATGCGCATCATGCGCCATTCCGGTGACGCCCAGACGCTGGGGTCCGGTGCCAACATCGCCGCCTTCAACATCGGCAATGCCGTCGGCGCGTGGATCGGCGGACTGACGATCGCCGCAGGTCTCGGCTATGCCTCGCCGCTGTGGGCCGGGGCACTGGTCACCGTCGGCGGGATCGCGGTTCTGCTCCTCGCGGGGGTCGCTCGCGGTGGAGAGCTGCGGCGTGCCGGAAGAGAGGCGGCGGAAGTCGAGGAGGGCGACCGAGTCTCCAGTTCGGTCTGATCCCGGCACGCTCGTCGCTCGGCACGCCAGACGAGCGGTCGGCCGATGCTCTGACCGTCAGCCGACGCCCTCTGACCGTCAGTCGAGCTCAGGTTCGACGCGGATCGCCTCGGCGGCATCGAGAGCGAGTTCGATGCTCTCCCCGGCGATGTCCACGGCAATCGACGAGGCCGCGGAGCTCACCGAGACCACCCGCAGCTTCGTACCGATGACGATGCCGCGTTCGTCGAGGTAACGCAGCAGCTCGGGAGAGCGATCGGAGACTCGGACGACCTCGACCTCAACTCCCGAGTCCGAGTCGGCCAGCGGTCGGCTGGGGAATTCGGCGGTATGTCCCTCGGCATCGGGGATCGGGTCGCCGTGCGGGTCGCGGGCCGGCCTGCCGAGGACGATGTTCATCCGCTCGAGCACGAGATCCGAGACCGCGTGCTCGAGCCGGTCGGCCTCCACATGGACCTGATCCCAGGTCAGACCGAGCGCCTCGACGAGGTAGGTCTCGACGATGCGATGGCGCCTGACGATCTCCACGGCGATCTGCCTGCCCTCGTCGGTGAGCGTGATCTGACCGTAGGGCTCGTAGTCGATGTAGCCGTCACGGGCGAGCTTTTTCAGGTTCGCCGAGACCGTCGAGGCGGTCACTCCCAGCTGCTCGGCAAGGTCCGTGGTGGCGGGGCGACCGCCCGGCCACTCATAGGCCTTCCAGATCAGGGTGACGTAGTCCTCGACCATCCGGGTGACGGGAGGGCGCGGCATCGTGCTCATTCTACGCACGCACCCGTTCGGATGTCTCCGACTCCTCTTCCACCTCGGCGACGACCTGCTCCGGACGCCGGAACGGAGCACGCAGGGTCGGCACGATATCCCGACGATGGATGATGAGGAAGACGATCGCCAGTCCAGCCTGGATCGCCGAGAGCACATAGCGTCCGGTCGTGTCCGTGATGAAGAACTGCAGCCCGAACAGTGCGGCGAGCCCGAGCGCGGGCACCCAGTGGAAGCGCAGGGCCAGAATGATCGCCACACCGAGGATGGTCTGCGTGGCCGTGAGCGTGAACTCCTCGATCTGCCGACCGTCCAACGGCAGCATGACGTCGCCGCCGCCGAACAGGTGAGCGACCGGCAGCGAGCCGACGAGCAGACTCCACTGGTTGACCTTCGAGGCGATGAGGGTGCCGATGGCGGCCCCGCCCATCCCACGCAGGGCGAACATCGCGGCGATGATGAACTCGGGTGCCTCCGAGGCCAGCGGGGCCAGCCACTGGACGAGGAAGTAGCTGTCGATGCCCAACGCCGACCCGGAGGCCACGAGCGCCTCGGCGAAGGGTTCGGCGGAGGTGAGGATGATCGCGGCAGAGACGAGGAACATAGCCACCACGGTGATCCGACGGGCCCGGGTGGGCATCTCGACGATGAGGGCGGCGGCCCCGACGAATTCCTCGTTCTCGTCACCGGCGGCCGAACCCGCCCGCCACAGGTAGGCGATGAAGATCAGGATGAGTGCGATGCCGAACCAGACCGGAATGCTCCCGAGCAGCGGGATGGCGAAGGCGATGACGCCGAGGATGACGAGGAACCCGATGTCCATGCGGCTGCCGGATTCCAGACGCAGCGAGGTCTGCACCGGTGACTTCGTACGCTTGGCGATGCGGCGGGCGACGAGAAGGGCGATGACGACGACGAGCGGCCAGCCGAAGCCGAGCAGAAGCCGATTCGATCCGGTCATGTTCGCCGCGGCGAAGTGCAGATACTCGGGATCGGACCCCGAGCGGAAGGCGTAGTAGAGGTCCACGGCGTACTCGGGGAGCACGGCGATGAGCGCCAACAGGGCGATGGCCAGAGCGCCCGAGATGTCCTTCTGCGCCGCCTCGGCGGCCCAGGCCAGCAGGAACGCGGCGGACACGATCGCGGCTCCGAAGGCCAGGAGTTCCAGCGGCGGTGCGAGTTCGATGCCGGTGATCCGCAGGATCAGGGCGGGTGATGCGATGACGAGGCACAGAACGATTCGTCTCACGATTGCTGCAGGCATTCAGTCTCCAGGGACGTGCCGCATCCCGGGGAAGACCTCGGACACGACAAGCGGCCGAAGGTCTCGTTCGCCTGCCGGTGGCAGGTGCGTCGCCGGGCGGATCATCGTGATCGCCAGTATGTCGACGAAGCGCGTCCCACTCATTCGCTCTCAAGAATGCGCGGGGCGGAACTACTCCCCTTCGACATCAAGGCTGTCGAACCCGGTCCCGGTGTGTCTACGCACAACTGAGACTTAGACACGCCTAACAATTTCCGAGGCCCCGCTGTTCCGCGTATCTGCGCGGAACAGCGGGGCCTCAGCCGGTCTCCGATGTGTTTCGGATCACCGGCGTGATCGCTTGGGATCAGCCGGGGGTATCACCTGCCGAGATCACTCGGCGGGTGAGCCTTCCACCGGTTCGACCACCTCGGCGGGGGTGTCGTCCTGGTCTTCTGGCTTGCGAATGAAGAACGCGAGCACGACCGGCACGAGCGCGATGATCGTGGCCAGCAGGAAGGCCGAGTGCCCGCCAGGAGCACCGGCCTCCGGGATCGAGCGCCCGGCGGCCTGCCCCGAATGCAGGGCCGCGGAGTAGATCGAGATGAGCAGCGCCGTTCCGGCCGCGCCCGCGACCTGCTGGAGCGTGTTCAGCGCCGCCGAACCATGCGAGTACAGGTGCCGTCTCAGCGATCCCAGGGAAGCGGAGAACAGCGGGGTGAACGATCCGGCCAGGCCCAGGGACATGACGATCTGGATGATGATGAGCAGCCAGATCGATGTGCCCACACCGACGTTCGAGTAGGCGAACATCGCGGCCGCGATCATGATCGTGCCCGGCACCAACAGCGTCTTCGGGCCCTTGGCATCGTAGATCCGACCCATCACGGGCCCGAGCAGGCCCATGAGCACGGAACCGGGCAGGAGCACCAGCCCGGACTGGGTGGCTCCGAGGCCGACCACGCTCTGCAGGTAGAGCGGCAGCAGCGAGAACGTGCCGAACATCGACAGGGCGACCACGGCCATGATGATGACGGAGAGGACGTAGTTGCGCGAGTTGAAGACCCGCAGGTCGAGCAGCGCCCGGTCACCGCGCTGGAGCACAAGCTGCCGCCAGACGAAGAGTCCGAGGAAGACGATTCCGCCGCCGATCATCGCCCAGCCCAGTCCTGCCGCGGAGCCGCCGCCGGATTCGCCGCCGTGGCCTCCGCCGAACTGGCTGAGGCCGTAGACGATGCCGCCGAAGGCGAAGACGGACAGGACGATGGAGACGACATCGATGGGTGCGTGGGTGGACTCACCGAGGTTGGTCATCCACTTCGCTCCGAGGCCGAGGGCGACGAGAGCGATGGGCAGGATGATGCCGAAGAGCCAGCGCCACCCGAGGGAGTCGAGCACGATTCCCGACATCGTCGGTCCGATGGCCGGTGCCAGGGAGATGACGAGTCCGACACGGCCCATCATCCGTCCGCGCGAATGCGCCGGCACGACGTTCATCATGGTCGTCATCAGCAGCGGCATCATGATGCCCGTGCCTGCGGCCTGGACGACCCGGCCGACGAGGAGCAGGAAGAATCCGGGCGAGACCATGCAGATGAGCGTGCCCGTGGAGAAGAGGATCATCGCGGCCAGGAAGATGTGGCGCGTGGAGAAGCGTTGGATGAGGAAGCCGGTGGTCGGGATGACCACGGCCATGGTGAGCATGAAGGCGCTGGTCAGCCATTGTCCGAGCTCGGGCGGGATGCCGAGGGTGGCATTGAGCTCGGGGATGGCGATCGCCATCGTCGTCTCGTTGAGGATGGCGACGAAGGCGGCCACCAGCAGCAGCCAGATGACTCGCATGCCGGCAGGATCGATGGCATCGCTGTGCGACTCGGGCGCGCGTGAATGAGTGGCGTCGCTGGACAAGGAGGTGCTCCGATCGGAAGTGTCGTATATCGCCCCGGCCTGGGCGGAATGTGCTGCCGCGATCGCTGACGCTGGCAGACAAAGCAGTCAACGGCAATCAACGTTAGCTTATTCCGCGATGGTGAGAATATGGGGAGAACCCCACTTTCGGCGGAGTTCCGCCGGGGGGCCGGGTCCGGGGACCGCGGCTGGGTAGCTCGGCCGGGCACCGCGGCCGGTGCCTTGCGGTGCGACGTCATCCGCACACCGCCGCGTGCGTCAGAGTTTGCTGAGCAGAAATCTGCTGTTGCCTCGTATTCATGTTCCGCCTGTTAGCGTCGACGCCGGAAGCACTATGGCTTCCATCACAATGTCTAGCGGAACGAATGGATGAGTGAGTATAACTCTCAAGATCGTCACCACGAAGACCCCGGCGGCTGCGATGATCGCAGGCACCGCCGTACTCGGCACCAGCACCTACGCAATGGCCGCCGAGACCTCAGCACCCGCCGGCACGACCGGCGCTCCCGCATCAGCATCGCCGCAGGCGGAGAAGAAATTCGACAGCATCGGCGACTTCCTCAAGCACTTCAAGGGCCAGAGCCTCACGAACTCCCAGGGCGGTTACCAGGGCGAATGCGTGAGCCTGATCTCCCGCGCTCTTGAAGAGGTCCACGGCGTCGACCACGGTGCCTGGGGCAATGCCATCGACTACCAGAAGGGCAGCTCAGGCGGCCAGCAGATGGAGAAGAACGGCTTCAGCTGGCACACCGACCAGAAGTTCGAGAACGGGGACATCCTCGTCTGGGGCCAAGGTCAGAACACCACGGTCTACGGACACATCGCCATCTACTACGACGGCCAGATCTGGCAGCAGAACTTCAACGGGGACAAGACCCTCCACCCCTATGACGGCGAAATCGACGCCTACCTGGGCTACTGGCGAGCCTGAGGGACTCGTCCTGAGTACCCTCGGTCACCGGCCGATCCGCTCCTCGGTCCACGCGAAACTCGAAAACACCGTCTCGGGAGACGACCTTTTCGAGGTAACTGTTGACTGAAGAGCTCACACGACGATGCCTGAGGGACTCGTGAAACGACTCAGGCTCCGAACCGCAATGGTTCGGAGCCTGAGTCACGAGTGCTGTCTCAAAACGCTCGAGTGGAGGTAAGGGGACTCGAACCCCTAACCCTCTGCTTGCAAAGCAGATGCGCTACCAATTGCGCCATACCCCCATTGGGTTCTCACCCTCACACCGAGTCGGTGTGTTTGGACCATTCGGCTTGGGCAGATTGGTTCTGCTGCCTCCACCTGAAGAACACTCCGAGCCCCACTAGCGTGAGACCGCCGAGAATCCACCTTTTCATGATCCTCCTCGAAAGGAAGTGGGCCTACCTGGACTTGAACCAGGGACCTCTTCGTTATCAGCGAAGCGCTCTAACCGCCTGAGCTATAGGCCCTTTTCCGGGGGTGAACCCGAAGTAAAACTGTACCCAACCAGCAACGACAAACACAAATCCGCCGTCAGTGACGCCTCTCACAGCATCCGTGCCCCAATCACCTGGGAAGCGTTCGGGCGTTGAGCAGGCCGCACTCGGCCAGCTCAACGCCCGAAACCTGCTCAACGCCCGATACGGACGGAAGAGGGACGAAGCCTCAGTCGTCGGTCAGCGTCAGGTGGAAGCCGCCGGCGATGAGTGAGCCGATGTTGTAGATGAAGGCTGCCAGCGTCGACAGCGCAGTCATCAGCACGATGTTGATCACGGCGATGATGAAGCCCGCGGCGACGACGCGGCCGAAGCCGAAGATGCCGACGATGCGCTCGGCCGATTCCGCACCGGCCAGCTCGCTCATCGTGGTCTCGAGACCGCTCATCACGCCGGTGGCCTGAAGGACGACCCACAGCACGATGAAAGCGACGATGGTGGCGATGCCGATGGCCACGGACATGAGGAAGGACATCTTCATGACCGACCACGGATCGACGGCGGCCACGGTCAGGCGAACGGTGCGTGGGCCTTTCTTCTTCTTGCCCTTGCCGTTCTCGACCATGTTCTTCACGCCCATCTTCACGCCGCCGGAGCTGGCGCGGACGGTGTTGGCCGCAGAGCCCATCACCGAGGTGGCCGTGCGGTTTCCGCCCGAGGAGCCCTGGGATCCTCCCGTGGACCCCTGGGAACCGCCGGTCGCTCCCTGTGACCCCTGCGCACCCGACTGGGCTGAGGGTGCCGAGCCGCCCTGATTCTGAGCGGACCCACCGGGGGCAGAGCCGCCTCGGGGAGCGGATCCCGTCGAGGGCGCACGATTGGGCTTCGGGGAGGCCTTCGGTGCCGGTGGGGCGACGACGGTGGCCTTCTCGGAGGCCTGCGACGACTGCGCGGACTGCCCGGATCCATTTGCGTCGGACTTCGCCGAGTTCGACGAACCCGAATTTCCTGCCGATCCCGAGCTTCCCGAGGTCTTGTCCTCGTTCTTCGATCCGCCTGCCGTCAGGCGGGTGGAACCGCTCGACGTGCGTATGATCTTTCCTGAGCCTGGCTGCTTGCTATCGCTCACTCTTCCACATCCTCGCTGCCGGTCTGAGGCTGATCGACCTCGGCCTCCGGTACCTCAGCTTCGTCATCGTCTATCTCTTCGACCGCCGTCTCGGGTCCACGCGTTACAGCGATAATACGATCATTCTTGCCCGGTTTCGCGAACACCACACCCATCGTGTTGCGTCCCTTCGCCGGAACTTCGTCGATGCTCGACCGAACGATCTTACCCTTCTCCATGACGACGAGGACTTCCTCACCCTCATCGACGATGAGTCCGCCTACCAAGTCTCCGCGCTGTTCGGTGATCTTCGCAACCCGGATACCCAGACCGCCACGACCCTGCAGGCGGTACTCCTCGACGGGGGTCCGCTTCGCATAGCCGGCCTCGGTGACGACGAAGACGTAGGTGTCGGGCTGGACGACATCCATGGTCAGCAGCTCGTCATCGTCCTTGAACTTCATTCCCGTGACACCGCCGGTGACGCGTCCCAGGGGCCTGATCGAATCGTCGTCCGCAGCGAAGCGGATCGACATGCCCTTGCGGGAGATCATCAGCAGGTGATCCTCGGATCCCACGATCCGAGCCGAGACCAGCTCATCGGGCAGACCCTTGTACTCGCGGAGGTTGATCGCGATGACCCCGCCGGTGCGGTTCGAGTCGTATTCGCTCAGGCGGGTCTTCTTCACGACACCGGACTTCGTGGCGAGGATGAGGAATTCGGCTTCCTCGTAGTCGCGGATGGAGAGCACCTTCGCGATCGTCTCACCCGGCTGCAGCGCCAGCAGGTTCGCCACGTGCTGGCCCTTGGCATCGCGTGAGCCCTCGGGCAGCTCATAGGCCTTGGCCCGGTAGACGCGACCGGTGTTCGTGAAGAACAGCAGCCAGTTGTGCGTCGAGGTGACGAAGAACTGCTCGACGACGTCGTCGCCGCGCAGCTGTGCTCCCTTGATGCCCTTGCCGCCGCGGTGCTGAGCACGGTAGAGGTGGCTCTGGGTCCGCTTCGCGTAGCCGCCGCGGGTGATGGTGACGACGACTTCTTCCTCGGGGATGAGGTCTTCCATCGACACGTCCCCGTCGAAGCCGGCGAGGATCTTCGTGCGGCGGTCGTCGCCGTAGCGTTCGACGATCTCGTCGAGCTCCTCAGAGACGATCTCGCGCTGGCGCGCGGGGGTTTCGAGGATGTGCTTGTATTCGGCGATCTGCGCCTCGATCTTGTCGGCCTCTTCCTGGATCTTCAGACGTTCCAGGGCGGCCAGGCGGCGCAGCTGCAGATCGAGGATCGCATTGGCCTGGACCTCGTCCACCTCGAGCAGCTCCATCAGTCCGGACCGGGCCTCGTCCGAGGATGGGGACCGACGGATCAGGGCGATGACCTCGTCGAGGGCGTCGAGGGCCTTGAGGTAGCCGCGCAGGATGTGGGCGCGTTCCTCGGCCTTGCGCAGGCGGAACTGGGTCCGCCGCACGATGACCTCGATCTGGTGCTTGACCCACAGGCGCAGGAAGGAGTCGAGGCTGAGCGTGCGCGGCACGCTGTCGACGAGTGCGAGCATGTTCGCGGAGAAGTTCTCCTGCAGCGAGGTGTGCTTGTAGAGGTTGTTGAGCACGACCTTCGCCACGGCATCGCGCTTGAGCACGATGACCAGACGCTGACCGGTGCGACCCGAGGACTCATCACGCAGATCGGCGATGCCCGCGACCTTGCCGTCCTTGACGTAGGAGGCGATCTTCGCGGCCAGGGTGTCGGGATTGACCATATAGGGCAGCTGCGTGACGACGAGGCAGGTCCGACCCTGGATCTCCTCGACCTCGACGACGGCGCGCTGGGTGATCGATCCGCGACCGGTCCGGTAGGTGTCCTCGATGCCTTTGCGGCCGAGGATCGTCGCGCCCATCGGGAAGTCCGGGCCTTTGACGAGGCCCAGCAGCGCCTCGAGGGCCTCTTCCTTGCTCGCCTCCGGATGGGACAGCAGCCATTGAGCGCCCGCGGCAACCTCGCCGAGGTTGTGCGGAGGGATGTTCGTGGCCATGCCCACGGCGATGCCCGAGGAACCGTTGACCAGCAGGTTCGGGAACCGGGAGGGCAGCACCATAGGTTCCTGGTTGCGGCCGTCGTAGTTGTCCTGGAAGTCGACGGTGCCCTCTTCGATGTCCCTGACCATCTCGAGGGCCAGGGGAGCCATCTTGCACTCGGTGTAACGGGGAGCGGCGGCTCCGTCGTCACCCGGGGAGCCGAAGTTGCCCTGGCCGGCGACCAGCGGGTAGCGCATCGTCCACGGCTGCACGAGGCGGACCATGGCATCGTAGATGGCCGTGTCGCCGTGCGGGTGGTACTGGCCCATCACATCGCCGACCACACGCGAGCACTTCGAGAAGTTGCGATCGGGGCGGTAGCCGCCGTCGAACATCGCGTAGAGCACGCGCCGGTGGACGGGCTTGAGACCGTCCCGGACATCAGGCAGGGCACGACCGACGATGACGCTCATCGCGTAATCGAGGTAGGACCTCTGCATCTCGAGGTTGAGATCAACCTGTTCGACCCGGTTGATCTCGGTGCCGATATCGTTCTCGTCAGCCAATGTGGGCTCTTCCCTTGTGTCTTAACCGTGTGGGACGGCGGTGAGTGGATTTCTCTGAGTCTGTGGGGGCGTCGGATCCGAGCATTGCCAGTGGGCGCAGCGCCACCGGATTCCGTCGGTTCGGATCAGATGTCGAGGAAGCGGACGTCCTTCGCGTTCTCCTGGATGAACCGGCGGCGCGAATCCACGTCGTCGCCCATGAGCACCGTGAAGATCTCGTCGGCGACGATCGCATCGTCGAGCGAGACCTGCTTGAGCAGACGGTAGTCGGGATCCATGGTGGTCTCCCACAGCTCCTCGTAGTTCATCTCGCCCAGACCCTTGTAGCGCTGGATCGCGAGGTCCTTGGGCAGGCGCTTGCCCGCAGCCCGACCGGTCTCGAGCAGTCCGTCGCGTTCCTTGTCCGTGTAGGCGAACTGGTGCGGAGCGTTCGACCACTTGAGGCGGTAGAGCGGAGGAGTGGCGAGGTAGACGTAGCCGTGCTCGATGAGCGGCTTCATATACCGGAAGATCAGCGTCAGCAGCAGCGTTGTGATGTGCTGACCGTCGACGTCGGCATCGGCCATGAGCACGATCTTGTGATAGCGCAGCTTCTCGAGTTCGAACTCTTCGCCGATGCCCGTGCCGAAGGCGGTGATCATGGCCTGGACCTCGTTGTTGCCCAGAGCCCGGTCGAGCCGAGCCTTCTCCACGTTGAGGATCTTTCCGCGCAGCGGCAGGATCGCCTGCGTATTCGGATTGCGTCCCTGCGTCGCCGAACCGCCGGCGGAGTCACCCTCGACGATGAAGACCTCAGAGATCGTCGGGTCCTTCGACTGGCAGTCCTTGAGCTTTCCGGGCATTCCCGAGGACTCGAGGAGTCCCTTGCGGCGGGTGGCTTCGCGGGCCTTGCGGGCGGCGAGCCTGGCCTGGGATGCCTGCAGCGCCTTGCGGACGACATCCTTGGCCTGGGCCGGGTTGGATTCGAACCAGTGGCCGAGCTCATCGCGGACCACGCGCTGGACGAAGCCCTTGACCTCGGAGTTGCCGAGCTTCGTCTTCGTCTGGCCTTCGAACTGCGGATCGCCGAGCTTGACCGAGATGACCGCGGTCAGACCTTCGCGGATGTCATCGCCGGTGAGGTTGGGGTCCTTCTCCCGGATGAGCTTCTGCTCACGGGCGTAGGCATTGACCAAGGAGGTCAGCGCAGTGCGGAAGCCCTCTTCGTGGGTGCCGCCCTCATGCGTGTTGATGACGTTGGCGTAGGTGTGGACGGATTCGCTGTAGGCCGTCGTCCACTGCATGGCGATCTCGAGCGCCAGCGTCTGCTCCTCTTCCTCGGCCTCGAAGACGATGACGTCGGGGTTGACGAGCTCGGCCTTCTTCGTCGAGTTGAGGTACTGCACGTAGTCGAGCAGACCGTGCTCATAGAGGTAGGTGACCTCACGCGGCTTGGATTCGGTCTCCTCGTTCTCATCGATCTGGACCTCGTCGTCGTCGACCTGGACGTGACGTTCATCGGTCAGGCTGATCTTGAGGCCTTTGTTGAGGAAGGCCATCTGCTGGAAGCGCGCCCGCAGGTACTCGTAGGAGAAGTCGGTCGTCTCGAAGATCGAGCCGTCCGGCCAGAAGGTCACGGTGGTTCCGGTCTCCGAAGTTGCCTCGCCCTGGCGCAGATCACCGGTGGGAACACCCTGGACGAAGTCCATGTTCCACGTGTGGCCGTCGCGCTTGACCTCGACCTCGAGGCGTTCGGACAGGGCGTTGACGACGGTCGAGCCGACGCCGTGGAGGCCACCGGCCACGGCGTAGCCGCCGCCGCCGAACTTGCCGCCTGCGTGGAGCACGGTGAGGATCACCTCGACGGTGGGTTTGCCCTCGGTCGGGTGCATCGCCACCGGCATTCCGCGGCCGTCGTCAACGACCTTCACTCCTCCGTCGGCCAGGATCGTGACCTCGATATGGTCGCAGTAGCCGGCCATGGCCTCATCGACGGAGTTGTCGACGATTTCCTGCACGAGGTGGTGGAGACCGCGTTCCGAAGTCGAACCGATGTACATGCCAGGTCGTTTGCGAACTGCTTCGAGTCCTTCGAGTACCGTAATGTCCCCGGCATCGTAATGGGGTTGGTCCTCGGTCGTCATATGACTCCTTGTTCGGCTGGGCGCTATCAGCTCACCATTCTACCGCGCCGGGAGCTCAAATGCCCGTAAGAGGCCTGAGAAGGTGCATTTCCGGATTTTTCATGCGCCCGGTGTACCCCCGGGCACGAAAGGGAGCGGCTGTCGCCGTTTAAGGGCCTCTGTGGTTCGCGCGATCTCCTCGCCGAGGTGGCCCGAAATTTCGCGGAGGTGATTCAGCCGAAGGTGTCCCGGGGCCCCCGACCCGCGACCGAGCGGCGGCCCCGCTTGAAGCTGCGTCCGGCGGGACCGCGGATCTCGATCTCGGTGATCGTCTGCGAACCGAGTCCGGCCTCGAGCTTCTTCAGGATCGTCGGCTTGAGCACGCGCAGCTGGGTCGCCCAGGTCGTCGAGTCCGCGGCGATGATGAGCAGGGGCGGGGAGAAGTCGACGGGAGTGCAGTGCATCGCGACCTGCGCCCCGACGAGCTGCGGCCACCTGCCGAGCACCTTGCCGATATCGATCGAGGACGACCAGCCGCGCTCAGAGTTCAGCGAGTCGAGCACCGAGGACACCGCTGCCGGATCCCGCCGGTCCTTGCCCGATCCCGAGTAGACGGCTTCCCCGCGCAGACGTGAGCGTCGCCGGTGACGAACGAACTTCGCCTCGCTGACCTCCATCCGGCGGACCCGGTCGAGTGCCTCGAGTGCGGCGACCGGGGTGGAGAAGTCACGTTCGAACCCGCTCACGGAGTCTCCGCACCCTCGGACTGCCGCGGAGCTGCATCGGCGCCGTCTGTCGAGCCCTCGGTCACCGCGGATCCATCCGCGGAATCGTCCGGAGATCGATCCGCGGAATCGTCCGCAGCCCCCACCTCGGTGTCGGTCCGACCGCGCAGCGTCTCCTGCCCGATGCGCCTTCCCTCGAGGCCATCAGGCAGATCTCCGTCGACGGCCGCGGTGACGAAGACCTGCTCCGCCGAGGTGATCCGGGAGGCCAGACGGTTCCGCCGTCCGGTATCGAGTTCGGCGAAGACGTCGTCGAGGACGAGGATCGGCTGCTCGGCGACGGAGCCGGCATCGGCGCTGAGCAGGTCCCAGCCGGCCAGCTGCATGGCCAGGGCCAGAGACCAGGTCTCGCCGTGCGAGGCATAGCCCTTGGCCGGATGATCGCCGATGGTCAGGGCGAGGTCGTCCCGGCCGGGCCCGTGGAGGGTCAGTCCGCGTTCGATCTCCGTGGTCCGGCGTCGTTCGAGGGCGGCCAGGAGCAGTTCGCGGCATTCGGCCGCCGATTCGGCCTGCGAGTAGTCGATGCGCGAATCGTAGCGGGCCCGGATCCCCTGGCGTTCGAGCCGGGCGTCGGCGGCGATATAGGCGAAGTTCTCCTGCAGCGGTTCGACGATGTCGGCCAGGATCCGCTGGCGGCCGTAGACGAGTTCGGCCGCCGAATCCGCGTAGGCCATGTTCCAGATATCGAGTGTGGCCTCGAGGCCGGGGTCCCGATCCTCCCGCAGACGTTTGAGCAGGGCGTTGCGCTGTTTGAGTGCCCGCTCGAAGTCGGTGATGACCGAGGAGAAGCGCGGATTCCGAGCGACGACGAGGGTGTCGATCCAGGACCGGCGCTCGGCCGGTTCCCCACGGACGAGACTGAGGTCCTCGGGGGCGAAGACCACGCAGGAGACGAGGCCGAGGATGTCCTTGAGCTTGACCGGGGAGCGGTTGACCCGGGCCCGGTTGGCGCCCTTCGACTGGATCGAGACTTCCACGGTGGCATGCCGCTGGTCGCGATTGACCAGGGCGGAGACGGTCGCGGTCTGAGCGTTCTCATGGACCAGCGGAGCATCGAAGGCCACCCGGTGCGATCGCTGATGAGCCAGATATCCGATGGCCTCGACGATGTTCGTCTTGCCGGTGCCGTTGTCGGCCACGAAGGTGGTGACTCCGGGTGCGAACTCGAGATCGAGCTCAGGATAGGACCGGTAGTCACGCAGTGAGAGCCGCGATATCCACATTCAGATGCGGGTGGGCATGAGCAAGTATCGGTAGGACTCGTCGGCCGGGGCATCGAGTTCCCGCTGCCCGGAGATGATGACGGGCTTCATCGGCTGGGTGAAGGAGAAGTTCACGTAGGGGCTCTCGATGGCGGCGAGGCCTTCGGCGATGTAGTGCGGGTTGAAGCCGACCGTGATCGCCTCACCCTGCAGGGTCGCCTCGACGGCCTCGGAAGCCTGGGCATCGTCGCCGGTGCCGGCGTGGAGGGTGAGCATGCCGTCGCTGACCTCGAAGCGCAGCGGGGTGTTGCGTTCGGCGACGAGGGAGACACGGCGGACGGCCTCACGCAGAACGCCGGTCTCGACGATCGCGTGGATCGGCACCGAGTCCGGGAACAGCGAGCGGACCTTCGGGTATTCGCCCTCGACGAGGAGGGAGGTGGTGACTCGTCCCGCCGAGGTGAAGGAGATGAGGTCCTTGCCTGCATCGGTGCTCAGACCGATGGTGACATCTCCGCCGAGGGACTTCGAGACGTCGGAGAGCGTGCGTCCGCGCAGCAGGGCGACGGCCGAGACGTCCGGGCGTCCGGGGTTCCAGGTGAATTCGCGGACGGCCAGGCGGTAGCGGTCGGTGGCCAGGAGTGTGACCTTCTCGCCCTCGATCTCGACGCGCACGCTGGTGAGGATCGGCAGGGTGTCGTCCTTCGAGGTCGCGATCGTGACCTGGGAGACGGCATTCTGGAATTCTCCGGCGGAGACGGTGCCCGAGTCGTCGGGGACCTGCGGCAGCGCCGGGTATTCGGCCACCGGCATCGTCATCAGCGAGAACCGGGAGGATCCGCAGGTGACGTCGACCTTGGAGTCGATCTGCTCGAGGGTGACTTCCTGATTCGGCAGGGCCTTCGAGATGTCGGCGAGGAGACGACCGGAAACGAGAACGGTCCCGGCGGTGACGACATCGGCGGCGATCTCGACCCGGGAGGAGACTTCGTAGTCGAAGACGGCCAGACGCACGGTTCCGCCCGCCTCGGCGGTGATGAGGATTCCGGTCAGCACCGGTGCGGAGGGACGGTTGGGCAGAGTCTTGGTCGCCCAGGTCACCGCGTCGGCAAGGACGTCGCGGTTGACTTTGAACTTCAGGGGGGATGCTTCGGCGTTCACTTTACTCCTTCGGGGCGGCCACCCGACCTACTCAAGACTCTGGCTGACGACACGGGCTGGCGTTGCTCGGAAAACTTTACACAGCCTATCCGATATCTGCCCACCGGAGCAGGGGCAGGAAAAGTTCACAGAACCCGTGCCAGCCCCTCGCCGAGGCGGTGCTGAGAAGGCTCGGAAGTTCCCGAATCTCGGATTCGAGAATCGATCCCGACGGGATGTTCGAATAGTCGAAGCGTGCCTGTGTGACTCGAGAGCAGTTCGCGCTCGAGGCTCATCGTCGAGCCGAGCAGTCGGTGGCGGTCGCCCTCTTAAGAGTTGAATTCACTTGGTAGAAGTATCAGCACCTGTGGAGTGTGTGGATAACCTCTTCTTACGCCTGAGTAATCAAGGGAAGGAGCGCCTTGGCTGCCTGTGGATCCCCTGTGCAGGCCGAGGTCGCCCTCGGTGCGCCCTTGTGTAAGCACAAGCATGTAGTTCACATCCGTCCACTCGAAGTCTCGAGTTGTCCACCATCTTATCCCCAGTCAGGAGCATTTCTCCCCAGGCTTATCCACAGATGTGTACGACGCGTTCTAGAGGCGGTGCTGTTGTTTGATGCGGTTTGTTAGTTCGGTGACCTGCGTGTAGACGGCCCGCCGTTCGGCCATCTGAGTTCGAATCTTCTTGTTCGCATGCATCACCGTGGTGTGATCGCGGCCGCCGAAGGCCTGCCCGATCTTCGGCAGCGAGAGATCGGTGAGCTCGCGGCAGAGGTACATGGCGATCTGCCGGGCCGTGGTCAGCGTCCTGGATCGCGAGGTGCCGCACAGGTCATCGAGGGTGAGACTGAAGTAGGCGGCGGTCTGGCCCATGATGTCGGCTGCCGTGATGGCGGGGGTGTCGTCCTGGGTGATGAAGTCCTTGAGCACGGTCTCCGCCAGGGACACATCGACCTGCTGGTCATTGAGATTGGCGAAGGCAGTGACGCGGATGAGCGCCCCCTCGAGTTCGCGGATATTCGAGGACACCCGCGAGGCGATGTACTCCAGCACGTCATCGGGAACGTCGAGCTGGTCGCCGGCGGCCTTGCGCCGCAGAATCGCGAATCGGGTCTCCATGTCCGGCGGCTGCACATCGGTGAGCAGACCCCATTCGAAGCGGGAGCGCAGCCGCTCCTCGAAGCCTTTGAGCATCTTCGGCGGCTGGTCCGAGGTGATGACGACCTGCTTGGCCTCGTTGTGCAGGGCGTTGAAGGTGTGGAAGAACTCCTCGACGGTCGCATCCTTTCCCTGCAGGAACTGGATGTCGTCGATCATCAGGAGGTCGACCTCGCGGTAGCGACGCTGGAAGGCCGGCCGCAGGGAGTTCGAGGTCCGAGAGGATCCGATCGTGTTGATGAAGTCGTTGACGAACTCCTCGCTCGAGACGTACTTCACGCGGATCTCGGGGAAGAGCTGTGTGGCGTAGAAGCCGATCGCATGCAGCAGGTGGGTCTTGCCCAGACCCGATTCGCCGTAGATGAAGAGAGGGTTGTAGGCCTTGGCCGGGGCTTCGGCAACGGCGAAGGCCGAGGCATGGGCGAAGCGGTTGGAGGCACCGATGACGAAGGTGTCGAAGGTGTACTTGGGGTTGAGCTGGGAGACGCCGGGAACGTCGACGGGCGGATTCATCGGGGCGGCGGTCGCCTCGGCGATCTTGGCCTCCCGATCGGAGATCCCAGGGGATTCCGGCCTCGGCTGCGTCGTCGTGCGTGCAGTCGCGGGGATTCCCTGCTCTGCGGGCTGGGCCGGCGCTGTGCTGTGGTCGGCGGGGGCCACCTCGGCGGGCATCGATTCCGGCACCGAGCCGGGTGCGCCCACCGAAGGCTGCGCGACCGACTGCTGCCCCGGCTGCGTCGCCGAGGTGGAGGTGACCGGGTCGATCTCGATCGGTGAGCCCGGGGTGGGCTCGCCGATGAGGTCCTCGAATCGGATCGGCACGTCGAGTTCCGGGTCGACGACGAAGCCGAAGGTCACATCGAAGCCGAGGACCTTGGAGAACTCTCTGGTCAGGGGTCCGAGCAGACGAGTCTCGATGGTGCGGCGGG
This sequence comes from Brevibacterium sp. CCUG 69071, assembly GCF_021023135.1. Lineage (GTDB taxonomy): Bacteria > Actinomycetota > Actinomycetes > Actinomycetales > Brevibacteriaceae > Brevibacterium. Next base: position 422,316 of record NZ_PGFV01000003.1, read on the forward strand.
TGTGTTCGTCGCGGACGGCGAGGAGGACGAGGGCGTTGTCGACCAAGGCTTTGGGCACGGCCAGAGACAGGAAGCCCTTCTGATGGGCACTGAGATCGGCATCCTGATCCAGGGTCGAGACCACCGTTCGCCATTGGCTGATGAGCTCATTCTTGGAGTTCGACACCGTCACTCTTCCTCTGCTGTTTCGAAATCGACTTCTGCACAATCCACACCTGTGCATGACTTCCACATAGTTTTCCACAGTTTGTGGACTGCTGACGAGTGATCCGAGCAATACTCCACATGAGTGGATAAGCATGTGGAAAACTACACGGTTGTGACTTGTGGAAGCCGCCCGGCAACGGGAAGGTGAATCACGGTGAATGGTTGACAACCGTGATCTGAAACATGCCCGATCGGTTTGACCGCCCGGTTTGCGTCTCGCTAAGATGGAGTGTCCTGTGTACCGGGCTTCATCCGATTATCTTGAATATCTTTTGGCTCTTATGCACAGGAGTGCTCGGCGGTCGAGACTCGCACCGCCGTTTTTTGTGAGAACGCATCGGCGTTCGCCCGCAACCTAGAAATCGGAGACTGAAGTGAGCAAGCGTACCTTCCAGCCCAACAACCGTAAGCGCGCCAAGAAGCACGGCTTCCGTCTGCGCATGCGCACCCGTGCAGGCCGTTCGATCCTCGCCGCACGTCGTCGCAAGGGACGTTCCGAAGTTTCGGCCTGAGCGTGCTCACTGCTGCACACCGGATCCGCAGCGGCGATGACTACAGACGAGTATTCAGAGCCGGCATCCGGGTGCGCTCCGAGCACCTGATGGCGCACAGCCTCAGAGAAACCGATGATTCCCACGCTGTCCGCGTGGGTTTCATCGTATCCAGGGCCGTGGGAAACGCCGTAGTCCGCAATCGGGTCAAACGGCGGCTGCGCGAGATCATGCGAGTCCGGTTGGACGAGTTGGCACCCGGAACACTGTTCGTGATCCGCGCCCTGCCGCAGGCCGGGGAGAGCGAGTTCGCCGTCCTCGAATCCGAGGTCGAGACGCTGCTGACGAAGGCAGGGAAGAAGCTGGCGGGACGTGGACGCCGAACATGATCTGAAGCATGAGTCGGAGGTTCCGCGCCGACCGGCAGGATTCTGGCCGAGCCTGTGGTGGCTGATCAGGATCGGGCCGCGGATGCCGTTCGTGTGGTTCATCCGGGCCTATCGGATCGTCATCTCCCCGCTCTACGGTCAGGTGTGCCGCTACTATCCCAGCTGTTCGATGTACGGCCTCGAGGCCTTCGAGATACACGGAGTTCTCAAGGGAATGGTGTTAACTGGGTGGCGAATACTGCGCTGTAATCCTCTTTCCCACGGCGGAGTCGACCACGTGCCCGGTTCGGCTCGTCAAACCCGCTCCCAGACGATGCACACCGATGACGGACAGTGAGGCCCGGCGAGGGCCGCTCGAAGGCGGCCCAGTGTCGCGAACACCTGTGAACAATGGCAAAATGAACGACGCGCAAGAGTCGTTGTAACGAGGAGAACTGAATGGACTGGATGGACAAGCTGCTCTACCCGCTGCAGTGGGTAGTTGCTTGGATCCTCGCGATCTTCCACGAGATCTTCACCGCGATCGGCCTGCCCGCCGACGCCGGTTGGACGTGGGTGCTCTCCATCGCCGGGCTGACCGTGGTCATCCGTGCCGTGCTCATCCCGCTCTTCGTCTACCAGATCAAGTCGCAGCGCAAGATGCAGCTCCTGCAGCCGGAGATTCAGCGCCTGCAGGCCAAATACAAGGGCAAGAAGGACCAGTACTCGCGTCAGGCCATGGCCGAGGAGCAGATGAATCTGTTCCGGGACAACAAGACCAGCCCTTGGGCCTCGTGTCTGCCTCTCCTCGTGCAGATGCCCATCTTCTTCTCGCTCTTCCGCGTCATCCACAACATGCCGAACGTGGCCGACGGATCAGTCGGCGCAATCGGCGGTTTCACTCAGCAGCTCGCGATCCAGGCTGAGAGTTCGTCGGTCTTCGGCATCTCCCTGTCGGCGACGTTCACAAGCCCTGGCATCGGCGTCAAGCTGCTCACCGGTGTCCTCATCGTGATCATGGCCGCGACCATGTTCATCACGCAGAAGCAGATGATGGCGAAGAACATGTCGGAGGCCGCGATGGCCAACCCGATGATGCAGTCACAGAAGATGCTTCTCTACATCATGCCGCTCGTCTTCGGCATCGGCGGCATCTACTTCCCGCTCGGTGTGCTCTTCTACTGGCTGGTCTCGAACACCTGGACCATGGCCCAGCAGCACACGGTGATCCGCAATATGCCCGCTCCCGGTTCGAAGGCCGAGAAGGAGATGCTCGAGCGCAAGGCTCGCAAGGGCAAGGCTCCCAAGACTCCCGAAGCCAAGGCCGCCGCCGGTGAGCCCGTTGTCGAAGAGGCCCCGAAGAAGAACGGCCAACGACAGCAGCCCGTGAGCAAGAACCGCAAGAAGAACAAGAAGCGCTGAGGAAGAACATGACTGAAGAGAACCTCGACACGAGCGTGGACGAGACAGACGAGAGCACGGTCAAGACGTCTTCCGACGACACCGCAGCCGAATCGACAGAGGAGAGCTCGTCGAAGCCGACGCGCGCCGAACTCCTCGAAGAAGAGGGCGAGATCGCCGCAGACTACCTCGAGGAGCTGCTGGATCTGGCCGACATCGACGGTGACATCGACATCGATGTCGCCGACGGACGAGCACAGCTGTCGATCGTCTGCGAAGACGATGAGGATTCGAACCTGCGCACACTCGTCGGCAAAGAGGGGCGCACCCTCGGAGCGCTCCAGGAGCTCAGCCGTCTGGCCGTGCAGACGAGCACGGGACAGCGTTCGTGGCTGATGCTCGACATCGACGGCTTCCGCAACAGCCGTCGTGATGAGCTCATGAAGAAGGCGCAGCGTGCCATCGCGGAGATCAAGGACAGCGGTGAGGAGTTCGCCTTCGCACCGATGAACAGCTTCGAGCGGAAGATCATCCATGATCAGGCCGCGCAGGCGGGTCTGGTCTCGGAGTCTGAGGGTGAGGGCGACGGACGGCACGTCGTCATCCGTCCTGCCGATGACTGAGTCTTCCGCGATCGAGGTTCCGCCCGTCGGCACCGAAGAATACTTCGGCGCCGCATATCCGCTTGCACAGCGTTACGCCGAACATCTGGCGACCACTGGGATCGAATGGGGGCTCATCGGTCCCAGGGAGATCGACCGCCTGTGGACTCGGCACATCCTCAACTGCGCCGTCGTGGCCGAATACATCGAAGACGGTGACGTCGTCGGCGATGTGGGCAGCGGTGCAGGTCTGCCCGGTATCCCCATCGCGCTGCTGCGGCCCGAGGCGAAGGTTGTTCTCATCGAGCCGATGGAGCGGCGTGTCGAGTGGCTGAGAATGGTCATCGATGACCTGGGCCTGGAGAATGTGCGCATCGTTCGCGCCCGTGTGGAGGAGCTCGTCGACGAGGAGATGTTCAGCGTCGTGACTGCCCGTGCGGTCAAGGCGATGACGACGCTCATCGAGTGGACCCATGAGGTCATCGGACCCGAGGGCCGGATCCTCGCGCTCAAGGGGGCCTCGGTGGAGGCGGAGCTCGCCAAGACGAAGAAGATGCTCAAGCGCTACCGACTCTCCCAGCCGCAGATCCACCTCGTCGACAGCGGCGGGATCCTCGATGTCCCGAGTCGTGTCGTCGAGATCGTGAAGAAATAGAACCCAGTAGATTTGGTCTAGGCTGAATATAGCTTTGTAAACCCGATGGATGATGGAGTGCGCCGAATGCCGATCATGGACGAGTCGTCTCCCATAGGGGCTGCGATCGCACGGGACAATCGTCGTGCCGATCGACTGTCCCAGGCGAGCTTCCCGCCTCCGGATTCGACGCGGGTGTTCACGATCGCCAATCAGAAGGGCGGCGTGGGCAAGACCACGACAGCGGTGAATATCGCCGCCGCCTTGGCGAATCAGGGGCTCAACGTCCTGCTCATCGACATCGATCCTCAGGGCAATGCGAGCACCGCCTTGGGCATCGATCACTACTCAGAGGTCACGAGCATCTACGACGTCATCATCGATGATGTGCCGATGCGTGATGCGGTGGCGCAGTGCCCTGACTTCGAGACCCTGCGGTGTGTGCCCGCGACCATCGACCTCGCGGGAGCGGAGATCGAGTTGGTGTCGCTGGTGGCCAGGGAACAGCGGCTGCAGCGTTCCTTGGGGATCTATCTCGATGAGGAAGCCGCCGCCGGCAACCGAGTCGACTATGTGATCATCGACTGCCCGCCGAGCCTGGGGCTCCTCACCGTTAACGCCTTCGTCGCCGCTCGTGAGGTGCTTATTCCGATCCAGTGCGAGTACTACGCGCTGGAGGGCCTGAGCCAGCTGCTGAAGAACATTCAGCTGATCCAGAAGCATCTGAACCCGGAGCTGGCGATCACGACGATTCTTCTCACCATGTACGACGGACGGACCAACCTCAGTGCGCAGGTCGCCGATGATGTGCGCACCCACTTCCCGGAACAGGTGCTGGGGACCGCCATTCCGCGTTCGGTGCGGATCTCCGAGGCACCCAGCTATGGGCAGACCGTGATCTCGTACGACCCTCATTCCAGCGGCGCTTTGTCCTATCGGGAAGCGGCCGAAGAAATCGCCAATCGAGGAGTAAGCCGTGGCTGAACGTAAGAAGCGGGGTTTGGGACGTGGGCTCGGTGCTCTGATCCCCGACGCTAACTCCAGTGATCGTCCAGTGGACGTCTTCTTCTCCGGCGGCGACTCCGAGCAGTCCAAGGATGCAGAGACCGAGGCGAAGAGCCCTCGTGCGGCCAGGAACGATCCTGCGGCGTCGATGCAGTCGTCGCGGCGGCGTAAGCCCAAATCTGGGGCCGCAGCGAAGTCCTCGGAGCCCAAAGAAGCGGGTTCGAAGGCCACTGCGACGAAGGCCTCCGGTTCCAAGGCCGCGAAGCCAGCGGCAAAGCAGACCGCTGCGAAGAGCGCTTCCGGCACCAAGAGCACTGTCGGAGCCAAAGCAGCTGCAGACACAAAGACTGTTGCCTCCAGCAAGACTGCTTCCGGCACAGGGCCCGCTGCCGGTGCCAAAACTGCCGCGAGCACCAAGAGCACTCCTTCGTCGACAACCACCCGGAAATATACTTCGAAGGCGGAACCGGCGCGCAAGACTGGGACCGCAACGAAGTCCGAACCGGTTGCGAAGTCCGAACAAGCTGCGAAGTCCGAACCGGCTACGAAGACGACTCCAACGACAAAGAGCGCTGGTACGACCGCAAGCTCAGCTTCGAAAGCCTCCGGGTCGCGGACAACTGAGTCAGAGAAGTCCGCTGCAGGGGCAACGACGGCCTCTCCAAACGTCTCTGCGTCTCAATCCTCCGACGACGTGCTGGAAACACATCCAGGTGTCTATACGTCTTCGGGTGCCGCCGCACTCGACGAGTCAAGTGGGCACGACAATGACTCTGAGGATACTACGAACGTAGTTGCATCTTCCGCTGAGCCTCCGCAATCGAATGAGTCTTCGGTGACCGATGACGCATCGGCAGAGACTGCTTCTGAGACTCCAACGCCCGCAGAGCACGATTCAGCAGGCACCGAGGCCTCTGATGGCGGTGCGGACGACGATCCTAGTGATGACAGTGGCTCAGGAGAGCTGGATGGTGTTGAGTCGATCCCAGACACCGAGTTCGGTGAGATCGATGTCGAGCTCATCGATGCCAACCCTCGACAGCCGCGTACCGTCTTTGATGAGGATATGCTCGCAGAGCTGGTCCACAGCATCCGTGAGATCGGTGTGTTGCAGCCTGTCGTTGTCAGGCAGAAGCCGAGCGATCCGGGTCGGTTCGAGCTCATCATGGGCGAACGGCGCCTTCGGGCGACGAAAGACGCCGGGCTGTCGTCGATTCCTGCAATCATCCGCTATGTCGAGGATACGGATCTTCTCCGGGACGCACTCCTTGAGAACCTGCATAGAGCGGAGCTGAATCCCCTTGAAGAGGCAGCCGCGTACGGCCAGCTGCTGGAAGACTTCGGATGCACCCAGGAAGAGCTGTCCGAGCGTATTGGACGCTCGCGACCGCAGATCTCGAACACTCTGAGACTTTTGCGGCTCCCCCCGCTCGTGCAGCGCCGGGTAGCGGCAGGCGTAATTTCCGCCGGCCACGCTCGTGCGATCCTAAGGCTCCGCGATGCAGAACATATGGAGGTGCTCGCCCAGCGTATCGTTGCTGAGGGCCTCTCTGTCCGCGCGTCGGAAGAAGCCGTTGTGCTGCTTAATCGCGGTGACTCGGTAAATGTTTCACGTGCAACATCGAAGGTTTCGCCTGAGTTCCTTGAAGTCGCTGAACGCCTGGGCGATCGTCTGGATACAAAGGTGAACATCACTGTCGGAAAGCGCAAAGGCAAGCTCAGTGTTGAGTTTGCGAATCAGGAAGATCTTGATCGGATTCTGACATTGCTTGGCATTTCGCAGGCCGAGGAGTAGGCGTACTTGATGCGGTGAGCTCCCGTTGGACCATATTCGGTCCGACGGGAGCTTTTTGCTGTGCTACTTGAACGCTTCGGTTCTCGATCTGCGGGTCCTACCTCGATGGTGACACCGATCGTAGAACTGCTGTTCGTTGGTTCCTTCGTGATGCTTCTTGCCGTTGATGGTCGCGTTCGTTGGCCCGAGCGTAAGTGAGAGCTGTCGCTTTAGTGCCTGATATGTTGGGCCAACTAAGGTGTTGTGTTGGTAAGCAGATGGCCATGAGTGTCGAGCCGAGGACACCTGCTCGAAGTTGCCTCTTGATCGAGGTTGCGGTTTGTTTTGCATTTACACCTCGGGTTCGCGAAAGGCATCGGGTTGGATTCCACGGGTAGTGTTTCACGTGAAACGCAATCGTGCTCATGCTGCTCGGACCGATGTTATTGGAGTCGAACTGCGCGAATTGAACTAAGTGCGTGGCCTAACGCGAGAGGTGCTGCCCGACCGCTTCGTACGTTTTCTTATGAGTCGGCGCCCCGCCAGGAGGATCGTGATGTCATCAATCGATGTGGCTACCTGCGGTGTCACCTCGCTTTGCTATCCAACTTGAGACTATTCCTTCATCTTCCGAACATTGTTTCCCCTGCTCGATCCCGAATTCGCGGCTGGCGGTCTGGGTAGGGTGATGTTTGCGCAGAGCCGTTCCACTTGTTTCACGTGAAACGGAGGTAGAAACGGTTTCCGCGGTAGTGACCACCCCGATGTTGACACGTCTTGGTGTTGGGAACGTTGGTGATGTCCTTGTTTGCTGGCGCCATCGACTCCCCGGGAACTGGGCCGCGCTATCGTGCTGGGTCCTCCGCTATGGCCAGTTGGGGACGCCGTCCTCCGATCGGCCGGAAGCAGACGCATATGAGTAGTCTGCGTTGCTCGGATGGCTGTAAATGGTCAACTACCGGTACGGCGCCGTTTCATGTGAAACATAACTACCACGATTGCGCTGGTTCAGAACCTCTGGACGCAGGCGGAACTCCTGTTCGTGAATCTCTAGTAGCATCGTGACTTCCCGATACGGGCTCGACTTGTAACGGCATTTCGCATGTTTCACGTGAAACATTGACCTAAGAGTTGAAGAAGCATGATTCGAAAGCTCGACATGGGAACAATTGTATTGTTCTGCTTCGGTACAAGTTGTGCGGATTGTAATGTCTGGTCGGGTTAGATGGATCCAATTGCGGGCTCTGGCGGGCCTCGGGTAGCCAACTTCGTTGTCGGCAACAGTCTCTATGAGGCGGGGTATCTGCACGCGCGGTGAAACCTGATTCATCTGGTTGTATCTATTAGTTGGGGGGAAATGGGTTATGCCCTCTAGCCGTCCCACGAATCGCGGCAAGATCGGAAGCAGCGCTGGGTCCCCATGCAGTGTGGTCGAAAGGTGTTCCCAATCGTCTGTATTATGCGTCTGAACTGGACCGGCTTGGTGTCCTGGTTGTCTCGAGCGCAGTTTGGGTTAGTGAGTAGAGTGAATTGGCTGCGCCCAGTTGAGCACCGCACGTGGAAGAAGAGGGTGTCCGATCTATCCCGCAAATAGGGTTCGGGGGTGGGCACGTTCGAAGCGGGACGCGTTCCCCGTGTTTCACGTGAAACACGGGGAACGCATCGAGTTTCGGTGTGTTGGATGTTCTAGCGCTTGATGTGCATGTGTAGCTGTATGTCGATCTTGTTTCACGTGAAACGATCCTCGGCTCCGCTATCTTAAGCCGATACTCTTCCTGGACTGGGATCCAGGTTGTTCCTGTAGATACGGGAGGTTTGTGACGTCTGCATTTTCCCGTCCACAGACACTGTGATGGAGAGAGGATTCGACGTGGGGGCTCCGACGCGGAGGGATCCAGGGCCGGGACCTTCTAGTGCGGGGTGGCTCTAACGCGGTTGTCGGGAGGCGGGATGTAGTTTATCTCATTACGCAAGTCGAATTCTTTATGTTGGTGGTGCTGAACGATGGCGATCTCAAGTGCCATAGCGGGCCTGGTGCTGCACCGCCCGAGCCGCGGGCGCTCTACCGTCCCCTAATGATGCTTGCGACGGGCCCACGATAGTTTGGCGACGCATCAACCGCACCTCGATGATGGTCGGTGGTGCTACCGCCCTCGGTCAGGCGATCAGTGATTGCTGTCGGTAGACGATTGCTTGTATAGGGCTCAGTGACAAGGGCTAGTTCATGCTTCTTGCTTCTAGCGGCATGAGTAGTTTGGGACTGATGGCTGTTTCACGTGAAACAGCGGAGTGGGTAGGGTCTGGCTCTCGATCGATCCGTGGTGATTGTTCTATGTGTCCGCGACACTTGTGGCGACCGGGATTTGCTGTGGCAGAGGAATAGCGAGGGCGGCTGGCTGGGTTCGCGTTGAGGATCGGGAGCCCACCCAGCGGTGACGCCGGTGACATTGGCACAGCCATAGACGCAGGGTTAAGAATAGGCGAAAGAGCAAGCGTAATGATTCGGGGAAGAACAGGCTTAGACGCTGTAGCCCTCTGACTTTGAGGAGAAGGTTGCTAATCGATAGTGGGGCGGCTCGCCAGGTGTCTAATCAGGCAAGCACTGAGTCTGCCGTCCCGAGGCGTGCGGTGAGTTGTTCGGCAGGCGCTGTCAGCCGGTCAGAAGGAGTTGTTTCACGTGAAACGAGTCGCGAGAAACGGGAGGCGACTCAGTTGTAGGCTTTGATGGCTGCGAGGTTGAGCGTGCCCGTCTCCGGGTCCGCGTCCTCTTTTACGTAGAGGCGCTGAAGTGCCGCAGCGATACCATCCGCTATCACGTCTCTGACCTCGCCATTTTCGAGGTTGTCGCGATCCTTCTCGTTGGTGAGATAGCCAGTGACGACATGGATCTTTGGAGTGCGGAGTCGCTTCAATGAAGACCAAGTTCGTGCATGAGTTCGGCAGTCCAACATTCCGGTGCGGGCGACGACTTCGCTCTGCACGAGCTCTGCCAGTCGTTCACCAGTGGGCGAGTTCATCTCCGGTTGCCGTTCGTGGCCGAAGAAGAATGTCGCTACTCCGTTTGCGTCCTTTGACTTATTCACGTCGGCAGTGACCGTGATGACGGCGGAAGCACCCAGTTGATCGGCTTTGTTCACCTCGGCCGCGTCTCCCTGCAGCACCAGTGCTCCAGCTCCGACCGCTTCCAAGCGCCCGGCAAGGCGGGTTGCTATATCGCTGGTGATCTGTCGTTCCAGGTCTGCCTGCTCTTCGGTCATCGGCAGGGATTCGAAATCTACAACTGTAGTGGCGGCTTCGACGATGAACGTCCGTCCCGCCAGGGACGTGCCGGACGCGGCTACTCGAGCACTCTCTTCGAGTGCGAAGAGGTTTCCCGTGTCCTGATCGCGGTCGATCGCGCGCATTCCGCGCAGGGTCTGCGGGCCGGCGACGCCATCGACCTTGGTTCCCAGGCTCATCTGCAGCTCTTTGACTGCCTGTTCGGTGAGCGCAGCGTATTCGGCGTCGATGCGTCCTGGATAGAAGCCGAGTCCTGCGAGCTTCCTCTGGAGCTTGAGCACGTCGTCGCCTGTGAGCACCCTGACGGGGTCATAGCGGAGGACACGGTCGCCGATTTGATACCGAGCTCGTTCGAGCTCTGAAAAGGTCTCAGGGCCCATCACACCGTCGCAGAGTATGCCCCTAATCTGCTGGAACTGGCGAACACCGAGTTCGAAGGAGCGGTCGAATTCGGGCGAATCGGATCGGCCGACATTGAGCCCCAGTCGTGCCATCTGAGATTTGATGTTGGGTAACATCTCAGAGGTGTCCCCGCGCGTGAAGCGCGGCAGCGGGTTGTGGGTCAATGGTTTGCCAATCTTCTGTACTGCATGCCTAAGAACGTGCGCCTCGGTGCTGATACACCGAAGGCGCCTGTTGATAGTACAACAGGCGCCTTGGAAGTTGATCAGATGAACTCGGAGAGCTCTTCCTCAAGTGCCGGTTTTGGACGCGCTCCGATGATGGTCTTCGCCACCTCTCCGTCCTTGAAGACGTAGAGAGCTGGGATCGAGGTGATCCCGTAAGTGCTCGCGGTTTCGAGGTTCTCGTCGGTGTTGACCTTGACGACTGACAGCTTTTCGCTGTTCTCTTCGGCGATCTGGTCGACGATCGGGCTGACCATGCGGCAGGGGCCGCACCAGGGAGCCCAGAAGTCGACGAGCACTGGCTTATCGGACTTCAGAACGGTTTCTTCGAACGTGGCATCAGTGACTTCTGTCGACATGAGCTACCTTTCTTCAAACGATGGTCTTAAGCGAGAACAGCGGTGGTTCCGGTTTCATTCCCAGCGCACAGGGCGGCCCTTCGCACTGGGTTCAGATTCTGATACGAGTGATGTTTGTCAGGATCCGATCGGTGCCGCCACGACAGCCTCGCCGAGGCTGTCAGCGGACTGCTTCGCGGCGGCCTCGAGGTCGGCGAGGTAGTGCTCGGCATCGAGAGCGGCTGAGCAGCCTGAGCCGGCCGCGGTAATGGCCTGACGGTAGACCGAGTCGATGACGTCTCCCGCAGCGAACACTCCCTCGACGGCAGTCTTCGAAGAGCGTCCCTCGACATTGAGATACCCGTCTGGTCGCAGGGACAGCTGATCAGCGAACAGACTCGTACGCGGATCCGATCCGATCGCCACGAACAGACCGGTGACCGGCAGTTCGGAGGTCTCACCGGTGACGGTGCTGCGCACGGTGAGTCCGGTCAGGGCATCGTCTCCGTGGATCTCGGCGACCTCGCTGTCGAGGAGGAACTCGAGCTTCTCATCGGCATTCGCCCGATCCTGCATGGCCTGGGAGGCACGAAGCTCCTGGCGGCGGTGGATCAGAGTGACCTTGGAGGCAAAGCGGGTGAGGAAGGTGGCCTCCTCGAGAGCAGAATCGCCGCCGCCGACGACCGCGATGTGCTGATCGCGGAAGAAGAAGCCGTCGCAGGTCGCACACCAGCTGACTCCGTGTCCGGAGAGCTTCTTCTCATTGGGGAGGTTGAGCTCGCGGTAGGCAGAGCCGGTCGCAAGAATGACCGCCTTGGCCGTGTAGCGGGCACCGAGAGCGGTCTCGATCTCGTGAGCACCGGGATTGAGCTTGAGGGTCGAGACATCGTCATAGACGACCTCGGCGCCGAACTTCTCGGCCTGCTCGCGCATGCTTTCCATCAGTTCGGGGCCTTGGACTCCTGCGGGGAAACCCGGGTAGTTCTCGACATCGGTCGTGTTCATCAGCTCGCCGCCGGCGGTGACGGAGCCGGCGATGACGACAGGTGAGAGGTTCGCGCGGGCCGCATAGACGGCAGCGGTGTAGCCGGCCGGTCCCGACCCGATGATCACCAGTTGAGTATCAGTCATGTGAATGGATCCCTGTTTCTGCTCGCTGTTCTCGGTCCGTCACTGGGGACGGCGCGGAATGTCTATCGTATGTGTAACCGTACGGTGCTGGCGACTATTCCGCAGTCAAATGGGGCGCACAGCAAGCGGCATGCCCGCTCCGTTAGCGAGAGGCCGGCGCTGCCTCACGCCGATCGACGCTCGTTGAACTCGCCGCTATTTGAATTCGACGGTGTTGATGGTCGCCTTGTATCCGCCGGAGGCACTGGGCAGTTCCGTGATCCAGAGGATGAGCTTGTCGGTCTCGACGTCGTCATCGAGCTTCACGGTCGCGCCGCCGTCGGAGTCGAACGACCCTTCTCCGACCTTCTTCGCGTCCTGCGGGTCATCGCCTGAGAGGATTTCGAACTTTCCGCCCGAGCTCTCCGAACTGACCTTGACCTCCTTCACGGTCGTCTCGTCCTCGAGTTCGAAGAGGAGTCCGACTCCGGACTTGAGATTGCCGAACTCCGCCGAGTTGTACCGGTCGGTGTTCCATCCGCCCTTGGTGTCCGGAATGACGAGTTCTGCTTCGTCATCGTGTTCCTCGTCGTCCCCTTCGGGGTCGAGTGCCTCGACGGACGCGATCTTCGGAGGGGTCGCCTTCGGCTCTTCCTTTTCCTGGCCTGCGTCGTCGCCGGATTCGGTCGGCTCTGAGGTCTCGGCGACCGGACCCGAGTCGCCGCCGTCAGAGTTGAGGTTGATGGCGACGATGCCGATGACGATGGCTGCGAGCACGACGAGTCCGAGCACCAGCCAGAGGAACGGCTTTCGCGTAGCTGCGGGGTCGCGGTCCGAGTCGCCGTTCGAAGACCCGCCTGATCCGCTTCCTGCAGCGGATGCGGTGCTCGGGGCGGACGCTGTGGCGGCAGCTGCTCCGGAACCGGCATGGCCGCTGGCTCCTGACCTCGAGGCGCCTGCTGCGGCTCCTGCGGTTCCGGCGGCTGCTGCCGCGGCACCCGCACCAGCGGCTGCAACGCCTCTGCCGGCGCTTGCGGAGCGCTGATCGCCGGCGGCCCGGTTCGAGGTTGCGTCCCTCTCAGCGCGTGGGCGTTCGCTCTGCTGCTGACGCGGCACGCCTGCCGCTGTGCGATTCTTCGGCTGGTGGGAGTTCGACGTCTGACCGGTGCCGATACTCGAACCGGTGCCGGCACTCGAACCGGTGCCGGCATTCGAGTCTGCGACTTCGCCCGCGACGGAGTCGGGTGAGAGTCGGCGCATCTGTTTGGGCGGAGCGGCGGCGTTCGCCTCTTCCTGCCTGGCGGCCGAGCTCTCCTCGAGGGCGGCGAGACGGCGGCGAGCCTCCTCTTCCTTCGCCCGTGCGATGCGACGCTCGCGTTCGTACTCCCGCAGTTGATGCTCGCGCTGCTGTTCATTGGTTTCGAACATTCCGCCGAGGAACCAGGAGCCGTCATCTTCGTCATCCATGATGACTCGGGTGTCGTTGTCGTCCTCGTCATCCTCGGCGACGATGTCGATGGCCTGCGTGGTCGGGTCGGACTCCACATCGTCGCGATTCATGATCGGAGTCGTGACATTCTCGTCGTATTCGCGCTCGGCATAGGTCGAATACTGGGAGTAGGTCTGTTCGGGCTCCCACTCATCCCAATCCTGGGCGGCGTTGTCGAGCTGCTCCTTGGCGATGGGGAAGCTCGAGGCCTCACGCATCTGCATGCGATCCGCATAGCGTCCGGTGGTGTTGCCCGAGACCCCGGCGGCCAGGCCGCGGGTGCCGGGGCGGGTGATGCCGATCCGCACCAGCGCAGCCTGGACCTGGTCCTCACTGGCGGTGGTGCCGCCGATCGTCTTCGACCGTGGGGCGGGCAGGCTGGTGGCCTCATCGAAGCTGCGCGGCGACTGCTCGAACAGAGTGTCGTTCTCCGCCACCGGAGCTCGATTGACGTACCGCAGCAGGCCGGCATCCCACTCGTCGATGTAGCCGAGGATCTCGGCAACGGAACCGGGGCCGGGATCGGAGCCGGTGATGATTCCGCTGACGAAGTCATCGAGTTCATCGGAGATCTCGGGATTGAGCGACTTCGCTCGGGCGATGCGTGAGTTCTCCCGCTCGGCGGCCGGAATCCCATCGAGCGGCTCATCGGCGGGCCAGTAGCCCGTCAGAGCCGCATAGAAGAGCCGGATCAGGTCGAGGGCATCCTGGCGTGAGGCCTTCGTCGGTGTGTAGTCCTCGGGGCCGATCACCTCGGTGCCCAGGCCGAGAGCGGCGTCGATCCCGATGCCGGAGACGAGCACCCCGCCCTTCGAGGTCAGGCCGATGACTCCGGGATGGAGGAACATGTGGAACAGGCCTCGCCGGGCGGCGGTGACGAGCACCGACCCGATCTCGCCGATGAGCGCGCAGGCGGCATCGACGGGCAGCGGGGACTTGGGAAGGATCTGGCCCAAGGGGGTCGCAGCGATGCGCTTGGACACGATGTAGTCGAGTCCGTTCGAATGGCCGACGTCGAGTGTCGGTGCGATGCGCTGATCGCCGAGGATCGATACGCGGCGGGCGGCCTCGAGGACATCGGTGGATCCATCGGCATCGGCGACGTGGATGAGCACGGGCTCGTCGAGGATCGCATCGAGGCCCGTGCAGACGGCACCGACCCCGGGATTATCGAGGAGCCATCGGCGATCGACCGTTGATACGACGTAACGACCGGCGACGACCATGCCGGGTTCGATATCGATCAGGGTGACCACCTCCGCGGGGATTCAGGGCTCAGGCTGCTTTCCTTAGTTTTCCAGCAACGACGCCAATAATCGAATGCAACTCTCTGACTTTGAGCAAATAACAAGCCCCGATGAAGAATAGGAGCATCACGATGCCGACGAGTGCGGAGCTCAGGAACGCCTGCCAACGCCCGGCGAGCGAGAAGTCGGGGAAGAAGTAGAGCAGCCCGAAGCCGGCTCCCGCTGCGACGATCGCGGCGATGAGGAACTTGAGATGAGAGGTCAGGATCGTCCGCAGGTCGATCGAGCCGAGGCGTTTCGACAGGATCGAGAACGAGAGGATCATCGCGAACAGATACCCGAGGCTCATCACCAGGCCGATGATCGCCACCGTCACCGACTTCGGGAAGATCGAGGCAGAGAGCACCGCGAGGGACTGGAAGACGATCTGCGGCAGCTGGATGAGGAACGGGGTCTTCGCGTCCTCATAGGCGTAGAACACCCGCTGGGCCAGATAGTTTGCGCTGAATGGCACGAGCCCGAAGACCATGGTGACGATGACGAGTCCGATCGCCATGGCCTGCTCGCGCCCTGCTCCGGCGATGACCATGGCCACCGGAGAGGCGAGGACGATGAGCGCGGCGGTGGCGAAGGCATTGACCAAGCCGACCATCCGCACCCCCATCGAGAAGTCCTGCACGACCGCCTCGGTGTCCTGATTCGCTGCATCCCTGCTCAGCGAGGTGAACAGCGCCGTGGCCAGTGAGACCGCGATGAGCGAATGCGGAAGCATGAACACAAGGTAGGCGTTGGTGTAGGCCGCATTCGAGGCATTGCCGTCGCCGGGAATCGAAGCCCCCGAGGCGACACGCGAGATGACGAGGAAGCCGAGCTGACCGATGAGCATGGCCGCGAAGGTCCAGAACGCGACCTTGCCGGCCGTACCCAGCCCGACCCCACGGAAGCCGAAGGTCGGCTTGTACTTGAAGCCGATGCGCTTGAGCGGCCAGATCAGGATGAGTGCCTGGGCGGCCACACCGAGTGTGGCAGTGCCGGCGATGAGCGCGATCTTGTCCGGAGACCACGTCGCCAAGGTGTGCGGGGACGCCTCGTTGACGCCGAAGACGAGGATGAAGGCGGCGAGGCCGATGATCGCCACGACGTTGTTGAGCACGGGTGCCCACATGTAAGGACCGAACGAGGACTTCGCATTGAGCACCTGGCCGAGCAGTGTGTAGAGGCCGTAGAAGAACAGCTGCGGCAGACACCAGTAGGCGAAGGCCGTGGCCAGAGCCATCTGCTCGGGACTCCAGCCCGAGGAGTAGAGCCAGACGAGCAGCGGGGCGGCGAGAGTGGCGATGACGCTCACCCCGGCCAGGATGAGGAAGGACAGGGTGAGCAGCCGGTTCGTATAGTCCTCGCCCCCGTCCTTGCGCTTCGAGGCGCGCACGAGCTGCGGGACGAGCACGGCGTTGACCACACCGCCGGCCAGCAGCATGTACAGGGTGTTGGGCACCTTGTTCGCGACGTCGAAGGCGTCGGCCTGGACGGCGGTGACGCCGATCGCGGTCGCCAGCATCGAGGCCTTGACCAGGCCGAGGATCCTCGAGGTCAGAGTCCCGGCGGTCATGATCGCCGAGGATCTGGCCAGGGATGAGAAGCTGGACAAGCTCTACCTCTTTTCCGGTTCGTCGTTCTTCGCGCGTGCCATCGCATCGGCGAGCTGCTCTTTGGGGATCTTCGGGCGACCGCGCCTGATCGTCTTGACCAAGCCGATCATGAATACTGCGGCCAATGCCAGTCCGACCACGGCGGTGCCGATGTTCTCCCAGTCGGCGCGAACCCTGACCAGCAGCGATTCGTCCTTCGGCAGGACGGTCCCGTCGCCGGTGACCATTTCGATCCGCGTCGGCACATCGGCGTTCGCCAAGCCCTCCACGGGCACGTCCACACGCATCGTCTCCGCAGGTGGGACCGCAACGGTCTCGGTGGTCTGGGCGCGCAGCTGCGGGGTCTGCGGTTTCATCCGGATCTGCAGCTTCGCCTCGGCGGTGGAGTCGTTGACGATCGTGACCGGGATCGTCGTCTTCTCGCCGGTGACGAGGAGGACCGAGGATCCCTTCTCGAGGTAGAGGCTGTCCATCGCCTGCTGACTTCCGGTCTGGGCCTTGGAGGCACAGCGATTGGCGCTGCCGCCCAAGGTCCAGGCCACCGAGGTGCAGCTGAGCAGCTCGCGATCCATCCGCGTATCGGCACCCTCCGGGTCGGTGAAGACGCTGTTGAAGCGGGCCTGCGTGGCGCGGGTCCGGGCCAGCGACTGCAGGGCACCGGCACCGATGCCCTCGGCATCGTCGGCGGTCTGCAGGAGGCCGCGGGGTTCGGCATCGGTGCCGAGCAGCTCGTCGACCCCGGTCGGGTCGACCCACGGTGTGGAGGAGAGAGCGTCGATCGTCTCGGCCCAGTTCGCCGAGGCGGCCGTCCGCGGCAGCGGAAGCAGCAGGTGGCGCGTCCGGTAGGGGGCTTCGGATTGGATCGCGGCCGTTGTCGCGACGAGCTCCGAGACCCCGGCGGCGGGATGCTTGGAATCGATCACCTCGGCGCTCTGCTGGGTCAGTGCAGAATCGGAGACGAAGGTCTCGATCGTCGTCTCGCCGTCTTCGGTGGTCGGTGTCTGCGAATGCGCATCGTCACGGATTCCGGTGATCGAGGGCTGTTGGAGGTCATCGATGATCGCCGCCGCGTTGCCCGATTTCTGCAGCTCGTGCAGGGAGTTCCTGTCGGAGGTGCCGGCGAGCGGCCAGGCGATGTCCGTCTTCGCCTCCGGCAGGACGTCCTTGACGATCTCTCGCTGGTCCTGAGCGAAGTCGTCGAGCTTGTCCAGCCCACCCTCGTTGAGTCCGACGAGGTCGGGATCGCCGTAGGGCAGAGCGATGACCGTGTGTTTGCGCGCCTCTTCGAGGAAGTCCTGATACCAGTCGTCGAGGCGTTTGCGCTGGTCTTCCCTGGCCTTCTTCTCCTCGGCGCTCTCCTCACCCTCATCGCTGCCGTCGGCGTTCGCCTCCGGTCCCGGCGGTGGTGTCGCGGCCTCATCCGTTCCCTCCGGGGAGGGCTGTTCGCTGGGCGGCTGCTCCGCCTCGTCTTCGGGCGGCGGTTCAGCCACGGCGGCTTCGAAGGAGGCGATGACCCGCGGGTCGAGCGCGAGACCCAGCTCCTTGTGGTCGAGGAGATCCTTGATCGTGCTCAGCGACCCGCCTTCCCCGATCGCCTCGTCGAGATCGTCGGGGGTGATGATCCCGTCGGCGGTGTGGCCGGGCAGGGTCACCGGCGCAAGCATGCTGACCTTGGTCTTGTCGAACTTCGGGCTCGGGTACCAGGTGGAGAAGCCGACTCCCGTTGCGAGCAGGCCATTGGCGTCGGCGAGTTGCACGGCCAGTCCGCGCGGGCCCCAGGACGAGACCGGCGAGGATTTCGGCAGGCCGAGCTGATCGGCGGGCACGGAGATCGTGAATTCGTAGGAGGCGCCGGGGGCGATGGAGTCATCGAAGGTCGCATCCACCGAGGTGACCGGGTCCTTGTCATCATCGTCGGAGTCCTTCGCCGCCTTCGCTGCCGCCTTCCGGGCCTCGGGGCCGTTCTCGCCGAGATCGGCGATCATCCGATGCTGGGACTGATCGGTCTTCCATGCTTCGATCCGGTACTCCGCATCGAGATTGCGGGTGGACATGGCCAGACCGAGGTTGGGATCGGTGATCGCCTGGTCCGTGGAGTTGACGATCAGCCCCCGAACCTTGAGAGTGCCGTCCTCATCGACCCACGGAGTCACCTCGTCGAGGGTGATGGAGACTCCCGAGGAATCGCCGGAGCCATCGGCACCGTCGGCACCGCCCGTCGAATCCGCCGTGCCTGTGCCTGAGTTCGTGCCGTCGGTGTCGGCCTGAGCGGCTGCGCTCGCCGCTGCGGGAGCCGCGCCGAGGAGCGGAAATGCGAAAACCGACCCTGCCAGCAACAGGATCGAGCTCAGCAGGGCGGTCAGGAAACGCATACGGCTAATGGGTTTCACTGCTCCAATCGGGACACCATCGGACGGGCGGCGGCGACGATTCGACGTTCATTGGCGAACGAGAGCCTCGAACGCAGGTCATTGAAGGGAACCCATGCGGCATCGATCGCTTCCTGGTCAGGATCATTATCCACGGTCAGAGTCCCCGAGCGGGCACGCAGCAGGAAATGGTGGACGAGTTTGTGGATCCGGATCCCGGTCACGGTGAACCAGTAGTCGACGGTGCCCAGCGGGCAGATGATCTGGCCGAGGATCCCGGTCTCCTCCTCCACCTCACGGCGGGCCGCCTCGGCGGGGGTCTCCGTTCCCTCGAGATGACCCTTGGGAAGGCACCATTCGATCCGGCCCGCCCGGTTGATTCGGGCGATGACGGCCACGCTCAGCTCCGGGCGTGAGAAGTCGACGACGATGCCCCCGGCGGAGATCTCCTCCACCGTGGTGCGACGGGACGCTCTGGGTCCCGGTTTGGGCATCGGTGTGGTCATTCTCCTACCTTAGTAGGCGATTCTTGGAAGTTTCGTGTCACGGCCTCCCGGTAGGCTGGTCACACCCCGGTCCCTGGCCTCATTTTCGGGGTCGATGAATTGTGAGAAGAACGCGAGAAGAAGGAGCTCGGTGGATCCGCAGACCGCGCACGCCCGACTGCATGACAAGCTCGATGAGCTCGAGCACATCCTCGGCCCGCTCGGGCAGCGCTTCTCCGAGGCCGGGTTCGAGCTCGCGCTCGTCGGCGGCTCCGTCCGTGATGCGCTGCTCGGCCGACCGATGCCCGACCTCGACTTCACCACGGATGCCCGTCCCGATGACATCCTGAGCCTGATCTCCGGCTGGGTCGATACGCACTGGGATATCGGCCGCGAATTCGGCACGATCGGGGCGATGAAGTCCGGCGTGCAGATCGAGATCACGACCTACCGCGCCGAGGCCTACGAATCCTACTCTCGGAAGCCCGAGGTGCGCTTCGGCAGCGATCTCGACGCGGACCTCGTGCGCCGCGACTTCACGATCGGGGCGATGGCGATCCGCCTGCCCTCGAAGACCTTCGTCGACCCGCATCACGGATTCGACGACCTCATCGCCGGAGTGATCCGGACGCCCGGGGCCGCCGCCGACTCCTTCTCCGACGATCCCCTGCGGATGATGCGGGCCGCCCGCTTCACCGCCCAGCTCGGACTCGCCCCCGCCGCCGAGGTGGAGGAGGCGATGCGGAACATGGCCGAGCGGATCTCGATCATCTCCGCCGAGCGTGTGCAGGTCGAACTCGTCAAGCTGATGACCGGAATCGACCCGGCCGCGGGCATCGACCTGCTGGTGCGCACTGATGTCGCCGACCATGTCCTCCCCGAAGTTGCGGGACTGCGGCTCGAGACCGACGAACACCACCGGCACAAGGACGTCTATCAGCATTCGCTGACGGTCCTGCGCCAGGCCGTCGAACTCGAGGAGCGCTATGCCGCGCGGCAGGGGGAGGCCGGACTCGATCCGAAGGACCCGCAGCACCTGAGCGTGCCCGACTTCACCGTCCGCTTCGCCGCCCTCATGCATGACATCGGCAAACCGGCGACCCGCAGGTTCCAGCCGGGCGGTGCCGTGACCTTCTATCACCACGATGCTGTGGGGGCGAAGATGACGGCGAAGCGGATGAAGGCGCTGCGCTTCGACAAGGACACGACGAAGGCGGTCGGCCGCCTCGTCGAGCTTCACCTGCGCTTCTACGGCTACGGCGATGCCGGGTGGACCGACTCGGCCGTGCGCCGCTACGTCACCGACGCCGGGCCGCTGCTCTCCCGCCTGCACATCCTCACCCGCGCGGATGTGACCACGCGGAACAGGAAGAAGGCCGATCGGCTGGCCTTCGCCTACGACGATCTCGAGGCACGGATCGAGGCCCTGGCCGAGCAGGAGGAGCTGGCGGCGATCCGCCCCGACCTCGACGGGCGGCAGATCATGGCGATCCTCGACATCGCGCCCTCGCCCTTGGTGGGCAAGGCGTACAAGCACCTGCTCGAGCTGCGGATGGAGCACGGACCTCTGGGCCCGGAACGCGCCGAGGCGGAGCTGCGGGCCTGGTGGGCCGAGAACGGTCCCGCGGAGTCAGGGGCGCCGGCAGAAGGCGGGTCCGCGGGGACTGTGGACTAAGTCGATCTCGCGGGGACTGTGGACTGAGACACTCCCGCGGCGAACGAGGTCTGAATTCTCACCCCCGACTGTTGCAAGCTCACGCGGTGCTGATAGCTTCGGTTTCAGATGAATCTGTGCTCGGCGTCACATGCGGTGTCGTCGACGAGAACGTGAGGAGATCACAATGACGGTGACCGACGATTTCCGGGCGGCCAGGGACACGCTGATCGAGCTTCGCAGCGACTATGAGGCCGCGCGTGAGCGTTTCGAATGGCCCCGCTTCGAACACTTCAACTTCGGCCTCGACTGGTTCGACCGGGTGGCGGAGAACAATGACAGTCCGGCTCTGTGGATCGTCGAGCAGGACGGCTCCGAGGGCAAGTGGAGCTACGCCGAGCTCTCGGCCCGTTCGAATCAGGTCGCGAACTTCCTGCGCCGAGCCGGAGTCAAACGCGGTGATCACGTGATGGTGATGCTCGGCAACCAGGTTGAACTCTGGGAGACGATGCTCGCCGGCATCAAGCTCGGTGCGGTGCTGCTGCCGACGACGACTCAGCTCGGGCCGATCGATCTGAGCGACCGTGTGGAACGCGGCCAGGCCGAATTCGTCGTCGCGGGCGTTGCGGATGCCGCGAAGTTCGATGATGTCGACGCCGAGGTGGTCCGCATCATCGTCGGTGGTGAGGCTTCCAGACAGCAGGACTGCGCCTACTCCGAAGCCGATGAGGAATCTACCGACTTCGATCCGCAGGGCAGGTCCCGCGCCGACGATCTCCTGCTCCTCTACTTCACCTCGGGCACGACGTCGAAGGCGAAGATGGTCGCCCATTCGCATGTCTCCTACCCCGTCGGGCATCTCTCGACGATGTACTGGATGGGCCTGCAGCCCGGAGACATCCATCTCAACGTCGCCTCTCCGGGCTGGGCGAAGCACGCGTGGTCGAACATCTTCACCCCGTGGATCGCCGAGTCCTGCGTGTTCCTCTACAACTACACGCGGTTCGACGCGAATGCGCTGATGGAGACCATGGACCGGGTCGGCGTGACGAGCTTCTGCGCCCCGCCGACCGTGTGGCGGATGCTCATCCAGGCGGATCTCGGTCACCTGAAGAACCCGCCGGCGATTGCGCTCGGCGCCGGTGAGCCCCTCAACCCTGAGGTCATCGACCGGGTGAAGAACGACTGGGGCGTGCTCATCCGCGACGGGTATGGGCAGACCGAGACGACCCTGCAGGTCGGCAATTCCCCCGATCAGGAGCTCAAATACGGCTCGATGGGCAAGGTCCTGCCCGGATACGACGTCGTCCTTATCGACCCGGCCACCGGGGAAGAGGGCAATGAGGGAGAGATCTGCCTCCGCCTCGATCCCAGGCCCCTGGGACTGACGAGCGGCTACTGGAGCAACGACGAGAAGACCGCCGAGGCCTTCGAAGGGGGCGTCTACCACACCGGTGACGTGGCCGAACGCGATGAGAACGGCTTCATCACCTACGTCGGACGCGCCGATGACGTGTTCAAGGCCAGCGACTACCGGCTCTCCCCGTTCGAGCTCGAGAGCGTGCTCATCGAACACGACGCGGTCGCCGAGGCGGCAGTCGTCCCCTCGCCGGACCCGGTGCGCCTCGCGGTGCCGAAGGCCTATGTGGTCGTCTCCGAACGGTACGAGGCGAATGCGGACACGGCGCGCGAGATCCTCGCCTACTGCCGCGAGCATCTGGCACCGTACAAGCGGATCCGCCGCCTCGAGTTCTCGGACCTGCCGAAGACCATCTCCGGCAAGATCCGCCGCGTCGAGCTCCGAGCCCGTGAGGACCAGCTCCACCCGTTCAGCGGAGAACCGGCCGTCGCGGGCAAGGAGTACGCCGACACGGACTTCGACCTCAAGGGCTGAACCCGGGAGGCTGTCGAGCCCGGCGCTCGCGGGCCCCACCGCCGGTCGATTCGGCTCAATCAACGCGGAGCTCGAAAAAGTCGTCACCAGCGACGACTTTTTCGAGCTCCGCATTGCTGTCCGGGTGGGTACCGGTTTCTGGGCGTCGACTGACCGTCTGCGGCAACGACTGACCGGCGTTTTCGCGGGAGGTAAGGGAAGGGCAAGTCATTGAATGTGAGCAATGCCGCACTCGGGGTAGTTGATTCCTCGCCGAGGGGCTAAAATTCCTGGTGAGCAGGGTTGCGGCATGTTACCGGCCATACCGCCGAGTAACTACAGGGGGTGCCGCAGGTGTCGATTCAGCGGTTTTTCACGATCTACTAAAGATCGCGTGCGACACTGAAATGCATCTCTGACCTTATCGAACCTCGTCGCCACGCAATGCGGCAGGCTGACTGACCTGGAGGACCTTGGGTGGCTAAGGGACAAAATCAAGCCAGAACCAAAGGCAAGAAAACAAAGAATCTTCTCAACTACCCGCGTGCGGGTGTGAGCGGATGGACTCGTTTTCTGCCCAGCATCCGCGTACTCGTCGTCGGCGGACTCAGCCTCATCATTGCTCTGTGCGTGCTGTTCTCCATCGGCTATGCGACCACGGATGTCCCTGAGCCCAACCTCGAGGCGACCGGTCAGACATCGACCATCTACTACAACGACGGCAAGACGCCCATCGGCCAGTACAAGGTCGAGGATCGCAAGTCCGTCCAGATCGACGAGATCTCGGAGCCGATGCAGAAGGCTGCCATCGCAGCCGAGGACACCTCGTTCTACGAGAACCGCGGCATTTCGATGAAGGGCCTCTCGCGTGCCGTCGTCGGCGTGGCGACGAACAAGTACGCCGGTGGCGGTTCGACAATCACTCAGCAGTATGTGAAGAACTTCTACCTGACGAATGAGCACTCCTTCGATCGCAAGATCAAGGAGATGTTCATCTCGCTGAAGATCGATCAGCAGCAGAGCAAGGACGAGATCCTCGCGAACTACCTCAACACGATCTACCTGGGTCGTCGTTCCTACGGCATTGAGGTCGCGGCTCAGAACTACTTCGACAAGCCCGCCAAGGATCTCAACGTCAGCGAGTCGGCACTGCTGGCCGCGATGATCCAACGACCCGGTGTCGCCGATCCCTCTGAGAATCCCGAGGCCTACCAGGGTCGCTTCGACTATGTCGTCCAGTCCATGGTCGACGAGGGCTTCATCACCGAGGAGCAGGCCGCGAAGGTCGAGATGCCCGACGTGAAGAAGGCCAACAAGGAGTCTTCGCTCTCGGGTCAGAAGGGCTACATGTGGGACTTCGTGCGCCGTGAGGCCATGGCGAAGCTTGACATCGACGAAGCTCAGCTCGATCGCGGTGGGTACAACATCGTCACGACCTTCGACAAGGATCGGATGAAGCAGGCCGAGAAGGCCATCCAGACCCTGCCGTCGAATCAGCCGAAGGGGATGCAGGCCGGTCTCGTCTCGATCGACCCGGACAACGGCGGCATCGAAGCCTTCTACGGCGGCAAGAACTATCTCGATCAGGCCTTCAACGCCTCGACCCAGAGCCATGTTCAGGCAGGCTCGACATTCAAGCCCTTCGCCCTCGTGGCCGGGCTGGAGAACGGCGTGCGACTGACCGATACCTACCCGGGCAATCCGACGACATTGAACAACGACGGAACGCCGTGGCCGGTGCAGAACTTCGGTAACTCAAGCTATGGACCCGTAAGCCTGCTCAAGGCCACGCAGAACTCGATCAATACGGCCTATGCCGCACTCAACGTGCAGGTAGGACCCGACAAGACCGTCGATGTCGCACAGCGAGCCGGACTGAGCGGCAACTGCACCGATGAGCAGATGTCCTCGGGCGACACCGGCCAGTGCACGATCGAACTCACCCCGAACGCGGCGAACGTGCTCGGAACGCCGAGCGTCAAGCCCATCGACATGGCCAACGCCTATGCAACCTTCGCCTCCAACGGCGTTCACCACGAGACTCATGCGATCAAGAACGTGACGCAGGGCGCCGAGGACAAGGAAGTGTACAAGGCTGAGACCAAGGGCAAGCGCGTCTTCGATAAGGCCGTGGCCGCGGAGACGTCCTACGCTCTGCAGCAGGTCGTCAACGGGGGCTCGGGCAGCTACGCCGCGAACCTCGGTCGTCCCGCAGCCGGTAAGACCGGTACGACAAGCAGCAACAAGGCAGCCTGGTTCACCGGGTACACTCCGAATCTCGCGACCTCGGTGGTCCTCTACCGTGAGGTCGACGGGAAGTCTGTGTCCATCGGCGCCTACGGCGGTCGCAGCGAGGTCACGGGCGGTTCCTTCCCGATCCAGGTCTGGACCACCTATATGAAGGGTGCGCTCGAGGGCGAGAAGGTCGAACAGTTCCCCGAGCGCGGAACCCTGCCTGACAAGCCGAAGCCGGAGAACACGAACGCTCCGGCGGCTCCGCCGAAGACACGCGCGCCCAGCGGAAGCAACAGCGGCAGCGACGGTGGAAGCGGATCCGGGAAGACCAAGGCGCCGGTCGAGGAGCCCAAGGACGACGAGGACAAGAAGAAGGACTCCGACTCCAAGGACGACGGCAAGGACTCCAAGGATGAGGACGGCCGTGAGGACAACGGCTCCTCGAAGGACTCGGACAAGGGTTCTGATGATGGCAAGGAGAAGCCTGCGCCTTCGGTTCCCGCTGATCCACCGAAGAAGCCGAAAGATAGCGAAGGCAATTCCAACGACAGTTCTGGCGGTGGATCATCAAACGGTTCGAACGACAATAAAGAAGGTGAGCTCGGAGGCGATGACTGACGCCCGCTGACCGCTAGCATCGAGTCATGCCTTCGAAGCCCAGCACCCGGATCGCCGAGCCACTGCTCGGCGGTCCGGACGGCATTCACCTCGCTGCTGCCGGAGCCGGATTCCGCCGCGGACAGGCCTATGTCCTCGCTGGCCTGCTCGGCCTGACGACCTTCCTCGCCCTCGCCCTGCAGGGTCCGTGCCTGAGCTCGGGATACGAACAGCCGGCCGCCTCGGCGAGGATGTGCGCGGGACCGCTGTCCACAGCGTTCCTCGGCCACGTCAACCCCGAGGTCGACGGCCGCTCCCATGGCGGCATGGCCGGTCTCTCGGTCCTCGAGGCACGACTGGCCGACCTCATGCGGCTGATGACCGACGACGTGTCGGTGTTCATGGTCGCCGTCCTTCTGCTCAACGTCCTCGGCATCGCCGCGCTCGGCGCCGGTCTCCTCGTGCTCGCTCGGAGCCGCGCCTGGCTGGTGGGGATCTTCGCCTCCCCGCTCATCCTCTTCACCCTCGGCTCCACCCTCGACCCGGTCGCTCTGGCGCTGGCAGTGTGGGCGATGGCGCTCTTCGCAGGCTCCCCGCCCCTGCGACCTCGTCCCTGGCTGTCGGGTCTGCTCCTCGCCGTAGCGGCCTTCATCAACCCGCTGGCACTCCTCGTCCTCCTCGCCCTGACCCTGTCGGGTCCGCACCCGGCTGGCCGTCTCGCACCGCGCAGCCCGCAGATGATGCTCGCGGCGGCAACGATCACCTCGGCGATCCTGCTCGTCCTCAACGGCGACGCCATCGACCGGGTCATCCACTGGCTCTCCGACGCCGTCGACGGGGGCTCCTTCGCCGCGATCCTGCTCATGGCACAGCTCGGCGACGCCGAGGTGTGGGCGCCGGTGTGGATCATCGGCAGCCTCGGTGTGGTGGCCGCGGTCGCGATCTCACTGTTCATGGTCCGCAGGTCCGGGCTGGACCCAGCAGTCTCGGCCTGCCTGCTCATCGGCGGCTGCCTGCTTCTGGCCCCGGGCCTGATGCCCTGGGACAGTCTGTGGCTCCTGCCCTTTCTCGTCCTCGCCGTCCACCGCTGGTGGGTGCTCATCGTCTGGGCGTGCGCGGAGACCGTCTTCGCGATCGGAATCCAGCTCGGAGACATCATCGGCTTCGACACCGACAAGGGACTCGAACCGGCGTTCGTCGCCCTCTTCACCCTGCTCCGCCTCCTCGCCCTGGTCCTCGTCGTCATCTTCGCCGGTGAGAACCTCTACAGACGGCGGATCCGCGGTCGCCTGCGACCGGTGGGACCGCCTCGGCGCAGGGACGGCGAAACCCACCCCGACGCCGCTGACCCCGGTGATCGGCTGTCCCCGGACGAACCGCCTCGGCGGGGATCTGCGGCGACCGTGGCCGGCGACCCGGACGAGACCGGCGCCCACGATGCCGACGGCGTCCGAGGTGGGCAAGGGCACGGGAATCGGACATGACAGGCCGGGCCGAATTCGACTAGACTAGGCAGGTCTGTTCCCATTTCGCGCCCATCGCGGGGGACGGAGCGGACATGCATATACCCTCCTGCCATGGAACGACCATGGCCGCAAAGACCAGAGGAGGTGGGTGACACATGCGTCATTACGAGCTCATGCTCATTCTTGACAACGAACTCGAAGAGCGGACGTTGGCTGAGACCGTGGACAAGCTGATCAAGGTTGTCCCGGCTGAGAACGGAACCGTCGACAACGTGGACATCTGGGGACGTCGGCGCTTCGCCTACGACATCCAGAAGAAGTCCGAGGGCTACTACGTCGTGGTTGATTTCCACGCCGAGCCTGCAACGACCAAGGAACTCGATCGCCAGCTCGGACTCAACGAGTCCGTCCTGCGCACCAAGATCCTCCGCCCCGACGCCAAGTAAGGCGTCACGCTACCTCGCTTCAAGGAGCATTCAATGGCAGGCGAAACAGTCATCACGGTCGTCGGGAACCTGACAAGCGATCCCGAACTGCGCTTCACACCCAACGGTGCTGCTGTCGCAAACTTCACCGTGGCCTCGACGCCGCGTATCTTCGACCGTCAGGCCAACGAGTTCAAGGACGGGGAAACCCTGTTCCTGCGCTGCTCGGTCTGGCGTGAAATGGGAGAGAACGTCGCCGAATCCCTGCAGCGGGGTACCCGGGTCATCGTGCAGGGCCGGCTGAAGTCACGGTCCTTCGAAACCAAGGAAGGCGAAAAGCGCACCGTCATGGAACTGGACGTCGACGAAGTCGGCCCCAGCCTGCGACGCGCAACCGCCCAGGTGACGAAGAACCAGAGTGGCGGAGGCGGCAACTCCTATGGCGGCAACTTCGGCGGAGGACAGGGTGGTGGCTCCCAGCAGGGCGGCTTCCAGCAGCAGTCCTCCGGCTGGGGCAGCAATCCGCAGCAGGGCGGCCCTCAGGGCGGCCAGCAGCAGGGCGGCGGCCGCCAGGGTGGTTACAGCCAGGGCAACAACGGACCGGCGAACGACCCGTGGGCATCATCGAGTCCACAGAACGACAACGGCGGCTGGGGCAACCCGGGGGCCGATGAACCCCCGTTCTGACCACGTTCTTAGACATTTCGTAAACAGGAGATACTCATGGCAAAGCCAGAGATCCGGAAGCCTATCAAGAAGAAGGCTAATCCGCTCAAGAAGGGCGAAGCGGCGACGATCCACTACAAGGACACCGCTACGCTCCGTAAGTTCATTTCCGACCGCGGCAAGATCCGTGCTCGTCGCGTCACCGGCGTGACCGTGCAGGAACAGCGCGTCATCGCAAAGGCTGTGAAGAACGCCCGCGAGATGGCACTTCTGCCCTACTCGAGCTCAGCTCGCTGATCGAAGGGAGAGAAACATGCCTAACCGCAAAGTGATTCTGAACCAGGAAGTCGACGGCCTCGGTGCCGCCGGCGATGTCGTCGAGGTTCGTGCCGGATACGCACGCAACCTGCTGCTGCCCCGTGGCTGGGCATCCGCATGGTCCGAGGGCGCAGAGAAGCACATCAATGCTCTCCGCAAGGCTCGTCAGGCCAAGCAGATCGCCGACCACGACGAGGCTGTCAAGGTCAAGGGCGAGCTGGAGTCCAGCTCCGCTCGCATCGAGATGAAGTCCGGCAAGAACGGCCGCCTGTTCGGCGCCGTCACCCCGGCCCTCGTCGCCGAAGCCCTGCAGGCCGCGACCGGACACGACTTCGATCGTCGTCAGGTCGCCCTGACCGGTCACGTCAAGGCGCCCGGCAGCTACACCGCTGTCGTCCGCGTCAACGACTCGATCACCGCGAACGCCAAGTTCGAGGTCATCGGCAAGGCCTGATCCACCGGATCGGCTGAGTGGGCCCGAGCGATCGGGTCTGCTCACCGGGCTGCGTCCCAGTGATCAACAGCTATACAACGCCGAGGCGGTACCCCATGAGGGTGCCGCCTCGGCGTTTCTGTGTGGGTGGGAGTTTTCGGGCGGGGCGTGTGGGCGTGGGGGGTGTGACGTGAGCGTCTCGCGGGGCTCGAGGCGTGTGGCGTGAGCGTCTCGCGGGGCTCGAGCGTTACGTCCTACAGGGAGTGACACATCGGCGCAGGAGTGACACGTCCTACCGGAGGGACGGGGCGTTGTGTCACGCAGTGTAGGACGTAATGCGCGCCCGGTACGCGACGGCGCGTGGGATGCGCGCCGGGACGCTACGGCACGCGTTATGTGCCAGCGTCAGACACTTGCACCCGGGCACGTGCCAGTGCCCAAGCACGTGGGCCTCAGGCGAAGAGCTTCTGACCGATCATCGTGTCGCCCTCGGCCACCCCGGGTGGGATCGCGAAGAGCGCCGAGCCCTGATGCTGCAGGTATTCGGTGAGCAGGTCCTTCTGCGCCATCTTCTTCAGGATCGGGTAGAAGTTCGTCCGTGGATCGCGCACATAGGCGATGAAGAACAAGCCGGCGTCGAGGCGGCCGAGCGAATCATTTCCATCGGTGTAGTTGTACCCGCGACGAAGCATGAACCGTCCGTCGTTGTGCTCGGGGGCGACGATCGAGACATGGGCCCGGGGATCGATGGCCGGTTCGCCCTCGGCGTCCTTCACGGCGAAATCGAGCGGGGTGAACTCCTCGTCGGCGTCCGGTGCCGCCACTGACTGCGGCGCCCCGTAGCGCTTGTCGCGACCGATGATGTCCTCCTGCTCGCCCAGGGAGACGCGATCCCAGATCTCGAGGAACATGTGGATCTTGCGCGCCATGAAGTAGGTGCCTCCGGCCATCCACCCGTCCGAGGCCGGATCGTCGCCGGACTGGACCCACAGATGCTCCGCGAGCTGCTTCTGCGCGTCCTCGCGTTTGAGGTTGTTCGTCCCGTCCTTGAAGCCGAAGAGATTGCGCGGCGTCTCCTGCGACGTCGAGGTCGAGGAGGTGCGTCCGTACCCGATCTGGCCCCACCGCAGCTTCGCCGTGCCGAAGGCGATCCGAGTGAGATTGCGGATGGCGTGGACGCAGACCTGCGGATCGTTCGCACAGACCTGAACGAGGAGATCGCCGTCGGATTCGTCGGACCGCAGCGCCTCGTTGGCGAACTTAGGCACCCCATCGCCGAGGATGGCAGGCATCTTCGACTTCAGTCCGAACCGGTCCCTGCCCGACTTCGACTCGAAGAGGGTGCGCCCGAACCCGAAGGTGATCGTCAGCCCACTGGGCGGATAGCCCCACACCTCGCCCGAGTCCTTCGGCGGGAGTTCGGTGTTCGCGTCCGGAGTGCCGCCGACGAGGTCGCCCGCCGCCATCTGCTCGGCCGCGACGGTCCAGTCCTCGAGGAGGAACGTCAGGGAGTCGATGTCCTCGTCGACGATGTCGAAGGCCGCCGTGTACATATTGTCCTGAGCCGGCGTGAGGATTCCCTGCTGCACCTCCTGCCGGAAGGGGTAGCTCAACTGCGTCGCGGAGCGTTTGTGTTCCTGAGAGGCCCGCACGCCGTACCCGACGGCGCCACCACCGACCCCGGCGATGCCGAGGGCCCCGGCGGCCCCGCCGAGCGCGAAGAGGCGTCTGCGACCGATGCCGCGGAACCGTCCTTCGCCTGCCCCTGTCGGGCTGTCGGACTTCGGCGATCCGTCAGCTCCCGCTGGTCGGCCAGACCCCGCCGAGTCACCCGACTCAGCGGGTTGGGCGGTCCCCGGCGATCCGGCGGGTCCGACGGTCTCCGCCGAGGCGGAACCCGCAGATTCCGCCTCGTCGGACTTGTCGCTGTTCGTCATTCGCTTCTCGACCTCAGTGCAGGACCGTTCCGCTGACCCTCGACAGGGGTTCGCTCAGGGCGTTGACCGCATCGGAGAACTCCTGCTGGGTCTTCGTGTAGTCGGTGTCCTTCGGAGCTTCGCCGGCGTCCTTCTGCACGCTGGCGACCTTCGAGTAGTCCTTGTAGAAAACGTTGCCGTCGTCGTCCTTGCCGTCCGTCTGCTTCTCGAGCAGCTCGTTGACCTTGTCGAGGTTGTGGGTGATGCGCTTCGCGAGATCCGGATCCTGCTCCTCGACGAGCTTCTCCACGTTGCCGTAGGCCACCTCGGCGCCTTCGACGTTCGCGTTGAAGTCGTAGAGGTCGGTGTGGGAGAAGGTCTCCTCCTCGCCGCCGATCTTCGACAGGGCCACCTCTTCCATGAGGTTGGAGGCACCGGTGGCGACATCGGAGAGCTTGAGCTCGAACTTGCCGCTGGCCCCGTCGACCTTGCCGTAGACGAGGTCGTAGAGCGTCTGGGTGTCCTCGCCCAGCTGATCGGCGACCTTCTTCCGGTCGGCCTCGGATTCGAAGGCGAACCCTTCGGACTTCCCGGCGAAGAGATCGGCCTCGATGCGGTGCCAACCGGTCCAGTCCTTGAGGACCTCGGGGTCGTTCGGCTTCTTGCCGGCGTCGGCCGACAGGTCCTGCACGCGTGCGTCCAATGCACCATCGAGGTCACCGGCCTCCTTGACGCCGAAGGATTCGGCGGTCGGCTCGATGCGCTCGTAGTGCTGCCTGGCCAGCGGGAACAGGGCCTTGGCCTTCTCGGTGTCGCCCGAGGTGTAGGCGTCGGTGAACTCCTTCGTCGCATCGACGAGCTGCCCGACCTGGTCCTTGACGTAGCCGGTGTAGTTCGTGATCGCCTCGTCTTCGGCTGCCTGGACGTCATCGGAGACCGTAACCTCTTCGCCTTTGGTCACGGCGAGTTCGGCCAGTCCGACGAAGTCGCCGACCATGTTCGGCTTGCAGGCCGTGTAGTAGGTGCCTTCGTCCAGAGCCGTGGTCAGCGTGGCGGTCGTGCCGGGGCCGATGTTTTCCCGTTCCGATTCGATCTGCAGCTTGTTCTCGGCGAGGACTTCGAACTCGTTGGGCTTGGTGCCGTTGTTGGTCACCGTGAACGTCACTTTGCCGGACGGGAACTCGGCCGGGGAGACATCGCAGGAGTCGTCGGTGATGGTCACCGTGACACCGTCCCCGTCTCCGTCGCCGGAAGCGGACTTCTGATTCTGGAGATTGTCGGTGCAGGCCGCCAGTGAGAGGGCCATGAGCGTGGCTGTCGGGAGGGCGAGCAGAGCGGTGTGACGTTTCATTGTCATCCTTGAGTGGTGTGGTGGGGCATTGACTGATGGGGCGGACGGGTCACCATCGGGGCTCTCCGGTGTCCGGAGGGCCGGCCGAGGGTGTCACCGGGTTCTCGCGGCTCTCGCTTGTGGCGAGTGAGGGAGAAGTCTGTGTGCTCGATTCCCCCGCCGATGTGCCGGCGGGTCGTGTGCGCCCGTGGACCTGGCGGGCGAAGAGGACGACGACCGGGACGATGTAGACAATCCATCCGATGGTCTGCAGCACTGTCGGTTGCACGTTGACCTGGAAGATCGCCTGGCCGAGCATGTAGAGCCAGTAGATCGGGGAGCCCGGTCCGGGCAGGGCGCCGCTGAAGTCCCAGGCATGGTTCATGATGCCCGGCAGCACTCCCGCCTCCTGGAGGTCCCCGATCCCGTAGGAGAAGATGCCGGCGGCGACGAGGATGAGGAAGTAGCCGGTGACCGAGAAGAAGAGCTTCATGTTGATGCGTCGGGAGCCGCGGTAGATGATCCAGCCGAGGACGACGGCCAGGATCAGTCCGACGATGACCCCGGCGGTGGTGGCCAGGACGCTGTTCTCCACCGAGGAGCGGACCGTGGCCCAGATGAACAGTGCCGTCTCCGCGCCTTCGCGGCCCACGGCGAGGACGGCCAACCCGACGATTCCCCATCCGGAGGATCGCTTCGACAGGGACCCGGCCATCGAGGACTCGAGTTCGCCCTTGAGATGCCGGGAGTGCTTGCCCATCCAGAAGATCATGCCCGTGACCAGAACGACGGTGACGATCGAGAGGCTGCCGCCGATGATCTCCTGCGCCTGGAAGGTCAGCGTCTTCGGACCCCAGGTCAGCAGGGCACCGATGGTCAGCGGGATCAGGGCGGCCAGGCCCACCCCCAGCCAGAGCTTGGGCAGCACATCCCGACGGTCGGTCTTGACGAGGTAGCCGACGAGGATGCCGATGACGAGAGTGGCCTCAAGGCCCTCACGCAGGGCGATGAGGAGATTCGCGACGAACATCCGACCTTCTTCTGTCTGTTCGCCGAGGTGGCAGGGATGTGTCGCCTCGGTGGTCCATTGATCAAGATAAATTGCATGAATTTAGCCTTACCTAAGGCTTCAGCGAAATCAGTGTACATCCGTTGGCCGGGGTTACGTTCGACAGGCGGGTGTGCAACAGTGGATGACGCGACATTTCCGGGCCCGAGTCGCCCTTACACGAACGAACGGAGCACCCATGGGAAGGCTGTTCATCAGCGCCACCAATCGGCTGATCGCCGCGATCGTTCTCGGTGTGATCGCCGGAATCCTCGTCGGATTCGGGGCCGGAGCAGCCCTGGGCGCCTTGGTCGGCATCACCGTGGTCACGACGGTGTTCGTCGTCCTCGGCACCGTGGTGCTGTGGCCGATGGACGCCGAGGCGACCCGGTCCAATGCGAAACGTGAGGACTTCCGGCCCGTCGTCGACGAGGTCGTCATCACCGTGGCTCAGCTGCTGGGCATCGGCGGCATCGTCGGCCTGCTGATCCTGGGCGGATCGGATGCCGGTGCGTGGCCGGCCGCGATCGCCCTCCTCGGCGTGTTCATGTCCTGGGCGGGTCTGCAGCTGCTCTATTCGGCCCGCTATGCGTTCCTCTACTTCGACCGCCCCACGCCATCGGGGATCGACTTCAACACGGGCACCACCCCGAACTACCAGGACTTCCTCTACTTCGGCTTCGCCGTGGGGATGACCTTCGGCGTCACCGACACGAGCGTGTCGACCACCGAGATCCGAGCCGTGGTGCTGCGCCACAGCCTGCTCTCCTACGTCTTCAATGCGGTCATCCTGGCCACGGCGATCAACCTCGTCGTCGGTGTCTTCGCGGGGTGATCGCCCGGGTCACACCGGCGCCGAGGCGGTGCTGCACCGGTCGACCGGAGCTGAGCTCAGGAGATTCGGGCCGTGCCGAGGCGGTCGTGCTTGCCTCAGCTCCTGCTGAGATCGGTGACGAGGGAGTCGATGAAGGATTCGCAGGCGGCGATCTGGCTCAGTTCGATGAACTCGTCGGGGGCGTGGGCCTGGGCGATGTCTCCGGGGCCGCAGACGACGGTCGGGATGCCGGCGTTGGAGAACAGGCCCGCCTCGGTGCCGTAGGTGACCTTGTCATCGGTGGCGATGCCGCCCCAGCTGGCAGCCAAGGACACGATTTCTGCATCGGCCGGGGTCTCGCAGCCGGGGGCGGCAGCGGTGACCGTGAAGTCGACGCCGGCGGCCTCGTTCTCGGCAGCCATCTGCCTGCCCAAGCGCTCGGCCTCGGCGCGGAAGCGGGCGATGAGGGCCTGCTGGTCGACGGCACCCAAGGACCGGAATTCGAACTCGACGCTCGCCTCGGCGGGGATGGTGTTGATGGCGATTCCGCCGGTGATCGTGTTCGCGGTGACCGTCGTGAAGGGCACGACATAGGCGTCGTCGAAGGGTCCGTCGGTCCGGAATTCGGCGGCTACGGCGTGGACGAAGGCGACGAACTCGGCGGCGTAGGCGATCGCATTCACGCCCTCCGGGGTCAGCGAGGAATGGGCGGCGACGCCGTGGAAGTCGACGCGGAAGACGTTCATCGACTTGTGGCCGCGGATGACGCGCATGCTCGAGGGTTCGCCGACGATGCAGCCGCGCGGGGCCAGGCCTTTCTCGGTGATCGTGTCGACGAGGTCGATGGCGCCGACGCAGCCGATCTCCTCGTCGTAGGAGAAGGCGAGATGGATGGGTTCGGCGAGCTTTGCGGAGGTGAGTTCGGGAAGCTTGGCGAGGATGACGCCGATGAAGGACTTCATGTCTGCGCTGCCGCGGGCATAGAGCTTGCCGTCGCGGGTGTCGGGGGTGAACGGCTGACTCGACCAGTCCTGGCCGTCGATGGGGACGACGTCCGTGTGACCAGAGAGGACGATGCCTCCGGAGGTGGAGCCGTCGGCGGCGGGAATCGTGGCCAGGAGGTTTGCCTTCGTGCCTTCGGCATTCGGGATGCGCTGCGAGCTCAGTCCGGCCGCTTCGAGGCGGGCTTCGACATGATCGATGAGCGGGAGGTTCGTGTCCCGGCTGGTCGTATCGAATCCGATGAGTTCGGTGATTTCGCGGATGGTGGCCTCGGCAGGCTGTGCTGACACGGCTGCTCCTGACTGTGCTCGGAGGTGATTCGGCGGTCGCCTGGGGGTGGTGCCTCAGGGGTGAGGGGTCGACGACCTGACCAGGACACCTTACGCTCGCTGTCTTCGGCGCGGTCCGCGCGGGTCAGACTGCGAGATTTCGGCACAACGACGTGAGACTGGCTGAACGACGCGGGAACGACACAACGACGCGGGAGCGACACAACGACGTGAGACTGACACAACCTACCGGAGCACCTGTAGGTTGTGTCAGTTCTAGGTGTGTCAGCTTCGCTGAGGGGTGCGCAGCGGTTCGGCGAGGGGTGCGCAACCGCTCAGCGAGGGGTGTGCAGCGGTTCGGCGAGGATGAGCAGGGCATGATTGCGTGCCTCAACCCCGGACTCCGGGATCGCCGGGGCCAGCTCGGAGCGCATCGCCGTCCTGCTGGGTTCCGGCATGGTCAGCTGTGCCGAGTGGGTGAAGATCATCGACAGCCACGCGTCCGCGGTGAAGTGCAGCGCCTCGTCGAAATGACGCACACTCGCGGTGAACCCGTGCCTGTGAAGGTCCTCGAGCGCCGGGTGGTCGACCGGGGCGAAGCGGTCCGGTCCGGAGGAGCTTTCGTCTGCCTGCGAATCCGCGGCGTGCCCGAGCGTGGCGGTTCCTCCCTCGGGATGAAAGCGATCGGCGATCGCGGTCAGGCGCTCGCTCACCTCTCCGAGGGCCTGAACGTCGTTCCAGGTCAGGGCCAATCTTCCGCCTGAGGCTAGGATTTCGCGGATACGTGGCAGGGCTATTGCGGGGTTAACCCAGTGGAAGGATTGCCCGAAGGTCACGAGGTCGAAGGTCCGGCCCACCGCCTGCCACTGCTCGAAGGTGCTGATCTCGACGGGCAGACCCTTGGCTGCGGCGATGGCCGCCATCTGATCATCGGGCTCGACGGCGAGGACGTCGGCACCGGCAGCGGCGAGCTGCGTTGCGAGGATTCCGGTTCCGGAGCCGACATCGAGAATGCGCAGGACCTCTCGCCGAGGAGGTTCGACTGGAGCACCCTCACCGGCCTCGAGGATCGCCGCGATGAGGGATGCGGGATAGCGCGGCCGGAACCGGTCATAGTCCTCGGCCACCTGGCCGAAGGATTCCGCCCGACCGCGATCGTCGAAGTACGCCATTGTCCGAGCCTAATCGCCATCATGTCCGTTTGGGTTCAGAAGTCCGTATCCTCGGCGCGCGGGAACTCGGCGAAGGTGCCGCCGCCCTTCGAACCCTCCTGCGGTGCCTGGCCCGACAAGTTCCCAGCCGCGGCACAGCCCGGGGATGCCCGCCTCGGCGGTCGGCTTCGCTAGAGTCGGTGAGAGGAAAAGGGGGAATGATGTCGATCGACAAAGCACCGAATGTGCCGCAATTCGGCGGCGGCCCGGCCGAACTCACGCCGGAGGATCAGGAACGGGCACGCGGCCTGCGCCGGATGCGCACTCTCGCGCTGTCTCTGCTCATCCTCGCGACGCTCATCTTCCTCTCCACCCACCTCTTCACCGACAACACCGGGGTGTGGGGCTTCGTCTCCCGCGCTTCCGAGGCGGCGATGATCGGCGCAATCGCCGACTGGTTCGCCGTCACCGCGCTCTTCCGGCACCCCCTTGGCCTGCCGATCCCGCACACCGCGATCATCCCCCGCAAGAAGGACACCCTGGGGGCGAGCCTGTCCGCGTTCGTCGCCGCGAACTTCCTCCACGCCGAGGCGGTGTCGACGAAGATCCGGTCCGCTCAGGTCTCGCACCGGGCCGGAGAGTGGCTGAGCAAGCCGGGCAATCGGGACATCGTCGTCGACCGTGCCGCCGGGGGTCTCGAATATGTCCTGGCCCGCATCAACGACGACTCGGTTGAGGCGCTGACTAGGAACGTCATCATCCCCAGACTTGTCGCCACCCGCAAGACTCCGGTGCTTGCCCAGCTGCTGCGTCAGATCGTGCTCGACGGCGCTCACCACAAACTCGTCGACCTCATCGTCGCCGAGGCCTACACCTGGCTCAACGACAACCCGCAGGTCATCGACGAGATCGTCCACAACCGAGCACCGTCCTGGGTGCCCGACTTCGTCAACGAGCAGCTGGCCAACCGTCTGCAGCGCGAAGTCCTCGGCTGGATCGCCGACGTCCGCGACAATGAATACCACAAGGCTCGCCAGGCCTTTGACGCCTGGCTCGTCGACCTCTCCGACGATCTCGACTCGGAGTCCTCGCTGTCCCAGAGGGCAGAGGTCATCATCAACGACCTCCTCACCCAGGACGGCGTCGTCGGTTCGGTGCTCGAGATCTGGACCTCACTCAAGCAGCTGCTCCGCCAAGCCATCGTCGACACCGACGGCGAGGTCCGCGGCCGGATCTCCGAGCTGATCGGCGAATTCGCCCAGCGCCTGCAGACCGATACGGAGTTCGCGACGAGGATCGACGACCAGATCGCAACGACCGCCGGAGACCTGGCCGAGAGCTTCGGCCCCGAGATCGCCAGCGTCATCTCCGACACCATCGAACGGTGGGACGCCAAGGAGGCCTCGGATCGGATCGAACTCTACGTCGGCCGGGACCTTCAGTACATCCGCATCAACGGCACCGTCATCGGCGCACTCGTCGGACTGCTCATCCATACGGTCATCGTGCTGCTGCCGGGGTGAGTGGAGTGAGGGGGTGACGGGCTGAGGCACCGGCTCACGAGAGCAATGGAAGACAGAGCAGAACCTGGGCATTCAACTTCGTGAAACGAAACGACCCGTCGCTCAGAATCTCAGTTTCTTCACCGAGATTTCGACCACGAAGTCAACGTCTGATCGCGGGATCGTCATAGCTTCTTTGACCATGCAGACTCCCTGGTCGGCCAAATACCGTGCGCCGTCGGGAATGAGGACGTTACACCGATGTCACCCGGTGGCGTCTTGCTCGGACCTCTTGGTGAGTTTACCCGAACAGTTCACATAGAGTAGTTCATTTGAAATGGAGCTTCGAGGACATCCACCACGCAACCAGCATAGGCGGGTAATCGCCTGTGGGTCCATTGTTTTGCGCAAGCAAACCGTAGCCTCGTCATGGACCGGGACTACAAGAATCAGACTCTCACCGACGAGGCCACGACGTTTGGCCGGCACCACTCCGGGGGCATCGGCTACCTCGATTCGCGTCCGTCGACCGCGGCGCGAGGGAGCACCGCTCATCCGCCGAGGTACGCGTCTTGTACTCGGGAATCGCCGAGGAGATCCGTAGCTTCACCCTCGAGCGCGACCGACCCGGAGTCGAGCACATAGGCACGATCGGCTAGGTCGAGGACCTGGCGGGCGTTCTGCTCGACGATGAGGACGCCCACCCCTCGCTCGCGAATCGAATCGACAGCGTGGAAAACATCCCAGGTCAGCATCGGTGATAAGCCAGTGGAGGGCTCGTCGAGCATGAGCAGCCGGGGAGCGCTCATGAGTGCTCGCGCGATGGCCACCATCTGCTGCTGGCCCCCGGACATAGTCTCGGCGATCTGCGTGCGACGCTGGCCGAGGATGGGAAAGATCTCCATGATCTCGGCCTCGGTGAAGCCCTCCCTACCACGACGGCCCCAAGCGCCCATGCGGAGATTATCTTCAACGGTCAGGGTGCCGAACAGAGCGCGGTGCTCCGGAACCAGCGTGAGGCCCTGTTTGGCTATGCGGTGGCTGCCAAGGCCGTTCGCTGTTTTGCCAGCGAAGCGGACCTCTCCTTTTGAGGGCCTGAGCTCACCGGCAATTGTCTTCAACGCGGTCGACTTTCCGGCGCCGTTGGCACCGATGACGGCTACCACCTCACCCTCACCGACCGAGAGTGAGACGCCATGGAGGATCTCCAGCCTGCCGTATCCGCTGTGCACCTCATCGATCTCAAGTAGCATCGTCATACTCCTTCCCCAGATAAGCTTGTATAACCCTGGGGTCGGCCATTACCTCCTCGACCGCACCCTGTGCGAGTACTGACCCTTGGTCCATCATGATCAGACGGTCGCTCAGACGCCGGACGGCGGCCATGATGTGTTCGATGAAAATGAAGGTGACGCCTTCCTCGCGACGCAGCTCCTCGATGAGATCGAGCACGGGCCCGCGTTCGGTCGGGACCAGACCGGCGAGTACCTCGTCGAGGAGCAGGACTCGGGGCGATAGCGCCAGCGCTCGGGTGAGTTCGAGGCGCTTCTGCACAGCCGTCGGCAGTGAGGCCGAGATTTTTTCGGCCCAATCCTCCAGCCCAGTACGCACGATGAGTTGCATTGCTTTTTCGCGCGCCCGACTCTCCGACCGGACGCCTCTGCTCTGTACGGCCACGGTGATGTTCTCGAACAGCGTCATCGTGCCGAACGGCCGCATGAGCTGGAAGGTGCGCACCAGACCGGACTTGGCCAAACGGTGCGTCTTCGCGCCCGTGACATCTTTGCCGTCCAAATGAACGCGTCCGGAATCGGGTGCAAATGCACCGGTGATGCAGTTGAACAGGGTGGTCTTGCCTGCCCCGTTCGCGCCGATAATGCCGAGGATCTCACTTTCGTCAACATGCATGCTCACGTCTTTGAGTGCGTGGATGCCGTGGAATGACTTCGCGATCGAATCGATGGTCAACAGGCTCATTTTCGGCTCCTGGTCACTATGGTGCCCACGATTCCCTTGGGCAGAACGAGCACGCAGGCGATGAGGATGACTGCGTAGATGACGATGTCGAGACCGCTCTGGCCCGACAGTAAGGCCAGCCATTCGGGTGGGTTGCGAAGGAGGGCTGCCACGAGATCGCTGAGCGGGGCGACGATGATCGCTCCGACCAGTGGCCCCCAGAGCATCCCGACCCCGCCGAGCACAGCGGTGATGATCGCGTTGTTCGACACCGCGTGACCGAACGCGATCTCCGGATCGACGAACATGTAGAACTGTAGGTACAGGGTTCCAGCGGCCGCGGTGATCGCCGCAGAGATGGCCGTGACCGTGAGTTTGTGCCTGAGAACGGGGATGCCGATGGCGGCGGCAGCCATCTCATCGTCGCGCGTGGCGATCGTGAAACGTCCGGCTCTGCTACGCAGGAAGACCATGCTGACGATGAGGGCGACCAGGAGGAAACCCGTGCCGATCCAGAAGTAGTTCGGTGAGTCTGCAGAGAACTGGAACATGCCCCAGTTGTCGCCCTGGAGAACCGGAACGGTGAAGCCGAGCGTCCGATGCAGGCCATCGTTACCCATGACGAAGAGGCGCAGCATCTCAGCGAAGGCGAAGGTGGACAGTGCATAGTAAGCGCCCTTCACTTTGTATCTGAGCGCAAGATAGCTGATGCCCACGGCCGCGGCTGTCGCCACCGCCATGCCGACGATCATGCCCAACCACGGGCTCATACCGACATCAAGGAGGAGGAACGCCGTCGTATATGCGCCGATGCCGAAGTAGGCTGCGTGACCGAAGCTGAACATGCCTCCGAATCCGCTCATCATGTTCCAGCCGATGCCCATGAGCGCGAAGATGATGACGCGCATCGCCACGCTCAGCTCCGCCGGCGTGAGGATGAAGGGCAGGAGGGCTCCGACGACCGCGGTGAGGGCGAGCAGGAACCAGTTCCACCTCATGCTCACGGTCGACGCGGCCATCGGCGTGGATGTCCTGCGGGAGACGCTGGGTGCCTGTGCGGCTGTGGATGTGCTCATGATGCCCTTCCGAAGATTCCCTGCGGTTTGGCGAAAAGGACGATGAGGAAGACGACGAAGACCGTGAGTAGTGGTGACTGTCCCGGGAAGATGAGCCCACCGAGCTGCTCGGTGAGACCGACGACGAGCCCACCGACGAGTGCTCCGGGAACATTGCCCATTCCGCCGAGGACCACGACGACGAACGCTGTGAGGTTGAAGACGGACCCTGCGGTGGGTTCGATGGTCGTGAACGTGGAGACGAAGGTGCCTGCTGCCGCGGTCGCTGCCGCCCCGAGCCCGAAGGTGAGGACGTAGATGAGCTTGACGTCGATCCCGACCAGCCGGGACCCCTCCGGGCTCGCGGCCACCGAACGGATCGCTGTGCCGATGCGGGTCTTGTGGAGCACGAGCCAGAGCAGTGCGACGAGGACGAGGGCGCCGATGAACGCGTAGATGCGGCTGAGGTCGACCGAGGCTCCCAGGAAACTGACCCCGTGATCGCCGGGCAGTTCGACAGACAGCGGCGTCGGACCGAAGATCATGAGCAGCAGATTCTCAATCGCAAGCGCGAGGCCGATGGTGACGAGCAGCTGGGTGTGGATCGGTGCCTTCATGATCGGGTTGAGCAGTGTGCCCTGCACAGCTGCGCCGAGGACGAACATCGCGGGAACCGTGATGAGCAGCGCCATGTACGGGTGCAGCCCGAGCCCGGAAACTGCCGCGTAGGTGAGGAACATGGAGAGCGCGACCATCGCACCGTTGGCGAAGTTGATGATGTGCAGGACCCCGTAGACGAGGGTCAGTCCCATCGCGATGAGACTGTAGATCCCACCAGTGAGCAGACCGGTGATCAGTGCCTGGAAGAGCACCGTGACGCTGCCCGAGACTACCCCGGCCAGCACCGAGGCAGTGACGACCATGGCCAAGGTCACCAGCAGAGTGCGTGGGGAAGGCCCGTTGTAGGTGCGTTTCGGTCTCGCGGGCGCCTCGGCATTCGGTGCAGGGGCAGACGGCGTGAGGGATGCGGCAGGCGACTGTGCCATAGATGAATCCTTAGTTCTGGGCCGAGGTGGGTGGAGCCGGGAAGGTATAGACGGTCTCCGCGAGATCATTCGGGAAGACGGTGCGGATCGCTCCGTCCTTCACTTGGAGCACGGACACGGCCGCATGGGAGTTCTGCCCGGTCTCATCGAAATCGATGCGCCCGTCATTGACGACCACGGGTTCGTAGTCACTGTGCGATATGGCGTCTCTGATCATCTGCGGGTCGGCACTTGCTGCCTCCTCGACCGCCTCGGCGATGACGTTGACGGCGTCATAGCTCAGGGCCGCGCTCGCCCGCATGGGGGCACCGAAACCCTTGTCGAACCGTGCGGACAGAGCTCTCGCACGATCGTCGGTGACATCGAGTCGATAGTTCGCGTTGAGATACCCGGCACCGCCGTTGGGAGCATCGTCGATGAACTGGGTCTGATCGAATCCGCCGTTGGCGACTCCGTAGACGGCTTTGACCTCGGGGGCGATCGAACTGATCGCCTGGGAGATGAGCAGGCTGTCGCGGTAGTAGCCGGTCACCGCCAGGACATCGACCCCGCCGGCCACCGCCTGCTGTACCTGAGTGGAGAGATCGCTCGAGGCCGGGTCGTAGCTGATGGCACTCGGCACCTCCATGCCCAGCTCTTCGATTCTGTTCGCGAACGCCTTCTCAACAGCCGTGCCGTAGTTGCCCTGTTCGTAGAGAACTCCGACCTTGGTGACGTCCTCTCCCGAGTCCTTCGTCATCTGGTCGAGGTACTCGGCCGAACTCTCGCCCATCATCGACCCCGAGGGTTGGATTCGGAAGGAGTACTTGTAACCCTGCTGCAGGATCGAATCGAGGGCGGCGACGTCCATGACGAAGGGGACTTCGTTGCGCTCGGAGACGGAGGAGATGTTGGCGCTGGGCCCGCTTTCGAAGGAACCGATCAGCGCCGAGGCTCCTTCTTGGATGAGCCTGGTCGCTTCGCTCTGCGCGGTCTCCGGCTCGCTCTTCGTATCGACCGATTCGATTCTCAGCGGGGCTCCGTCGAGGGATTCGATGCCGCCGGCCTCATTGATCTCATCCACTGCCATCTGCGCGGCGAAGCTCATCTGCTGACCGTCCGCGGCGTTCGCGCCCGAGAGAGGGTGAAGAGAGCCGATGACGACTTCCTTTGCCGTGTCGTCGGGGTGGTCACCGCCCAATGCCGCCGAACCTTGGCAACCGACCAGCGCCAGCAGGGAGGCGGCAACAGTCGGAACGAGAATCAGCTTCGTCGCTGCCTTCACAGTGCCTTCTTCCTTCTTCATTGAGGACGTTCCATTTAACGGAACAAATGTATCGTGACTCTCGGGAAGCATATATGAATGATCGCGAAAATGCCATATTTGCGCGGAGGATAATTCGGTATGCTCAGCTTTAGCGTTCCATTGAAAGAAACGCCAGTTGCGATGGTGTCGTTGAAGCTGGCTCAGCCCAGAAGGCAGCTGTGGGAAGCCTCTCCCAGCAGACGCATTGCGAGTGAAGTGGGGTCGATGACCGCCACACCGGCTCCCTCGACGGTGGTCTCGACGGCAGAGCAGCCATTGAAGAGCACGGAGACCTCCTCGGCGGAGGCGCTCTTTGCCACCTGGGTCACGGCAGCGTTCCACTTCTTGGTGTCTGCGATGTCCGCAACGTCGAGATCGAGGACGTAGGCACCCCGATAGGAAGCCTCGAGGCCGTACCGGGCGATAGTGGCCGAATATTCGTCGGCGATCGCCTGATTGCGGGTCATCACAGCGAACGTGATGCCCAGCGAGGCGAGAAAGCCCGCGCTCAGCCGGGTGATGCCGAACACGGGAACCTCGGTCTCGGTCTGCAGCGCCGAGAGCCCGGGGTCGAGGACGCAGTCGAGCAGAAGGGCATCGAATCGGGTGGAATCGGTCTGCGCTCCGAGCTCTATATTGAGCTGCTCAGAGCGAGTCAGGTCCTCCGTCGACGCCAGCTGCGTCGGCCCGCCGGCCTCAGCGGGCAGGTTCTCCAAGGCGA
Source organism: Brevibacterium sp. CCUG 69071 (assembly GCF_021023135.1). GTDB lineage: Bacteria > Actinomycetota > Actinomycetes > Actinomycetales > Brevibacteriaceae > Brevibacterium. Next base: position 466,152 of record NZ_PGFV01000003.1, read on the forward strand.
TTCGGCAGTCCTCAGGCGCCAGGCGGTCATAGCGTGCCTGTCGGCGTTCGATCTCTTCGATGCTGACTGTGATCGGTGTGATGGCGCGGATGTGCATGGTCTCTCCTTGTGCTTGTGTTCGGTGAGTGTTGTGGGGGTGGGTGCGAGTTCCCAAGGCTGGGCGCGGATCCCAGGTGTCGTGCGTCGTGGGGTTCGGCGCCTCTTCAGCCGAGGAAGCCCACGTCCGCCATGTCCGTGATCTGCCGCAGGTTGGCGACTCCCGTGGCGATCCTCTCCGCTCTCTCCGGTCCTACGAGGGCGTTGGCCTTGTCGATGATCTGCTCCTTCGAGAAAGGGAAATGATCGGCATCGCCGATCGAATTCGGCACCTGCGCCGAGGTGGTGCGGTCGTTCCCGTTGGTGATGGTTACGCGAGCACCGCGCTCGGCAGGGCGTCTGGAGTCGATCTGGTTGTCGAACTCGATGCTTACGAGTTCCCGCAGCCGAGCGATCTCCGGATCGTCGAGGTGTTCAGGGGAGAACGACTCGGGCCGGCAAGCGCCCTTGACGAGAGCAACCGCGACGACGTGCGGGATGGAGAACATCGCAGCCAGTCTGGTTCTCGGTCTGTGTTCCTGCAGCTGCAGCGCCAGAGCATGGGTGTCGACCTGGATGCCGCTGATCGAGGCGGGGTCGAATTCGCCCGAGAGGGCCAGCTCGATCGCGGCATCGGCCGGAGGGTGAGTGTAATTGCACGACGAGTGGCGCTTGAAGTAGCCGCCGGTGATCTCCCAGCGGGTTCCGAGCTCGGCCGTGATCTCATCGGTCTCTATCGTGCCGAGCAGATCATCGAATGTGGCTAGCCCTGTTGCGTCCGTCGAACCGAGGCCGGCCATGACGATTCTGGCGGCCGTCAGGCCGTTGTTTCCGGCGACGCCCATCCAGGTGTTGCGCACGAACGAACCGCTCAGGGCGCTGGAGAACGGGGTGGCGAGCGCGAGCCCGGCGGCAGCATCCATGGCCTGGGCCATTTCGGTCGGGGAGAATCCGTGGAGACGGCCGACGGAAACGGCCGCCCCCACGGCTCCCCAGTGTCCGTGAGGGTGGAGGCCGGGACGGGGGCTGAAGTTCCGTGCGATCCGCGTGGCCACCTCATAGCCGGCCAACAGCGCGGACATGAACTCGGGACCGGAAGCGCCGAGGTGCTGGGCCTCGGCGAGCGCTGCGGGAAGCACGTGGGCGCCGGGATGTCCGCGCGCGTACTTGTTGCCCTCGTCGAGTTCGAGTACACACAGGGCAGAGGCATTGAGCGCGATGCTCGTTTCGGGCAGGGAGCGCAGATCGGTGCCGAGGATCGAACTCGGTCCCTCGGACTGCGGCCAGACCTTCCGTAGGTCGCGCAGTTCGGGGGTGTTCATTCCGGCAGCCGCCACGGCGAAGGAGTCGATGAGATTCTTTTCGAGCGCCTCGCGTACCCGGTTCTCCATGGTGTCGATGTGGATCTCAGCGGCGAAATCCGCCAGGTCATTGAGGACCCGAGCGTGCATAGGATTCCTTTCAGCGAAACATAAAAGTCGCAAGGGACTTCGTTGTCAGACCGAGTGTATACCTAGAAGTTCGACGGTCAACTGACACTTCAACAGACACAGATGTTGTTTTTGACGCTACAATGGTCCGATGACTGAAACGACTGACAGTGCCGCGGTTCCGGCAGATTCGACCACTGCGAGAGTCACAGCGGTCCTCCTCGCCTTCGCCGGAGCGAAGGCCCCCCTCGGCATTACGGAGATCGCTCGGCGCACGAATCTCAGCAAGGCTGTCGTGCACCGAATCGCTCAGACGCTGTGCTCGAACAGCTTTCTTTGGCAGGACCCCGAGACCAGGAAGTACCAGGTTGGAATCGCGGCCTTCGCGCTTGCGGATTCGGCGAACCAGACCTCGCGTTTCCGCCAGGCGGGCATGGAGATCCTCGCCGATCTGGCTGAGGCCTGCGAAGAGACGACGACGCTGTCCGCGCGCATCGGTCATCGTCGTGTCTATACCGGACAGGTCGAGAGCAGTCAGCTCGTGCGCATCTCCGTCGACGTCGGGCGGACTCATCCGCTCACGGTCGGCGCCTCCGGAGCCGCCATCCTCGCCTTCCTGCCCGAGAACGAGATCGAGGCGGCGTTGAGGATGCCGGTCCCGGCTCTCAGGGACGCCACCTTGACCGAACCGGAGCAGCTGCGCGCCCGTCTCGAAGCCGTCCGCCGGGAGGGATTCGCCCGAACTACGGGTGAGCGGATGCGCGATTCTACGAGCTTCGCCGCTCCGGTGCGCAACCGACTCGGTGAAGTCATGGGTGCGATCAGCATCGCTGCACTGACCTCCCGGCTGACTCCGGACAGGGAGAGCGACCTGGCCTCTCAGGTGATGGAGGCAGCGAAGGAACTCTCGGCACGTCTGGCTCATCCCTGATACCGCGTGCGCTCCGCACACCACTGACCACGCCACCGACCACGCCACCGAACCGAGGCGCATGTGCGCATGCGCCTCGGTTCATCGATCTCGAAGGAGGGAGCACGTCTCCGTGCCATCCGTCACCGCCCCACCCCTGACCCTGCTCTACGTTCCGGCCGACAGGCCTGATCGCGTCGAAAAGGCGCTGGCATCGAGCGCCGATGTCGTGGCCGTCGACCTCGAGGACGCCGTGGCGCCGGAGCGCAAAGAGCAGGCGCGCGAGAACGTGCTCGACCTGCTGAGCGACGGTCCGCAGGGCCGTCATGTCCAGGTTCGGATCAACCCGCGCGGTTCGGACTGGCATGAATCCGACCTCGACTGCGTTGCTCACCTCCATGTGGACATCGCGATTCGCTTGCCCAAGACGATTGCGCCGGAGGACGTGCAGGCTGTTCGGCGACGCACGGGTGCCAGGGCGATCCATGCCCTCATCGAATCGGCGCTCGGGGTCGAGCGTGCCTTCGAGATCGCGAGTGCAGGGGTAGAGAGCCTCGGCTTGGGTGAGGCGGACCTGCGTTCGAGTCTCGGACTGCCCGCCGGATCACGCGGTGATGAGGGGTTGACCTGGGCGCGCGCACGGATCGTCAATGCCGCAGCGGCCGCCGGGCTGGTTCCGCCGATGATGAGCGTGCACACCCGTCTCAAAGACGATGAGGGGCTGCGGCGCTCGAGCGAGTTCGGCAGGAGCCTCGGCTTCCTCGGACGCACCGCGATCCACCCATCCCAGCTCGAAACGATACGCGCGGCCTTTCTTCCCAACCGGAACGAACTCGCCACGGCTAGAGCGACGCTCAGACGCCTCGACGGCGCCCGAGTGGACGGAGCGGGGACTGTGCTCCTTAACGACGGATCCTTCCTCGATGTGGCAATGGTCGAGTCCGCCGAGCGGACCGTCTCCCTCGCCTCGGCGAGCGAATGATGTTTCGTTCAGCGAAACGGCCATTGTTTAGTCTTGCTGATTTCGCTCCCTCGCGCTGACACTATTTATCTGAAAATCATGTCTGATCTGGGATAATGCTGACATGTGACAAACATACACGGATCGGATACTGTTTCTTTCAGTGAAACTCTAGGCTCCCTCATCGGTGAGGAGATGACTCGTCGCTGAGGGCTGGAGGACGATCCGGTTGAACTTCCGGATCAGACGAGGGAGAGAAACTGTGAGCAATCAACAATCCGCTCCTCTGGACGGCATCAAGGTCATCGATGCCTCGACGATCATCGCGGGTCCGCTCTGCACGCAGATCCTCGGCGACAACGGCGCCGAGGTCATCAAGATCGAGCATCCGTCGAAACCCGACGGCCTCAGGGGACACGGTTATCAGAAAGACGGCCAGCCCATCTGGTGGAAGGAAGTGTCGCGCAACAAACGCGGCATCGCCCTCAACCTGGGCAGGCCGGATGGGGCAGAGGTGCTGCGTCGCCTGGCCGCCGGCTCAGACGTCCTCGTCGAGAACTTCCGGCCGGGGACGCTCGAACGGTGGGGAATCGGGCCCGAGGAGCTCCACGAGATCAACCCGGGGCTCATCATCGTCCGGATCACCGGGTTCGGACAGGAAGGCCCGTACTCAGCGCGGCCTGGTTTCGGCACCCTTGCCGAATCGATGAGCGGCTTCGCACACCTCACCGGACCCTCCGACGCCCCGCCGAGCCTCCCGGCCTTCGGTCTTGCAGACAGCATCTGCGGAATCGCCGCCTCTTCGGCGACCATGATGGCGCTGCGTCACCGAGACGCCACTGGGGAGGGGCAGGTGGTCGACATGAGCATCCTCGAACCCATCCTCACAGCCGTCGGGCCCTCACCGACGGTCTACCAGCAGCTGGGCGTCATCGGGCAGCGCAACGGCAATCGCTCGGTGAATAACGCCCCCCGAAACACCTACCTGACCTCCGACGACAAGTGGATCGCGATCTCGACGAGTGCTCAGAGCATCGCCGAACGCGTCATGCGCCTCGTCGGGCACCCTGAAGTCATCGACGAGCCCTGGTTCGCCAGCGGAACGGGACGCGTCGAGCACGTCGACCTCCTCGATGACTATGTCTCCCGATGGGTGGCAGAGCGTGAGCTCAAGGCCGTCGTCGACGCCTTCACCGAGGCCGGCGCGGCCATCGCGCCCATCTACGATGCCGCGGACGTCGTCAGCGACCCCCATATCCGCGAAACCGAGATGCTCACCGAGGTCGACGACCCTGACCTCGGCCCACTGCTTCAGCACAACCTGCTGTGGCGGATGTCGAAGTCACCCGGCTCGATCCGCTTCACCGGACGTGACCACGGTGCCGACACCGACGCTGTGCTCCGCGAAGCCGGGTACGGAGACGAGGAGCTGAACAATCTGAGAGAAAGCGGTGCGATCAAATGACCGATCAACTCGTCGAAGCGATCAGCCAGGGCCTACGGACCTATGACCTCGCGCGACAGCTGCGCGTGGGAATGCCGCAGTCCCCCAACCACCCCCAGTTCTGGCATGTGCTGCCGCGTCGCCACGGTGACAAGGTCCGTGCCGATGGAGGCAGCGCGGCCAATGACATGATCACCACCGGCACCCATGTCGGCACCCATATCGATGCGCTCGCTCACGTCAGCCAGGACGGACGGCTCCACGGCGGACAGGATGCCGACGACGCCTGCCTCGGCGGCAAATATGTCGAACACGGCGTGCACACGATCGAGCCGATGATCCGACGCGGCGTCCTCATCGACGTCGCCGCGCACAAAGGAGTGGCCACCCTCAAGGGCGGCTATGAGATCACCCTCGAGGACGTCCACGCGACACTGAAGGCCCAGGGCACCGAGGTGCGCCGGGACGACGTGGTCCTCATCCGCTCGGGATGGGGTGCGAAGTTCGACGAAGGAGACGCCTTCGTCGGCGGTCCCACCGGGGTACCCGGCATCGGGGAGGAAGTCGGACACTGGCTCGCCGAGCAGGGGATCCATGCCGCCGGCGCCGATTCCATCGCCTTCGAATGTCTCCGGCCCGGAGCGGGCCACGGACTGCTTCCCGTCCACCGAATCTTCCTCGTGGAGAACGGAATCTACATCATCGAGGCCATGAACCTCGAAGAGATCTCCGAGCACCGAGCCTACGAGTTCACCCTCGTGCTCGTCCCGCTCAACATCTTCGGTGCGACCGGTTCGCCGGTGCGCCCCCTGGCGGTGGTCGCCGGTGACTGAGACGACCCTGTCACAGCACATCGCCGCGTTCGCGCAGGCAGCGACCTTCGACTCCCTGCCCCCCGAGGTCGTCGACAGCGTCCGCGGGCGGATCCTCGACACCCTGGGCATCTGCCTCGCCGCCACCGCGTTGCCGACGAGCCATGCGGCCATCGACTGGGTAGGTCACCAAGGGGGTATCGCCGAGGCCACGGCCTTCGGTCTCGAGCAGAAGGTCCCGGCCGCCGGCGCCGCATTCGTCAACGGAGTGCTCGCTCATTCCCTGGACTACGACGACACCCACCTGCCCTCGGTCCTCCACCCCAGCGCCTCGACGATCCCAGCCGCCCTCGCAGCGGCCCAGGCCAATGAGTCCAGCGGCGAACAAACCATCGCCGCCATCGCTGTGGGCATCGAGGTGGCCGTCCGGCTCGGTATGGCCGGCTATGACAGCGAAGCGGGGAACTCCGTGTTCTTCGAACACGGTCAGCACGCCACCTCGATCACTGGAGCAATGGGGGCCTCTGTCGCGGCCGGCATGCTCCACGGCCTCGACGAGGCGGGCCTGGCCGATGTGCTCGGGGTGACCGCTTCGATGGCTTCGGGCATCATCGAGTCCAACCGGACGGGCGGGACCGTCAAGCGTATGCATGCCGGTTGGGCCGCGCATTCGGCGGTCTCGGCAGCGCAGCTGGTGCAGCGAGGCTTCACCGGTCCGCCCACGGTCCTCGAAGGACGATTCGGCTTCTTCGAAGCCTGGCTGCACGGCAACTTCTCCGCCGAGGAGATCACCGAGGGCCTGGGCACAACATGGTCCGTTCCCTCGATCTTCTTCAAGCCCTATCCGGCGAACCACTTCACTCACGCGGCTATCGACGCCGCCCTCGCGCTGCGGGAGAAGGGTCTCGTCCCCTCCGACATCGATAGCGTCGAGGTGGGTGCTGCCACAGCGCCCGCCCGCACCATCGGTGAACCGATCGAGGTCAAACGTGCCCCAGAGACCGGCTACATGGCACAGTTCAGCGCCCCGTTCGTCGTGGCAGCCGCCCTCACCGGAGGCGGTGGACTCGGACTCGGCCTTGACGACTTCACCGATGACCGTGCCACCGACCCGGCAATGCGGGAGATCATGGCCAAGGTCAGTGTCACCGCCGATGCGGAATGCGACGAGATCTTCCCTCACCAGTTCCCTGCGGTGCTGCGGGTGCGCACGAAGGACGGTCGGGAACTGGTCGAAAAGGTGCTCGCCAATCGCGGCGGCCCCGACCGGCCGCTGAGCTTCGAGGAACTGGCAGCGAAGTTCGAAGACAACGCCGCACGTGTGTGCAGCGAGGAACAGCTTGCGGACATGCGCGACACGATTGTCCGGTTCGAACACCTCGCCGAGGTCTCCCCGGCTCTGAAGCTTGGCCTTGAGATCCACGTGCCACCACTCTGACCACCAACACACCGACTCACCACCGGGCTGGGTCCGTACCTCGCGGCCCCGTCCGGGATCGGACAAGCAACTCGCCGATTCGGGATCCGATCGGACCGGCACCCAACGTATTCAAAGGAGAAATCATGTCGGACTACGACCTGCTCATCACCAACGTCAAGGTCATCGGCGCGAACGCGGAGCCCTTCCACGGTGACATCGCCGTCAAGGACGGTGCTGTCGCGGCCCTCGGTGCGGGAATCGATTCGCAGCGGGCCGAGCGCGTCGTCGACGGTCAGGGCAAACTCGCATTTCCCGGTGCAGTGGACGCCCACCAGCACTGGGGCATCTACAACGAGCTGCGCGAAGATGCTGCCTCCGAATCACGCGCTTCGGCGCAGGGCGGTGTGACCACGGGGATCACTTATATGCGCACCGGGCAGTACTACCTCAACCAGAGCGGCCCGTACAAGGAGTTCATGCCGAAGGTGCTCGAGGCCAGCGATGGCCAAGCCCATATCGACTACACCTTCCACGTGGCTCCCATGTCGAAGGAACACATCTCGGAGCTGCCGGTTCTGGCCAAGGACTTCGGGATCACCTCCTTCAAGATCTTCATGTTCTACGGCGGCTTCGGACTTCACGGCGCGTCATCGAGCCAGCGTGACTTCCTCATGTTGCCCGAGGGCGAGAACTACGACATCGCCCACTTCGAAGCGGTCATGCGCGGAGTTCAGAAGCTGCGCGACGAACTGCCCGAATACGCCGACGAGATCTCCCTGGGCCTGCACTGCGAGACCGCGGAGATCATGCGCGCCTACACGCAGATGGTCCGCGATGAGGGTGAGCTGACGGGGCTCGAAGCCTACAGCGCCGCGCGGCCGCCGCACTCCGAGGGACTGGCCATCACGATCGCCTCCTACCTCGCGCACGAGACCCAGCTGCCGACGATCAACCTGCTCCACCTCTCCTCGGCCAAGGCACTCGAAGCCGCTGTGCTCATGGGACGCACGTTCCCGCACGTGAATTTCCGGCGCGAAGTCACGATCGGGCACCTGCTGGCCAGCTACGACTCGGCTGCCAACATCGGCGGGAAGGTCAACCCGCCGCTGCGTTCGCAGGACGATATCGAAGCACTGTGGCAGCACCTGGCCGCAGGTGACGTCGACTGGGTCGTCAGTGACCATGCCTGCTGCAGCGAGGAGGACAAGTTCGGACAGGGCGAGGACAAGGACGATGTGTTCGCCGCCAAGTCCGGATTCGGCGGTGCCGAATACCTCCTTCCCGGACTCGTGGGCGAGGGGCTCAAGCGCGGCGTCTCCGAACAGCGGATCGCGCAGCTGCTCTCCTGGAACCCGGCCCAGCGCTTCGGACTGACGAAGAAGGGCGATATCGCCATCGGCTATGACGCCGACATCGCGCTCGTGGACACGACCAAGACCACGGTCATCGCCCCCGAGCACTCAGAATCGACTCAGGAATACACGCCGTTCGAGGGCTTCACCCTCGAAGCCGCGGTGACAGACACCTTCGTCCGCGGCAACCACGTGCTCCACGAGGGCGAACTTGCCGATGAGGCCATCGGTCGCTTCATTCCCCGCGGGCCTGGAGCGAACTGAACCGAAGCGCCGCGCCCCGTGGTTCGACCTCGGGAGCACAGAGACTGAGATCCATCACCGGGAGGAATGACGTGAGCACGAGCGAAATCGACGGACCAGATGTTGTCGTGGCTGGAGCCGGAGGAGGACTGGTGGCCGCTCTGCGGGCAGCCGAGGCCGGACTTTCGGTTCTGGTTCTCGATTCGAATGAGAGCTTCAGACGCGGCAACAACACCTCGATGTCCACGGCCATGATTCCGGCGATGGGGACGCGATACCAGAAGGAGGCGGGAGTGCGCGACAGTCCGCAGACCTTCCTTGACGATGTGTCCGCGAAGACCCACGGGGACTTCAACTCCGTGGCCGCGGGTGCCTTGGCCGAGTCGAGTGCTGAACTCGTCGAATGGTTGGCAGACACGGTGGGCCTCGACATCTCGCTGGTGACGAACTTCGCCTATCCGGGGCACAGCGTCATGCGCTGCCACACGATCCCAGGGCATTCCGGGGCTGCGATGCTCGACGGCATCCTTGCCGCAGTCAGAGCATCGGACCTCATCGACATGTTCGTTCCGGCGCGGCTGGTCGATTTCCTCACGGAAGGCGACACCGTCACCGGTGTCGTCGTCGTGACACCGGCGGGTCGAGAGGAGATCCCGACTCGTGCCGTCGTTCTCGCGACGAATGGCTACGGTGCAGACGAGGAGCTGCTCGGCGAGAACATCCCTGAGATCTCCGAGGCGATCTACTACGGCAGCGAGCACTCACGCGGTGATGCCGTGCGGATCGGTCAGCGGTTCGGTATTGCCGTGGACTACCTCGATGCCTACCAGGGACACGCGGGTCTCGCGATGCCCGCGGCATCTCTGGCGACCTGGGCCACCGTTATGCACGGAGGATTCCTGGTCAACAGCAATGGTCTGAGGTACGGAGACGAGACGAAGGGGTATTCCGAATACGCCGCCGAATCATTGAAGCATGCGCAGGAGGGGTCATGGATCATCATCGACCAGCGGATCCATGATTCCTGTCTCGAGTTCGCCGATTATCAGAACGTCGTCCAGAGCAACGGTGTGCGTTGGGCCGAGAGTGTCGAGGAACTGGCTGAGATTAGCGGCATCTGTGCCGAAGGCCTGAACAGCACTCTGGAGACGTCGCGAGCATCGGCGGCCGGTTCACCCGATGACTTCGGCCGTGAGAACTGGGAGGCACCGTTGGAGGGTCCACTCGCCGCGATCCACGTGCGCCCCGCCCTCTTCCACACCCAGGGTGGATTGCGCATCGATGCTTATGCACGCACCCTCCGCGAAGACGGATCACAGCTCAACGGCCTCTACGCAGCGGGCGGGGCGGCCGCCGGAATCTCGGGTCACGGAGCTAGCGGCTATCTGGCCGGCAACGGACTGCTCCCGGCCCTGGGGTTGTCCTTTATCGCAGCATCACACATCGTCTCGTCTCTGAGCTGAAACGACCTGTAAACCGCATCGTAGTAGGTACCTCTGCTGCGTGAGCTTCGGAGAACGGGTGGCTGAACGCTTGACCTGTTCGACTGCTGAGATGAGTGTTCCGCGAATACAACATTCATGTTTGCCTGGCTTCTCTCCGTCGTCACCTCGGGTTTTCCTCGCCGAGGTGGCGGGACGGCTTCATGGTCGCGCAGGTTCAGGTGCGAAAACCTGGAGACATGACAAATTCTCAGCTTCCCGCCATCATCGCGGCCTCACACGTGACCAAGCACTACAACCAGACCTATGCGCTCGCCGGCGTCGATCTCAGCATCGGACTCGGCGAATCCCTTGCGATCATGGGCCCCTCCGGGTCCGGCAAGACCACCCTGCTGCACTGTCTGGCCGGAATCATTCGACCCGACGAGGGAGTCATCCGGCTCCAGCCCACCGATCGCACCGCCGCAGCCGAGATTACCTCCCTCAAGGATTCCGGACGGACCGCTCTGCGCCGGGAGGTCTTCGGCTTCGTGTTCCAACAGGGCCTGCTCCTGCCCGAACTCACCGCCGAAGACAACGTCAGCCTGGCCGCAATGCTCGCCGGCATGACACGAGTCGAGGCCACCAAGCACGCACACGCCTGGCTGCACCGACTCGGACTCGCCGAGCACCTCGGCAAGCGAATCGGCCAGCTCTCCGGCGGCCAGGCCCAACGCGTGGCAATCGCCCGCGCCCAGGTCACCCAGCCCGTGGTCACCTTCGCCGACGAACCGACCGGTGCCCTTGACTCCAGAACCTCCGCCGAGGTGCTCACCGAACTCCTCCACTCGACCGTCGGACGCGGCTCGACCTTGGTCGTCGTCACCCACGACGAAACCGTGGCGGCCCGCTGCTCACGCATCGTCCGCCTCGCCGACGGACGCATCGTCTCCGACACGGCGAATCAGTCGGCCGTGCACGACCCGACCCGGGACCAGCCGACCGTCTACCGGTCGGCCGAGAACACCCGCTGAGCGCTGCCCGACTGCGCAGCGGCGCACTCGACCTCGCCCCGAACGAACACACCGCACGTCCCGCTCAAAGGAGCCCTTGTGTCCACTGCCCTCCGCGTCGCCCCTCTCGTCCTGGGTCGCAAGACGCTGACATCCTCGAACGCGCTGCTCGTGGCCGGCGCCTTCTTCGCCTGCACCACCCTGTTCCTCACGGTCGCCGCCGGCGCCTGGATGTTCTTCCAGATTCCCCCGTCGACCGACCCGGCCGCGCAGGGACTCGACGCGACCTACAAGATCCTCGCGACCTTCGCGACAATCCTCCTGGTCATTCCGGCGAGCACACTCGCCTCCGCCTCGGCGACCCTGTCCGCGCGACGCCAGGACGAACGGCTGTCGACGATGTCCCTCCTCGGCGCGAAACGATCATCCATCGTCGGCATCGCCGTGGCCGAACCCCTGGTGCCCGCGATCTGCGGCATCATCCTCGGTGTGATCGGATACCTGGGACTGGCCTGGCCGGTCAGCTATATCCACTTCCTCGGCTCGCCCATCGGCTATGAGAACCTGCTCATGCCCCCGCTGCTCGTCGCCGGGGTCATCGTCTTCCTCATCCTCGTCTGCATCGCCTCGGCGCTCATCGGACTGCGCAAGGTCGCGATCTCACCCCTGGGTGTGCGGACGAAGGCGCTGGAGCGGAAGTTCCCGATCGTCCGCGTCATCCTCACCGTGGTCGCGATCATCATCCTGCCCTTCCTCGTCGCCCTCGCGAAGGGCGGCAGCTTCGGGTTGGGAGTGCTGATCGCTCTGTCCATCGGGGTCTTCGTTCTCGGCCTCATCGTCGTCGACCTCCTCGGCGGGCTTCTCATCAGATGGTTCGCTCATCTCAGCGGCAATCGGGCGAAGACTCCCGAGCGTCTCATCGCGGCCCGGCTGGTCTCGGACGAGCCGAAGCGGTTCTGGCGCCGGGTCTCCGGTCTGGCCATGACCGCCTTCGTCGCTGCGGTCGGCGGCAGCGGCATCTCGCTGATGCTGTTGGGAATGGAAGCCGCCGATGACCCGAACGCCGGAATGCAAACCGCCGACATCATCCTGTTCCAGGACATCTTCACGGGAGTCCTCCTCGTCATCGGCATCTCGATCCTGCTCATCGCGGTCTCCGCCATGATCAACCAGGTTGCCGATGTCTATGATCGTGCCGACACATTCCAGGACCTCTACGCCGCGGGCATGGACCCGGCCACAATGCACCGCGCCATGGTTCGCGCCGTACTGGGACCCGTCATCTGGGTGTCGCTGCTCGCCGGTGGTCTGGGGCTGTTCCTCGTCCTCCCGCTGGCCGGTGCGGCGCTGGTGCTCAAACCGGTCACCTTCCTCACGATCCTCGCCAGCGTGGTCATCGGAGTCGGCATCATCCGCCTCGGGCTGCAGGTGGCCAAACCGATCCTCGTCTCTGTCGCCACCGCGGGGCGTTCGCGGGAGTGAGGCGAGGGTCGGGTGGGCCGTCCGGCTCGGTCTCGGGCGGGGCTGGCGAAACATTTATGGTTGCTAACGCCCATAAATAGGTTAGGGTGAACTTAGTCGGCAGAGAACGTGTCGACCCCACCTTCAGCCGCTCGGCGTCGCCGCCCCACCGACAGGACGTGATCATGACAGATGATCCGCACGATTCACCCACCACTGTGACCGATGATCCGCACGATTCACCCGCCCCTGCAGCCCAGGTCCGCCCGCAGGTGAAGGTCCTTCTCACGATCGTCTTCCTCGCCTATCTCGGGCAGATGACACTCAACCCGATCATCGCGCCCTTGGCCAGGGAAGTCGGTCTGGCGGAGTGGCAGATCGGGGTGACGATCAGCACCGCAGCGATCATGGTGGTGCTGACCAGCCAATTCTGGGGCCGCCGTTCCCAATCCTGGGGCAGGCGGACCGTGCTCATCACGGCCCTGAGCATCGCCACGATCGCCACCGCCGCCTTCGCGTTCGTCTCGCAGCTGGGAATGACCGCGGTGCTCGGCGGATCCGCGCTGTTCACCCTGTTCCTGCTGCTGCGCGGCATCGGCTTCGGCTCCGCGATCGCTGCGATCCCGCCGACCGCCCAGGCCTATATCGCCGATGTCACCGTCGACGAGGCGGCCCGCGTCAAAGGCATGGCCGGAGTCGGCGCGGTCCAGGGCATCGCGATGGTCGCCGGTGCCGTCGTCGGCGGTGCACTCGCCGGATTCGGCCTGCTCACCCCGCTCGTCGTCGTGCCGATCCTGCTCGGAGTCGGGCTCGTCCTCGTCCTGTTCGTCCTCCGCCGCGAACCCCGCCACGAACTCATCGCCGACCCGGCCCGCATCCGCCCGGCCGACACCCGCGTCTGGCCGTTCCTGCTCGCCGGTTTCGGCCTCCTGACCTCCCTGGGCTTCATCCAGGTGATCTGCGGCTTCATCATCCAGGATCGGCTCGCCCTCGACGCCGAGACCACGGGACTGGCCACCGGCGGAGTCCTCCTGGCGGCAGGAATCGGGATGGTCGTGGCCCAGAGCATCATCGTCCCCCGCAGCGGATGGACCCCGCCGACCCTGCTTCGCGTCGGTGCCGTCATCGCCCTGCTCGGCTTCCTCATCCTCATCCCGGATCTGGGACTGTGGTCCATCGTGGCCGGAATCCTCCTCATCGGCCTCGGCCTGGGCATCGGAATGCCCGGATACACGGCCGGGCCGACCCTGCTGATGAACCGCGAGGAACAGGGCGGCCTGGCCGGACTCATCGGCGCCACCAACGGCCTGACCTTCGTCGTCGCACCCACCGCGAGCACCGCGCTCTACGGCCTGTGGCCGCCGCTGCCGGTCATCGTCGGCGCGGTCGTTCTCGGCCTCGTCGCCGTCTTCGTCTTCGCCCACTCCCGCTTCCGTCGCCTGCCCGATGTGGCCGCGGTCGACGCCGACAGGCTCGCCCGAGTGGCGGAAGGCACAGGCGCGGGACAGGCCACCCTCGGAGACTAGGAGTCCGCACGCAGGCGGAGCAGAGGTTATGGTCGAGGTATGGAGCTGAAACCGTCGGCCGCTGAGGGCCCGGACCATGTGCCGAGCGTGAGGATCCGCCCGGCCGCGCGCGCCGAGGTGGGCCGAGAGTGAGTCCGGCAGCGGGCAGACGCGGACGGCCGCCGCGGGTGACGCGGGAGCAGATCGCCGAGGCGGTGCTCGAGGTGGGATTCCCCGACCTGACCTTCGCCGCCGTTCGCCAGCACCTCGGCGTCGGAGAGACGACCCTGTTCCGGCACGCTCCCGACCGCGAGGAACTGATCAGGATCGGTCTCGAGCGCGTGCTCGAGAGCATGGAATGGCCGAGCCTCGATGGCACCTGGCGGCAGATGCTGCGATCGACCGCGCTCGCGGCCTGGAACGTCTTCGAAGCCCATCCCGGATCCGCGACCGAAGTCTCCAGCGGCACCGTCCCGGCCACAGCCATGGAGTACATGGGCACCGTGAGCGCGGTGCTGCTGCGGCACGGCTTCACCGCGACCAACGCGGTGCTGGCCTGCGACCTCGTCTTTGACCTCGTCGCCGACAACCGACGTGGGGTCGAGCACATCGATGCGATCGTCCCCTCCTCCAACAAGGGACGGGAGAGTCTGCGCGAGCTGGTCCGTCCCACCGCCTCGGTGCGTCCGGCCGAAGTACCCCCGGAGCCGGCAGAGGAGGAGCGCGAAGCCATCGCCGAGGCGATCCGGGGGTCGATCTCGGCCGAACCCCTCGACTGGTTCCTCGGGAAGCTCGAGGTCGTGCTCGACGGCATCGAACGGTCCCTGGCCCCACCGACACCGACCGAAACCGGCTGACCTGGGACGGAGCAGACCGCCTCGGCGAGGGGTGGGATCCGATGACCGAGGAGCTCCTCGGTCATGTCATGGGCGCGTCCTAGCATGGTGCTCGAGGGGCCATCGAAGGCACACTCCGAGGCCGGGTACAGTTGGAGGGCGCCGCCGCCGGGCACCTGCCCGGGCCGCAGTCGAGGGGCCGACCAGCTTGAGGAAGAGGAAGACGAGTGAGCAACGACCAGGGGTATGACGGCCTGAGAACTCCGCCGCAGGATGTCGAGGCGGAGCAGAGCGTGCTCGGTGCGATGCTGCTGTCGAAGGATGCGATCGCCGACTGCGTCGAGACGATGAGCGGCGACGACTTCTACAAGCCCGCTCACGAGACCATCTACGAGGCCGTCCTCGACCTCTATTCGAAGGGTGAGCCCGCCGATTCGGTGACGGTGGCGAACTATCTGACGAAGACCGGCGACCTCTCCCGCGTCGGCGGAGCCGCCTACCTGCACACCCTCATCTCCTCGGTGCCCACGGCCGCCAACGCCGGCTACTACGCCGCGATCGTCAGCGAGCAGGCGGTGCTGCGCCGCCTCGTCGAGGCCGGCACCCGCATCGTGCAGATGGGCTACGACGCCGAGGGCGACACCGACGACGTCGTCAACCTCGCGCAGTCCGAGATCTACAAGGTGACCGAGCGCCACACCACCGAGGACTACGTCATCCTCTCCGACATCCTCGGCGAGGTGGCCCAGGAGATCGAGCGCAACGGCGACACCGACGGACAGACCGCCGGTGTGCCGACCGGTTTCACCGAATTCGACCTGCTCACCAACGGTCTGCACCCGGGCACGATGATCGTCATCGCCGCCCGCCCCGGTGTCGGCAAGTCGACGCTGGCCCTGGACTTCATGCGCTCGGCGGCGATCCATCACGGACAGGCGGCCGTGTTCTTCTCCTTGGAGATGGGCAAGAACGAGCTCGTCATGCGCTTGCTCTCGGCGGAATCGGAGATTCCCCTGCAGAACCTGCGCCGAGGCGAACTCAGCCCCCATGACTGGACCACCCTGGCCGCGACGGAGTCCCGGATCAATGACGCCCCGCTGTTCGTCGACGACTCCCCGAACATGGCGCTGACCGAGATCCGTGCGAAGTGCCGGCGGCTCAAGCAGCAGCATGATCTCAAGATGGTCTGCGTCGACTACCTGCAGCTGATGAGCTCGGGCAAGCGCGTGGAGTCGCGTCAGCAGGAGGTCTCCGAGTTCTCGCGGTCGCTCAAGCTGCTGGCCAAAGAGCTCGAAGTCCCGGTCATCGCGCTCTCGCAGCTCAACCGAGGCAGCGAGCAGAGGACGGACAAGAGGCCGATGATCTCGGACCTGCGCGAATCCGGATCGATCGAGCAGGACGCGGACATGGTCCTCCTCATCCACCGTGAGGACATGTACGACAAGGAGCACGAACGCGCTGGCGAAGCCGACATCATCGTCGCCAAGCACCGTGCCGGTCCGACGGCCGACATCTCCGTGGCGTTCCAGGGCGCGAAGTCCCGGTTCGTCAACATGCCGCAGTAAGGTTCAAGAGTCGTCGACCGATGGGAGCATCTATGCCACCGAGCAAAGCGCGCAGTCTGCTGACGCTGCTGATCATGGTGGCGGTGGTGTTCATCGGCTTCGCAGTGGCATTCGCCGTGACCTACCTGTGGCCTTCGCTGCTCTTGGCGGGCATCATCATCGCCTGCTGCGCGTTCATCGTGGCTCTCATCGGCGTGTACAAGGCGATGGGCCGCAGATGGCCGCTGTGGCTGGTCGGACCCGCCGTCGCGATCGCCGGCATCGGGACGATCATGCTCGCCGAAGACCTTGCTCTGGCCAAGGTCGGTGAGCTCACCGAAGTCGTCGTCGTCGACCACACCGTCAAGCACGAAACCGTTCACGATTCCACCGATCCGAGCCGAGACGTCTACACGCACGAGTACACCCTGGAGAAGACCGACGGAACACCGGTCGACCAGCCGATGATCTACCGCGGCAAAGACGGCTTCGACGATATCGACGAGGGCGACACGATCACGGTGATGATCGACCCCGAGGGAAATGCCCCCACCGAGCCCGCCGACCAGGTGGACCTGCCCGCCGATATCGGCATTCTCATCGTCGGTTCGGTGCTGAGCATCGGAGCCTTCGGCGTGTGCGTCCTCGTGGCGGCACTGAGATCGCGGGAACCCCAGCGGGTGCGGTAGCCCCGAGGCGACTTCCACCCTGTCCTCAGCTTCGAACCCCGAACTCGGACCCGCCTTCTCATAGTTCAGTGAACACTGTATGGTCAGTGTATGCTGACTATCGCTTCGAGGCTCGATGCTATGAATCGACTCGGTCGCGCCATGGCCGATTCCACCCGATCGCGTATCCTCCTCTCCCTCCTCGACGAACCCGGCTACCCGGCCCAACTGGCCAGAGACCTGGAGCTGACCAGGACGAATGTTTCGAACCATCTGGCCTGCCTGCGCGGATGCGGCATCATCGTCGCTGAACCCGAAGGACGACAGACCCGCTATGAGATCGCCGACCCCCACCTGGCAGCGGCACTCAATGCCCTCGTAGAGGTGACCTTGGCCGTCGATGAGAACGTCGAGTGCCTCGACCCGGACTGCGCGGTCGAAGGGTGCTGCGAGAACTCGGTGACCCGATGACGGCGACCGACGTGAACCCGACCTCGAAGGCGGTCCGGCCATTGCCGAGCTCGGCGCGGGCGGCGACTCTGCGACGACGGGTCCGGATCATCGTCGCGATCACGATCACCTGGAACGTCATCGAAGCCGTGGTCGCGATCGCCGCGGGAGGAGCAGCCTCCTCGGCGGCCCTCATCGGCTTCGGTCTCGATTCGATCGTCGAGGTCCTCTCCGCCGCGGCCGTGGCCTGGCAGTTCGCGGCCCCGAACCCGGAACTCCGAGAGAAGACGGCCCTGCGGGTGATCGCCGTGTCCTTCTTCGCTCTCGCCGCATACGTCGGCCTTGACGCCGTGCTGTCTCTCACCGGCCTGCGGGATCCCGAACACTCCACCGTCGGCATCGTCATCGCAGCCCTCAGCCTGCTCGTCATGCCTTTCCTCAGCTGGTTCGAACGGCGCACCGGACGCGAACTCGGATCCGCCTCGGCGGTGGCGGACTCTAAACAGACCCTCATCTGCACCTACCTCAGTGCCGCCCTGCTCGTCGGGCTGCTGCTCAATAGCCTGCTCGGTTGGGCATGGGCAGATTCCCTCGCGGCCTTGGTCATCGCGGTCTTCGCGGTGCGGGAAGGCCTCGAAGCCTGGCGGGGCGATGCCTGCTGCGCGGCTCCGGTCGCCGTGCTCACGGGAGAGCGCGAAGCCGAGTCGTGCTCCTGCGCCGATGAGGAGGCGTGCCGCTGCGGCTGAGTTACTGGGGTGAGGGCACTCGCTGAGTATTCTCAGGGCAGGGGATCAGTCGTCGAACTCCACGTCGACTCGTCGCGCCTGGCGCAGGGCACCGATCGCCTCCGCCTCGGCGGTCAAGGCCTTCTTCTCTTTCGTGTGCACCGTGTCGAACAGTGAGATCGTGACGGTGAAGTTCGAGTTTTTCTTCCGCCCTCGCCAGGTTCCGGCGATCCTCCCGTCGACGAGCACCGCTCCGGGTTCGCCGACGGTCTTCCACACCGTGGAGTGATGAACTTTGTCGACGATCGTCTCCCGGTCCCTCATCTGCGTATACGGGTCTCGGGGTGGCAACAGACGGACTCCCCGTGGCATCTGCGCGGAATGGAGAGCATTGACATCCTCGGTGAGCATCCACGTCTTCCGCCCGAATCGGATCTCGGTCAACTCACCCTCGAGCAGGTCCCACCAGGCCGCAGCCTCGGTGGAGCGAATCCCGAGCCAGGCAGCGAAATCCGCCCGTGTCGAAGGCCCATAGCAGTGCAGGTAGCGACACAGCAGGTCCGCACGGGCGGCGTCGATCGTCGATGGGTCGAGGTCCGTTTGGCGCGATTTCTTCGGCCGGTCCAACCACTCATCGACGAGCACGAACGGTGCCGTGTTCCCGTCCCGGGGAGCGAAGCAGAGAATCTGGCGCAGCGTGAGAATCCGAATGCAGAAATGCACGGCTCCCTCGCCGAGGCTCTGATTCTTTGCGTACGGCCCCTCCTTTACCCAGATCTTCCGCTGCCCGACGGTCAGCGAGTCCGCCATCGCGCGGGCGAGCTCCTCGCCGAGTTCGGTGATGGTCATTCGTTGACCGCGGAGGATCCCGTCGATCGCCTCCTCCGCGGAGTTGACGAGTTCACCGAGCTCCACACCGAGATCGTCAACGGACTGCTCGACGCCGAGGACGAAGTGACGCAGCGACTTCTCGGTTCTCGGGAGCACACCTGCGGTGAAGAGATCCAGGTCCGAGGCGGGGAAATAGAAGGGCGCACCGCGCATGCACCAGCTCTGCAGGAGGGTCCTTTCTTCGGCCACGGCCGAGTCGAGCCTTTCGCGGGACATTCCCTCCACTCGGGCGTACAGGGCGGTCAGACCGGAACCCGGCGGGCTGTTCTGGATCCCGCACGCGCCGGCGGCCCTGAGGAGGTCCCGCTCACCCAGTCGGCCGTCGAGGTGATGTGATGCGAGCCGAAAGGCGATGACCTCGTCCCTGGCAGCGGTTTCATCCATACACCGAGACTAACTTCCCATCCGGCCTGCGTACCATTGCTGACATGGACACCACGCCCAACGACCTGCTGGTGCTGCTCACCGTCTCCCGCTCCGCCAAGTTCGCCATCGCCGCGCACACCCTCGGGGTCAATCACACGACGATCTCGCGGCGCATCGCCGCGCTCGAGAAGGCCCTGGGCGGACGTGTGCTCTCCCGTTCGGCCGAAGGATGGGAGCTGACCGACCTGGGCGCCGAGGCGGTCCGAGTGGCCGAACAGGTCGAAAGCGCCGTGCGCGGCCTCGGTGATTCTGGGCAGGCACCCGACTCGGTGACGGGAGTGGTGCGGATGACGGCGACCGACGGGTTCAGCGCCTATGTCGCCTCCCCGGCCGTGTCCAAGCTGCGCAGGACTCACTCGGGCCTGAGCGTGGAGATCGTCACGGTCACCCGCCGCGCTCTCCAGCAGCGTTCGGGACTCGACATCGAAGTCGTCGTCGGCGAACCCCAAGTCCACCGCGCCGAAGCGTTCAGACTCGCCGAGTACGAACTGGGCATGTACGCCTCGCGAGACTACCTCGCCGCCAACGGCACCCCGGCCACGGTCGACGAACTCATCGAACATCAGCTCGTGTACTTCGTCGATTCGATGCTCCAGGTCGACGACCTCGATGCGCCCCGCCGCCTGGTACCGGGCATGAAGGACGGTCTGACCTCGACGAACGTCTTCGTCCACGTGGAGGCCACGCGGGCGGGCGCCGGAATCGGATTCCTCCCGTGCTTCATGGCCGACCTCCACCCCGACCTCGTGCGACTGTTCCCCGCCGAGCTCTCCGAAAGACTCCCGTACTGGCTGGTGCTGCGCCCCGACTCCCTGCGCCGCCCCGCTGTCGCGGCCGTCGTCCAGGCGCTGCGGGAAGAGGCGGTCGCCCACCAGGAAGCGCTGTTGGGCAGAGGAGGAACCTCGGGAACCACGGCGGAGGATCAGAAGTGAGCCGATTCCTTGGTCAATTCCTCAGCCGATTCCGCAAACGCTGACGTCGTCGCTGCCGAGATCCATGGCGAAGACGATGTGGACGGGTGAATCGTGCCGCAGGGACGTATCAAGGCGCATGCCGACCTTCTCGGCCACCCGCTGGGACGGCGTGTTCTCGCAGTGGATGACCGAGACGAGCTGCTTCCCAAGACCGTGTGAACGGGCGTGATCGCGGCAGGCCAGAGCCGCCTCGGTGGCATAGCCCTGCCCCTGAGCCGAGGACTTCACGTGGTAGCCGAGCTCAAGATGAGGAGCACCGTTGACCTTCTGCCAGGTGAGTCCGCAGTCGCCGATGAACTCGCGCTCGTGCGTCTCCACGGCCCACAGCCCGAAGCCGTGTTCGGCATAGTTGGCCAGATTCCATTCGATCCACGCGGCCGCCTCGGCGCGGGTCTTGGGTGCGGGGTAGTGCATCATCACCGTCGGATCGCCCAGCATGGCCGCCATC
This sequence comes from Brevibacterium sp. CCUG 69071, assembly GCF_021023135.1. Taxonomy (GTDB): domain Bacteria; phylum Actinomycetota; class Actinomycetes; order Actinomycetales; family Brevibacteriaceae; genus Brevibacterium. The sequence goes on from NZ_PGFV01000003.1 coordinate 487,161, forward strand.
TCATCGAGGTCGTCGGCCCCGAGCTCCCGCAGGCGCAGGCGGCGTGTTTGAATGGTGGTCACACGCCCAGCCTAACTCCGGGCCCGCAGCGTGTCGGCGTCACGAGTCGGGACTGCATCGAACCGGCGTTACGACTCGGGCCTGCACCGAACCGGCGTCACGAGTCGGCAGACGACCAGGCGAGGCACAGGGCTCACACCGATCGAAGGGACGACGATGGCACGGACCATGCAGGTCAACGACAGCATCGAGATCAAGGCCGACGCCGAGGTGATCTGGTCCCAGGTCGCCGACCCGACGCAGATGCCCCGGTGGAGTCCCGAGAACACCGGCGCAGGCACGACGGCGATCGGCCGACCTCTGCAGGTCGGCGAGGTGTTCGACGGCACCAATCGGCGCGGCCGAGCCACCTGGGTGACCGAATGCGTGGTCACCGATTCGACTCCGGGCCGGCGCTTCGCGTTCACCGTGCGCAAGATCGGACCGCGCTCGCCGTCGCTCGAGGGCGCCAATGCCAGCTGGTCGTATGACTTCGAGGACCTGGGCGGATCAACCAGGGTCACCGAGACCTGGCACGACGACCGACAGGCATGGCCGGGTTGGGCAGCCTGGGTCTTCGACCGCATCGTCACCAAAGGCCGGTCCTTCGCTGACTTCCAGCGGCTGAACATCCGTAAGACCCTGACGACGATGAAAGACGATTTCGAAGGGCGTCGCTAGCCGACGAGCAGCGCCGAGTCCGTGCCGACGCCGAGGTGGGACCGCGGTTCGTCCGACGCCGAGGTGGTTCCCCGATACCCGGGATGATCCGCAATATCGGCGGAACTCGACGGAAACGAGGGCGAAACATCCCCTGGCTACGCTGAGCTCATGCCTGAACTGACGCTGGGAAGCGAACACCATGAGAAGCCCGCGAAACCACAGAGTGCCGGTCGCCTCGGCGATGGGATGAACTTCTATACGCGCAAATGGGTGCGGCCCGAGGATCTCAACGCCAACGGCTCCCTCTTCGGCGGCAGCCTGCTGAGGTGGATCGACGAGGAGGCCGCGATCTACGCGATCATCCAACTCGGCAACCCCCGCGTCGTGACCAAGCTGATCTCCGAGATCGAATTCGAGGCCTCGGCACGGGAAGGCGACCTCATCGAAATGGGTCTCGTCGCCACCCGATTCGGTCGAACTTCGCTGACGATGCGGGCGCGGGTGCGCAATATGATCACCCGCAAGTCCATTCTGAGCATCGACCAGCTCGTCTTCGTCGGGGTCGACGAGACGGGAACTCCCATCCCGCACGGCTACTCCACGATTACCTATGACCGTGATCGGATGTCCCTGCCTCCGGCCTGATCTCATAGGTGAACCAGCCGCGGTACTCATAGACCCGCCCGAGTACCGGCATGTCCACGGTGAGCTCGATGCGCTGCCGCTCTTCGCCGTCATCGAAGCGCTCGCTCAACCTGATGCCGGGACGAAGCGGGCCGGGAACGGGAAGACGGAGACGTCCGAGCCGCAGGATCACCTCGGCGCTGCTCAGGCTCAGGTGATCCTTCGTCACCGCCACGTCGAAGCTCGCCTCGACGAGAGCAGGCCGACCGAGCACATCGACGACGCGACCGCCGCGCCCCAGATGGACGGCATCGCGCATCGACCAGCTGCGTCCGCCCAGATCAAGGGTCCTCGTGGCGGTCTGCTCTCCATCGACGGTCCGGTTCTCGACCCGGAACGGAACCTGTCGATGCATGCCGGGAGCGATCACATGAGCGCGACCCAGAACCGCCAACGCCGGCCACAGCCACCGATGGCGGGTCCCGAAGCACTCGAACACGCCCTCGCCGATTCCGACCGATCCGGCGGGAACGGCTGCGAAGTACCTCTGCAGCACCGGGTGAAGTCGCGATCTCCGCGCTCCGAGCGCACGCTCGTAGGGGGATTCGAGCGCTCGTTCGTCCGGGGGTTCGAGCGTCCACTCGTCCGGGGATTCGGTCATGACCTCGGCACCTCGCTTACACCGATCAGGCTCCCACCGATCAGGTGCGCCCCAGATACGACAGGGCGGCGACGACCTGGGCCTTGGTCGCAAGTTCGAGGGTCGGATCGATCACCGGGGCGAACTGCGGGGAATGGTTGGCGGGGATGTCCGTGAGCACGGTTCCCGCCTCCTCGGCCGCCCGATACTTCTCGGGATCGGCCGAGCCGACGAACCAGTAGACATAGGGAACGCCGAAGGCGTCCGGGATCTCACTGAAGTCCTCCGAGGCGGTCGCCGGGCTGGCCTGCCGGACCACCTCGGCGCCGAAGCAGTCGGTGAACGCAGCGGTCACGGTGTCAGTGGACTCGGGCGGGTTGTCGGTCAGCGGGAACTGATCGTAGTACTCGAAACTCGGGTCTCGTGGGGATCCGGCGGCCGCACACTCGCCGCGCACGATCCGTTCGATGGAGGCGATGATCCGCTCCCGGACGGCGGTGTCGTAGGTGCGCAGGTTGAGCAGAAGCTGGGCTCGATCCGGGATGATGTTCGACTTCGTTCCCGAGTTCGACGCCCCGACCGTGACCACCGCGAACTCACCCGGTTCGGTCTCGCGGGAGACGATGGTCTGCAGACGCAGCACGATCGTCGCGGCGAGCACCACCGGATCCACCGACAGGTGCGGCATCGACCCATGGGCGCCGCGGCCGAACACGGTGATCCTGACCGAATCCCCGGCCGAGAGCACCGGTCCGGACGCGGTTTGGATCTGACCGGCGGGCTGGGGCATCACGTGCTGGGCGAAGGCGATATCGGGTTTCGGCACCTTCGCAGTCAGGCCGTCGTCGATCATCGCGCGTGCCCCGGCGGCGTTCTCCTCGGCCGGCTGGAACAGGGCGATGTAGGTGCCCGACCAGGCGTCGCGGTTCTCATTGAGCAGCCGGACGGCGCCGAGGAGGGCGGTGATGTGCATATCGTGCCCGCAGGCATGCATGACGCCCTCGATCGTGGAGGCATAGTCGAGGCCGGTGTCCTCGGAGACGGGTAGGGCGTCGATGTCCGCACGGGCCAGCACCGTCGATCCGGGCCCGTTCTCGATCACGGCGACGAGTCCGGTCTCGGAGATGTGCTGGACACTCAGGTTCATGTTCTCCAACTCCGAGGCGATCCGCTGTACCGTTGCGTTCTCGTCGAGGCTGACCTCCGGGTGGCGATGGAAGTCCTTGTAGAGCTCACGCTGCCAGTCCGATTGCGAGTCGAAGCGCTCCAGGAATGCTGCTGTCGTCAATGGTCCTCCTCTGGTTCGACCGCGGGTGGGAACTCCAGGCGCGGATGGGTCCTACGCTATCAATCGTCGAGCAGCCCGAGCCGGACGAGATCCTGGCGCAGTGACTCCGCATCGGTGAACACGAGGCCTAGAAATCCGAGTCGGTTCGCGGCCTCGATGTTCGCAGGCAGGTCGTCGACGAAGACGGTGCGGGCGGGATCGAGTCCGAAGCGATCGGCGAGGACGTGGAAGATCGCCGGATCGGGTTTGATGAGCTTCTCCCGACCCGAGACGACCACGTCCTCGAGTTCGCTGATCGCCGGCGCCGCCGCGGGTGCATGGTGGAAGGTCTCGGCCGCCCAGTTCGAGAGTCCGAGCAGCCTCGTGCCGGACTCCTTGAGTTCGGCGACGACCTCGGCCATGCCGTCGATCGGACCGGTCAGGGACTTCGCGAAGTTCTCGTAGTACAGGGAGACGATCTCGCCGTGCCGAGGATCGGTCTCCGCGGCCCGGGCGACCACCTCGGCGACGGGGACGCCGGAATCGGATGCGGAGTTCAGGGCCGCGAAATCGGCCTCGGCGGCGAAGGCATTCCACTCCTCCCGGCTCATCCGATCGGCCAGGGGCAGGGCCTGATCCCAGCCGATGAGGACATTGCCGAGGTCGAAGACGACGGTCGTGGGTTGCGGAATTTCGGTCTGCGGCATTGCGGCACCACCTTCGGCTGGATTCTGATTCGGACTCCTACGCTACAGACACTTCGCCGGCGATGCGCACGGCGCTCGCCGCACAGCGGAGTCGCACGGCGCTCGCGGCACGGCGTTCGTCACGCAGCGGGAGTCGCTGCGTGGTGCGCACCCATTGTGGAAACGCCCGAGCGCGCTTAGGTTGGAGGCATGTTGGACTATGCGCCGCTGCAGATCCGCGTGAAGACACCGCGACTCGAGCTCGTCGGCGCCGGCGATGACATGCTCGAACAGCTCATCCCGCTGGTCCGCGAAGGCAAGGCCTTCGCCGAGCCCGCCCCCTACGACGACCCGATGTCCTTCTACGAGTCCGATCCGGAGACCCGCGTGAACAGCTGGCTGCAAGGAGTCTGGCGGGCTCGCGGTCGGTTCACGCCGTCCGAATTCCGTCTCGGCTTCGCCGTGCTCGTCGATGGCCGCGCGGTCGGGATGCAGGACCTCATCGCGGAGAAGTTCGACACCTGCGCCACGGTCCTCTCCTTCTCCTGGCTCTCGACCGATGTGCGCGGCCGCGGTCTCGGCACCGAGATGCGCAGCGCCATGCTGCACCTGGCCTTCGCCGGTCTCGACGCGCGGGAGGCCGCATCCGATGCGTTCACGGCCAACATCGGCTCGAACCGGGTATCCGAATCCCTCGGGTACGAACCCAACGGCGTGGAATGGGACACCCGCCGAGGTGACCCCGCCCTGCTGCAGAGATGGCGCCTGACCCGTCAGGCCTGGCAACGCCGCCGCCGTGACGATATCGAACTCAGCGGAGTCGAGGAGTTCCGGGAGATGCTCGCGGCCCAGTGATTGCGGGTCAGTGACCTCGGCGCCGTGACCTTGGGACAGTGACGTTGGGACAGTGACTCCAGGACCTGAGGTCCGCGATCGTGTCGATGTCGGATCCGTCCCCGAGATCCCCGCATTCGACCTGATCGACGAGATGCCGGTTCGCCCGTATCCACGACCGAGCCGCCTCGTCGCCGGTGGCTTCAGCAGTGGCGGCCTGCGCGTTGCCCAACGACATCACGACGGGGTGCCCCGGGCGTCCGGCCCAGGCGGCCCGGGCCACCCGAGCAGGATCGAAGTCGGCGACCAATCGCCGGAGCACCTCGGCGCCGACCCCGGGTTGGTCGACGAGCATGACCGCGACGGCCGTCGCCGAGGTGGTCCCGGCCAGGGCATCGATCGCTGAGATCCCGGCCCGCCAGGACGCCGACATCCCCGTCGCGGCATCGGGCACGGGGACGAGCTCGAGCGTCGGGGCGGGCGGGCAGGGTGACCCCGGCGGTGGCGGGGAAGCCGATGGTTCGGCCGGGTCGTCCGATTCGGGTGGCACCGCCTCGGCGAGGTGGCGTTCGATCTCAGCGAATCCCGGTCCGGCGGTGACGACGGGATGCAGCCCCGCGGCGACGGCGGCCCGGACGGCACGGACGACGAGCACCGAATCGTCCCACGGCAGCACCGCCTTCGGCCCGAGGCCGAGCCGTCGACCGCTGCCCGCGGCGAGGATGAGCGCGATCGACGTCATGTGGCGATCGTCTTGCCGTCATCCGGTTCGGCCGAGTCCACCCCCGCTTCGACGAGCCCTGCCCAGATCGTGTCCCTGGTCAGAGGCGTGGAGGTGAAATCGACGCCGGTCGCATCGCGCACCGCATTCGCCAGGGCGGGGGCGACGGGATTGAACGGGGATTCGCTCATCGACTTCGCCCCCTGCGGACCGAGCTCATCGGAGGTCTCGGCGAAGTACACCTCGGTGTGGGGCAGGTCCGCGAAGTTCGGGGCCTTGTACTGGCGGAGGATGTCGGTGACGGGTTTCCCGTTGCTTTCATCGATGACGACCTGCTCGTACATGGCCGCGCCGATCGCCTGGGCCACCCCGCCTTCGATCTGTCCGCGGCACTGATTCGGGTTCATCACCACCCCGGCGTCGGCGGCGTGGACCGACTGCAGGATCCGCAGCTCACCGGTGGACATGTTCACGGCGACCCGGAAGCCGTGCACGTTGAACGCCACCGACCGTGGAGTCCCGCCCCAGTATCCGTGCCCCGTCGGCGGCTGACCGGTGCGGGCGATGTGCTCGGCGCGCAGGGTCTCCAGCGGGATCGAGCGCTCACATCGGATGGGCCCGACGATCGCGGCGAACTCGCCGCACAGCTCGGCCGAGCCGGCAACGACGGCCTGATCCCCGGCGATGACGACCTCCTCGGCACTGACACCGAGTCGCGGGGCGGCGAGCTTCTGGAGGACGGTGATGAGATCCTTCACGGCCGCCTCGTTGGCGCGGCCGGCGATCGTCGTGCCCGTCGATCCGAAGGCCCCGGTGTCGTGGGTGACGACATCGGAATCGGACTGCTTGAGCCTGATTCGATCGGTCGTGGTCTTGAGCATAGTCGCGGCCAACTGGGCGTGGACGGTGGAGGTCCCGTTCCCGAACTCCGCCGTACCGACCCGCAGCTCGAAAATGCTGTTCTCGGCGAGCTCGATATCGGCGTGGGCGATGTGCCCGCGCGGGGGTGCGGTCGCGATCATGGCGATGCCGTGCCCCGTGCCGATGCGCCATTCCTCGCTCAGCTCCTCACCGTGCCCGGCGGCGATGTGCTCCTCCCACCGCTGCGCACCCCGCTCCATGGCGTGATTGACGAGATCGATGCACTGGTCGAGACCGTAGCTGCCGATGAGGAGATCTTCCTCGGGTTCGTCGTGGGGGCCGAGCATCGGGTCGTTCGGACCGACGATGTTGATCCTGCGCATCTCCAACTCGTCGATGCCGAGCTTGCGTCCCACGGTGCTGATGGCCGATTCGACGGCGAAGATCATCTGGCTCAGCCCGTAGCCGCGGAACGCCCCCGAGGGCAGGGTGTTCGTGTAGAGGACCATGGCGTCGACCCGTTTGTTCGGGGCGTTGTAGACCGCGATCGATTCGCCCACCCCGTGGAAGAGCACTCCGGGCCCGTGATTGCCGTAGGCCCCTGTGTTCGACCGGACATCCACGGCCAGGGCCGTGAGCTTCCCGTCCCGGTCGGCTCCGACGCGGATGCGCATGCGGAAGGGATGGCGGACGGTGGTGGCGGTGAAGATCTCCTTACGTGTGAGTTCGAGTTTGACCGGGGATCCGGTGGCCATGGTCGCCAGCAGGGCCACGTCCTCGCAGAGGACCTCCTGCTTCCCGCCGAACCCGCCGCCGACCCTCTCGCAGTAGACCCGCACCCGATCCGGATCCAGGTCGTACAGACTGCTCAATGTCCTCCTGACCAGGAAGGGGATCTGAGTGCTGCTGCGGATGACATAGCGGCCGTCCTCGTCGATCCAGCTGATGCACCCGTGGGTCTCGAGAGCCATGTGCGAGAGCCGCTGGGTGCGGTAGGTCGCCTCATGGGTGGCCGCGGACTCGGCCAGGGCGGCCTCGACATCGCCGCGGTGATGATGCACCTCGGCGAGGACGTTGTCCTGCGGATGCGCGATGCCCGGGTCCTCTCCGTCCTGCCCGGTGCCGTCCTGTCCGGTGCCGTCCTCCCCGGCACCGTCCTGCCCTACATCGACCGCCTCGGGGTGGATGACCGGGGCGCACGGGGAATCGGCGGTCTCGACGTCGAAGACGGCCGGCAGGTCCTCGTAGTCGACCTCGACGAGGCGGACCCCGCGTTCGGCGGCCCGCTGCGATTCGGCGACGACGACCGCGACTCGCTGCCCGTAGTAGCGGACCACATCGTCGAAGACCCGGGTGTCCTTCGGGTCATCGCCGACGAGCTCGTGCTGGGCGGTGGAGAAGCGCTTGCTCGGGGCATCCTCATGGGTGAGCACGGTGACGACACCGGGTTCGGCCAGAGCCCGACTCGTGTCAATGCCGCGGATGCGGGCGTGGGCGCGGGTGGAGTGGACGAGAGCGGCATGCAGAAGCGGGGCGGGCAGCTCGTCCGGGTCCATGTCCATGGTGTAGCGGACCGTGCCGGTGACCACGCCGGGACCGGCCAGGGCCCCGGTGCTCGACCCGACGCCGCGGTTGCCGGGATCGATGTTTCGGTGCCCGGCGATCGCATCCTCGATCGAGCGGTAGCCGGTGCAGCGGCAGACATTGCCCTTGAGCGAGCGGGGGAGGTCCTTCTTGTCCTCCTCCGTCATCGAGGCGACCGTGCAGATCATCCCCGCGGTGCAGAATCCGCACTGGAATCCGCCGGCGTCGAGGAAGTTCTCCTGCACCGGGTGCATGTGCTCGGGAGTGCCGAGTCCCTCGATCGTGGTCACCGTTTTGCCCGCGGCGCGGTGGGCCGGGTAGATGCAGCTGTGGACGGCTTCGTCATCGACGATCACGGTGCACGCTCCGCAGTCACCGCCGTCGCAGCCCTTCTTCACTCCGCGGGATCCCTTTTCGCGCAGCCAGGTGCGCAGGCATTGGCCGGGTTCGGGGTCGACCGGAACCGGGCGACCGTCGACGGTGGCGGTTCGGCGGCTCTCGACGGTTCGGCTGTTCTCGGCAGTTCCGCTGTCGGCGGCTTCGGAGTTCGTGTCCTCGTTTCTCACGCTGGCCTCCTCGTCATTGAGATGTCTCCGGTGCGGTTCGGAATCGTCTGCCAGGCGAGTAGTTCACCGAGGATCTCCTCGCCGAGGCGATGCGTCATCGCCTCCCGCCACCGCGGGCTGCCGTGGATGTCGTCGTGCCAGTTCCCCTCGACCGCGGCGTCGATTGCCGCGTGGAGCCCCGCCGAGGTGGCCGGATGGTTGGCGTCGTCCCCGAGCTCGACGATGTGGGGGCGTTTCGTCGAGGCCGTGAGCGTCAGGCGGATTCGGCCGTCGTCGAGGAGTCGGCCGATGAGCAGCGCCGCCGAGCGGCCGCGTTCGGTCAGCGAGATCCGCCGGAAGGCGCAGGGCTGTCTCAGGGTCGCGATGTCGAGGTGGAAGCTGCGGATGAGCTCACCCTCGCACAGCGCCGTTCGCGCTTCGCCGAGCACGAGATCGGCGACGGGCAGGCTCCGACGTGAGCCGCTCGGGCCCAGCAGCAGAGCGGTGGCATCGAGGCCTGCGAGCAGGGAGATCATCGGCCCGGCCGGCAGGGCTGTGGCGACGTTGCCGCCTATGGTCGAGGCGTTCCAGATCTTCCACGAGGCGACGAAGGAGTCGCAGCACGGAGCGAAGAGATCGAGACCGGGCAGTTCTGAATTCGGAACTGCGGAACTCGGCTGTGGGAGATTCCCCGCTGAGGCGAAACCGTAGATCTCGGCGATCCGGCAGGTCGCGGCGATCTCGAGTTCCCCGACGCGGCCGTCGACCTTCCCGACACGGCTGTCGCAGGTGTTCCACCGGGTAGGCTCCCACCCTGCTTCGGTGATGTCGAGCAGTCTCGTCGGCGCGCCTCGTGTGATGTCGGTGCCGTAGGAGAAGAGCACGGTGCCCCCGGCCAGCCAGCTGTCACCGGGGCGCCAGGAATCGGGATCCGCGCAGCTGAGCACTTCGTCGACACAGGTCATGTCCATGAGTGCACCCCCTGTCGGTGAGCGGAGGTCGCCGCGGAAGCGGTCGTGGGTGCCGTGGTCGAGGTGGGCCCCGCGGCAGCCTCGGAACCGGTCGATCGGGAGGTGCGTGCGTGTGAGGGGCGAGGGCGCTCGCCGTGCACGGGCCCCGAGGTGTCACGCAGCTGCGCGATCCCTGTCCGGTCCGTCCGGCCGTGGGTGCAGGCGATGAGTTCGGCGAGCACGGCGACGGCGACCTCCTGCGGGGTTCTCGCCCCGATGTCGAGGCCGATGGGCGAGTGCAGGGCGGCGAAGTCCTCCCAGGGCAGTCCGCCGTGGAGCAGCTCCTGCGCTCGCCTCTCGTGAGTGGTCCTCGAGCCCATCGCACCGACGTAGGCGAGGTCCATCCGCAGTGCCTGGTCGAGGACGGGCAGATCGAATCGCGGATCGTGGGTGAGCATGATGACGGCGGTCCGGGAGTCGACGCGCCCGGCGGCGCATTCGCGGGCGAAGTGTTCCCCGGGCAGGTCGACGATGACCTCATCGGCCCCGGGGTGGCGGTCCCGGGTCGCGAAGATCGGTCGCGCATCGCAGACTGTGACCCGCAGATCGAGAAGGGCCGCTGCTTGGGCGATGGCGGTGGAGAAGTCGTTGGCGCCGTAGATGAGGATCCGCGCCTGGGGACGGCGGGATTCGACGAAGAGCCGGCGCACGATCGGGCACTCGGGGCTCGACTCATCGCGCACCTCGGCGATCCCGCAACCGCCGCGGCGGATGAGCCCTTCGACGACAGAGGCGGCGCGTCCCACCTCGGCGCGGAAGTCATTCGGCAGTCCGAGTTCGGTCGGACGATCCGACTCACCGACTGAGCCCTCGCCGAACGGTCTAGTGTCGGCGGGCAGACAGGTGCCTTCGGCCAAGGCGAGAGGGGTCAGCCGGGAGCGCTCGCCGATCGTCGAGTCCGCCGCTTCGGCAGGCAGCTCGCGGATGAGGGTGCCCGAATCGACGGCTTGCGACCCCGCATCGAGGAGCGAGCCGAGAGCGGAGGCAACGTGGATGAGCGGTTCGACGAGGACGCGGATGTCACCGCCGCACATGAGGCCGACGGACAATCCCGAGTCGTCGCCGAAACCGAAGTCGCAGACCTCCGGCTCGGCCACGTCGATGCAGGTGAGAGCGGCGTCGACGATCGCGGATTCGACGCAGCCGCCGGAGATCGAACCGATGGTCAGGGCGTCATCGCGGACGGCCATGGAGGTGCCGATGGGGCGGGGTACGGAGCCGGAGACGGCGATGACGGTGGCGATGGCCCACCGATCGGGGGCGTCGAGGCATGACGAATAATCTGTGAGGCGATCCAACACGGGGCTACCTGTCCTTCCTGTAGCGCCCGGTAGATAGCCCAAGTTCGACCTTGAACTCGCCATAGGCAATACGTGTATTCTAAATCACACATTTTCGCCAGGCAACAGGTTCTTTCCGCATAGTGAAGTTCGAGTGTGCATTGTGAAGTTCGAACGCGGAGTCGGAGGAGAGCATGAACCGCGATGACCTGCTCGCCGTCGTCGAGGACCGCGCTCGGAATCCATGGGCCCTCGCCGGAGCGATTCCGCACGGTGCGCGGGAGGTCGGAGGCGAGACGAGGACGAATCTCACCTGCGGTGACCGGGTCGAGCTGGCGCTGCACCTCGTCGACGAGGGTTCCGCCTCGGCCGGCAACCCTGGAGACGAAGACGGCGATGGCGGAGGTGTCGACGATAGCGGTAGGAGTGGCGATGTGGGCAGGGACGTCGGTGGCGACTCACGTGAGGCTGTCGACCGTGAGGGCGGTCGCGTGTTCCTGCGAGGGGCGACCGCCGGCTGTGCCCTCTCGACCGCTGCCGGGGACATCCTCGCCGAGGTGATCGATGGGTGGTCGCGGCACGATGCCGCGGCGCTGCTCGCGGAACTCGCCGATGCGCGCCTGCGGGGCAGGGCCGTGAGCGAGGAGGCGTCGGCGCTGCTCAACACCCGCGCTGCCGGTGGCCAGGCAACCTCGGCGGAGGATCTGAAGGGACTGGCGGAGATGGAGGTCGTGCCGCTGCGACGCCGGTGCATCGCTTTTCCGTGGAAGCTGGCCGCGGACCTGCTCGCGGACGATCAGCCGGGCGGGTGACCGGTCGGGCCGGTGACCCTACTTGTTGCGGCGATCTCGGCGGACGGCAACGATCAGGGCCGCGACGAGGGACGCGAGAGCGAGGCCCCAGAGCAGGGTCGCGAAGTCGTGGAACGGCGGCAAGGGGGCCAGGACGAAGCAGGCGACGGCGAGGAGCAGCAGGGCGAGGATCCACCGCGTCGTCGCGCTCAACCTCATCACTCGTCTCTGCATGCCTTTGACATTACGAAAGCCGCCTTGCCGTGTCAACGGTCGACGGCGGTGAAACGAGAAAACGACGACTCCCCGGCCCGATCATCGGTCATGATCGAAAGTTCGATCGTGACCGCGTCGGAGGCGGGGAGCCGCCGGTGATTCTCAAAAAGTCTCAGGAACGAGACTCACCTGAGTCTCAGAGGGGGCGAACGCTGGTGGCCTGGAGGCCCTTGGAACCCATCTCCGAGTCGAACTCGACGTTCTGACCCTCGGTGAGCTCGCGGTAGCCGGTGGCGTCAATTGCGGAGAAGTGCGTGAACACATCAGCAGAACCATCGTCAGGCTGGATGAATCCGAAACCCTTTTCCGAGTTGAACCATTTCACGGTACCTGTAGCCATAATCTTTGTATCCTTATTTTTTAACTGGTGACCGCCGGGGCGGTCTTGGTGGTCGGATCCGGTTGAGGATCCGGCTTCCCCGTCGGATGGTCCGAGCATTCTGCTCAGGTCCGGCGGAAATCTGTGGGTGTCACCGTTGTTCCGTCATTTGCGCTGATCTGATCTGTCGCTGATCTGTCGTGTCCTGGTTGCCGACAGAAGCTGACTCGGCGGACAGCTGTCTCAGGCGGATTCGGGAATCGGTCGGTGTCGATAGCACTGGCAAGTGCTGGATGAGAGTCGTCAAGCGAGGGGGATTGAAAGGTCAAAAGAGAGTATGAGAGGCGCGGACGGTAGACACGCGCCGAATCGGCAACAGCACGACACCAAGCGAATCTACCTACGCTGCCGGTGTCACACGTTCGACACGATCTCGTGGCCGAACAGTGTCCAGCCTAACAGAGACTTCGGGGCCCTAATGCCACCGAGTTCGAAGAAATCATGTTTAGGATTGTATGCAATCTGCTGCCGGCATTGGAGAGAAGAGATTTGGAGTTCGCCGACCCCGGCTCACGCCACGACCCAGGACCACACCGCGACTCGCACTTCGAGGCCGGTCCGCGCCCTGAACCCGGCCCCAGGCGCAGGCGACGCCTCGCCCGCAAGTACCGTCGCCGCCGCGCCGTCGTCGGCATCCTCGCGGTCCTCGTCATCGCGGTTCCGGTCACCATCGTCGCCGTCGTCCACAACCTGTCGAGCAACATCTCCTCCTCGCAGCTGCGGGCCGGCGACGACAACTCGGTTCCCGAGAAGCTCACCGATGAGACGAACGTGCTCATCCTCGGCTCGGACACCCGCGAACTCGACACCAACGGCTACGGCAGTGCCGAAGGTGCCCGCAGCGACGCGATGATCCTCGCCCACGTCTCCGCCGACTCCTCCCGCATCGATGCTGTCCAGATTCCCCGGGACACCACGCTGGACATCCCGGCCTGCGCGGACACCGGATCGGGCGCCTCGGCGGCGGTGCACGGAATGATCAACTCGGCTCTCAATGCAGGCCCCGCCTGCTCCGTCTCGGCGGCCGAGGCGCTCACCGGCGTGCGCGTCGACCACTTCATCGAGGTCAATTTCGACGGCTTCGCCACCATCGTCGACGCCCTCGACGGCATCACCGTCGACCTCGACGAACCGCTCCACGACACGAAGGCGAAGCTCGATCTGCCGGCGGGTGAGCAGACGCTCGACGGCACCGATGCCCTGGCTTTGGCGAGAACCCGGCACGCCGTCGGCGACGGCAGCGACATCTCCCGGATGGGCAATCAGCAGATGGTGATGGAGTCGATCATCGACCGGGCGAAGAGCTCCCAGGTGCTCTCGCGACCCGACCGGCTCTACGGGTTCCTCGATGCTGTGACCTCGGCTCTGCGCGTCGACGACGATCTCGATTCGGTCGGCTCCTTGGCCTCGCTGGCCGCGACCGTGTCCTCGGTGCCGAAGGAGGACATCACCTTCGGAATCATGCCGTGGGCCCCGGCTCCGGAGAATGCGAACCGCGTGGTCAAATCCGCCGCGGCGGACGCCGTGTTCACGGCCCTGAACGAGGATCGCCCGATCGCCGATCTGCTCGGCTGAAAGGATCGTCGGCCAGATCTGGGTGAGCGCGGGCCCGCTCCATACTCACGTGGGCCAGCTCCGGACCGACGCGGGCCCGCTCTAGACTGACACCGTGACGATCGCCGAGCTTGCACCCCTGCTGCTGGGCATCGGCGCCCTCGTCACGCTGGGAATCGTCTTGGCCATGGGACTCGTCGACCGCGAATTCGAGCGAGTCATCGCGGTCGCCGGCATCGTCACCGGCACCTGCATGACAGTCTCGACCCTGTCGATGCGCCGGTTCGCAGCGAACCTGCGCACCGGTGCCGGGGAGGTCGAAGCCTGGCTGTCCCTGGGCGCCCGACCTCGGCAGTCCGTGCAACGGCTGCGACAGGACTCGATCCGGGAGGCCCTGCTGCCCAATCTCGACCAGACGAAGAACACCGGACTCGTCACGCTTCCCGGCGCCTTCGTGGGCGCGCTGTTCGGCGGTGCCTCACCTCTGGAGGCCGCCGAATTCCAACTCGTCGTCCTCGCCTCCCTCGTCCTCGCCGGAGCCATCACCGCCGTGCTCGGCACGCACATCGCCGCCGGATCGACCCGGCTGCCAGCGCCCGAATGAGCCCAGGTGAAATCGGTGCGGCCTGATCGGGCCTGAGGCGGCCCGAGCGAATCCGAACGAACCTGATTGTGACGGCGAAGTCGCCCCCGTCCAGAGAGCATTCATCATCGGCTCCTAGACTGGGGCGCATGTCTACGATCGAAATCACGCAAGACAACTTCGAGTCGACCATCAACGACAACTCGATCATCCTCCTCGATTTCTGGGCCGATTGGTGCGGTCCCTGCAAGCAGTTCGCTCCGGTCTTCGAACAGGCTTCCGAAGCCAATCCCGACATCGTCTTCGGCAAGATCGACACAGAGGCGCAGCAGCAGCTCGCCGGTCTCTTCGCCATCTCCTCCATTCCCACGCTCGTCGCATTCCGCGAGGGCATCGTCGTCTTCGCTCAGCCCGGAGCCCTGGCCGCTCCCCAGCTCGAGCAGGTCATCACCGCCGTGAAAGGCCTCGACATGGACGAGGTCCGTGCCGAACTGGCCAAGCAGGACGAAGGAGTCGACGCCGAGGCGGCCTCGGCCAACACCGTCCCCGACGGGATCCCTGCCTCCGAGGAACCCGGAACCGAGAGGTGAGCGCAGAGCAGCAGGCGGCCGATACCGGAGTCCCCGACTCCGTCGCCGCCTGGGAGGAGCGCTATGCCGGAACCGAGGACTCCATCTGGTCCGGCAATCCGAACGCGGCCCTCGTCGACACGGTGACCGGCCTCGAACCGGGCCGAGTCCTCGACGTCGGCTGCGGTGAGGGCGCCGACGTCGTCTGGATGGCCGAACATGGCTGGTACGCCACCGGCATCGACCTCTCGACCACCGCCATCGACCGCGGCCGGAAGGCGGCCGAGGAGCGCGGGATCGCCGCACACTTCGCCGTCGCCGACGTCTCCACTTGGGAGCCGGCAGTCGATGACTCTCGCCGAGGCGGCTTCGACCTCGTCGTCGGATGTTTCCTCCACACCCGGTTGCCCGATACTCGGGAGGAGCTGCTGACCAAGGCCGCCGCGCATGTGGCTCCCGGCGGTCGACTGCTGCTCGTCTCCCATGCGGCCATGCCGCCCTGGGCTGCCGCGCACAACGAACAGCTCGCCCACGGTCTCGACCACCACCACGAGCCGGTCACCCCGAACGGCGACTATGCGCTGCTCATCGGGGCCAGCCCGCATCGCTGGGAGATCGAGCTCGGCGAGCTGCGCACCCGTGAGGTCACCTCACCGGACGGGGAACCTGCGGAACTCGAGGACAGCATCCTGCTCGCCCACCGCATCTGACCGCTCACGCAGGGACACGCAGGGACCGCCTCGGCGAGTACCGCCTCGGGGAGTGAGGGCACCGATCCTCACCTGAGGAGACACCACTCGATCTGAGGCTGTCCTTGCTGTCCGGACCGGCTCGAAAAGGGCTATCCTGGTGCCATGGCTCGGTTCAGCTTCCTCGAGTGGCCGGTACTCCGGCAGTTCCGCACGTCCGACACTTCGGGCCGCGGCGAATCGGTCACGTCCCAAAAGACCCGGGACACCACTGCGCGCACCTCCACGGCCGACAAGGTCGTCCAATCCGTCTGTCCGTACTGCGCCGTCGGCTGCGGACAGAAGGTCTTCGTCAAGGACGACAAGGTCGTCCAGATCGAAGGCGACCCGGACTCCCCGATCTCGCGCGGACGACTCTGCCCCAAGGGGGCGGCGAGTGAACAGCTCGTCAACTCGAAAGGCCGCGTCACCGATGTTCTCTATCGAGCTCCGAAAGCCAAGGACTGGCAGAAGCTCGATCTGAATACCGCGATCGACATGATCGCTGACCGCTTCATCGAAGCCCGCCGCAATCATTGGGAGGACTTCGACGACAAAGGTCACCCGCTGCGTCGCACGATGGGGATCGCCAGCCTCGGCGGGGCGACGATCGACAACGAGGAGAACTACCTCGCGAAGAAGCTCTACACGGCGGCGGGCGCGATTCAGATCGAGAACCAGGCGCGTATTTGACACTCCGCCACGGTTCCCAGTTTGGGAACCTCGTTCGGGCGAGGCGGCGCCACACAACCCGTCCAGGATATGGCGAATGCGGACTGCATCATCATCCAGGGATCCAACATGGCCGAGTGCCACCCAGTGGGCTTCCAATGGGTGAGCGAGGCCAAGGCCCGAGGTGCCCGCATCATCCACGTCGATCCTCGTTTCACGCGCACCACCGCGATCGCCGATAAGCACGTCCCGATTCGGGCGGGCTCCGACATCGTGCTGCTCGGTGCGCTCATCAACCGGGTCCTGCATGATGGCACCTACTTCGACGAGTACGTCCGCGCCTACACGAACGCGACGAACCTCATCAGTGACAACTACCAGGACACCGAGGACCTGGGCGGACTGTTCTCCGGATACGATCCGGAGACGAACTCCTACGACAACTCGACCTGGTCCTACCAGACCGACGAGGCGGGCGCCCCGGTCACCGACCCGAGTCTCGAGGACCCCCGGACCGTGTTCCAGATCCTCAAGCGCCACTACGCCCGCTACACGCCGGAAATGGTCGCCGACAACTGCGGCATCAAACCCGCCGACTTCGACTACCTCGTCGAGTCGATCACCCAGAACTCGGGTCGCGAACGCACCACCTGCTTCGCCTATGCGGTCGGGTGGACGCAGCACAGCCTCGGCGCGCAATTCATCCGCACCGCCTCGATCCTCCAGCTCCTGCTGGGCAACATGGGACGCCCCGGAGGCGGCATCATGGCGCTGCGCGGGCACGCCACGATCCAGGGCTCGACCGACATTCCGACCCTGTTCAACCTGCTGCCCGGCTACCTGCCGATGCCCAGCGCCGGAGCCCACGACCGCTTCGACGACTACGTCGCCTCCGTCGGCACCCCTGAGACCCACAAGGGCTTCTGGTCCAATGGGCGCAGCTACGCGGTCAACCTGCTCAAGGCCTGGTGGGGTGACGCTGCGACGCCGGAGAACGACTTCGCTTATCACTACGTGCCGCGCATCAACGGCGCCCACGGCACGTATCAGACGCAGGTGCGGATGCTCAATGACGGCGTGGACGGATATTTCCTGCTCGGGCAGAACCCGGCCGTGGGATCGGCGAACGGCCGCATGCAGCGGATGGCGATGAGCCACCTTAAGTGGATGGTCGTCCGCGACTTCAGCCTCATCGAATCCGCCACCTGGTGGAAGAACGGGCCGGAGATCGCCACCGGCGAGCTCAAGACCGAGGACATCGAGACCGAGATGTTCTTCATGCCCGCCGCCAACCACACGGAGAAGGCCGGCACCTTCACGCAGACGCAGCGCCTCGTGCAGTGGCGGCACAAGGCCGTCAACCCGCCCGGTGATGCGCAGAGCGAACTCGACTTCTTCTTCGAACTCGGCCAGCGGGTGCGCGAGAAGCTCAAGCACTCTGAGGACCCCCGTGATCGTCCGCTGCTGGACCTGACCTGGGACTACCCGGTCGACGAGGAGGGTGAGGTCGAACCCGAATCCGTGCTCGCCGAGATCAACGGCTATTACGTCGGCGGTGAGAAGGACGGGCAGCCGCTGGATAACTTCAACCAGATGACCGATGACGGCACCACGGCCGGAGGCTGCTGGATCTACGCCGGCATCTACGCCGGCGGGGAGAATATGGCCGCCCGCCGCAAACCGCGCTCCGAACAGGACGAGACCGCCGCCGAATGGGCGTGGGCCTGGCCAGCGAACCGTCGCATCCTCTACAACCGCGCCTCGGCGGCCCCGGACGGGACACCCTGGTCGGAGAGGAAGAAGTTCGTCTGGTGGGATGCCGAGGCCGGGAAGTGGACCGGCAAGGACGTGCCCGACTTCCCCGTAGACCGGGCGCCCCAAGCGCGCTCGGACAAGGCCTACGGCGGGACCGCGAACCTCGACGGAGACGATCCGTTCATCATGCAGGCCGACGGCAAGGGCTGGCTCTTCGCGCCCAGCGGCATGGTCGACGGGCCGCTGCCCACGCACTATGAGCCGCAGGAATCGACCGTGGCCAACCCGCTCTACGATCAGCAGAACAGCCCCACCCGCAGGGTCATGCGCCGTGAGGACAATCTCTCGGCACCCGGCGCCGGCTTCCCCGGCTCCGAGGTCTACCCCTATGTGTTCACGACCTATCGACTGACCGAACACCACACCGCCGGCGGCATGTCCCGGTGGCTGCCGTATCTGTCCGAACTGCAGCCGGAGATGTTCTGCGAGATCTCCCCGGAGCTCGCCGCCGAGGTGGGACTCGAGCCCTACGGATGGGCCACCTTGGTCTCTCCGCGGGCCGCGATCGAGGCCCGCGTGCTCGTCACCCGCCGGATGAATCCGCTGACCATCGGCGGCAAGACCGTCCACCAGATCGGTCTGCCCTACCACTGGGGCGTCGGGGGAACCGCAGCCGTGGTCGAGGGGGATTCGGCCAACGACCTCCTCGGCGTGACGATGGATCCGAACGTGTTCATCCAGAACAGCAAGTACGTGGCCGGCACGATCATGCCCGGCAGGCGTCCGCGCGGTCCCGAGCTCGTCGACTTCGTCGAGAAGTACCAGCGAGAGGCCGGGCTGAGCCCGGAGTCGGGCAACCAGCTCATCACCGCCAGCGACGAGAACGTGGAACGCTCCGCGGCCGCCGACTCCCCGGCGCACCAGGGCGGCCACCCGCACCGAGGTGGGGATTCGGCCGTGGGTGTCAGCCCCGGCAAGACCCTCGGCGCCGAGGCGGGCGAGGAAGCTGAGAGCACCACCGACGGTTCCGGTGGGACCGGTTCCACCGACGGTTCGGCAGATGGTTCCGGCGGAACCGCGAGCGCCGATGATCGGTCGGGACGCGTCGACCTGCGCCCCGCCGAGGCGAATCGGAAACCCGCCGAGGCGCGCGATGAGCCGAGCGAGACAGCCGATGCCAACCGCGCCGTCGACGGGGACCCCACCGACGGAGATCCGGACCGGGGCTACATCGGTGAGGACGCGGACGCGGCCGAGACGGGCCGCCTCGGCGAGGACGACGGCCCTCGGGTGGACAATGGGAACAGCAGCGAAGGTGAGGAGGACTGATGTCGGCACCGACACGTGACGGGGGCGCCATCGCCGATGGTCACTGGCATGACACGACGCACCATCGCAAGGGATTCTTCACCGATACCTCGATCTGCATCGGCTGCAAGGCCTGCGAGGTCGCGTGCAAGGAATGGAACCGCAACCCCCAGGACGGGACCTTCGAACTCCTTGGCTCCTCCTACGACAATACGGGCAGCCTCGGCGCGAACACCTGGCGCCACGTCGCCTTCATCGAACAGGATTCGGAGCGGATCGAGAAGGCCCGGGAGTCCGGGCGCAAGCTCGTCAACCTCGGCATGCCGAGCATCCGCCCCCGGACCGATGAGTCGGCCGGTGCCCAACCGCTCGACGGCGCCCTCGGGGCGGCCGCGTCCGGATCCTCGGGGACTGCCGGCGACGCGAACGGCCTGCCCTCGACGCCGCCGCTGGGCATCGACCTGCTGGCCCCCGGCGCCCTGGAGCCCAGCGACCCGGAGAACATCGCCGCGCTCGACACCACCCCGCCGGACACCGCGGACTTCCGCTGGCTGATGTCCTCGGACGTGTGCAAACACTGCACGCACGCGGGCTGCCTCGATGTGTGCCCCACGGGCGCCCTGTTCCGCACCGAGTTCGACACGGTCGTGGTGCAGAACGACGTCTGCAACGGCTGCGGCACCTGCGTGGCCGGCTGCCCCTTCGGCGTCATCGAACGCCGCGACGACGGCACCATCAACACGCCGACCGATCGTGACGATCGCAAGGCCGCGGACATGGATGTGCCGAACAAGAACACGGCGAACAAGTGCACGCTCTGCTACGACCGCCTCGTCGAGGGTCAGGAACCGGCCTGCGCGCAGACCTGCCCGACCCAGTCGATCAAGTTCGGCGACCGGGATGACATGGTCTCCCAGGCTCATGCGCGCGTCGCCGACCTCCACGCCAAAGGCCTGACCGAGGCCCGCCTCTACGGAGCGAACCCCAACGACGGGGTCGGCGGGACCGGATCGGTCTTCCTCCTCCTCGACGAGCCCGAGGTCTACGGTCTGCCGCCGGATCCGCGGGTGGCGACGAAGGACCTGCCCGGCATGTTCGCGTCCGCAGGTGTCGCCGCACTGGGCATGGTCGCGGCCGCGGGACTGGCGTTCCTCGGGAGCCGGCGTTGAGCACATCCGAATTCGATTCCTACCGCCCACCTGAGCCAGAAGGCGGTCGCCGGAAACGTCGCCGAGGCGGTCGCGGGCCCGGTGACGGTCGCGACGGTCAGGGTGGACCCGGCGGTCAGGGCGGCTCAGGCGGCGGTAGACGCGGTCAGGGCTGGAAGAACCGCGGTTCCGACGGCAATCGTGAGATGCCGATGGTCGAGGACGTCGAGTTCACGTCCTACTACGGCAGGCCCATCGTCAAGGCTCCGCCGTGGGGTCACGAGATCGCGCTCTACCTGTTCCTCGGCGGACTGGCCGGCGGGTCGACCCTGCTGGGACTCGGCGCTCAATTCACCGACCGTCCGGGGCTGCGGATCGCCAGCCGGATGACGGCGATCACGGCGACCGGAGTCGGCGGAGCAGCGCTCGTCGCCGACCTCGGACGACCCGAGCGGTTCATCAATATGATGCGCGTGGTCAAGGTGTCCTCGCCGATGAGTCTGGGCACCTGGATCCTCTCCGGCTTCGGCGTCGGAGCGGGGGTGACCTTCGCGATCGAACTCGACCGGGTGACCGGGGAGAAGCTGCTGCCCTTGGGGCCGCTGCGCCGCCTTCTGCATGCGATGGAGACTCCCGCGGCCCTCGAATCCGCGCTGTTCGCGACACCTCTGGCCGCCTACACCGCTGTGCTGCTCGGCGATACGGCGGTGCCGACCTGGAACGCCGCCGGACGCAACGGTCTGCCGTATGTGTTCGTGTCCTCGGCGTCCCTGGCCGCAGGCGGTGCCGCCATGGCCCTGGCGCCCGTGCGGGAGACCGGGCCGGCCCGCCTGCTCGCGCTCATGGGGGCCGCCGGTGATGTCGTTGCGATGGATCGGATGAAGAAGCGAATGCACCCCGCCGAGGTGGATCCGATGGAGGAGGGCGAACCGGGGCACAAGCTGCACCGGGCCGAGACGCTGCTCATCGCCGGTGCCGTCGGTGCCGCCGCCGTCGAGGTGGGGGCCAGGGTATTCGCGAAGAAGCTGGACGGTGGTGCAGGGTCCGGCTCGGGACTCGGTGCTGGTTCGGGACTCGGATCCGGCCGGCGCAGTTGGAAGACCCGAGCTGTGCTGCGAGCCGTGTCGGTCGTCTCCGGTGCGGCACTGGCAGCCGCCTCGGCGTATACCCGGTTCGGGATGCTCGAGGCCGGCATCGACTCGACGAAGGATCCCCGGCACGTCGTCGAACCGCAGCGCGCTCGCCGCGAGGCCAGGCGCGCGGCCGGCATCACCGACGACTCGATCACCACCGGAGTGTAGTCGTTCACCGTGGTTTCCGAGATCTCCTCACACGCTCATGACTTGTCGTGTGATGACGCATCCAGCCATCGGAACGAATCGTCGATGGCCACGGCCTTGACGTGTGCTTCGAGCAGAGCGTCTCTGTCGTCCGAGAACGGATCGGCGTCCAGCACCATCAAGTTTGCTCTCCCGCCGGGTATGATCTCGCCGATGCCATCGTCGAACCCTCCTGCACGAGCAGCAGCGAGCGTGAGTGAACTCAAGGCTCGGGCAGGCGTGAAGGCTCGTTCGAGATGATAGACCTTGGTCCCCGGCTTGAGTGCTGATCGGGTGGTCAGGGCGATGAACAGGTTGTGGGAGGCCAAATGAGGCGCGGTCGGGGCATCGGTCCCCAGGGCCATGTGCACGCCGGCCTCGCGGAACTTGTGCCAGGGAAAGCCGGACTCCGCACGTTCACCGCCGAGCATCGTCATCCAGTTGGCCATGATCGCCGGATCGCAGTGCACAGGCTGCATCGAGGCGACAACTCCGAGTGCCGCCATCCGACCGATAGTCTCATCGGTCACCGACTCGAGGTGTTCGATGCGTGGTGCGCGAACTTTCGGTCCGTTGGCTCGTATGCATGCGGCGACGAGATCGAGTGCGATCTCGCTGGCATGGTCACCGATCGCATGCATGGCGAGGTCCAGACCATGAGCATCCGCCGCAATTGCAACGGGCGCAGCTGAACCGAACGACCATATCGGATCGGCGTGCGATCCATCAGAGTATGGCTCCCGCATGGCCGCCGTGCAGGCGTCGATCACACCATCGAGTATGAACTTGACGCCGACGATGCGAAACCATTCGGATCCAGGAATGGCGGCGATCTGATCGCGTATCTGCGCCGCTCGGGCGACTGACTCGAGGTCTCTCTGCGGATCGCCGGTGGGGCGAAGCAGCCAATAGCCGACGACAGGAAACGGCAGGCGACTGTCACGGTTGAGCCGTCGAACGAACGTGGCCGCTTCTGCCTCGCCCACTGCCATATCGGTTGCTGCGGTGACTCCGTTCCGCAGGTAGACATCGAAGGCGTTGTCAAGAAATCGATCCCGGTCGTCATCGGTCGTGATGGTCTCGAGATACGACCACGCGTACTCGACCGCAGCGTTCTCGAGGAGGAAGCCGGTGGCCTCGCCGTTGTTGTCTCGAACGATCTTGCCGCCAGGAGGGTCGGGCGTCTGTGCGTCGATGCCCATCGCAGTCAATGCGGCCGTGTTCACCCACGACGAATGGACGTCGTTGGAATCGAGGAGTACCGGCAGATCGGCGATCGCCTCGTCGATCATCGCTGCTGTCGGTCTGCCGCCGGGGACGGCTTCGAACATCCAACCCGAACCGAGAATGTAGTCGGCTTCCGGCTGTTCCTCGCGCCTGCTCCTCAGGCGATCACGAATCTCGTCCAGATTGGTGCAGTCGCGCAGCTGAACCTTGTCGATGGTCTGGCCCAACATCAGCAGGTGAGTGTGCGCTTCGACGAAGCCAGGGGTGACGAGGGCTCCGTCGAGGTTGATCTCCTCCACCGTGTGCTCCGGCGCGGTGGTCGTTTCGGCTATGTCGAGCACGGTCGCACGGTCGCCGACAGCGATGATGCGACCCGAATCGAAGGCCACCGCATCGTTGATCGGCGCGTGCTCGTGGCCGGTGAAGACTGTGGCATTCGACAGTATTGTGGTCATGGCGTCCTTTGCGTGGGTGAGGGGCGGCGGCGAATCGATCAGCGCGTGGGTTCGACTTCGCCGAGGTGGGTGAGCGTTTCCTCCACTCCGGTGGAGACCCGTGCGATGAGTACCGTGGGAATGATGAGAATGAAGCTGACGATGCCCATGCTCACTCCAAAGGCCGGAATTCCCGCACCGTCGATGACCCACGCGCCGATGATCGGAGCAAAGCTCGAACCGACGATGTAGGCGCCGATGAGAGGACCGGACCATCTGCCCCGCGCGTCGAGTCCGGCCGCGGTGGCGATGAAGAGGACGAACGCGAAGGCGTAGATGGTGTTGACGACGACGATGAGCACAGCCAGCGTCTGAGGATCACCGGTCAGACCGATCCAGATCTTCGTCGCCCCGCCGAGGAGGAGGGCGATTGCCAGCGGCACTGCCCGTCCGATCCGGCGACCGCTCAGTGTCACGATCACCATGGCGCCGGCCCCGACCCCCGCTGCCGCGCTGAGAGCGAACCCGAGACCTTGTTCGCTCAGGCCGGCAGCGTTGCCGAGGGTGGGAGCAAGTGTCCACACTGCGTCTTCGCTGGTGCCCCAGAGAGGGAACACGATGAGCACTCCAATCCCGGCGAAGAGCACACGTCGCGGTGCATTCGTCGGTACCGTCGGAGACTCGTCCGCAACGTCAACGATCGCGAGCTCCGGAGTGTTGGGTAGCCAGATCGTGACGGCGAGAGCTATTAGAGACAACAGCGCAAGTGCCCCGAACACATTCGCCTGCGCAAGACCGAGCATCGGGATGACGGCAAGCACCACCATGACCAACAGACGATTGACCACTCCGCTCGTCGCACTCACCCGATTGGGGTTGCGCAGTGCTGCGATAGCGGCTCCCGAAGTCGAAATCGCAGTACCGACACCGATGGCGCCGAGAATGAAGGTCGCTACGACCCAGCCGGAGTGTGTGACAATCGCGGCCGCTCCGAAGCCGACGACCGCAACGATGAGTCCGACCGCGGCCAAAGATCGACGATGTGATCCTGCTGCAGCGCGTGATGTCGCCAGTCCGATCACAGCCGATGCGAAGAGTCCCCACGTGAGGATGTTTCCCGAAGCGACGACATCGAACCCGACCTGCTCGAAGACCGACATGATCAGCGGCGCAAGATTGGCCATCATCAGGCCAGCCAGCGAAACGAGGAAAACGGCACTGCCGTTGCCCATACGCAGCGGGACGCGTGGGTCGTCGACGGGTGACAGCTGGCGCGCAGGTGCAGAACTCATGGGGGCCTCTCTGCCCGGGGAAGAACGACTATTAAACGAAAAGTTTTCGGTTAACTAGAATAGTGCATGCAGTGAGAGAGAATGTCAACCAGATCACATCGTCGTCTGAGAGAGAGACTGCTTCATGGCTCGACCGGTATCACCGCTTCTCAGCCCGGAGAAGATCGCGTCTGCCGCGATTGAGATGGTCGATGCAGGGCACGAGCTCAAGATTCAACCCTTGGCCAAAAAGCTCGGAGTCAGTCTGTCCTCGCTCTATCACCACGTGGATGGTCGCGAAGGCATCATCCAGGCGATGCGCGAAGTCCTCAGCAGGCAATACGAATTCAACCCCTCTATCGGAGAGGCATGGAGAGATTCGCTGCGGGAGGGGGTGAATGCTCTTTGGCGGTTGTATTCGGACCACCCGCGGGTGATGATCCATCTGCTCGGGGTCACCATTCACGAATCGGACACAATGCGACTCTACGAATCTCTCGTCGAGTGTCTGCAGAAGTCGGGATTGCCCGACAGTGAAGTTCTCACCACTTTGGAAGTGCTGGATGCATTCGCGTTCGGAGCTGCACTTGACGCACTCTCGCCGACGACGATCTTCGCGCCAAAGGATGCGGGATCGCCGATGTCCGAACTGCTCAGACAGCATCCGTCGGGCCGAGAGCGGAACGAGCTGCTCTACAAGCGCGGCCTCGACATCATCTTCGCGGGAATCGAATCACGAATAGGATGAACCGCGCGCCTTGCGCTGCCGGTCACGGATCTCTGAAATCGAACTACCGCACGTGGACGCCCGAGCCGGCGACGATCTCGCCGATGACCGGATAACCCGGAAGCTCGCCGACAACGAGCAGTCCGCCCGAGGTCTGGGCGTCTGCCAGCAACAACAGATCGTCCTGGGCCACCGAGTCGTCCGCGCTCAGGTGAGGGCGCACCCAATCGAGGTTGCGCCGGGTACCGCCGGAGACGTACCCATCGGCGATCGACTCGTCGACTCCGTTGAGGCGGGGCACCGCGGCCGCGTCGATGACCGCCCCGACCCCCGAGGCTCGAGCCATCTTGAACAGGTGACCGAGCAATCCGAAGCCGGTGACATCGGTCGCCGCCTTGATGCCCGCAGCCACGGCGGCCCGCGATGCCTCGGCGTTGAGCTCGGCCATTGTCGCCACGGCCTCGTCGAAGTACTCGCCGGTCTGCTTATGGCGGTTGTTGAGGATCCCCACGCCGATGGGTTTGGTCAGGGTCAACGGCAGGCCCGCCTCGGCGGCGTCGTTGCGCATGAGCTCACCGGGGTGGGCGATGCCGGTGACGGCCATGCCGTACTTGGGTTCGGGGTCGTCGATCGAGTGCCCGCCGGCGACTGGGCAGTTCGCCTGTCCGGCGACGTCGAGCCCGCCGCGCAGCACCTCGGTGAGCAGCTCCATCGGCAACTTCTCCCGGGGCCAGCCGACGAGGTTGATCGCCGTGACCGGCGCCCCGCCCATCGCGTAGATGTCGGAGAGAGCGTTGGCGGCGGCGATGCGGCCCCAGTCGTAGGCATCGTCGACGACTGGGGTGAAGAAGTCTGCGGTCGAGAGCACCGCAAGATCGTTGCGAACGAGGACCGCCGAAGCGTCATCGCCGTCATCGAGGCCGACGAGGACCTCTGGCGCACTCTGTCCGGTCAGGCCCCTGACCGCGTCCTCGAGCTCGCCCGGCGGGATCTTGCAAGCGCAGCCTCCACCGTGAGCCAATGAGGTCAGGCGTTCCTGGGTGGCAGTCATACGGTGAGACTAACATCAAGGCGCAACAGCCCCGCAGAGCCGGCCCGATTGGCCTAAGAACTCCTCGATTGGAGTCCGTCAGCCCGCCCGCACCCAAGGGACCTCCGCGCTTCATCGCGGGTGCGCACTCCTGCACATGCAGGCCACGCTGGCGACCTCACAGGCAGCATGGCTGTCCGCCGTTGACGAGTGGATCAACGATCTCGATATGCGCTCAGACGGCCGCGAGATCCGCCGCAGGGTCGCCCGCATCCTCGGTTTCGACGTCGACTGGAAGACCCTGACGACGAGTATATTCACCTGGGCAGCGATGGCTGATCCCGCCGGTATTAAGCTCACACTGCCGACCCACCCCTGGATGCGAACAACTGGATCGATGGCCACTAGGCACATATCAAGGCGCCTCTTCCCGGAAGATTCTTCTCGGGTGGTCGGGGGCGCTGTTTCGAATGTGGCGTGGCCGGTCTCGATGCCGATGGTGTAGATGTCCTTGACCGCGGGCCAGTCCGAACTGATAGTCCCGCGAATATGGATGTCGCTCATGGCGCTAGTTGTGTGTGAAGGTTCTCGACTCGCTTTTTGATGTCTTCGCGAACGAGGCGCATGCGCTCAATGCCCTCGATTCCCCGCTCAGACGGTTCGGCGGTATCCCAGTTCTCGATTTGCGTGCCTTTGGGAACGTTCACAGTTGCTTCACGGCCAAGGGCGATGACGATATCGGCGGCTTTCAGATCAGCCTCAGTCACCGGTTTCGGCCTGCCCTGACTGATGTCGATGCCCAGCTCGGCCAGCGCCTGCACCGACAAGTCAATGAGAGCACTGCCGGACTTGGTTCCTCCCGAACGCACGTCGACCGTGTCGCCGGCGATGCTGCCCATGAGGCCGGCGGCCATCAGTGATTTGCCGCCGTTCTTCACACAGACGAACAGCACACGCAGTGGGGTCGTCATTCCGCCTCCCGAACGGCGGAGCGACCATGGGCCAGTCCCGTGGGGATGCCGATGGTCACCGGCTCTGTTGGTACGCAACAGCCTGCATCGTCCTCAACGGTCGTTGCAGGTGCGTCGCAGGAGGATCCGATATCGGCAGAGCAGACGCCGGTCTCGGGTAGGACGAGTTCCACCCTGTCGGCTGCTGTCTGATCGCCGGCGAGTGCGGCGACGATAGACCGGACTTGTTTGTACCCGGTGAACATGAGGAACGTGGGAGCCCGTCCATAGGACTTCATGCCCGCGATGAAGAAGTCCTTCTCCGGGTGAGCCAAGAGCTTGGCTCCGTGGGGTGCGACGGTCCCGCAGCTGTGATACTCCGGATCGATGAGCGGGCCCAGCTTGGTGGGTGCTTCAACAACAGGATCGAGATCGAGGCGGATCTCTCTCAAGAAATCGAGATCGGGACGGAACCCTGTCGTCGGGACTATTCGATCAACGTCGAAGGAGACCGGTCCATCAGGTGTGGTCCCGGTGACGGCGAGTCCGTCGGTGGAGTTCAGCTTAGTGATGGTCACCGAGGTGTGGACCTCGATTCGGCCGGTTTCCACGAGATGGCGCAGGCGGGCACCCAAGGCCCCGCGAGCCGGTAGACCATCCTGGTCACCGCCGCCGTAGACAGTGGAGGGATCAGCGCCGCGAATAGCCCAGGTGATGCGGGTACCCGGTGCAGTCTCGCTCAGCTCTCCCAGTGCCAGCAGTGTGTTGGCAGCCGAATGGCCGGAACCGACGACGAGGGCGTGCTGCCCAGCAAACTGGTCACGGTCGCGCCCGAGCACATCCGGCAACGGCGATGTAACACGACCTGCCTCTCTAGTAGCTGTCTCCCCGATGGCAGGAAGACCGGCTTGTCCGAGAGGGTTCGGCGACTCCCACGTGCCGGAGGCATCGATGACGGCCCGCACGTGATGATCCTCGATCTGACCGTCGGCCTTTTGTACGCGGACGAGGAAGGCCCCATTCTCGCGGCCAGGGGTGCGTGTGCGGTCCATGCCGACTCGACTGACCGCGATGACCCGGGCTTGAGTATGGATCGTCTCGCGCAACTGAGGGGTCTCAGCCAGAGGTGCCAGGTAGTCGGTGACGAGTTCTGCTCCGGTAGGCAGGTAGTCACCATCTGGTTCTTGCCAATCTGTTGACTTCAGCAGTGTGCGTGCGGCGTCGTCGATGTTGTATTTCCATGGGGAGAAGAGCCCGATGTGTCCCCAGTCGCGAACGGCGGCTGCCGGAGCTGACCCGGCCTCGAAGACTATCGGTTCGATCCCGCGTGTGCTCAGGTGAGCGGCGGCGGCCAGGCCGATGGGTCCGGCACCGATGACGGCGACGGGCAGGTCTGTGACTGGTGTGTTCTCATGCATGATGGTCATCCGTAGAAGTAATGGTGGGCAGTGACAGGGTTGTGAGGAGAGTAGTGATTCGGTTGCGAATGTCATCGCGGATGGTGCGGACTGCTTCGATTCCCTGTCCGGCTGGGTCATCGAGGTCCCAGTCTTCATAGCGCTTACCTGGGAAGATCGGGCAGGCATCTCCACATCCCATGGTGATGACCACGTCCGAGGTTTTCACTGTGTCCGGTGTGAGAATTGTGGGCTGCTGGTCGGTGATGTCGATGCCTACTTCTGCCATGGCTTCGATGGCGACAGGATTGAGCATGTGCGCTGGTTCGCTGCCAGCGGAGCGAACCTCGACCTGATCGACTCCGAGTTCGCGGAGGTATCCCGCGGCCATTTGGGATCTGCCTGCGTTGTGGACGCAGACGAAGAGGACAGTAGGTGTTGGGGTTGGTGATGTCATCTCTGCGGCTCCAGACTTCTAGCGTGTTCGGGGAAGAAGCGGCGGCGCGCCCACAGGGCGACGTAGACAAGTGCGACGAGGATGGGGACCTCGATGAGTGGACCGACGACACCAGCCAACGCCTGCCCGGAAGCCACACCGTATGTCCCAACGGCCACGGCAATGGCGAGTTCGAAGTTGTTACCCGCAGCAGTGAACGCCAGCGTGGTCGTCTTCTCGTACCCGAGTTTAAGGCCACGACCTACGACCATTCCGAGGGCGAAGACGACAAAGAAATAGACCAGTAACGGCAAAGCGATACGCGCCACGTTCAAAGGGTTCGAGGTGATCTCATCTCCCTGGAAGGCGAAAAGCAGGACAATCGTAAACAGCAGTCCGCAGAGCGCGAATGGCCCGATCTTGGGTAGGAACTGGTCTTCGTACCAGGTCCGGCCTTTGGTCTTCTCGCCGATGGTGCGTGTGAGGAAACCTGCCAGCAGTGGGATGCCGAGGAAGACGAGAACGCTGAGAGTGATGGCCCAGAAGGAGAACTCGCTGCTGGTCGTCGGCAGTCCGAGGAGGTTTGGCAGCCACTGCAGGTAGAACCAGCCGAGGAGTCCGAAGGCGAGGACTTGGAAGACCGAGTTGATCGCGACGAGGACGGCGGCGGCTTCGCGGTCACCGCAGGCGAGGTCGTTCCAGATGAGGACCATGGCTATGCAGCGGGCGAGGCCGACGATGATCAGTCCGGTCCGGTATTCGGGCAGATCGGGGAGGAAGATCCAGGCGAGAGCGAACATGAATGCTGGCGCAGCCAGCCAGTTGATGATCAGCGAGGTGATCATCAACTTCTTATCGCCCAGGACCCGGCCGGTTTCGTTGTAGCGGACCTTGGCCAGCACCGGATACATCATCACCAGCAACCCCACCGCGATTGGCAACGACACATCGGCGACCTTCACCGAGTCCAACGCGGCTCCGATGCCCGGTACGAGGCGACCGAGAAGCAGGCCGAGGCCCATGGCCGCGATGATCCAGACCGGTAAGAAGCGGTCGAGAGTCGATAGTCTTGCGGGGCCCGGTTCGGTAGTGCGGGCTGTCGCGGAGGCGCTCATGGATCTCCTCTAAGGCCAGATTGTCGGTGATTCACACTCAAACATCGATGGTTGTCGATATGAGTCTAAACGCTTCGTATCGACATGTGTCAATGTATAGGCATAATGGAAGAGTGATGACTGAACAGACACTGCCCACACCGGCCCTAGCCACCTGCTGCACGTCGCTGACCGCCGAGCCGATCAGTCAAGCCGACGCGCAGGAATTCGGCCGGATATTGAAGGCCATAGCTGATCCGACCAGGTTGCGACTGGTGTCTCTGGTCTCGGCGCACGAAGACAAGGAGGCATGCGTCTGCGACCTCATCGAGCCAGTGGGCTTAGGGCAGCCGACTGTCTCCCATCATTTGAAGATCCTCGTCGAAGTCGGAGTCCTCCACCGGGAGAAGCGAGGTGTCTGGTCATACTACTCACTGAAATTCGACACCCTGGAACGGATCGCCTCCTTTCTCTCCCCAGTATGAGCACGGCCGGAACGGAATATTATCTGGAGCGAACGCACTTTCAGCCACAGCATGCTCGCCAATCTTCGTGCCACCCGAATGCCCAGACTCCGGAACTCGGAAGCTTCGACGTCTTCCTCACAAGAAGATCAGCCCGACCAGGCCAGCGCCAATGACCGCAGCCCAGGCCGGTAAGTTCCACTTCGTTTGAGCGATAAACACCACGACCGCCAGCGCCAAGGTCGTCGGTGAAGTGATGCCCTGAGCAAATACCGGGTCGTAGAGAGCCGCGGCAAGAATGCCGACGACGGCACCATTGATGCCCATCAACGCCCGGCGAGCCCAACGAGCGTGGCGGAGACGCTCCCAGAACGGCAGAGCCCCGATTGTCAACAGGCCTGCAGGCAGAAAAATCGCGACAAGCGCGATGGCCGCTCCGATCAGTCCAGTCGGCCCAGTCGTCGTGGAGGCTCCCAGGAATGCAGCGAAGGTAAACAGTGGTCCCGGGACTGCTTGCGCGGCACCATATCCGGCCAGAAAGGTGTTGTGCTCGACGAGACCGGTTTGGACCGTCTCGGCATTCAAAAGCGGGAGCACCACGTGTCCACCACCGAAGACAAGCGACCCCGAGCGGTAGAACACGTCCAGCAATCGAAGGCTCGGATCGCCTGTCATCGCAGCCACGATCGGCAGCAACGCCAACAGCACGATGAACGCTGTCAGTGCGGCCACACCCATAGTCCGAGAAACCCGGAAGCCCAGATCGTGGCGCGGGCCCTCGTCGTCGACACCGTCACCGCGGAGCCACACCAGGCCAACGAGTCCGCCGATGACAATCGCGAGGCCTTGCACGGCCGAGTTCGGTACGAGGAGCACGATGATCATCGCGGCTCCTGCAATCGTGGCGCGTTTGGCATCCGGCGTGAGATTTTTCGCCATCCCGAACACTGCCTGCGCCACGACTGCCACCGCTGCTGCTTTCAATCCGTACAGCCATCCCGAGCCGGCTAGATCACCGAAACTCGCAAGACCAATGGCGAAGGCGACCATAAAGATTGCCGAGGGCATGGTGAAGGCGAACCATGCCGCTAATAGCCCGCCGATACCGGCCCGTTGCAGACCAATCGCCATGCCAATCTGGCTGGAAGCTGGGCCGGGAAGAAACTGACACAACGCCACCAAGTCCGCATATGCTCGGTCACTGAACCACTGGCGGCGCTCGACGAACGCATCACGGAAATACCCCAAATGCGCGACGGGCCCTCCGAAGGATGTCACTCCCAGACGGAGGAACGCCCAGAACACCTCTGTGATTGCCCCGGGGTTCGTTCGCCCCGACTGTGTGTCTATCGTCGAATCATTCATCGCCACCACCTTGACCTCGATGCGATGTTTCAGTCAACATTGAGACAATGAATGATGAGAGAACTTCGGTCGTGCGTCGTTCTGCGCTCCATGCCGCCTTAGGAGATCCCGCACGCCTGCAAGTCATTGATCTCCTTGTGCTTGGCGACCGATCCCCGAGTGAACTCATTGCTCGGCTCGATCTGTCGTCGAACTTGCTCACTCACCATCTCGGCGTCCTGGAACGGGAGGGGCTCATCTCTCGGTCCCCGTCAGAGGGCGACCGTCGTCGCAGTTACATTCGCCTTCACAGGGAGGTCTTGGACCGTCTGGGCGACTATCGTGGCCCCTGTGCCCAGCGGATCGTCTTCATCTGTACGGGCAACTCGGCACGCTCGCCTTTGGCCGCAGCCCTCTGGTCCCGTCGTAGCACTATTCCGGCAACATCGGCGGGTACACATCCCGCACGTGCTGTGTCGCCACTTGCGCAGAGGATTGCTGCGCGACACGGCCTTGACATCAGCACACATCGCCCACGTTCTATCGAAAACACAGCCGGGCCGGAGGACTTGCTCGTGACTCTCTGCGACCGCGCCCATGAAACTCTCCGCGACGTCAGCGTCATCCATTGGTCTGTTCCCAATCCGAGCACGAACGGAACCGAGCAAGACTACGAGAGGGCCTTTGGGGACATCAGCACTCGCCTCACCACACTTAGCAGGCAGTTGACAGCTCACTGATCATTGGCAACTAGACAGCCTGGGTGGCTTGATGCGGAGCCCACCCCTGACCGTCAGCGTCCACGAGGCCGAATCCAGGGTCGGTGAACTCAGTTGAGACGGTTACGTAAGATTCCAAGAAATTCGTCAGCGCGCTCAACCTGCCTTGCCAGCTTCTCCCGCTTGGCCACGGCATCATCGAGCAGCGCCACGAGTTGCTCTCGTGCACTACTGCGTTCGGCATTAGGTGCGCTGCTTTCGAGGATGTCGAGCAGGGTCAGGAGTTCGCCCATCTCGCCGGTGGTGTAGTTCAGTGCCTTCATGCGACGAATCGTCATCAACCGGCGAAAATCCTCATCTGTATAGACGCGGAACCCTCCTTCGGTTCTCCCCGTGGCAGGGATGAGGCCGATCTCTTCGTAATGACGCAAAGTGCGCGAGGACATTCCCGATTTCTCTGCCATCTCCCCAATGTGCACAACGATCCCCTCGATTGACGCCGTATGAATCCTGCCTCCGGCACGGTTTGCCTCAACTCTAACGCAACGTTAATGTTGAATGTGAACTCTGACATCACGTGAAGGTTCACGGACCCCCGAAAACGCGCCTGAGGAGACTGCTGTGTCCACATCCCAAATCATTCATGACAAAGACCATCCGACTCCCGACGAACGCCAAAGCGTGCGTCGGACTCTGAAACGTCCTAGCTGGCTCAAAACCGAGATTCTGGGTGGGCTCGTCGTTGCCCTGGCCCTTATCCCTGAGGCCATTGCCTTCTCGATCATCGCCGGCGTGGATCCACGAGTCGGCCTCTTCGCCTCATTCACCATGGCAGTCACGACCGCGATCCTTGGAGGCAGACCCGCGATGATCTCCGCTGCCACCGGTGCCGTTGCGCTCGTGATCGCGCCACTCGTTGCTTCTCATGGGGTCGACTACTTCATCGCTGCCGTAATCCTGGCTGGGGTTTCCCAGGTGATCCTGGCCCTTGTTGGTGCTGCCAGGTTGATGCGGTTCATTCCGCGTCAGGTCATGGTTGGTTTCGTCAACGCTTTGGCAATCCTGATTTTCATCTCCCAGGTCCCTGAACTCATTGGTGTTCCGTGGCTGGTCTATCCCTTGTGCCTGCTGGGGTTGCTCGTCGTCTTCGTCCTCCCCAAGTTCACCTCTATCGTGCCTGCACCGCTTGTTGCCATCATCGTCTTAACGGTCCTTGTCGTCGTCCTGGCTCTTGATGTACCGAATGTCGGCGATAAGGGACAACTCCCCGAATCACTGCCGACTCTTCTCTTTCCGAACGTGCCACTGAGCCTCGAAACCTTGCAGGTGATCGCACCCTACGCCCTGGCCATGGCAGTGGTCGGTCTTCTCGAATCTCTCATGACAGCCAAACTCGTCGACGACGTCACCGACACCCATTCCAACAAGACCCGCGAATCCTGGGGACAAGGCGTGGCAAATATTGTCACCGGCTTCTTCGGGGGCATGGGCGGCTGCGCGATGGTCGGTCAAACAATGATCAACGTCAAAGCCTCAGGAGCTCGCACCCGCATCTCAACATTCTGCGCCGGAGTCTTCCTCCTCATCCTCGTTGTCACCCTTGGCGACGTCGTTGCCCTGATCCCGATGGCAGCGTTGGTGGCGATCATGATGTTCGTCTCCTGGGCAACATTCGACTGGCACTCCATCCGTCCCAGCACTCTGGCCAGGATGCCGAAATCCGAGACCACAGTCATGCTTGTCACCGTCATCGCTACAGTGTGGACCCATAACCTCGCCATAGGAGTCATCCTCGGCGTGATCGTAGCCATGGTCGCCTTCGCCAACCGGGTTGCTCACTTCGTTCGTGTCAACAAAGAAATCACAGAGACCTCAGGTCAGCCAACCGCCCGCTACACCGTCGAAGGTGAACTGTTCTTCGCCTCGTCGAATGACCTCTACACCATGTTCGACTATGCCGAGGACCCTGATCACATTGTCATCGATATGCACCAATCCCACCTTTGGGACGCTTCAACCATCGCTGCACTGGATTCCGTGACCGACAAATACGAACACTATGGCAAGCACGTCGACATCATCGGACTCAACAATGCCAGCCGGAGAATGCGCGTACGTCTGGGCGGATTGGCCAAGAACGGCGAATAGGCACCATCGAATGCGCAACGGTGACCCGGCGTACCGAGAAGCGTGCAGTCGACTCTTGAAATCTGTGCTCTTACCTTCTGAAAGCGACAATCCCGGCCGGTAGTAAGAGACCATCGCCTTGTGCGATCAGACGTTCGAGGACAAGCTCAGCGGAGAATCCCGCGCCGACCGCATCGGATTGCACAAACTCATCGACTACGCACGCGAGGGTGACCATATCCGTGTTGCCTGGCTGGATCAACTCGGCCGAGACACCCGAGATCTCTAGTCGATCATTGACACGCTGACTGCGGAGGGCTGCACGCTCACCTTCGCCTCGGCGAACATCATCGTCTCTAAAGTTGGATGCTCCCGATGCGGCAGCGGCCTGCGCCCGACACGGTAAGATTCTGCACGGAGGCGTCCGAGTCCTGGTGGGCTCCCCGGTCTTCAAAACCGGTGAGACCGAGCATCTCGGTCTGGCGGGTTCGATTCCCGTCCGCCTCCGCCACTACCATCGTCGACGTCGATGGACCGCACCCTAGGAACGCTCTCCCGAGCGGACCTCGACGGCAGTGAAAGGAGCGGACGCCTTGACCGAGTCGGATCCGCGCCGCAGCATCCCGCGCACCGATCACCTCCTCGCTCTGCCCGAGGTCGTCGCCGCAGCTCAGAGACTCGGTCAGTCGACGATCAAGGCCGTCATCGCAGAAGCTCAGTCCGCCGCCCGGGACGGTCGGATCACCCCCGCCGAGGTGGCCCCCACCGTCATCGATCGGCTCGGTTCCCGTTCGGCCTCCTCACTGACCCCGGTGCTCAACGCGACCGGCATCATCGTCCACACCAACCTCGGCCGGGCGCCGTTGTCCGAGGCCGCGCAGCGAGCCGTCGCGGACGCGGCCGGCTATGTCGATGTGGAGATGGACCTCGCCACGGGCAAGCGCAGCAAGCGCGGGATGGGCGCGAAGCAGGCGCTACTGCGCGCCTGCCCCGCCGCCGAGGACGCCCTCATCGTCAACAACGGGGCGGCCGCTCTGCTGCTCGCGGTCACCGCGCTGCGCGCCGATCATTCGAGCCCCCGCGGTCATCGTGCGGACCCTTCCACCGCGCGGGGGCCTCGGGCCGATGGCCCGACCGCGGGCTCGCCCGATGCGGAGGAGATCATCGTCAGCCGCGGCGAACTCATCGAGATCGGCGCGGGCTTCCGGCTGCCCGACCTGATGACGACCACCGGCGCGAGACTCCGCGAGGTCGGCACCACGAACCGCACCCACCTCGCCGACTACGCCGAGGCGATCAGTGAGGCCACCGCGAGCCTGCTCAAGGTCCACACGAGCAATTTCCGCGTCGAAGGCTTCACCGCTGACGTCGAAATCGCGGGTCTGCGCACCCTCGCGGACGAACACGGACTGCCGCTCATCGCCGACCTCGGCAGCGGACTCTTCGACCCCGACGACGCCCTGCCCGATGAACCCGATATCGCCGGGGCCCTGCGCGCCGGGGCCGACGTCGTCATCGTCAGCGGCGACAAACTCCTCGGCGGACCTCAGGCCGGCCTCATCCTCGGCCGGACCGAAGCCGTGCAGGCCATCGCGACGCACCCGCTGGCCCGGGCGATGCGCACCGACAAGCTCACCCTCGCCGCCCTCGAGGCCACGGTCGCACATGCTCAGAATCCCGTCCGCGACGCCCTCCACATCGACCTCGACCGGCTGCAGGCCCGAACCGTGCGACTGGCGGAATCCACATCGGGCACCGTCGTCGCCCACGACGGTCACGTCGGCGGTGGGGGAGCCCCCGGAGTGCCCCTTCCGGGGTGGACCGTCGAGCTGCCGGAGGCCTTCGCCGAGCAGCTGCGCCTCGGCGACCCGGCCATCGTCGCCCGCGTCCACCAGGGACGATGCCTCATCGACCTGCGCTGTGTGCCTGAGGGCGATGACGATCGGATCGCCGAGGCCATCGCCCGGATCCGCGGTCGCTCACCCGATGGGGAGGACGGCCACCGCACCCCACCTCGGCGATCATGACCGAGACCTACGTCGTCGCCACCGCCGGACACGTCGACCACGGCAAATCGACCCTGGTGGCCGCCCTGACGGGAATGGAACCGGACCGCTGGGCCGAGGAGAAGAAGCGCGGGCTGACGATCGACCTCGGCTTCGCCTGGACCACCCTGCCCTCGGGTCGCGAACTCGCCTTCGTCGACGTCCCCGGGCACGAGAGGTTCCTCGCGAACATGCTCGCCGGGGTCGGTCCCGCCCCCATCGTCTGCCTGGTCATCGCCGCGGACAAGGGCTGGCAGGCCCAGTCGAGCGACCATCGGGATGCGATCTTGGCGCTCGGCATCACCCACGGACTCGTCGTCATCACCCGGGCTGACATCGCTCCCGACGCCGTTGCCGGAACCGAGGCCCAGGTCAGAGCGCAGCTGCGGGACACTCTTCTCGCCGATGCTCCCGTCGTCACGGTTTCGGCGACCACCGGCGAGGGCATCGCAGGACTCGTTGACACCCTCGATGAGGTGACCGCGTCTGCGCCCGCCCCGGACCTCGATGCGCGACTGCGGCTGTGGGTCGACCGTGCGTTCACGATCAGGGGCGCGGGCACCGTCGTCACCGGCACGCTTGCCGCCGGCACCCTGCGCGCGGGTGAGACCGTGGAGATCTCCGGCGAGGCGATCGCGCAGACGGCCGGGGTGCGCGGACTGCAGAGCCGAAACTCCTCCGCCGAGGCGGTCGTGCCCCACGCCCGCGTGGCCGTGAACCTGCGCGATGTCCCCGCCGAGGACATCCACCGCGGCGATGCGCTCATCACCCCTGATGCCTGGCCCCTCGTCGAGGTCATCGACGTGCGTCGAACCATGGGCGTGGCCCTCGACGACGGAGCGCACGAGCTCATGCTCCACATCGGCACCGCGGCGATCCCCGTCCACCTCCGTCCCTTCGACGCCGACCACGCCCGGCTCACCCTTGATCGCCCGTTGCCGCTGCAGGTGGGTGACCGGATCGTGCTGCGCAGCCCGGGCAGCCGCAATGTCTTCGCCGGAGTCTTCGTCCTCGACGTCGATCCGCCCGAGCTCAATCGTCGCGGCGCGGGTCGTCGGCGCGGGCAGGAACTGGCCACTCGACCGGTGACCGGGGACATCCTCGCCGAGGTGGCCCGCCGCGGGGCCGTGCAGCGTCGGGTTCTCGTCCGGTTCGGTCTGCAGGTGCCGGAGAGTCTGCCGTCCGAGGTCGAGGAGCTCGCCGGGGGCTGGCTCGTCCACAGTCCCGCGCTGGAGGTCTGGATCGAGACCGCCCGGACACTGGTGGGCAGACTGCTCAAGGCGCAGCCTTTGGCGGCCGGAGTGCCGGTCAAAGCCGTCGTCGAGGCTCTCCGTCGTGCCGAACCTCCCGTGCCTGACGACGGAACCGCGACCGGGAAGCCCGGAGCCGGGCCCGCCCGCGGCCTCGTCGCGACCGTACTGTCCCGCGCCGGACTCGAGACGGTCGACGGAATGGTCCGCCCGCCCGGTCACCAAGCCGATCTCGGGGCTGCCGAAGCCGGCATCGCCGAGGTGGAGCGTCGGCTCGCGGCCGATCCCTTCGCCGCCCCCGAAGCCCACGATCTGCGCGAACTCGGCCTCGGAGTGCGGGAGCTCGCCGTCGCCGAGAAGGCAGGGAGGATCCTCCGCCTCGGCGATGGGGTCATCGTGTCTCCGCGTACTCCGGCGCAGGCGATGCGTCTGCTCGCGGGACTCGATCAGCCGTTCACGACGAGTCAGGCGCGGCAGGCGCTGGACACGACGAGGCGGATCGTCATTCCCCTGCTCGAACATCTCGACGCGCGGGGGTGGACGCGGCGGATCGGCGCCACCCATCGGGAAGTGGTGCGGTAGGACGCCGCGCTCCATGTCCGCTCGTCATCCGGTGTCGACAAATCACACCACCGGCGAATTATTGTAATACAATCATGAGTGGAATGATTGTCCGCGCCCGTTTCGGGCGTTACCGTCGATGGCATGGGTGATAACTGACTGCGATGATTCCTCGACCTCATCGGTGAGGGTCGACGGCGCCGCCGTGCATCGAATCGGCGGCCTCCGACGATGCCTCATGCGATCACAGACAACACCACCCGAACATCAAAGGAGCTGCATCCTATGTCGAACTACCGAGTCCAGAACCCCGCCACCGGAGAGATCGTCGAGACCTTCACCGAGGCCACCGACGCCGAGATCGAAACCACCGTCACTGCCGCCTATGACGCCTATCTGACCTGGAAGGACACTGACATCCAGGAGCGCGCCGGGATCGTCCGGCGGGCCGCTGAGATCTTCCACGAGCGCAAGGACGAACTCGCCAAGGCGATCTCCCTCGAGATGGGCAAGTCCTATGAGGAGTCCGTCGACGAGGTCGAGTTCGCCGCTGACATCATCGAGTACTACGGCGTCCACGGCCCCACCCTGGCCACCGACTATCAGATCCCGAGCACCATCCCCGGCACCGCCCGCATCGAGGCCCTGCCCATCGGCGCCCTGCTCGGCGTCATGCCCTGGAACTTCCCCTACTACCAGGTCGCCAGGTTCGCCGCCCCGAACCTCGTGCTCGGCAATACCATCATGCTCAAGCACGCCGACATCTGTGGGCGCTCGGCGCTGCTCATCGAGGAGATCTTCCTGGCCGCCGGGGTCCCTGAAGGCGGCTATGCCCACCTGTTCTCCAATCACGATCAGATCGCGACGATCATCGCCGACCCGCGCGTCCAAGGTGTGTCCCTGACCGGCTCGGAGAGGGCCGGTGCGATCATCGGCGCCCAGGCCGGACAGAATCTCAAGAAGGCCGTGCTCGAACTCGGTGGGATCGACCCGATGGTCGTCCTCGATGCCGATGACGTCGTCACGGTCGCCCGCGAAGCCTGGGAGTTCCGCGTCTACAACGCCGGCCAGGTCTGCAACTCGAACAAGCGGCTCATCGTCATGGACGACATCTACGACGACTTCGTCGCTGAGCTGGTCCGCCTCGGCACCGGGCTCACTCCGGGGGATCCGGCGAAGCTCGGCGAGAACGAGTACGTGCCACTGTCCTCACGTGCCGCAGCCGAGACCGTCGACGCGCAGGTGAAGAAGGCCGTCTCCGAAGGCGCCCGAGTGCTCATCGGCGGGGAACTCTCCGAAGGCCCGGCCGCCTACTACTCGCCGACCGTGCTCGTCGACGTGCCCCGTGACTCTGAATCCTACGGCGAGGAGATCTTCGGGCCCGTGGCCACGGTCTACAAGGTCAGCAGTGACGAGGAGGCCCTCGAGCTGGCCAATGACTGCGCCCTCGGACTCGGCGGCTCGGTGTTCTCGACCGACGAAGCCCGCGCAGACAGAGTCGCCGCCCGCCTCGAGGTCGGCATGACCCACGTCAACACCATCGCCGCCGAGGCCGCCGAGATCCCCTTCGGCGGAGTCAAGCGCTCCGGTTTCGGCCGCGAGATGGGCCCGATCGGTATGGGCGAGTTCGTCAACAAGCGCCTCCACTTCGTCGCGAAGTAGGAGGTGCCGGGCAACCGCTCGCCGGAAGTGCACACGCTGGCCTATGTCAGGAGTCACTTACGCTGCTGACGCGGCACGCCTACGATGATTGATCCCAACAACGCCAGCGGGCGTCGGGACTCTCAGTCATGCGAAAGACCGTGCACGACACTCGATGCCCACGCACCAAGAGTCCGTCGACGTTTCGTTCACACTCCTTGCCTGAATCCAGATTCGACCTGGTGAGAAGTCTAATGAATGACCCCTGAATTGCGGTGCTCGCCGGTTTGCCACTGCACACGTTCGGCAACGACGAGCCTGACGGCCTTGAAGTTCTCAAACGTCCTCGGCGAGTTCGCCTGGTTCGTCATCGTGCGAAACTCCCATTCCGCGTGTGGTCTGTCATTCGGTACATGCGGCCGGTGATGCCTCAGAGATTCCCGTGGTCCTCCAGCGTGATCTTCAGCGCGCTGGACTTCAATGCCGCACCCGAGTCCGCATGTGTGGACTCCGGGGTTCCGTTGAGCGCGAACGAGATATCCGAGATAGTCCTCGATCCCGCTGCCGACATCAGATGCCCGGTGGTCCACCTCGGCGGGCTTCCTCATGACTCGGCGGGCGATCTATCGGCGGGTATCGATTTCCTTCACGGATCGGAGGGCAGCAGTCATCCGACCCGGATCTGTGCAACGCGTCTCCGGTGGGGCGGGCGCGGTGCTCGTGAAAAGTGCCAACACGGTCACCTCACCCGTATCTGTCGTCCTGGAGCACGACGTCAATGGCGTCGTAGCAGGGACTGTTCACTTCCCCACCCCTTCCCGAGCGCAGCGGGGTGCCACCGTCCGACAAGGCCGTGGGGTCCTCACTCTCGCTGACGAAGTTTTGCGATCGGAGCTTGACATGCGTTCATGCCGGCGGCAAGTCGACGATGCGCGAGGGTGGCACAAGAGCACCTCTGACAAGGGCGTGCGCGAGCTCGGTCGGGTCGTAACCTGGCCCTGATCCGCCGATGCAGAGATTGCCAATTCCTCGAAGCAACGCGTAGGCCGAGAGAGACGCTCCTTCCGCAGCTGCCCCCTCAAGCAGCCTCGCGCCAACCGGGACGAGTCGGTCGAGGAAGTACGCATGCAGTCTCGCGAACTCCTCACCCTCAGTCCCGATGGCCTCCGCGAGCCCGTGCTTCGTGACAAGGAAGTCCACGAAGACGTCGACCCAGTCGTGCAGGGCGGCTACCGGTGTCGAGCTGTCTCGTCCGAGCGCGCTTGCGGCCTCGACCGCTGCATCCACCTGGTGTCGATACACCGCGGCGATGAGGTCTGCACGCGTCGGGAAGTGTCGGTAGAGGGTCCCCATCCCCAAACCCGCGCGCTCGGAGATCGCGCGGACGGGCGCGGCAACTCCCACCTGCGAGAACACCGTAGAGGCTGCATCGACAATACGCTCACGGTTCCGTACTGCGTCACTGCGTCTCATAACCATCCTCCTCGCCGTAACCGGCGCACCTTTACAAAACGGATCATTGTTCCGTATAGTTCTGGAACACTGCTCCGCTCTATTGTGCCGGAGCCCTACCACGAAGGGAAGCCACCATGTCAACACCCACGAGAGCGACCGGCTCCGGCGTCGTCGCATCGCTCGACGCGGTTCTCGGCGCAGCTGTGCCCGTCCTCTCCATCGCCCCTGTAACCCTCGATTCGCCCGGTCGTGAGCTTCCCCTCGAAGTTCGGGTGACGGCCCCGACCAGCGGAGCGAATCTGCCGGTGCTGCTGTTCTCCCACGGCAACGGTTCGTCTCTGGACGGCTATGCGCCGCTCGCGTCTGTCTGGGCCTCGCGTGGATTTGTCGTCGTTCAGCCCACTCATCTCGATTCGCGGCGCTACGGCATTGGCTTCGACGATTCACGGTTCGGCTCGATCTGGAAGGCTCGCCGCGACGACTTCGTGAGCATCATGGATCAACTCGATTCGATCGAGGCTTCCATCCCGGGGCTTGCCGGCCGGATGGATCGGACCTCGGTCGTCGCAGCTGGGCACTCGTGGGGAGCACAGACGGTGCAGATGCTCCTCGGTGCGCGCATCGAGCTCGAGGATGGAAGCCTTGCCGAGAGCGATCAGGATGAGCGCGTCATCGGCGGTGTGTTGATGGCAGCCACGGGGCTGGCCGGCGACGATTTGCATGAGTTCGCGCGCACGCATCTGCCGTTCATGCGCCCGTCCTTCACAGATCTACATGCCCCCGTCCTTGTCGTTGCCGGCTCCGAGGATCGCTCTCAGCTGTCGAGCCGCGGATCGGACTGGTTCACCGATGCGTACCACTTGAGTCCCGGAGCGACTGATCTGCTGACGCTTCTGGGTGCCGAGCACTCTCTGGGCGGCATCCCTGGCTATGAGGCTGCAGAGACCACCGATGAGGATCCCGAGCGCGTTGCCGTCCTCGCCCTGCTGTCCGCTGCCTACCTGCGCAGCGTTGCGACCGCCGACGCCGGGGTGTGGGAGCGTGCGCGATCGGCTTTCGCTGCCGCAGGTCACACGATCGGTCGCGTGGATTCCAAATGACAACGAAGGACCGTGAACGACAGCGGACCAAGAGGCGCGTGCTGGTCTTGGGCGGGACCGGCTGGCTGGGCGGCGCGATCGTCCGCGTTGCCCTCGCGCGGGGGGATCACGTGGTCTGCCTGGCACGCGGAGAGTCGGGTGAGATCCCGGAGGGAGCCACTTTGGTGTGCGCGGATCGTCGATCGCCTGGCGCGTACGCCGGTGTCGCAGGACATTGGGATGAGGTGATTGAGCTCGCCCACGACCCCACGCTCGTGGCTTCCGCGCTCGACGGGCTCGCGGACCGGGCGGCGCACTGGACTCTGGTCTCGACAGTATCTGTCTATGCGGACACCGGAACGCCCGGCGCTGATGAAAGAGCCGAGCTGATCGAGCCGCAGGACCTCTCCAGGTACCCCGACGCGAAGGTCGCCG
Source organism: Brevibacterium sp. CCUG 69071 (assembly GCF_021023135.1). GTDB lineage: Bacteria > Actinomycetota > Actinomycetes > Actinomycetales > Brevibacteriaceae > Brevibacterium. The sequence continues at coordinate 530,683 of NZ_PGFV01000003.1, forward strand.
CAGAGCGCGCCACCACTGCGCGGCTCGCGGATCGCCTCCTCATCATTCGCCCCGGTCTGATCGCCGGGCCGGGAGATCCGAGCGACCGGCTCGGCTACTGGCCGGCGCGGCTGTGGCGAGGAGGCGACGTCCTCGTCCCGCGCATGGAGGGGCGATTTGTGCAGTGCATCGACGTTGACGATCTCGCGGGGTGGATCATCGAGGCGGGTGCTCGAGAGCTCCTCGGAATCGTCGACGCCGTCGGCGAGTCCCATTCGATGCGAGGCTTTCTCGAGATCACGAGCACAGTCACTGAGTTCACCGGCGAACTCGTGGAGATCGAGGACGAGATTCTTCTCGCCCACAGCATCGGATACTGGGCCGGGCCGCGCTCCATCCCACTCTGGCTCCCCCTGGCGGACAGTGGTTTCGCTCGTCGAGATGGGCGGCAGTACCTCGGGGCGGGGGGGTCGTTGCGACCACTCGTCAACACCGTGGGCCGCACTCTGGACTACGAGCGAGCTCGCGGCTTCGACCGACCCCGGCGTTCCGGACTCGACGCCGCGGAAGAACAAGTCGTCCTTGCTGCCGCCCGGAGGAAGACGGTCGAGTGAGAGCTTGGACCCGCCTGCCCTGGTGCTGGGCTCGCACGGCAAGCCTCCGAGCCCAGCACGGAATCAATCAGCGTCGTCTGTGTTGCGGGAGCCGGCTGATGGTGGATAGGCATCGAGCAGACGTCGCACAGCTGTCGATACGACCTCGCGCACGTCCGTTTCCTGCAGTGGCACTGAAGTCAACGCCGAACTGAAAGAAAAGCCTTCGACCAGGGCGAGGAGCAGGCGTGTCTCACGTCGCAGTGCTGCTTCGTCGACTGCGCGCCCAGCTAATGCCTCTCGCAGGAGCGTGTGGACCGCTTCGCTGGCCGCGGTCGTCGCCGCGGCGATCCCTGCCGCAAACTCCGGGTCAGTGCGGGCCATGACGCGATACTCGACGAGCGCAGCATTCTCCTTGCGCTCCTGTTCCGTGGTGGGTGCAGTGAAGACGATGGCGTCCGTGATTCGCTGCAGCGGAGCGTCAGCGAGCTTCGGGTCGCGATCCTGGGCGCGCTGGATCAGCGTATCGAGCGTGAAGCGCATCACCTCACGCAGGCTGTTGCCGAAGTAATGTCTGATGCTGCCGATGGCCAGTCCCGTGCGCGCTGCAATCTGAGCGAAGGTGACTGAGCGGATTCCATTCGTGTCGATCTCATCAATGACGGCATCGGAAATCTGCTGACGGCGGGCATCCGGGTCGATTCTAGGCGGCATGGCACCATCGTAGCCAAGATAGCATGTGTGTGCTAACTTAATAGCATGTACATGCTAAACAACCGTGGGGTGAACGGCCTCACTTTGCGCGGAAGCGGTGATACAGCATGGTGAGCGACGAGTTTGACCTCGAGACCAATGCCAGCCGAACGAGCCCGCACAACGACCGTCTATCTGACGGCTCTGGCGTCGATCAACCGGCACCCACCCGTGGTTCACCACTTCTCGCCTTCCGCCCCTCGCTCATGCTGCAGCGCACACGATTCGCCATCGATCTCGATGACGCATCCACCGTGACGATCGACATCGACCATGCTTCGGCCCGCGCCTCACTCTTCTCGAACAACCGCCTCGTGCAGACCGCGGGCATGCCCACCAAGTTCCAGCTGGGATCAGACAGCATCGAGGTCGTCGCGGGCAAATACGGCATGCAGCGGATCCACCTGGTTCGCGCAAACGGCAGTGAGACTCTGCTCGACCCTGCGCCGGGCACCCCGGAGCACTGGCGCGCACGGCTTGACCGAAGGCACCCCAAGGCAGCACGCGTGTTGGCCGCCAGCGCCGTCGTCGTGCTGACGATCGATCTGATCCTGCTCGCCCCACAGCTACTGCAGCTGGTCACACACCTGCCGATCTGGGCGGACCATTTCGCCTCCTTCACCTCTCCGATCGACCTTCCAGTAAGGCTGAACACGGCACTTGCTCTCGCGGCCGGCCTTGCGGGGGTGGAGCGGGCACTGACCTTCCGCCACCATCGATTGCTCGACATCGAGACCGACGGCATCGACCGCTGAGAACGATTCCGGGTGCGCACTCGTCATATGCCCCCATCTCTCGACCGACGCGCCGTCTACGGAGCCGAAAGCGGTCCACCTCAAAGGAGATAACCATGCAACCACACGACTACCGCGCGAACCGCGAAAGGGGCTCCGGACTCCCCATGGGACCGACGGAGTATCACCAGTTCCTCCGCACCTCCCGGTACCGCTGGTGGAAGGCAGCGTTGGCCATCGCAGTAATTCCGATCGCCTACGTCGCCACTACCTCGACACTCACATGGGCATTGACCCTCGTCTCGGAATCGTGTGGCCTTGGCCTAGTGCCGGCAGAGACGTCCGGCGATGGGGTCGTGACCATGACCCCGGCGCTGCTGCTTGCCAGCAACCTCGCTCTCGGACTCCTCATCCCGGTTTCTCTCGGGCTGCAGCGACTGCTGTTTGGCCAACCCACGCGCTGGATGCACTCGGTCCAGGGGTGCTTCCGGTGGAAACTAGCATTGACCTTCGCCGCTGTGCTGGTGCCCGTGTGGATTGTCTACGGAACCTTATGGACGATGATGAATCGTGAGGCGGCTGGAGTGAGCGGGCCACCGGCAACTCCGGGCAGTACCATCATCCTGTTCACTGTCGTGCTGCTGACGAGCCCCCTGCAGGCAGCCGGCGAGGAGTATGCTGCACGTGGTCTGCTCGCGCGCAGCTTCGGCTCCCTCACTACGCGTCCCAGAGTCGCCCTGCTCTTGGCGTTGCTCGCGCCGAATGCAATGTTCACCGCCGTCCACGGGCTCTCCGACCTGTGGCTCGTGGTGTACACCTTCTGCTGCGGACTAGCTTTCGCGGTGGTCACTTGGCGCACCGGCGGCCTCGAGGGGGCAGTCGTGCTACACGCTGTGAACAACACCGTTCTCCTCCTGGTCGCATCCTTCTTCTCCGAAGAGGTCACAATTGACCGCAGTTCTGGACATGGCGAGGTGATGCTGCCGGGCGCCTTCCTCATGCTGGCCAGCGCAGCAGGAATGTGGCTGTGGGCTCGACGCCAAGGAATCTCCCGCTTCGCCGACCCAAACTCCGGGCTCTCGCAGTCGTCAGGTCAAGGCACCCCTGCGCGGACTCGATGACGCCGGTGGAGGTCGACGTGCCCTCCCCCTCCGACATGTCGCTTTGGGCGGGCGGTGCCTCGGGACCCATATGCGGCAAAGTATTTCTCTTGCAGCACTGACACGACGAGACAGTGGCCGCGCTTCTCGCGCCGGCGACAACACAATCCACACGAGAACGAAAGAGGGCAGGATGATGTCAGCAGAAACCACGACCCCACGTACTGTGGTCGAGAAGTTCGTCGAGCGCTTAGGCCGGCAAGATCAGGAGGGGATCCAGGAGCTGTTCGCGGATCAGATCGACTGGTACGTCCCCGGCAGCGATACCTTGCCGTGGACAGGCCGTCGTACCCGGCGAGACGAGGTCGCCCCCTTCTTCACCACGATGTGGCCACACTACGTGAGCGGTGAGAGCAAAGTGAGCCTGGAGCGATTCGTCGTCGACGAGACAGACGTGATCCTGCTGGGGACCTTCACCCACACGATTGCATCATCCAGTCGGGTGTTCACCACGCCCTCGGCAATGCACCTGGTAGTCGAGGACGGCCGAATCACCCGGATGCACCTCTACGAAGACACCCTCCTCATCGAGGAAGCATTTGCTGCCGGCTGAACCAGGCGCGTTCGCGCACCTGTGCGGACAGAGGAGCGGGCTGGTGTCCGGCTGTGCACGATGAGCACCCCCGGATCGCGGCCCGGAAACCGTCGTTCGCTACGCAGAAACTACCGAATGTCAGATGACTACAAGAGGACTATCATGACTGAACGCAGTTTGACCCAGCTGAACGACATCGAGGACATTGCGCAGCTCAAAGCCCGCTACTGTCGGCTCATCGATCAGAAGAGGTGGCGAGAGTTGGAAGACGATTTCCTATCCAACGCTTCTGTGGAGATCGCCGGGGCTCCAGGAGGAGCTGATGACATCCAGAGCTTCAGCGACGCACACAGCTTCATTGAGGGACTGCGCCATCTGATGGGACCACTCACAAGCGTGCACCAGGTCCACGCCCCCGAAATCGAGTTGTTGAACCGGACCCGCGCACGCGGGACTTGGGCCGTCTCCGATCGGCTTGTCTTCCCCGAAGAAGGCCCAATGCGCTCCCTGCAAGGGTGGGGTATTTACCATGAGCGCTACGAGAAAATCGGTCAGGCCTGGTGCTTCGCTGAGATCCGCCTCGAGCGCCTGCTCGTCGAACCCACGCCGAACGGAGCCGCATGATCCAATCACACAGCGATCAGCGAGCTGCTCCCCTCACTCGGTGCCTTGCCTTGCTCGGACGGTGCGAATGGTCGGTCCGGGATGCTGTGTGAGGTTGCCTCGACTGCGCAGACTCTCCTCGACGCCTAGCGTGTAGAGGATGGTCACCAGCAGAGTGCCTACCGACTTGCTTGCGAGATACCGGGCGGTTCACCGTCAGTGCGTCCTCGATGATGTCCGCCATCGCCGAGGCGGTCCGCCGCCGCCATTCCGCCCGCGGGGGAGTGTGCGGGACCCGAAACTGTCGTACCCGGGCCAGGGCCACCTCGGCGATCGGGGCGTGGTTCGACAACGCGGTGTTGCAGCAGGCGCTGAGTCCCAGACCGCGGCCGGCGCGCAGGGTCAGTCGCGGCAGCTGCGAGTAGTGGAGCACACGAAAGCGCCGCACCAGATTGGGTCGGGACCGCCACTCCTGACTGATCGCGGCGACGGTGTCGATATCGCTGCGTCCAGGGCGATAGGCATCCAAGGCGACGGACCCGCCGACCGCTCGCCGCCGATCCCGTCAACGACAACCAGGACGTCGACGACATCGACTGACGATCCTCAGCGGTTCGGAATGTGACGAGTCGACTCAGTCGTCGAGGGCACCTGCCGCCAGCCGTCGGACCACCTCGGTGAGGTGGTGGAGGCCCGAGACGAGGTCCTCGTCCTTGGTGAATTCCTCGAGGCTGTGCGAGATACCCGCGACGCTGGGCACGAAGAGCATGACCGTGGGCACGGTGTCCTTCAAGTTCGTCGAATCGTGGCCGGCCACGGTCATCACCCGCGCCGAGGTGAGCCCGAGCTCGTCCGCGGCAGCGCGGGCGAGCTCGACGCCGTCCTCCGAGTAGGGGTTCTGGTCCCAGCTGTGCTCGGCGACGATCTCGATGCCGACCCGATCCTCTTCGCGGACCCGTGCGACCGTGGCCATGAGCGAATCATGGGCGGCGGCGATCACCTCGGCGCTGGGCGAACGCAGGTCGAGCAGCAGGCTGACCTCGCTGGCGACGACCACGGGAGAGTTCGGGTAGACCGTGAGCTGACCGCACGCGGTGTGCAGGGCGCCGGGTTCGAACTTATCGGTCAGTTCGCGCGCAGCGACGACGAGCCGGGCCGCCCCGAGGAGCGCGTCCTGACGATCGGCCATGAGCGTCGAGCCGCTGTGGGCCTGCGCCCCGGTGACCTTGAATTCGTATTTGTGGGCGGCCCAGGTGGCGTTGACGAGGCCGATCGTCACGCCGTTCTCCTCCATGCTGCGGCCTTGTTGGACGTGGATCTCCGCATAGGAGGCGATGTCCGGGGCGATGAAGTGCCCGCGCTCACCCAACTCGTCGAGCGCCTCGGCGACGGTGACACCGGCGGCGTCGCGCGTGGCCAGGGCCGCTTCGAGCTCGGCCTTCCCGGTGAACACATTGCTGCCCATCATCGAGGGCTTGAACCGGGACCCCTCCTCGTTGAACCAGTTGACCACGGCGAGGTTGTACTTCGCCTTCGCCGGGTCCGCGCGTAGCTCATCGGCGACAGCGAAGCACGCGTGAGCCGAGGACATGACCCCGTAGGCACCGTCGAAGCGACCGGCGGTGGGCTGCGAATCCATGTGCGATCCCGTGAGCACATAAGGTGCTCCCGGGACGAACTCGAGGAGGCCGAACTGGTTGCCGATCGGATCCCGATGGACGCTGAAGCCGTGCTCCTCGAGCAGGTCTGCGAACCACTTGCGCTGCTGGCCGTCGGCGGCGCTCGCCGCCTGCCGGTCGACGCCGTTCGTCCCGGCGACTGCGCCGAAACGGGAGTGGACTGCCCAATCGGCGAGGAACGCGGCCTCGAGATTGGCACGGGCGTCCCTGTCGAGCTGGGTGTCTCTGTCGACCTGGGCGTCGGCGGCATTCGTCGAGGTGGTGCTCGCCGAGGTGGTGCTGGGGGTCTCGGTCATGGTCGTCCTTCCGGTGATGCTGGGGATATTCAGGGGTGCGGCGCCGGTGTCTCCGGTGTCGGATCAGTGGGTCAGCGGATCGTCTCTGGGCGGTCGGGCAGTCGGGCTGCAGGGCAGCGGGGCTGCTTGAGGCCCCGGCTCAGGCCGGGATCTCGTCGGCGGCGGGAGGCATTGTCTCCGGGTCGATGGTGAGGTGGAGAAGCGCCGGCCCTGTGGCGGCCAAGGCTCGGTCGAGCGCGGGAGCGAAGTGCTCGGTGGCCTCGACACGTTCCCCGTGTCCGCCGATGAAGGCGGACATCCACGTCCCGAAATCGGGATTGACCATGCGCGTTCCCGATGGTCGACCCGGATAGTGGTTCTGCTGGTGGGAGACGATCGTGCCGTACACGCCGTTGTCGATGACGATGATCAGCGGGCTGGCCCCGTGGGCGAAGGCGGTCGCGATCTCCTGACCGTTCATGAGGAAGTCGCCGTCCCCGCAGATCGCCACGGCCCGGCGCTCGGGCGCCGCCAGTGAGGCCGCCACCGCTGCCGGGACAGCGAGTCCCATGGCCCCGTTGCGTGCCCCGACGAGGCTCGCCGGGTGCAGATGCCGGAGGAATCGGTGGCCCCAGATCGTCGCGTTGCCCGCTCCGTAGGTGAGGATCGCCTCCCCGCCGAGGCGGTCGTCGAGGATCCCGAACACCACCCCGAGATCGACCCCGGGGTTGTCTTCGGAAACGACGGTGCTGCCGGAGTCTGGGTTGCTGTCGGAGTCTGCGGCGTTCGCGGAACCGGCCCCCGCCTCGGCGTCGGGACGATGTGCGGAGAAGCGGGACTGCGCGTGCGCACGTGCGAGCATCCATTCGTCGCTGCGCTCTGCGCGGAGGTCGGGTGCGAGGGTGTCCGGGTTGTCTCGGGCAGTGGCCGGATCACCGGATCCGCCGGCGGATCGCACTGCGCTTCCACCGGCGAACTCGGCCAGCGCGTTGACGAAGCTGCGCGGGGAGGCGAGGATCTGCTGGTCGATGCGGCCGGCGTGCTGGGTGGCTTCGGGGTCGAGCCCGACGAGGACGGTCTCGGCATCGAAGCCGATCGTGTAGCCGTCGCTGGCCACATCGGAACGGGTGGCTCCGACGAAGACGAGCAGGTCCGCCTCGGCGAAACCGGCCGCGATGGCATCGGCGCGACCGTAGCCGAGCCACCCGGCCCACGCGGCTCCCGTATGGGGTACGGCATCGTAGGCGCGCCAGTCGGCGAAGATCGGGATACCCGCCGAGGCGGCCAGTTCGGCCAGCTCACGTCCGCAGCCGGAATGCCAGCCGTCCCCGCCGAGGACGAACGCCGGGCGATCGGCGGTTCGCAGTCGTGCAGATAGGGCCTCGAGATCTGCGGCAGACGGAGCAGGCTCGACGATCGCAGACGGCGTCGGTGCAGGTGAGTCGGTCAGGCGGACGAGGACATCCTCGGGCAGGCCGACGACGACGGGACCCGGGCGGCCCGAGGCGGCGATGCGCAGCGCCTCGGCGGTGAGCTCACCGGCACGATGTTCGTCATCGATGGTGATGACGGCCTTCGCGGTCGAGGAGAACCACTCGGGCAGACTGAATTCCTGGAAGGACTCGCGGGCCCGATCCGCGGTGGGGACGAGTCCGACGAAGAGCACGAGGGCGGTGCCGTCCTGCCAAGCGGTGTGGATGGAGATCATCGCATTCGCCGCCCCCGGGCCCCGGGTGACCATGGCGATTCCGGGGCGTCCGGTCAGCCGGGATTCGGCCAGCGCCATGAAGCCTGCGCCACCTTCCTGACGGCACACGATCGTCTCGATCGCGGAGTCGTAGAGTCCGTCGAGGACGTCGAGGTAGGACTCGCCGGGAACCGCGTAGGCCCGCTTGATTCCGGCGTTCTCCAAGGTGCTGACGATGAGATGTCCGGCCGAGCGGGGCATTGGCGGGGTCCTTCCGTGGTGGGGCGGGTGCTGTGGGTGCGGGCCGCGCGGTTGCGGTCGCTGCGGCGAACTCAGTGCTTGAAGCCGGGCAGGTCGACGCTCAGACGCGGTGCGATGGCTCCGGCGAAGGCCGTGAACAGGGACAGGAAGGCGAGCATCGCGGCGGCCGGCCACCAGTGATCCCCGGCGGAGGCGACGAACCCGGTGGCGAGCAGCGGAATGAATCCGGAGATCATTCCGGCCGCGTTCTGCGCCAGGCCGACCCCGGTGTAGCGGGTGTTCGCCGGGAACAGTCCGGTGAGCACGGTGCCCGAGGCGGCGTAGGGCAGGGACAGTGTTCCGACGGCCAGGGTCATGGCGATGACGACGAGCACCGGGTTGCCGGACTCGAACATGAGGAATGCCGGAACGGAGACGACCGCCGAGGCGATGCCGCCCCACAGGATGACCTTGCTCGCTCCGTACTTGGCTCCGAGGGCGCCGCCCCAGATGAGAGTGAAGATCTCGACGGCCGCAGCGACCATGCTGCCGAGCAGGAGCAGAGAGTTCGTATAGCCGAGGACGTTGACGCCGTACCAGACGCAGAAGGCGGTGACGAGATAGAAACCGCCGACGCCGAGGAGGGCGGCGGCCATGCCGACGATGATCTGCCTCCAGCTGTCGACGAAGGTGGTGCGGATCGGGCTCTTGGCGACCTCGCCGGACTCTTCGAGCTGCCGGAACACCGGGGACTCCTCGAGACGCGAGCGCAGATAGACGGCGACGGCGAGAAGGGGGAGGGCGATGAGGAAGGGGATCCTCCAGCCGAAGGAGTCGAAGTTCTCCTGCGAGAAGACGAGCGTCATGACGAAGAATCCGCCGGAGGAGAGGATCGTGCCGATCGGGGAGCCGATCTGCGGGATCGCCGCGTAGCGGGCGCGCAGGTGGAGCGGGGCGTTTTCGACGACGAGGGTCATGGCGCCCGACCATTCTCCGCCGACGAAGAGCCCCTGCAGGATGCGCAGGAGGACGAGCAGGGCGGGGGCGGCGAAGCCGATGGCCGCATAGGTCGGGAGCAGGCCGATAAGACCGGTGACGATGCCGATGCCGATGATCGTAATGAGCAGGACCTTCCGGCGGCCGATCTTGTCACCCATGCGGCCGAAGATCAGCCCGCCGATCGGGCGCGCGGCCAGTCCCACGCCGAAGGTGGCGAATGAGGCGAGAGCTGCGGCGGTGGCGTTCTCGTTGGTGAAGTACTGGACGTTGAAGACCAGGGCCGCGGCGGCGCTGAACAGGAAGAAGTCGTACCACTCGAGGGCGGTGCCGATGAGTGCACCGGCGGCGACCTTGTTCGCATCCTTGACGCTGAGTTCCTGGGTGGCCGAATATTCGGTCGCCGCTGTCGGGTCGTTCACGCTCATGATTTTCTCCGTCGAGTCCGGGTCGGGGTCGGATGAGGGTCGGTAGGTCTTCGACCCATAACTGAGAACACTACCGAGTGTGATCGCACGATTTCGAGAATATTTTGCCCCGGATGTCCCGTGACCGATTGTGCATCTGCACATAGTCTAGAGGGATGTCGCCACGTCATGAGAGACAGCTCAGGGATCAGCCGCTGCCTGGGGACCACGTCCGCTGGGTCCAGCTGCTCGATGCCCTCGAACTCGATCAGCTCACGGAACGCTTCATGTCCCGAGTCGTGCGGGTTCCCGGCTACGACCCCGCCCCGATCCCGGTCTCTGAGCTGAGGCGGACCGGGCTGCTGTCGTTCCAGACGCTGGTCGAAGGCCTGCGCGCGGGCGGCTTCGACGGGTCGGTCGCGGTGTCCACGGAGGTCGGAGTCACCCGCGCCCGGGCGGGAATCCCGCTGGAGGCGCTGATGACGGCCATCCGACACGACTTCAATGTGCTGTGGGAGGCCTTGACCAGAGTGGCGACGCAGGAAGACGCCGAACTCGTCATCCGGCACACTGGGATCGTCCTCTCCACGGTCGATGACTATGTCTCCCAGGTCCAGCAGGCCTATGTGGCCGAGCGGCAGCGGATGCGGGAGGAGGAGTCCTCGGTGCGGCAGGGGCTCATCGCGGAGCTCTTCGACGAACGGGATCCGACGGATGAACGCCTGGCCGGAATCGCCTCGGCGCTGGGCCTCGACCCGAGTGATCGGCTGCTCGTCGCGGCGGCGCGGGGAGAGGATACCCCGGCGCTGCGGGTGCTCATCTCCGATCATGAGCGCGCGGGCGGGACCATGTTCACCCACCACCTCGGCGAGGTCCTCATCGCCTTCACCCGATCGGCCGAGCCGACGGGCACGCGTTCGACCGCGGGTGCGCGGCCCGGTACGGGCGCGAGCTCGGGGCCGGGGCCGGGACCGAACATGGTCGGACGACGCTTCGCCGAGGCGCGAGTGGGGCTGGTCGATGCCCCGGACTTCGCCTCTCTGCGCAGGTCGGCGCTGACCGCCCGTGACCTCGCTCAGCTGCTCACGGCCGATGAGGTGGGAGCGATGACGTGGGAGCGTGGGTGGGCGCGCTTGGCCGCACAGTCACTGAACGCGGCAGGCAATTCGATCGTCACCGATGTCGAGCGTTCGCTGGCCGTCTGCGGCGGTGCCGAACGGGAACGCCTCGTCGAAGCGGTGCAGAGCTATCTGCGGTCGGGCAGCATCGGGGTGAGCGCGGCCGAGCTGTACTGCCACCGCAACACCGTGGCAAACCGGCTGCGCCGATTCGCCGAGCTGACCGGGGTGGACCCGACGATCCCCGCCGAGGCGGCCCGCCTCGTCGTCGGGTGGGCGTGAGGTGATGTCGGGTGGGGGCTGGGGTGACGCGGAGGTGCTGAGGTGACGTTGGGTCGGGCGGGAGATGACGGTGTGACGGGCGGTGTTCATCCGAGGCTGATATGCATTGAGCATTCAACTACTTTCGGCCGATGCCTCGGCGAGGTGTCAAGAGGGAGACATCGTGAGCAGTTCGACGACAGGCGCTCCGAACCACCTCGGGTTCATCCATCTGGTTCCGTTCGATCGTGACGATCCGTCCCGGGGTCTGCGCGAGGGCATCGAACTGTTCCGCTTCGCGGAGGAGCTCGGACTCGACAGCGGGTGGGTGCGGACCCGGCATATGCAGTACGGGCTGCCCTCGCCGGCGGTGTACTTCGCTGCGCTGGCACAGGAGACCGAGCGGATCGGACTGGGCAGCGCGGTCATCCCCGTCGGCCACGAGAACCCGTACCGTCTGGCCGAGGACCTCGCTGTGGCCGACCTGCTTTCCGGTGGGCGAGTGCTGCCCGGACTGAGTGTGCATCCGCCCGGATTCGCCGAGGCGGTCAATGACCTGGTCCACGGTGAAGGCTGGCGAGATGAGGACTTCGGCTACGGACGCATCGAGCGCCTCCGTGACTTCCTTGCCGGGGCACCCGTGCGGGAGAAGCCCGAGTACAGGGGCTTCGGCGGGGACATCGACTCCGAACGGGTGGAGCCGCATGCGCCCGGACTGGCCGATCGCCTCTGGTACGGCGGCGGTTCGCTCAAGTCCGCGGCGTGGGCCGGCGGGGCGGGGATGAACTGGCTGATGAGCAACATCACCTCGGCCGAGGACGGCATCGAGGACTTCTCGGCCAACCAGGTCAACCAGATCGAGACCTTCCGGAACGCCGAGGTGGGGGCCGGGGCAGGGCGGGTCAGCCTGGCCCGCGTCATCGTCCCCACCGACGGTGCGAGTCCCGCGCAGGCCGCGAAGTACCGAGACTATGCGGAGGCCCGGACGCCTCGGACGAAGTCGGTCCACGGTCGCAATACGATCATCGCTCCGGACCTGCTCGGCTCGACCGAGGAGATCGTCGACTTCCTCGGGTCGAACCCGGCGTTCCAGGCCTCGGATGATTATCTCTTCGAGCTGCCCTTCGAATTCGAGCTCGAGGATTGGAAGCACATCCTCCATCAGCTCGCCACGGAGATCGGCCCCAAGTTGGGATGGTCGCCGATCGCAGACTGAGACCGACCGCAGGCTGAGAGCGGCTCCGGACTGAGAGCCGCTTCTGCGAGACCGGCCACGGTCTGAGCGCGGCCCCGGCGAGACCGGCGTCGACGAGGTGGCGCTACCTGACCGTGCTGCCGATCGTCCGTTGGATGTCTAGGATGACGACCACCTCGGTGTCAGGACCGCTCCAGCTCCTCGTAGCTCTGCCCGTGCGGTCCCGTCAGCGCGGTTGCGATTCCGTTCACGCTGAGGACGAAACGACCATCGGGATCCACGCCGCGGGCCTCGAGCTGTACGCCGGTTTCGGGCAGGACGCCTGCGCCCTCGTTGCTCAGCCACACGACCTCGGGGTGAGCGCGCATGATGGCGGCGAACTCCTCCCGCCTCGGCGCATCGAGGTAGGCGAGGACCGCGCTGTGGAAGACGACGATCTGCGAGTCCGACGGCGCCTCGGCGATGAGGGGTTCGATGCGATCGCACAGATCCCCGGATATCAGCCTCGGCGGGTCGGTTTCGACGATACCGGCGGCGGCGCTCAGCCTCTCTCGCCGGGCATCGTGCTCGGGCCAGACCAGGGATCTCAGCCACTCACGCTCGTCGGGATCGGCGATGTCGAGCGGATTGAGGTCGATCCCCGCTCGCCACGCGACCTCCGGGATCCGCGTCGGGGGCTCGGAGCCGAGGAACTCGCATGAGAGGACGGCAGGACTCGGACCATCTGCCGGGTCGAGCCGGATCGTCCCACTCTCGGATCGGTATTCGTAGCTGTACCGATCCGGGTACAGGCACAGCCCGGCCGAGGCGCCCACTTCGATGAGCGAGATCGGACCATCGATTGCGGCGAGGGCCGGCAGCAGCACCGCGCACCGTCCGGCCTCATTCGTCTGCGTCGATCGAGCGAGCATGAGTGCTCGCGTCTCCTCCCAGTGATCGAGCAGCCAGCTCCGCAGCTCCGCGAAGGAACCATTCCCCGCGCCGAGGTGTCTGGCCGCGGCGAAGAGAAGGTTGGCCTGACGCTTGGGTCGGGGGAGGTCGAGGAGCAGATCGATGAGGGCCTCGTCCTCGCCGATACCCTGCGCCCACTCGGTGTAGACGGGCGAGGTGTCAGCGGCTTCGAGTTCGGCGAACCTGCGGTAGTAGTCGCGGACAGACTCGGCCTCCAGCTCGGTCATCGGCTGCATGGTCCCTCCTCATCTTCTCGTCTCATCGTACCGAGCGACTGAAGGCTGAGCGTCGACCGAATCCGCGCGTGGGACGGCTGGGACGGCTGGGCCGAGTGGGACGGCTGGGACGAGTAGGACCGTCGAACCGTGGGGGACGGGTGGCCCGCGTGGGCGGTCGACCCGAACCGCCTCGGCTGGCGGGGTCGATCTCAACGTCCCGGCATTCGGAACTTTGCTTCCGAGATCTAGGAAACGACGGCTGAGCTGACGTAATGTGATTTCGTATTCCGCCGGAGGCCAGAACCGGTCCGGCTCGATCGAGGGAGATCACATGTCATCCCAGGTGAACCATGTCAGTGGGGCAACGCCCAGTGACTCCGCTCTGGAGAAGCGGACGATGCGCAAAGTCATCGTCCGACTCATCCCATTCATCATCGCGATGTACTTCATCAACTATCTCGACCGCACCAACCTCGGCATCGCCGGGCCGGGCGGGATGAATGAGGACCTCGCGATGAACGCCACGCAGTTCGGGTTCGCGGCAGGCATCTTCTTCTTCGGCTATCTCATCCTCGAGGTCCCCTCGAACCTGGCGCTGCACAGATTCGGCGCCCGGATCTGGCTGGCCCGCATCCTCATCAGCTGGGGAATCGTGGCCGCTGCGATGGCCTTCGTGCCCAACCATTACTGGCTCTATGCCCTGCGCTTCCTCCTCGGCGTCGCTGAGGCGGGCTTCTTCCCCGGCGTCATCCTCTACCTCACCTACTGGTTCCCGACGAGCATGCGCGCCCGCGCCACGGCCCTGTTCATGCTTGCGATTCCCCTCTCGAGCGTCGTCGGTTCGCCGCTGTCGTCGTGGCTGATCTCGAGCGGAAACTCGATCTTCGAGTCCTTTGCCGGGTGGCGGTTCATGTTCATCATCGAGGGCGTGCCGGCGGTTCTCCTCGGCCTCATGTGCCTCTTCTACCTCACCGATCGTCCCCGCGACGCCAAGTGGCTGGAGCCGGAGGAGCGAGAGTGGCTGCAGGCGAAGATGGACGCCGAGGAGAGTGACAAGGAAGAGACTTTCCACTATCCGGTTCGCCGCTCCCTGCTGCAGCCGCGGGTGTGGGCGCTGTCCTTCGTCTACTTCGGCATGGTCTACGGCCTCTACGCCCTCAGCTTCTTCCTGCCGACGATCATCGCGGGCTTCCAGGAGACCTTCGGCACCGAGTACTCGATCGTCGAGATCGGCTTCATCACCGCGATTCCCTATGTCTTCGGCGCGGTGGCGATGTATCTGTGGTCGCGCCACGGGGACCGCACCGGCGAACGCGTCTGGCACGTCGCGCTGCCGCTGTTCATCGGCGGCATCTCCATCCCGATCGCGCTCTACCTCAACTCGCCGTTCACCACGATGATCGCCGTGACGATCACCGCCATGTCGATCTGTGCGGCCCTGCCGACATTCTGGCCCCTGCCGCAGACCTTCCTCGCGGGTGCCGGAGCGGCTGCCGGTTTGGCGCTGATCAACTCGCTGGGCAACTCGGCCGGATTCTTCGCCCCCTACATCACGGGCTGGCTCGCCGATCTCACCGGCACCCAGAACGCCGGCATGTGGGTCGTCGGTGCCGCGATGGTCGCCGCGGGCGTGCTCACCCTCATCCTCAAGGCCGCACCCGCACCCGATAGGCTGGACCCGAACCTGACGAAGTAGTCCCGGCGGCTGCGCCGGCGGTGGCGTCGCCGGTTGCGGTGGTGTCGCTTCGGTGGCCACGACCACCTCGGCGGTTATCATCTCCGACCTCGCCGAGGCGGTCGTGGACTTCTCGCGGTCGCCGACCGACCTCGTCGCATCTCCGTTCGGAAGGACGTCATGACAGCACAGGACCAGCTCACCGTGGGAACCGCCGAACTCGAGGAGCTGGCCGCGCGGCTGAGCCCGGGCGCGCTGACGACGGATCCCGACGTCATCGACGCGCACTCGAGCGACGAAGCCCTCTTCTGCCCACGCGAGGGCGCGATCGCCCTGGTCAGGGCCACCTCGGCGGAGGAAGTCCAAGAGGTAATGCGCTTCGCCACGGAGCACCGGACTCCCGTGGTCCCGCAGGGGGCGCGATCGGGGATATCGGGCGGAGCGAATGGCTCACCTGGGGCGATATTGCTCAACGTGTCGAAGATGAAAGACGTCGTGCGGGTCAACGAGGCCGAACGTCTCGTGACCGTTCAGCCCGGCATCATCAACCAGGACCTCAAGGATCATCTCGCCCCGTTCGGGCTGTCCTATCCGCCTGATCCGGGCTCGGTCGCGCTGTCATCGATCGGCGGCAATATCGCCACCAACGCGGGAGGTCTGTGCTGCGTGAAATACGGCGTGACCAGGGATTACGTTCGCAGTCTCAAGGTCGTGCTGGCCGACGGCACGCTCACGACGCTCGGCCCCGAGACTGCGAAGGGAGTGGCTGGACTCGACATGCGGCACCTCTTCATCGGCTCCGAGGGTACGCTCGGCATCGTCGTTGAGGTGACGCTGCGCCTGATCCCGGCCCTGCCCGACCCCTTCACCGCGATCGCGACCTTCCCGGACGAGCGATCCGGACTGCAGACGGTGGCCGATTTCATGGCGATCGGCGGCGAGCCGAGCCTGCTCGAATTCCTCGACGGATCGAGCCTGAAGATGCTCAACGCGTACGGCGATTTCGGTCTCGACAGCGACGCCGGGTCGATGCTGATCATGCAGGTCGACCGGAATCCTGCGGATTCGGAGGCGGAGATGTCCAGATTCGCCGAGGTTGCCGGGCGCTGCGGTGCCCTCGACGTTGCGTACTCCGACGATCCCACCGATTCGGCCGCGCTCATCGCTGCCCGACGGATGATCCAGCCGGCCTACGAGAAATTCGCGCACTCCCATGGTGGGGGCCAGCTGCTCGACGATGTGTGCGTGCCGCGGACCGCGGTGCCCGAGTTCTACGATCACCTGAAGCGACTGCAGAAGTCATCGGGCTTGGAGATTGCGCTGGTCGCGCACGCAGGGGACGGCAACACGCATCCCTCGGTGTTCTTCGATGCCGGCGATGCCGAGGAGGTCGCGATGGCTGAGGAGGTCTTCGCAGAGATCATGCGCGTCGGGCTCGAGCTCGGCGGAACGATCACCGGGGAGCATGGCGTCGGGTACCTCAAGAAGGACTGGCTGCCGCATGAGCTGGATGAAGGTTCGCGGAGGATTCAGGTGGCCGTGAAGAATGCGCTCGATCCGCTGGGGATCCTCAATCCGGGAAAGATGCTCGACGCTCTCTGAGGCTTGTTTTTGTTTTTTGTTCTGAGGCCAGTTCCTGTTCTGGGCATTGGCTTGAGCTGAACCTTGAGCCGCGTTTTGCGCTGGTTCTTGGGTTGAATTCTGAGCTGCTTCTGGGGCTGATGCTTGGGTTGAATCCCGAACTGGTTCTTGGGCTGCGGCCAGCGCTGAAGCCTGATCCGAATTTTGGGCTGGCTGGATTCTGCGCTGATTCTCGCGCCGAACTTTGGAGTTGAGTCGCGCCGGGAACCGCTCCTCATCGATGCCTGCCGCAGGTCTGTGTCAGTGCCTTCTTATAGGGTGGAACCACACTCAGCCACAGCATATAACGACACCATTCGATACACAGCTACGAATCCCACCAGCACAAACAACAACAATCATACGTAGACAGTAACAATCGAAAATAATCCGAAATTAAAAGGCGCAAAACAGCAATACTGATGTACACTGAATAAAAGAGCCCTTCAACGGAGAACGGA
>NZ_PGFV01000004.1 GCF_021023135.1 Brevibacterium sp. CCUG 69071
CAGCGAGCGTCTGCTGACCCTCGAGGAGCATCTCACCGGCGTTCTTGATCAACGTCGTGGCGGCGTCGATCTCCTCGAGCACGATATCGCCATAACTCGGCACCTCGACATCGACCGGGGCGGACGGTGCCGACATCTTCCCCGCCTGCGACCACGCCAGCATCTTGACCGTCCACGGCCCTTTGAGGACACCGATCGTGACCTCACCACCCGCAGCCGACACAATCGACCCCCGAGCCGTCGCCCTAGACGGAACGAAGAACGGATCCTGCGACGCATGCACCTCAGCACGAGACCAATCCGAAGGGGCGAGCGCTTCCCCATCGAAATCACCGGACCAATGGAGAATGAACTTGCCGTAGTCCGTGTCGACAGTGAACCCGGTGGGCGTGGGTGGCGTGGGGCCGGCGAGGACGTTGATGGTGTTGCCGCCGTCGTCTTGCTCGCCGATGGTCATCTTGAGGTTGCCGTCGGCGTCCTTGGAGTCGATGGAGCCGTTCTCGATGGAGGAGAGCGCGAGCTGTGGCCCGCCGGCGAGGCCCTTGTACTGCTGCTTGAGGTTCTCGACGTCGCGGTACAGGCGGTCCAAGGAACTCATTTGCTCACCTTCTCTGCACGCATGATCTGCAGCGTCGTCACGTTGGATTCGGGGCGGATCTGGATGCCGAGGATCTTCACCCACAGGCTGCGGACGCCGGACCAGCCGGGAGCTGTCTCGATGAGAATGTCGTCGCCGACGGAGTACTCGCCGAGGCGCGCATTGTCGTGTTGGATGACCTGGATCTCTGTCACGTCGGCGGTGCCGGTGAGGAGTTTCAGCTCGGCGTCGGCGCGCTTCTGTGCCTCGGCTGGTGTGGTGATGGTCTTGTCAATGATGACCGCGTCCCGGCCGAGACGCTTCGGTGCCGGATCTGTGGCGGGGGTGGGATTGCGCATCATCTTCGATCCCTCACCGGCACCGAGGACGATCACGTTCGACGCATACGAGTCACCGCCGATGTCGAACTTCGGTTGCTCGACGACGTTCTCACCGACGACGAATCGTAGGTCCGTGCGGCGAGCGCCGAGGCGTGGGTATCCGTAGGTGAGGATGTGGCGGATCGCTGTTTTGTCGGCGTTCCATTCGTGGGTGAGGGTGTATTCGAATGGGGCGAGGGAGGCGAGGAGTTCGAACTCTTTGGCGAGGTCGTGGGTTTGGTAGTAGGCGAGGACGTAGGGGGTGACTTTGGTGGGTGTGGTGGTGGGTGTGATGTCGTTGTCGCCGATGAACATGTCTCGGGAGGCGGTGGCGCCAGCGAACTCGATGCCGATGTTGAAGTGCGGGCGCGCCTGGGTGTGTTCCCACAGGTGTTTAGAGACCTTGAGTGGATCGTCGCGTTCGATGGACTTGAGGCCCGTGTAGGTGGTGTCGGCGAGGTATCCGGTGTGGCCGATGCAGTCGAGCTGCAGTTTCGGTGCGTCGTCGTCGTAGTCCTTGAGGATGCCGCCGCCGCGGATGTGGCCGTCTTCTTCGGCGTAGATCGCGGTCGACCAGGGTACAAAGATGTGGTCTCCGTCGTCGGTTTTCAGGGATGCGATCTCGGGCGTGATGGTGCCTTTGATGCCGCCGTGGCCGTTGACGACGGGGTTGATCTCAACGCCGGAGAGGGGGATGTTGCCGTTGAGGAACGTCTCGGTTCCGTCCCCGTTGAGCTTGGTCGCGATGTAGCGCCAGGTCATTCCGTGGACCTGTCTGGCTCTTCGAGGAATGTGACCTTGAGCGACAATCCGGAGAGCCCGTCCATGGATACCCCGTTGTTTGTGGAGGCGGAGTTCCTCTTCGCTCGGAAGGCGAATGTGCAGAGCTTGCCTCGCATGTTCGACCCGACAGCCCGGTCGTCAGACATGAGCCAGTTCGTGCGGTAAGTGTTGGCTTTCGCACCTGCGCTATCGAACTGGAACTCTTGGGTCTTGTAGAGGAACGGTTCCCCGTTCGCTCCCCCGGCGGTGGAGGGCCCGTAAGAGACCCAGAACGTGCCGTAGCAGTTCGAATTCGCCTCATACCGCACTCCGTACCAGGAGGGTTCGACGATCATGCGCACAGCCCACTCGGGCACCTCGATCTCCTGACGTGCACCGGTTGCCGCTCCATCGCCGGGGAACCATTCGCCCGTGGTAGATGAGAGCTTCATGCCCGTGTCCGTGGTGACTGACGGGCGAGACCGATTGACGGGCTTCACGCGGGGGTTGGCCATTTGCCGGATGTCGGTGAGCATGGCGTTGGTGATCGTCGCCGTGTTCGCCGGCTGATTGAGGCGGTAGAGCTCCACGAACGGGTATGTCGTCGGCAGCGCGGACACCCACTGGTAGGAGTTGCGGGGATCCGTCTTCGGGTTCGCCTTCGTGTCGCCCTCATACTGTTCGTCCTGGACTCGAGCAATCAGGTACCGGACTGCAGCGCCGGACGATCCCGTCGCAGGGACCGGGAAGTCAGTCGAGGAGATCTCACGCATCGCATACGACTGCCCGCCGCCCGCGGTCGGGTAGTAGTTCGGGCTCACGCCGGCGCCGGAGTAGATGCGCACGGCGGGGCCCGGGGTCGGCAGTGCAGTGACTCGCATGTCTCTCGGTGCCATGACTCCGCGGCCGCCGCTCGTCGCCGCGTACAGGGCGAGGCGAGCGCCTTCGACTTCGTTGTAGGCGCCGCCGCCGACGGCCCAGGGGATGTTCTGCAGAGGCATGAGGTTTCTCCTTAGAGGGTGGTGATGGTGGGTCGCCAGGTGACGGTGACAGTGGAGGTTCCGGATTGGTCGTCGCCGGTGAAGGTGATCTCGGAGTCACCGGGTGGGATGGTGATGTCGGCCAGGCGTGTGCCTGGGGTGAGGAGTCCGGCTGCGGAGGCTCCGGTGTCCCATCGGGTGGTGGCGGGGCGGACGTCGAGGGTGACCGCTCGGTCGTAGGCGATCGGTTGGGTGAGGCCGAACTCCCATCCGGGTCCGGAGACGACGGCTTTGCCGACGGGGCCGTGGACTTCGATCTGCACGTCGCGGGTGGGTGTGAGTCCGCCGGCGTTGCGAATGATGCCCTGTCGGGTGCCTCCCTGGGTGGTGGCCCAGGGGAATTCGATGGGGAAGACGAAACCCCCGGCAGGACCGGGGGTCATCGTCATCTGGTGGACTCTGGCTGTGCCGTCGACCATCTCCGCACTGGATGGTTGGAAAGTGGCTTTTGCCTTGATGGTTTCGAGGACGAAGAGGTCTGTGGCGTCGTCGGGTTTCAGGTCGCGGGGGCGGCCGTAGATGCGGCGGTCGGTGCCGTGCATGTTGAAGTCGAGGGCCAGTTCCGCGCCGGGGGTGTCACGGATGCGCTGCGCCGCCCAGGCGTTCGCGAGCGCGAAGTAGTTCTCAGCGGCCTCGGCGGGGGTGTCGCCGGTGATCGTGATGTCGAAGCCCCAGGGTTTCGGGTCGGGGTAGTCGCGGCCGAAGAACACGTTCTCGCCGACGGGGTTGACGATGTCCTGGTCCCGCCAGGCGATACCGGGGGTGTCGACGCGGGAGAGGTATACGGGGTGGCCGGGGCCGAACCGGTACCCGTCGAGGTCGAACTCGGCATGGATGAGAGGGTTCATTCGGTTCAGCTCCGCATCAGGTTCGAGGACCGAGAGACACGACGCTTCGAGTCCTCGTATCCGTTGGCGACAGTGGCGATGACGTACCCGGCCATGTCCTGGTCACCGACGCGCACGGCCAGTTGCACACCCTCGAGCGCCGAGGCGAGGTCGCCGGCGGTCATCTGGTTCGCGGCCGCAGCGGCGATCGCATTGACGGAGGCCTGGTCGAGGGAGAGCGTCGAAGACGTGGAGCGCATGAGCTGGTTCTCGATCGACACGGACTGCTGATGCGGGATGACCTGCTCACCGCCACCGAAGTCGACGTACTCCCACCCGGCCTCGCCGACCTTGTGCACGCCCTTGCGCGCCGAGCGGACGCCGTTGGCGTACCCGCCCGAGCGGTCATATGCTGCGGCGAGGGACTTGTACCGGCCGAGGGCATACGACATCGAGGCGACGATGTTCGACATCGGGTCCCAGATGTTCGAGTTGTACGGTGCCCGGGCGTAGGCACGGAACGTGGGATCGATGACCTGCATGAGGCCCTTCGACGGGGTGCCGCGGCGAGCATTCGAGTCCCAGTTGTTGATCGCCTTCGGGTTGCCACCGGACTCCTGGTTCATGCGGCGCAGGGTGCGGTTGACGTTCGAGAGCGGCTGGTTCATGAAGTTCAAAGCGGAGATGACTGTCGGCCGCCACCTCTCGACACCAGCGCCACCGGAGTCGCCCTCACCCTCGGCGAAGGTCTTCGCGTACTCCTTTGCCTGCTTGACGGAGCCGTCGATGACCTTCTCCATCACACCGACACCGA
Organism: Brevibacterium sp. CCUG 69071; assembly: GCF_021023135.1. Classification (GTDB taxonomy): domain Bacteria; phylum Actinomycetota; class Actinomycetes; order Actinomycetales; family Brevibacteriaceae; genus Brevibacterium. Next base: position 4,401 of record NZ_PGFV01000004.1, read on the forward strand.
TCTGCCCGGTCAGGGAATCGCCGTCGAGCTTCTCGGAGTACTTCGCCAGCAGCTCCTTGCCCTTCCGGCGTGCCGCCTTCTCGAGCTCCTTGGCGATGTCGCCGCCATAGCTGATGTCACCGAGGATGCCCTCGTCCATGGCACCGCCGCCGACGGCCTTGCCGCGGTTGTCCGCGTGCAAGTGGTCATGGTGCCCGGCGGCCTTCCATAGAACAAAGGCCCAAGGAAAGGCCGCCTTGAACGCAGCGACGTTCGCATCGAAGAACTTCGTCTCCGTAGCGTTCTGACCACCGGGCCCGAAGTTCACATCGATCGCGTCGCCGTTGTAGTGATGCGAGTTCGGTGAGTGGCGGCCGACCGGGCCCCAGTGCGGATGCTCGCCGACGCGGGCGCCGCGCTGCTCCCACCAGTTGCCCGCAGCGATGATGCCACCACCGGCATAGCCTTCGTCCCGGAACCGGTGCAACGGTTGACCGGCCAGCGCAGCAGCGTTGACCCGGTGCAGGCGTTCCCGTTCATAGGGGTCCCGCATCGCCTCGGAGACGTACACGCCCTCACCGGACCGCATCGGAGTGAGCTGATCGTCACCAGCCGAGTACGGGGTGAAGCCGGACAGGATACCGCCGCCGGCGAATCCCCCTTTGGGCTTCTTCACTCCGGTGAGCTTGACGCCGACGGAACCGAAGGACTTGTTGATCTCCTTCGCGAAGGAGTTCAGCACATCAGCTGTGTCGTCGAGGGATCCACCGACGTCGCCGGGGATCTTGCGCATCGTCTTATCGATGCCCTTGCGCATCCCTGAGAAGTTGGACGTGCCGCCGTCCGCAATCGAGGAGAACCCAGTGTCCGTGGTCTTGCCCAGGGTGGACAGGCGCGATGACGCGTCCTTGTCCATGTTGCCCATGGTCGTGTCGACGCCCTTGCGCATGTCCCCGGCCGTGGTCGTGGTGGTCTTCTTGATCGACGACCACTCATCGGACTGGGTCTTGCCCATCGCCTTGAGGTTCTTCGACTGATCCGACGCCATGGTCTCGAGGTTCTTCACCTGGTTCGAGACCATCCCCGACAAGGCCGAAGACTGGGTGCCCGACATCGTCGACATATGCGAGGCCAGATCCGCGCCCATCGCCGTGAGGCCGGTGGCCATCGTGTCCTGCATGCCCGTCATCGCCGCCGCAGTGCCCTCCTGACGGGCCAACAGAGACGCATCCGTGTCAGCGGTCATCTTGAGGTACGCGGCCTCTGTGAGGGCCTGCATCGACGTGAGCGCATCCGTCGTCGTGGTGAGCGTGTCATCCCACGACACCTCCGCACCCAGCTGCGACCCCGACATATCCGACGCACCTTCCGGTGAGGCGAGCGCCGAACCGTACTCGGACGGTGACTCGGTGGCGCCGAGCGTGGGTGTGGCGGTGAGGTCGGCGGTGATGGGTCCGAAAGTGGAAACCGAGGGGACGGCGGCGAGGCCGAGGCGCGCGGCCGAGTCCTCGATGGTGGCCAGCGAATCGAGGAGTGCGTTGTTGAGGCCTGCAGCGGTGTCGAGGCCGCGGGCGTACATGACCGTCGATGGGGACTTGATGCCGAGAGCCCTCTTGAGGGACTTCTCCATGCCCTTGGCGATCTTCTCGATCGTCTTCTCGACGGTCTTCTGCTGAGACTCGAGTCCCTTCACTAGCCCGGCGGCGGCGTTGACTCCACCGGAGTAGAATCCCTCGGTGACGTAGGCGCCGGCCTGGTTCGAGTACTTCGCGATGTCCTTGTAGCTCGCGTTGATGGAGCGCACGTCCGACGATGATCCCTTGAGGAGTTCGTCGGCCATGGTGATCGACTCGTCGATGGATCCGGCCTGGGCGACTTCCTGCAGGATCGCGCCACCGTAGCCCATCCCGGCGAGCTTCTTGAGCTTCCCGGCCAGGCCCTTGACCTTCTGAGCTGCGGCGGCCGCGTTCGTGCGCACACCAGAGACACCGGACGTCTGCTGCCAGGTGCCGTTCTTGTCCTGCGCCCACTGGGAGGACACGTCGAGCTCGTAAGCCTTGCCCTCGATAGACGAGGACACGGAGGACTGGATCTGCTTGAGCTCGTCGAGCTTGTCCTGCGCCTTCTCCGTCTTCTTCTCGAGCCGGTCCAGGGTGCCGTAGAGCGAACGCAGCGACTTCTCGTACTGGCGGGCCTCGATACCGGCACGACGGCGAGCACCCTTGGACAGGTCTGAGTTGTCAGCGAGGCCCTGCAGACGGTCGACCACGGAGTACGAACTCGACAGACCACCCTTGACCTGTTCGATGACATCGCCGCGGCGGACGTCGGTGTTCAGATCGGTCCGGAGCTCGCCGACCCGTGCGCGGCGTTCCTTCTCCTCTTTGGCCCGTTCGGCTGCGAGCTTCGCTGCCTCCTCGGCGGCCTTCGCTTCGGCTTTGACCGCCTTGAGGTTCTTCTTCGCCGAGGCGAGCGCATCCTCAGCGACCCGGACCCGTTTCGCGGCGGTGGCCTTGCCGGACTTCGACTTCGCGTCGGACTTCGCGCGGCGTGCATCCCTGAGGTCATCGGAGGCGAGGTCGACGCGGCGTTCGGCGGTGGCGATGCCGCCCTTGGCGAAGGGGATCGCGCCGGGCATGCGGGTGAGTGCCTCGGAGAGGATCTTCCAGGAGCGGCGGGATCCGTCGAGGGGGACGTAGGCTTCGTCGACGTCCATGCGGTCGCCGACGACGCGCCACGTGTTCGGGGGCACCATCTCCGCGACCGAGCCCATGGGGCGCAGGCCGCCGTCGGCCATGTATTCGAGGATGCCGCCGTGGTAGTTGGCCTTCTGAACGTTCTTGTTCTTCGGGTCCGACGAGTAGACGGTCTTGTCGCCCTCTTTGCGGACGTGGGTTTCGTTGACGCGCACCCAGACGGTCTTGTCCTTGACCCCGTCGATCCATTGCTGCAGGTTCTTGAGCTTCGCGACCGACTGGCCGGTGTTGATCTTGACGTCGGTCTCGATCTCGTCCGGAGTCTTCACCAGCTGGTCGACGTAGGCCTCGGCCTTCTTCTTCGACCCGAAGAACGCGGTCGCCTGCTCGACGAGCTTGTCGCGAAGCTTCTTGTGCTTCTTCGCAGCGTCGTCGGCGGACATGCCGTTCTCGATGTTCGCCGCGGTGGCTTCGTTGATGCTGCGCGCCGCGGAGTCGAGCATGTCGTTGTTCTTGCGGCCCGCCTCGGTGGAGTCATCGATCGAGGTCTTCCCCGACTTCACCGCGGCCTCGAGGTCATCGAACGATGCCTCAACCTCACGGTTGGCCTTGCGCGCATCGAGCTGCGCCGACCCGAACCCGCGGATCTCGTCGGCGAGATTCTTGATCTTGTCCTCGGTGGTCTCCGCTGAGGCGCCGAGCTCGGTGAGGGCGTCAGCGTTGCCGTTCGCTGTGGCCTCGGCTTCGAGCATCGCCGGGGTGATCTCCCCGTAGGCGATCTTGAGAGCGATCGACTTCTTTTCCGACTCCGACATGGAGTTCGTGAACAGGCCAGCCGCCTCGGCGAGCGCGTAGGTCTGCTTCTGGTACTCGGGGAACTGGTTGAACGTCTCCTCGAGCGGCACACCGAGGGCGCGGCCCTCGTACATGATCGCCTTGAACCCGTCCTGCGCGGACTGCAGTGACCCACCAGTGGCGAGGTCGTTGACAGCCTTGTCCATGTCCTGGAAGGCGGCCGTGGCCTTCTCCGCGCCGGACTCGACGCCGGGGATCCAGCCGAGGCCAGTGTTGATTTTGTCCGAGAATGTGGAGTTGTAGAGGCGGTCGAAGGCTCCTGCGAGGTTGTCGACCTCGGTGAAGGTGCCCTTCGTCTTCTCACCGACGACGGAGACGTCCTGCAATTCACGATTGATGCCTTTGAGGATCTGCTCGGCGTTGCCTCCACCGTTGACGATCGCCTCCATGAAGGCTGTCGGGGTGGTGTCGTGCTCGAGCTTCTGCATCTCCTGCGACACAGCAGCTGCGGCGGTGCCGACGACGAGGAGGCCCGCGGCGGTGCCGGCGGCGATCTGCCCGACCTTGCCGAGACCACCCATGAGGTCGGGGAAGTCCTTCTTGAGCTGCTTGAAGCCGTCGATGACGTCGAAGACCTTCGGGGCGAGCACCAGGAACCCACCAGCGGCGAGCGCCGTGCCACCAGCGAGGACGCCGAGCGCGCCTGCTGATTCCTTGACCGGTTCGGGGAGGTTGCCGATCCAGTTCGCGAGGCCCTCGACACCCTCGGCGGCGTCGGCCACGGCGGGGAGGAACACCTGCCCGAACCCGATAGATGCGTCCTTGATCGCGTTGCCAGCGATGCGCACCTTCGACTCGGCAGTGTCGTAGCGTTTGTTCGCCTCTTCGATGAGAGCGATACCGCGCACGTACTCCTCGTTGCCGGTGGCGAGCGCGTTCTTGAGGACGTCGGAGGCGGATGAGAGGCGGAGGAGGGCATCGGATTCGCGGATGCCGGTGATGCCGAGGGCGGTGAGGGTGCCGTTGACGTTCTCGCCGGAGGCCTGGGCTTGGCCGAGGCCCTTGACGAAGGTGGTGAGTGCGCCGGCGGCGTCGGTTTCCCAGGCCTTGGAGAATTCGCCGGCGGACATGCCGGCGGTCTGGGCGAAGAGTTCGAGCTTGTCGCCCTGGCCGGATACCTCATTGCCCATCTTCTTGAGGACCATGGAGATCGCGGTGCCGCCGGCTTCTGCATCGATGCCGACGGAGGAGAGTGCGGTGGCGAGGCCGAGGACGTCGCCCTCGGTGAGATTGGCCTGCTTGCCGGCGCCGGCGATGCGCATCGCCATTTCCACGATCTCGCGTTCCGTGGTGGCGAAGTTGTTGCCCAGGCCGACGACGGCGGCGCCGAGGCGGCCGACGTCTTTCTGATTGGTGCCCATGATGTTCGAGAACCGGGCCAGGGAGGTGGCGGCCTCTTCGGCGGAGAGGTTCGTCGATTCGCCCATGTTGATCATGGACTTCGTGAACATCAGGACGTTGCCGGTCTTGATGCCCAACTGGCCGGCGGCCTCGGCGACGGCGGCGATCTCGCCGTGAGTAGCGGGGAGTTCCTTCGAGGCGAGACGGCGCAGACCGGATTCGAGGTTGGAGAGCTGCTTGTTCGATCCGTCGACGGTCTTCGTGACACCAGTCCAGTCGGACTGCCACGACATGGCTGCCTTGCCGGCGAGCCCGAAGCCGGCCGCCACTGCCGCGCCGAACCCGGTCGCAGCCGCACCAGCTGCCGACCACGCCTGAGGGTGTGCCCTGGCGGACTTCTCCAACGCGGTCAGCTGCGCACGCGCAGGCGAAATACCGTTCGCGTCGAGATCGCGCAGTGCGCTCTTCGCCACACGGGTGCCAGTGACGACACCGGTGGAGTCGAGAGAGAGCTTCCACGCTGCAGAACGATCAGCCAAGGGTCACCTCCTCAATTAGTCGCGGTCGGGGGTTTGAGATTCGCGGACCACACGAGCGCGTCCGGGACGTCGTACTCGCGGTCTTTCTGGAACTGCCGCAACGCGGTCGTTGCATGGCATCTGGCCGGTGGCGGAACATCGAAGCGGCCTACGTTCTCAAGCGCTTGGCAGACGTCCTTCGGGTACCCGCAGATGGGGCAGAGACCAGCCCGGTATTCGATGAGCGAGAGCATCCAGTTGCGTTGTGTCTCGTCCCACTCGGATTCGGCCTGTGATGACAGGAGCCGACCATCCTCGTCATGGACGTAGGTGATGGTCGGCTCCCAGCCGTTGAAGCGTTTGACACTGATGCCGAGGCGTTCGGCCGCCTCGACCTCGCGCCTCAGTTCCGGATCACGGCGGAGGCGATCTTTGAAAAAGGGATCGCTGTCGCACCCCGGTTGATGTTGAGGGCCGCCATGGCGAACTCGTTGAACTGAGCATCGGTGAACTCGGCGGCTGATTCGGCCCAATCGTCGCCGGTGAAGTCGACCTTCTCGCCGGTGGCCTTGTTCCAGGCGTCGACGATCGACAGAGGCAGGAGCTCGTCGCCGAACGTGTCGGTGTTGACGCCGAACGCGTTGTCAACGTCATTGTCCTCACGCGGAGGATGGTTTGCCACGACCTCGGCATACTGCGCTCGTTTGAGTGCCTTGAGCTTCACACAGACGGTGGAATCGTCCATCTGCTTCTCAAGTTCCTGGGCCTTCTTCGCCTGCTCTCGGATCTCCTTCGAGTACGCCGCGTTCAGACGATCACTGGCGGACCGGACGCGATTGAGCCGCTCGAGCTCTTCGAGTGCCGCCTGGTGTTCGGCGAGCAGATCGAGATTCGTAACGACGTTGACGACGGTGGTGGGGCGGGTTGTGCCGAGCTTCGACATGATGCTTCTCCTGTTCTCTCCTGTGTGGTGTGGAAGGTGGTGCCCTGGCCGTGCGCGGACAGGAGAAAAGCCACGCACGGCCAGGAGTAGAGGTGGATCAGGCAGCGACCGGAACGTCGGTCTGCACGTCCGCGAAGATGAACTGCGGGATCGTGGACCGGGTCACCGAGTTCGCCTCGGGCGCGAGGAGCTGCTTCTCACCGGCAGTGGCCGGGTAGATGCTGACCTTCTGGCCCGCTGCGAACGGCTCCTCGTAGGGGACGCCGACACGCTCGACGAAGTAGCCCTGGGCCTTTTCGACGATCGTTTCGACAGCCTCGTTCGCGTCGTCCGCGTTGTCGGAGTTGGTGTTGTCGATGACGGTGATCGACAGCCCCGGGGTCTTGCGTCCCGGGCGACCGAACTCCTGGCGCGAGCACATGCGCGGATCCGAGATCGTCGCCTGCTCCTTGGTGGGGTTCCAGCCGTCACCGGTCAGGTAGCAGCTGATGTCGAGAGCACCTGCCGCATTGAGCTCGTCGAGCTTCGGTGCCTTGGTGTCTTCGATTGCCGGAACGTACACGACCTTGAAGTTGCCGTCCGCCGGCGTCGATGGAATTTCAGCCATGACATGGCCTCACTTTCTTGAGTTGGCCCGAGCCGGCTTCGACTCAGGTGTTTCGGCAGCCTCAGCGGGTGCTTCGGCTTGCGAGTCCGACGCCGGGCTGGTGTCGGACGAACCCTGCTCGGCGGCACGGGCCGACTTCGCAGGGACGTGATGCTTCGGCGGTCGCGGTTGGCGAGCGCGCGGGTAGCGGTCAGATTCGAGGAGTTCGAACGCCTTGCCGATGCGGGGGTCGCCCTCCGGCACATCGAACTGGTGCTTCGTGGACTTGTCCTTGACGCGGACGAACATGGGGCCTCCTGGGTATGCGAAAGGCCCCACCGAGTGGTGAGGCCTTGGAAGGGTCGGGATGTCAGCTGCGGGCGGCGGTGAGTTCGTACTCGAGGACCGTGTAGACCGGGTGCCGGTTCGCGGTCGTGAGCGTGATCGACTCGTCCTCGGTGATGTCGCGTGCATTGAGCATGCGAATTGGTGAGAGTGACCATCCGTCAGCGATCGGGCGAGCGCCTTCGAGGATCGGATCGAGCTTGCCCGCGATGACGCGCACCGAGGTGAACGTGATGCCGGCGATGGTGACGGTGATGCGCACGCGTTGCGCGTGCCGGGTGCCGGCCATAGAGCGGGAGAGAGTGTTCGGGATCTGGACGCGGGCGACGGTCCAGGGGAACGCGGACTCGACGTATTCGCCCTTCTCGTTGGGCTTCACAGCCTCGAACAGTGTCCCGTCGGGGAACACGGCCTCGATCGCATCGGCGAGAGCGAGGATGCTGCTCACAGTGCGTCTCCGAGCTTCTTCATGTACGAGTCGATCGCATCGAACTCACGCTCGACGGGTTCGTCAAAGTCGAGAGTGCCGCCACCACCGTTCGCGCCACCGAAGTAGGCGACACCAGCGCCGGGTCCTCCACCGGGTTTCTTCCCGGTTGGTTTGTCGTTCTCGGGACCGAGTTCGATCTCCACACCGGAGGCCCTGCGCTTCTTGTCGTAGGTGATCTTCTTCGCGAACTGCTTGAAGTACTTCGACCCACGAGCGTTTTCCTTGAGATTGCGCTTCATCTCCACAGCACCCTTGACGAGAATCGCTTCCGCCTCGTCACGGGTCCTGGTTTCAAACGACTCCACCGCGTCGATGAGCTTCTGTGTTTCTGAGGTGTCCAGTGGCATGAGGTCCTCCTCAGTCAGCGATGTAGTCGACGAACACGCGGTAGGCGGTGGCGAACGTCTTGAACGGTGCCTCCTGCGTGATGCGGAACTTCCGACCCACGAGCATCGGATCCATGCGGGAAGAGGTGACCTCGACGATGTCGCCGACGTTGATACGGTAGGCGCCGACCGGCAGGTGAACGGACATGCGCTGGACCGTAAGAGCGGTCTCCGCGGTGCTCTTCTCCTGCTCGTAGCCCTCGTAGGACTGCAGTTTGCAGCGGCCTGCGTAGGCATCCTCGTAGAGCGGCACCACCTTCCCGGTCTCCCGGTCCGTGGTCTGCCCGATCACGCGGCGGATGACGCACTGATCTTGCATCAGTGCCTCAGCTCGGCGGCGACCCCGCAGAGTGACTGCCCGTGCCCGGGCGCTCACAGCGAGTTCACCACGGCCACGGACCCGCCGAAACGCTTCTTGAGTGCCTTGCGAGTGCGCTCAGGCAGATCCATCGGGGTGACCTGCTCGATGCCCTCACCCGACGTTGCGTAGGACTCCCGGTAGTCGTCCACGCCGATGGACGACATGCGGCCGTTCTGCAGATCCCAGCCACCCTCGCGGGACGCGATGAGTCCCGCGATGACCATGGATGCGCAAAGCGTCTGAATGTCCTTCGGCACGGAGTCGAACCCGTGGAAGTACGTCACTCGGATGGTAGGGAGATCAGCGCCGCGTGCCCAGCCTTGTGCCCGATACACGCCGTTGCTCGCCACCCGGTAGGCGTTCGGGTCGATCAGCTCACCGTCGACCCGGATCTCGTCGACACGACGAATCGGGGCGCCGGGGAGGTTGAGCAGTCGCTCATTGACCCCGAGCACCTCGATCGTCGACGTCTCAGCGATGATGCCGGTACCTGCGGCGGAGGTAATGGCTGACGATGCCGACTCGATGAGCTCGTTGACCGTTGCGGTCTCGGAGTCCTCGAACGTCTCACCATAGAGCGTGAGCGCCGTGGGTTGGATCAGCATCGTCAGTCACCCCCTCATTCGTCGAACAGTGCGCGGATCTCGTCGCGCTTGAGACCGTCGAGCTGCTCCTCGGCGAAGCCCTGAGCGAGCGCATAAGCTTCCCAGTCGCCACGCGATGCGTTGCCCGACGGTGCGGCCGACGCGTCGGTGGAAGACTCGTCCGAATCGTCGTCGGAATCTTCCACCTGCTCTCCGGACTGTTCGCCCTGGCCATCGGTGTTCTCGTCGGCCTCCTGGGAGGAATCGTCCGAGTTGGCCTCGGAATCTTCCACCTCGGAGCTCGACTGGGCATCCTGCTCCTCGGAGTCGGTCTTGCCCTTCTTGGACTTCTTCTTGCCCTTGGACTCGACTGCCACGACGTGGCCGCCGCCGATCAGCCCGGAGGCGACCGCCGGGGCCACGTCGAAGACGAGACCGTTGGGGCCCTTCACGAGAGTCATAGATACCTCCCGATCAGGCTGCCGTGTAGACAGCGATAGCCTTCGGGCGAACAACCTTCGCGCCGTAGACGTGGAGACCACGCAGACGGTCAGCGAACTTGTTCTGAGCGCGCATGGCCTCGGTCTTCTGGATCTGCGAGACGTAGGCGAGCGCCGAACGGTGGAAGGCTGCGACCTGCGGCTTGTCGGTCTCCGGGAGGTTCTCGGAGCCGTAGCCTTCGAAGCGGAGGATGTTGCCGAGGGATGCGTTGCGCAGCCCATCGGTCGATCCGGACGCGTCGGCGTTGGTCATCTTCGAGTCGTGCTCGAAGAGCAGCGCCTCGAATTCGGCGTTCGCGACGAACACGCGCTGCTCGAATGGCACCGCGGCCTTGTTCAGCGCCTTCCGGAGGTCGCGGATGACGTTCCACGCGGACTTTGCGTCCGTCGCCGGGGCGCCGGGTGTGACCGCGGTTCCGTTGGTGACGGCGAGCGCGGCGAGGAACCGGTCGGAGTCCTGGACGAGTCCGTCGGCGGCCGACTTGGTGTACTCGTTGAGGTTGCCGGCGGCCTGGGCGCGGTCGATGTCGTCGACGTAGAAGTCGAAGTTCTTCTCCTGGTCAACGACGATGTCCAGTCCGGTGTCCTGGATGTCGTCCGCGGTTGTGGTGCGGTTGTTGGCCTTGTAGTCCTTGATCGTGATCGGGACGGGGCTGGTGATGTGCAGCGTGTTCCCGGATCGGAGATCGCCTTCGTACTCGCGGTTGGTGAGTCCAGCCCACACGGCGGTGTTCTGGAACTCGACGAGCATCTTGGACGACCAGATCTCCGGGATGAAATTGGTAATCGCCATGGCGATCTTCCCTTCTGGTTATGACAGCCCCGAGGTGGGGTGTCAGGCTTCGACCCGGCCTTCGTCGTAGGCCTTGGCGATCTCATTGGGAGACATGCCAGCGAGGTCTTGTTTCGTCAGCTTCTTCTTCCGTGGATGCTTGCCACGCCCGGAGTCGAAACTTGCGTTGCCGCCTTGCGCGGCGAGTTCGGGGTTTTCTTCCAGGAGTTCCGTAATGGCCTCCTGGATCTGCTCGGTGTCGACGTCCCCGTTCTCGTCAACATCGAAATCTGAAAGGTCGAGGAGCTTGATCGCAAGCGCCGGGTTGCGGAGCTTCCCTGCGGCTGCGGACTTCACCTCGGAGCGGATGACGCGTGCATTCGCGGCAGTGATCGCCTCGGCGCGGGCTTCGGCGCGGGCGTTCTCGAGTTCGTTCTCCTCGGCGGAGTTGTCCTTCGCAGCGAGCTGCCGTTTGAGTTCGGCGATCTCGGCTTCGCGTTCCTTCGCGAGCTTCTTCGCGTCGTTTCGTGCCGTCTTCATCCGGTCAAGGGCCTGCTTGCCCTTGTCACCGAGGTCCTCGGTGCCGTTGTCGTCCTCGGCGTCATCCTCGTCGTTGATCTGGTCGTTCTCGTTCGAGTTGTCTTCGTCGAGGTTGGTGTCCTCTTCGTCGCTATTCTCAACGAGCTTCGCATCCTGGTTCTGCTTGAGTTTGGGCATGGTGTTCTCCTCCTGCTTTGCGCATGGTGGGGTGCCGCCACGCTTGCCGTGGCGGCGGGGAAACTGATGGGTCAGACGAAGTAGCCGTACTCGGTGAGCAGGCGCGTGAATCGTTCCTTGTCGCCATTGGCGCGGCGCATAATCTCGCCGACTGAAAGTCGACGTTTCCCGGCCTTGCCGGCTTCTGAGGTGACTCGGTAGTAGCCGTTGCGTGTTGAGCCTTCGCTGGTGAACCTGCCCGATGCAGTCATGCCACGGCGGGCATTGATGACCTGGTTCATGTCGGCACCGTTACGTATCGCCTCGGCGCCGGACTTCGTGTAGATCCGGTCCTGTTCCTTCTCCGACAGTGCATCGAACGCCTGTTGGGGGTCTGTCGCTGTCTGAGCTGCCACTGTCGACGTCGCCGGGAAGTGCAGGCAATTGCAGTTCGGGTGGCGGAGGAACCCCGCATTCCAGCGGTAGAACTTTCCGGCGAGGACCGCGCACCGAGCGCAGCACCCGGCGGACACCACGCGCGTGTATCCGACGGACGTCTGAGTAGTGCCGATCCTGACCTGCGCAGACGCTCGCGAGGTGTCCGCGACTGCGTACTGGACGAGCTGTGCGAGCTCGAGCATCCCCCCGTCCATGGCATCTCGAACTGAGTGGCCACGGCCGATGTGGTCGAGGGCGTGGAAAGCGACACCGGCGAGCGCCGCGTCGAGTGTCGCCCCGGTGGCCGGCATGGTGCCGACAATCGCTGAGGGCCGGAGTCTGGCATCGAGTCCGTCGATGTTCTGGTCGTTGAACGCGAAGTCGATGTAGTCGTTGCTGTTCTCGATCGTCTTCGTCTGGGCCAGCATCACAGCGCCGATGACGCCAGCGGAGAGCGTCTGCCATGAGGCGACGATGGATCCGGGGTTGACGTGCTTCCACGCCTTCCCCGCACGTTCGAACGCGGCCGCCGTCATCTTCTCGGTGTCCGCCTTGTGGCGGGCCGCTGCCTGGACGACGTCGGCGGTGCTCATTGCTCGGGTTCGGGTGTCTCAGGCTGGTTGAATACGCCGGGGTTGCCGGTCGTGGCCATGCGGTTGATGACGCCGAGCGGATCCTGTTCCTGCTCTTCCTTGATCATCTTCATGACCCGGTCAATTTCGTGCGGGGGCAGACCGTCCTGCTCGAGGAGGTACTTCATCGGGTAGCCGAGCTGCTTCTTCTTGAGCAGAGCATCCGCGCGCTGCGCATCAGACCGATACTGCGGGTCCGCCCACATCGGGGTGCCCGCCGCGATCGCATCGGCATCCCTCTCCGAGCGGCCCATGGCCAGCGCGGTGAGGTAGTTGATGGTGCGCACGTCCTGGTTGACGAAGAGAATCGACTGCCGGGCGCGGGACACAAGACCGGCCTCCGAGATCGTCAGCGCCTCCGCGGCGGTGTTGACCATCTTCCCGGACAGGTAGTGCGGCGGAGTGCGGGTCTGAGCTGCGATGTGCTCGACGGCCTGCTGCGTGACTTCGAGGAACGGGCCGATCTGCGCGGCCGACCACTCGTGCGGCTTCGCATTTTCGTCGGGAACCCAGAGAACCTTCTCGCCGGTAAGACTGTCGAGGTCCACTGGTCGATATCCGGCAATCTGCCCGTCTTCGCCCAGGATCGGTACCTCGGGGACGTCGGCGCCGGTGATAATCCGCTGAGGCAGGGACACCATGTCGAGAGCGTTCAGCAGGTACGCCCAAGTGAGGTTGATCGCGTCCTGCATGGCCATGACACCCGAGATCTCTGAAATCGGCTGGTCAGGTCGGAGGAACGACCGGTTCTTCATTTCCACGATCGGAACCTGGCCGAGCGGGTTACGTGCCGGCCACGTGTCGTCAGTGTTGTAGTGGCGGGGTTCCCACCCGGTGCCGATGTCGACGGGGCGACCCATGCGCGCTTCACGGTCCTCGGAGGTGTTGCGCTGGAACTTCCATACCTCGTCAGCGGTGTACAGGGTCGCGTACTCCCACTTATCGTCAGCCCACATGATCAGCGCCGCGCGACGTTCCCCTGTGGCCGGGTCCTCGTCAACGATGGTCTGCTCGGGGTGCTCGAAAGTGATGCGAGGCCGGTCGACACGATCCGTCGGCGACACGAGCGCGAATGCACGAGCAGCAGCGGAGCGAACGGCGAGCGCCTCCTGGATTCCTGCGTCTGCGCCGGTCGCTTCCCAGGCGCGCGCGAGGCCGGTGTCGGCGCCGAGCTTCTCGGCAGGGCGGAGGCCGAGGTAGACCATGCGTTCACCGACGGCCTCGACGACGGGGGCGCACCAGTTGTCCGTGAACCCCTTGTAGCGCTGCTGGAAGCTCTCCTTGAACTTGTCGGAGGCGAAGCGGAGTCGTCCAGTCTCACCGGTGAGGTAGTTCATGCGCTTCGAAATGTCACCGCGACGGAGCTGCATTGCCTGCGAGAGCTGGTCTGTCACCTGCTCTGCCTGCTCAACCGAGAGTGTGGGCATGTCACCTCCATTTCGTCGATGTGCCGGTGTAGATCGTGGACTTCTTCGTGATCTTCGCCCCCGACTTCACCGCGTCGAGCGTGGCCTGATGCGCGAGAACCGAGGACATGGTGAGGTCGATCTTCTGATCCTCGGAAGCCTTCTTGATGTAGTACTTCCCGAACCCGCCGACAGCCGATTCGACGGCGTTCCTGATGTGGATCGACACTGTTTCGTCGCCGTCGTGGGTGAACTCGGACTCCGGGTCGACGACGGTGAGCTTGAACGCTTCAAGTGCCTCGAACATCTGCCCGAGCCGGTTCGTGGCGAACTCGACGATCACATCGCCGTACTTCGCTGACCATTCGGCGAGCTCGGTGCGGTAGCCGAAGGGGTCGAAGTAGGCGCGGACAACCTCGAACTCGGAGAGGATGTCGGCGAGTGCCGCGTCGACCTCGAGGCGGGGAATGCGGCCGTCCCACTTCCGTGGATCCCAGATCGTGGTGCGGGTGCCGCCGTGGTAGGTCGGGGTGAACTGGTGGAAGTCGAGTGTTTCGGCGCGGAACCCGGTCCAGTCGTTCGTCTCCGAACCATCGAAGCCGAGGCAGATCTTCGTGCGAGGCTTCACCTCGATGCGAGGTTCGGCTGCGCGGAGATCCCACACGGTCTGTTTGATCCAATGCGCGGAACCGGCGACGATGCGGTTGCCGTAAAAGCGCTCGGCCTCCGCGGGATGCTCGCGCATGAGGTCCTTGGCGGTCTTCTCGATGTCGCGGAGGTCCACCCACGGGGAGAACTGGTAGTTGTAGCGGAAGATCTGCATCCGCTCGTCCGGCTTCTCGAAGTCGAGGTGCTTCGGCGGCGGGAAGTGGTGGACATAGACGTCGTCGAGGCCCGACTCCATCGTGTCCTTCTGCAGCCACGAGGACTCTGCCGGGTCCGGTGGGTTCGACGACTCCACCATGCGGCCTCCCATGCCGCCGAGACCGCGGAGGAGGGTGCGGTTGAACTTCCGCATCTTGTTCGAGTCCGTGTACAGGCCGGTCTCGTCGGGGAACGCCGCGGAGATGCGGGCGCCGAGCTTCGAGTCAGCTTTCGAGGTGACAATCTCAATGAGAGAGTCGCGGTTGCCGTTCGGGTGGCGGATGAACTCCTCGCCGGTCTTCGGGATGACGTTGGCCAGCGGTCCGAAATCGATCATCGGGACGAGAGCGCCCCACGTGTTCTCCACCTGGTCTTCGACGACCGCGGCGAGCTGGATGCGGGGAGTCGCGCGTGGGCGCCCCATCGGCTCTCCGGCCATGAAGTCGTACTCCCACCCGCACGGACATCCATGCGCGGCACACCGGTACGTCTCGCCTCCGGCGGCGAAGCCGTCGAACTGGGACGGGCCGACGAACTCGATCAGAGCGTGGCCGGCAATACCGGGCGATTTTCCGATCTTCTGCGCCGCCACCCACGCTGAGCGCCGGTAGTGGAACGCCGAGGCGAGCTCTCCGCGCTGCGCGTCGGGGCGGACGATGTAGTGGTTGGCCAGGAAGATCTTGTGATCGATCGTCGGCTCGAACATCTCGCCGGACATGTCGCCGTCTGGGACCACTGCGTGATTGGCGAGCCAGTCCGCGAGGAAGTACCCAATGGTGGTCGTGGGGTGCGGGATCGAGTAGTTCGGGCGCGGGACCTTCCGGTCAGCCTGCACCGTCGTCACCCGCAGACGGGAAGAGATCCGCGATCTGCTGAGCGGTCGACTTGCGCGGCTTCGACTCCACCGCCGGCGCCGCGGCCTCCGACTTCTTCTGCAGCTCCTCCGTGGACGCATACCGCCACTTGTGCCGCGCCATTCCGGAGAGGTTCACGCCGAGGTCCTCGGCCATGATCCGCATCTGCGTCAGCCGAGAGGCTGGAACGTCGAATTTCTCCGTTTCGATCGACACGAGCAGTCGAACGTAGATCGCGAGCGTCACGTGCTGGTGCTGGGACTCCCAGACGATGGACTGGCCCATCTTCCAGAACTTCTGCCAGAGCTCACGCTCGCGGTCAGTGAGACCAGGCTTGAGTGGCCAGTTCGGTGTCCGCCGGCGGTCGACATGCTCGGGGAGCTTGATCCATCCGTCCTCGTTGCGCCGCTGACGGTACGAGTTCAGGTCTGCTGGCGGGCCACTACGGGCGCGCGCGCCTCCTGATGTCATGGTCGATTCCTCACTTCCGGCACCCTTGCGGCACCATCAAAGCGAGGCCTTGCGCCTCGCGATTCGACCCGATTTGCACCCGTCCTGACCTGGGGTTTCGCGATTTTTTGAACCCGTCGCGGACTATTTAACCCTCTCCGGCGGTCTCAGATAAAGACAAGGCAGGGGGTCATCCCCCGGGGGCAGTGGTGGCAAGTAGTCCTGCCAATTAGAGTTGCCGGAAACCGCCGGGCTGGTGGGCTGCTGTCTCGGCCGAGTGGCACGGATGACACAGGCCCCGCCCGTAGATCGGATCGTTCGGGTTGAGCCCGGCGGCCTCGAGCTCTCGGCGTGACTTCGGATGGTGGTCGGCGTCCGTCGATGGACGACGATGACAGAGAACGCAGATCGGATCGCGTGCGAGCACTGCCTCACGGAACCGTCGTCGGTGCCTGCGACCATAGCCTCGTGCGGTAGCCGAGCCACGTGCACGCTCGGCGGTACGGGCGCAGTCGGCGCATAGCCTCTCGCCCTTGGGTATGAGATTCGGGCAGCCCTTGCCGTTGCAGACCTTCTTCACTGACTGCCTCCGAACATGACAGAAGGCCTGACCGGATGAACCGTGTCAGACCTTCATCGCCACCTCTGGTGACTCTACGAGAATCGTATGGGACAAAGGCAAGAATGTCTAGGCCCGCAAGGATCTGGCCTTTCGGCGTGTCGTGCGCATCATCACTGCACGAACATCACCAAGTCGATACAGTCTCGTGCCTCGCTGATCCTGACCAACAGCATTGAGCATCACGCGATCATGAGCATCACGTCGAGTCGTCCACTTGCGTGCTTGCTCATAGGTGATCTGCTCACCAGCTGCACGCAACGTGTCGACCACACGAGACAGCGGTGCTTCATAGGCTTCGATGCGCCTGAGTCCTTCACGCCTGCGAGCACGCACATCAACCTGCACCTCACACCTCGGGCACACCACCACGTCCTCACCTATGGCAGGCCACAGCTCCACACCACAGCCAGCACTCGGGCACGTGCCAGCGAACACACGCTCGGGTGCGATGTCGATCTGACCAAGACCAGCAAGACACTGCTCGAGCAGACGATCATGCCAGGCCTCCGCATCCTGATGCTTGACCACCCAATCCCTCAGTGGATGCAGGCTGGCCACGAGCTCGGGCACAGTCAGCATCCGGAACACAGGACGCTTCTGCTCATGAACCCACGCACCGAGGATGGACCTGAGCACCACGGTGATCTCATCCACCACCTCGGCGGCACCGATACGGAACATCATCGGCACAGCATCCGATGACCTGCGCTCACCCTGCGGTGTCGTGGCATCCTGCCTGAGCACCGTCACCTCGAGCTCCTTGACCAACGGTGCACACATGCGGATCAGGTCAGGCAACGACGCCGATCGCACCTCACGGGAATCCCACATCATCGTCCTCTCAACTCACTCTCGATACGACCACTCACCCAATCGCGGGGCCGCCAAATATCTGCGTCAGCATCTGCCTGTTTCAATGCGGAGATCCACACCTTCTGCTCCGGCCTCAACGTCCCCGTCTCCGACTTGAGCTCACGCCACAAGATCCGACGCTGCCGAGGATGGACGATGACGAGATCCGGGAATCCTGGTGCGGACCGCCTGCTGTCGTGGACGTGGTAGCTCAGCCAGCCCATGCGTTTGGCCAGCTCGAGGATCTGATCCTGCAGCTGTCTCTCCGTCATGGACTTCGCCTGCAAGGTTCGATAGTCCTGCAGCTTCACCGTCTCCTCCTCCCTGACTTCTTCCCAGGCTTAGTCACAGCGGCAGAAGGTGGCGCCGATCGTACCGTCCCAGCCCTGCCCGTACCGTCACGTACCGAACCCGTCACCGACCCGTCCCGACCCGACCCGGCATATCCAGATCCTGGATGCACCCGACTTGCTGGAACCTGCTGGAACCTGCTGGGTGGCTCTGCGGGGTCACACTCCGACTGGTTGATGTCGGGCGGTCCCTTCGGTCCAGAGCCGGTGTCTGCGGGGTCACGCTCTGACTGGGTGTCAGGCTGTCCCTCGGACCAGACTGTGTTCACCGCGGGGTCATCACACGACAGGGTGTCGCGCGGTCCCTCGGGCCAGTGAACGTCTCCCGCGGGGTCTCGCTCCGCCTGGGTGGCGGATAGTCCCTCGGACCGGGATGCAGGGTTCTCAGGTGTCCTCTGTGCTGCCGTGCCGGCGTCACGGCCAGGCGGTACTCGCCCAGCCTTCACATCGGGCTCGGCAGCGGTGGGGAGGACGATGTTGTTGGAGGTCACGTACTCATGGGTGCGCAACCACTCCAACGTCTTCGGTTTGAAGTACGGGGACTTCGGCGGGGGCATCATCTGCTTCTCACGATGAGCCCTGGACGCATCGAGCAGAGCCGCATTACACCTGCCGCAGGCGACCACCATGTCGTTTGGTGACTGCACCTGCTTCGTCAGATGGTCATACGTTCCTGCCTTCTGTCCGCGCCGATCCCCTTGGAAGTTGACGACGAGGCCACAGTAGCGGCACGCGTCACCGTCGCGGAGGCGCACGGGGATCGTGAGTGCAGGGTTCGAGTTGTCGAGCTTGCGCTGCCGTTCCCATTCGATCTCCTCTCTCGTTCGCATGTGGATGAAGGTGTCGTCCTCGATGAGCCTGTAGGCGCGTCTGCCTTCCCCGTCAGTCACCTCGGTGAGGTAACCCGCGGCGATAGCTACGCTGATGAGCTCGGGGGCACGAGTGTGGCCGGCCATTTGGACGGCCGTGCCGTGGCTGATGATGTAGTCGGTGAGGTGGGCGGTGGATTGGAGTGCGCAGCGGAGGACGAACCCGAACGCCTCGTTGACGAGACGGTCATCGACTCTCGTGTCTTCGAGGACGCCGAGGACGACGGGGTGGTTGGCGGCGGTGTCGCCGGTCCTGAGCCATGGCATCCGATTCGTCTCCTGTGGTGTTGGTGATCAGTGGGTGGGGTCGAAGTGGCACGTGCACCCGCATGAGGCGAGCGCATCCGTGTCGTCGTCCCAGGCTTGGCCGTCGCACTTGCGGTGGTTGTCGTCTCGGCAGTCAGGGCTGCGCAGGACCGAGGTCATGGACTCTCCTTTATGAGGTGCTTGCTGTGGGTGGGGACGTGGTCTTGCCAAGGGCGGCCATGTGAGTACTCTGTTTGCACGATCACGCGGTTGAATTCTTTATCCCAGTCGATCTGCTCAACCATGGCTTGAAGGTTTCCGAAAGCATGGTCGATTTGCTGACCCGCTTTCCGTGCCGCCTCTCCGACTGTCCGAAGTGCGCCACCGATTCGCCTCCGGTTGTCGTCCAGGTGGTATTCGAGCCATATCTCGTCCGTCATTCCTCCCCAATCAGTGCGGTGATCGCGGCACGGGCGTCTTCCTCGAATGCATCCCAGCGGCTATCTTTCAGCTTCTCAAGCTCCGCCGGTTCCTCTGCTGAGAACGTCACGCCGACGAGCGCCCGCGCCACCATCTCGACTGCCTCGTCGGTGCGGAGTTGATCGCGCTGCCAGCGGGCGCCGTTTGCGAACGTGTCGGGACGGTTCATCGAATCCCACATCAGGTGGTCGCAATCCTTGTGGAGCTGGCATTGCGGTGCTGCGGCCCTCTTGGCTTTCTCGTCCCAGTTCATTGCTTCTCCCACCATCCGGCGATGACCTTGTGTTCGCATTCCTCGCAGTGTGGTTCGACGGTCAGGTCCAGGACGTCGATGATTGCTTGGGCCGAGTCGAGAAGTTGGGCGCGGTCGTGGTCCGTTATCTCTCCCCACTCGACCGGCTTGTCAAGGTCGAGCTGCTCGGCTGCGAGCCTTGCGGAGTTTGCGAAGTGCACCTTCGCGATCCTGTCCCGCAGTTCGTTCTGGTCACTCATTGCCGCGCTGCCCTGATAGCTGCCCGGATGTGGGCCTCGGCTTCGACTTTGTCGTTGCCTCCGAGGAAGTAGGAATCGGTGGCCCACTTCTTGTAGGCACGGATGAGCGCGTCGGCGTCTCCGTTTTCCATGTCACTGAGTGAATCGATGTCCTGTCCGGGTCCATAGCAGGAACATCCGCTGTCTGAGAACCAGTGGTATCGGTGGCCGTCGTGCCATGCTCCGAAGCATTCCCATTCGTAGCTACCTTCGTCCTTGGAAAAGACGTTGCTGAGCCCGGGGATTACCTCGTCCGGTTCGAGTCCGGAAGCGAACCCGGTGCGTAGTTTGCGGTGGGCCTGCACTGGATCCATGATCTCTCCGCTGAGTGCAGTGTCTCGTTCAATGTTGCTCATGGTTGCGCTCCTTCTACATAGGTTTGATCGACCCAGACGCGGCCGCAGCAGTGGCAATGCCAGCCGACGGTCTCCGGGCTGCACAGGTCTTCTCCGATGACGATCGGTTCCTTGTGCTCGTGGAGGCACCGGACGATCACGAGTGGCTCTCGGTCGCAGAGACGCTTCTCCTCGATCGACTCGTGCGCGCAGTCGTCGTGCCCGGGTTGCATCACGGTTCCTGGTCCTCAGTCACCTCGGTGACGAACGGGGTACGCAGCGCCCGCACAAGCTCGGCTCGGCTGCCATTCCAGAAGACGACGTGACCAGCAGTGAACTCGACCCCATCCGCCTCGATCGTCAGCACCTGCCCGGTGATCGTCTTCACCCTGTACGTCGCCATGATCAATCGCCTTTGACGTTCACGACTTGGTGGAAGGTGTGGCGGATTTTCACCAGGTCGGAAGCATCGTCCATGACCTGGTCGATGTCCTTGTACGCCTGGGGAATCTCGTCGATGAACGCATCCGTGTCCCGGTATTCGATGCCCTTCATCGCCTCACGCAACTGCTCATGAGTGAAGGTCTTCCGCGCCTTCGAGCGCGAGAAGTTCCGGCCAGCACCATGCGGGGACGAGTTGAAGCTCATCTTGTTCCCCAGGCCCTCCACAACGTAGGACGCGGTGCCCATGGAACCGGGGATGAGACCGAGCTGCCCCTCACGGGCAGAGATCGCACCCTTCCGGGAGATCCAAAGGTTGCGGCCGAAGTGGTGCTCCTTCTGCGTGAAGTTGTGGTGGCAGTTGATGCGCTGCGTCTCCTCCACCTCAGCACCCATGTGAGTAGCGAGGGCTTCGAGGACGCGGTCCATCATCTCTTCACGGTTCAGCAAAGCGAAGTGCTGCGCCCAGCCCAGTTCGGCAATGTAGTGGTCGAACTCTGGTGTGCCCTCGACGAGGTACGCGAGGTCCTTGTCGGGCAGGTCGATCCAGTACTTCTTCGCGACGTCCTGGGCGACCTTGATGTGGTGCTGGGCGATCTTGTTGCCGATGCCTCGGGATCCGGAGTGGAGGAACGCCCACACCCGGGACTCCTCGTCGAGAGTGATCTCGATGAAGTGGTTGCCGGAACCGAGAGTGCCGAGCTGTTTATCCCAGTTGGTGGCGTAGTCGTTGAGGTCCCGGTGGTGCTTCCGGCATTCCGCGTCCCATAGGTCGAGGAGTTCGACGCGTCGGGCATGCGCGGTATCGGTCATGACGGTGTTGTAGTTGCCGGCGGAGAGTGGCACGCGGGACTCGATGATCTCCCGCAGCTTCCGGACGGCGGGGACACCGCCGACGTCGTAGAAGTCGTGGCCGGTCCACTGGGTGCGGACCGCGATCATGCCACACCCGATGTCGACACCCACCGCGGCGGGCATGATCGCCCCATCAGTGGGGATCACCGAACCGACCGTGGCACCCTTGCCGAGGTGCGCGTCAGGCATGAGCGCGAGATGCGGATGCACGAACGGCATCACCGAGGTGGCGAGCGCCTGGTTCTTTGTGTCGTCCTCGAGGATGGATGCCCAGTTGTAGAGCTTGGGGGCGAGTTGGTTGATAGTCATGGTCAGTCCTTTACTTCGTCGTAGGTTGCGTGGAAGATATCGGGTTTGCAGGGGTAGAACTCACCCTGGACGCCTCGAATCACGTAGTCGCCGAGATTGACCCAGTGGCCACCCTCAAGGGTGGCGATCACCATTCGCCCGTCTCGCGGGTCGATAGAGATGCCTGACTCCGGCCAGTGCGCGTCTTCGTCGCCCCTGAGGATCGGGAGGCAGTCAAAGGTTCCCATCGTGTTCGCCTCGACCCAGTGAAAGATGCCGTTCATCCGGGCGCTGGCATCGCGGGCGTCTTTTGCCTCGACCTCCGCCTGGGTAGGTACCCGTCTCGCTTCGATCTCAACGGGCTTCTTGCGGTACTTGCGTGGTTCGGTCATGGTCAGAGTCCTGTCTGGGCGATGGGTCGGGCGTGGACGCCGTCAGTGGATGGGCCGGGGTCGCCGTCGTAGCCGGCGACGTAGTGCTGGTGGTCGGACATGTCGTGCGGATGCCAGCAAACTTTGTCGCCGTACTTGATGTCTTCCACCTTGACGGGTTCGACGAGGTCGACGCTGGCCTGGGCGGCGACGGTGGCTATGAACGCGCGGCGCATCGCCTCGGCGAGCTCACGTTCGGCCTTCTCCTTCTCGAGCTGCTTGATCCGCCGGCGGTACACGCGGCGCGAGTAGTCTGCGATGCAGAACGAGATGACCGCGATGACAATGGTGAGCAGTGAGAGTGTGAGACTGGGACTCATTTCCTTGCCTTCCAGTGCTGGCGGATGATGATGAGCTTCGCCGCGAGGTGCGCGGGAGCAGCGATGAGCTTGTCGATGAGAGGGAGCATCACTGGAACCCCCGCACGAGTTCCTGGCCGACACCCGAGAGAGCTGCAGACCATCCGTCACGGTTCTGGCGTCTGGTGTCGGCGACGAGCATCTTCTCCTGCTCGTCGGCCGGGGTGACAGGGTTCGTCGCGAGACCGTAGAACCGTTTCCCGCACGACACCCGCCACAGAGAAGCGGTGATCTCCTCGATCTCGATCTCCCCTCCGAACTTCTTCGACGAATCGAGGAACACCTTTAACCGGTCCGCCGGCACATCAGTCGTGCGAGTACTCCGCGGGTTCTGACCCGCCATGGACTCGAGGATTTGCACCGCCCTCGCGAGCGCCTGCGTGGGCTCGTTGACGGGGAGAGTGATGGACTTGCCCTCGAAGAGACCAGTGCGGTCGGTGGCGCGGATCCGGATCTTCTCCGGGCCGACACCGGTGACAGTGAGCTCCATCTCCGGATCCCACGATTCCTTCGGGGTGAGACCGGCGAAACCCATCAGCTGGGTGGCCATGGTTGGGGAGAGCATGATCGAGTCCGCGAACACGTCGCCCGTCACCCGGGCGCCGTCGATGGTGGCGGTCTTGCACACGATCATCGTCAGCCCCGACGTCGTCACAGTGAGCAGGTTCTCGCGTGTGAAGACGAGACCCACCATGTAGTTCGACGACTCCGTGTCCTTCGGGACGTGCGGGAGGGCTGCGGCGAGCGCCTGGGTGAGGTTGACAGGATCGATGCGTGTGCCGAGGTCGCGGGTGATGCGGCGAGTCTCGCGGGCCTGCTTCCCGTCCATGAAGCCCTTGACCACGGCGAGGTGGTCGTCGGCGTCCTTCTTCGCGTTCATACCTGCTGTTCTCCGATCTTGTGAGCGGGGCTTATTGCGAAGCTGCGGAGAGTTCGTGGGCTGTTCGGGACTCCGCGTTCGATTGTCTGGAACACGATCGCGACAGGACTATCGCCGTCTGGAACTCCGTGGATCTCTAGGGAGCCTTCGAGGACTGTGTTGGGGTTGATGCCGGTCACGGCGTTGAACAGGTCGAGGAGAGCCTGGTAATCGACACTGTCGACGTCGCGTTTGGTGATCGTTGCCATGATCAGTTCGTCTCCATCGGGCGGGTGTGGCGGCAGTCGGGGCAGCACCAGCCGTTGCCGTTCTTATGGCCGGCGGTGCATGCGATCGACGTGGTCCCGCACGACTGGCACGGGAACACCGGGTGGTCGCAGTACTTGTGGGAACAGTGCTTACTCAGCGCCATTGGTCTCCTCCTTCGGAGAATGATCACAGTTCGTACAGCAGCCTCGGCCGCGGTCTCGGGTGAGGCCCTTGCAGGCGACGAGAGTGCCCGCGCAATTGCGGCAGCGTGCCCACTTGTCGCGGGTGGACTCGACCTTCGGTATCGTCATGACGCCTCCTCGAGCAGTGAGGCCACGGCCACGCGGATCAGATCCCGTGCTGCTGGCGGGGTGACGGCGTTGCCAGCCATGCGCACCTTCTCCCGCTTGTTCCCGAGGAGCAGATACTCGTCCGGGAATGCCATGCCGAGCATGATCTCGTGCGGGGACAGCATCCGGAACAGGCAATCGTCGACGTTGATCGGACCGACGCTCACCGGTTCGGCTGTCGCGAGTCCGTGGTGGTTGCCCGCGGCGGCGAACGTGTCGAGCGGATCCGTCAGCGGCTTCGGCCGGTTGTTGTTCCGGAGCGGGATAACCACGGCTTTCGACTCCGACGTGTGCATCGTGCGGAACACCTCGGTGTCCGGCCAAATGCGGTAGTAGTCACCTCCCCGGCGGGGATTAGTGCTGTCGTAGGTGTTGCCTGCCGCCTCGAGATGGAGGGCGGGCAGAAGGAGACCGTGAGCTTCACGGGTGGTGAGCGTGCGTAGCGGGTCCGTGGCCGGATGAGGCTCGGTATGCCACGTTCCCCCAGCAGGGACGAGGAGCGCAGTCTCGTTGCGGGTCGTCTGGGTGCGCATCGCCTCGGCGATAGATCGTGCGTCCTTCCCGTCACGTCCCTCCACCGGGACGAGCAGCGACGCGTGCAGGCCGCCAGCCACGAACGTGGGCGAGGGTTCCGAGAGCCGCGTTGATCGGGACTCGTCGGCACCGGAGACGTTGTTGACGATCATCGGCTCGATGTACTTCCGCAGACCGGCCTCGATGCGCTTCATCGTCTTCACCGCCAGCGGCTTCTTCCGGTCCCCGATGCGCTCTGTAGGCAATGACCAGTCGATCACCGACGACGCCGGCAACCAGCCCGGCTCAACCACCGCGTTTCGGCACAACACTGAGGGGCACCGCCACACGTACTGTGTCCGGTAGCGGCCCCACCTCGGCTCCTTCTTGAACACCTGCACCGCGGTGACCATCTCGTCGCAGTGCGAGCAATACGCCTGCGGGCGGAGGCGGTCGAAGTCCGGGCGTTTGTTGCCCTTTCGCCAGAAGATCACGTACATGCGGTCTCGTGACTGCGGAGCCGGGAGGCCGAACGCCTGCGCATGCATCGAGTTCATGTACACGACGTGATGCTCATAGCCGAGGGAGTCCATGGCCATGATCCAGGCGTCCCACATCACCCACTTGCGCACGTCGATGACGTTCTCCGTGATGATCAGCCGGTACTTGTGGTGCTCAGCAAACCTGGGCACGTCCCACATCGTCGCCCGGGAACGCTCGGCAGCCTGGTCCGGTTTGTCGAACAGGGACTCCGCCTGCAGCTGCCGCTTCACACCCTTCGCCTGCGAGTGGTTCGTGCACTCGGGTGAGGCCCAGAGAATGTCGGAGTGAGGGAAGTATCGAGGGTCGATCTGAGACACGTCGGCGAGCACGTGGTCAGCATCCTGATGGTTCGTGTTGTGGGTTTCGATCGCGAGATCCCAATGATTTGTCGCAACCTTCACCTCGACGCCCGGCACCGAGAGGGCACCAGTCGATGACCCTCCCGCACCGCAAAACATGTCTGTGAGCGTCAGCATGGTGGCTCCCGCAGTTCAAGGGGGTTCACGTTGTTCACTCGTGGCCACACGCGCTCGGCCAGCTCGATCGCGTCCTCGAACGTCCACACCGAGGCGTAGTACTCGTAGGCCTTCGTGAGACTGTTCCTGGCGTGCACCTCCCAGAACCGTCGGGAGTGCGGAGCACGTGTCACGGTCGGTCGTTCCTGGCGGACCTTCACCGGATACCTCACGGCTGCTCACCGTCCTCAATGTTCAGCCAGGCCTCATCGATGACTTCGTAGAGCCACATCGGTTTGCCCTGGTTCCGACCAGCAGAGTCACGGTTGATGATCGTGCCGGCACGCTCGATGACCCTGTGCGAACGCAGGTAGCTGTACCGGGCCGAGAGCACGCGCGGATCCACGGAGAGCCCGTACTGATTCGCGAGCTGAGTGCGTACCTTGTTCGGGTCGAGGAACCCAGCATCACGGCGAGCAACACGGCGCATGGCTGCGTCGATGCGTTTCTGGTCCTCGACGTGAGTGGAGATGTTCACGGCGTCGATGACGGCGTCCCGCTGCCCTTTCACCGGGCTCATCGGTGATCACCGGCATCCCAGGCGGCCGAGACGATGCCGAGGCCGATCACGCCGGCGCCGAGGAGGCTGAGGCCGTTGATCGTCAGCGTGGCCGCCGAAGCGATGATGTACAGCACCGCGCCGATAAGGATGAGGGGCAGGAACAAGGCGAAGAAGCGGCGCTTCACGAAGATCTGCCTCCTGATTTCGGCACGATCTGGTGTCGTGTCAGTGTGTTGGTCTAGAGTGATGTTCACGATCGATCCGATCTACTCGGCCCTCGCCCTGCACGGCGGGGGCTACTTCATTTCTCCGGGGTGTTCAGGTGGATGCCGGGGCTTCCCCTTCCGCCAGCACCCACCCGCCTATGGGGTGGACTCGTCCGCGTCGAGCAGGGTCCGAACCTTGTCGATGACCTCGACCTCGACAATCGCCCTCAGCGCGAGCAGCGCCTCATCGGCGTCGTCGTAGATCGTGCGGATCTGGTCACCGATCGCGAGAGTGCTCCCGACGTCGTGGCTGTAGTCGACGGAGAGCCGCTGCACTGCGTTAGCCAGATCCGTGAGGCGGTGGTGAGTCTCGATCTTGAGATTGAACACCGCATCGACGAGCTCCTGGGTAGCCTCGTCAGGCATCTCCTTGCGTTCCATCAGTCGCAGTCCGTTCGGTGACGCATGGACTCGAGCAGCGACGGCGGAACCGTCGGCTCCGGGAGCTTCCGGACGGCGAGTTCAACACCGTCGAGCGCTGTGGCGATCTCCTGGGCGCTTACCGACACCGGGATGCTCTCGGCACTTCCGTCAGAGCCGAATGCCACCTTCTTGGGCGGGTACTTGGCAGCCTCGTGGACAGTTCCGAGCTCCCGTTCGTCGCGCAGAATCTCCTCGATCGCAGCCGTCGCCGAGGCGAGGACACTCTCGATGCGGTCGAGGTGCTGCGCGGCGAACCCGTCACGACGAGCAGCCGGGTACTCCTTGACGACGTGCGCGAGATGGTAGGCGAGGTCCGTGGCCTCCTTGAGGCGGACCGGACGGCGAACATCTGCGGGCGTGACTGGTGTGGTCATCGTTGATCACTTCCTGACTGGGTGAACGGATTGTGGTGCGGCCGACGCAGTGACCCCTCACTGGCGGCCGCACCTGTGGCACCTGACTCCTCGACCGGGCATGGATAAGACCCGGGAGACGTGTCAGGCGCATCCCTTACGATGTCCCCAACGACAGAAGTAGGAGCTTCCGCCGTTGCTGTAGGCGCCGATAACCGGTCAGCGCCGTAACCCGTAAGGGAAGAATCATGTCCTCGGAATACCGCTTCGTCACGTTCCGTCAGCCGGCGACGGCTCTCATCCCCCCAGAAGCAGGTGCAGCGAAGTCCTTGACTCTCGACCTCGTGAATTCCATTCCCGAGATTTCGGAGCAGATGGACGGGTGGGATGTAGTCAACACGCAAATCGTTCCGATCAGCGGAGAAGAGATCCTGATCATCTTCACGCTCACCACGAAGGTCAATGTTCCCGAGGGAGGCGAATTCTGGGGCGGCGCGGTTTAACAGTGTCGAGTTCATGCCGGCCGCCTCATCGCGAAGATCGATCGGCGGCTGCGCATGATACGCGGGAGCCGAGACCAACGGACTCTCGTGATGGATCCGGATTTGATCTGAGAGACACCGACACGTTCAGCGACGAGAGTGCCGACGGTGGCTTTGCTGATGTCGAAGCGACTCATGACGCCACCCGCTTCGATGCGGGGGCGGGCTGTTCACCCGTTGTCGGTGAGGATCCTGCGGCGAGCGCCTCGACATCTTCTCTGATGTATCGGCGGTGCCCACCTGGGGTGCGCGAAGACTCGATGCGGCCAGCCTTTTCGTAGTCCCGGAGAGTCTGTGGGTGCACTCCTACGATCCGAGCTGCGGCGGCCACCGTGAGGCGGTCGTCGGCCGAAACTTGAGTATGCTTAACTTTCATGAGGATGACTTAAGCACAGTGGTGAAAGTTAAGTCAACTCATTTTGGGTGTGTCGTACCTAGATTCTTAACCTTGCGCAACTTTACTGAAGGTGTCATAATCTCGATATGAACACTTACACGCAAGCGGTGACTTCTCCCGAGCCTGGTCTGCGCGTCCCCGAATGGTCCCTCGCTGACCGGCTGCGCAAGATTCGCGTCGACAATGGGTGGAGCCAGAAGCAGATCGCGCAACACCTGGAAGTCGGAAGTAGCGCCTACTCCCAGTGGGAAGCCGGCAACGCTAAGCCACGTGACATTGTGGCGGTCGCGAATCGGCTTGAGCTCCTCGCTCGAGTACCGGCGACGTGGACACTGGGCTTGAATGCAGAAAACCGCCACCCGGATGGTCCGAATGGCGGTGTTTCTTCTCGGTGCGCCACGAGGGATTCGAACCCCCAACCTTCTGATCCGTAGTCAGATGCTCTATCCGTTGAGCTAGTGGCGCATGTCGACCGGACTCTCGCCCTGCAACTCGAACAACTATACACACGGTGTTCACCCAAGCTCAAATTCGTCACCCGTGCGCTTCGCCACATTCACCAAGACCGGCGGAACCGCCTCGGCGAGGGTGGCGCAGAAGCGCGGATTTCAGGGGATCTCAAACTGAGCAAAAATGCGTCACATATAAGAAAAGAAACGTCACATCATTGCTTCATTCACGTCAACAGGGCCCTTCTTGTGACCCAATGCACATCTTCGCGTTACCGGAAACCGCGATTTTCGCGCGGCGCCGAGTCCTACGGTGGAGATGTACCAACCGCTCGGCGGAACCCCGCACCCCCGATTGACCAGGAGACCACTCATGACTGTCCTCGACCATGACGTCGTCGCTGACCAGCTGAAGAACGCACCGACCGCCAACGAGTCGGTGCTCGAGTTCGTCAGCCGGATCGCCACCCTCACCACCCCCGATGACATCGTCTGGGTCGACGGTTCGCAGGAGCAGAAGGCTCTCATCACGGACCAGCTGGTCGCGGCGGGAACCATCGTGCGCCTCACCGGCACCAAGGACTCATACTACGCCGCCTCCGATCCCGAGGACGTCGCCCGCGTCGAAGACCGCACTTACATCTGCTCGGTAGACGAGAAGGATGCCGGCGCGCTGAACAACTGGGTCGCCCCCGCCGAGATGAAGGAGACCCTGAATGGTCTCTTCGACGGTGCAATGCGCGGTCGCACCATGTACGTCATCCCCTTCGTCATGGGCCACGCCGAGGCGGACCAGCCGATGTTCGGCATCGAGGTCACCGATTCGCCCTACGTCGTGCTCTCCATGCTCGTCATGGCCCGCTCCGGTAAGTACGCACTCGACGCGATCGAGGCCCAGAACGCCTCCTTCGTCGAGTGCGTCCACTCGGTCGGCGCCCCGCTCGAACCGGGTCAGGACGATGTCGCCTGGCCCTGCAGCTCCACGAAGTACATCACCCACTTCCCCGAAGAGCGCTCCATCTGGTCCTTCGGCTCCGGCTACGGCGGCAACGCGCTGCTGGGCAAGAAGTGCTACGCGCTGCGCATCGCCTCGGCGGTCGCCCGCGACGAGGGCTGGCTGGCCGAGCACATGCTCATCCTCAAGCTGACGAGCCCGGAGGGCGAGGTCAAGTACATCGCCGCCGCGTTCCCCTCGGCCTGCGGCAAGACCAACCTCGCCATGATCGAGCCGACCATCCCCGGCTGGAAGGCCGAGACCCTCGGTGACGACATCGCCTGGATGCGCTTCGGCGAGGACGGCCAGCTCTACGCTGTCAACCCCGAGTTCGGCCTCTTCGGCGTGGCACCGGGCACCGGCTACACGACCAACCCGACCGCGATGCGCGCCATCGAGGCCGGCGGCAACATCTTCACCAACGTCGCGCTGACCGATGACGGCGACGTGTGGTGGGAGGGCAAGACCGACGAGAAGCCCGCTCACCTCACCGACTGGAGGGGCAACGACTGGACGCCAGAGTCCGAGACTCCGGCCGCCCACCCGAACTCGCGCTTCTGCACCCCGATCGAGAACGTGCCGACGCTGGCCCCCGAGTGGACCAACCCCAACGGTGTGCCGATCTCGGCGATCCTCTTCGGCGGCCGCCGCAAGACGACCATGCCGCTGGTGACCGAGACCAAGGACTGGAACCACGGCGTGTTCATGGGCTCGGTGCTCTCCTCGGAGACCACCGCCGCCGCGACCGGAGCCGTCGGCGTCGTCCGCCGCGACCCCATGGCGATGCGTCCCTTCATCGGCTACAACGTCGGAGACTACCTGCAGCACTGGCTCGACATCGGCAACACCGCCGGAGCCCAGCTGCCGAAGATCTTCTACGTCAACTGGTTCCGCCGCGATGCCGACAACTCGTTCCTGTGGCCCGGATTCTCCGAGAACTCGCGCGTTCTCAAGTGGGTCTTCGAACGCGTCACCGGATCCGCCGAGGCCGTCGAGTCCCCGCTGGGCCTGACCCCCGTCGAAGGCGGCCTCGACACCGAAGGCCTCGACTTCACCGACGAGCAGCTGCGCAAGGCGCTGGCCATCAAGCCCGAGGAATGGGAGACCGAACTCGGACTGATCGAGGACTGGTACGCCGAACTCGGCGATTCGGTTCCCACCGAGCTGCGCGCCGAGGTCGACAACCTCCGCGAGCGTCTCGGTCTCGCCTGAGGCTCAGCGCGGGTCAGAATTCTCGCAGCGACCGGCTCCGGCCGGCACTGACAATCCCCCAACCCTCGCCGAGGCGGTTGGGGGATTGTCGTGTCCGTGACCAACATCGGGTGGCGGAGGGCCCCGGAAGCGGCCCAGAAGACGCATAACCTCGCGAGAGTGACACGTCCTACAGGAGCACCGGTAGGACGTGTCACTCTCGCGGCGTTATGTGTGCGGCCAGTGGTGCGCGGCCGGGTGCAACATGTGTCGGCGGTGCTGCGTTGCCGGGCGTTGCGTGTGGCTCCGAAGGCATAGTAGACGCCGGTCGCCGGAGGTCGGTCGCTTCGCCGAGCGATTCGAACCCCGCAGACAGGTAGGCCGCGACCGCGGCAACGTTCGACGACGGGGTCGCCACCATTGCGCTCGACGCGCCCATTCCGCGCAGGGCCTCGGCCGCGGCGAGGGTGATCGCCCGCCCATGCCCACGGCCACGATGCTCCTGATGGACGCCCAGGGGTTCGATGATCCCGGGCCGTCGCGTTCCAGCCGACCAGATCGTCGTCGCCGCAACGGCCGACCCGCGTTCGTCGTAGCCGGCGAGGCATCGGCCATGGCGATACGCATGTCCCCGCGCCATCTGATGCCAGCGCTCAGTGGACAGCGATGCTCCGGGGAACGCCGACGCCTCCACCCTGATGCGATCCTCGACAAGTTCCCACCCGACAACCCGGATGACGAGCGCCCCGGGCGGCACAGGACGAGCCAGGTCACGATGCAGAGGGGTCCACGGCTCATCGTCCGACCACCCGCGCTGGGCGAGCACTCGGGCCAGTGCACCTCCGAATCGGGCTTCGACGATGCCTGCGCCGGCAGGCAGCAGATCGTCGAGCCGTGAGACGAGATCATCGGCGATGTCGGAGGCGAGCTCGTCGTCGTCGAAGAGTTCAGGGTCCATGGCCATACGGATCAGCTCGGTCTCGTCGAGGAAGCCGACTGCAGCAATCTGCTCCGACCGTGACCTGGCCTGATCCCGTGACTGAGCCCGTCCCCATGTCCAGACTCGGAGGGCGCGGGCGAGCGCCTCGGTGCCGAATCTCTCATACCACCCGAGATCTCCGGGATGCACCTGCATCGGTGCGCCTTCCCGCTGCCATGATGACACGGCGTCGATGATGCCCGGCAGGTCGTCGACCGTCGGCGTTGACATGGTCGCAGTCATAGCCGCACGCTAGCACGTCATGCGGTCTGGCCCTGATCTGGCCCCGACCTGGCGCCGAAGTCATCCGACTGCGGGTTCCACCTCGTCACCGGAGTCACGACGAACATGGTGACCAGCGCAGCGACGAAGAGCCACGAGACCACGGCAGCGCCGAGGGTCTTGAGCAGACTCGTCCGCAGCACCACTCGGCCGATTCGCTCGAACTCCTGCCGCCACTTCTCGAGGCGTCTCGGGTTCGCCTCGGCGCTGTCTTTCAGAAGATCGGGGGTGAGATCGGCGCTGTCATCCTGGGATCTGACCACACTGCTGAATCTACCTCGGCTCGTCGGCTACCCGCGGTCCTCAGGCTCCGTGGAGTGCGGGCACGATGAGGTAGACGCCGAGCAGCACGAGGAGACCGCAGATGCCGAAGACCGACCAGTAGCCGAGCCGTAACAGCGGCTTGGGCCGTCCCTCGGCGAGGAGGTCGACATGGACGGCACGCATGCGCACGGCCGTCGAGTAGAGGGTGATGACGACGATCGCCGACACCCAGGTCGCGACCGCGACGATGAGGAATGAGCTCCACTCGATCATTTCGCGTCTCCCTTGTCAGTCTG
The DNA here is from genome assembly GCF_021023135.1 of Brevibacterium sp. CCUG 69071. Taxonomy (GTDB): domain Bacteria; phylum Actinomycetota; class Actinomycetes; order Actinomycetales; family Brevibacteriaceae; genus Brevibacterium. The sequence continues at coordinate 36,744 of NZ_PGFV01000004.1, forward strand.
CTGCGAAGCTTCGGTCTCGCTTGGTCCGGCGGCACCACCCGGACTGCCGGGAATGCCGGAGCTTCCGGGTCCGCCGGCGGCGGTCGAATGCTCGTCGACGGCGGTCGCCTGACGACCACGGGAGGCGCGGCGCTTCGCCTTCGCCGCCTGTTTCTCGTCCCAGGCTTCGCGGCGGTCCGCGCGCTTGGTTTCGGCGCGCTTGCGGTTGCGGTCCTTGCGCAGCTTGCGCTTGCGCCCGCGGATGTTGACCGCCTCGCCGACGGTGTCGAAGTTCGAGATGTCGGTCTCTTCGCCGCGGCGCGAGCTGAGGAAGATCCAGAGCACTGCAACGACGGCGATGACGGTGTCGATGATGACGCCGACCACGCCGAGGTGAGCGACGAATGCCGCCGCGGCACCGACGATGGCGGCGGCGGGGATGGTCAGCAGCCAGCCGGAGGCGATCCGTCCGGCCGTGGACCATTGCACATCGGCGCCCTTGCGTCCGAGCCCTGAGCCGAGCACCGATCCTGAGGCGACCTGGGTCGTCGACAGCGCGAATCCGAGGTGCGAGGAGGCGAGGATCGCAGCGGCGGTCGAGGTCTCTGCGGACAGGCCCTGGGCGGGCTTGACGGTCGTCAGCTTGGTTCCGAGGGTGTCGATGATCCGCCAGCCGCCGACGTAGGTGCCCAGCGCGATGGCGAAGGCACACGCGGTGATGACCCAGATGTGCGGCCCGGTCCCGTGTTCCTGCAGGTTCGCGGAGACGAGCACCAGCGTGATCACGCCCATGGTCTTCTGGGCGTCATTCGTGCCGTGGGCGAGCGCGACGAGGGAGGAGGAGAAGATCTGTCCGTACTTGAACGGCGCCCGGTGGGCGGTCTTCCCGTCGTCATTGCGGCGGGTGATCGAGTAGGCCAGCCGGGTGCACAGATAGGCACCGACGCCGGCGATGATCGGGGCGGCCAGGGCCGGGAGAACGACCTTGGAGAGGAAGACTCCGAAATCGACGGAGTTGAGTCCTGCACCGACGATGGCCGCGCCGATGAGGCCGCCGAAGAGAGCATGGGACGAAGAGGAGGGAAGGCCGAAGCGCCAGGTCGCCATGTTCCAGATGATGGCGCCGATGAGTCCGGCGAGGATGAAGTCCGGGGTGATCTGGACTCCCCCGCCGCCTTCCTTGATGATGCCGCCGGAGATGGTCTTGGCCACCTCGGTGGAGAGGAAGGCCCCGACGAGGTTGAGCAGAGCGGCGAGGGTGACCGCCGCCTTCGGCTTGATCGCCCCCGTGGCGATCGGGGTGGCCATGGCATTGGCCGTATCGTGAAAGCCATTGGTGAAGTCGAAGAACAGTGCCAGTGCGATGACGAGCACGACGACGAAGATGATTTCCACTAAGCGACCTTGGGCGTAGACACAATTCGGACCGTGGATGATTCAGCTGGCAGGCAGCGGCCTCAATCCCGCAAAAGTCTACCGCCAACTTCGCCGGAACTTCATCCAGAATTCGAGGTGATTCCACCTCGTTCACCGAATATTCACCTATCAGCAGGGCGAGTGTCTTCTAGCGACCGAGGTAGGCGCTCTCCGGTGACCAGGGCAGATGCCTCCCCGGGACCGACACAGAATGAGCGCTGCCCGGGCAGAGAATACCTGAGTATTCTCCACTCGGACGGGGCAGGAGTCACACGGCGATCTCGAACCGCAGCAGGGCCCGAAGAGCAGGCCCGCAACAGACCCGCAACCGGGCCTGAAGAGCTGGCCCGAACCGCACCTGATCGCCGAGGTTGTCAGCTCACATAGCCGTCGGCGACGTCCAGCGCCCGGTCGAGGACCTCGAGTCCGAAGCGGACGTCCGCATCGGGGGTGTTGAGCGGCGGGACGACGTGGATCCGGTTGAAGTTCGCGAAGGGCACGACACCTCCGGCCTTGATCGCGGCGATGACCTCGTTCATCTCCGGTGAGCTGCCGCCGTAGGCCGCCAGCGGCTCCTTCGTCGTCCGGTCCTTGACCAGCTCGACGGCCCAGAAGCAGCCCATTCCGCGCACATCGCCGACGGAGGGGTGCCGCTGTGCGATCTCCCGCAGGGCCGGACCGATGATCTCGCGGCCGAGGCGGTCAGCGTTGTCGACCATCCCCTCGTCGTCCATCGCGTTGATGGTCGCCACTGCGGCCGCGCAGGCCAGCGGGTGTCCCGAATAGGTCAGCCCGCCCGGGTAGACGCGGTCGCGGAAGGTCTCGAAGATCTCATCGCTGATCGCGACTCCCCCGAGCGGCACATAGCCGGAGTTGACGCCCTTGGCGAAGGTGATGAGGTCCGGGGTGACATCCCAATGGTCGACGGCGAACCAGCGACCGGTGCGGCCGAAGCCGGCCATCACCTCGTCGGCGATGAAGACGATCCCGTACTTGGCGGTGAGCTCTCGCACGCCTTCGAGGTAGCCGGCAGGAGGTCCGTAGATACCGGCGGTACCGGGCACGGTCTCCATGAGGAGGGCCGCGATATTGCCCGGGCCTTCGAGCGTGATCATGTCCTCGAGGTGAGCCAGCGCCCGCTGCGTCTCCTCGGCCTCGGAAGTCGAGTTGAAGTAGGAGCGGTACTGGTAGGCGGGCATGAAGTGGACGATGCCCTCGGCCGAGTAGTCGTTGGCGAAGCGCCGGGGGTCGCCCGTGGCATTGACGGCCAGCTGGGTTCCGCCGTGGTAGCTGCGGTAGGCGGAGAGCACCTTCGTCCGTCCCGTGTGCAGGCGCGCCATCCGGATCGCATGCTCGTTGGCATCGGCCCCGCCGTTGGTGAAGAAGACGTGGTCGAGGTTGCCGGGGGTGCGTTCGGTGATCAGCCGGGCCGCCTCGGAGCGAGCATCATTGACGTGCTGCGGTGCGATCGTGCACAGTTTGCCCGCCTGCTCCTGGATCGCGGCGACGACGCCCGGGTGCTGGTGGCCGATGTTGGTGTTGACCAGCTGGGACGACATGTCGAGCAGCTTCCGCCCCTCCCCGTCCCAGACGTATGGGCCCTCCGCGTCGACGATGGTCATCGGCGTGAACGGTCCCTGCGCCTGCCAGGAGTGGAAGACGTGCGCCCGGTCGAGCTCATAGGCGCGCCGGCCCGCGGCGAGACTGCCCTCGCCGATCCGGGCAGCGTCGATCCGGGCGGCATCGGCCCGGGCGTCGTCGGCACCGGCACCGTCGGCCGGAATCGGCAGTTCGGCCGACTGCAGATCATCTTTATTCATCGTCGTCATGGTGGCTCCTTCGCCGAGGTGGTTCGTCGTCGTGGTGCGACATCAGGGTGTGACGTCGGGGTTCGGCCGTCGGGGTTCAGTCGTTGGTCGGGAATCCGAGGTTGAGTCCGCCGTGGCTGGGGTCGAGCCAGCGGGAGGTCACGACCTTGCCGCGGGTGAAGAAGTGCACGCCCTCCTCGCCGTAGGCATGGGTGTCGCCGAACAGCGAGTTCTTCCAGCCGCCGAAGGAGTAGTAGCCCACCGGCACGGGGATCGGTACGTTGATGCCGACCATGCCGACCTCGATCTCGTTCTCGAAGCGGCGGGCGGCGCCGCCGTCGTTGGTGAAGATCGCGGTGCCGTTGCCGTAGGGGTTGGCGTTGATGAGCTCGATGCCTTCGTCGTAGCCGGGGACGCGGACCACGGCGAGCACGGGACCGAAGATCTCGTCGGTGTAGATCGACATGTCGGTGGTGACGTTGTCGAACAGGGTCGGGTTGAGGAAGAAGCCGTCGGCATGGTCGTGGTCGCGGCCGTCGAGGACGAGGGTCGCACCGGAGTCGACTCCGGCGTCGATGTAGCCGGCGACCTTGTCCCGGTGCGCGGCGGTCACCAGCGGACCCATGTCCGGTTCGTCTGTGCCGTCGCCGATGCGCAGGGTGCGGGTGCGCTCGGCGACCTTGGCCACGAGCTCATCGGCGATCGAGTCGACGGCGACGACCACAGAGATCGCCATGCAGCGCTCTCCCGCGGCACCGTAACCGGCATTGACGGCGGCATCGGCGGCGAGGTCGAGGTCGGCATCGGGGAGGACGAGCATGTGGTTCTTCGCTCCGCCGAGCGCCTGCACGCGCTTGCCGGCGGCGGTCCCGTTCTCGTAGACGTACTTCGCGATCGGGGTGGATCCGACGAAGGACACCGAGGCGACATCGGGGCTTTCGAGCAGCGTGTCCACGGCCTCCTTGTCGCCGTGGACGACGTTGAAGACGCCGTCGGGCAGACCGGCTTCCTTCCACAGTTCGGCCATCCAGTTCGCCGCGGAGGGGTCCTTCTCCGAGGGCTTGAGGACCACGGTGTTGCCGGTGGCGATGGCGACCGGGAAGTACCACATCGGGACCATGGCCGGGAAGTTGAAAGGAGAGATGACGGCGGCGACGCCGACGGGCTGACGCAGAGAGTGGACGTCGATCTTCGTCGAGGCGTTCTCCGTGTATCCGCCCTTGAGCTGGGAGGCGATGCCGCAGGCGAACTCCACGACTTCCTGGCCGCGCGCGACCTCGCCGAGGGCGTCGGAGACGACCTTGCCGTGTTCGGCGGTGATGATCTCAGCCAGCTCCTGCTTGCGGGAGTTGAGCAGTTCGCGGAAGTTGAACAGGATGGACGTCCGCTTCGCCAGGGAGGTGTCGCGCCAGGCGGGGAAGGTCTCGGCGGCGTTCGCGATCGCGGATTCGACAGTGGCCTTCGATGCGAAGGCGACCTGGCCGCTGACCTCGCCGGTGGCGGGATTCGTGATATCGCCGAGGCGGGAGTCGGCGTCCGCGGGAACGCTGCGTCCGTTGATCCAATGGGAGAGGGTGGTCATGAGTCATCCTTCTTCGTCGACGGTGATGCTGTTGGGGCCAGTCTGGCCGGAATCCGCTCACGGCAACAGATACACTATGTCAGCATTCGATGCTTCTGATTTACACTGTGTCAATGAGCGGAGCAGATGACGGGACCGGTGGGCTGAGCGTGGCCGAGATCCTCGAGGTCGAGGAGATCCGCACCGGAGAGCCGGAGATCCTTGCCGGTGCCGCGGAGCTCGAGCGTGGCATCCGCTGGGTCCACATCGCCGATTCCGAACAGGTCGAGCGCTTCCTCGAAGGCGGGGAGCTCGTGCTCACCACCGCGCAGACCTTCCGCAACTCCCCTGCCGCGGTGGCGGAGTTCCTCGACCAGCTCGAGCGCGTCGGCGCCGCGGGAACGGTCGTCGAACTCGTCGACGCGGACTCCGCTCCGGATCCCGCCGCCGTCGAGGTGCTGCGCGAGGCCGCCGCGGGGCGTGAGCTGCCGGTGATCATGCTGCCCCAGCGGATCAAGTTCGTGCGGATCACGGAGTTCGCTCACCGCCGCCTGCTCGGCCAGCAGCTCTCGCGCCTCGAACGTGCCCAGGAGATCCACGAGACCTACACGCGGCTGAGCCTCGAGCGGGCGGGCGCTCAGACCATCGTCGAACGCACGGCAGACCTCCTCGGCGCTCCCGTCGTCCTCGAGGATGTGGCCCATCGGGTGCTGGCTCATGCCGGTTCGGGTTCCGCGGACTTCGTGCAGAACTGGACCGACCTCGTCGCCGGTCGCGGTGAGGCCGGTGCACAGCATTGGCACCAGACTCCCGTCGGTCTGCGTGCGCGTCGCTGGGGCCGCCTCGTCGTTCCGGGTGCCGCCGACACCGGCGCGATCGCGCAGATCATCGAACGGGCCGGTGAGGCGCTGACCCTAACTCGGATGGCCGACCGCGATGAGCAGGACCTGCTCCTGCAGGCCCAAAGCGGTCTGCTCAGGGAGATCTCCGACGGTACGGGCCTCGACGAACGCTCGGCACGCGCTCGTGCACTCTCACTCGGCTTCGCACCCGAGGCCGAGGCGCGACTGCTGCCCGTCGTCATTCGACTCGATCGGGATGCTGATGGGGACCCCACCCTGATCCAGCTGCGAGAGCGCGGACTGACGCAGGAGCTCGTGGCCACGGCGACACGATTGCGGCTGCCGTGCCTGGCGACGAGCCTGCAGTCCGGCACGTTCGGTCTCATCCTCGCTCTCGGCAGCGGGGACTCCGATACCGGACAGGACGCCGAGGATCGGGTCCTCGACCGACTCTTCGGCGAGCTCGGGGACGAGGAGCCGAGGTGGGCCGCCGGGGTGGGACGTTCGAGCTCTTCGCTGCTGACCGCGGTATCCGGGCTCGAGGCGGCCTCGCAGGTCGCCGAGGTGGCGTCGACCTTGGATGTCCGTGAGCATTCCTACTACCGGTCCGCCGATGTCCGGCTCCGCGGGCTGCTCTCGCTGCTCGGCCACGATCCGCGGCTGCGGGCCTTCGCCGACGGCGAGCTCAGCCCGCTCCACGAGGATGCCGAACTCCTCGACTTCCTCGAGCTCTACCTCAGCCACGGCGGGAACAAATCCGCGGTGGCCAGGGCCAGGTTTCTCTCCCGGCCCGCCCTCTACGCGCGCATCGCGAAAATCCAGGACCGCCTCGGCGTCTCCCTCGATGATGCCGAATCCCGCACGGCCCTGCACGTGGCGCTGCTGTGGCGGCGGATGAACGGCTGAGCGGACAGACATTCCCGTCACGCAGCACGAAGCACGCAAGCTCTCAGTCCAGGAGCGCGCGGATGTCTGCGGTGACCGGAATTCCACTCCTTTCCGCCTCGGCACGGTTGGCATAACGTCGATCGGCGGGCAGGCGCTCCATCCCCGAGTACCTGAGCATGTCGGTGAAGGCCCTGACCCGGGCGAGGTATTCGTCGTTGCCTCCCCGCTGCGGGTCGATGACGATGTAGAGCTGACCGGTCCGAAAGGTGTGGGCTCCCTCCGGCGCTTCGACATCGATCTCGTAGGTGAAGCTGCCGCCGGTCAGTCCGGCCGCGAGCATCTCGATCATCATCGACAGCAGGGCACCCTTGTGTCCGCCGAAGGGTCGAATGCCCCCGCCGTCGAGGATCTCGACGGGGTCGGTGCTCTCGTGCCCTTCGGCGTCGACGCCCGTCCCGGGCGGAGCCTCTTCGCCATCGGCGCGGAGCAGCTGCAGGTCCCCATGGGACACCGAGGAGGTCGCGAAGTCGAAGACCACCGGATCGGCGTCGGCGACGGGAGTGGCGAATCCGAACGGATTGGTGCTGAACACCGGCCGACTCGCGCCCTCGGGAACAACCGCGAGCTTGCCGCTGGCGATCATCGCCATCGCCACATGACCGTCCCGGGCAAAGCCCTCGAGCTCGGGCCACAGGGAGCTGAAGTGGTGGGAATCGCGCAGGGCGATGACGGCGACCCCGGTTTCGGCGAGCGCATCGGCGATCAGCGACTGCGCCGCCGCCAATGCCGGCTGGGCGAAGCCGTTGCGTCCGTCGATGCGGATGAAGGACGGCCCGGAACGCTCGATGCTCGGCACGGCAGCGCCGTCGGCCCATCCCCGGGTCAGCGAGTCAAGGTATCCCCTGACCCTGAACACCCCATGGCTGAGGGTGCCGTCGCGTTCGCAGGAAGCGCAGTTGAAGGCGAGGACACGCGCAACCTCTTCGGAGGCACCTGCCGCGACGAGTCGGGCTTCGATCACCTCGACCAGGTCTACAAAGGAGATCCGCTTCTCCGTAACTTCATTCGCCTTCATGAACGCTCCTCGATTCTTACCGACGATTCTCTGCAGAGTCTTTCATCTCCTCGCCAATGGCTGATCTCCGCCGTTCGCGCTCAGCCCTCGGCAGTTCCGGCTCAGTCCTCGGCGGTCAGCGTTCCCACGCCCAGTCCCCAGATGTCTCCGACGGTGTAGCCGACGGGGAACGGGTCGTCGCGCTCGATGACGAGCTGGGTGAACGCGGTGATCCACCCGCGTCCGGTGATCGAAGGGATGATCGCCGGCCGGCCGGCGACGCTGGTGGTCTCCTTGACCTCGGCGGTGAAGGTCGTGCCCATCATCGATTCGTGGACGAACTTCTCACCGACGGCCAACTCGCCCCGGGCGTGCTTGGCGGCGACGCGTCCGCTGGTCCCGGTCCCGCACGGGGACCGGTCGAGCGTCCCCGACCACGTGGTGTCATCGCTTAAGTCGATCTCCCCGTTCGGCAGGACCACGGCGTTGCGGCCATCGGTGCCCGGGGTCACGGCCGGCCCGTGGAGCATCGGCAGGCCGATCGTGTTGATCTCGGGGATGAGCGGGTGCTCGACCTCGAAGGCGAGGTCGGCGGCACGGCGCATCGCCGAGGCGGCTCGGATGATCGTCTTCGCGTTCTCAGGTTCCAGCGCGACTCCGAGGTCGGCGGCCTTGGCCTGGACGTAGAACTGTCCCCCGAAGACGATGTCGACGGGGATCGTTCCGTAGCCGGGCACGTCCAGCGGCAGGTCGAGGCCGTGGACGAAGGCCGGGACATTGTCGAAGGTCACGGACTTCGCCCGGCCCGCCTCCACCTCGGCGCGGACGGTGACGATGCCCGCCGCAGTGTCCACGCGCAGGGTGGTCACCGGTTCGACCACGTCGACGGCTCCGGTCTCGACGAGGGCGGTGACGGCGCAGATGAGGTTCGATCCGGACATCGGGCGGAATCCGCCCTGCTCCATGACGATCATCCCGAAGTCGCAGCTGGCATCGATCGGGGGCACGATGATCGGCGAGCAGAGCCCCGGATAGCCGCGCGGCTCCTGCAGGACCAAGGTGCGCAGATCGTCGAGGTACTCCTCGCAGTAGCGCAGACGCTCGGCCATCGTCGAGCCCCTGACCCGCAGACCCGAGCCCATGAGCACGCGTCCGGGCTCCCCGGCAGCGTGGACGTCAACCGCTTGGATGAGCTGCCTGTTCGTCATGCGTGTGTCCCCTTCGACTCAGGCGTGCGTCTCGACGCCGGCGGCGGTCAGCAGGCCTCTGAACTCCTCACGATACTCCGGGGCCAGCGGCTGGACCGGGGCTCGCGTGGGGCCGGCGGGGACGCCGACGAGTTCTAGACCGGTCTTGATCGCGCAGGCATAGTTGTGGGATTCGAGGAATACGCAGATGGGGTTGATTCTCGCCCACAGCTCGCGTCCCCGGGCGAGGTCGGCATCGACCGCGACCGCCTGATAGAGATCGGCGCACAGCCCCGGGATGACGCTGGCCGCGCCCCAGACTCCCGCCTCGGCGCCGAGGGCCAGCGCCGCGAAGGTCAGGGTGTCCCAGCCGTTGAGCGCCTGGATGTCATCGGCGTGATCGAAGTGGACTTCGGTGAACTTCGGGAAGTCGCCGCCGGTGTCCTTGTAGCTCGTGACCCCGGTTTCGGCGCCGAGGCGGCCGAGCTGTTCGGCGCTGAGCTCGAGTCCGGTGGCGGCGGGGATGTTGTAGAACATGATGGGGATGTTCACGGCCTCCGAGATCGCCGAATAGTGGGCGATGACCTCGTCGAAGGCGGGGGTGTCGTAGAAGGGCGGGACGATCATCAGTGCATCGGCGCCGGCCGCCTCGGCATCCCGGCTCAGCTCGATCGTCTCCGCGGTGCTCGGGGCTCCGGTGCCGGCCACGACGGGCACCCGCCCGGCGGCCGCCTCGATGTAGGCCCGGTTGGAGGCCTTGCGTTCGGCGATGGTCAAGGCGGTGAATTCGCCGGTCGAGCCTCCGGGGACGAGGCCGTTGACGCCGGCGTCGATGATGTGAGCGGTCTGGGCGCGGATGCCGGCGAGGTCGATCTCGGACCCGTCGGCGGTGAAGGGAGTGACACAGGCGGCGAGGATGCCGGTGAATGTGGAGGACATGGGAGTCTGCCTTTCGAATGTGGATGTGGTGCGGGGTGAGGTGGGTCAGTTGCGGAGTGGCCGCTGGGGCTCAGAATCGGTTCGGTGAGACCTGGGCCAGGTGGTCGGCGCCCAAGCGCGAGGGCCGGTCGAGCATGATGTCGGTGAGCACCTTCGCCGAGGCGGGGGCCAGTGAGAGTCCGAGCATCGAATGTCCCGAGTTGACGAAGGCATTCTTCGCGCTCGTCAGCGGTCCGATGACGGGAAGTCCGTCCGGAGTCATCGGGCGTGAACCGGCCCAGGGGGTCTTCTCCCCCGGACCGTCGCCCCAGCCGTGGAAGGCCTCGCGGGCCGCGCGACGGATCGCTTCGACACGGACTTCGTTGACCGAATCGTCTCTGCTGCCGAATTCCATGGTTCCGGCCAGGCGGAGCGTGCCGTCCAGCGGAGTGACAGCGACGCGGGCGTCCTCGAGGGTCAGCGAGGTCTTCAGCTGCACCGGGGCCGGACTGTAGTCGATGCTGTAGCCCTTGCCGGAATAGATCGGCAGCCTCTGTCCGAGCTTCGCGCTCAGGGCCCCGGTCGGGACCCCCGCGGCGATGACGACGGAGTCGGTGCGCAGGACCTCGGCATCGTCGGTGACCGCTGCGGTGACGGTGTCGCCGCTGCGGACGAACCCGCTGACGCCGGTGTCCTCGCGGACGGTTCCTCCGAGTTCGCGGATCTTGGCCACCAGGGCTCGGGTGAGCGAATCGGGTTCGATCTGTCGATCGTTCGGAAAGAAGAGTCCGTGGCGGAGGCGATCGCTCAGTGCGGGCTCGGCCTCCAGGACCGCGTCGCCGTGGAGCCGCTGCGGAATGTGGCCGGCGGCCTCGAATGCCTCCAGGCTCTCGGCATGCTCTTCGAAGCGCTCCTTGGTCTCGAAGGCGAGCAGCACTCCCCGATCGTGCATCTCGAAGTCGATGCCCTGCCGCTGGTAGTCGTCGAAGAGGTCGTTGGCGTCGTCACCGAGGCGCAGGTGCAGATCGAGTCCGGCTGCGAAGTCGCGGGCGTTGCAGTGCATGGCCATCCGCAGCAGGAATTTCAAGTAACCGGGCGCGACCGAAGGATGGATCGAGAGCGGACTATCGGGTTTGAGCATCCACCTGATGCCCTGCAGGAGGACTCCAGGTGCGGGGACCGGGTTGCTTTCGGCGAGGGCGATCTTGGCGGCGTTGCCGTGCGAAGCACCGGCTCCGGCCTTCGCCACCTCGAGCACGGTGACCTCGACTCCGGCGGAAGCCAATTCATAGGCGGTTGCCAGACCGACGACTCCTCCCCCGACGATGACAGTTCTCATCCGTATCCCCTTTGCTGTACTCCGTTGCCGACTGCGGGCGCGGCCTCAACCACGCAATCTGATTGTATGACAATCACTTGATGGCTACGCTACGCAATGCCCACGGGCGCGTCAATAAGGAATGCACGGATTTGTCGAACACAGAGCGATCACCAAGGAAATGCCCGGTGAGCGCAGACAGAGAACCCCGGATCGCGCACTCGCAGTGCACGATCCGGGGTTCTGCCGAAGGATCCGGCGCTCAGCCGGCGCCGGAGGAGCCAGCGATGAGGAAGGCGAGCTCCTGGGCGCTGTCCATGGTGTGGACGTCGAGAGCGGTCGCGATCCGTGCCTTGTCTCCGGTGCGAATGGCCGACATCAGCGCAGCGTGGATCGCATGCGCCCGTCCGGCATCCCGGCGGGTGAACTGGTCGTAAGCGAGGATGAGCGTCATCTGCGCCTCGACCACAGGCCAGATCCGCATCAGCAGGTAGTTCTCCGAGGCCTCCCAGATGCCCCGGTGGAAGCGGACGTGCGCCTGGTGCAGCGCCAGGGGGTCCGAGTCCGCGCCGATCTGCTCGAACTCGGTCCACACATCCTCGAGATGCGCGAGCCTCTGACCCGTGTCGTCCGCGAGGATCTCGGCGATCGCCTCGGAGTCGAGTGCGACGCGCACACGCGCGATCTCGAGGAGGGATTCGACCTCGATGTTCGCCACTCGCAGACCTCGATAGGCCTCCTGAATGAGGAACCCGTCACGCGCCATCTGGTTGAGCGCTTCCCGCGCGGTCGGCCTGCTGACATCGAGGGACGAGGTCAGCTCGGCTTCGATGATGCGCTGGCCGGGACGGATCTCGCCGAGGACGATGCGCCGTTTGATCTCGTCGATCACGCGCTGTCGTCGCTCAGTGTTCGAGGCCGGGGTGCGCACTGCGGCTCGTTCGCCCGCCGCCGTTCGCTCGCCCGACGCGGCCTCCGGCTTCGACGGCTTCACGGTTCGATCCTCATTTCGCGGTCCTCATCTCACAGTCTTCAGACCGCGATGATGCGGCCGGTGACATTGCCCTCGACGGACCGGACGAAGGCGGTGGCCACCTGCTCGTCGGTCACGGGGACCATGCCGGCGAAGGCATCGTGATAGTGCGGCGAGTTCGCGAGCACGTTCGGACTGACCGCATTGATGCGGATGCCGCGAGGCAGCTCTGGGGCCGCGGAGATGACGAAGGATTCGACGGCACCGTTGGCCAGAGCGGCCGCGGCGGCGGTCGGTACGGGTTCGCGACTGAGGACTCCGGTGACGAAGGTGATCGAACCACCGTCGCTGAGGTGGTCGAGGCCCTGGGTGACGAACTCGACCTGGCCCAGGGTCTTCGAGGTCAGTGCCTCCAGGTAGTCCTCACGGGTCAGCTCTGTCACGGGCTTGAATGCGGCCGAACCGACCGCGACGATGATCGCATCGACCGTGCCCACGGCCGCGAGCAGACGAGAGATCGATTCGGGGTCGGAGGTGTCGACCGCAGGGTCGGTCGAGCGGGTGACGCCGATGACCTCGTGTCCGCGCTTCTCGAATTCGGCGCGTGCGACGCCGCCGACATGTCCGACGGATCCCACCAAAAGAATCTTCATCGCCGTCCTCCATCCTCGTCGTGTGACTGTGGTTTTGTCAGACATTCTTGGATTGACTGACAACCCGAGTCTAGGGGACGAGACGGACTCCGACCAGCGGGCTCGCCTCAGCCGTCGCAGCGGAGCTCCACCCGGTGGTTCTTCGCTCGGCCCTCCGGATCGTCGTCAGCCTCGGTGCCATTCCACGCCACAGGGTCGGATTCACCGTGCCCCACCGCCTAGACCTTGAGGTCTGCGTCTCCCGAGGTCAGGACATCGGCGAGGGCCCTGGCTCGGTCCATGGGCCGCAGCCGCTTCGATCACCAGTTTTGCGGCGCTCAGGTCGATTGTTCGGCTACCTCCGAGCAGATTCAGGCCCTAATCTGCTCGGAGGTCGCCGAACAATTGCTGCACGACCGGGCCGGAAACGAGAATCGTCCCACGCCACCGCATGACCGATGACGCGGCGTGGGACGAATACGGCCACTAGATCGATCCTGACGCGTGCAGCGACTTGTTCGACTCGGATCTCGAGGTCGTCGCCGAGGCGATGGAAGCCGCGAGGGTTGCGGCACTACATTGAGAGTGTCGGAAAAATGTGGACAAGCGCCTATTTCTGGACAGACGAAACCCCCGCGATCCACTATTTCTAGAGGATCGCGGGGGCTTCCCACAACGCGGAGCCGGTGGGATTTGAACCCACGGTCCCCAGTTCAAGGGACTTCACCTTAGCAGGGTGACGCTTTCGGCCGCTCAGCCACGACTCCAAATCGTTGACCCGATCCCCCTATAATTCGAGGGCTTCGGATCCGCAGTCGGCACTACGAGAACAGCCTATGCGAAAGTCCCCGCCGAGGGCAAAGTGCAGGCGCGAAGAGTGGCCTTGCTCATATCGATCACGTCCGCCGATCGGCCTCAGACCGGCGCTGGGAGTCCCTTTCCACTGCTTGCGTGCACGCGAATTCCAGCATTCATCAATCTACGGGCGTAAAATCAACCTGAAGTGCTCTGCGGTCTGCTCACTGACGGTCATTGGGAACGTGATGTTCCATGGTTGCCTCCTGCACCGAAGACCCAGCGCGATGAGCGGACCGACCGGCACGAGAAGTGAAGTTTGAGGAGTAGAGAACTTGCCAGAGATTCCCCCTGACAAGCATGGACCGAATGGGAACGACCCCGATTCTCCCGCTGCAGGTCGCCGTCTCCGTGCCTCTGCTCGACCCCGATTCCGCGGCGATGCCGCCGCCAGCGACGACAGTTCGCACACTTCTCGCCCCTCCACACCTCAGTCCTCGAACTCTCAGACACCGCGAGCCTCCGACCCCGGCCGGTCTGCTGCCGGGAATTCCCACAGCCGCCCGAACGCTTCGGGCAGCGGTCTCGGACGCGAACGCCAGAACACCGACAGCTCCAAGGCACCCACTCCGCGACCGGTGGCACCGCGCACCCGACGCGAGGCCAGGATGCTGCGCGCGGCAGCCGCCAACGGAGCATCCGCGGCAAGTGTCGCCGCTGCCGCCGATTCGACCGAGCAGGCGTCCGGCGACGATTTCTCCACGGGGCAGCACCCCACCACCGCAGCCTCGGCGAATGATTCTTCCCGACGTCCCGAGTCCGCGGACGAGTCCTACCCGACCCGCCGTGATCGCCGCGCTGCTTCGTCCTCACGCAGCTCCCGACGCGGCGGCGCCGGCAGCAAGAGCAGAGCGGCCGCAGTCGGAGCAGGAGCGGGAGCCGCGGCAGCCGGCACCGCCGGCGCGGCACACAACGCAGCCCGCAACGCTTCGCACGACCGGGCCGATCGCCGCGCCGCCAACGACCGCGGCACCGATCGCACAGACGACCGCTCCCCGGCCGAGCACGAGCCGGCACGGGCCCGACGCCATTCCTCCCGCCTCGGCGAGGCCTTTCCCGGCCTTGTCGGCTGGACGTCACTGAGCACCCTGCTGCCCGGCGTCGGACTGCTGCGCACTCGCTTCCGCCCGGCCGGCCTCATCATCTTCGGGCTCTTCGCCCTCGCGATCGTCAGCGGTCTGCTCTACCTGCTCATCAAAGGCCCGGTTCGCGCCGTGAGCATGGTCGTCGGCAATCCTTCCCTGCTCAACTTCCTTGCGATCGCGGCCGTCGTCGTCGGGGTCGTCTGGATCCTCGTCATCGTCGTCTCCCACCTGGGCCTGCGGCGAGGGCACAGGTACACGCCTTGGCAGAACAAGCTGGCCGGAGTGCTCGTCGTCTCGCTGGCGCTCATCATCGGCATCCCGCTGGGCGTCGGATCGGTCTACGCCCGGGTGCAGTCCTCGACCGTCTCCAGCCTGTTCGGCGACAGCACGGGCAAATCCATGGGAGCCGATGAGCTGTGGGCGGACAAGCCCTACATCAACGTCTTCCTGATGGGTCGAGACAACGGCGATGACCGTGAGGGAACTCGCCCGGACACGATGCTCGTCGCCTCGATCGACACGAAGACCGGCAATGCCGCGCTCATCTCCGTGCCCCGCAACCTCGCCTTCCCGATCTTCCCGGAAGGCAGCGAACTCGCAAAGGCCTGGCCCGACGGATTCCGTCCTTCCGGCGATTCCTCGGAGGACCTCATCAACGCCGTCTGGCAGTGGGGCGAGCAGAACCAGGACGCCATCGGCGACACGCACGGGCTCGAGCCGGGCATGTGGGCGACGATGCAGGCCGTGCAGGGGTCCCTCGGTCTCAACCTCGACTACTGGGCCTCGGTCGACATGGCCGGGTTCGAAGACGTCGTCGACGCCATCGGCGGTGTGAAGATCGACGTCGAACGTCCGATCCCGATGGGCGGCGGCAAATCCATGTCCGGCGTCCCGAACAAGGTCTACGGCTGGGTCGATCCCGGCGAGCAGACACTCAAGGGCAAGGACGCACTCTGGTACGTCCGCTCCCGTGAGGGCAGCGACAACTACGACCGCATGTGCCGCCAGCAGCGCATGCTCAAGACCACGCTCGAGCAGATCGACCCGCAGGAGCTGGCCGCGGCCTATCCGAAGCTCGCGAACTCGGCGACGAAGAACATTGCGACCTCGATTCCGCAGAACGAGATCCCCGCCTTCATCGAGCTCGCCGTGGCCATGCAGAAGGGCGATGTGACGACGGTCCAGATCAACAACGACGTCACCCCCACCTACAACCCCGACTTCGACGTCCTCCACAAGTGGATCCTCGGCGAGGTCAAGGGCGCTTCGAACGGCGAAGAGACCCCGCAGCCGACCAACGACGGCAGCGACAGCTCCGATAAGAAGGAGTCCTCCGAGGACGAGGCCAGCGACAAGGAGACCACCGACACCGCCGCCGGCGACACCGGTGACGAGGGCGCAGACTCGTCCGAATCCGAGGTCCCGGGCGAACCCAATACCGAAGGCAAGTGCTACCCGCAAGGCTTCAAGCCCGGCGATTCGTTCCCGGGCTACCCGGGTCCGGACGCCGGAGACCAGGGTTGAGCGCCGAGGAGGCCCCCGCAGTCGTCATCGTCGGCGCCGGTCCGCGTGGACTCACCATCCTCGAGCGGCTCACCGCACTGGCGGCGAAGCGTGTCGCCGATGCCGATTCCGGCGGCTCCGCCGAGCCGGCCCTCGTCATCCACCTCATCGACCCATACCCGCCGGGCGCCGGAATCGTCTGGCGCACCGACCAGCCGGAGACGCTGCTGATGAACACCACGATCGGTGAGCAGACGGTGTTCCCCGATCAGAGCTGCGACTTCCTCGACGCCGAGGATGTGCCGACCGGACCGTCGATGGCCGAGTGGTATCGCGAGAACGGCGGCACCGAGCCCGTGGACTCGACGTTCCCCAGCCGCGCCCTCTACGGCCGCTACCTCCGCGACGCCTACACCCGCATCCGTGCGGCCGCGCCGGACTTCATCGACATCGTCGAACACCCCACCACGGTCGAATCGATCATCGACCTGCCCCCGCTCGAGCCCTTCGACGACGCACCGGGCGGTGTCGACGCCGCGTCCGACCCCGTGCCCCCGCAGCTCGTCCGCTGCGCCGACGGCACCACGATCATCGCCCTCGCGGTCGTCCTCGCCGTCGGCCACATCCCGAGCGCCCAAACGGAGGAGCGGGCGCGGCTTGCCACCTTCGCCCAGCGCTCGGGCGGGCTGTACCTGCCCCAGGGTCTGCCCGCGGAAGCCCCCGTCGCCGAGGTGGCCCCCGACAGCCGTGTCATCGTCCGCGGCATGGGGCTCAACTACTTCGACCTGCAGACGCTGTTCACCCACGAGCGCGGCGGCAGTTTCGTACCGGTGGACGGGAGCGGGGCCGGAGCCGCCGGCGAACTCCGCTACATCCCCAGCGGCGAGGAGCCCTTCCTCGCACTCGGCTCACGCCGGGGAGTCCCCTATCGCAGCAAGCCCATCTGTGACGATCACCCCCGCGCTCCCTGGCCTCTGCGCTACTTCACCAAAGACAACATCGCGCATCTGGCCGGGCTCGAGGGCCTCGACGGCGAGCGGAAGGCCGGGGCCCGCTTCAACGACCAGCTCTGGCCGCTCATCCTCGCCGATCTCCGCTTCGGCTATTACCGCACCCTCTCCGAGGTCAGCCCCGAGGCCTTCGCCGGTGATCCCGGACAGCTGCGTGAGGCCATCGCCGAAGCGGTGTCCCGTCACCTGACGAGGCGCACCTGGCAGGAGACCCACCCGGATGCCGCCTCCGAGGCCGAGGCTGCCCGCCAAGGTCGCGTCACCCGTGAGGCCTTCGCCTGGTCGGAGATCGAAGAGGGACTCGTCCCGGACCCCGCCCACCGCATGTCCCTGCACGCGCTGCTAGATCCGCTCGAAGGACGGAAGTTCGACTCCCGCGAACCCGGGGCTCCCGACTCCCTGCACGAGTGGATGCTCGACTTCCTCCGCACCGACCTCCACGACTCCCTCGCCGGCCCGACCGGCAGCCCCGTGAAGTCGCTGTTCAACGTGCTCTGGCAGTCCAGGCTGCTGCTCAAGGAGCTCATCGCGGCCGGACACATCGACCGGGTCAGCATCGACATGGAGATCTGCGGCTGGTTCGAGAGCTTCGTCTCCGGGATCTGCGACGGCCCTCCCCCGCAGCGCATCGCCGAACTCCTCGCCCTCGCCGAAGCCGGAATCGTCACCTTCGTCGGCCCGAACATGCGCCTCGAAGCGAACGAGGACGACGCACACGCGGATGGAGCGCACGCGTACGATGTGATCGCGGACGACGCAGGCACCGTCGACAGCCCTGAACGGGGCGCCGCGCCTTCCGACGCGCGACCGCAGATCTTCAGGGTCACCTCGGCGCAGGTGAAGGGCCAGGTCACCGGCAGCGTGGTCATCGACGCGGCTTCACCGACGAATTCGATCACGCGCGCCGCCGATGTCCTCCTGCACGGGATGCTCGATCGCGGTCAGATCACTGCGGCCCGGCTGACCTTGGACGACGGTCGCGAGAAGCTCCTCAACGGGCTCGCGCTCACGCCGCGGCCCTATCGCACGATCGACGTCGAAGGCACCGTGCACCCGCGGCGCTTCGCGCTGTCGATCCAACTCTCGGCGATGCAGTGGGGGCTGGCCATCGCGGCCAATCCGGGCACGAACGCCACCACTCTGTGCGACTCCCACGCCGCGGCCGAGGCCATCCTCGACCTCCTCTGAGCCGGCCGGATTCCGCGAAACCAGCACACATTGCTCTGATTTCCTCACAGAGGGACGTGATCACTCAAGAGAAAAGTGGGCTGGTCTCGGGCGGCCGTGGTCTCGGAGCCGGTCGGCCGCGGTCGGTACACCGGTTGAGTCAGAGTGCTTCGGTTGCAACCGGGGCTATCTGACTCAACCGGTACATCGCCCGCGCCTCGCCCGCCACAGGCCACGCGGCCCGCGCGCCGCACCCAACCTCAGGCCATGGCCAGTGCGGCCTCCGGCTTCGTCGACCTCGCGCGCACGATCGCCAGCAGCGACATCACGATGCCGATGACCGCCCAGGCGAGCAGTCCCCCGTAGGCGGCGGCCTGACCGGTGGTGCCCGCCGCGATCGCTGCGAAGCCATTCATCGCCGGTGTCAGCGGCAGGAGCGGGGCGACGAAGTCGAAGAACTGCGGCACCGCACCGATCGTCCGCCCGGCCACGGCGAGGACCACGGCGATCACGGACAGGAATCTGCCCACGCCGCCGAACCACGCCACGAGCGCGAAGTTGAGGATCATGAACACCATCGCGGAGACGAACGTGAGCACCGCGATGTCGAAGCCTTGGACGGCATCGATGTCCATCACGGTGACCGCGAGGATCGAGAGCACGAGCGCCTGCAGCACGCCGACGATGACGCCGGGCAGCAGACCTCGCAGCCAGACTGCGAAGGATGACCTGGTCGAGAGCAGGGTCGAGGCCGGGATCGGCTTGAGCACGGTGTAGGTGACGAGTCCGCCGACCCAGAGTGCGAGCATGATCAGCAGGGCGATCGTCGATCCCTGGAGCACATCGGTGACGTCGTCGCTGCCGGGCGACTTGATGTTCGCCGAGGCGACCTTCGCCAGTTTGTCCCGATCCGTCGAGGAGTAGGACGGCACTTCGTCCGCGCCGTCCTTGACGCCGTCGGAGAACTTCCCGACGCCCTCGGAGTACTTGTCGGTGCCCTTCGCGAGCTGATCGAGTCCGGCGGCGAGGTCCGAGGTGCCCGTGGCCGCCTGGGAGACGCCGTCGGTGTACTGGCCGATTCCGTCGGAGAGCTGACCGGCGCCCTCGGAGAGCTGTCCGGCGCCGTCGTCGAGCTGGGTCGAGGCATCCGCGACCTTCCCGACGCCCTTCGAGAGTTCGGGCATGCCGTCGGCGAGCTGCTGGTTGCCGTCGGCCACACCCGAGGCACCTTCGCGCAGGCCCTTCGAGGCCTCGAGCAGTTTCGGGGCGTTCTTCGAGATGTCCTCCATGCCCTTCGTCAGCTCGCCGAGGCCGTCCTCGAGTCCCTTGACGAACTTGGTCATGCCCTTGCTCAGTTCGCTCGCCCCGTCGGCGAGGCCATCGGCGCCGCCGAGCAGCGACTGACCGGACGTCTTGTCCTTCTGCTCGAGCCCGTCCACGGCCGAGCCGAGACCGCCCGAGGTGCCCTTGAGCAGTCCCTGGGCGAAGGCCTGTTCGATGCCCTGGCAGACCTCGTCCGGGGTGCCCGTGGGGCAGAGTTCACCGCGCGCCGTTTCGGCTTCCTTCGAGGTCATCAGACCGGCGTCCACGAGCGCGTCGAGGTCGGGGTTGGCGGCGGCGAGCTTATCGGCCTGGTCCGCGCCGTCCTTGAGACCGTCGCGGTACTGGTGGAGTCCGTCGGAGAGTCCCGAAGCCCCGTCGGAGACGCCCTTGGCGCCCTTGTCGAGGTCTTTGCCGCCGTCGATGAGATCGTCGAGGCCGCCCTCATCGGAACCGCCCGAACCGGAGAAGCCCTTGATGATCTCGTCGATGGACTTCGTGTATTCGTCGACGCCGTCGGAGAGTTCGCCGGAGCCGTCTGCGAGCTTCTGCGTGCTCTCGGGCAGCTCGGCGGTCTGCTTCTTCATCTCCTGCAGTCCGCCCGAGAGCTGGGAGGTGCCGTCCGAGAGGTCTCCCGCGCCCTTGGCGAGGTCACCGGCCCCGGATTTGAGCTCTCCGCCGTTGGTGGAGAGCTCGTCCATGCCCTTCGACAGGTCCCCGGCGCCGCTCGCGGACTTCTCGGTGCCCGTCTTCAGGTCCTTCGCCCCGTCGTCGAGCTCCCCGGCGGCGTCGCCGAGGTCCTTCATCTGGTCGCCCATCTTGTTGAAGCCGACGTAGATGTTGTCAAGGTAGTTCTCGGTCATCTCGGTGTTGAAGGTCGTGCGCGCGACCTCGGCGACCGACCGGGAGATCTGCGTATCCGCGGCCGGGGCGACCCCGGAGACATCGACGTCGAGCTGCGTCTGCGTCGCGGACTTCGCATCGTCGACTGAGGTCACCGCCCGAGAGAAGCCCTCGGGGATGGTCAGCTTCGCGGCATAGGTGCCGTCCGAGAGTCCCTTCGCCGCGTCGTCCTCGTCGGTGATCACCCAGTGGATGTTGTTGTCCTCTTCGCCGACGAGTCCGCTGGTCAGCTCGCGGCCGATCGGCACGGTCTCCCCGTCGACCTCGGCCCCGTCGTCGTTGTTGACGATGGCGGCCTCGATGGTGTCGAGACGGTCGCTCGACTTCCAGGTGGCCAGGATGAATCCGGCGGCCACGATGATGGGGATGAGCACAAGGCCGATGAGCGACACCCAGGTCACGGGCCGCTTCGAGTTCGCACGTTCGAGTTTCACGACTGCACGCCTTCCATGTTGCTGCGGCCGGCCGCGTGGGCCCGGACACCGCCGTTGTCGTCATCTGCTCCACCATCGCCCTCGGGGGCGGCCTCGTCGAGGTCGAGGTGGAAGTAGTTCGTGTGTGGGTACAGGATCCCCGAAACGTCCCCGTCCGGGAGTCCGAGCACGATGGCCGTGCCCGCCTCCTGCAGCTGGGGCAGAAGTTCGGCGAGTTCCCGCCCGGTGTGGGTGGCTAGGGCCTGTGCCCCATCGATGATGAGCAGGTCAGGCGCCGAGGTGGCCCACCGTGAGAGCTCGCGTGAACTCGGCAGGGTGGCCGGTACCTCGGCATCGAGTTCGAAGTAGGGCACGCTGCGACGGACCTTGCCGGCATGCTCCGGCAGAACCTCGTGGCCGATCTTCATCTCCCCGGCGCTCAGCCCGACACGTCCGGACAGGGCGAGGAGCAGGGCACGACGTGCACGTCCGCTGGCGACGAGCACCTGGCCCGGCAACAGAGAGATGTCGACACGGGAGAAGCCGCGATCCCCGGAGTAGACGCCGATGCCGCGTCCGTAGACCCGGTACGGCGAATCCGGCTCCGGCCAATCGCGCAGGGCCACCTCGTGGGCGAGCCCTTCGCCTTCGACATCGAGCCGGGGCAGGATCCGGTCGAGCCACTTCGGCAGCCACCAGGCCTTGTCACCGAGCAGCTGCATGATCGCCGGGACCAGCGACATGCGCACGAGGAAGGCATCGACGAAGATGCCGGAGGCCAGGGCCAGGGCGATCGACTTGATGATCGGCTCGCCGGCGGGCACGAAGGCCGCGAACACGGAGAACATGATGACCGCTGCGGCCGTGACCACGCGGGCCGAGGAGGCGAAGCCGGCCTTGATCGCGTCCCGCGCACTCGCCCCGTGGACATAGGCCTCGCGCATTCCGGAGACGAGGAACACCTCGTAGTCCATGGCCAGTCCGAACAGGATGCCCATGACGATGATCGGCAGGAAGCTGATCACCGGACCGGTCTGGTCGATGCCCATGGGTCCGGCGAGGAAGCCGTCGTGGAAGACGAGGACGACCGTGCCGAAGGAGGCGAAGACGCTGAGCAGGAATCCGCCGGTCGCCTTGATGGGCACCGCGATCGAGCGGAAGACCATCATCAGCAGGATGATCGAGAGGCCGACGACGAAGATGCCGAAGGGCAGCAGGGCCTGGCCGAGCTGGTCGGAGACGTCGATCTGGATCGCCGTGGCCCCGGTGACAGCGGTCTCGAAGTCATAGTCGGCTTCGATCTCGTCGCTGAGCGCCCGCAGCCGGTCGACGGTATCGAGGGTCGCGGGGTCATCGGAGGCCGTGGTCGGAATGATCTGGAACAGGGCGGTGGTGGCATCCTCGTTGGGGGTCGCGAGAATGACCTGGTCGACGCCGTCGACCTCCTCGATCCGATCCTTGATCTGGTCGACGTCGTCGAGCGGATCGTCGGAGGTCACGATCTGGCTCGTCATCACCAGCGGACCGTTGAAGCCGGGGCCGAAGTGCTCGTCGATGAGGTCGTAGGTCGTCTTCGCGGGGCTGCCTTCCTCCTGCTGCCCGGCGGTGGGCAGGGACAGCTGCAGCTGGGTCGCGGGAATCGCGAACAGGGCGAGACCGCCGACGATGACGACGATGGTCAGCAGCGGGATCTTCGTGACCGCCCGCAGCCAGCCGGCGAAGAACTTATTCATGATCGTCGGCGGGTAGGGCTCCCCCGCCTCGGCGCGGGCTTCGGAGGCGATGTCGTCACGGGTGGCGGGGGCTGACGCGGCCGGTGCCTGCGTGCGCTCGGATGCGCGCGCCTCGGCGGCGGCGGCGAAGGCCTTCCGGTAGCGCTTCGTCGGCTTCGGGGTGATCTTGCCCTTGACGAGACCGAGCAGGGCCGGGACGAGGGTGAGCGAGATGAGCACGGCGACGAGCACGGAGCCCGAAGCGCCGATGCCCATGATGGTGAGGAAGGGGATGCCGGCCAGGGACAGACCGAGCAGCGCGATCATCACGGTCATTCCGGCGAAGACGACGGCGGAGCCGGCCGTGGCGACCGCGCGTCCGGCCGCCTCGATGGGCGCGTGGCCTTCGGCGAGCAGAGCTCTGTCCCGAGAGACGATGAAGAGGGCGTAGTCGATGCCGACCGCCAGGCCCAACATCAGCGCCAACATGATCGAGGAGGAGTTGATCGCCCCGAAGGCGGTGGCGCCGACGATGAGGAGCACGGAGATGCCGACGCCGATGAGCGCGGTGATCAGAGGCATGCCGGCGGCACGGAAGGAGCCCAGAGTGAGCAGGAGGACGATGAAGGCGATGACGACGCCGATGCCTTCGACCCAGGAGATCTCGACTCCGGTGATCTGGAAGAGCTCGCCGCCGGCTTCGACCTCGGCACCCGGGAGGGCATCGCGGACCGGGTCGAGGGCGTCGAGGAGCTGGTCGGGCGCCTCGGGGCCGACCTCCTGCTGAGTGCCGTCGTACTGCACGGAGATCTGCGCGGCTCGTTTGTCGTCGCTGATCGCCCCGTCGACGAGGTCGTCGAAGGGAGAGGTCACGGCGTCGACATGCGGAAGGTCCTTGAAGTCGTCGACGGCGTCCTCGATCTCGTCCTTGTACTTCTTGTCGTCGATGGAGTCGCCGCCGGCGGCGACGACGATGACCGTAGAGGACACTCCGGCCGCCGAGGGGAAGGTCGACTTCATCGAGTCGAGCGCTGTCTGCGCCTCCGAACCGGGCAGCGTGAAGTCATTGTCGAAGTCCTTGGCGAAGGCCGCGACGCCGGCGCCGACGAGTCCGAAGATGACCAGCCACAGGGCGATGAAGCGGAGTGGAGTGCGATAGGCGCGGCGCCCCAGCGCGTACAGGAATGTTGACACAGAGACCTCGATACAAGAATGTATTGGATACAGTATTGTATTGTTGTTGACTCAGGGCCTTCGGCGCAAATGAATCCCGAATTTCGCGAGGATTCTCACTGGATGCCCAGAAACCCCTGGACGCCGACAGCCCTCGACAACCCCTGGACCCGACTCGATGACCCAGCGACCTCTGGAACGAAGCACCGATGAATGACGACAAGCTCAGCGCCCGCAGACGGCAGACCCGCTCGACCCTGGTCGAGGCGGGCATCTCCGTGTTCGCCGTCAAAGGCATCGACGGGGCCTCGATCGAGGAGATCTGCGAGGCCGCCGGGTTCACCCGCGGGGCCTTCTACTCGAACTTCTCCGGCCGTGATGAGCTCATCCTCGCGACGATCGAGTCGCGCACCTCGCACGATCTCGACATGCTCGACGCCACCATCGAACGCTGGCGCGATCGTCTTAGCTGCGGTCAACCCGGTGACCTCGAGGGCTTCCTCACGGAGTTCATCACCGACACCTTCAGTCAGAAGGTGGTCACCGCCGCCGAGGTGATCGCCGAGCACGAGATCGAGCTCTACTGCCTGCGCACGCCCGGGCTCTACCCCCGGTACGCGGAGCTGAGCTCCTATCAGATCGAACGGATCCAGTCCCTGATCGAGAACGCGATCGGATTCGCCGAGGCGGCCGCGACGATTCCGCTGCCCGACCTCATCAGCGCGCTGACGGCCATCCATTCGCAGGCCGCCCTGCGGGCCGCAGCCGGGAAGCGGCTGCACGAGAAGGTCGAGATCGATCCGACCCAGATGGTGCGCATCCTCGCCCGCCTCCTCGACTTCGACCGCGACTGAGGTATTCGACGTCGACCGAGACCGAGATCTACGACCACCGGGCAGACGCCCGCACAGGCACTAAGGTGGATGGCGTGAATGAACTGCAGCGCGAATACACCGCCTTCATCAACAATATGGACGTCCGCCTCGGCGCGTTCGTCCTCGCCGATCTGCCCGAGACCTTCGACAAGGAGGACGGGGAGACGGTGAAGTTCCCCAAGGACTTCGGTCCGAAGTCCCTGCCGATGCTCGAGCTCTTCGTGCTCTCGAAGTTCCCCGACACCGAGGCCGCGCTCGCTCCCGAGAACCGGCGCTTCGTCGAAGGCCTCATCCGCTACCTCGGCGAGACCTTCCTCCGCGCCGTCGGCGGGGTCTGGGACCACGATGAGAAGACCGGCAACGGGATGCCCTTCATCCGCCCCGACACGGAGGCGGGTCCGGAGCAGGGCGAACCGATCCCGCTCGTGGCGATCGTCCTGACCGCCGTCGATCAGCGCACCGCTCGCGTCTTCGGCGCGGTCCTCGACAAGGCCCGGGACAACCTCGGCGGGGATGGGACGCCCAAGCGCCAGTGCACGGGACTGTCGATGGGCATGCTCAACGCCGAGAACTCGAGCAAGGAGGAGGTCGAATTCCTCTCCCGCTTCATCGGCACCGTTGAGCCGGGCATCGCCGCCTGGACGCAGGAGCAGGCCGAGCCGGACTCCTGGTCGTTCGATCGGGAGAGCCTCGCCCGGCTGGGTCGGCAGCTCTCGGTGCGCTACGACTCCCGCGAGGAGATGATGAGCGAGGAGGAGGTCACCTTCGTCGGCGGGGCGATGCGCTTCATCGGCGAGACCGTCCGCCGCATCGGCCTCGGCCAGTGGCGCTACGGCACCGATCTCGAGGCCGACGACCCGCGACAGAAGCAGCCCTTCATCCGCTTCGTCATCGGGGATCAGAACCTCGACATCGTCCCCTGGCGTCTGGCGCAGGCCGCGCTCGAGGACAAGGACGCAATCGCCTCGGCGCTCGATGCGATCATCGAGATGCCTGAGTCGGAGGCTGGCGCGGAGGCGGACTGAGCGCCTCAGAGCTCGAAGCTGCGATTGCCCTCGAGACCGTCGGCGGGTGAGCCGGGGGCGAGGTCGATCCGCTTCCGCACCGGGTCGATCTGGACGGTGACGAGCGTCGCCGAGCGGTCCCCGTAGGGCGCGTCCGGATCCGGGATGCAGCACACGGGCGCCTCGTCCGGTCCGGTGGTCAGCAGCTCCACGAGCTCGGCGGTGCCGGATTCGGAGCTGAGCTCCGCCTCGGCGACCTTCCTCTTCAGATGGTCGAAGCGGGCTCGGGAGGTCGAATCGGGTTTGAGCTCGAGGCCGCCGGGGACGAGCTCCGGATGGAGGAAGTGGTTCGTGTGGACGAGGAATCCCGGCCCGACGGCCGCGCCTGAGCCGGCCGCCCCGCCCGACCCGACCCGCAGCTCGCGTTTCTGCGCGTTCGCGATCTCGACCTGGACCACCTCGTCGGCGCTGACGACCGTGATGATCGACGAGGAGGTGGTCGTCGCCGAGCGGATGATCTCGAGCGCCTCGGGCAGGGTGTGCGCGGTCGCGAGCACGCGCTCGAGGATCGCGTGGATCGGCACTCCCCCGGGCCGGTCCCCCTCATGCTTGAGGATGTTGAGGTGGACGCCGATGCCGGCCTCGTTGAGTCCGATCTTGCCGAGCATCCCGTATTCGGCGATGCCCGCATGCCGGAGCTGACCGGGCACGGCGCCGACGTCGTTGTAGTGCCACAGCGTCGAGTAGTCGGCTATCCAATCCCAGGTCTGAGCGGAGACCGAGGCGCCGGTTCGGCTCAGGCTCACGGTCGAGCACTCGGTCGGGGCGGCCGGGGCCAAGGTCATGATCTCGGTCCGAGCGATGACCTCCATGAGGTCGAGGGTCGCGACCCCCGCGCCCTCGGCGACCGCGGAGATTTCCTCGGCCGAGTTCGGGGCCCATTCCTCCAGCCGTGCGTGACTCGTGGCCGCCGCGGTGCGGACATCCGCCTCGGCGATGGTCAGGTGGGCGAAATAGCGGCGATAGCCGGCGATCGCGGAGCGGATGCCGGTGGAGAGCTCATGCCCGCGCTGCAGCCCGCGCCGGATGTGATCGGCAGCGCGGGAGGTGAAGACCTCGGGCCTGACTCGGGCGGCGGGAATGTACTCGGCACTCATGTGCGACTCCTCTTGCGGTCGGCGGGTGCCACCATCCTCGCATCCGGAGGCGAACCGAGGGTGAGGGGTTTCACATCCCGGGCGGAAGAGGCGGTCGAACAGGCGCGGCCGGGCGCCCTCACAGCCTCGGGCGTCCTCTCAGCCTCGGGCGACGTACGACTCCGCCCCCACCGCGATGTCGAGGTAGTGCATGTGCGCTGCGGTCTCGGCGAGGGCGGCGAAGAGGTTGAAGTGATGGAGCTGGTCGAAGCCGCGCGACCAGTGCAGTCCCTGCGCGATCGAGTAGACGCTGTGGTCCTCGGTCGCTTCCATCCGCTCCCGGATCTCGCCGAGGCGTTCGTGGTGGTGCTCGACGAGCTCGCGCTTGCGGTCATGGAGACCGCGGAACCGGAACCCGTGCGCCGGCAGCACCGAGACGTCCTCCTCGAGGTCCCCGATCCTCTCCAACGATCCCAGATAGTCGCCGAGGCTGTGCGTGATCGCGCCGGAATCGAGGCCGATGTTCGGCGTGATCGTCGGGAGCACATGGTCGCCGGAGAAGAGGAGTCGCTCCTCGTCACGGATGAAGACCGAATGCCCGTAGGTGTGTCCCGGGGTCCACAGGGCGCGCAGGGAGCCGTCTTCGAGGGGCAGTCGGGTGCCGTCCTCGAGCACGTGGATGGTGTCGGGAATCCTGCCCATCAGGGACGCGAATTCGTTCTTCGCTCCCGCACCTCTGTCCTTCTTCGCATCTCCCTGGATGTTCGCGACCTCGCCCCAGCGCTCTTCGGGGACGCCGTAGAGGCGGGCGATGTTGAGATTCGGGTCCGTCCCCGTGCCCAGGTCGAGAGCTTCGGTGAGGAACCGTTTGACCGAGCGCAGGTCCTCGCCGTGCATGGCCACCCAGATGTCCGGGTTCGCCTCGAGCAGGGCGGGCACGAGTCCGATGTGGTCGCGGTGGTAGTGCGTGATCGCGATGCCGCGGATGTTCGCGACCGAGAAGCCCAGGGACTCCAGCGCCGAGGCGAGCGCGGCGTACTGGTCCTTCCCGTCCCAACCGGGATCGATGAGGACGACGCCGTCCCCGTCCGCAAGCGCGTAGCAGTAGGTGTAGACGAGAGGGTTGTTCGGGATCGGGACGGGAATCGCCCACACACCGTCGGCGACGACCTCGACTTCCGGAAGGACCCGGTCCTTCCATGCCTGCGACTGCTGTGTGCTGAGCGTTTCGATCGCCATCGCCGTCTGTTCCCTCTCCTCGGTCATCATTGTCCTTTCTCCGCAATCTACCTCTCTTTGCTTAGTTACTGAAAGGTCATTCGGTGACCTGCACCTGAGACGCAAGCGGCTTTGTGCGTAATGCGCGGGGACTACCACGGAAACAGTCGGGCTAGAGTGTGATCACCCCCGGTTCCCATATCGAATTGTGATCCACATTTCGTTTTCAGTAGTCGCGAAGTTAAGATCTATGACGCACGTCACTGCTGCGCCGTCCCGACCGACATCACGGGCGGCACCGTTCATTGGGGAGGATTGATATGGCTGCTTCGGGGTCCCTGAAACGCAATCTCGGACTGTGGTCCATCGTCGGACTCGGTCTCGGCTACATGACGCCGACCGTCGTCTTCGACACCTTCGGCATCGTGTCCGAACAGACGAACGGGGCGGTGCCCGCCGCCTATCTCGTCGCCCTCATCGTCATGATCTTCACCGCGTTCAGCTACGGCAAGATGGTCCGCATCTTCCCGACAGCCGGCTCGGCGTACACCTACACCCGCGAGACCATGACTCCGGGACTCGGCTTCCTGGTCGGCTGGACCTCGCTCATGGACTATCTGCTTCTGCCGATGGTCAACTGCCTCATCATCCGCCTGTACATGGAGTCGATGGTGCCTGACGCTCCACCGTGGGTGTGGGTCGTCGCCTATACGGTCATCATGACCGGCATCGTGCTCACCTCGATGCGCGGGACGGCGAACCTCAACGGCATCCTCCTCATCTTCGCGATCATCCTGGTGGCCATGTTCTGTGTGCTCGCGGTCATGCAGCTGAACGCCGGCGAGGGCGCCGGGCTCGTCTTCAGCCCCGAGCCCTTCTTCCACGAGGGAGTCCACCTCGGCGCGGTCCTCACGGGCGCCACTGTCGTCTGCTTCTCGTTCATCGGCTTCGACGCCGTGACCATGTACACGAACGAGGCCAAGCACGTCAGCCTCATGCCCAAGGCGATCATGCTCACCGTGCTGGCCGGCGGTCTCATCTTCCTCGTCGCCGGCTACTTCGCCCAGCTGCTCTTCCCCGACAACTCGCAGTTCAGCGTCGTCGACGATCCGCTGCCGGAAATCGGCATGCTCACCGGCGGTCACCTGTTCCAGCTGTTCTTCGTCGCGGCGGCCTTCGCCGCCACGGCCGCCTCGGGGCTGGCATCGCATGCCTCGGTCTCGCGCATGCTGCTGGTGATGGGACGCAACGGCGTGCTGCCGCGGAAGTCCTTCGGCTACATCAACCCGAAGACCCACACCCCCGTGTTCAACATCGTGCTGGTCGGCGCCGTGTGCCTGCTGGCGATGTCGTTCAGCCTCGAGTTCATCTCGGCACTGATCAACTTCGGCGCGCTCATCGCCTTCACCTTCGTCAACCTCACGGTCATCGCGCACTATGCGTTCCGGACCAGGCAGGTCGTCGACTTCAAGTCGGCGTTCAACTATGTGGTCATGCCCGCGATCGGGGCGATCCTCACCGGCGTCCTGTGGGCGAGCCTGCACGGCACCGCGCTCATCGGCGGCCTCATCTGGCTGGCCATCGGCGTCATCTACCTGGCCGTGCTCACCCGCGGCTTCAAGCGCACCGTGCGCAGCTTCGACGACCCGGAGGCCGATGCGAAGATGTCCGAGCCCGAGGTCGCCGCGGACTGAGGGCCGCGCGGCTTCACGGTCGGAAAGCCGGTTGCCCGTTGCCTGTTGCCTCCGCCCTTCGCACGGCTCGGATTGGTCACAGAACCGTGGTCCGCTCGATCGGATCCTCGGTCCGGTGACCTTTTCGGCCGAGCCGATCGACGCGATGGACGTGAGCGGCGTGCCGGAAACCCATGTTTCGATCGTTGAGGGCTAATGGTCGGAATGTGTGGGTTATAGGCCAGATTGTGTGTACAGGATAGGCTCCCTTCCCCTCAGGCAGTAGGTCAGAACAGGGCTGAACATGCTCTGAAGGCACGTTCAGTGTCCGGCCTTCGAAATCACTCCTGCGGAGGTCTGGGGATTGTTCGGCTACCTCCGAGCAGTTTCGGCCCTGATTCTGCTCGGAGGTAGCCGAACAATGCCCGCACGAAGGGGCCTGGAACGAGAAATGTGCCGTGGCATCGAGCGAACGATGTCGTGAGACATCACATGAGCGGAAGCGGTGGGATTCGAACCCACGGTGCGGGGTTGCCGCACAACGGTTTTCAAGACCGTCTCCTTCGGCCGCTCGGACACGCTTCCAATGGTTCAACCGAGGAGTCTGACCCCTCGAATCGAACCCGGCCTGCCCGGCACTCGGCCGAGCCACCATAGTTTCTCACAGGTCGCTCGGCAACTGCCAATCAGCTGCAGCCGAGCGGTCCGGGGCACACTGCTCTGTGCTGGCGGGAACAGCTCGATGCTTCTGAGAACAGCTCAGTGCTTGTTGCGCTTCTTCGACTTGCCGGGATCCTTCGACTTGTCCGCGTTCTTCAGCTTGTCGGAGAACTCGCCGAACACCGACCCCGTGCTCGATTCTGCGGAGCTGTCCGACCCATGCTTTCCGAGGTTCGGCGCAGTGCTCGGCTTCGCCGGAGGCACATCGTGCCCGGTGGAGTCGGCGTCCTCCGAAGTCGCACCGCGAGCGGCGAACGATGCCGGGACACGTCGGACGACAGGCTCCTCCTCGTCGGCGTCGGCGTCGATGTCCTCAAGACCAAGGTCGTCATCCGCATCGGCCGCAGCTTCGGTGGGGACCTCAGCATCAACGTCATCGGCGTCGTCCGGGCCGGCAACCAATACATCGCCGTCCCTATCGGCCGCTGCGACTGAGATCGTCGACTCCGCGTCCGAGCCCGATGCGCCAGGCTCGGCAGACTCGCTCGGTTCGCCAGGCTCGACCGGATCGATGTTCCCGACCGTCTCCGTGGGCTCCACTGGTTCCTGGGTGACGCCGTCTACCAGGGTCTCGGTGGAGTGCGCCCCACCGCTGATCTTCACTTCCTCGGCGCGCTTCTCCCCATCACTCTTGCGAGCGCCGACAACCGAAGTACCGGCGTCAGTCGAGCCCGTCGCCTCGGCGGTCTCGGAGTTCTCCTCGGAAGCAGCATTCTCGTGGGCGTCGGTGTCGGCCGCATGGCGAGCCGGAGCCTCGACGTTCGGTTCGTCGAAGGCGGTGGTGTCCGCGGCGGCCTCGGACGCGGAGGTACTCGGCTCAACAGGTGTGACCGCTTCGGTCGAGACCCCATCGACGAGAGAATCGTGGTGCTCGACCCGGTGCGCGTAGGTGATATCAGCCGGGTCACCGGCTCGCGACTTGTCCACTTCGTCGGCGGTCGGGACGGTTGTCGGCTCCTCGCTCGACTCGGCCTCGGAACCGCCCGCCTGCACTGCATCGCCTGAGTCATCGGCAGAAGCACCGGCGGCAGCGACCCCGCCGATCGCGACGGCGCCGACGCCTGCGCCGATGCCTGCGGCACGCAGCTCCGCCTCGGCGCTGCCCACCTCAGAAGTGCCCGGCCCCACCTCGGAGGTGCCAGACTCTGCCGCAGAAGTACCAAAGGCCGCCTCGGCAGCACCCGTCTCCACCTCGGGGGCACTCAGCTCCACCTCGGTGGGCAGATCCCCGGACCGGGACGGCTTGCCCTTGAGCACCAGGGTCAGGGTCGCAAGCGGCACAGACAGCCAGTTCGGACGGTTGCGCAGCTCGGTGACCACCTCGACGAGGAGGCGGTCGATGAGCGCGGCGCGCAGCACCGGATCGCTCAGGCCGATGCTCTCACCGCGAGCGCGCGAATAGCCGCTGAGCAGGGAATTCTGGACCTGGGAGGCCCACAGATATTCGGGTGAGTCGAAGATCGCCCGCAATGCCGAGGGATCGTTGCCGAAGCCGTTGACGACGAGGCCGCCGTCCTCGGAATCGAGCTCCTCGGTCCGTTGCAGCCGCGCGAAGCCGGCCGCATAGTCGACGCTGCGCAGCAAGGCCACGAGGTCGAGGGCGACGGGCTTCGGATCGGAGTTCGTCGAGTCGGTGAACTTCACGACCGAGTAGCCGTCGCTGGGAGAGCTGACAACATGGTCGAGGGTGAGCTCGCCGTGGATCTTCTGCAGGGAGCCGATGGTCTCGAGCGACTGCAGCTTCTGCCGATGTCCGCGCAGTTCGGGCACGAGCGAGTCGAGTGCCAAGGGCGCACGGCCGAGTGCCCAGTCGATGCGCTCGATCCACTTCTTCACGAGCTGGACGGTCGGGACTCCGGTGCCCTCGACGATGCCGAACTCGGCGGCCATGTCCGAGTGGAGCTCACCGATGCGCCGCCCCATCTCGGCGGCATGGGCGTTGTAGGCGCCGATCGAGCCGGAGTCGACGGCGCAGACGATGTCCACGGCCTCCCGCCAGGCCGGTTCGGCTTCGATGTCGACGTGGGAGAGCAGCGCCATCGGCGCTTCCATCTCCGTGACCTCGAACATGTCGTACCAGCGGCCAGAGCCCCAGCCGATGACCTCGGGCACGCTGCGGGAGCCCGCCTCGGTGAGCAGGACCGGGATCGTCAGCGAGGACGGCATGCCGTTCTCGAGGATCCGGAAGAACGACAGCTCCATCGGCTCGTACTCGTCGTGGATGATCACCGTCGACTTGTGCGGGCCGGAATCGGAGACCTCGATCGGGCGGATGTCCACGGGCATCTCTTCCTTGGCCTCGGCCCGGGCCTCGGTCAGCAACGCCGCCTTCGATGGCTTCGGTGGGACCGCCTCGGCGCCAGTGTCAGTCGATCCGGCACTGCCCGTCGAACCGGCACTGCCGGTCGAACCGGCACCCGAGCTGGTCACGGGGAACGGCATGCCCGACTGCGTGTCCCGAGAGCTCGCCCGGGACGCCGACTTCTCCTGGCTGTGGCGCAGCGATTCGGTGGACAGCTGACCGCCGTCGAAGACCTTGCGCTTGGTGATCGCATCGGCCATGAGGTTGACGAACACGGGATCGGCGGCGCCGTCGTAGACCCAGACCTGGCCGAGGGCGAGGTCATCGATCTGGCCGATGAGGGCGTGGCGGAGGTGAATGTCCTCGGTCCCGCGCAGGGACAGCGGGATGTTGAGGCGGCGCAGAGTGGGACCGTCCCCGACGGAGATCACGGTGACGAGGCCGACGAAGCCGCCGAGCTCCTCGGCCGTGTAGGTGAAGGCACGGGCCACCGACATGGGGGTGATATCGGGGTCGGTCCCGAAATCTGCGGCGAGCTTGGGGAACCACGGCTGCCGAGGTATCCAGCTGGCTAACAGTTGTTCGAGCTCACTGCTGATGGCCATGTCGTCTCCTAGAAGGGATTACGGGCATCTTCCATCCAATCATGATATGACTTCCGCGCCGCCCAGGGCGCACCCGAAATCCGGAAGTCAGCCCACAATAACCACAGAGTCCGGCGCCGAGGCGGTGCCCGGGAACCGTGGACGGAACCACCCTGCGGACACAGTTCACGTCCTCATTTCGGGACGAGTTGCCAAATGGCAAGACAGAAGGAGCACAATAGAGGGGTGTTGAAAGAAGACGTGACATCCCAGCAGCAAACACTCGCGCACGAGGTCGAAGCGGCCGCGTCGCGAATTGCCGATTCCGTCATCCTGTCTCCACTCCACATTTCCGAGCGGCTCTCGGCCGCCACCTCCGCGAACGTCTACCTCAAGCGTGAGGACCTGCAGATGGTGCGGTCCTACAAGATCCGCGGGGCCTTCAACTTCATGCTCCAGCTCGACGCGGCCGAGCGCGCCCGCGGAGTCGTCTGCGCCTCGGCGGGCAACCATGCGCAGGGCTTCGCCCGCGCCTGCAGCCAGCTGGGCATCCAGGGCACGATCTTCGTACCCAAGACCACACCGAGGCAGAAGATCGATCGCGTCCGCCACTTCGGCGGCGAATGGGTGAGCATCGAGATCGCCGGATCGACCTATGACGACGCCTCGGCGCTGGCGCACCGCTTCGCCGACCGCAACGACGCCCTCCTCGTCTCTGCCTTCGACGACCGTCGCACGATCGCCGGCCAGGGCACGGTCGCCGCGGAGATCCACGCTCAGCTCGAGACCAACCCCGACTACATCATCGTGCCCGTCGGCGGCGGCGGAGTCCTCGCCGGAATCGCCGCCTATGCGGCCGCGAACATGCCGAACACCCAGGTCATCGGGGCCGAACCCGCCGGGGCCGCCTCGATGATCGCCGCACTCAAGGCCGGACACCCGGTGACCCTGGAGAACATCGACCGCTTCGCCGACGGCACCGCCGTCAAACGCGCCGGAGCCCTGACCTATGAGATCGTCGCCGACCTCGGCCTCGACATCCGCCCCGTCGCCGAAGGCGCGGTGGCCACGGAGATGCTCAGCATGTATCAGGTCGAGGGCATCATCGCCGAGCCCTCCGGAGCGCTGGCCTCGGCGGGCATCGGCGCCGCCGGCACGGGCAAGCCGATCGTCGTCGAACCCGGGTCGACCGTGGTCTGCCTGGTCTCGGGCGGCAACAACGACATCTCCCGCTACCCGGAGATCCTCGAGCGCTCCCTCGTCCACGAAGGACTCAAGCACTACTTCATCGTCGACTTCCCGCAGGAGCCCGGCGCCCTGCGCCGCTTCCTCAACGAGGTGCTCGGACCCGACGACGACATCGCCATGTTCGAGTACGTCAAACGCTCGGACCGGGAGACCGGTCCCGCGTTCGTCGGCATCGAGCTCGGCTATGCCGAGGATCTGCCGAACCTGCTCGAACGCATGGAGGCCTCGCAGCTCGAGATCGAACGCGTGCACCAGAACTCGCCGATGTTCCGCCTCTTCGCCTGATTCGCCTGGGGAGCCTGCCCCAGCTCGACTCCACGGACTAGAGTGGAAGCATGCGAGCAATCACGATCTCCACACCCGGTGGCCCCGAGGTTCTCCAGGTCACCGATGAACCGACCCCGGACATTGCGGCCGACGAGGTGCTCGTCCGCGTCCACGCGGCCGGCGTCAACCGCGCCGACCTGCTCCAGCGACAGGGCTTCTACGATCCCCCGAAAGGTGCGACGACGATTCCCGGGCTCGAGGTCTCCGGGACGATCGCACGGCTCGGCGCCGAGGTCACCGGCTGGTCCGTCGGCGACCGCGTGGCGGCTCTGCTCTCCGGCGGCGGCTACGCCGAAGAGGTCCCCGTTCCCGCAGGTCAGCTCCTTCCCATCCCCGATGGCTTCGACCTCACCGAGGCGGCGGCCCTGCCCGAGGTGCTCGCCACCGTGTGGTCGAACATCGTCGGCCGCGGTCAGCTCCAGGCCGGCGAATGGCTGCTCGTCCACGGCGGCGGCTCCGGGATCGGCACGGCCGCGATTCAGATCGCGCACCACCTCGGCGCGAAGATCGCCGTCACCGTCGGCTCCGAGCGGAAGGCCGAGTTCTGCCGCAGCCTCGGCGCCGACGCCGTCATCAACTACAAGGACGAGGACTTCGTCGCCCGCGCCCACGAGATCTGCGTCCGCGAGGACGGGTCGACCGGTGCCGATGTCATCCTCGACATCATCGGGGCGAAGTACCTCGAACGCAACATCAAGGCCCTCGGCACCGACGGCCGCCTCGTCATCATCGGCATGCAGGGCGGGACGAAGACCGAGATCAACCTCGGATGGCTGATGCAGCCGCGCAAGTCGGTGGCGGCCACGACCCTGCGGGCCCGCCCGAAGCAGCAGAAGATCGCCATCGTCGCCGAGGTGGCCGAGCACCTGTGGCCGGCCGTGACCTCGGGCGACATCCGTCCCATCGTCCATTCGACGGTGCCGTTGGCCGAGGCGCCGAGCGCTCATCAGACGCTCGAGGACGGGGCCAACATCGGCAAGGTCCTGCTCATCCTCGACGAGGACGGTGACCGAGAATGACCATCGATCCGAACGAGCCCGAGGCCGGCGGACAGAACAGCCATGCCGAGGTGGAGCAGCAGGAACAGGCGACCGAGGCCGATGTGTCCTCGCCGGCGAAGGTGATGCGCATCGGCACGATGGTCAAGCAGCTGCTCGACGAGGTGCGCAGCACCGATCTCGACGAGAAGGGACGCGAGAGGCTGGCGACGATCCACCGCCGGTCGATCGAAGAGCTCGAGGAAGGACTGTCCAAGGAGCTCATCGACGAACTCGAACGCCTCGATCTGCCCTTCGACACCAGCGACGGCCCGCCGACGACCTCCGAGCTGCGCATCGCCCAGGCCCAGCTCGTCGGCTGGCTCGAGGGACTCTTCCACGGCATCCAGACCGCGATCGCGGCCCAGCAGGCCATGGCCCGCCAGGAGCTCGCCGGTCGCGGCCAGTTGCCCCCGGGCATGGTCGCGCCCAATGCCGGGGCGGCCGGTCCCGGCGCCCATACCGCTGCCGGATCAGGGTCCGGGCCGGGCTCGGGTCCGGGCGACGGCGCGGACGACGAAGACGACAACCGCGGCACCGGCAACTATCTGTGAAGCGATTCCTCTCCGGACTGCGGAAGAAGGCCGGCCGCGCTGCCTCCACCGGCCGTCCTGCGCACCTCGGCGACGATGAGCGCTTCGGCACGGGACTGTGGCGACACAACCGCGACCGCTTCATCCGCGCCGTCGACCGCTACTACACCACGGCCGTGTCCATCCACGAGGCCCGCGCGGGCGCACCCGAACCCGGGACCGCCTCGGCGGGGGCGCCCGAACCCGGGGCACCGGAATCCGTGGCAACCGAGAACGATCCGGTGAATACGATCGTCGACGGCACCCACCGTCTCAACGAACTCGTGACCCTCGTCGATGCGATCACCGAACGCCTCCACGCGGACCATCCGGTCACGGGGCAGGTCGTGCCCGGGCTCGTGCGGCAGGCGATCGGGGACACCCCGGAGCTGCTGACCAAGGCCTCAGCGAAGGTCGCCGAGGCGGTCCTGGCCGCATCGATGGCCCGCACCGAGATCCTCGCGGGCAAGCCGATCGGCTCCGGTGCCCGGGCCACCGCCCGCTTCATCGACGATGCCGCCGAGCTGCTCGAGCGGGCGCAGGCGAACCTCGATAAGGTGGAGGAATCATGACCGCCAGCCTGCCCCCGCACGACTTCGAGCTCGGCCTCGTCGCCAGCGACATCGACGGGACGCTGCTGGCCGAATGGCAGCCGATCTCGGCGGCGACGATCGACGCGATCCACCGCTGCCAGGACGCGGGCATCCCCTTCGTCCCGGTGACCGGTCGGCCGATTCGGTGGCTGGCCCCGATCGCCGAGCAGATTCCCGATCTCGGACGAGTCGTCTGCCTCAACGGCGCGGTCATCTATGACATCGCGGCGCAGAGCGTCGTCTCGGCGCACACTCTCGACCACCGCATCGTCGAAGAGATCGTGTCCTCCATCACCGCCGCCCACCCCCAGGCGCACTTCGCCTACGAGACGCTCACGGGCGGACTCATCGATCGGGAGTTCGTCACCCGCCGGCCCCGGCAGGCCGAGGTCATCGACGATGTGGCCGAGCTCGCCGTCCACGACGTGGTCAAGGTCCTCGTGAGCATCGGAACCAAGGATTCGCAGTCGCTCCACGACCTCCTCGGGCCGCTCGTCACCGAGACCTGCCATGCCTCCTTCTCCGATCCGGAGAACGGACTCGTCGAACTCGCTCCGGCCGGGATCACGAAGGCACAGACGCTCGAGAGCCTGTGCGAACACCTCGGCGTGCGCCGGTCGCAGGTGATGGCCTTCGGGGACATGCCCAACGACATCGAGATGCTCAGTTGGGCCGGACACGGTGTGGCGATGGGCAATGCGCTGGGTTCGGTCAAGGAGATCGCGGCCGCCGTCACCGAATCCGTCGCGAACGACGGAGTCGCCCGCTACCTCAACGCCGTGCTCGACGCCCGGTGAGAGCCGACGCCCGGTGAGGGCTCCTGAGTTTCAGCGGGTCGTGCTCGAGCCCGAGGCCTCCAGCAGAGACGCATCGAGGTCGAAGTACTCGACCAGCGCCTCGGCCAGCCCGTCCTCGTCGATCGATCCGGTCACCACGCTGGCGAGCCGTTTGAGGTCGATCTTCGCCTGGCCCATGACGATCCCGTGTTCGACCCACTCGATCATCTCGATGTCGTTGAGTCCGTCACCGGCGCCGACGCTGAGCTCATGCGGCACCCCGAGTTCGGCCTCGACGAGGGCGAGGCCGCTGGCCTTCGAGATCCCCTCGGGGGCGATGTCGAGCCAGTTGCTCCAGCCCACCGAATAGCTGACTTCGTGGAGACCGAGACGATCGACCGCCTCGGCGAAGTCCTCCGCGGTGCCGTTGACCTCGCGCATGACGATGCGCGTCGCCCGCTTCGTCAGCAGCTCGTCGAAGTCGACGATGTCGAGGGTGTCGGCCTCGGCCAGCTCGCCCATCGGGAACGCGCCCGAGGCCCAGCGGTGCAGGTCGGGATCCTCGACGAGGAACAGCGCGGTGGGCAGGGCCTCGTGCATGCGTTCGAGCGCATCGCGCGGGTCGAAGGAGACCACATGGTGCATCTCCCAGCCCAGCGGCAGCTCGGGGTCGAGGCGGACGACGACGGAGCCGTTCGAGCACACGACGAAACCGCGGGTGAGTCCGAGAGCGTGGACGACCTCGAGCGCACCCGGCAGGGCACGTCCGGTGGAGATGACGAGGTGGTGGCCCGCCTCGGCGAGGGCCTCGAGCACCTGCCTCACCGATTCCGACAGCGTTCCGTCATATCCGAGGATCGTGCCGTCGACGTCGAGTGCGATGAGGTGCTTCTGGGCCAATGTGTCGTCTCCTTGAATCAGAATCGTGCGGAGCCAGGAATCGTGGGGGTCAGAACCGTGGACCCTCGGGTCCCTGTGCCGTCATCCCGCCGAGGTAGGGCCGCAGTGCCGCGGGCACCGTGACCGATCCGTCGGCCTGCTGGTGGTTCTCGAGGATAGGCACGAGCCACCGGGTGTTCGCCATGGTCCCGTTGAGGGTGGCGACGGGGCGGGTGGCACCGTCGTGCCGTTCGCGGACCTGCAGGCGGCGGGCCTGGAAGGTCGTGCAGTTCGAGGTCGAGGTCAGTTCGCGGTAGGTCTCCTGGGTCGGCACCCAGGCCTCGCAGTCGAACTTCCGGGCCGCGGAATCACCGAGGTCGCCTGCAGCGGTGTCGATGACACGGTAGGGCAGCTCGCAGAGTCCGAGCATCTTCTCCTGCAGGCTGAGCATCCGCTCGTGTTCGGTCGCGGCGTCCTCGATCGCGACATAAGAGAACATCTCGACCTTCTGGAACTGGTGGACGCGGATGATGCCGCGGGTGTCCTTGCCGTAGGAGCCGGCCTCGCGGCGGTAGCAGGAGGAGATGCCGGCGTAGCGCAGGGGCCCGTCGCTCAGGTCGATGATCTCGCCCATGTGGTAGCCGGCCAGGGGCACCTCTGAGGTGCCGACGAGGAAGAGGTCGTCGGCTTCGAGGCGATAGACCTCATCGGCGTGTTCGCCGAGGAAGCCGGTGCCGCGCATGACTTCGGGCTTGACCAGCGTCGGGGTGATGGTCGGAATGAATCCGGCTTCCTCCGCCACGTCGCGGGCGAGGTTGAGCAGGGCCATCTCGAGCTTGGCGCCGAAGCCCGTGAGGTAGTGGAACCGGGCACCGGCGACCTTGGTCCCGCGCTGGGTGTCGATGGCCTTGAGTCGTTCGCCGATCTCGAGGTGATCGGCCGGTTCGAAGCCGTCGACGCCGAAGTCGCGGGGCTGCCCGACGGTCTTGAGCGTGGCGAAGTTCTCCTCGCCGCCTGCGGGGATGCCTTCGATGATGAGGTTGGGCAGTTTGCCGGCGAGCTTCTCGAACGCGAAGCTGGCCTCTTCGGACTCGGCCTGGAGGGACTTGACCTGCGCGGACTTCTCCTTGCCCTCTGCGATGAGTGCCGGCTTGTCCTCTTTCGCCGCCTTCGCGATCTGGGAGGAGAACGACTTCTGATCGGCGCGGGCATCCTCGTAGGAGGTGATGGCTGCACGTCGCGCGGAATCGGCGGCGAGGACCTCGTCGACGAGGTCGACGGATGCCCCGCGGGCCTCCTGCGATGCCTTGAACAGGTCGGGGTTCTCTCTGAGAAGCGCTAGATCGATCACCCTCTCAGCTTAACGGGCGCCGTCGGATTTCGACATTCGACCCTCAGCTCGCACCCGAGTTCGCCCCTGTAGATTTGTGGGATGACCATCGAGCTTGATCCCGTGATGTCGTGGCTGGTCATCATCGGCCTCGTCATCGTCCTCGGCGCCGCGTTCCTCATCGGCCGCCGCACCGGCGTCCGCCGTGCACTCAAGACCGCACGGCGCTATGCCCACGCGACCAATCTTTCCGACGCCGAGGCGGATCCCGCCACGCGTTACCGTGCGGCCCTCATCGTCAATCCGACGAAGACCGACGTCCGACGCCTGTCCTCGACCGCCGAGGCGATCTGTCGCTTCGAGGGATGGAGCCCGCCGCTCGTGATCGAGACGACGCCCGAGGACACCGGAGAAGGAGCCGCGGTCCGCGCGCTCGACGAGGGTGTCGACGTCGTCATCGCCGCCGGCGGGGACGGGACCGTCCGCGCGGTCGCCTCGGCGCTGGCGGGCACCTCGACCCCGATGGGGATCGTCCCGCTGGGAACCGGCAACCTCCTGGCCCGCAATGTAGAGGTCGTCCTCGACAAGACCGAGTGGGCGCTGCGGATCGCGCTGTGGGGACGCAACCGTGAGATCGATGTGGGCACGGCCAAGATCGCCGAGGATGGGGACACCCACGTCTTCACCGTGATGACGGGACTGGGGTTCGATGCCGCGGTCATGGCCGACACCAATGCGGACCTCAAGAGCCGCCTCGGCTGGCTCGCCTATGTCGAGGCAGGGTCGCGGAAGCTTGCGGGCAAGCCGAGTCACGTCAAGGTCACCTTCGACGATGAGTACCGGATCTCGGCGCGGGTCCGGTCGGTCCTCGGCGGCAACTGCGGGAAGCTGCAGGGCGGGATCCAGCTGCTGCCGCAGGCGGTCATCGACGACGGCATGCTCGACGTGCTCATCGTCAGTCCGAAGAACCTCGGGCAGTGGGTGGGCGTGCTCGCCTCGGTGCTCGGGCGGAAGGCTTCGAATGGCCTGCACACGGACATCCGAAAGTGCCAGAAGGTCGTGATCGAGGCCCGGGATCAGCTCGACATCCAGCTCGACGGGGACCCGGTCGGGCGGTCTTCGTACCTTGAGATGGCGGTCATGCCCTCGGCGCTCACGATCCGTGTCCCGACCGTGGAGCAGCGCAAGCAGATCCGCGCGGAAGCCTGGCCGGTGTGACCGGGCGGGGGTGAACGGGCGGGTGTGAACGGGCCGGCTTAACCGGGCGGGCCCGAATGGGCCGGCTTGAACGGGCGGGCGTGAACGCGGGCATTACCGTCACGTAAGGTCACGGTAACATCTCGGACGACACCAGCAGTTCACCAAAGCGTTATGGCAATTCACCCGACCAAAACGTACAGAAATAGTCCGGCGCGGAACCTGAACCTAGGATGACAGTCAGATGTGCACCCCCTCACACTGACTAGATTGAAGGCATCCAATGAAGAAGCTCATCCTCGCGCCGGCCGTCGCCCTCGCTTTCACCGGTCTGGTGGCAGCCCCCGTCGCCGCCGCCGAGACTCCCTCCACCCAGTCGGCCCAGACCAAGGCTGAGCAGGCGAAGGCCGAGAAGAAGGAAGCGGCCGAGAAGGCCGCAGCCAAGAAGAAGGCAGACGCCAAGAAGGAGGCGGCTGAGAAGGCCGCCGCGAAGAAGGCTGCCGATAAGAAAGCCGCTGCGAAGAAGGCCGCTGCGAAGAAGGCAGCTGACAAGAAGGCCGCAGACGACAAGGCTGCCAAGGACAAGAAAGACGGCAAGAAGGACGAGTCGAAGAAGACTCCTCCACCGGCCGACAACACCAAGCCGACCACTCCGCCCAAGGACAATGACGACAAGGGTTCGGACTCCAAGGACGAGAACAAGGGCGATGAGGTCAAGGACATCAACGCCTCGCTCAAGGTCGCTGCCTCTTCGGTCGATGCCGAGCAGCTGGCCGACGAGGGCGTCAAAGTCACCGTCACCGGCCTCGAAAAGGGCGACAAGCTGACGACTTCCGGCCTCAGCGCCCCCGCCACCACGGCAATCGGCTCGACCGCGACCCTGGTCGTCACGTACAACGGAGAAGCCGAGGACCTTACGCGCGGCTCGAAGGCCCTCACCGTCAAGGTCCAGCGCGAAGGCGTCGCCGCTCAGAATCTGCGGACCGAGGTTGTATTCACTCCGTTCTCGGCTGTCGACCCCATCGATGCCTCGCTCAAGGTCGACCCTGAGGAGATCACCGCCGAAGACCTCGCCAACGAGGACAAGGGCGTGACCGTCACCGTCTCCGGCGTCAAGAAGGGCGACAAGATCACCGACTCGCTGACCGGCAAGTCCGAGACCGCTGAGGCCGACGGCGACTACAAGTTGCACCTCTGGTACGACGGTCCCGCCAGTGACCTCGAAGAGGACAAGCTCCCCTTCACCGTCACCATCGACCGCGAAGGCACCGAGTCGGAGACCGTCGACGGAACCATCAATGTGGTCGACGAAGTCGGCGACGAAGATCCTGTCATCGACCCGAAGGTGAAGCTCGGCACGGACGAGATCACGGTCGAGGAGTTCAAGAAGAACGGCCTCCCGTTCACCGGCACGGGCTTCACCCCCGGAAGCACCGTCTCGGTCGCAGGAAAGGCTGTCTCGGCCCAGGCTGCCAAGGCCCAGGCCGACGACGAGGTCGTCGCCGATGAAGACGGCAACGTCAGCGGTGTCGTGACAGCTCCGGCCTCGCTCGAGGCGGGCACCATCGAGCTCACCTTCACCGACACCGATTCCACTCAGTCGGCTCCGGCAGTGACGATCACCGTCACCGAAGATGACGATGATGCCGTCGACCCGATCGATGCCTCGCTCAAGGTCGATCCCAAGAAGATCACCGCCGAGGACCTCGCCAACGAGGACAAGGGTGTCACCGTCACCGTCTCCGGCGTCAAGAAGGGCGACAAGGTCACTGATTCGCTGACCGGCAAGTCCGAAACCGCTGACGCCGACGGCGACTACAAGCTCCACCTCTGGTACGAAGGCAACCCGAAGAACCTCGAAGAGGGCAAGCTCCCCTTCACCGTCACCATCGACCGCGAAGGCACGGAGTCACAGACCCTCGACGGCGCCATCAACGTGGTCGCCGACGAGCCGGAAGCACCCGCCGAGGCGACCCTGAAGGTCTCGCCGAAGTCGATCGAGGCCGCGGACTTCGCCAACGACAAGAAGGGCGTCACGCTCTCGGTCGAGAACTGCGAGCCGGGTGCTGACGTGCACTTCGAGGTCAACCCGAAGGGCATCAACGTCACCGCCTACGAGAACACGGTCAAGGCCGATGACGAAGGCCGAGCCTCAGTCAACGTGTTCGGCACCTCCTCGAACGCCTCGGCGTATGTGGGCGCCTACACCGCGACCGCAACCTGCGGCGATGACACGATGAAGGACTCCTTCAAGGTCACCGAGGGTGCCAACGGCGGAGGTGACAACGGAAACGGCGGCGGCAGCGGAGACAACGGAAACGGCGGCAGCGAACTGCCCCGTACCGGTGCCGACCTCGGCGGCCTGGCCACCGGCGCTCTCCTGCTCCTCGTCGGCGGAGCCGCCATCGCAGTAACAGGACGTAAGAACAAGTTCGCTCGGACGCCCTTCAGCTTCTGAGTGAGCACCTCGGCAGCCGCCCACAGTGGCAGCTGAACCGGTGAGCTGAACAGCTGCGGCCCCGACAGATGTCGGGGCCGCAGCTGTGTCCGCGTCCGGAAATCCGCCTAGAATTCCGCGCCGAAATACGCCTCGAACCGTGAACGCAGAATGAATAGTTCCCCGTTGACGACCACAGCCGTGAACTAAATGACCAGAACTATGCACGTTGTGAATGTTGCATTACCGTTACATTCGTAATACTTCAGACCCACCTGTGCAAACACGAAGGACATCTATGAAGAAGCTCGCCCTCGCACCCGCAGTGGCGCTGGCCATCACCGGCCTCGCCGCATCCCCCGTCATGGCCGCACCTTCGGCTGACGCATTCGGCCAGACCAACGTCCAGGCCAGCCAGTCCGAAAAGACTGAGGCCGCCGAGGAAGGCGCTGAAGACGGCGCCGAGACTCAGGCCATCGAAGCCTCAGTGTCAGTGACGCCTGAGACGATTTCGCAGGCCGACCTCGTCGATCCAGGCGTCACCGTCAAGGTCACCGGGCTTGAAGCCGGAGATGTCGTATCAGACACTCTGACAAACGAGAAGGTCACCGCCAAGGGGGACTCTGTCGAGTTCAACATTCACAATGTGACCGGTGATCCGGCTGCTGTCGACCCAGGGACCCTTGACTTCAACGTCTCCGTCACCCGCGGAGAGGAAACCAAAGAATTCCCCGCGAGCGTCACCGTCACCGAAGGTGACGACGACGGCGACGATGACGCCCCCGAGGTTGATCCGAAGGTGTCGATCGACACCAAGGAGATCTCGGTCTCCGAGTTCGAGAAGAACGGCCTCAAGCTCACCGGTGAGGGCTTCACCCCCGGTGCCAAGGTCAACGTCTTCGGCAACGCCACTCAGTCACCGTTCTTCGACACCCAGGTCGAGGCCGACGAAGACGGCAAGATCAGCGCCACCGTCGAAGCGCCCGAGGACGGCCTCGAGCCCGACACCTACTCTGTCTCCGCGGTCGACGCGGAAACCGAGACCGTCTCGAACTACGTCAACTTCGAACTCACCGCAGACGAGACCGAAGATCCCACCACTCCAGCCGCCGAGGCGAAGCTGACCGTCTCGCCCGAGACCGTCTCCCCCGCCGACTTCGTCGAGAAGGACAAGGGCGTGACCCTGGCGGTGGAGAACTGCGAGCCGGGCGAGGACGTGCACTA
The DNA here is from genome assembly GCF_021023135.1 of Brevibacterium sp. CCUG 69071. GTDB lineage: Bacteria > Actinomycetota > Actinomycetes > Actinomycetales > Brevibacteriaceae > Brevibacterium. Next base: position 81,593 of record NZ_PGFV01000004.1, read on the forward strand.
CGTCGTCAACCCCAAGGGCAACTCGAACGTCACCGCCTACGACAACACGGTCAAGGCCGATGATGAAGGCAAGGCCTCCGTCAACGTCTACGGCACCAGCGCTTCCGATCCTGACGCCTACATCGGCGACTACGAGGTCACTGTCACCTGCGGCGACGCAGAGCTGAACGGCGAGTTCTCGGTCAGCGATGACGCCAACGCCGGCGGCAGCGACGGAAACGAAGACGGCAATGAGGACGGCAACGGAGACGGCGGAAACGGCGGCGGCGACCTGCCCCGCACCGGTACCGAACTGACCGGCCTCGTCGGCGGCGGAGCCCTGCTCCTCATCGGTGGCGCCGCGGTTGCGATGACCGTGCGCCGCAAGAAGGTTGCCCAGGATCCTTCGCAGATCTGATGACGGCCATGTGAGTTCTTCCGAACTCAGCGCACTTTGAGAAGAGCGCGAACCCAAGTGCGGGTTCGCGCTCTTCTCTGTTGCCGAGGTTCTCTTCAGCGGTTCGGGCTCTCACTGTTTCGGTGCTCAGCCGACATCGCCCATCACAGCGGACCTGGCTGCACGTCCGCGCCTGATCGCGATCGCGGCGGCCACTGCGATGAGGACAAACAGACCGGTCGCGACAACTCCCAGATAACTGGTATCCAGTTCGGGCAGCGCGAATGTCCGGGTCTCCGCACCGATCTCAACGACACCCGCGATGACCACCAGTCCTGCGACCAGGACGGACAGACCGGTGATGACGATGTTGTACCCGCGGAGCCGATCTCTGCCACGCGACGCCCAACCATAGAGCTTCGACATGAACAGGCTGTCCGCCGTGTCGCAGGTGGCCATTCCCACGGCGAACAGAAGTGGAAGCGAGAGCGCCAGCGACGCCGAGGATCCCGCGGCCGTCGTCCCAGCCGCGATCATCAGCCCGATCGTCGCGGCGGTGTCGAACCCGAGTCCGAAGAGCACGCCGATGGGGAACATACGCCGTGGGCGATCCACGGTGCTGAGGACTCGGGCGAATGCAGAAGTCAGCGGCCCGTTGGGCCCCGAACCAGCTTCGTCGTTCTTCCGACGGAGCAGACGAACGAGTGACACCAGGTTGAGGATGCCGAAGACAGCCACAACGAAGGTAGCGAAGGACAGGCCCCAGAGTCCGAGTCCGAAGCGCGCGGCCGAATCCTCCGCGAGCACGAGGTCGAGTGCAAGGCCTGCCCCGAATGCCACGAACGCACCGGTGACCACGACGACGGAGGAGTGTCCGAGTGAGAACCAGAGGCCGACGGTGCCGGCCGGCGTCCCTCTTGCCGACAGGCGTCGGGTGACATTGTCGATGGCAGCGATGTGGTCGGCATCGAAGGCATGCCGCGCACCCAGCAGCACCGCAGTCAGGGCCAGCCCCCAAGCGACGGAGGAAGTTGTGTCCCGCAGCGAGATGATGACCAGCGCCACGGCGACGACGGCGATGCCGCCCAGCGTGAGAGCGGCCGTGAGCACTGCCCGGCGGTCTTCTCCTTTCCCCCGATACACGGCCGTGCCACAATTCAGTCCTCTACCGTGGGAATCGGGCTCCATACGCAAGTCTGCCGGTGCAGGTGCGCTCACCGCCCGGGAGGTGCGAATCCGCTCAGTCATCTCTGTCCACTCCGTTCTGCTCTGTTCTTCCACCGGCGCCACGTGGCGTCGACGTGCGCCGCATGGGTCGCGGGTCCGATCGCTCTCACAACGGCCCCCGTTCGGGCGAGGACCAGCACACGACCGCTGTCGGCATCAGCGACCGCTTGGTCTCTGTCTGCGACACTCGCCGAGGTGACTTCTCTGGTCGCCGTTCGGTCATCCGAGGCAGGTGCATCCTCCTCGGCGAGGTCGGCGCCGACCATGATCGCTGTGTCGAGGACTCTGGCGCGTCCCAGCACGCCGGGCTGCGGCTGCTCGCCGTCGAGGGTCAGTTCTTCGACGAAGCATGGCTTCCCGTCGAAGTCTCTGATGTCGGTGCTGCTGACTATCCTGCCGCCGGCTTCTCCGGTCCGGCCCAGCACAAGGGTCTCCCGCAGACACGCCAGCGAGTCCGTTCCCCGCCGCACCATGGTGCGGCGATTGACGACAGCGCGATCGGCGACGACGAACGGGAATGATTCCCACACCAGCGTTCCCCCGTTGCCGACGACCACGTCGACGGTCCATTCGGACGGCAGCCCAGTCGACGGGTAGGCGACCGTGCCCCCGATGTCCTCGATCCTCAAGGTGCAGCCGGCACCGACCTCGACCTTGATCGACACCGCATCCCCGCCGAGGAGGGTCGCCCCGCCGGCAACGAGTGCGATGTGGGCGGACCCTGCCGACCGAGACACCAGCCGAGGTTGGAGAAGGCTTGCCGTGAGCCGAACCGTCGCGGGCCGCCCCGCCGGCGACTCGGCCACTGCGATGGTCGTCATACCCTTTCGTGTTCATGGTCGTGCGGCGCCCCGACGTCATCGTGGCTGTGCACGTGGCCTCCATCCTCATCGGCGTGGAAGTGAGGAGCCATCGGTCCCGGATCCTGCGGTGAGTGCGCACCTGCACGGTGAGTGGCCAGAAGCGTGAGCAGCCATTCGCGCAGCTGCGCGATGGAGGCGTCATCGGTTCGGGAGAGAGCGAGCACAGGGCCGCCTTCACGGGCCTCTGTGGCATCGCCGACCATCTGCTCGACATCGACGCCGACGTATTCGGCAAGGTCGGTCTTGTTGACCACAAGCAGGTCGGCGCGAGCGATACCAGGACCGCCCTTGCGCGCGACGTCTCCGCCGCCGGCGACGTCGAGGACGAAGATCTGCGCGTCGACGAGCGCCGGCGAGAAGGTCGCCGTGAGATTGTCACCGCCCGACTCGACGAGAACGAGGTCGAGCGGAAAGTAGTCGCCTTCCAACCGCTCCACCGCCTGCAGGTTCGCGGTCACGTCGTCGCGGATCGCCGTATGGGGACAGGCCCCGGTCTCGATCGCCCTGATCCGATCGGGATCGAGGACTCCGGCCGACCGGAGCAGTCGGGCGTCCTCGTCGGTGTAGATGTCGTTGGTGATGACGCCGATGCGGATCTCATCGGCCAGGGCGCGGCAGACGAGAGCGATCAGCGAACTCTTTCCAGTTCCGACGGGACCGGCGACGCCGAGTCGCAGGGAACGTTCGGCAGCGGGGAATTCAGGCACGGAATAGCCTCCTCGGCAACACGGACTGGACTTCTGCCCAGTCCTCGATCAGTGGGGCGCCCGAGGCAGGAAGCGCCTCGGGGCTGGTCAGCTTGGACAGCTCGGACACGGAGCCCTCCAACGTCGCGCAGGCATCGAGCACCCAGCTTGTGACGTGGATCGGATCCGTGGGTTCGAGTTTGAGCACCGCGGCGGCGACGGTCTGCGCGTCGTCGTAGGCGACGAGGCGGACGAGATCATCGGGCCCGATGCCCGCACATGCAGCGATGATGCCGAGCACGATGGGACGCGGCATTGGCCGTGGACGGAGCACCTCTGCGGTCTGCGGCCAGATCACCTGGCCGATGCGGGCCAGGCCGGCACCGAGCGCCAGAGCGATCTCGCGCAGCGCCGGACTCGGGGTGCGGGCAGCCCACTCGGCCTCGAGCACATCGAGATGGTCCATGACTGCGTCAGGATGCGCGGCCGCAAGATGCCTGGCGATCACGGCAGCACCCGCTTCGACTCGCACGACCGTCGTCATTCTCGCGCGCATGTAGTCGGCGACCTCACTCGCAGCGAGCCCGCGTCGCAGTCCGGCCTCCAGACCATTCGAGGACACGTGGGCTCCGGCAGGCAGACGCGAGTCGGCGAGGAGCATCGCCAAGGTCGCCGAGGCGTTGCGGCGGGCGGGAGCTACGGAGGAGGACACGATCATCAGAACATCTGGTAGAGACGGCCGAGCGGCAGCGTCTGCGCCGGCTGAGCGGTGACGGCTTCACCGTCGATCGAGATGGCGAAGGTGTCGGGTTCGATGTCGATCCTCGGACGCGAATCATTGCAGCGCATGTCCTTCTTCCCGATTTCCCGGGTCGGTGCGACGGGCCTGAGTTCGCGACCGAGGCCGAGCTGTTCGCGCAGACCGTTCTCGACTGCGGACGGGGCTGCGAAGGACACGGACAGCTGCGCCCCGTCGGAGGCGCCGAAGGAGGGGCGCATGAGGACCGGCTGCGGTGTCGGAATGGATGCATTCGGGTCGCCTAGTCCCGCCCAGGCGATCGACCCGCCCTTGACGACGAGGTCCGGTCGGACGCCGAAGAAGCGCGGGTCCCACAGTACGAAGTCAGCCATCTTCCCGACCTCGATCGAGCCGATGTGCTCATCCACCCCATGGGCGATCGCAGGGTTGATGGTGTACTTGGCGACGTAGCGGCGGGCGCGTTCGTTGTCCGCGGGCAGGGTCTCGCCGAGGCTGCCCACCCTGTTCTTCATCACGTGCGCCACCTGCCAGGTCCGTGTGATCACCTCGCCGATGCGCCCCATCGCCTGGGCGTCCGACGAGGTGATCGACAAGGCACCCATATCGTGCAGCAGGTCCTCGGCAGCGATGGTCGTCGCCCGGATGCGGGACTCGGCGAAGGCCAGGTCCTCGGGCACAGCGGGGTTGAGGTGGTGACAGACCATGAGCATGTCGAGATGTTCGGCGACCGTGTTCGCGGTGTGCGGCAGGGTCGGGTTGGTCGACCCGGGGAGGATGTTCTCCAGTGCCGCGATCGAAAGGATGTCCGGGGCGTGGCCACCTCCGGCGCCTTCGACGTGGAAGGCATGAATACTGCGGCCCCCGATCGCGGCGATCGTCGACTCGACGAATCCCGCCTCGTTGAGCGAATCCGAGTGCAGAGCGACCTGCAGCCCATGTTCATCGGCGGCTCTCAAGGAGGCGTCGATGGCCGCGGGGGTGGCGCCCCAATCCTCGTGGACTTTGTATCCGGCGGCGCCGCCGAGCGCCTGTTCGGACAGGCCTTCGGCGGAGACCGTATTGCCTTTGCCGAGCAGGAGCACGTTCATCGGCAGCTCGTCGAGCGCGCGGTGCATCGCGCCGAGGTGCCATGCTCCCGGTGTCACGGTCGTGGCCTTACTGCCCTCGGACGGTCCAGTTCCGCCGCCTGCGATGGTCGTGATCCCGGTGGCGAGCGCTTCGTGCAGCTGTGAAGGTGAGAGCAGGTGGACGTGGGAGTCGAAGGCGCCCGCGGTGAGGATCCGCCCTTCCCCTGAGATGATGTCGGTGGACGGCCCGATCCGCAGCGCGGGATGCACGCCGTCGGCGATGTCCGGGTTCCCGGACCGGCCGAGTGCAACGATCATGCCCGCCCGAATGCCGACATCAGCGCGGATCACACCCCACCAATCGAGGATCACGGCGTTGGTGATCACCGTGTCCGGCGCCCCCTCGGCGGTGGTCGACGTTCCCTGGTTCATCGATTCGCGAATCGATTTGCCACCCCCGAAGACGGATTCCTCACCGCCGAAGGTGCGGTCCTCTTCGATCTCGATCCACAGATCGGTATCACCCAAACGCAGCTGGTCGCCGAGGCTGGGGCCGTAGAGCGCGGCGTAGCGCTCGGTCGACAGGCGCGCCATCACCGACCACCCGCCTCGGCGTCGGAAAGACTGATCCCGGGCACACGCCGGAGACCGCCGAGGGCGACGATCGGCACGGTCCGTGAGGCACCCGGTTCGAAGCGCAGAGACGTCCCAGCGGGGATGTCCAGGCGGAATCCCTCAGCTCGGCCGCGGTCGAAGGCGAGCGCCGGATTCGTCTCGGGCAGGTGGATGTGGGAGCCGATCTGGATTGGTCGGTCTCCCGTGTTCTCCATCGTCATCGTCGCCGTTTCATCCGGTTCGGAGCGCACGTTGAGTTCGCGCTCTCCAGACTTGACCCGGACGGCTCCCGGCCCGCGGTTGCGTATTCCTGCCACTGTTCGATCCTTCAGTCGATGGGGTTGTGAATGGTCACGAGCTTGCGACCATCGGGGAAGGTCGCCTCCACCTGGACGTCGGTGAGCATGTCAGCGACGTCCTCGAGCACGTCGCCTCGGGTGAGGACCTCACGGCCGGTGGTCATGAGCTCCTCGACACTTGCACCTTCTCTCGCGCGTTCGATGGCCCAGGTGCTCAGCAGCGCAACCGTCTCCGGGTAGTTCAGGGCGATCCCACGGTCATGGCGGTCCCTGGCGACCATTCCTGCCACGGACAGGAGGAGCTTCTCTGTGTCGGCCGGTGTGAAATGCATGGTCTCTGTGCGTCCCCCTCAGTCCGTCGCGCGTTCGCTTGGGTGATCAGCAGGCAGGATGTGCTCGCCGAGGCGGTCGGTCGAGAGCGCGAGGGAGCTGAGATAGAGGGGTTCCCCGTTCTCCCCCGTCTTCGATGAGGCGATCATGTCCGGGCGTTCGAACTCCATGTCCGTCACGTGGCAGCGCAGAGTCTTCCCCGAGGGGTTGCCGTGTTCATCGAACATCGGCAGGTCGATTCCGTCGTCGGTTCGGCGCAGGTAGTACTTTCCGCGAGTGGCGATCGCCATGACTGGGGTGGCGACGATGGAGATGCCGACTGCGAACAGCGGCGAGAACGGTTGGACTGCAGCCCCGAACGCGCCGAAGTAGATGGCGATGGAGACACCACCGGCGAGCACCAGCGACACGATACCGACCGGATTCCAGTCGTAGAGCATGCCGCGGCGGAATTCGGGGATCTTCGGGGACAGCTTCAGCAGATACTTGTTGATGGCGATATCCGCGGCGACGACGCAGATCCACGACATTGCGAGGTTGGCGTAGAAGCTGAGTATCGCATTGAGGAAGTCGAACATGTTGAGCTCCATCAGCGCCAGGGCGATGAGCAGATTGACGACGAGGAAGGTGATCCGCCCGGGATAGCGCTTCGTGATCCGGGTGTAGGAGTTCGTCCAGGCCAACGACCCCGAATAGGCGTTCGTGACGTTGATCTTCACCTGGGAGATGACGACGAGCACGACGGCGAGGAGGAGTGCCAGCCACTGCGGCATCATCTGCTGGTAGGTGGCAAGGAACTGTTGGACGGGTTCGTTCGCAAAGCCGACGGCGCCGGGGACGTTGGCGATGAGGTAGACCGCGAGGAACATTCCGATGATCTGCTTCGTGGCGCCGAAGATCACCCAACCGGGCCCGGCGAGGATGACGGCCGTCCACCAGCTCCGACTGTTCTCCGGGGTGCGCGGGGGCATGAACCGCAGATAGTCGATCTGCTCGGCGATCTGGGCGATGAGTGAGAGGCAGACGCCGGCGGCGAGCATGACCGAGGCGAAGTTCGCGCCCTCGCCCTCCTCGCCGGTGTAGGCGAAGAAGTCCGCGACCGATTCGGGCTGCCAGGCGATGAGGTAGCCGACAGGAATGACCATGAGCAGCAGCCACAGAGGAGTGGTCGAGACCTGCAGCTTCGCCAGCACCTTCATGCCGTAGATGACGAGCGGGAAGATGAGCACCGTGGATACGAGGTATCCGATCGGACGGGGCACTCCGAGGCCGAGGTAGAGCCCCTGGGCCATGATCGAACCCTCGAGTGCGAAGAAGATGAAGGTGAAGGTCGCGAAGATGATGTTGGTGATGACGGACCCGTAGTAGCCGAACCCCGACCCTCGGGTGATGAGGTCCAGGTCGAGGTTGTAACGGGCAGCGTAGAACGCGAGCGGCCACCCTGTGAAGAAGATGATCAGGGCCGCAACGAGGATGCCGAGGATGCCGTTCGCCGTTCCGTGGGCGATCCCGATGTTCGCTCCGATCGAGAAGTCGGCGAGGTAGGCGATTCCGCCCAGCGCGCTCGTCGCAACGACGCCCGGGGCCCATTTCCGATAGGACCTGGGGGCGAAGCGCAGCGTATAGTCCTCGAGGCTCTCTGAGGCCGCAAGCTTTGCTTCGTTCCGGGGTTCAGGAGGTGGTGTTGTCCTGCTCGCGGACAGTGTCATCGAGGATTCCTGACTCGTGGGTCGGCTGTGGTCAACGGCAATGATCGCAGTCGATTGTTTCGGCACGTGACCATTTCTGTTTCGAACAGATGTCGCACATGACCGGGAGCCTCCACTCGGGCTCACACTTCAGATTCCGACCGCTCGAAGTCGAGGTAGTGTCGCTGGTCGAGTCGGCGGTCGTGTCGCTGGTCGTCGCGGCGACCATCACACGAGCATCACGCTCTGTCCGAGCGCATCCACGATCCGCCCTCAAGGAGTACCGAACCGAACTGCCTCGACGCCGACGGAGCCGCCGTTCACACTCCTCACCTGGACTGACGCTCAGCCTTCGTGTGGACTCTTCATGCAAATCGAACAGATACTCGCACGTTCCTCATGAATCGAAGCGCATTCGATTCTTTATCGTACTGTGACATTTATTTCATTGATTCAGTAGTAGACTGGATAAAAGCAACCACACCGAGGTGGAGAGCAGGTGAAACCGTTGAAGGATTCCAATGATCCCAGCACCAACGGACACGGATCTGCCCACAAGCCCGGCCGACCCGCAAGTTCCATTTCATCGACCGGCCCGATTCCGGACACTGGACAGGTCGGGAATGTGATTCGACCGCCCTCCGTCGGCCCCGATTCGCCTCGTCGACTGGACGTAGCGCCAGACTCTCTCATGGCAGTCCTCGCCGGCATGGTCTCCGTGACGACGATGACCCAGCTCGTCGAATACCAGGCCATCAGCAACGCTTTCATGGCCGAGACGATCGAACGCCTCAACTTCGCCGCAAACGGGGTCGACGGATGCTATCGCCACGCGACCTTCACCGAAACCGTTGAACGGTTCCTTGCTGCTGAAGAGGCCAAAGAGAACTCTCCTCACAGATCCGCCGGCAACAACGACTCCACCGCGGCAGACATCGAGGATGATTCTCAAGGCACTGTCGCAGTGGCTGAGGGTCCGGTGCTGCCGATCTTTCCCCGGTTCCGTCTCGAGAACACCTTCTCCGGATGGGTTCACAGCCTCGCAGAGACCGAGGACGTTTCCGAGTTCACCACCGTGCTGGGGACGACGAGCGACCTCACCTACTCCAAGATCACCACCGCCATGATGCTCGGCCACGGACTGCCCCGATTCGTTGCCCGCGTCTTCGCCGGCGAGTTCACCATTGACCACGTCCATGCCGTGACCAGATCCGCCAGAGACCTCGCCTTCGAACACTTCCCCGGTCTCGATACCTACCTGGCAGAGCGGCGAGCCGATGTCACCATCGAAACGTTCCGCAAGTCCGTCAACACCAAGGTCGCCACTCTCGAACCCGTTGAAGACCGTCTCGAGGAAGCATCAAAGAGACGTCGAGTCTCGATCACCACCTACCCGGACGGGACTGCGGCCGTGACTCTCTCGGGCCCGGCAGCGGATCTGAAAGCTTACATTCTGCGTTTGGAAGCATTCGCCAGGGCAATCAAAGCCGGACAGATCAGCGAATTCACCAGCGATGACACAACCGGTATCAATGTAGTTGATGAACGCAGCCTCGATGCGCTCATGTTCGACATCTCCACTCGCACCCGCCCCCAGCTGACGATTGAGGTCACCACCCACGACACCACCACCGGGGACACGACCACGAACGACATCCCCCTCGATATTCCCGACGACAAGGCCACGACTGCGGTCGGGATTGTCGCCACGGCCAACAACGAAGCCGAAACGGTCCGCGCCGCCGCAGTCGCAGCGACTGCGGCGGCCGATTCGGGTGGCGTCGAAGTGACAACGAGTCTGAATCTGGTTCTGCCGACGCAGGGACAGTGGATGGCCGGACAGGGCAAGATGCTCGTCACAGTCCCCTTCCTCACCCTGGCCGGACAGTCCGAGCTGCCGGGAGTATTCTCAGACGGCTCCCCTGTACCAGCAGACGCGGTGCGAGCCATTGCGGGACAGTGTTCGACGTGGACGAGGATCCTGACCGACCCTGCCACCGGCACTCCGATCGACGCGAAAGCCACCACCTATGCGATTCCCACAGCAGTGCGACGGACACTGGTGGCGAAGTGGCAGTCCTGCACCACCCCCGGATGCACGCGTCGGGCCGAGACCTCGGAAATCGATCATCTCATTCCCTACGACCACGAGCATCCCGGATCCGGTGGGCTGACCACCTTCAGGAACACACATCCACTGTGTAAGGCCCATCATCAGGCGAAGACCGATCGGAAGTACCGGGTGCGGATGACAGGGGACGGGTGTGTCGAGTACGTCTTCAAACACGGAGTGACTACGGATGTGCGGCCCGCAGATCAGCCGATCAATGTGGAACACGCACGACTGTTCGACCAATGGGTCCACCCGCCCAATCCGAACGGAGGTCCATCCGATCCCGAGGGACGGCCATCCGATTCGGACGACGAGCCACCGGAGCCGGACGACCAGCCACCCGATCCGGATGGAGGCCCACCGGCTGGGCCACCATCATCGCCAGGTTCCGGCCCACGGTCACCGGCCGCGGATCCAGCACCACCGGCCGGGACAGGGATATCAGGTGGCACCGATCCACTCTTCGACGCTTCGGTCCGACCTCCTCGCCCTCCCGAACCGAAGGTCAGACCACCCAACCAGAGAGACCGGCAGGGTCCGCAGGGGCGGCAAGGTCGGCAGGGGCGGCAGGTCGAGGACACCTCAGGGAAGGCCAAGAAGAGACGGGGTCGCAGACCGGTGAAGGGCTCGGCGAACTCGACGGACCCCTGGTCTACGGATGTACGATCCTTCGACTCCTACTGGGACCGCCGTGATCCACCACCGTTCTGATACATCGCAGTTCCAATGAATCGCCGTTCTGATCTGCCACCGTGCTGAACCACTATCGTTCCGCTCCCGCCCGGGCCGGCGAATCAGCACACGCCACAGCCACCTCGCTCGCCACAGCCACCTTGCCCGGCACAGCCACCTCGGTGCCGAGTGCGAACATGGCAAAGCCCGGAGGTCTACGCCTCCGGGCGAGAGTCCGTCGCAGATCTCCCTATCGCGCTATCGCGCTATCGCGCTGTCGCGCTGTCGCGCTGTCGCAACGGGCACCAGCGAACCCTACCGCCGCAGGTACCTGTTGTAGAGCACCATCGCGCCCGGCTCGGGTTTGCCCTGCGGTCGCCGGCCACGCGAGATCGAGACGACGTCGCCGGCCATACCGGCGGCGAACACCCGAGCCTCGCGCTCCTTCGACGACATCCGCGACCTGACCTCGGACTCGAGCTCCTGGTTGCGGCTCTTCAGCGCATCCACCTGGTTCTGCAGATCGATGATCTTCTTGATCCCGACCAGGTTCACGCCCTCGTCCTGCGAGAGCTGCTGAATCATCCGCAGCTTGGCGATGTCCTTGCCGGAATACCGCCGGCCTCGACCCGCGGTCCGTTCAGGCGTGACCAAGCCGAGTCGGTCATACTGACGCAGAGTCTGCGGATGCATGCCGGCCAGATCGGCCGCCACCGAGATGACGTAGACCGCAGCATTCGACGAAATGTGCATCGTGCCTCACCACCTCAATTGGCCTTGGCCTTGTCCAGCAGACCGGCCCGTGGATCCTCGTCCGCGGTCGCAGCCTTGAACGACTCGACAGCTTCCTTGGCATCCTTGGACAGGTTCTGCGGCGCCACGATCTCAACCGTGACCAGCAGATCGCCGGTGCCCTTCTTCGTCGTCACTCCCTTGCCGCGCACGCGCAGCGTCCGGCCCGAAGGAGTGCCGGGGGCGACCTTGACCTTGACGGGCATTCCGCCCAGGGTCGGGACCTTCACCTCGGCGCCCAGTGCAGCCTCGTCGAAGCTGACCGGCAGCTCCATCCGCAGATTGTCACCGTCCCTGGTGAACACGGGGTGCGGTTTGACGTTGACCGTGAGGATCACGTCACCGGCCTCCCCACCGTTCGGGCTGGCCTTGCCCTTGCCCGCCAGCCGGATCTTCTGCCCGTCCTTGACCCCGATCGGGGTGCGCACGGTCAGCGGCTTGCCGCTGGGCATATTCAGCTTGACCGACGCTCCGTTGATCGCCTCGGTGAACGACAAGGTGGTCTTTGACTTGATGTCACCGCCCTTGACCGGGGGCGAGTAGCCGCCGTAGCCACCGGAGCCGTAACCGCCGCCGTAGCCGGCGCCACCGCCGAAGCCGTTGAGCAGATCGGCCAGGTCAGGAGGCACGTCTCCCCCACCCCCGCCGCCGTAGGTCGCGCGGGTCCGCGTCCTGCCGCCTCCGCCGAAGAGGTCGGAGAACACATCGTCGAATCCGCCTCCGCTGGCGCCGCCGGGCCCACCGGCACCGGCGCTGAAGCGGGCTCCGCCGCCCATGGCGCGAACCTGGTCGTACTGGGCGCGGGATTCCTTGTCGGACAGCACCTGGTGCGCCTGCCCGATCTCTTTGAATTTGTCCTCGGCCTTGGCATCACCGGGGTTGGCGTCCGGGTGATACTTCCGCGCGAGCTTGCGATAGGCCTTCTTGATCTCAGCGTCGGAAGCATCCTTGGAGACGCCGAGGGTTTTGTAGAAGTCCTTGTCGAACCAATCGTTCTGAGGCCCGGTATTCACCTGGCACCTCCTCTCTTCCTCTCAGATCCTGTCATCACTGTATTCACTTGTCTCCTCACAATCCGCACCTCCGGGATCGCGATCCCGAAGATCCGGACCGCCGCCGAGGTGGTCCCCCGGTCCCCGACGTCAGCTGACTGACGCTGGGGGTGGGGGCCGCCTCGGCGAGGTTGATCTCTCAGTCCTCCGGCTGCTGCACGCCGACGCGGGCCGCGCGGATGATGCGATCGCCGAGGCGGTAGCCCGGCTGCATGACCACGAAGACCGTCGGCGTCTCGACCTCGTCGGAGGGCTGCTGCATGAGCGCCTCGTGCAGGTGCGGATCGAACTCGTCGCCGACCTCACCGTACTGCTCGATGCCGACCTTGGTCAGCGAGTCGACCAGCTTCTTCACGTGGGTCTCGAACGGTCCACTGACATCGCCGTTCTCCTGGGCGAGCTTGACCTCGTCGAGCACGGGGATCAGGGCCTCGACGGTCTTGATCACACCGCCGGTGGCGGCACGTTCGCGTTCGCGATCGGCCCGCATCCGGTAGGCGGCGTACTCGGCGTTGACTCGCTTGAGATCGGCCAGGTGAGCCGCTGCCTCAGACCCCGGTTCGGGTTCGGGCTCGGCCCCGTCCTGTGCTGCCTCGGTGTCATTGAGCGTCGAGGCGTCGGCCGGGATGTCGACTCCGAGATCGCTGGCATCGGCCAGATCCTCGTCCGCGGCACCGGCATTCTGCTCCCCGGCACCCGGAGCATCGGGGGCACCGGCACCCGGGGCATCGGGGGCACCGGCACCCGGGGCACCGGCCTCCGCCGAAGCCGACTGCGCGTCGGTCTCCGGGCGGAGCTCACCGGTGTCCGGATCCACCCGGCGCTTGTCATTGAAGGTGAAGCCTGGCTCCTCGGACGACTGATCGTTGCCCTCGGTAGTCATTACTTCTTCTCCTCGTCCTCATCGTCGACAACCTCGGCGTCGACGACATCGTCATCGGCACCTGCATCGGCGGTGCCTTCTGCACCCTCAGCACCTGCAGCGCCTTCGGCACCACCCTGCTGGTTATAGATGGCTTCGCCGATCTTCTGCTGGTTGGCGACGAGCTTGTCGTAGGCCGACTTCACTGCGTCGTCGTCTTCGCCCTTGAGAGCTTCCTTGACGCCGTCGACATCGCCCTGGATCTCGGTCTTGATCTCTTCGGGCAGCTTGTCGTCGTTGTCGGTCAGGAGCTTCTCGGTCTGGTAGGCGAGGTTCTCCGCGTTGTTGCGGACGTCGGCGGCCTCACGGCGCTTCTTGTCCTCTTCCGCGTGCTCCTCGGCCTCCTGGACCATGCGCTCGATGTCTTCCTTCGGCAGTGCGGAACCGCCGGTGATCGTCATCGACTGCTCGGTGCCGGTGCCCTTGTCGGTGGCCGACACGTGGACGATGCCGTTGGCGTCGATGTCGAAGGCGACCTCGATCTGCGGCACGCCGCGCGGAGCCGGAGCGATGCCGGTCAGCTCGAAGGTGCCGAGGTTCTTGTTGTCGCGAGTGAACTCGCGCTCACCCTGGAAGACCTGGATCGACACGGAGGGCTGGTTGTCCTCTGCCGTGGTGAAGGTCTCCGACCGCTTGGTCGGGATCGGGGTGTTGCGCTCGATGAGCTTGGTCATCACGCCGCCCTTGGTCTCGAGTCCGAGCGAGAGCGGGGTGACGTCGATGAGCAGGACGTCCTTGCGCTCACCGGCGAGGACACCGGCCTGCACGGCCGCACCGATCGCAACGACCTCATCGGGGTTGACGCCCTTGTTGGGCTCCTTGCCTCCGGTGAGCTCGGTGACGACCTGGGTGACTCCGGGCATACGGGTCGAACCGCCGACGAGGACGACGTGGTCGATGTCCTTGACGGACACGCCCGCATCCTTCATCACAGCGTGGAACGGAGCCTTGGTGCGCTCGAGGAGATCCTTGGTCAGTTCCTCGAACTTCGCGCGGGTCAGGGTCTCATCCAGGTGGATGGGTCCGTTCTCGCTCATCGAGAGGTACTGCAGCGAGATGTTGGTGCTGGTGGCCGAGGACAGTTCCTTCTTGGCCTGCTCCGAAGCCTCCTTCAGACGCTGCAGGGCGGTCGAATCCTTGCTCAGGTCGACGCCGTATCCGTTCTTGATCTCACCGACCAGCCAGTCGACGATGCGCTGATCCCAGTCGTCACCGCCGAGGCGGTTGTCACCGGAGGTGGCGCGAACCTGAATGGTGGAGAAGTCGTCTTCATCCTTGCCGACTTCGAGCAGCGAGACGTCGAACGTACCGCCACCGAGGTCGAAGACGAGGATGAGTTCGTCTTCCTTGCCGCGCTCGAGGCCGTAGGCCAGAGCGGCGGCGGTGGGCTCGTTGATGATGCGCGAGACGTTGAGTCCGGCGATCTCACCGGCGTCCTTGGTTGCCTGACGCTCGGCATCATTGAAGTATGCGGGAACGGTGATCACTGCATCGGTGACCTTCTCCTGCAGGTATTCCTCAGCGTCGTGCTTGAGCTTCTGCAGAATACGTGCCGAGACCTCGGGAGCCGACAGTGTCTTGCCGCCGATCTCCGTGGACCAGTCAGTACCCATGTGACGCTTGACCGAGGCGATCGTGTTCTTCACGTTCGTCACTGCCTGCCGCTTGGCGATCTCACCGACGAGGGAGTCGCCGTTCTTGTTGACTGCGACGACCGACGGGGTCGTGCGTCCGCCTTCCGCGTTCGCGATGACCTTGGGGTCTCCGCCTTCGAGGACTGCGACGACGGAGTTCGTGGTTCCGAGGTCGATTCCGACTGCACGTGCCATAATTCTCTCTCCTTACAATTCGTGAGTGCCTGCGACTCGAATGTGTGCGATCGGGCGGCCCCACCACGCGAGGGCGTCCACGGCATTTCCTGCCGCGGGATCGGCGGTGGGCCCACTCGACCGCACACATTGAGCCAACTGGACTCAAGTATTCTCTTCGAGGTTCGAGCCGTCAAGCTCAGCCTCATAAAAGTTGCGTACACCAGACTCAACTTTGCGGAGTGAGGGTTTATTCCCGGGTGCAGAAGAGATTTTCTCGGGGCTGCGATCGGCGCCCCCTTCGGTCGGGGCCGCTACTTCTGCAGATGATCACCGAGGTCGGCGAGGACCTGTTCGGCCCCGATCGGACCCAGCCCGAGGAACCACACGTCGTCCTCGACTCGGATGGCCTTACCGTCTTTGACCGCGTCGAGACCCTTCCACTGACTGCCGGTCAGGGCTTTGTCCTCGCCCGTGGCCTGCGGATCACCGTAGCTCGTGTAGAAGATGAAGTCGCCGTCGGCCTGGTCGAGGTTCTCCGGCGAGATCTCGACAGCAAGCTCGTCGACATCCTGGTTCTCGGGACGAGCCAGCCCCGCATCGCCCAAGATGACGCCGATGAGCGACTGGTTCGCATACAGGCGCAGCTTGTCGGGCATGAAGCGCACGAGCGAGATCGTCGGATCGCCGTCGACCGAATCCTTGAGCTCAGCGGCCGTGCTCGCATAGTCCTCAAGCCGCACGGTCGTCGCCTCTTCCATCCCCAAGGCCTCCCCGACGAGCAGGAAGTTCTCCTTCCAGGGGAATCCGGGACGGATCGAGAACACGGTCGGGGCGATCGCATCGAGTTCGTCGTAGAGTTTGTCCGCCCGCAGCTGGCTGCCGAGAATGAGGTCCGGCTCGAGCGAGGCGATCTTCTCGAGATCGAGCTCATTGATCGTCCCGACCGTGTCGACTCCCTCGACCCTGTCCTTGAGATAGGAAGGCACCGGATTCGCTCCCTCGGTCGTCACCATGCCGACCGGAGTGATCCCCAGGGAGACGACATCGTCGAGCTCACCCGTGTCGAGAACGACGACCCGCTCGGGCTTCTCCTCGATCTCGGCTTCGCCGTTGGCATGGGTGACCGTACGCGGAAATGCCCCCGGTTCGGCGTCGCTGCCGAGCTTCGCAGTCTCCTCGTCCGCGGTGCCGAACGACTTGCCGCCGGTGGCGACATCCTTGCTGCCCGAGCTCCCATCCCCGGAGTCATCACTACCGGCACATCCGGACGCGAGTAGCGCAAGGGTCAGAACGGTGGCGGCAAGGACACTTGTGCGGCGCATCATCTGAGTCTTCACCAGGTTAGTCTAGCCTTACCATTGGCGCGGACGCGCGTCCGGTCCCCCACTTCCCTCCGCCTCTCGGCCGAACGCGCGGCGACTTCGCCCGCAGCCCGGAAAGCACAACACCTGTTCTCAGAATATGGAGAATCGACGCCGATCTGCACGATATTAGGTTAGGCTCACATTGCACCTGACTGGCAGGGCGAAGCGCGACCGCGACAGAAGCGGTGCCACCCGACAGTCGCCGGCAACAAGAAAGAATCGTATGAATCCCCTCACCTTGAACAAGCGACGCTCTTTCGCCGCGATCGCCATCGCGGCCAGCGCCGTCATCGGACTCGCCGGATGCGGCGGCGGAGACACGACCGGCGAGGACTCGAGCGAGACCGCGGCCGAGAGCGGCCAGTGGCCGAAGTCCTTCACCGACGACGACGGCAACGAGATCGAACTCGAGAAGCAGCCCGAGAACATCGTCTCCACCGCCGTCACTCTGACCGGCAGCCTGCTGGCCATCGACGCCCCGGTCACCGCCTCGGGCGCCACCGCCCCCAACTCCCCCGTCGCCGACGATCAGGGCTTCTTCACCCAGTGGAGCGACGTCGCCAAGGAGAAGGACGTCAAAGAGCTCTACCAGGGCGACCCGAACGTGGAGAACATCCTCGCCGAAGAGCCCGACCTCATCGTCGTCTCGAAGACCGGCGCGGACTCCGCGAACGCCATGTACGACCAGCTCAGCGACATCGCGCCGACCGTCGTCATCGACTACGGCAACAAAGACTGGCAGGAGGTCACGACCCAGCTCGGTGAGATCACCGGCCACGCGGACGAGGCGAAGAAGGTCAACGAGGAATTCGACCAGCGCGCCGAAGAGATCAAGGGCAGCATCGACGCCCCCGAACAGCCCGTGACCGGGCTCGTCTACAACTCGGAGGCGAAGGGCGGCGGCTCCGGATCCTCGGCCAACGTCTGGACTCCAGACTCGGCGCAGGCCAAACTCCTCGAAGAGGTCGGCTTCGAACTCGCCGAGGTGCCTGAGAATGCGATCAGCCAGGGCGACATGGGCAAACGCTCCGACATCTACGAGGTGACCGGAGAGAACCTGTCCAAGGCGATCACCGGCAAGTCCGTGTTCCTGTTCAACGCGAACGAGAAGACCGTTGAGGGCTACAAGAAGGACTCCCTGCTCAAGAGCACGCCGGCCGTGGAAAATGACGCGGTCTACGCGATGGGCCTCGACTCCTTCCGCCTCGACTACTACTCGGCATCGAACGTGCTCGACAAGATCGAGAAGGAATTCAGCAAGTGACGCTGAGGCATTGACACCCAGATCGGCCGCGGCCCGGACACAGTTCCGGAGACCGCGGCCGATCTGCATCCTGGAATAAACGCTTCATGCCGGGCCGTTGTGAGAGGAGATCTCCAGCCCAGCAGTGAGGAACACCATCGCCTTGTCCATTCCCTTGAGCATTCTCGACCTCGTCTCCATCCCCGACGGCTCCACCGCACGTGAGAGCATCGACGCCTCGATGCGGGCCGCCGCCCTGGCCGATCGACTCGGCTACGAGCGACTGTGGTTCGCCGAACACCACAACACCACCGGACTGGCGGCTTCGGCCACGGCGCTGCTGATCTCGCAGGCCGCGGGCGCCACCGAGCGGATCCGGGTCGGCTCGGGCGGGGTGATGCTGCCCAATCACGCGCCGCTGATGGTCGCCGAGCAGTACGGAACGCTTGCGAACATGCACGAGAGTCGCATCGACCTCGGCCTCGGACGGGCACCGGGAACCGACCAGATGACCGCCCAGGCACTCGCCCGCTCCTCCGCCGACCCGCAGTCCTTCTCCCGGAACATCTACGACATGCAGGGATGGTTCGGCCCCGAAGGCCGCGCGCACAGCATCCCGATCCAGTCCGCGGTCTCCGCGGGCACCGAGGTGCCGATCTGGGTTCTCGGCTCCACCGTCAACGGCGCCTCGATCGCCGGACAGCTGGGCCTGCCGTTCTCACTGGCCTCCCACTTCGCACCCGATCAGATCGACGAGGCAGTCCGCGTCTACCGAGAATCGTTCACCACGGAGTCTCCCACCGCACAGATCAGCGAACCGTACGTGATGGCCGGCATCAATGTCATGGTCGCCGACACCGACGAGGAAGCCGAACGTCAATTCACCTCGGTGGAGCAGATGTTCCTCGACATCGCACGCGGCGGCAGGCGCCGACTGCAGCCTCCCGTCGAACCGGCGGCGCTTTCCGGACAGGGCGGAGGCAGCAACCCGATGCTGCGGATCAGCGCCGTCGGCTCGCCCGAGACAGCGAGCGATCAGCTCACCGAGTTCGCCGAACGCATCGATGCCGATGAACTCATCACCGTCACCTACGCCTTCGACCCCGCGGTGCGCGAACGCTCGCTGTCCCTGCTCGCCGAGGCTTGGTTCTGAGCCAATAGGCTCTGAGCCAAAGGGGCGCTGAGCCGAACGACTCAGACCCCTTCGCGGTTGCCCTGCGCGATGGCCGCCCTCTCCTCGCGGCCGAACTCGTGCAGCTGGGTCACATGGCTCGGGTTGAGTTCGGAGACGTCGGCGACCTGCAGCAGCTTCATCGTCCGTTCGACCTGATCACCGAGGATCTTGATCGTCCGGTCCACGCCTTCACGGCCACCGGCCATGAGACCGAACAGATAGGCGCGGCCGATGAGCGTGAAGTCGGCACCGAGAGCCAGTGATGCGACGATGTCGGCGCCGTTGCGGATTCCGGTGTCGACGATGATCTCGACGTCCTTGCCCACCTCGCGGGCCACCTCGGGGAGCAGTTCGAAGGGCACCGGAGCCCGGTCGAGCTGACGGCCGCCGTGGTTGGAGAGCACGATCGAATCGACGCCGAGGTCGGCGAGCTTCTTCGCGTCCTCGAGCGTCTGCACGCCCTTGACCGAGAACTTGCCCGGCCACATGGCGCGGATCTCCGCCAGATCGTCGAAGTCGATCGAGGGATCCATCGCCGAGTCGAGGAGTTCGCCGACGGTGCCGCCGGTCTCCGAGAGCGAGGCGAACTCGAGCTTCGGCGTGGTCAGGAAGTCCCACCACCACCAGGGCCGAGGGATCGCATTGAGGATCGTCTTGGGTGTGAGCTGCGGCGGGATCGAGAAGCCGTTGCGGGAGTCGCGCAGGCGGGCACCGGCCACAGGTGCATCCACGGTGAAGAAGAGGGTGTCGAAGCCCGCCTCCTTCGCCCGCTCGACGAGGCCGTAGGAGATCTCGCGCTGCTTCATCACGTAGAGCTGGAACCAGTTCCGACCGTGCGGGTTCGCCTTCTTCACGTCCTCGATCGAGGTGGTGCCCAGGGTCGAGAGCGTGAACGGGATCCCGGCAGCCCCGGCGGCCGAGGCCCCGGCGGTCTCACCCTCAGTCTGCATCAGGCGGGTGAAGCCCGTCGGAGCGATGCCGAAGGGCAGCGCCGAGCTGCCGCCCATGATCTGGGTCGAGGTGTCGACGTGCGAGACGTCCTTGAGGATCGAGGGATGGAATTCGATGTCGCGGAACGCCTGGACCGAGCGCTCCATCGAGATCTCGCCCTCGGCGGCCCCGTCTGTGTAGTCGAAGGCCGCGGCGGGAGTGCGCCGTTTGGCGATGGCGCGCAGGTCCTCGATCGTCAGCGCCGACTCGAGCCGGCGCTTCTTCGGATCGAGTTCGAGCTTCTTGAACTTCATGAGGTCGAAGATCTCGGCGGGCTGGGGAATCTGTCGTTTGACCATGTGGGGTTCCTTCCAGTGGGGTTGGCGGGTGGTTACGGGACGGTCAGGGTGGGCTGAAGAGTCGATCGGGTCAGGTACTGGGCACCATCCAGGACAGCACGGTGGACTGCAGGCCGACAAGCAGACACATGAGAACGAGCATGGCGAGTGACCACCAGATCACCTTGCGGAAGATCGCCGACTCCTGACCGAGCAGTCCGACGGCGGTCGCTGCGATCGTGAGATTCTGCGGGCTGACCATCTTGCCGACCACACCTCCGGAGCTGTTGGCTCCGACGAGCAGCAGCGGGTCGATGCCGGCGTTCTCGGCCGCCGTCTGCTGCAGCGTGGCGAACAGGGCGTTGGCGCTCGTGTCCGAGCCGGTCACCGCCGTTCCCAGCCACCCGAGGATGGGCGAGAGGAAGGCGAAGAGAGCACCGGTGCCGGCGATCCAGGTGCCGATCGTGATCGTCTGGCCCGAGAGGTTCATGACGTAGGCCAGGGCGAGGACGAAGCCGACCGTGAGGATCGCGAAGCGCATCTTCACGAGGTTGTCGATGTAGGCCTTGAAGCCGTCCTTGGGCGAGATCCCGAAGCTCAGCGCGACGATGATGCCGGAGATCAGCAGCAGCGTGCCCGGTGAGGACAGCCATTGGAAGTTGTAGACGGTGCTCGTCGACACCTCCCCCGAGGCTGTGAACACATTGCCGTCGAGGCCCGGCCACGCGATCTTGAGATCCGTGCCGGAGAGCCACTCGTTGAGGGCGGGCACGAGCTTGCAGACAGAGAAGATTACGACGATGAGCAGATAGGGAAACAGCGCGAAGAACACCCGGGCCCCGGTCAGGGGCGCGGTCTTCGCCTCCACGGCGGTGTCCACCGCTCCCGACGACGTGCCCGCATCGGGGACGGCGACATTCTCCTGCTCGCGCTCGACGGCCATGGAGTCCAGGGCATCCTGTCCGCCCACCGGCTTCCAGAGCCGCAGCATGATGACCGCCGCCGCGAGCCCGGCCAGGGACGAGACGATGTCGGTGAGCTCGACCGAGAGCAGATTCGAGGACACCCATTGGGCGGCGGCGAAGACGATGCCGACGACGAGAGCCAGGGGCCACATCTGCTTCAGCCCGCGCTTGCCGTCGACGAGGAAGACGAGGAAGAGCGGGACGATGGCCGCCAGCAGCGGAGTCTGATGCCCGACCATGGCTCCGATGTCCTGATAGTCGATGCCGGTGAGTGTGCCGGCCGTGATGATCGGAGTGGCGATCGCACCGAAGGCCACCGGCGCGGTGTTCGCCACGAGGACGACGACGGCCGCGCGCATCGCGGTGAAGCCCACGGCCACGAGCATCACGCCCGTGATCGCGACGGGAGCACCGAACCCGGCGAGCGCCTCGAGCAGACCGCCGAAGCAGAAGGCGACGATGATCGCCTGGACGCGGGGGTCGCTGGAGATGACGTTGATGACGAGGCGGAGGTCCTCGAACCGACCGGAGCGCACCGTGAGCTCGTAGATCCAGATCGCGTTGACGACGATCCACATGATCGGGAACAGTCCGAAGGCGAAGCCCTGAGTCGCCGAGAGCCCGGCCAGCCCGGCGGGCATCCCGTAGGCGAAGATCGCCACGGCCAACGCGACGACCACCGAGGCGATTCCGGCCAGATAGGCCTTCCATCTCAGCGCGCCGAGGGTGATGAAGATGGTCAGCAGCGGCAGCAGCGCCAGCAGCGATGACCACAGCAGACTGTCGGCGACGGGAGCGAGGTCGGGCGTGTACATGGGTTCTCCAACACGGCAGGTGCGTGCTCACGATGATGCGGTTCCACGGTGAACGCGCTTCGAGTATTGTCTTCGGTCGGTGTGCGGATGTGCGGATGGCCTTTATGAGGTCAGACCATTAATCTGATCGTAGGGGCGACTAAGACCCACGTCAAGAGTTCGATGATGAAATGATGGGCCGATGCGAGGAGAGACGAACGATGGCCGCTGAAGGCGATTCAGCCGCACCTGGTGACGCCGCACCAGGCGACGCCGCAACCGGGGGCGCCGCAAACGGGTGGCAGCCCGTGACCCGATCGAGCACGTACGAGCTCGTCATCGATGCCATCGAGGAGCGCATCATCTCCGGCGAGCTGGGGGTCGGGGATCTGCTGCCCGCGGAGCGAGATCTGGCCGCGAAGCTCGGAGTCAGCCGCGCCAGTGTGCGTGAGGCTCTGCGGGTCCTCGAGAGCCTCGGGGTGGTCCGCTCGAGCGGCGGTTCGGGCCGTGGAGCAGGCACCTTCATCGCCGCCATGCCGACCGCCGCGCTCACCCGATTCCTCCGCCTGCATGTGGCCTTGACGAACTTCAGCCTCTCCGACGTCATCGAGACCCGCATCCAGCTGGAACGCTCGAGCGCCGTTCTCGCCGCGACCCGCGCCGAGGAGGACGCCTTGGCCGAGGTCAACGCGCAGCTGGCGATCATGGACACCCCGGGGATCAGCCTCGAGGTGTTCAATGATGCGGACACTGCCCTCCACGTGGCCATCGCCCAGGCCGCCGGCAATCAGCTCTTCTCCGATCTCACCGGAGCGATCCGCACCTCGCTGCGCCGCCCGATTTTCTCATCCTTCCGGGAGCTGGCCGACCCGGGCGTCCTGATGGGCGAACTTCAGGCCCAGCACCGCGGCATCGTCGCGGCCATCGACTCCGGAGACGCCGCCCTGGCCGCGGAGCTGACGGAGCGCCATATCCGATTCTCCGCCGAGGCGCTCCCCGGACTCAAGGACGACTGAGCTTCACTCGCCCTCGGGACGGCGGGCCACCTCGGCGGTCTCCACATCGATCTGCTCCGCCGCGATCCGCTCCTCATCGGCCCGACGATGGGCCGCGCGCTTGGCCTCCTTGTGCGCCGCCCTGGTCTCCTTGCGCCGCTCGACGAGGAGGTAGAGGGCGGGGACGAGGATGAGCGTGAGCACGGTCGAGGAGGTCAGCCCGCCGATGACGACGATCGCCAGCGGCTGGGAGATGAAGACTCCCCCGCCGGTCAGCCCCAAGGACATCGGCACGAGCGCGAACACCGTGGCCGCGGCGGTCATCAGGATCGGACGCAGGCGCAGACGGGTGCCGTGGACGATCGCGTCCATCAGGCCCATGCCGTGCTCGCGGAGTTTGTTGATGAGGTCGATGAGCACGATCGCGTTCGTCACCACGATGCCGATGAGCATGAGCAGACCGATGAGCGAGGGGATGCCCAGCGGAGTGTTCGTGGCCAGCAGCAACAGCACCGCGCCGGTCGCCGCGAAGGGAATCGACACGAGCAGGATGAGCGGTTGGACGAAGCTGCGGAAGGTCGCGATCATCACGAGGAAGACGAGCACGATCGCCACGGCCATCGCCGCGCCCAGCTGCCCGAAGGACTCCTCCTGCTCCTGACTGGCGCCGCCGACGTCGAAGCTGACCCCATCGGGCAGATCCATGCTCGACTGCAGCTCCTGCGCGGCCTGGGTGACCGCGTTGAGCTGCCCGTCTGCCGGGGTGGCGAAGACCGTGACCTGACGGTCCCCGTCCTCACGGGCGATCGTCGCAGGCGTCTCGGTCTCTTCGACCTTCGCGATCTCGTCGACGGTGATCGGCTCACCCTTGATATCGGGGATGGCCGCCTGCTCGTCGGCGAGGCTCTGCTCCTCCTCCTGGCTCTGCTCCTGTTCGCGCTGGCCGTCGACGATGTCGTCGATGGAGTCATTGGCCTCCTCGAGGCCCTTCTCCGCCTGCTCGACGCCCTCGCGGGCCTGTTCGACCTGATCGGCCGCCATGTCGCCCGGACTCGGGGCCGGCGGCGGATTCTCGGCATCGCGCAGGGCCTTGCGCGCCTCCTCGAGCTGATCGGCGGCGTTGTCGCGGGCCTCCCGAGCGGATTCGAGCTGCTCGTCGGCATCTTCGGCGGCCTTACGCTTGGCCTCCTCTGCCCGGGCATCGGTCTTCTCCTCGACCCGGTCGGTGGCGTCCTCCTGCGCATTCTGGGTCTGCACCTCGGTGACGGGCAGCTCGAGGGTGCGGATCTCGTCGGGAGTGGCATCGGGGTGGGTCGGGGCGAGGAAGATATCGCGTTCCTTGCCCTTGAGGGTGACCGTCCCGGCTTCCGTCCCGTGCAGGGCGCCGGCGATGGCCTGGCCGACCTCGGCCTGGCTGTAGCCGTAGTCGGCGGCCTTCTCCCGGTCGACGTCGACGCGGATGACCGGCTGGTCGGCGGCGAGGTCGTTGCGGGCGTTGGAGACTCCGGCCTCATCGGCCATCGTCTTCGTCACCTCGTCGGCGGCATCTCCCAAGGCGCCGAGGTCGGTGCCCGAGAGTTTGATCTCGACGTCTTCGCTGGTGGTGCCGCTGGCATCCTGCAGATCGACCTCGCCGGCGTCCTTCCCGAGGTCTTCGAGCTGGGTGCGGATGCGGTTCGTCGCCACCTCGGTCTCGGAGTCCTCGGTCAGGGTGATGTTGAACTGGTTCTCCGTACCTGATTCGGGTCCGTTGACCGTCGAGGAATAGGTCTCGACGTCCGGATCGGAGCCGAGCACCTCCTCGACCTTCTTCGCCGCCTCGTCGCTGGCGGTCAGTGAGGCGCCGGCAGGCAGGGTCTGGGTGAGGTAGAGGGAGTTCTGACCGGCCGAACCGAGCAGGTCGGTCCGCAGGAAGCTCGCACTCATCATGGTGATGATGAAGATGACCACGGAGAAGGCGATCGTCCGCCACGGGTAGTGGAGTGCGGAGAGGATGGCGGGCAGGCTGCGCTGCTGGAGCCGGTCGACCCGGTCCGAGGCCTCTCCGTTGCCGGGAGCCGGCGCGACCACGGGTTCGACGACCGCCGCGGGCAGGGGCTCCTGGCCCTTGGCCGCACGTTTGGCGTTCCTGCGGTCGATCGTCTTCTGCCTGCGCTCTGCTCTGCGCACGGAGCGCTCGTGCTGCTTGGCCGCCCAGCGTTCGTAGCTGGCATCGGTGGCGGCCTGCCGCTTGGGCGAGAGCGGTTTGGGGCTGCGGCGCAGCACCCAGTAGCTGAAGACCGGGACGATGGTCAGCGCCACAAGCAGGGAGGCGAGCAGGGCCAGGGACACGGTCACGGAGAAGGGGCGGAACAGCTGACCGGCGATGCCGTCGACGAAGGCGATCGGCAGGAACACGGCGACGGTGGTCAGGGTCGAGGCGGTGATCGCCCCGGCGACCTGCTTGACGCTGGCGACGATGTCGTCGATCGTCAGATCGCTTGTGCCCTGGCGTCTGCGGATGTTCTCGATGACGACGATCGAGTCATCGACGACGCGGCCGACGGCGATGGTCAGTGCTCCGAGGGTGAGGATGTTGAGCGTGTAGTCGCCGACCATCAGCCCGATCATCGCGATGAGCAGCGACATCGGGATCGAGATCGCGGCGACGATCGTCGACCGGAACGATCCGAGGAAGGCGAGGATGACGAAGATCGCGAAGATCAGACCGAGTCCGCCTTCGACGGAGAGGTCGTGGATCGACTTCTCGATCTCGGGCGCCTGGTCGAAGATCGTCGAGAACTGGGTGTCGTCGCCGAGCTGCGGGCCGACGCGGTCGAGGACGTCGCCGACTTTGTGGGAGACGTCGACGACATTGGCGTCCTGGTTCTTCGTCACCGCCACGGTGACCGAGTCCTTGCCGTCGGCGCGCGAGAGCGAGGTCTTCTCGATGGAGCCGAGTTCGACATCGGCGACGTCGCCGAGCAGCACGGTGCCGTCGGCGGTGCGCAGCGGGGTCTTCTCGATCTGTTCGACGGCGTCGACCTCGGTCCCGACTTCGACGGCCATCGACTCATCGCCTTCGGAGCTCTGACCCGCGGGGACGACGGTCCCGGCGGCGGTGAGCTCATCGGGGACGGAGCTTTCGACGACGTTCTTCTCGGCCACGTCCTCGGGTCGGAAGGTGATGTCGACCCGCTGCTCGGTCTGTCCGGTGACGTCGACGTTCGACACCCCGTCGACGGCCTGGAGT
The DNA here is from genome assembly GCF_021023135.1 of Brevibacterium sp. CCUG 69071. GTDB lineage: Bacteria > Actinomycetota > Actinomycetes > Actinomycetales > Brevibacteriaceae > Brevibacterium. The sequence goes on from NZ_PGFV01000004.1 coordinate 107,901, forward strand.
TCGGGGACGAGCTCGGACTCGAGGCGGTCCCCGAGGGTCTCGGGGTCGCCTCCGGAGACGGCGAACATCGTCACGGGGACGTCGTCCATCTGATAGGACAGCACCTCCACCTCGGCGTCCTCGGGGAGGTTCGCCTTGGCACCGTCGACGGCGGACCGGATGGTGTCGGTCATCTCCTCGGAGTCCTTGCCGAAGGGCCAGCTGACCTCGGCCGTCATCGTGCCCGCCGAGGTGGTCGTGGTCACCGTCTCGAGCTCGCCGATGCCTTCGAGTGCCGTCTCCAGCGGCTCGGTCACGGTCGCCTCGACGACTTCCGGTGAGGCCCCGGGCACGGTGGCCTGCACCGAGGTGCTCGGGAGGTCGACCGAAGGCATCGTCTCCTGGTTGAGCGAGGTGGTCGCGACGACGCCGAAGACGGCGATCACGAGGGTGAGCAGTCCGACGATGAGGCGGTTCTTGAGACTCATCCGGGTGATCAGGGACACGGGTTCCTCCGGTTTCCGGCGGCCATCGCCGGAGATCGTGGGGCGGGCTGGGCTGGTGGGGCCTGGTGGTGCTGTGGTGCTGTGGTGCTGGCACCCGGGGATTGCGGGCGGCTCACGGGAGATCGAGCCTGATCAGTCTTTCAAGTCACCCGTCTCTGCGCGTCCCCCGAAAGGTGTCATTCGCATCCCCCGAAAGGGTGATATTTCGATCCTAGGATCGGTCTCCGGACCGCGGCGCGGGTGTTTTCCCCCGGCTGACCCTCAGGTAATACGGAGGAATTCCGGAGGGTTGTCTGCGGGGGATCACTTGTCGTCAGCTGTGCAGGCGCACCTGCCGGAGGAGGCGTTCGAGGCCGGCGCTGTTAGCGTCTTCGCTCAGCCCGGGCTCGAGGCGATCGCGCACCTCGGTCTCGTCGAATCCTTCGCCGATGACGACGAGGACGCTGTCGTGACCAGTGCCTGTACCAGTGCCGGTGCCAGTGCCGGGGCAGCGGCCGTTGTCGGAGACGTAGACGTTCGGGCCCACCGCCTGCACGCCGAAGTGCCGCGTCGCCGAGCGTTCGGCGACGCGGACCTGGCCCTTGACCCGGTAGACCCCCGCGGGCAGGTCTTCGAGGAAATCCATCACGCGATCCGGGTCCGCCCAGCCCGTCCCGGTCACCGTGATCGCCTGTGCATGCCGGTGACCGGCAGATTCATGACCACCGTCAGGTCCATGATCGGTTTCGGCTCCGCGTTCGATCTCGGCTTGCCGTTCGGCATAGGCGGCGCGGATGAGTTCGCGGATCGGCAGCTCCGGTTGGAGCGGAGCGTCCGTCGGCGAGGGCGCATCGCCTCGACGAAGCCCGGCCCCTCCGTGAGAATCTGCGCCTCGGCGATCAGCCAGACTCCCATGTTCCCCGGCCCCCGGGTCGAAGATGAGCGTGGGATCGAGCCTGCCGAAGCTCGTGCCGATGACGAGGACCCGGGGATTGCGGCGGTGCACTCGGCTGCGCACGGCTTCGACCGCCGCTTCCCGTTCCTCGGCCGGAACCTGATCGAGCTTGTTGACGAGGACGAGGGTCGTCGCCGCATAGCGCATCGGCGGCAGCGCCTCGGTGTCGACCGTGGATGAGTGCATGAGCGCATCGACGACGTCGATGACCCCGCCGAGGTGGAAGCGGTGACGGCCCATCCGGGTGACCATCCGCGCCAGAGTCAGCGGCTCGGCGAACCCGCTGGCCTCGACGATGATCGCATCCAGGCGCAGGCTCGGTTTCGCGAGTGCGACGAGGGCGTCCTCGAGCGAGCTGTCGTCATCGAGGCAGCAGATGCAGCCCCCGGAGATCGAGAACGGTTCGTCGACCTGGCCGACGACGAGGCCGGCATCGATGTTGAGGTCGCCGAAATCATTGACGACGACACCGATCCGAGCATCCGGATGGCGCAGCAGGTGGTTGAGCAGGCTCGTCTTTCCGGCGCCGAGGTAGCCGGTGAGCAGAATGACCGGAACCGCTTCGCTCATTCGTCGTCTGCTCACTCCGCCTCCTCGGTCGCCCCGACCTTGTTATTGGTAACGTTTTTCATTATTCTCGAAACATATGCACTTCGACGCATGCGACCGGCCCGGCAGGACGCCGCCGCATGATCGAGACCGCACCCACGATATCGGTTCACCGCAGTTGAGCCCGGAAGGCAGAGGGCAATGACAGACGGCCACAGCCCGAAGAAGACCCGCAGCACCGCACAGAAGGCACTCATCCGCTCTGCGCTCGAGGCCGAGACCCGGTTCGTCTCGGCCCAGCAGCTGCACCGCAGCCTCGAGGACCAGGGCGCATCGGTCGGCCTGGCGACCGTCTATCGGCAGCTCAATGCACTCAGCCAAGCGGGCCACGCGGATGCGATCACCATCGCTGAGAAGCAGCTCTTCCGCGCCTGCACGCACAGCGAACACCACCATCACCTCGTGTGCGAAAGCTGCGGGAAGGCGGTCGAGATCGAACCGCCCGGCGAGGATTGGATGCGCACGCTCGCCCGCTCACACGGCTTCGAGGCCACCCGCCACGTCTTCGAGATCTTCGGCCTCTGCGCAGACTGCCGGGCCGCGCAGGAGACGTGACCGTCACATTCGCGCGGTGTCCCACGCCGGGAAGTCGTCGGCGAATCGCGCCCAGGTCATCGGCCCGGCGGTCAGTTCGGCATCGGTCAGCGCCGCCAAGTCGAGGGCCTCTCGCAGCTTCGCCTCATCGAGGTCGATGCCGAAGAAGGCGAGATCCTGACCGAAGGCCAGGAGCTCCCCACCCTCGCCGAGGCGGTCATCGAGGGCCAGCGGAGACAGCGTGAAGATGGTTCCCACCTGATCCCATTGAGCGGTCAAATGCGGACGTGAGGCCAAGCGGGCGAATCCTGCCGAGCGGATGATTCGACCACAGTACCCCTGTGAGAGGCAGTCGGTCAGGGTCGCGTGCAGGCGACCGGGATGGAAGGCCCGACACTGCTCGTAGCGGCAGGCGCCGAGACCGGTCGCATAGGCCCTGGGCCAGAACTCCGCATTGAGGATCGCCGTCCATCCCGCGCTCGGCGGACGTGAGGCGAAGGGCCATCGGACCATGCCGTGCACGGAATTCTTCTCGGTGATCACGGCCGCATGGGCATCAGGGTTGAGGTGGCCGATGAGGGCGATCACGAGCTCGAACTCCTCGGCGGACAGCGCCTGCGCGTTCACGATCGCGGCGGTCGAGGCGAATTCGATCTGGCTGACGAGCAGTTCGGCCTTCGCCGCGACGATGCCGCCGGACCCGAGTTCGAGGAACTCCTCGGATCCGAGGTCATCGAGGAGGTGACCGACGTCGAGGACACTGACGAGATCGATGAGCTCCGTCCCGGCGCTCGGGGCGCTGAGCGCGCCGACGATCTCCATCACCGGGGTCTCGGTGGGATATTCGAGGACCACTCCGCGCGCGCCGAAGGCCGTGCGCACGAGCTCGATCATCCGGTCGACGGCGGCGATCCCCTGTCCGGTCTGCTCGGCGGGGACGAGGATGAAGCCGCGCGCCTTCGCCAGACGCATCGCATAGTCCCTTCTCTCCACGGCGCAGGCACCCGTGACGGCGATGGCCTCGACCGAGGCCGCAGTGTGCTCGGGCATTCGCATCCTTTCCTGGAACGATCTATGATTAAGCTTAATCATACTCATTCTCATTAAGGAGTCACGTCATGAAGGTCCGCCGCTCACTGCGCTCGCTCAAGAAGATGCCCGGATCGCAGGTGGTCCGCCGCCGCGGTCGCGTCTACGTCATCAACAAGAAGAACCCGCGGTTCAAGGCGCGTCAGGCCTGACCCACGCATCGGGCCCGACCGTGCCGGGAGCCTCACCGGACTCGAAGATCTGCGGGTTGCGCTCGACGAGTCGCCGGGTGTGGCGAATATGCAGGGCCAGCGTCGCCTCGGCGGCATCGACGTCTCGCTCCTCCACGGCACGCAGCAGCATCCGATGCTCGGTCAGGATGTCCTCCCGACGCCTGCTCACCGAGGGGCTGAGGAGCTGCCGGCGATAGAAATGCGTGAGGTTCCACAGATGGTCGACGGTCTCCCGCAGTCGCTTCGTCGCCGGTCCCGCCGTCAGAGCCCGGTGGAAGTCCCGGTCGCGCTCGACGAGCTCTCCCCTCGACGTCGATGCCGCGACCGCCTCGGCGAGCCGGGAGAATTCCACGAAGGATTCGGTCGTATGACCGGGCATGGCCAGCCGGAGCAGCAGCGGCTCAAGACGCTCGCGCATGAGGTAGATCTCGCGGCACTCCTCGAGGTCGAGCCTCGAGACCCAGGCCCCGGTCGAGGCGACGAGCGTGACGAGTCCCGATGACTCGAGGAAGCGCAGTGTTTCGCGGATCGGGAGTCGGCTGACCCCGAACTCCTCGGCGATCTCCTCCTGCCGAATCCGCGTGCCGGGCGGCAGACGCCCGTCGATGATGCGTCCGCGCAGCTCCGCAGCGATCGCAGCGCTGCGAGCCTGATCATGTGTCACCGCACCGTCACCTCCCTCATCGGACCCTGCCCAGAAGCTTAGACCGCTTCCATGGGCCGCCGGGGACATCCGGGACCCTCCGGCATCACGACTCGCCCGAACCGCAACCGAACTGCAACTCAAGCTCGCAGACGAGCCTGACACGCCGCCTCGGCGAATTCCCTTCCGCCAATTTCGGACGACATTGGATCCGATCGGTATTTGCCCTTGTCACGGAATCGCGATTATTCGCGACATTCTTTCTGTGTTCCGCTCAGCATTGGATCCAATCTGGTCCGCGCTTTCACATTCCCCGAATATCGGAACATTACCGCTGATCACAGGGTGTATATAGGCACTCTGCCCAGGAGCCACAAAAGCCATAATCGTGATTGACATCACTTCTGCATAGGCGCAAACTTCAACAGTCGAAAGAACTATTCGCCACTGAAAGGGAAATGATGTCCACCATCAATCCCCCGACGCCCGGACATCCCACAAAGGTCGAAGTCCGGCACGACAAGGGACTCAAACGAGATATCGGCAAGATCGGTCTGCTCTTCACCGGGGTCGGTTCGATCATCGGTTCGGGGTGGCTCTTCGGAGCGTTCAACGCCTCGGTGATGGTCGGTCCGGCGTCGCTGATCTCCTGGGCGCTCGGCGCCGTGATGATGATCTTCGTGGCGCTCAACTACGCCGAGCTCGGCGTCATGTTCCCCGTCGCCGGCGGCGTCATCCGCTTCCCCCACTTCTCCTTCGGGTCCTTCGCGAGCTTCACCAGCGGCTGGATCACGTGGCTCTCGGTTGCGGCAACGGTGCCGATCGAGGTCATGGCCGCCGTCCAGTACGCCTCGAGCTATCTCCCCTGGCTCATGCACACCGTCGACGACGTGGCCGTCCTCACCGGCCCCGGCATCGCGGTCAGCATCGCACTGATGCTCGTCTTCAGCGTCATCAACATCTACGGCGTCTCGCTCTTCGCCCGCTTCAACAACATCCTCGTATGGTGGAAGCTCGCCGTCATCCTGCTCGTCATCGTCGTGTTCTTCGCCCTCTCGTTCAACCCCGGACACTTCACCTCCCAGCAGTTCGGCGGCTTCGCACCCAATGGCGTCGCCCCCATCCTCGCGGCACTGCCGGCCGCCGGAATCGTCTTCTCCTACCTCGGCTTCCGCCAGGGCGTCGAGTTCGCCGGCGAGACTACGAACCCGCAGAAGAACGTGCCCTTCGCCGTCATCGGCTCGATCCTCGTCACCGGCCTCATCTACGTCGGACTGCAGGCCGCCTTCATCGGAGCCCTGCCCACCGACCTGCTCACCGACGGCTGGTCGAACCTCGCATTCACCAATGACGCGGGACCGCTGGCCGAGATCTCACTGCTCCTGGGCGCCGTCTGGCTGGCCGTCATCCTCTACGGCGACGCCATCATCTCCCCTGCCGATACGGGCCTGATCTACACCGCGCTGGCTCCGCGCCTGTCCTACTCGCAGGCGAAGGTCGGCAATGCCCCGCGCGCCCTGGCCAAGCTGAACAAGAACGGGGTCCCCTGGGTCTCCCTGCTCGTCGTCTTCATCGTCTCGTGCATCATGTTCCTGCCGTTCCCGTCCTGGGCGAAGCTCGTCGGGTTCATCACCTCGGGCACGGTGCTCTCCTTTGCGACCGGCCCGATCGTCGTCGCCTCTCTGCGTCGTCAGCTGCCCGCCCAGGAGCGTCCGTTCAAGCTGCCCGGCGGTGACACGCTGCCGATCATCGGCTTCGTCTGCTCGAACCTCATCGTCTACTGGACGGGCTGGGAGACGAACTGGAAGCTGTTCCTCGCCGTGGCCATCGGCTACCTCGTGATGATCCTCCACCACATCTTCGCGAAAGATAAGAACCGTCTGCCCGCGCTGAAGATGCGCTCGGGCTGGTGGATGCTGCTGTGGATGGGCGGACTCGTCGTCCTCAGCCTGATCGGCCACTACGGCGGCGGCCTCGACCTGCTCGGCTTCATCGTCGGCGAGGTGGTCACCGTGATCTTCTCGATCGTCGTCTTCTACGTGGCCATCGCCTGCCGGCTGAGCCCGGAGGAGGCCGTCGAGGCGGTCGAGCAGACCCAGATCGAGGACTGAGGTTCGGCCGACTGTTCAGTTCGGTCGGACATCAGTGAGGCCGCCGAGGCGGTTCTGCCGGACCGCAGAAGCTGTTCAGTTCGGTCGATCCGGGTGGGCCAGGCTATTCCGAATCCTGGCGAGGTCTTCGGCGGTGTCGAAATCGGCCAGCTGATCCGGGTCGGCGTCGACGAGAGTCGGAGCGATTCCGGAGAAGAGGAGTTTGACCGGGCGATCGGCCACGGGCGCGACCGCGGCCAGACGCTGTCGCAGCAGCGCAGTCGGCCATGCGGTGCACAGGAACTGGGTCTTCCCACGCTCGTCGACGCTCGAGGCCGGCCGGGCCTCACGCCGACATGCGGCGAGCAGTGCGCGCAGAAGTTCGGCGGTGATGAGCGGCATGTCTCCGGCCAGGACGAGCGTGACATCGGGTTCGTCGGCCGCAGCATCGCTGGCGGCGGCGATTCCGGCCAGCGGCCCCGCGAAGCGCGGCTCCTCGACGACGGTGCGGACCTCAGCGGCCTCGGATTCGCTGAGTCCTTCGGCGGTGCCGGCGATCCACACCGTCCCCTCGGGCACGGCCACTCGCACAGCGGCGAGGATCCGTGAGAGCACCGAGCGGCCCTCCAGCTCGACGGCGGGTTTGTGAGAACCGCCGAGGCGGCTGGAACGACCGCCGCTGAGGATGATCACCGAAGTCGACATACTCCGATGGTACGCATTTCTTCGCCCCCGGATCGGGTCGGCCGACAACGGATTCCGCACCCCCACCTCGGCGGGGGTGGGTCATAATGGGGCCAGGAACCGTACGTCGCGCACGGAGGAGAGAAGAATGACGAAGTTCGATGTCGTCGAGGCATCCATCGCCGAGCTGCGGAGTGCCCTCGAGGAGGGAGCGACCACCTCGGTGGAGCTCGTCGAGGCCTACCAAGATCGCATCTCCGCCTACGACGGACCCGAGACCGCGACCGCGCTCAACTCCGTCATCGTCGCCAACCCCCAGGCCCTCGCCGAGGCGGCGGCGTCCGACGAACGGCGCGCGGCCGGCGCGACCCTCGGCCCTCTCGACGGGATCCCGTACACCGCGAAGGACAGCTACCTCGTCGCCGGGCTCACCGCGGCCGCGGGCTCCCCGGCCTTCGCCTCCCTCATCGCGCAGCACGACGCCTTCACGATCGAGCGGCTGCGGGCCGGCGGCGCGATCTGCCTGGGACTGACGAACATGCCGCCGATGGCCAACGGCGGCATGCAGCGCGGACTCTACGGCCGGGCCGAAAGCCCCTACAGCGCCGACTGGCTGACCAGCGCCTTCGCCTCCGGATCTTCTAACGGCTCGGGAACGGCGACGACCGCGAGCTTCGCCGCCTTCGGCCTCGGCGAGGAGACCTGGTCCTCCGGGCGGGCACCGGCCTCCCATAACGGACTCATCGCCTACACACCCTCTCGCGGGGTCATCTCCGTGCGCGGGAACTGGCCGCTCGTACCGACGATGGACGTCGTCGTCCCCCACACCAGGTCGATGGCCGATCTCGCGGAGGTCCTCGACGTCATCGTCGCCGACGACCCGGAGACCCGCGGAGACTTCTGGCGCGTCCAGCCCTGGGTCGACATCCCGCGGGCCGGTGCCGTGCGCCCCGAATCCTATGCCTCGCTGCTGCCTGCCGACGCCGACGCGGCCCGCAAGATGCTTGCCGGCAAGCGCCTCGGCGTGCCCCGGATGTACATCAACGCCGATGCCGAGGCCGGGACGAACCCGGACGGCGGCATCGGCGGGCCGACGGGGCAGCGGATCGAGACCCGCGCCTCGGTGATCGCGGCCTGGGAGGCCGTCCGGCGTGACCTCGAGGCGGCCGGCGCCGAGGTGGTCGAGACCGACTTCCGCGTCGTGAGCAACTACGAGGGCGATCGGCCCGGCGCCCCGACGATCGCCACCCGCGGACTGGTCACGCCCGCGTACCTCGACCGGGAGATCAACGACCTCTCGTCCTGGGCCTGGGACGACTTCCTCGCCGCCAACGGCGACCCGAAGCTCTCCACCCTGACCGAGGTCGACGGAGCCGCGATCTTCCCCCATCCCGCAGGAGCCCTGCCCGACCGCTACACGGGCTTCGACGATGACATCGCCACCTATCCCGAGCAGGTGCGCCGCAACGGATATGCCGCGATCACCGAGATCCCGCTGCTCGAATCCGGAGTCCGCGGCCTCGAGGAGACCCGCCGCCTTGACCTCGAGGAATGGATGGACGCCAACGAACTCGATGCCGTGATCCACCCGGCGATGGCCGATGTCGGGCCCGCCGATATGGACGTCGACGAAGCCTCGGCGGATCTGGGATGGCGCAACGGCACCTGGGTCGCCAACGGCAATCTCGTCCCCCGCCACCTCGGCATCCCGAGCGTGACCGTGCCGATGGGCACCATGGCCGACACCGGGATCCCGGTGGGTCTGACGATCTTGGGCCGCGGGTGGGACGATTCCGCGCTCATCGAGATCGCCGCGGCCGTCGAGGCCACGGGTGAGCGGCGGGAGGAGCCGCCGCGGACCCCGCGAATCTGAATTCTTCGGGTGAACCCCTCACGGCTCTGGCGTGTCGAGCTGCCGGGGTGGAACAGTATTGTCCATGACGGACTACACAGTGCTCGCCGAACGCGCCTCCACCCTTCTCGAGGGCCATCATCAGACCGAACCGCTCGTCCTGCCGACCGTCTGGGACGCCTGGTCGGCCCGCGCGATGGTCGACATCGGCTTCAATGCCCTGAGCATCGGATCCCACCCGTTGGCAGATTCCCTCGGCTACGCCGATGGTGAGGCGATGAGCCTCGACCAGGCACTCGAGGGGATCTCCCGGATCACCGCCTCGGTGGAGGTGCCGGTCACCGCGGACCTCGAATCCGGCTACGACACTCCTGCCCCGGAGCTCATCGCCGGTCTCCTCGAGGCCGGGGCCGTGGGCGTGAACATCGAGGACACCGTGCACAGCCAAGGACGGCTGCGCAGCCCCGAAGAACATGCCGAATACGTCTGGAGCCTGCGGCAGGCGGCCGAAGCCCAACGTGTCCACGTCGTCATCAACGCCCGCACCGACGTGTTCAAACACCGGGGAGAATTCGATGATCCCACCGCCGAGGTGATCCGCCGACTCCGCCTGTGCACCGAGGCGGGCGCGGATTCGGTCTACCCCGTCGCGATGCCGGACACCGAGACACTCAAGACCGTCCTCTCCGAAATCACCCTGCCCCTCAACGTCACCGCCCATCCGGTCAAGGGCGCGATTCCCGATGAGCTCGACCTCGCGCAGCTGGCCGAGCTCGGCGTCGGCCGCGTGACCTTCGGACCGCTGCTGCAGGCGGCCCTGCATGATCACTTCGCCGACTTCACCCGCAACTGGCAGTAACCGGACCGAACCGGACCGACAACGCAACGCCCACCGCAATGATGAGGAGACGCAATGCCTGAGAACCCCCGCGAGGGACAGCCCGTCTGGATCGACTATGTGTGTCAGGACTTCGACGCCATGACCACCTTCTACTCCGAGCTCTTCGGCTGGGAGTTCACCGACCAGGGACCGGAATTCGGCCACTACACCATGATCACGAAGGACGGTGCCGCCGTCGGCGGGGCCATGCGGGCGATGAACATGGATGGTTCCCCGAACCCGATGATGCCGACGATGTGGACGACCTATCTGCACACCGCGGACATCGCCGGTGCCTATGCCTCCGCACTGGCCGGCGGAGCGGCCCCCATCGCCGAGCCCATGGCGGTCGGTCCGCTGGGCCAGATGGCCGTCATCACCGATCCCACGGGCGCGGGCGTGGGAATGTGGCAGCCGGGCGAGTTCACCGGCTTCGACACTCCGCTCACCCCCGGCACACCCGTGTGGTTCGAGCTCATGACGGTCAACTACCCGGTCGCCACCGAGTTCTACCGCACCGCCTTCTCCTTCGACATCGTGCAGATGCCCGATTTCCCCTACTCCACCCACGGTGCGGACGAGAATGCCCTGGCCGGCATCTGCGACGCCAGCCAGTGGGCGCAGGTCTCGTACTGGCGCAACTACATCAATGTCGACGATGCCGATGCCGCCGCGGCGAAGGCGACCGAACTCGGCGGTACCGTGCTCGCCGGGCCCGAGGACTCACCGTACGGACGCATCGTCACGGTCAACGATCCGGAAGGTGCGACCTTCCAGCTGCAGCAGAATCCGTGATCGCGACCCTCAGGCCCGCAGCGCCAGCGCGAAGGGCAGCACGGCACTCGCACCGGCCTGCCTGAGCAGCCGGGCGCAGATCGCCATCGTCCATCGGGAGACCACCTCGTCGTCGACGAGGAGCACGGACTTCCCGGCCACGGCCTCGGCGACCTCGGGTGGGACGACGAAGGCGTCGTGGAGGTCCTTGACCCGGAAGGCGCTGTTGACCTCGGGGGTGCCGTGGTCGTGGACTTGGACGAGCTGCCCGCCGTCGGCCAGGCGACCGGCCGCGGCGAGGTTCGCCGCCAGAGATCTGATCGTCACCGGCCGGCGGGCACTCGGGATCGAGACCACGACCTCGGGGCGATCATCCCAGTTCCACTGGCTGAGGACCTCGAGACACCACTTGCCGATCTGAGCGGGCACCTCCGCGTCGGGGGCATCGGGGGCGAGGAAGGACCGCAGCGTCTGTCCCTGACCCAGATCGCTCAGCCGGGCGATCGCGCGCCCTTCGGCGGAGAGCTCCTCGGCCGGGATCCGACCCTTGAGCGGGACGCCGATGTTGCCCATGCCGCTTGGCCAGGTGCTGCGCGGGTCTATGGGCAGGCCGATGCGATGCAGGGTCCCCGCGGTCGCCGCTCGCCGCTCATCGGAGATCTCGCTCGACCACCAGACGCCGGCGCAGTTGTCACAGCGTCCGCAGGGCTGGGGATCCGGATCGTCGAGCTGGCGGATGAGGAACTCCATCCGACACTTCCCGGTGGCCTCGTAGTCGAGCATCGCCCGGGCTTCATCGGCGCGGACGGCCGCGACCTTCTCGTAGCGCTCCCGGTCGTAGGTCCAGCCCTGACCAGTCGAGACGTATCCGCCCTTGACCTTCGACACGGCGTCCTCGACCTCGAGGGTCTTGAGCAGGAGGTTGAGCCGGGTGCGCTTCGTCCCGACGAGGGTCTCCAAGCGGGCCACGGACAGGGGGCCGTCCGCCTCGGCGAGCGCGGTGAGCACGGCATTCGCATCGGTCTGGCTGGGCATCGACGCGGTCGCGAAGTACTCCCAGATCTCCTCGTCCTCACGTCCGGGCAGGAGCAGGACGTCGGCGGAATCGGTGGCGCGACCGGCACGGCCGACCTGCTGGTAGTAGGCGACAGCTGAGGACGGGGCGCCGAGGTGGACGACGAAGCCGAGATCTGGTTTGTCGAAGCCCATGCCCAGCGCCGAGGTGGCCACGAGTGCCTTGAGCCTGTTGTCCTTGAGCATCTGCTCGAGTTCGGCCCGCTCCTCCGCGTCGGTCCGGCCCGTGTAGGCGCGCACCTCGTGGCCCTGGTCGCGCAGGATTCGGGTGATGTCCTCGGCCGCGCTGACGGTGAGCGTGTAGACGATTCCGGACCCGGTGAAATCGCCGAGGTGGGAGCCGAGCCAGGCGATGCGCTCGCTCGCGTCGAGGCCGGGCTGGACCCCGAGTCGCAGCGAGTCGCGGGCGAGTTCTCCGCGGACGACGGTGGTGTCGTCGCCGAGCTGTTCGGCGACGTCGTTCACGACCCGGGAGTTCGCGGTCGCGGTGGTCGCGAGCACCGGGGTGTCGTTCGGCAGCTCGGAGAGGATGCGGCCGATGCGCCGGTAGTCGGGGCGGAAGTCGTGGCCCCAGTCGGAGATGCAGTGGGCTTCGTCGACGACGATGAGGCCGAGGAAGGACAGCAGCTGCGGCAGCACCTCGTCGCGGAACTGGGGGTTGTTCAGCCGCTCGGGTGACACGAGGAGCACGTCGAGGCTGCCTGCACGCAGGTCCTCGAGCACGGCGTCCCATTCGGTGACGTTGGAGGAGTTGAGGCTGGCGGCGCGGACTCCGGCGCGCTGCGCCGCGGCGATCTGGTCGCGCATCAGGGCGAGCAGCGGGGAGATGATGAGGCTCGGGCCGGTTCCGGCGGCCCGCAGCATCCGGGTGGCCACGAAGTAGACAGCGGACTTGCCCCAGCCGGTGCGCTGGACGACGAGGACCCGCTTCTTGCCGACCACGAGATCGCGGATCGCCTCGCACTGGCCGTCGCGGAACTGCGCGTTCGGGTTCGCGGTGAGCTCGGCGAGGATGCGCTGGGCTTCGCGGCCGAAGTCATCGGCACCCGCCGCCTGCACGGTTGCGGTGCTTGCCGGTGCAGTGTCTGCTGGGGCTGTGTCTGCCGGTGCGGTGTCTGCTGGTGCCGTCGTCGGGGTGGAGTCCGTCATGGGGCCAGTCTAGGTGCGGGCACTGACACAGAAGCCTGGAGGGATGATGACCTGCGGGGATGCGAACCTGCGAGGCGAGCTCACCTCACCGCAGGGCAAGCCCGCCTCACCGGAGGGCGAGTTCGATGCCCAGGGTCGCGAGCACTCCGAAGAGCACTCCCCAGAGGATGATCGAGATGATCTGCCAGAAGGCGACGACATTGCGGTTCGCGCCGAAGCCGACCATCGCCGAGGAGGTGATCTGCGAGGGCAGAAGGGTCTGACCGAGCAGCGAGACCCCCGGCACCCCGAACTTGTCGAACATGCGTTTGAGTCGCTGGCGCTTCTGGGACGGCTCTTCGTCCTTGTTCTTCCGCGCTCGGTCCCGAATGGCTCCGGCCCCGTAGACGAAGGCGAGCATCGAGGCCACGTTGCCGATGATGGCCATGAGAATGGCGAGCACCGGGTGGAGTCCGATCGCGACGCCGATGACGGCACCGAAATAGGACTCGACGAAGGGGATGGCGGAGAGGAGCAGGATGCCTGCCCACTGCAGCCAGACGGGAATGGAATCGGCGAAGTTCTGCAGGCTCTCGATCATGTGCGGCTCCTGTTGTTCGGGGTCGGACTCATGGTCGCGGGAATCCATCGGTCGCCATCGTCGATCTAGTACGATGTGCCGGTACGCTGTACTATACAGGAATGGCGACACATCTGCACGGGCACCCGAGGACGGCTGCGAGGAGGACTCATGTCACGGCGCGATGACATCATCGCTGCGGCGATCCGCCTGACCGAGCGTTCGAATCCCGGAGAGGCGACGCTGAGCGTCCGCGCGGTCGCGCGGGAGGCCGGGGTCGGCGCCTCGACGCTGCGCCACTATTTCCCTACGCAGGCCGATCTCCACGAGGAGATCGCCCGCAGCGTCATGGACGTCTCCATCAAGGACTTCGCCATCACCGACTCCGCGCTCGACCCCGGGCAGCGCCTCTTCGAGTGCTGTGCCCAGTTGCTGCCGAATCACGAACACCGCGATCTGCAGCTCGAAACCTGGCTCACCATCCACCTCAATGCCCTCGGTCCGGAACGGCGGGAGGTCCCGGCCAGACTCCTCGATCACGCCCATGACGTCACCTATGACTGCCTGCGCCGCTGGCTGGACATTCTGGCATCCGAGGGACACCTCGATCCCGCCGAGGTGGGGCCCGCGTCCATCGCCCTGTTTACGATGCTCGACGGCCTCGCCCTCCATTCGATCATCACTCCCGATCGGATCACCATCGACGTCGCCCATGAGCAGCTGCGCTGGATGATCGACAGGATCCTCCACCGCTGAGTTCGGCGCAGCCCGTCGACCCAGTCGCTCAGCGCATGCCCTCGGCCGCCCGACGAAGAGCTGCCGTCAGTCGCGCCAACTTGTCCGACGCCAGCTTCCAGTGATGCCAGTACAGGGGGACCTCGATGCTCGGATTCGCGGTGATCTCGACGAGGTCGGCGTCCATGTCCTCGAGCTGCATCACCGGGATCATCCCCCAGCCGAGACCGGCGGCGACCGCGGTCGCGAACTCGACCGAGCTGGGCACCACGGACATCGGCGGAACGGTCGTCACGCCCGCTCGGCGCAGGAACGCGAACTGCAGGTCATCGTCCCTGCCGAAGTTCACCATGGGCAGTCTCGCCAGGTCCACCTCGGCGCCGCCGCTCCGAGGGTCGAGCCGCCGGCTCCGACGGTCGAGCAGCTCCCTGTGCGCGACGGCGACGTAGCGCATGCTACCGAGGCGTTCGACCCGGGTGCCGTAGCCACCGACCGCCGCCGAGGTGATGGTGCCGAGCACCTCGCCCGAGCCGAGCAGGGGCAGGGCCTTGTCCTGGTCGGCGAGCTCGATGCGGATGACGGCATCGTCCCAGCCGGCCGCCTCGGCGAAGATGGGACGGAACCATGTCGCCATCGAATCCGCGTTGACCCCGATCCGCAGGACCGTGGGACTGCGCCGCCGCGCGCCGGTCACCGAGTCGCCATGGAGACCGGCGCCCTCGGGCGCATCGACGTCGATGCCGTGGAGTCGGTCCATGGTCTCGGACTCGAGGAGTTCGACCTCCCGCGCATATTTGAGTACCGCCTCCCCCGCCTCGGTGACGGTGACGGGGTTGGTGCGGCGGATGAGGACCTGCCCGAGGCGGGACTCGAGCGTGCGGATGCGTTGGCTCGCCGCCGAGGCGGTGATGCCGAGGACGAAGCCCGCGCCTTCCACGGTGCCTTCGTCGACGGCGGCCGCGAGGGCCCTGACGTGATCGATGTTCATGAAGCAATTGTGTAACAGATACAGATTCTGTTGTTTTTCTTATCACCGCACGGGATCTAGTGTTTCCACGTGCTCACTCATCTCATCTCCGGTCTCCTCGCAGGCTGGTCGCTCATCATCGCCGTCGGCCCTCAGAATGCGCTCGTGCTGCGGCAGGGGATCCGCCGCGAACACCTCGGCGTGGCCTTGGCGATCTGCATCGCGGCCGACGTCCTGCTCATCGGCGCGGGCAGCGTGGGCATCGGGGCGATCGTCCTGCTCGCGCCCTGGGCCCTGGAGATTCTGCGGTGGCTGGGTGTGGCCTATCTGCTCTGGTTTGCGTGGAACAGCCTGCGCTCGGCTCGGCGGGCATCGGGGCTCGAGGCGGATACGCAGCAGCGCAGCCTCAAGTCGATCGTGGTGACGACCCTGGCGCTGACGTTCCTCAACCCGGGGGTCTATCTCGACACTGTCGTCATGCTCGGCAATCTGGCGAATCAGCAGGAGCCGGGCGGCGTGCTGCCGTTCACGCTCGGGGCGATGCTCGGCTCGATCACCTGGTTCCTCGGCATCGGCTATGGGGCACGCGGGCTCTCCGGATATCTGGCCAGGCCGCGGGTGTGGCAGGTCCTCGATGTCCTCATCGCGATCGTGCTGGTGATCCTGGCCGCCCGGCTCGCATTCGGGTAGGGCGTTGCTGGTGTTCGGGGCGATCGCTGGTCAGCCGATGGCGTTGCGGATGTCTTCGCGCACGAGGAGATCGGCGCACCAGGCGAAGTGGCCGTCCCTGCCTTCAGGGTCGAAGTACGTGTTCGTGATCACCGCATAGGCTGCGCGGTAGAGGGCGTAGGCGGTCGCGTCGTGGTCGAACCGGGACAGAAAGGCTTCGGTCAGCAAGTTTTCCGAGCGTCGAGCATGCGTACCGTACATGTCGAAGCTGCTCGCCGTGATCGCAGCGTCGAACTGCGGGTCGCCGAGGGTGGTGAGGAATCCGAAATCCACCACTCCGGCGACTTCCCCGTCGACGATCATGACATTGGCGGGAATGAGGTCACCGTGGATGAGCGATCTCGGTTCCGGGCAGGGCAGGTCACGCAGGCCGCGCACGATGCCCACGACCGCCTCGTCGATCGTGCCGATGGTTCCGCGCAGGGGCTCCGGCCGAGCGTCGAAGCGCTTGAGCACGAGATCGGCCAGGGAGTCCGCAAACCCGCGACGGATGTCGAATGGCTGTTCGCCGGGCAGAATCGGCAGGGCATCCAGCCCAGTCGAATGGGCTCGACCGATCCCGGCCAGAGCATCACCCATGAGGCGAATCTCGTCAGCGGTCGCCAGCGGCGGATCAGGCTGTGCATCGAGCCGCAACGGAGTCCCTGAGACTTTCCGTTCGATGGTGATCGCCCGCTCGCCGTCACCGAGGATCTCAATCACACGGGAGCACTGGAATGGGATCGCGGAGCCTACCAGCGCGGCTCCGAAGAGACGCAGAGTTTCGAGATCACCGGGGCTTCGGTGATGCCAGATCTTGGCGACCGCGCCTTCGGAGAGATCGACGACCTCTCCTTCCATCCCGGCCCCGAGCACTCGGCCCGGCTCCCACCCGTACCTGCGGAGCAGTGAAGCTGCCCGTTCGTCCATGACGACAGTCTAAGTGCGGCCCGTTCCACTGCAGGAGGAGTGTCACGTCCGTGTCAGTGTCGGCAGGTACGGTCGCAGGCATGGATCCCCGCGTCGATCTGCCGCTGCGTTCGGTGGCGCGCCATGCCCATTCCCCTCCGGAGCTCAGCCCCTGGCTGCGTCGGATACCCGCCGTGAGGGAACTGCTGGACGGTTTCGAGTTCGCGTGGACCACCGTCTTCGTCGGGGAGAACGGGTCCGGGAAGTCGACGATCATCGAGGCCTTGGCGACCTCTCTCGACCTCCCGCACGGCGGCGGCACCGGCTGGGAGGTGCGTGAGCACGCCGAGGCGACTCCCGAACTGGCCGACCACCTCCAGATCGTGCGCGGGGCCGCCTCGAATCGGGGCGGATTCTTCCTCCGCGCCGAAACCATGCACGAGAGCATGGCCCACCTGATCGAGATCGGCGAGAGCCGCGGCCTGCGCCACTCGCAGCAATCTCACGGAGAGATGTTCATCGACATGCTCTCCGGGAAGTTCATGGACCTGGGACTGTGGATCCTCGACGAACCCGAAAGCGCACTGTCCTTCACGTCCTCGCTGTCGCTGCTCCAGCTCATTCGAGAACGTGAACGGGCCGGACAGCAGACCGTCTTGGCCACGCACTCCCCCATCCTCGCCAGTGCCGAGGGCGCCGACCTCTTCGAAGCCGGTGAGTGGGGTCTGCGCGAATCGACCTGGGACCGCCTCGAGATGGTCGATCATTGGCGCCGCTTCCTCACCGACCCACAGCGGTACACCCGCTACTTCGACGACTGAAGCACGACCGGGACCGGAACGGGCCCTGCCCGCGCCCTACAAGGTCAGGCTCGGGTGGAGCTGGGTG
Source organism: Brevibacterium sp. CCUG 69071 (assembly GCF_021023135.1). Lineage (GTDB taxonomy): Bacteria > Actinomycetota > Actinomycetes > Actinomycetales > Brevibacteriaceae > Brevibacterium. The sequence continues at coordinate 125,637 of NZ_PGFV01000004.1, forward strand.
AGCGAGACCATGCGCTTGCGGCTGCACACGATCGTCGTCGCCGCCAGACAGATAAGCGTCATGAGCAGCAGCACCACTGCCGACTGCGCCGCGATGAACATGTCCCCGCCGGCGATCAAGGTCCGCAGCCCGTTGACCGCGTGGGTCATCGGCAGGAACGGAGAGATGACCTGGAAGATGCCCGGCGCGGTCTGCACCGGGTAGGTCCCGCCCGCCGAGGCGATCTGGACCATCAGCAGCACCAGTGCGATGAGCCTGCCGACCCCTCCGAGCGCCGCCACGCACAGTTGATGAACGGCGTGGAAGCTGCCGGCGACCAGGATCGAGAACAGCAGGGTTCCCACCCAGGCCCCGGCCGAGAAGTCGAGGGCGAAGGTGAGCACCCCGTAGAGCACCGCCACCTGCGCCACTGCGAAGAGCAGTCCCGGAACATAGCCGGCCCAGGCGATCCGGGTCGACTTCGCCGACGAGGCCAGCGCACGATACGGAATGGCGTTGATGACCATGTAGGTGATCATGCCGCCGATCCACAGTGCCAAGGACACGAAGAACGCGGCCAATCCCTCGCCGTAGGCGCTCACGGCATTGTCCTTGAGTTTCTCCGCATCCACGGGGACGGCGACCACATCGGAGCGGTTCTCCCTGTCGGACTTGTCGTAGGTCGGGATCTGCTTGAGTCCTTCTTCCAGGCCGTCCTTGAGTTCGCCCGAGCCGTCGACGAGCTTGCCCGCACCCGTGTCGAGCTTCGTCGACCCGTCGACGAGCTGCGAGGATCCGTCCTTGAGGTCGGCGACTCCGGATTTGGCCTTGGCCGTGCCGTCCTTGAGCTTGATGGCACCGTCGTTGAGGTCACCGGCTCCCTCGGCCAGTTTGCCCGCCCCGTCGTCGAGCTTGATCAGACCCGAGTGCAGATCATCGGCACCGGTCGACACCTGCTGAGCGCCGTCGTCGAGCTTCCCGATCTTCTTGTCAGCATCGTGGATCTTGTCCATGACATCGTCCACGGCGTCCCTGACCGGATTCTCGAGGTCCTTCGCCTTGTCCGTGGCATCCTTCGCCCGCGAGTGAGCGTCATCGAGATCCCCGCCGAGGCTGTCCATGTCGTCTGCGAGCTTAGCGACGTCCGGATCGTCCGGGTACTTCTCCTCCAACTTCTTGATCCTCTCGTCCACGTCGCCGTTGACCGATGTCCGGGCACTGTCGAAGTCGTCTTCGGCCTGCTGGAGCTTGGGGCGAGTCCCATCGACGAGGTCGTCGGCCTTCTTCTTCAGATCGTCCGCCTTGTCCGTGGCGTCATCGGCGACGCCACGCAGCTCGCCGGTTCCGTCGGCGACCTGCCCGGCGCCGTCGGCAAGCTTCTTCGAACCGTTCTTCGCCTCGGTGGTGCTCTTGGCCAAGGTGTCCGCGCCGGTCTTGAGGTCACCGCTGCCTGCGACGAGCTGCCCGGCGCCGTCGTCGAGATCGCCGATCCCGGTCTGCAGAGTGCCGACTCCCTTGTCGAGCTCGGTGGTTCCGTCGACGAGGTCTCCGGTTCCCTTGTGCAGGTCGACGGCACCGTCGTTGAGCTGGGTCGCCCCGTCGACGGCGTCCTCCGTCGAGGAATGGATGTCGTTGAAACCGACGTAGACCTCGGAGACGTATTCCGAGGTGGTGGTTTCGTTCAGCCCCGATCTGATCTCGGTGAGCACGGTGTTCGCGAGCTGCCCGACGATGAAGTTGTGGGCGTCGTCGGTGCGCAGCTGGAGGCCGGCCTGCTCGGGGTCGTCTCCGCCGGTGGAGACGAGCCGTTCGGAGAAGTTCGAGGGGATCTCGAGGATCGCGAAGTACTCGCCGCTGGCCAGTCCCTCGTCGGCTTCCTGCTGGCTCGTCTCCTGCCAGTCGAAGCCGCCCTCTCCCTTTGGAGTGATCTTGTCGACGAGCTCGTCGCCGGCGTGGAGTGACTCGTCATCCGAATTCGGCTTGTTCGCCCCGGTGTCTTCATTGACCACGGCCGCCTTGAGCTGGTCGAGGTGGTCGGTGGGTGCCCAGTTCGACGCCAGATAGAGGCCGCCGTAGATGGCCGGGATGATGGCGACGACGATGATCGCCAGGCGCGTGATGGTGTGCCGTCTGAAGCGAGTGAGTTCGAGCCAAGGAAGGGAGAACATCGAAGAATCACCTTAGGATCGGTTGAGATATCGGGTTGCTTGCTGAGGAGCTGCGCCTCGGTCGTGCGCCAGTTGTGTCTCAGTGCTGAGGGTGCTGCGTGTGCTGCGGCTGGGGAGGCTGCGGCGGAGAAGGCTGCGGCCGCGGTGCGAGGGAGATTTCACTCACCGAGGTGGGCGAGACCTCCGATTCCAAGGCTTCGAGCGCCGCATCGACCTCCGAGGCGTCCTCACAGGAGACGATGATCGTGAGCGGATCGTCCGGATCGCGCGTCTTCCGCAGCTCCTGGTAGATCAGAAGGCCGGCCCAGGCGCGGGCGCGGTCCGTGCGTTCGCGCAGGTAGTCGATGTTGTCGATGACGACGAGCGGAGGCCGGCTGAGTCCCGCCAGGCCGAACTCGAGGAAGAACTTCTGCAGCTCGCTGAGCTCAGAGACGAAGGTCTCCCCGGTGGGATCGATGAGGAAGTCGGCCCGTTCGGCGTCGGAGGTGGTGAAGATACCCTCGGGCAGACGGTCGATGACCTCGGTGGCGGAGAGGAACGTTTCCCGGATGACATCGATGACCTCACGCAGAGAGGACTTCGAGACCCAGGGCTTGTACCAGGGCTGAAGCATGATGAGACGTTCGGCGATGTGCTGGGCCACGGTGAAGTCCTTCTCGAGGTCGGTCAATCCCTCGACATGGCCGACTGCGACGTGTTCGCGCACTGCTCGTGCCTGCTTCCGGATGTCCAGGCCCCCGACGTCGCCCTCTCCGGCGGACACGTGCATTCTCCCGGCGATCGAGAGGAGCAGGGAGGTCTTGCCGGTCCCTGCGGCTCCGCGGACGATCGCGATCGCACCGCGGGGAACGTCGAGGTCGACGTCGGAGAAGACCTCGCCCTGCTTTCCGGACATCCCCCAGCCGCGCAGTCGAAGAGCGCTGGTGTCGATCTCGGGTTCCTCGGCGAGCGTGTGCGATGTGCTCTCCATTGCCTGAGTTTCCAATCGTGTCGGCCTGAAGCGAACGATGACGCCGGGCGCATGAATCGCGCAGCCGGTCTGCGAGCAGACTACGCCACCCAGGTGCCCGGCCTGCTTTTCACGCCGCCATCGGTCAAGTTACTTATAAGTAACTATATCTCCACGAGCTCCCTGTTCGGAACCTCTGCCCGGCAAATGTTCGCAAACACACATTGCCGACGGCCTCCGGTCGCTTCCGGCAGGAGCGCACGACACCCCGGGTCTCACTCAACCTGACGAACCTGCGGCGGGTTGGGTGAGACTCGGGGTGCAGTGGTGGTGCGGGAGCGGCGCGGGGTCAGGGCAGGAGACCGCAGTCGGCCGAGCGACTCAGACGTCGAAGCGCTGGCCCTCCGGCTTCGAGGGCAGAATCATGAGAACGAGAAGGATGATCGAACCGACGCCCGGAATGAAGGACAGGAAGAAGAACGGTCCTGCGAAGTTTCCGTCATGGAGCCGACGCCAGATGATCGCCAGATGCGGAATGATGGTGGCGAGACCGATGATAAGCATAAGGATCCCTCCGACCGCCGTGAGCGCGATCGCTCCGCCGGAGGGGGCAGCGGTCTGCATCCCGTAAGGGTCGGCCGATGCCATCGATGTCGTTGCCGCAATCATGCCGAGACCGATGGAATATAGGATCCCCGGGATGATCGTAAGCAGCAGCAAGAAAAGGTAGGCGAACCAGTATTCGCTGCGCGAGGCGCGGCCGGTGAACTTCGTGTAGTTCTTGAAGAAGCGCTTGACGGCCTGGCCGAAGGAGGCACCATAGAGCGGAAGGGACAGATCCTCGGGGCTGGAGGCACCGCGGGGAGCGGCACCGAATCCTTGCCCTCCGGGTCCAGCGGCACCGGGGCCTGTCGGGTAGGCGGAATTCGCGTCGTAGGACATAGTCAACCTTCGTTGTCAGGAGTATCGGAACCGCACTCCCACCGGCGATCGGCGTCGTCTGGGCCCCGGTCAGCGGGTAGTGCGATTTCTATTGTGCACTACTGCGTCTCTGTTTTCCGTAATATTGCCGTTCCAGATCCGCCACACCCCCAGGCAGCCGTCCGGACCTGCCAGAAAGAGGGAGCGGAAACGGCGTCCGAGGACAAGAAGTCCTCGGACGCCGTTGGTCTCCGCGCAAAAACGCCGCTCAGGCGTCGCCCCCGGTCAGGGCGTAGGCTTCATCGACGGCAGACTCTTCGAGGTGTCCGTCCACGCGGCGCAGCGCCTTCCAGCCGAAGCCGAGGACGACCACGGCCAGCAGCACCGCACCCGCGCCGAAGAGGTACGGCGACCCGGTGCTGATCGATTCGGACACCGAGCCCGCGACGATCGGCGCGATGGCGCCGCCGACGAAGCGCACTCCCGAATAAGTGCCCGAGGCTACCGGACGCGGCAGGTCGCTGGCTTCCATGGCCGACTCCGTGAACACGGTGTTGAGTACACCGAGGATGAGGCCGGCGACGATGACGCAGACGATGATCCCAACGAACGACTCGACGAGGAAGGACATCACGGTCAGCAGCACGGCCAGGGCGACGAGCGCGACGATGAGGCTGGCGCGGCGTCCCATCCGCTTCGTCAGCAGAGGCGCGCCGAACACCGAGGTGATGGCCACGCAGATGCCCCAGCCGAAGAACACGTAGCCCAGACCCATGGCGCCGAAGTTCTCGATGCCCATCTTCGCGGCGGCCGCTTCGACCGGGAAGGGGCTGTAGGCGAGCAGGATGAAGAATCCGAAGTTGTAGAGCAGAGCCGCGATTCCGAGAACCAGGATGCCCGGACGGGCGAGTGCCCGGAATGTGGCGCTGAGCTTGATCGGCTCGGGCGCCGTCTTGAGGCTGTTCTTCTCGTCCTTGCTCCCGGGCAGCAGGATGAGGATGGCGATGAAGCCGATGGCCATGAGGACCGCGGTGCCGAAGAAGGGCCCGCGCCAGGAGATCCCGCCGAGCAGCCCGCCGAGCAGCGGACCGGTCGCGATGCCGACGCCGAGCGCCGCCTCATAGAGGATGATCGCCTTCTCGGCACCGCCGGAAGCGGCACCGACGATGGTCGAGAGCGCCGTGGAGATGAAGAGCGCATTGCCCAGCCCCCAGCCCGCGCGGAAGCCGATGATCTGATCGACGCTGCCGGAGAACCCGGCGAGCGCGGAGAACGCGACGATGAGGACGAGGCCGATGAGCAGCGTCGTCTTCGCGCCGATGCGCGAGGACACGAAGCTGGTGAAGAACATCATGCCGCCGGTGATGAACAGGTAGCTGGTGAACAGCAGCATCGACTGCGCCGGAGTCGCGTCGAGCTCGGCGGAGATCGCCGGCAGAATCGGGTCGACGAGTCCGATGCCCATGAACGCGATGACCGCAGCGAATGCGACCGCCCAGACGGCCCGCGGCTGACGCAGAATGGACTCTCCTCCGCCGTCGCCTTCGGCGGCCTGTGTTTCCTTGCCTGATGACACGCTCATGTCTTCCCTGCGTACCCTTTCGTGTGGTGCTGTTCGGTGCTCACCTGAGTTCCCATCCGCCCGTCGGGCGGATGCAGGGGCATGGCGCCCCTCGGTCCGAGGCTCAGATCTCCTCGCCGCTGTCGACCGGATGCCGGTCCCGCAGGTATTCGGCCACGAGGCCGAGTGCCCGGTGCACGCTGACCCGGTCGTCCGGGCTCAGCGATTCGAAGTAGGGCTCCATCTGGTCGATCATGATGCTGCGGTTCTCGGCGAGCCTGGCTCGCCCGGCATCGGTCAGCGAGAACTGCGAGGCCCTCCTGTCACTCGCACTGGCCTCACGCAGAACCAGGCCTTCGCCCTCCAAACGGGAGAGCAGCTTGGTCGCCGCGGGCTGCGAGCTGAGATAGCCCTGCGCGAAGTGACCGACCCGCACGGGCTGGTACTGCTCGACGACGGCGAGCGCACGGAGGGTGACGAGTTCACTTTCATTGCCGATCACTCTCCTGAACGCCCTGGTCAGGCGCGAGGAGACAACGACAAGCCCCGAGACGATCTCGGCCGAATCCACATCATCCATAACCCAGTTATATACCTTGGTTATATAACTTCGCAAACTCTGACCCCTCCGCGCCCGCCGAACGCGCCTGCCGAACGCACCCCACGGCCGCGCCCTCTGCGCTCATATGACGGACGCCACCGCCACCTCGGCGGGGGTCGTGCTAGCCTGGTCCCAACATGTTCCGGGGACGGTGAAAATCCGTACCGGCGGTGACAGTCCGCGAGCCGTCTGCATTCGTGCAGGCAGCTGACTCGGTGAAATTCCGAGACCGACAGTAAGAGTCTGGATGGGAGGAGCATGGCGACCGCGGTCGCCGTGGAATCGGTGCTATCCCAGCATCGACCCACCGGCCTCACGTCCTGATCGTTGCACCAGCAATATCCTCCCTCCCGGCATCGGCAAGGGAGGTTTTTTCATGGGCGAACGGTCCGACGAGGATGAGTTCTCCGAGCTCGAATCCAGGGCGATGGCGGCTGCGCTGAGCGCCGCCCGCGAGGGATATCGCGGGGCGAATCCGCTGGTGGGAGCCGCGATCCTGACCCGCGACGGCCAGATCGTCGTGGGCCATCATGCCGGAGCCGGCTCACCCCACGCCGAGGTGGACGTCATCACCGCGGCCATCGACCACGACATCGATTTGAGCGCCTCCACCCTGTTCGTCACCTTGGAGCCCTGCTCCCATACCGGCCGCACCGGACCGTGCACGCAGGCCATCATCGATGCCGGCATCCCCGAGCTCGTCTTCGCCCTCCCCGATACCAATTCCCTGGCCGCGGGCGGCGGGCAGATCCTCGCCGAGGCGGGGCTGAGCGTCCGCTCGGGACTGGGCAGTGCCGAATCGCTGGCCCTCAATGCCCGGTGGCGTCGTGCCGTTGCCGAGGATCGTCCGTTCATCACCGCGAAGATCGCGCAGAGCCTCGACGGCATGGTCGCCGCGGCCGACGGGACCAGCCGGTGGATCACCTCGGCGGATTCCCGCGCGCACGCCCATGAGGTCCGGGCAAGGGTCGATGCGATCCTCGTCGGCACCGGAACCGCCCTGGCCGACGATCCCAGGCTCAACGCCCGAGGACCCGAGGGCGAGCCTTCGGCTTCCCAGCCGCTTCCCGTCGTGCTCGGCCGCAGCGATCTTCGGCCCGACTCCTTCCTCGCCCTCAACCCCGACACCGTCCATCTGCGCACCCACGACATCGAGGCGGCCCTGGACGAGCTGCATGATCGCGGGGTACGCCATCTGCTCGTCGAGGGCGGACCGCGCGTGCTCGGGGCGTTCCTTGCCGCCGGTGTCGTCGACGAAGTCCACTGCTATCAGGCGCCCATGCTCGTCGGTCCCGGGACCGGCAGCACTGCGGGGCTGTCCGTGTCGACGCTGAGTGAGGCCATCGACTTGGTCCCCGATGAATCGGGAGATCCGGCGCTGACCAGGCTCGGCCCGGACACGCTGCTCCATTTCGTCACTGCCGACAGTTCCTAGCGCTCCCGTCCACCCGTCTTCGCACCGCACACAGCACCACAACCACACGACTCGGAGTATCAATGTTCACCGGAATCATCGAAGAGCTCGGCACCGTCCTGTCCGTCGAGGGCAAGGACGATGCCGCGGTCATTACGATCGACGCCAAAGGCCTCGTCGCGAATCTCGAACTGGGCGGCTCCCTGGCCGTCAACGGCGTCTGCCTGACCTCGGTTCGGAAGGAAGCCGAAGCGGCAGTCACTCTCTTCACCGCCGAGGTGATGGGCGAGACCCTGCGGCTGACCGGACTCGGCGCCCTGCGCCCCGGCGATCGGGTCAATCTGGAACGGTGCGTATCCGCCTCGGCGCGCCTGGACGGACACGTCGTGCAGGGCCACGTCGACGGCTGCGGCGAGCTGCTCCGCCGTGTCGATCGGGCCGATTGGTCGACCCTGCGGATCGGCATCCCGAATGAGCTCGCCCCGTACACCGCGGTCAAGGGTTCGATCGTCCTCAACGGCGTGTCCCTGACCCTGACTGCGGTTTCGGAACCGGACGAGGAAACCGCCTGGGTCGAGGTCGGACTCATCCCCGCGACCCTGAGCAACACCACCTTCGGCGACATGACCCGCGGAGACCCCGTCAACGTCGAGGTCGACGTGCTCGCAAAGTACACCGCTCGGCTGCTCGCCTTCCGCGATGCAGCAGCCCCAACCCGCGCCACCCTGAACGAAGGAGCCGACAATGACTGACGCACGGGAATTCGCGACCACCTCGGCGACGGCAGCAGCCGGCCTCGACACGATCGAAGAGGCGATCGCCGCCTTCGCCGCGGGACGTCCGATCGTCGTCGTCGACGACGAGGACCGCGAGAACGAGGGCGACCTCATCATGGCCGCCGAATTCGCCGGACCCGAGTCCATGGGCTTCTTCGTCCGCTACACTTCGGGCGTCATCTGCGCGCCGATGGAGGCCGAACGTGCCGCCGCACTCGAGCTGCCACCCATGGTCGCTGCCAACGAGGACCCCAAAGGCACCGCGTACACCGTCAGCTGCGACGCGGTCGGGGTGAGCACGGGAATCAGCGCCGCCGAACGCGCCATGACCGGCCGTCATCTGGCCGCGGCGGTCCCCGACCCTGCCTCGATCACCCGCCCGGGACATGTGTTCCCGCTCATCGCGAAGCCCGGCGGGGTCCGCGAGCGGCCCGGCCACACCGAGGCGGGAGTGGATTTCGCCCGTCTCGCCGGGGCCGTTCCGGTGGCGATGATCGGCGAGGTGGTCCATGACGACGGATCGATGATGCGCTTCGACGCCCTGCGGGAATTCGCGAGCGCCCACGACCTGGTGATGGTCTCGATTGAGCAGCTCATCGCCTTCCTCGACGAGGGTGAAGTTACGGGTGCGTCGGATGCCGCGGTGGCTGCGGTTGGGGCTGGCTCGGGGGCCACTGGGTCGGGGGCGGCTGTCGCTGGGTCGGAGACCGTGCAGGCGACGACCGCCTCGGTGCCTCTGCCGACGAAGTTCGGGAGGTTCGCTGCCCGCGCATTCACGGTCGCTGGGCACGACCACCTCGGCGTGTTCTCCGGCATCGATCTCGACGATCTGCCGCCTGCTCCCCTGGTCCGGGTGCATTCGGAGTGCCTGACCGGGGATGTCTTCGGCTCGCACCGGTGCGACTGCGGAGAGCAGCTCGACCTGGCGCTGTCGCGGATCGCCGAGGAAGGCGGTGCCGTCATCTACCTCACCGGTCACGAAGGTCGTGGGATCGGGCTGAGCAACAAGCTGCGCGCCTACGCGCTGCAGGATCAGGGGCGGGACACGGTCGATGCGAACCGCGAACTCGGCTTCCATGACGATGCCCGCGACTACCGTGCGGCGGCGGAGATCCTGCGCTCCCTCGGTCTGACCCGGATCCGCCTGCTGACGAACAACCCCGAGAAGACCCGCGCCCTCGAATCGCTGGGAATCACGATCGAGGCCGTCGAGCCGCTGGAGATCCCGGCTCGGCCGGAGAATACGAACTACCTCAACACCAAGCGTGAGCGCATGCACCACACGCTGACGCTGCCGTCCGTCACCGGCACCCCGCTGGCCGGGGCACAGCACAGCTGACCACCGACGCCCCGGGAACCCGGGGCCTGCGAAAGGAACCACCATGGCACATTCCGGAGCACCCGAGCTCGCCATCTCATCACCGGGCACCCAAGTCGCGGTCATCGCGGCCTCCTGGCACACACAGATCATGGACGGCCTGGTCGCCGGGGCCGAACGCGCCGCGACCGAAGCCGGAGCGCAGATCACGCTGATCCGCGTCCCGGGCAGCTTCGAACTGCCCGTCGCCGCGGCACGCGTAGCTCCGCACTTCGAGGCGATCGTCGCCCTCGGCGTCGTCATCCGCGGCGGCACCCCGCACTTCGACTACGTCTGCCAAGCGGCGACCGATGGGCTCAGTCGGGTCGCGATCGACTCGGGCAAGCCCGTCGGCTTCGGGGTGCTCACGTGCGACACCGAGCAGCAGGGCCTCGACCGTGCCGGGCTCGAGGGCTCGCAGGAGAACAAAGGCCACGAGGCGATGACCGCCGCCCTGGTCACCGCCTCGGCGCTCGCGGAGTATCCGCCGGCTTGAGCGCGGGCGCGTCCGGCAGCTGCCACCGGCCTGAGCGCAGGTCCGTCCGGCAGGTGCCACCGGCGGACGATCTGTGCTGAACGCGCTGTGAATAGAGGACGATCCGTGCTGAAATCCTCGAGGGAAATCAGCACAGATCGTCCGCGCAACGCCCCATCACCGGGGCAGGCGGCCCGGAGCAGGCGCCCCCTCAGCGAAACTGGCTCAGAACAGCTGTCGGATGTTCGTCCGGGCCAGGTCCACGAGTTCGTCGCCCTTGCCGGAGAGCACCGTGCGGATCGCGTAGAGGGCGAATCCCTTGGCCTGTTCGGCGGTGATCGACGGCGGCATCGACAGCTCCTGGCGCTCCGTGACCACGTCGAGGACGGCGGCCCCGTCGTAGTCGAGGAACTCGCGCACGACCTTCGGCAGGTCCTTGGACTTCTCGACGCGGAACCCCTTGATTCCCACCGCCTCGGCGATGGTGGAGAAGTCGGGGTTCGACAGGTCGGTGCCGAAGGTGACGAAGCCGGCGGCCTTCATCTCCAACTCGACGAAGTTGAGGGACGAATTGTTGTAGACGACGGTCTTGACCGGCAGCTTGTTCTGGGTGAGCGTGATGAGCTCACCGAGCAGCATCGCCAACCCGCCGTCTCCGGCCATGGCGATGGTCTGTCGCCCCTCGTGGGAGGCCTGCACGCCGACGCTCTGGGAAAGTGCGTTGGCCATCGACCCGTGGCTGAACGACCCGATGAGGCGGCGACTGCCATTCATCGTCAGATACCGTGCGGCCCAGACGACCGGGGAACCGACATCGGGAACGAAGACGGCGTCGTCATCGGCCATCTCGTCGATGAGGCGGGTCAGATACTGCGGGTGGATCGTCCGCTTCGACGGGGTGGCGAGCTCGTCGAGATCCTTCCGGGTCTTCGCGTAGTGCTTGGTCATCGACTTCAGGTGCGTGCTGCTGCGGCTCGACTTGATCAGCGGCAGCAGTGCATCGACGGTGTCAGCGACCGTGCCCACGAGCGGAATGTCGACCGACGTCCTGCGCCCGATCTGGGAGCCGCGGACATCGACCTGGATGACCGTGGCGTCATCGGGATAGAACTGCTGATAGGGCAGGTCGGTGCCGAGCATGAGCAGGGTGTCGCAGTCCTTGAGCGCGTGATAGCCCGAGGAGAAGCCGAGCAGTCCGGTCATGCCCACGTCGTAGGGGTTGTCGTATTCGACGAACTCCTTGCCGCGCAGGGAGTGGACGATCGGGGCCTGGAGCTTCTCGGCGATGGCGATGAGCTCATCGTGGGAGCCTTCGGTGCCCGCACCGGCGAGGATCGTGACCTTCTTGCCCTTGTTCAGTGCTTCCGCGGCGGCTCCCAGCTGGGATTCCGCAGGGGTCATGTGCGAGGGATGGGCCTTGATCACCTCGGCGGCGGCCTCGATCTCTGCCAGACCGACATCGCCGGGGATGACGAGGACCGCGACCCCGCGCTTCTCCACGGCCTCACGCATGGCGATGCGCAGGAGCCGGGGCATCTGTTCGGCAGTGGCGACGTGCTCGACGTAGACGCTGCATTCGCGGAAGAGCTCGGTCGGGTGAGTCTCCTGGAAGTAGTTCGAGCCGATCTCATCGCTGGGGATGTGAGCGGCGATCGCGAGCACGGGCACGCGGGAGCGCTGGGCGTCGTAGAGGCCGTTGATGAGGTGGAGGTTGCCGGGTCCGCAGCTGCCCGCGCAGACGGCGAGCTCACCGGTCAGGGCCGCTTCACCGCTGGCGGCGAAGGATGCCGCCTCTTCGTGGCGGACGTGGACCCATTCGAGCTCGGGGTTGACCCGCAGGGCGTCGGTGAAGCCGTTGAGGGAATCTCCGGGAATCCCGTAGACGCGCTTGACTCCGCTGGCCACGAGCGTATCGACGATGTTTCTTGCGACGGTGGGCATTGAGTTCCTTCCGTTGAAACATAAGCACCGGGTCGGCTCGAAAGCGTGCCCCGGTGAGGGGTGTTGACCGCACCGTCAGTCTAGACCCGGGCGTTTCGGGTGAGCAGTGTGAAAGTGGCGACACGTGGGCAGCGCGGCGCTCGGATCGGGGTGCCCCGGATATGACAAACGATTTGGCACATCGGCAGAACGTGTAAAAAGATCGCCTCTTTTTTTACACGTTCTGCGACCTGCAGCCAACCCTCATCCTCAGCTCTTGGCCGCCAGGGCCGTCGCCGCCGTGAGCAGGCCAGCCATGACGATGGCCATCAGCGGATAGCCGCCGACGAGACCGGCCAGGGCCGGCCCGGCCGCGGGAGCCAGCGCCGTGCCGACGGTGATCGGGGCGACGAAGACACCGTTGATCGCCCCGAAGTTCTTCGTCCCCCACCGGTCGGACACGGCGGTGGCCTGCAGCAGGGTGATGCAGCCGCGCACTCCGCCGGCGAGCATGCCGATGCCGATGAGCAGCCAGATCGGCCCGGGCACGAGGGCGAGCAGCCACAGCCCCACGGCGCCTGCGGCGAAGAGGATGACCGTGCGGGAGCGCGGGCTGCTGCGTCTCTCCAGCGCCGGGTAGAAGAACCGGCCGGTCACCTGGCCGAAGCCGACGAGCCCGAGCGCGATGGCCGCGATGCTGTAGTCGGCTCCGCGTTCGATGATGAGCGGGATGATGTTGATCGTCACCGCGAACAGGGTGAAGGTCGAAGCGGCGACCGCGATCTGCAGGACGACGAAGCGCGGATCGCGGGTGACCGTGCGGATCTGCGCCGGCGAGGGTTTCTCGGTCACGGTCGACGCCTCGTCGGTCCACCTCCGGTTGAGGAAGAACAGGTGCATGGGCAGCGCGGTGACCGCGAGGACCACCGCGAGCACGACATAGGTGGGCCGCCAGCCGTAGGAATCGATGAGCCAGGCGATGATCGGAGCGAACACCGTCGAGGCAAGTCCTCCGACCAGCGTGATCGTCGTCAGCGGTTTGACCCGGTTCGCCCCGTACCAGCGGGTGACCACGGCGAAGGCCGGCGGGTAGAGCGTGGCAGCCTGGGCGAATCCCGCGAGCACCCACGCGAGGTAGAAGACGAGCAGATTGGGGGCAGCGGCGACGATGAGGAGAGCGAGGACGCCGATGACCGTGCCCAGACTCATGATCGACCGCGGCCCGTACGAGTCGAGCAGCTTGCCGACCCGGATCCCGGCAATCGCGGAGACCACGAGTCCCAGCGAGAGGGCGGCGGTGACGACCGTGTGACTCCACTCCATGTCCTGCGAGATCGGCTCGACCGCCACCGGCAGCGAATAGTAGAGCAGCCCCCAGCTCACGAGCTCGGCGATGCAGAGCGCGATCAGCCCACCCCGTGGACGGTCTGTCATGACCCGAGGTCCCCCGCCGAGGTGGCCGGTCGATCCAGCCCCGCCGAGGTGGACGGGTCGTCATCGTCGCCCGCCGAGGCGGCCAGTCGTTCCAGCGCCGCCGACCAGGGGATCCGCTCCTGTTCGAGGCGGACGTCGCCTTCGGCGCGGATCCGGGTCAGCGCCCGTCCCTCCGTGCCGGTCAGGGCGGAGAACGTTCCCGTGTGCGGTTTCGGTTCGGGCACCCATAGGTCCCGGTGCTCGAGCAGAGTCGCCTCGTCCATGAGCACCGACTCCACCTGCGGCAGGTGCCGACGCAGCCGGGAGAGGATCGCGAAACCGTGGGAGTCGAGATCGCCCCAGTAGAGGATGCGCGCCCCGCGCACCCAGCCCAGTCGCGCGACGGTGTCGACGGCGTAGCCCGAACCGTGGATGGCGACCGCCCCCGGCCAGTCCGGCATCGCGAGCACAGATTCGAGGTTCTCGAAGACGAAGACGATCCGTGCGGCGATCTTCATCGTGTTCAGTTCGACCACCTGTGCGCTGATGTCGCTCAGACCCGCGGGACGCAGTGAGGGATCGAGGAGGCGCAGTCGGATCCGCGGTTCGGCGTCGAGGACGTCGACCGCCTCGGCGTGTCCGGCCGCGGCAAGGAGGGCGGTGACGAGGGATCGGTGCGCCTCGAACCATTTCGAGTCGACCCCGCGGATGGGCATCTGCCGCGGCCGCAGGGAGCCGAGCGGATTGTCCCGCAACCACGTGACGACCTCGAGGACGGTGGCGAATTCCTCGTCGCTGAGCCCGATGATGCGCTTCGCGTGCGCCTTGATCGCCGAGGCGGTCGGGTCACCGTCCGCGGAGACGGTCGGGCCGTCTTCCGCCGAGACGGTCGGACTGTCTTCCGCCGAGGCGGTCGACGGCACGGCCCCGAATCGCGCCCTGATCGTCGCGGCCCGCTCCCGCAGGCGCCGCCACTGCCGCGCCTCGTCCCCGCCGGCGAAGTCAGCGACCGCGTCAGGGGAGCGCAGGTGCAGCCGGAGCGGGATTTGCTGGCGCCCGACGCGGGCCCAGGATCGTTCACCCCAGTCGACGGTCGGGGCATCGAGAGCCCGGACGTGACGACCACGGTCAGCGTGACCCGGGGCGTCGATGGCCCGCCAACTCGTCGCCCAGTCCATCGCGGCGGCCTGATCGGCGAGGACCTGCCGCTCCGTGGGCGGGTGCAGGGCGATGTCCACGCTCACCTCAGCCTCGGCGAGTGCCGCCCACGTCGACATCGACGAGCGCAGGCGCTTACGGGCCCTCGCTCTCGCCTCGGCGACGGTGAGCATCGTCATGAGTCGGACGGCTCCGTCTCGCCCCACACCATCGTCGAGGCCAGGGTCTTCTGACGGCTCGGGTTCTCGATCGAGGTCGCCGCGCCCACGTAGGGCTCGATGGTCTGGAGCAGCTTCTGCGGGGTGGCCAGCACCATGTGGAAGCCGAACTCGATGAAGATGTCGAGCGCCATCCGGGTGTAGCGGGTGTCGGCCTTGTCGAATGCCTCGTCGAGGATGATCGTGCCGTAGCGCGAGATCGCCTCGTCGGGATCGGCGAGCTGGTAGCGCAGCGCGGCGGCGAGGCAGAAGATGACGAGCTTCTGCTGCTGACCGCCCGACATCGCGGCCCCGGAATCGTAGGTGGCGTGCGCGCGGCCGTGATCGTCGATCTCCTCGGCGAGGAATGACACATGCAGACGGGTGTCGAGGCACTGGTTCTTCCACACCTTGTCCACGTGCTCGCTCGAGGAGAATCGGCGCATCACCTCGGCGAGCGTCTCGTACTTCTCCTCCGCCGTGGCCATGTTCTCCTCGCCCCAGCTGCCGCCGGCGACCTTGCGCAGGTCGGCGATGAAGGCGTTGACGGTCTCGGAGCGGCGGGTCTTGACCTTGAGTCGCAGGTAGCGGTCCTGGTCGAATTGGGAGCGCAGGAGCGAGGAGTTGATCGGGGCGACCCGGTCCTCGATCTCGCGCGGGGCCGCGTGGATCTCATTGAGCAGTTCGCCGATGAGATCGCGGGAGCGCTGCCGCAGCAGGTCCCGGAATCGATTCTCGTGATCGGGCAGACCGTGGGCGAGGATCTCGTCGAGCATCGCCAGATATCCGTGCCGGTCGGCAACCTCGGCCGTCAGCTGCGAGGTCACCGAGGGCCAAGCGGCCTTGAACTCGGCCGCGAGTCTAGTCACGGACTGGCCGGCCTCGCTCGCCGTCTGCTGCGCGCGGTCCTTCTCCGCCTGCAGGGTCTGGGAGACCTGCTGGCCGATCTCGGCGAGGTTGTCCCGGCGGATGCTGCGTTGGATGCGGCGGAAGCGGGCATCGAGCTGTTCGCCGAGGTGGCCCTCGACGTCCGGGATGCGCCCGGCGTTGACGTCGTCCTCGAGGCGGGCGATGCCCTCCCGCAGGCCGGTGACCTCCTTGTTGGCATCGCGGAGGGCGTAGTCGGCTTCGGTGCGGGCGGTCTCTGCGGAGTCCTTGGCGGCCTTCGCCTCACGTTCGGCGCCGATTGCCTGCTGGAGATCACCGTCGGCGTCTTCGAGTTCGCGCAGCTGCCTCTCGAGTGCCTCGACCTTTTCCTGTGCTCCCGCTTGGTCGACATCGCGCCAGGCCTGTTCGCGGATGCCGGCGAGGATGCCGCGGCGGCGGTGGGCCTGGGCGGTCTCGGCATTCGCGGCATCGACGATCGCCTCGACCTCGGCCAGTTCGGTCTGGGCCTCCTTGAGGACCGAGATGAGGGCTTCGAGCTTCGACTCGCGGTCGCCGAGGACCCATTGGCTGCGGTCGTCGATGCGGCGCCGGTCGTCCTTCTCATATCTCGTGCGCGAGGTCTTGACCTGACCTTTGAGGGTCACGGCACGTGCATGGTCGTCGAGTTCGTCGGGGTGGTCGACGCAGGCGAAGTCGAAACGCTCCGACAGGGTCGACCGCACCCAGTCGCCGAACCCGGTCTCGGCGACGCGGACCTTGTTGACCAGGGACTTCTCACTGCCGACGGGGCGGGGTTTGGCCACCTGGGAGGGAATCTCTTCGAACACGAGACGACCGCGGATCCGGTGGCTGTCGACCCAGGAGCGGACGGTGGCGAGGTTCTCGCTGCGTACGAGCACGGTCAGTGCGACGGGCCGCAGCACGCGTTCGATCGCACCTGTCCACTTCGCTTCTGCAGGGTCGACCTCGATGAGCTCGGCGGCGAAGGGCAGGGCCTTCTCACTCAGGCCGGTGCCTTCGGCGAGTTCGGATCGGATGGCCAGCAGATTGTTCGGCACGGTCGAGCCGGAGCGGCGCAGGGAGTCGATCTCGGCCTCGAGCTCCCGGACCCTCGCACGTGCTCGGGAGAAGCGGTCGTGGTCGGCGTGGCTGGGTCCGGCGACCTGCGTCTCATCGTCGAGGGTGGTCGCGATCTGCGCCTGGAGTTCGACGAATTCGGCCTGCGTGGTCGGCGCTGAGCCGATATCGGCCTGCTCGAGCTGGCGTTTGAGACTCTCCCAGCGGGCGGCGATGGAGCGACGCTCGGTCTCGGCGGTGTCGATGCGCTGCTGGAGGTGCTCGGCCTCGGCACCGCCGAGTTCGAGGGTGGCCCGGCGGGCGAGATCGAGTTCGTCGACGGCGGCGGCGAAGTCTCTCTTGGTCCGGTCGGCGGCGACTTCGAGTTCGACGAGCTGCCGGGTCAGCGTGGACAGGTCGGTGCGCAGGAGTTCGAGTTCGCGACGTTTCTGGAAGGGCAGCAGCGCCTCGTTGAGGGCGATCGACTTCGCCGCGGTGTCATTGGCGGTGTCGTATCCGGTGGAGGCCTCGCGCAGCCGGAGCAGATGGTCGCGTTGGCGGCGGAGTTCGACGACGTGGTCGTGAGCGTCCTTGAGGTCGCCGAATTGTCCGACGGCGGTCTCGGCGAGGTCGAAGGTGACCGGGGTTTCGAGCATGTGGTCGCGGAACAGTCGGTCGAGACTGTCGAGGCTCTTGGCCGACTGGGTCTTGTGCAGCAGCTGCAGTGCGGATTCGCTGGCCATGCCGAAGACCTTGCGCATTCGGGCGTAGAACTTCGCGTGGGCACCGTTCGAGGTGATGAGCGCCTCGGGGTGCTCGGCCTTGAGCTTGCGGGTCTCGAGTCCGGTGCGGGCGTACTGCTGCAGGTCGGCGAGGTCGAGGCCGGCTCTTTCGAGGATGCAGGCATCGGAGAGATCGGCGGTCTTCGTGCCCGAGCCCTTGATGAAGAAGAGCCGGGCCAGGCTCAGCGGCTTGTCGGTGCCGTTGTCGTAGCGGAGGATGATGCCGCTCCAGGTGGCGCGCGGACGCAGGTATTTGCTGACCACCCGGTCTTCGTCGGAGTCCGCGGTCCTCGTCCAGGCGCCGCGAACGTAGCTGACGAGGCTGCGCTGGTCGAGGCGGGCACCGGCGGTCTGCGCGGCGACGTTGAAGCGCAGCCACTTGTCGGGGGTGAGCACTGCGGCGATGCCGTCGAGCAGGGAGGACTTTCCCGATCCCGAGGGCCCGGTGATGAGGTGGCCTTTGTGCGAGACGGGAATGCGGTGGATGTCGGCGTCGAAGGTGCCCCAGTTCGCGATCTGGATCTCCGACAGCCGCCACTGGCTGCCGACATCGGGACGGTTCGCTCCGCGGGCGCGGGCCTGGTCGGCGACGAAGGCGGCATCGAGGGGGAACAGGGCCTCGGTCACGACTCGTCCTCCTCGGTGTCGGTATCGGTGGTGTCAGTGCCGGTGGCGTCGGTGTCGGCGGAATCCACCGCCTCGGTGGTGTCGGCTTCACCGGGCGAGACTTCACCGGGCGAGACCTCACCGGCGGCGATGCGTTCGTAGACGTCGATGAGTTCGCGCACCCGGTCCTCGTCGACGAGGAACTTCACCATCGGGGAGATCTCGAACCGGTCCTCGCCGGCCTTGTGGAGGACGCGCAGGCGGTTGCTCATCCGGTTCCAGGAACCGTTGAGGTTGCGCTGGAACGTCGACTCGTCGCCGGTGCGGTAGATCGCAAGGCGTTCGTAGACCTCTTCGCGGTCGACGATGACTCGGCGTTCGCCGGGTGCGGCGAGGAGGAGCTGGCGGAGGACGAGCAGCATCGCGGCGTCGAGGAAGGTCAGGCGTTCGCTGCGCACGGCGGCGGGGGCGTCGATCTCTTCGGTGACGATCTTGCGGGTGAAGGCGAATTCGTCGATCGTGTCGATGACGAGTTCGAGGAACAGATCGTGCAGGCGCGAGCGCACGAGGTCGACGTCGGCGACGAGCGCGGCCCACAGCTGCGGACTCTGGGACCCGGAGACGTAGGGTCCCTTGAGGAGTTCGAGCAGCACCCGGCGGGTCCGTTCACCGAGGGTTCCGGTGTCACCGTTCCACAGGGCACTGGGGTTGGTCTCGGGGAATTCGCTCGCCGAGGTGGTCCCACCGGGGGCGGCGGAGACGTCGTCGGCGGGGCTGGTGGTCTCGCTCATAGGGTGATGCCTTCGGTGAAGTAGTGGCGGCGGATCAGGGCGGAGCGGCCGATGCCGTCGATGCCCGACCATTCGAGGAGCTCCCGCGATTCCGGATCGACGTTTCCATAGGTGCTGGCCAGGGACAGCAGGCCGACGACGCTCGCCAGACCCTGGGTGGCGGGGAAGCGGTCGAGCACCTCGGCGACGGAGGCCTCTGCGGTCTCGCCGACGACGGTGTTGATGTTCTCGCTCAGCTCGGCGAAGTCGATCTCCGATTCGCGGGCGACGGCGATGAGTTCGGCGAAGTCGACCTCGGACTCGGCGGCCTCACCCAGTTCTTCGCCGGCATCGAACTCTGCGGGGTCGTGGAGGACGACTTCGCCGACGCTGGCCAGGGCGACGCTGGAGAGTTCGAGGTCGATGCCGATGTCGTCGTAGGGTCTGCGGACCTTCGCCACGGGCGCGGCCGCGGCCAGGCCCTCCTGGATGAGGGTGCGCATGACGCGGTCGCGTTGGAATTCGTGGGAGTGGACGTAGCGGCGCAGGCCGCGGGCGAATTCGGAGAGGATGTCCGAGACCTCGCGGGAGCCGTCCTTCATGGCCCGCATCAGTGTGCGCAGGGCCCGCCGGGTCTCGAGTGAGAGTGTGGCGGAGAAGTCGCGGTCGAGGATGGCGGCGATGTCTTCGTCGAAGGCGGCGGCCTGTTCGGGATCCCGGACGAGCGCGGAGAAGGCCGAGAAGGTCCGCCCCTCATCGGAGGATTCGATGAGGTCGACGCCGCGGAACACCTCGTCGAGGACCTGGGACTGAGAGTCTTCGGCGGCGAGGATCGAGACCCGCAGCTCCTGATTGAGCTCCTCGAAGCGGGCGCGGACGCGGGCGAAGTCGGCCGGTAGTCCCTGAGCCTGTTGGAGGATGTCGCCGACGCGTTCGTTCGCACGTCTGCGGTCGAGGACGACCGAGCGCGGGTCGCCGCGCCGGACCCGGGCGATCTCGGCGTCGATGCGGTCGCGTTCGGCCGCGAGTGAGGCCAAGCGGCGTGAGCTGTCGGGGTCCGTGTCGATGGCCAGCTGTCGCACGGATTGGGCGAGGCTGACCAGGCGGGACTCCGTGGCGGTCTGCGGCGGGGTGCGCAGCTGCTCGAGGATCCTCACGGCGTCGAAGCCGGCGGCCGAGAGCTCATAGGTCTCGCCTCTGGCGGAAGTGGCCGGCCTGCGGACGAGGATCTCCGCGCGGCGCCAATCGTCGCAGTAGGCCTTCGCGGTCTTCAGCGACAGGTCGAAGTGGTCGCGCAGCTCTTCGAGGTCGGCGTCGATGCTCTCGTGGAGATCCTCGGTGTTCAGCCGGGTGCCGGGCCGACCGAGGTGGGCGTCGAGGGAGGCGGCCATGATCGCGATATTGTCGGCCCGGAGCATACGCAGGGTGGCATTCGACTCGAGCAGTCGCCGGTAGGCGAGTGCGGATGACAGGGCGGACATACGGACTATTCTCTGCGCCGAGGCGCCGGCTTGCCAATTCGGGAGTGTGCTCAGCCCGCGGCATCCCTCCCGCCGAAGGTCGTCGGGTCCACAGGCCGGTCCTTCTTCGGCACCTTCGCCACGACCAGGCAGTAGGACTCGAGGACGAGATCGTGGAGGAGTTCGGCGTCGAGTGCGTTGCCGCCGGCCGCAGATTCATCATCCCCGGCCCCGGCCACGGTGATCCAGTGCTTCTTGCTCATGTGATATCCCGGGGTGATCTCCGCGTAGGCGTCGCGGAGCACTTCGCCGTCGAGGGGATCGATCTTGAGATTCATGCTCGGCACGCCGTGAAGCTCGTACTGCATCATGAACATCTTGCCGCGCACCTTGTAGACGGTGTTCTCGGGCCCGAAAGGATGGTCGATGACGACCGAGGGGTACTGCATGGCCTGGTCATGGGCGAGCCGGAGCACGGTATCGGGATCCATGCGCCGAGGCTAGCAAACGGCACTGACAGATAGACTCATGAGCATGCCTGACACCGCTTCGTCCACCACTCCCCCGCACCTGCTCCTCGCCGCCCTCGGCGGAACCATCGCCTCGACGGCGAATCATTCAGGTGGGGTCGCACCCGCACTCAGCGGGGCCGAGATCGCCGCTGCCGCCGGTCTCGACCGCATCTGGCCGGATCTGCAGGCCGATTTCACGCAGGTCTCGCAGGTCTCGAGCGCGAACGTCACCCTCGACATGCTCTTCGACGTCGTCGAGCTCGCCCGCACCACGGAGGCGCACGGGATCGTCCTCACCCAGGGCACCGACACCTTGGAGGAGTCCGCGTTCGGTCTCTGGCTGCTCAACGATTCGGGCACGCACATCGCCGCCACCGGCGCGATGCGCAATCCCACACTGCCCGGCGCCGACGGTCCGGCGAATGTGCGTGCCGCGGCACTGACAGCACTGTCGCCGCTGGTCAGGAACCTGCCGGCGAGTCTCGTCTTCGACGACGAGGTCCACGATCCGCGCTTCGTCCGCAAGTCACATGTGTCCTCGACAGCCGCGTTCTCCTCGGGTCCCATCCTCGGCGCCATCGGGTGGCTGAGCGAGGATGCGCTCCGACTGCCCCACGCTCCCGCTCCGACCGCGCCGTCCCCCTTCGCCGGGTTGCCTCGCCCCGATTCCCTGGCGAAGGTCGCCCTCGCCGAGGTGGGGATGGGCGAACCGGAGGAGACCCTGGCCGGGATCCTCGAGTCCGGTTTCGCCGGTGCCGTGATCTCGGGTGTCGGAGGGGGCCACGTCCCCGAGCACCTGGTGCCCGCGGCGACCCGCCTCGGCGAGGCCATGCCCGTCGTACTTGCTTCGCGAACCGGGTCGGGTGCGAGCCTGCGGAGCACCTACGGCTACCTCGGCGGTGAGATCGGACTGCTCGAGTCCGGGCTCATTCCAGCCGGGCTCCTCGATGCCCGCAAGGCCCGCATCGTCCTCACCCTGGCGCTCAGCTTCGGCCTCGACCCCGCCGAGGCATTCGCGCACTTCGGGTGAGCGTCAGACGGGTCTCGTCGACTCCCTGATCACAAGCTCAGGAGTGAACATCTGGTCGCAATGGGCAGTTGCCGAGGATTCGTTCTCGGCAAGCAGCGTCTCGACTGCGGTGCGCCCCAGGAGTCCGGCAGGCTGCCGCACCGAGGTCAGTGGAACGATCGTCGAGAGCGCATAGTCGATGTCGTCGTAGCCGATGATCGCAAGATCGTCGGGAATGCGCAGTTCGGTGAACATGATGACAGCCTGCATGACACCGACGGCAAGCAGATCGTTCGCGCAGAAGACTGCATCCGGTCGCTGCGCCTCCGGCAGGGAGACGATGCGCTCACCGACGTCACGCCCGGCCAGGATCGTCATCTCGCTCGACTCGAACAAGGGAAGCTCGATTCCGGCTTCGCGAGCCCGGTCCCGGGCTCCGGCATAGCGGTCCGCCACCTGAGGCAGCGACAACGGTCCGCCGACGAAGATCGGTGCCGACGATCCCCCGGCGATGAGATGGTCGAGCGCCATTCGACCACCGGCGACGTTGTCGACCGTCACTGATGACAGCGCGAAGTCGCCGGGTGCTCGGTCGACGAGCATGACCGGTGTGCCCTTCGACGCAATCGACTCGAGTTTGGACAGGTCAGCTCCCGAAGGAGTGACGAGAAGTCCGTTGACACGCTGTTCGGCGAAGAGATCGAGGTACTTCGATTCCCGCGCCTCGTCGGTTCCGGAGTCGCCGAGGAGGAGAGACAGCCCCGCGACATCGCAGGCCTCCAGCGCACCGTGGGCAACCGAGGCGAAGAATGGATTCGAGGCGTCGAGGACGACGAGTCCGAGACTGCTGCTCCGCCCGGATCTCAACTGTCTTGCCGCCGCGTTGCGCACGAATCCCAGCTCTTCGATCGCGTCGTTGACCTTGAGCATGGTGGCCTCAGAGACCTTCGACGAGCCGTTGACCACGTGTGACACCGTCCCGACCGAGACGCCGGCGCGGGATGCGACATCGCGCATACTCACTTTCGCCATGGTGGTCCTTCCAGGTCAGCGGTCACGGGCAACTCTCATTCTGCCCGAATTCCTCCGCGCAGTCTTGATGTGACTCACACGACATGCTATCGTTCCAAACGTCAATATTGAAACGTTTCAATCGGAATGGCCCAGCGACTCGTTTCACACCAGCATCCGCACCGCCGCGCTCGCGCATCTGCGCTGTCGGCACAGCTGCGACCGCCGTCCATGCGGTCGCTCGTCCATATCGGAGGAACGCATGACGGACACAACGACGTCGTCCAAATGGAAGGCCACCGTCGCGGTGGCCATGTCGAACTACATCGAAGCAGGATCGATCATCGCCATCGCCACCAGCATGAGTCTGTGGCAGGCGGAGTTCGGACTCGACAGTCTGGCCGTCGGTCTGCTCAGCGCTCTCAGTGCCAACGCCTTCGGAGCGGCTATCGGCGCGGCCATCGGAGGCCCGCTCTGTGAACGCTACGGACGCAAATTCATCTACACCTATGACCTGCTGCTCTACATGTTCGGCACTCTGTTCGCGATCTTCGCGATGAACTTCTCCATGCTGCTCATCGGTTTCATTCTCACCGGCATCGCGGTGGGAGCGGGAGTCACAGCGGCATGGACCTACATCGCAGAGGAAGCTCCGGACGGCCGCCGCGCCGGTCACGTCGGCGTCGCACAGCTCGCCTGGTCGATCGGCCCCATGATCGGCTACCTGCTTGCCGCACTGCTCGAGCCGATGGGTCTGCTGGGCTCGCGATTCATCTTCGCCCACCTCTTCGTCATCGCCTTCATCACGTGGTGGGTGCGGCGCGGACTCAGCGAATCACGGCGCTGGACCGAGAAGAACTCCAACCCCGACACGGTCGGCACCTACCGAGGATTCTTCCAGCTCTTCACGAACAGGAAGAACATCATCGCACTGCTGTTCCTCATCGGCGTCTACGGCCTGTGGAACACGGTGGCCGGTCAGGCAGGCATCTTCCAGCCGCGGATCTATGAGGCCACCGGTCTCACAGACGCCCGATCGCAGTACCTGCTCCAGGTTCTCGTGTGGGGCCTCACCAGCGCCGCCACCTTCTGGGGCTTCATGCGCTACGGCGACAAGGTCTCTCGCCGGTGGCTCTACTGCCTCGGTGCCGGTCTCGGAATCATCGCCTGGGCGGTCCTCATCTATGGTCCGGCCGGCTGGTTCTCCCTGCTCGTCTTCGCCATCGGCTGGGGCATCTCGTCAGGACTCGGGGCACAGGCGTTCTACGGACTGTGGGCCGCCGAGCTCTTCGCAACCCGGTATCGTGCGTCTGCCCAGGGCTTCATGTTCATGATCGTTCGCGTCATGGTCGGAGTGCTCTCACTCTGGTTCCCGCTCATGCTAGAGAAGACCGGTCTCCACGGTGTCGGCGTCCTCATTCTCGGACTGCTCGTCGCGGCACTGCTCATCGGCACGATCTGGGCACCGAAGACGCAGAACAAGACGCTCGAAGAGATCGAGATCGAACGCTACGGCCGACTCCTCGACGCCGACCATGCCACCGAGGTGGCCGTCGGGAACATCCGTCCCGACGGGACGCCCGCGGTGAGGGAGAACTGACGTGGAGCGCGTCTGCTTCAGGATGCAGGTCGACCCTGTTCACCTCGACGAGTACATCGAGCGGCACAGAAGCGTGTGGCCGCAAATGCTCCGGGCCCTGCACGAGACCGGATGGCGCAACTACTCTCTCTTCGCCGATGCTGCAGGAATGGTCATCGGCTACCTCGAGACAGAGGACTACGAAGCCGCGCAGCAGGGTATGGAGCTGACCGAGATCAATGCTGCCTGGCAGGACTCGATGTCGCCGCTGTTCGCGGCGGGCGGCTCCTTCGACTCCGGTCCCGAACGGCTGCAGGAGATCTTCAATCTCAACGATCAGCTCTCTCGCACCGATTGACCCAGCGACGACTCACGAAACGCGAATGCAAGAAGCACGGCAACAGTTAGGAACATGCAGCTCCCATGAGCACTCACCCCACCTTCGCAGACATCACCGGCCAACTGGCCAAGCAGTCGATCGAACTTCCCTCCTGGGCATTCGGCAATTCCGGGACGAGGTTCAAAGTCTTCGGCACTCCGGGCACTCCGCGCGATCCGTTCGAGAAGGTCGCCGATGCCGCCAAGGTGCACGAGCTCACCGGCCTCGCCCCGCAGGTTGCCCT
This sequence comes from Brevibacterium sp. CCUG 69071, assembly GCF_021023135.1. Lineage (GTDB taxonomy): Bacteria > Actinomycetota > Actinomycetes > Actinomycetales > Brevibacteriaceae > Brevibacterium. The sequence goes on from NZ_PGFV01000004.1 coordinate 150,822, forward strand.
CCACATCCCCTGGGACCTCTGTGACTTCGACGCCCTTGCCGATCATGCCGCCGAGGTGGGGGTGAAGCTGGGAACCATCAACTCGAACACCTTCCAAGACGATGACTACAAATTCGGGGCGCTGACCCATGAGGACGATCGGATCAGGACGAAGGCGATCGATCATCATCTCGAATGCATCGATGTCATGGATCGCACGGGTTCCCGCGACCTCAAGATCTGGCTGGCAGAAGGTTCGAACTATCCCGGACAGGCCGATCTGCGCGGCAGACAGGATCGGCTTCACGAATCGCTGAGCAGGATCTACGATCGCCTCGGCGAGGATCAGCGTCTGGTCCTCGAATACAAGTTCTTCGAACCCGCGTTCTACCACACCGATGTCCCCGACTGGGGAACGAGCTACGCCCAGGTCACCGCGCTCGGGGAGAAGGCTAAGGTCTGCCTCGACACGGGACACCACGCTCCGGGAACCAACATCGAGTTCATCGTCATGCAGCTGCTCCGCCTGGGGAAGCTGGGCTCCTTCGACTTCAACTCCCGGTTCTACGCCGATGACGACCTCATCGTCGGTGCCGCTGATCCGTTCCAGCTCTTCCGGATCCTCTACGAGGTCGTTCGCGGCGGAGGACTGAACAACCCTGACGTCGCCTTCATGCTCGACCAGTGCCACAACGTGGAGAACAAGATCGAGGGACAGATCCGATCCGTGCTCAATGTGCAGGAGATGACCGCGCGTGTGCTGCTGATCGACACCGACGCCCTCGGTGACGCGCAGAAGTCCGGCGATGTCCTAGCCGCCAATGACGTCTTCATGGATGCCTTCCACACGGACGTCCGCCCGGCACTTGCCGAATGGAGAAGCTCCCGCGGGCTTCCTGCTAATCCGCAGCGCGCCTTCCGCGAGTCCGGATACCAGGAGAAGATCGCGGCCGATCGCATCGGCGGCACCCAGGCCGGCTGGGGCGCCTGAGCCGGATCTGAATTCTTCCATCCCTGTCCCACCCCTCACTGACGACTCCTGAGGAGAAGCATGACCACGATCAATCCCACGGTGAATGAACTCATCCGCCGTTCGAACTCCCTGGGTTCGGATCGCCGCAATACGAACTTCGCCGGCGGCAACACCTCCGCCAAAGGCACCGATGTCGATCCCGTGAGCGGCGAGGAGGTCGAACTCCTCTGGGTCAAGGGCTCCGGGGGAGATCTCGGAACGCTCACTGAGGGAGGACTGGCCGTGCTCAGACTCGACCGCCTGCGGGCCATGGAGAGGACCTACCCCGGGGTCGATCGCGAGGATGAGATGGTCGCGGCCTTCGACTACACGCTGCATGGCAAGGGAGGGGCGGCTCCGTCGATCGACACCGCGATGCACGGGCTCGTCGATGCCGCCCATGTCGACCATCTCCACCCCGACTCCGGCATCTCCATTGCCACTGCCGCCGACGGTGAGGAGCTGACGAAGAAGATCTTCGGCGACAAAGTCGTCTGGGTTCCCTGGCGACGTCCCGGCTTCCAGCTCGGCCTCGACATCGCTGCCATCAAGAAGGCCAATCCCAGCGCCATCGGCACCATCCTCGGTGGGCACGGAATCACCGCTTGGGGTGACACCTCGGAGGAATCGGAGGCGAACTCCCGCTGGATCATCGACACCGCGGCCGCCTACATCGACGAGCACGGCAAGTCCGATCCCTTCGGTGCGGCCCGCCCGGATTTCGCGGCCCTGCCGGAAGCCGAACGGCACGCGAAAGCCGCTCTCCTGGCACCTCACCTGCGCGGCACCGCCTCGGCGGATCGGGCCATGGTCGGTCACTTCACCGATGACCCTGCCGTCCTCGAATTCCTCGCCGGCGAGAAGCTGAGCGCTCTGGCCGAACTCGGCACCAGCTGCCCGGACCATTTCCTGCGCACCAAGGTCAAGCCACTCGTCGTCGACCTCCCAGCCGACGCCTCGGTCGAGGACATCGTCGCCGCCCTGCCAGCCCTCCACGAGGACTACCGGGCGGACTACCAGGCCTATTACGACCGCTACGCCGATGCGGATACCCCGGCCATCCGCGGGGCCGACCCCGCGATCATCCTCGTCCCCGGCGTCGGCATGTTCTCCTACGGCGCAGACAAGCAGACCGCCCGCGTGGCCGGGGAGTTCTACGTCAACGCCATCAACGTCATGCGCGGCGCGGAATCCCTGTCCACGTACAGTCCGATCTCCGAAGAGGAGAAGTTCCGCATCGAATACTGGGCTCTGGAAGAGGCGAAACTCAAGCGCAAGCCGGCACCCAAGCCCATGGCCTCCCGCGTCGCCTTCGTCACCGGAGCAGCCAGCGGAATCGGCAAGGCCATCGCCACCCGTTTGGCGTCCGAGGGCGCCTGCGTCGTCATCGCCGATCTCGACCTTGAGAAGGCCCAGGACGCTGCCGCGGAGCTCGGCTCCGCGGACGTCGCCATCGGTGTCTCTGCCGACGTGTCCGACGAGGCGGGAGTCCAAGCGGCCCTCGCCGAGGCGGTGCTCGCTTTCGGAGGCGTCGACCTCGTCGTCAACAACGCCGGGCTCTCGCTGTCGAAGTCCCTGTTCGAGACCACGGAGAAGGACTGGGACCTGCAGCACAGCGTGATGGCCAAGGGCTCGTTCCTCGTGTCGAAGAACGCTGCGCAGATCCTCGTCGATCAGGGCATGGGCGGGGATATCGTCTACATCTCCTCGAAGAACTCCGTGTTCGCCGGTCCGAACAACATCGCGTATTCGGCGACCAAAGCGGACCAGGCCCACCAGGTGCGCCTGCTCGCCGCCGAACTCGGCGAGCACGGCATCCGCGTCAATGGCATCAACCCTGACGGGGTCGTCCGCGGCTCAGGAATCTTCGCCGGCGGCTGGGGCGCCCAGCGTGCCAAAACCTACGGCATCGAAGAGAAGGACCTCGGCAAGTTCTACGCCCAGCGGACCATCCTCGGCCGGGAGGTCGTGCCGGAGAATGTCGCGAACGCCGTGTTCGCCATGTGCACCGACGACTTCTCACACACCACCGGCCTGCACGTGCCCGTCGACGCGGGAGTCGCTGCGGCGTTCCTGCGGTGAGTTCGACAGATACACAGATACTGAGACACGACTCCGAATGGACAAGATGGAATCCCCCGCTCCGCTAACGCTCGCCGCCGTTGACCTCGGGGCGACGAGCGGCCGGGTGATCCTCGGCGGCATCGCCGAGGGGCGCCTGCACATGAAGCACATCGCTCGGTTCCCCAACTCACCGCTCCATCTCACCGAGACTGTCCCCGCGACAGCGGACTCCGGATTTGGCAGCGCGGACCGCTCGGCGGCCGAGCACACCCCCGCCGAAGGCTTGTACTCGAACATCTCGTCGCTCTACGCTGCCCTCGAGGACGGGCTTCGCGAGGCGGTTCGCGCTGCGCCCGGGCTGCGCAGCATCGGCATCGACTCCTGGGCAGTCGACTACGGACTCCTCCGCCGCGGTCGGCTATTGGGGCTGCCCCATCACTACCGTGATACTCGCAGCTCCCACGGGGTGGACCTCGTCCACGCCCGCATCGATCCTGCCGACCTCTATGCCCGCAACGGCCTGCAGCACTTGGACTTCAACACCGTGTTCCAGCTCGCCGCCGAGGCAGAGACCGGGCTCTTGGATCTCGCGGATGCTGTCGTCCTCATCCCCGATCTCATCGCCTATTGGCTCACCGGAACCATCCGCGCCGAACTCACCAATGCCTCGACCACGGGGCTCCTCCGGGTCGAGGAAACGACTTGGGACTCAGAGCTTGCGAGCCTCGCCGGTGCAGACCCGGTGCTCCTGCCCGAGCTCATCGCTCCCGGTCAGCCCATCGGCGCCCTCACCGAGGCGGTCGCCGCCCGGCTGAGCGCAGGAAGCCTTCCTTCCGCGACCTCGACCCCGGACCCCAGAATCACGGTCACGGCCGTCGGCAGCCACGACACCGCCTCGGCGGTCGTGGCCGTACCGTTCACCACGGAGAACTCGGCATTCATCTCCAGCGGAACCTGGTCGCTCGTCGGACTCGAGCTCGACCGGCCGGTCCTCTCCGAGGCTGCCCGGGATGCCAACTTCACGAACGAGGGCGGGGTCGATGGAACCGTCCGGTTCCTCAAGAACGTCTCCGGACTGTGGCTGCTGAGCGAATCCATGCGCCATTGGCACCGCCACTCCACAGATGCCCAACGCAGCGCGGACCTGCAGACCCTTCTGAGCGAGGCCGAGCGGGTGACCGGCGAAGTCCCGATCTTCGACCCCTCAGACGATCGGTTCACTCCGCCGGGAGACATGCCCACGCGAATCGCCGATTGGTGTCGTGAACACGAGATTCGTCCTCCGGAAGGACCCGCGGAGATCGTGCGCAGCATCCTCGAATCTCTCGCCGAGGCGTATCGAGAGACCATCGAGACCGCCGAGGAGCTCACCGGCAGGCAGGTCGATGTCGTTCACATCGTCGGCGGGGGTTCGCAGAACACACTGCTGTGCCGACTCACGGCCGAACGTACGGGTCGCCCCGTCGTCGCCGGACCTGTCGAGGCGACGGCGATCGGCAACCTTCTCGTTCAGGCACGGGCAATCGGCGAGGTGGAGCCGAACTCCGACCTCGCCGACCTGCGCCGCATCGTCCGGGACTCGTTTCCTGTCATCAGGTACGAACCCTGAGTGAGGAACTTCCTCAGCTCTCCGCACCCACGGCGACGACCATCTTGCCGAAGTTTCCGCCGGTGAGCAGGTCGTTGAAGTATTCGGGAGCGTTCTCGAGTCCCGGACGGATGTCCTCGCGGTAGCGGATCTTGCCCTCATTGATCCAGCCGCTCATGTCGGTGAGGAACTGGCCGGTCAGCCGCTCAGCGAACTCGGTCTGGATGAAGCCGCGGACGTTGAGCGACTTCGTCAGAATCTGGCCCATCAGCGCACCCGAACGGTCGGGTCCCTCGGGCAGAGCGGTGAGGTTGTAGTTGGCCACGAGTCCGCAGACAGGAACGCGCCCGTAGGTGTTCAGGCGCGGCAGGACGGCGTTGAAGACATCACCTCCGACGTTCTCGAAGTACACGTCGATACCCTGCGGCACCGCCTCGGCGAGTTCGGACTTGAGGTTGCCCGAGCGGTGGTCGAGGGCCACGTCGAAGCCGAGCTCCTCCAGGTGGGCGACCTTCTCCGGGCCTCCGGCGATGCCGACGGACCGGGCGCCCTTGATCTTCGCGATCTGCCCGACGACCGAGCCGACCGGACCGGTGGCCGCTGCGACGGCGACGGTCTCGCCCTCCTGCGGACGGCCGATCTCGAGCAGTCCCGCGTAGGCGGTGAACCCGGGCATTCCGAGCACGCCGAGGTGGGTGCTGATCGGGGCGAGCTCCGGGTCGATGCGGCGCAGGTGACCGGTGTTCTCAACCGAGTACTCCTGCCATCCGCCGTAGCCGAGCACGATGTCGCCGACGGAGAAGTCGTCCGAGTTCGACTCGACGACCTCGGAGACGGTGGCACCGACCATGACGTCGCCGACCTCGACGGGCTTGGCGTAGGACTTCGCATCCGACATCCGACCGCGCATATATGGATCGAGCGAGAGATAGAGGGTGCGCAGCAGCACCTGTCCCTCACCGGGAGACTCGAGTGGAACCTCATCGATGAGGTAGTTCTCGGCCGTCGGCGCGCCGACCGGGCGGGAGTTGAGGCGGACTCTGTGGTTGCTCGTCATGAGAGAGTGTTCCTTTCATCGCAATTCTGCCCGGGTGGGCATTCGGTGCAGGGTCCCGACCGGCGGGGCGCTGCTCGGGTGGAGATCAGATCCAGTCCTTGCCGTAGCAACCGCCGGAGACCCGTCGATGTTCCTGCTTCGGCTGAGAATGTTCCTGCGTGTGAGATGAATCCGAATCCGGTTGTCCCGCAGGACCCAGACATCCCGTCTTCGCGGTCTCCCCGCCGGCCAGACGGCGGGCCAGGTCCCCCCACTTCGGGTCGAAGGCCCAGGTGAACTCGCCGAGGCGGTCGAGCAGTTGCGTCCCGTTGCCCCGTATGGTCTCGGACCATTCACGCGGCCAGGCCCCGTTCTCGGCGGCTGAGGCCAGTTCGTCTTCGTCCTTGAACTTCGCGCCGCTCGGGTCGAGACGACCGTCGGCGGCGTTCAGGGGTGCGGCTCCGTTGGGCGCGGCTCCGTTGGGAAAGATGATGTCGAGGATGTGATCGCTGGTGAATAGAGTGTCGTCGGTGCGGCGATGAGTCGCCTCGAGATTGATGTACCAATCGGCGTGCATCTGCTCGCCCTCTCCCGGTTTGAGCAGCACCCAGACGGAGAACGGAACGTCCGGCGGGACGATCTTGAGGACTCCGAGACCGCGCCAGGTGCCAGGCACAGCGACTCGTCGGGGCGCCTCGGCGATGGGACGGAACCGCACCTCGTGCGGAACGTCATGAGGATCGGAGTCCTCCCAGCCGATGATCCGGGCCTCCGCGGTCGGGGTGCCGCCGGGCATCCACAGGAGAGCACCGGCCGGTGAATCCTCGATCACGTGCATCGGACGGATGACCTCGACGGGGTCGCGGTCGAAGTCGAAGCGTCGAAAGGTCCAGTTCACGGCCGTGCCCGGCGTCCAGAACGGTCCTTCGCCGATCGGGCGCGTGCCGGACGGGACCGTGACCTCGAACGGATCGGAGAACGTCATGCGGGAAGTCTATGACGGACGCTTGGGCGGCCGCTGAGGACGTGTTTCGCTACGATGCTCGGGCGGCCTTCGTCGATCTCCGGCGACCTTCGGCCTAGGCTGGGATCATGGATGACTTCGACGATGCAGTTCCCGGGCACTCTTCGACGAGCGCGCGATCAGACGCGCAGACGAGCGGGCGTGAGCACGAGCACACGGCCGCGCAGTCGCTCGCGGCGACGGTTCCGGCGACGATGACCGCGCCTCCGCGCAGCGATGCGGATATCCCCGCCTATCTCGAGGCGCTCGGACTGCCCGGACTCGCCGACATCCACGTGCACTTCCTGCCACAGCAGGTCCTCGACAAGGTGTGGGCCTACTTCGACGACGCCGAATCCAACTACGGCAGGGCCTGGCCGATCCACTACCGCTACGACACCGAGACGCGCCTGTCGATCGTCCGTGACCTGGGGATACGTGCGATTCCGGCGCTGACATACCCGCACAAGCCGGGCATGGCAGCCTGGCTCAATGAGTGGAATGCCGAATTCGCGGCCGCCCACGACGATGTCATCCACTGCAGCACCCTCTATGCCGAGCCGGAGTCCGCCGACTACGTTCCCGCCGCTCTGGCCGCGGGGGCGAAACTGTTCAAGATGCACGTCCAGGTCGGGAACTTCTCGCCCGACGACCGGGTCCTCGACCCGGCTTGGAAAGCACTCGCCGAGGCGCAGGTGCCCATCGTCATCCATGCCGGATCCGAGCCCCTGCCCGGCACCTACACCGGGCCGGGCGCGGTGGCGAATGTGCTCGAGCGCTTCCCCGCCCTCAACTTCGTCATCGCCCACATGGGCATGCCCGAATACGATGAATTCGCCGAACTCGCCGAGAACCACAGCGGGGTGTACCTCGACACAACCATGTACGTCTCCGGGTTCTTCTCCTCCCCCGCCGAGGTGGACCCCGCCTACCGCGAACGCCTGGCGGGACTGTCCGACAAGATCATCCTCGGCTCCGACTTCCCCAACATCCCCTACCAGTACGCCGATCAGATCGCCGGACTGGCCGGGCTGGGTCTGGGAGATGAGTGGATGCGCTCGGTGCTGTGGCGCAATGGCGCACGCCTGCTCGGATTGGAGAGCGCCGGCTGAACAACCTGCGGTGATCCCGCCGGAGCACTCTGCGAATTCGACCGGAGCCGCGGTCCTCAGACGATGTGGTTCTTCGCGGTCTCCGGCGCCCACAGCCATGTGAAGATCGCGCCGACGGCGAGGACAGCGGCGAGGACGTACATCGACACCGCGATCCCCCAGCCTTCGAGCATGATCGGAAGGATGAAGGTCCCCACCGCCGAGGCGATGCGGCTGAGTCCGTTGAGCAGGCCGACGCCGGAGGCACGCAGGCTCGTGGGGAACAGCTCGGGCGGGTAGACCTGGGTGAGGTTGGACGCCGCCGACATGACGAACGTGTAGATCGCAAAGGGAATCATCAGCAGGATGAGGTTCGCTCCTGAGAACACTCCGAGGAGAACGAGCGAGACCGTGAGGACGACGAAGGACCAGAACGTCGCGGGACGCCGGCGGAACTTCTGCACGAGCCACAGGCCGGCGATCCCGCCCGCGAGCAGGAACAGATTGAGGATGAGGTACTGGAGGTCCTCGTCTTTGACCTCGAGGCTGGTGAAGATCGTCGGCACAAAGGTGTAGATCGCGAAGTACGGCAGCACGAGAGCGCTGTAGAAGATCACTCCGAACCAGGTGTATCTCCGCATCCGCGGGCCGAAGAGCTCCTTGAAATCGGTAGCGCTGATCTCCTCCGAGGATTCGGCGGGGAACTGATCCGGGGTGATGTCGATCCCGATGTACTTCTTGACGATCGTCTTCGCCTCGTCCACCCGGCCCTTACTGATGAGCCAAGCCGGGGATTCGGGGGCGCCGATGCGAACAATGAGCACGATGAGCGCGGGGATCGCACCCGAGGCGAGGAGCCAGCGCCAGGAATCGCCGTCCCCAACCAGGTAGACGCCGAGCACATTGGCGGCCACATAGCCGACCGTCCACATCACCGTCAGCGATGCGAGCATCATTCCGCGGTGCCGCCTCGGCGCGAATTCCGAGAGCAGAGTGGGACCGACGGCGTAGTCGGCTCCCAGCCCGAAGCCGATGAGCAGGCGAAGGACGAACAGGCTCCAGAACTCGGGTGCCCACAGTTGGAGCGCCGAAGCGACGGCAATGAGCAGGAAATTGAGAACGTAGACCTTCTGTCGGCCGATCCGGTCGCTCACCCGGCCGAGGATGACGCTGCCGAAGAAGAGTCCGATGAGCGCCGAAGCACCGAGCAGACCGGATTCGACGCCGCCCAGATCCCATTGCGTCCCGAGCACCGGGAGCAGTGCGCCGATGATTCCGAGCGCATAGCCGTCAGAGAAGTTGGCACCGAATGTCATGGCGGTGATGCGCGCGTGGAATCGGCCGAAGGGCACATCGTCGATGGCCTGTGGTTGAGGTGTGGTGGTCATCGGTTCATGTCCTTCAGTGGGAGGGCCCCGAGGTTCGTGTGGACGAACCGTTCGAGTGCAGCGATGTCGTCCGTCAGTGGTCGGTCGGCGAGGATGCGGTTCAGGGGCGCGGCGGCGATGTAGTCGAGATAGGGCGCCGAAGCTGTGCTGTCGTCCTCGGTTCCGATCATGTCGAGTCCGCGGGCGGCGCCGAGGAGTTCGACGGCGAGTATCCGTCTGGCCTGCTCGAGGCCTTTGAGCAGCTGCCGGGCGGCCTGGGCTGTGAACGGTGCGTGATCCTCGGTTCCGCGGGAGACGGTGACGTTCGCCAGCGAGGCAGGCTGTGCGTGGATGCGCAGTTCGTTCAGCGCCGAGGCGGTGACGTATTCGACCATCATGATTCCGCTGCTGCCCGGCTCGGAGTCGGAGAGGAAGGGATCGAGTCCGGTGATCTCGGGCTCGGACAGACGCATGGTCCGGTCGAAGGAGAGCTGCGCCGCGCCGAAGAGCGCGAGTCCGGCGGCCTCGAGATCCATCATCAGCTGCTGAGTGTGGAAGTTGCCGTTGTGATAGATCCACGCGGAGTCCACGTCGACGAGAGGGTTCTCCGGGCTCGCATTCATTTCGACCTCGATCGCCGCGGCCAAGCGGGATCGGGCCGTGAGCAGAGCCGCGAGCACCGGGGTGAGCGCGCGGAAACCGAAGGAATCCTGCAGTCGCTTGGCCTCCCACGAGCGGGGACCGATGGCGGCGAGGAGGCGAGCCGCAGCCTCGTGCCCTCCGGGTTCGGGTCGGGCGTTCTGCACCGCAGTCGCAAAGGGCTCGAGGTTCGCGCCGGTCACCCGCATCGACGCGACTGCGACTCTCACACTGTGGTCGAGGTAGTCGTCGATCTCGGCCACGGCGCGGGCGGCTTTTGCCACGGTGAAGGCGCTGCTGGAGATGAACGGCAGGGCGTCCCCGCCGTGCGGTGTCCAGTAGGTTCGGGTTCCGCCGTCCTGTGTTGGGAGTTCCCCGATGAGGGTCAGAGCAAGCTCGGCCATCTGGGACAGGTCGCCGGTGCCCAATGAGCCCACCTCGTGGATGGCGGGTCGGGCGTTGTCGCTGAGGAGTTCGTCCAGGGCGGTGACGACGTCGGCCGAGATGCCCGCACCGCCGCGGGCCAACTGGTTCGCACGAATCACCAGCGCCGCACGCACCGTCTCGTCGTCGACCAATTCGCCGGCGCCGACCGCATGGCTGCGCAGCAGCCTCAGGTCCTGGTCGATCGAGTTGCTCTCGGCCAGTTCGATCGACTTGTTCGCGCCCACGCCTGTGGAGCGACCGTAGACGGGAAGCGTGGACACAGCGTCGACGGCGAAGTCGTGGGATTGTGTCATCGCTGTCGTGTCGGCGAGGACCGGATGGCCGCCGCCTCGGACGATATGCGCAAGAGCCTCAATTGTCAGGTGTGTGTTCGACGTCATCGTCTTCCTTCCGGATCGGTGCAGTCCCGGATGGGCAAGGGGCACTTGCTCATTCTGAGAAGACGCTAGTGGACGCGGTCAAGACGCGGACATCCGCCGGACGACAAATTCGTCCGACATGTCGGATTTTTCCGGGCAGCTGCGCGCACCGCCCGTCACCGGGTCCCGCCTTCACCCCTCCCGGGGCACGCGCTCGGCTCCGACGACCCCTGCCAGCAGTGCATCATCGATCGGGGCTCCGCGGCGGATGACGCTGATCTGGCCGGTCGGTTCGAGGATCACACAGGCCACCTCGCCGAGGTGGCGGACCCCTGCGGTGCGCAGCTTGGTCAGTACCTCGTCGGGGTCGACGTGGGCATGGGCGAGGTTGTCGGCGAGCATCTCGGACCCGGCCATGAGAACGATGGCCGGGGAGTTGACGAGACCGCGGATCACGCCGAAGCGTCTGCCGAGTCCGGTCAGCGCCTGAAGCAGCAGCAGAGTCGCAAGCGCGAGGACTCCGGCGGCCAGGGTCGGGGTGTCGCCGAGGATCGAGCGACCGATGATCGCCCCGATCGCGAGGATGGCGGCGAGGTCGAAGCTCGAGAGACTGGCCAGGGTGCGCTGGCCGAGGACCCGCAGGAGAAGGATGATCCCGCCGTAGAAGATGATGCAGGACGCGACGATCCTGATCGCGTCGACGCCGTCAAGACCGAATTCCAGCCAGTTCCACTCCATGTGCACCTCCGGAATGGATGATACGCCCTGGCTGCTCAGCGCATCCGCAGCCATTCGTCGACGGTGATCTCCGACAACCTCGGCGATTCCGGGATGAGACCCTCACCGGACAGCGGCCCGGGCAGGGGAATGGGCACGATCGTCGTCGCCCCGGAGGACTGGGCAGAACGGGAGGACTGCGCAGAACGGGAGGACGCCGAGGCGGCGATCTTCTTCGCGATCGTCGGGAAGTCGCTGATCTCCGGACCGGCCGCCTCGATGGTGCCGCGCTCACCTGCGTCGATGGCCTCGGCCATCATGCGTGAGGCCTCCTCGGCGGCGAGCGCACGGACCCGCATCTTCGGCACCATGGCCACCGGACCGATCCGCGTGGTCATCGTCTCGACGAGTTCGAACCACTGCGCCGAGCGGAACATGAGGAGCTGATCGGACGGGACGAGCCGGTGGTAGATCCGCTCCTGCATGGCTTTGCCCTGGTAGTACCCGAGGATGGAGGAGCGGGCGACCTCGGGCCTGAACGCGATCGACAGACATGCCACCGCCGCACCCGGGTTCTCGGCAGCGGCCATCGCGATCGACCGGGAGCTGCAGGAGAAGAAGTCGAGGGCTTTGTGCCGATTGTTCGTCATGAAGTTGACGCAGTCGACGAGGACATCGCTGCCGTCGGCCGCCTCGGTGACTCCCTCGCCGTGATAGGTGTCGACGCCGCTGCCGCGGTGGGCGGCGATGACCGAGTGCCCCTTGCCGCGCAGCTGTTCGGTGAGTCGGCGGCCGAAGGTGCCGGTGGCTCCGTACACGGTGATCTGCATATCTCGTCCCCCAAGTTGCTCGTCGGCGTGGCCGGTGCTCAGTTCTGGTCGATGGTGATCGAACCGGCGTCGGCGCTGGCCGTGATCGGGATGACCGTCTTCCCCTCGGCGTCCTTGTCATCCTTGGAGGCATCATACTTCTTCAGCTCCGAGGACAGATCCACATCGCCTGCCGAGGAGTTCGCATTGATGCGGTAGGCGAAGTCCTTCGCGGCCTCCGAATCCTCCTCGGACATGTTCTCCTGAGCCAGCTCCAAGCGGGGCAGCCGGAGATCGATCGTGCCCTCATCGGTCTTGGCCACAATGCCCGATTCGGGGACCGCCTCATTGGAGAAGTCGAGATCGATCGTGCCCGAGGACGTCACGGCGTCGACATGATCGCTGACGGTGAGGTCGACTCCGTCGAGGGTGCCCACACCGGTCTTCGCTTCGATGGTCCCGAAGGATCCTTTCAACGAGGTGGTGCCGTAGTCGGTCGAGGTCTGCAGGCGCTCGGCCGAACCGTTGACATCGACGGCGGCCCCGTCTGTCTTCGCAACGATCTCGCGGTAGTCGCCCGAGAGGTCGAACGTGCCGTAGCCGCCCTCGAGGTCGAGCTTCATCTCCTTCGAGGTCGCGGCCGGCAAGGTGATGACGAGCTTCGTGTTCTCGAACTTCTCCCCATCGGCGACGGAGACCACGGACGAGTCTCGGTCGGTGCTGATGTCGAGAGCAGGTGACCGGTCACGAGGACCGGTCGCGGTGAGCCTCACCGACGGGTCGGCGGTCTCAGAGGTCCTCACCTCGACGGAGGCACTGGTGTCGAGAGCGAGCTTGAGGTCTTTCAGCGAACTCGGCAGCGGTTCGCTCAGTTCGGTCTTGCCATAGTTGAGGCGGGAGGCCCCATGGGCGACGCTGAAGGCGATCGGGATGAGCAGGAGGACGGCGGCGGCGATGACGATGATCGCCCGGAGGCTGACGCGGGTGGATTCGCTGACGCGGACGGTGACAGGCATTCTATGCTCCGAGGAATGTGAGGACGGCGAGAACCCTGCGGTTCTCCGAGGTGTCGTGGGTGAGGCCGAACTTCGTGAAGACCGAGCTGATGTGCTTCTCCACGGCACCGGCGCTGAGGTAGAGGGTGCCGGCGATGGCGGCGTTCGACTTGCCTTCGGCCATGAGCTGGAGGACCTCGAGTTCACGGGGGCTCAGGGTCGAGAGCCCGTCCTTCTTGCGGGTGCGGACGAGGATCTGGGAGACCACCTCGGGGTCGAGGACCGTACCGCCCGAGGCGACTTCGTCGACGGCGGCGAGAAAGTCCTCGACATCGGCGACGCGGTCCTTGAGCAGGTAGCCGAACCCGCCGGTGTTCTCCGCGATGAGTTCGGAGGCGTACTGCTCCTCGACGTACTGGCTGAACACGAGGACCTTCACGTCGGGGTTCTGCTTGCGGATGAGCACGGCGGCGCGAATGCCCTCATCGGTGAAAGTCGGCGGCATGCGCACGTCGATGACGGCGAGGTCCGGCGGGGTGGTGTTGACGGTGGCGAGCAGTTCGTTCGCATCCGGAACGGCGGCGATCACCTCGTGGCCGGCGTCGGCAAGGAGCCTTTCGAGTCCGGCCCGCAGAACGGCAGAGTCCTCAGCAATTACGATGCGCATGGCACCTCCACAACTACAGTAGTCGGCCCACCTGCGGGGCTGGTCAGATTCAGTGTCCCACGAGCGGCTTCGACCCGGTCGACCAGACCGGCGATGCCGGTGTGACGACCCGAGCGGTCGATGTGGGCCCCGCCGTGTCCGTTGTCGGTGATGACGATCTGCACACCGGAGTCGATCGGGGCGATGAAGACCCGGGCATGCGTGGCACCGGAGTGCTTGGTGATGTTCGTCAGGCATTCGGCGACGACGAAGTATGCGACGGCCTCGGCCTCCCGGGCGATTCTGCCTTCGAGCCGAACATCGACCTCGACGGGGATCGGGGACCGGCCGGCCAGGGCCGAGACCGCGGCGTCGAGGCCCCGGTCGGTGAGGACTGCGGGGTGGATGCCGCGCGCCAGCTGACGGAGTTCGTTGACGATGCCCTTCGCCTCGGCGTGGGCCTCGGAGACGAGCTCCTTGGCGCGCTCGGGGTCGTTGTCGATCTTCGACTTCGCCATGCCCAAGGTCATGGTCAGAGCGACGAGGCGGGGCTGGGCGCCGTCGTGGAGATCCCGTTCGATCCGCAGACGTTCCGCGCCGGCCGCCTCGATTCCCGCCATGCGGGCCCGATCGAGCTCGGTCACCTCGGCCTGCAGGGCCGCGGTGCGGGCCGGCGGGAGGAGGCTGCGGTCGAGTGCCCGGTCGAGGAACGGCGCGAACCACAGGATCGCCAGGGAGCTGGCCAGGACGATGAGCGAACCGATCGCGATGCCGATGCGCCCGACTCCCTGGGCGGGATCGCCGAGGAAGAAGGTGTTGATTCCCTGCGGGTTGATGGCCCCGAAGATGCCGAGGATCGCCCCGCAGATGCCGGCCAGGGTGCCGAAGACGACGATCGCTCCGAGGAGCATCTTGACGTAGTGGTGGGCGGTGGAGCGCCAGAAGGCCCCGGATTTCACGTGCAGCCAGCGGTTATGGAGGAAACGGCCGAAGCCGGCCGGACGCATGCTGCTCTCGATCTTCGGCACGGGGATCCGATCGCCGTAGATGAGTTCGGCGCGGTAACGCTCGAAGACGTTCGCGCCCTGCTGGACGATGACCCAGACGACGAGCGCGAGCACGCCGAGTCCGAGGGCGAAGATGCCGCCGATGCCGGTGAACAGCAGGCCGACCGGGATCCACGCCCAGATGACGGCCATGATCGCCGAGAGCACGAGGTTCGCGACCCCGATGATCCCGGTCGAGCGACGCGGCCATTCGATCGGTCCGTCCGCGGGGATCTCCGTGACGTCCTGGTCGCTCAGCGGCATGGCGCCGGTGACCGGACCGTAGCTGACGTTCTCGGGCTTCGGCTTCTTCCGCCGAGGTGGCCGCCCGGGTGCCATCGGCATCCCCGGGTTGGGTGCGGCGTAGGGTCCGGGAACCGCGAAGTTCGGGGGTGGTCCGGCGAAGTTCTGGGGCGGTCCGGCGAGGTTCGGGGTACCGGAGCCCGGCACGGGGTAGGTACGCGGGGGCTGCTGGGGTGCTTGAGGGTGCTGGAGCTGCTGAGGACGCTGGGGGTGTTGAGGGTGCTGAGCAGGGCCGCGGTGGGGACGAGCCGGCTGCGGGGCCGATTGCGGGGCGTGAGCTCCGGCGTTCTGCGGATACTGAGCATTCTGCGGGTACTGTCGGGTCGGCTGCTGGCCCGCCGGGACAGTCGGGGCCTCCGGAGGCCGACCCGGCTGAGTGCCGGTGCGAGGATACTCACGAGTGGGGTCGACTCCGCCGTTGCCGGAGAACGGGACTTCGAGGTCCATCGGCTTGGTGCGGAACTGGCCGGCTTCGGTCGCCGGTGCCGCCGAGCCCATCACTCGCGTGTCGTCGACTCGGGCCGGCGTGGTCTCTTCGGCTCCGACAGGCTCAGCTTCTTCGCCTGCGGTCGAAATCTCTTCGCCTGTGGCCGAAGTCTCTTTCCCTGTGGCCGGACCAGTTTCTTCGCCTGCGGCCGACTCAGTCTCATCGACCTTCACCGTCTCGTTGATCTCGGTGGTCGGCGGGGCGCTGACGATCGCCTCGGCGCTGATCGATTTCTCGTTCTGTTCGGGGACTGTGCTCTCAGCGAGTTCGGCGCCGCGATCGGCGCTCTCGCCATGGGTCTGAAACTTCTGCGGACCGGTGCCCTGGGGCTCCTCATCCGGCGGGTTCTCGGGGGTGTTCTCACTCATAGCAGCTACGCTACGGGAGTCGCGGCGGCCCCAACAGCACGAAGACCTCCGACCCCGGCTCGGGTTTTCCCCACAACCGGTGAGCGCCCACACACTCCCGACGGCGCACATCACTCGTGGCGCCGACTGTGCATCGCGAGATCAAGGATTGTGTGAACGCATCACGCACCGAGAGTGACACGTCCTACCGTTGCTCCCATAGGTTGTGTCACTCTCGATGCGTGTGGGGGCCGATCAGACGGGAACGACCGCGTGGGCGCCCGCGTCGGCGGCGTGCCTGGCAGCTGCGTCAGCGCGGTCACCAGCGGCAGCAACCGCACGGCCCGCGCCCTCGGCACTCACGGTCGCGGTCGCGGCGAGCGCCTGGTCGAGGTCGGCGAGGATGTCGTCGATGTCCTCGATGCCGACCGACAGCCGGATGAAGGCACCGGAGACGCTGAGTTCGCAGTCCGCGACGGCCAGATGCGTCATGGTCGCCGGATGGTCGATGAGCGATTCGACCCCGCCGAGCGATTCGGCCAGCGTGATGAGCTTCGTGTTCTGCACCAGCGCGAGCGCCCTGGCCCCGGTGTCGGTGCGCAGGGACACCACTCCCCCGAAACCGCTCATCTGCCGCTTCGCCACCTCGTGGCCGGGGTGCGAGGGCAGTCCCGGGTAGTACACCTCGGCGATCTCTTCGCGGCCTTCGAGCCATTCGGCCACGGCCTGCGCGTTCTCGCAGTGCGCCTTCATGCGCACCGGCAGGGTCTTGATGCCGCGCCGGGTCAGCCAGGCGTCGAACGGGGAGATCCCCAGCCCGACGGAGGCGAGGTAGCTGTCGAGCCGTTCGACCACCTCGGCGGCCTTGGCACAGCTCGTGCCGTCGCCTGCGAGCACGGCCCCGCCGATGACATCGGAGTGGCCGTTGATGAACTTCGTCGTCGAGTGGATGACCACGTCGGCGCCGAGGTCGATGGGCCGCTGCAGGCACGGGGTGGCGAAGGTGGAGTCGACGGCGAGGATCGCATTCGCCTGGTGGGCGAGCTTCGCGGTGGCTTCGATGTCGACGATGTCGAGGCCCGGGTTGCTCGGGGTCTCGACCCACACGATCGCGGTCTTGTCGTTGATCGCCGCCGCCAGCGCCTCGGTGTCGGTGAGGTCGACGGTGCGCACGGTCACTCCCCAGCGCACGTACTCATTGACGAGCAGCCGATAAGTCCCACCGTAGATGTCGCGGGGAATGATGATCTCGTCGCCGGGGCCGAGCAGTGCGGAGAACACAGCGACTTCGGCCGAGGTGCCCGAGTTCACGGCAGCGGCGAAGGAGGCGTTCTCCAATTCGCAGAGCACATCTTCGAGGTCGCTGCGGTTCGGTGTGCCGGTGCGCGCGTAGTCGAAGCCCGCGCGAGTCTCTCCGGGGGTGTCCATCATGAAGGTCGAGGTCTGGAAGATCGGGGCGACGACCGAACCGGTGTGGGATTCGGGCATGGCTCCCGAATGCACCGATCGGGTCGAGATTCCGGCGGGGGCGGTGTGCGGGTCGGTGACGGTCATCGACGGCACCCCCGCTCCCGATTATGCGCGCGAGAGCTGAAGTTCACGGCGGATCCTTCCTTCACTGGTGACCTCCGACCGGCCTGTGACGGTTCGTCACTGTGGCCGAAGTTCCACCAGTCTGATCTGCCTGCGCTCTCGCACCGCTCCCGGATGACCCCGAGTGTCACCGTCCGTCATGTTCGAGACATGAAACGTCATCTTTCGTCATCGGAAGCGGGTCACAGGGGCGATCATCCGGCGAGCAGCTGCTCCCGATCACGTGTGCCCGCCCCGGTTCTCCCCGCTGCAACCAGGGAATCCAACAACGCCGAGGCGATCCTCTCGTTGTCCTTGAACACCGGAGCATCCGTGTGGGGACGGGTGAAGGCTTCGGCGGTCGCCCCGGACACGGCCGGCCCGAGGAGGAACAGGTCCGGCTGCGCACGCCCCGCCTCGTCGAGGGCATGGCCGTGGGCATCGGTGCGCAGCTTCGCGTGCTTCGCCGCTTCGCTCGCGCCGTTGCCTTCGCCTTCGCCTTCGAGCAGGATCGCTCCGGCGTGCGCGAGAGAGGCAAGGGCCGGATCCACCGCGCGTGCGGCACTCTGCTTGGCCAGGCGGGCCTCGACGAGATAGGTGAAGGTCCTCGAGTCCGGATGCGCGCTCGAGGTGGCCCGGAACCCCTGCTCAGTGGCGTCGACGCGCAGTCCGGGACCGAGGAAGCGGACCAGTCCCGCCTCGTGCAGGGCGAGGATCTGGCGGACCCTGATCGGCGGCGGTCCGCTGCCGATGTAAGAGAACAGCGAGTGGAAGCTGCCTTCGACGAACGCGGTCCGATCCTCCGGCCCGACCCGTCCAGAACGTACGAGCAGTCGGATCGCCACATAGGTCTTGACGAGGGCTTCGAAGACCGCGAGATCCGCGGAATGGTCGATGTCCGCACTGCGTTCGAGATGGTCCTCGATGTAGCTGCGCACCGCGTCCTCACCAGCACCGAGGTGGTCACACCGAAGGTCGTCGAGTGGCCTGTCGATGGCGCCGAGATCGAAGAGGTCGGCCGGATCATCGAGGAGACCGGCCGCGGCGGCGGCGATCCGCACGCGACCGGCCTTCAGCTGCCGATCACCCGAATCGGGGTCGGTGAGGATGCCGGCGGCCACCGCGTCGATCAGCTCGAGCACGGGATCACCGCCCCCGGACCCGCGCCCCTTGAGGTTCCGCTTCCACAGCACATGGTCGTAATGGGCGTAGGTGAGTTCGAGTTCGGCCAGAGGGCCGATGACCGTGCGGAAGTCGATCGTGCCGTCACCCGCGTGCACGGCACTCTCCTTCAGCTGCTCCGCGGCGAGGTATCTCAGTTCCACCCCGGGCGCCCCGGGCAGATCGGCTCGCGAATAGCCGAGCTTCGGACTGTACGAGACCCCGCGAGAGGACCCCACCCACAGCACGGGTTCGCGTCCCGAGGCGTGATAGCGCAGACGATCCTCGCATTCGAAGAACTCTCCCCCACGCCCCTGCGTGACCATGACCATGAGGTCGATGAAGGCGAGCCCGAAACCACGGGTGAGGACATCGGCACCGGGCGGGATCGCGCTGAAATCGAGGTCGGCGGTGAAGCCGGGACGCTGATAGTACAGTCCCGTGCTCGCCGCCCTCTCGAGGTCGAGGTCCGAGTCGAGGGGGTCCATGTCGAGATGCCCCTGAGCGGAGACCACGACCTCCGCCTCGATCGCCTCGCCCTCCGAGGTCACCACCCGGAAACCGCGCCCGGCGGGCAGACGAACGACCGCCTCGGCGAGGGTGCGGTGGATCCGGACATCGGCGGCGAGACGCTCGAGCGCGGTGTCGAAGGCCCACTCGAGGTAGTGGCCCTGGACTCGGCGGGACGCGAAGGACTGGGAATCGAGATGCTCCGCCTCCTCCCCCAGTCCGGCTGCGTGGAGACGCTCGCGGCCCTCATCGTGGATCCACTCGTGCAGGGTCGGGCCGGTGATCGGAGGGCGGCCGAGGCTCGCATCGGCGTCGGGGAAGATCGTGATGTCCTCGGTGCGGGAGTTCATCCACAGGTGCGGCGACTGCGCGGTCCGCCAGATCCGTCCGGCGCCGGCCGGGTAGGGGTCGATGAGATGGATGCGCAACCCGTCCCCGGCGCCTTCGGTGGCCGCGAGCGCGAGGAGGATCCCCGTGGTCTTCGGTCCGGCGCCGATGAACACGAGGTCGGCGTGGGTGGCGGGCGGCAGGTCAGGCATGGGCGAAGAGGCTGCGGGCGACGGGCAGTCCCAGTCGTCCGCGCAGGTCGGTGGTCGAGTCGGTGCCCGAGGCGGCCGCCTGGGTGCGCAGTCCGGCCGAGACCGGCAGTCTGGGTGCGCAGTCCGGCCGACTGGGTGCGCAGTCCGGCCGAGATCAGCGCCGGCACGATCTCGCTGACGAGCCGGATCCCGAATTCGATCTGGCTCTCCGCCGGTGCCGCGAACAGGATCCCGGAGGCTCCCCGTGACTGCAGTTCGAGGGCGCGCGCCGTCGTGCCGGCCACCTCGGTGTTGCCTTGGGGCGCGTCGAGTCGGGCGAGGATCGGAACCTCATCGCCGAGGCGGACCCGGAGGTCTTCGAGGCGCGGAGGCCGGCCGGACTTCGCCTGTCCCGCGTCGTCGACGAGCACGATATCGGCAGCCTCCACGGCCCCCGCATTGTCACCGTCCGCCCTCACCACGATCGGCGGATGGCCCTGCGGCGGCCGTGGAGTGATCGAGGGGCCGAGCACGGAGTAGTCCGTGCCGACCGAGTCCTGCAGCTGCGCGTCGACGGTGTGGAGACGATCCCGGTCGATGTAGCGGTCAGTCGCCTGATCGCGGATGATCGCATCATCGTCCCAGGAGTCCCAGAGCCGGCGGACGACGTCGATGACCTGCGCCGATTCCGTCCAGGCCGGGACTGCATCGGCGGCGGCACGGCGACCGAACAGGGCCGCCTCGGCGTCGGTGGTCGAAATCCCGATCGCCAGTCCCGCCCGGGTGCGGGCCGTGTAGTCGAGCGTCGCCGAGGCGGTGGCGATATGGAAAGGCTCGGCATGAGTGACCCTGACCTCGGGGATGAGGCCGAGCTCCTTCGTCAGCGGGCCGAGCCAGGATGAGAACTCGAGGGCGTCGATTCCGCGGAAATCATCGGGGACGAGCGCGAAGTCGATGTGACCGTCGACGGTCTTCGCGGTCGCCAGTCCGGTGCGCGGATCGGGGCTGATGGTGGTGCCGATGCTGAAGCTCATGAAGCGTTCCTCTCGATCGCAGTGAAGCCGGCCTCGGCGTGGGAGCAGGAGCGCTCCTTGGCCTTCAGCTCCGAGTCGAACTGGTCGATCGCATCGACGACATCGCGTTCGACGGATTCATCGATGGCCGGCGGGGTCGCCTCGGTGGCGGGCAGGATGTGCTTGGAGATGACGAAGCGTCCGCGCCCGATGGAACTGGCGCCCAGCGTCGCGAGCAGCGGTTTGAGCCCGAAGTCGAGGGCGAGGACATGCGCCGGGGACCCGCCGGTGAGGACCGGGAGGACGGGCATGCCGCGCAGCACGTCCATCGGCAGCAGGTCGATGAAGACCTTGAGCAGCCCGGTGTAGCTGGCCTTGTACACGGGCGAACCGACGACCACGGCATCCGCGCCCTCCACTGTGGCCCGAGCGGCGCTGATGAGCTCGTTCGAGGTCTGGGCGCGCAGCAGAGCTTCGGCGGGGAGGTGTCGCAGCTTGAGGAACTCCGTGCGGTGGCCGTATTGGCCCAGCCGACGAGCGATGAACTCGAGCAGCGCTTCGGTCTTCGAGCCCTCGGTCGGGCTGGATGAGATGAGGACGACGCGGGACATATCAGCCCACCTCCTTGAGTTCGGTGATGCGGCGGTGGTCGGTGGTGGTGGCGGTCGCGGACTCGCTCGCCGAGGTGGTGCCGGGCTCGGTGCCGCGTGCGCGGTGGCGGGCGGCGGTCCAGTCGACGGCGGTTCTGGCGGCCGGCAGTCCGAGGTTCTCGCGCAGGTTCTCACCCGGGTATTCGGTGCGGTAGACGCCGAGCTCCTGGAGTTCGGGGACGACCTTGGCGACGAAGTCGTCGAGTCCGCCGGGGGTCAGGTGGGGGACGAGGATGTAGCCGTCGGCGGCCTTCGTCGCCACCGCCTCGGCGAGGTCGTGGGCCACCTGGGTGGGGGTGCCCACGAAGGAGTGCCGGGCCGAGACCCGGACGACGAGTTCCCGAGCGGTGAGATTCTCGGCCTCGGCCAGGGCACGCCATTCGGCGATCGTGGCCTCGGCGTCCTTGACGTGTTTGACGCGGCCCTGGGAGATCGATTCCCCGGCCGGGGGCACATCGGGCAGCGGACCGTTCGGGTCGAAGCCCGAGAGGTCGCGATCCCAGACGCGTTCGAGGAACGCGATCGCTCCGGCCTCGCTGTTCTGCTGGAAAGCGACCTCGCGGGAGCGCTCCTCGGCCTCTGCCGGAGTGTCGCCGAGGATGACGGAGATGCCGGGGAAGATCTTGAGATCGTCCTCGGCCCGACCGTAGCGAGCCAGCCGGGACTTCACGTCGGCGTAGAACTTCCGACCCGACTCCGGGTCGGCGTGGCGGGTGAAGATGACATCGGCCGATCCGGTGGCGAAGTCGCGTCCCGAGTCGGAGTCACCGGCTTGGAAGATCACCGGGTGGCCGCTGGGCAGCTCGGGCAGATCGAAGCGGCCGGAGATGTCGAAGAAATCGCTGCGGTGGGAGAACTGCCTGTCCCGGTCGGCTGAGTCCCAGAGTTCGCGGGCGACGTCGATGAAGTCTTCGGCGCGGTGGTAGCGATCGGCGTAGTCGAGGAAGCCGCCGCGGCGGAAGTTCGCGCCGGTGAAGGCGTTCGAGGTCGTCACCACGTTCCAGGCGGCCCGACCCGAGGAGAGCAGATCGATCGAGGCGAGCCGGCGGGCGATGTCGAAGGGTTCGTTGAAGGTCGCACTCAGGGTCCCGGCCAGGCCGATGTGGTTCGTCACCGATGCCAGAGCGGAGAGCACGGCGGTGGTGTTGGGACGGCCGACGACGTCGAGGTCGAAGATCTGCCCCTGGTGTTCGCGCAGCCGCAGGCCTTCGGCGAGGAAGAAGAAGTCGAAGAGTCCGGCCTCGGCGGTCCTTGCCAGGTGGGCGAAGGAGTCGAATTCGATGTGGCTGCCCGAGGCGGGATCCGACCACACTGTCGTGTTGTTCACCCCCGGGAAGTGGGCGGCGAGGTGGACCTGGCGCAGCGGTGTTCCGCTGGGCAGCAGAGGCTGTTCAAGCATGATGAGCTCCAATCGGGGTGGCGGTAGATGTCTGGGTGCTCGTCTCGAAGCAGGGCACCGCGTCGAGCAGGGTCCGGGTGTAGGGGTGTCGGCTCTCGCGCAGCACCAGGGTGGTCGGCCCGGATTCGACGACGACGCCGTCCTTCATCACGAGGACCTCATCGGCGATCTGTTCGATGACGGCCAGATCGTGGGAGATGAAGAGGTAGCCGAGCCCATGTTCGGCCTGGAGGTCGACGAGCAGCTGGAGGATCTGGGCCTGGACCTGCACGTCGAGGGCGGAGACCGGTTCGTCGAGGATGAGGACTTCGGGTTCGACGGCGAGCGCCCGGGCGATCGCCAGCCTCTGCCGCTGGCCTCCGGAGAGCTCCCGCGGAGTCCGCCGCAGCAGGCTCTCATCGAGGGCGACGGAGTCGAGGAGTTCGCGGATCCGGGCGGGACGCTCGGCCTTGGTGCCGATCCGGTGCCCACGCAGAGGTTCGGCGAGGATCCTCTCCACCGTGTACTTCGGATTGAGCGCGGCGGTCGAGTCCTGGTGGACGTAGCGGATCCGGCGTCCCAGTTCCCTGCGCCCGATGCTCTCGAGCGCCTGGCCGCCGAGTTCGATGGTCCCGGAATCGGGGCGGTCGGCGCCGAGGAGGATCCTCGCGCTCGTCGTCTTCCCCGAACCGGATTCGCCGACGATGCCGACGGTCCGACCGGCCCGCAGTTGAACGTCGAGGTCGTTCACGGCCGGTCGTTCCCCGCCGAAATCTCGGACGATGCCTGCGGCCTGCAGCACCACCTCGGCGCCGGAGCTGTCGTCGTGCGCGCCGGAGTCGTTGGTGTCCGCGTCGGTGTCGGTGTCCGCACCGGCGTCGATGTCCGGACCTGTGTCGCCGTCCGCACCTGCGTCGCTGTCATGGCTCGGCTGCAGCCGTCCCCACCCCAGGTGCGGGGCGGCGGCGAGCAGGGCCTGCGTGTATGCGCGGTTCGGGGCGGCGAGGATCGCCTCGGTGCGGCCGGCTTCGACGATGCGTCCGCGCTGCATGACGATGAGGTCCGCGGCGCGTTCCTTCGCGACTCCCAAGTCGTGGGTGATGAGGATGAGGCCGGCCGAGGACTTCTCGACGAGCTCGCTGAGCACGTCGAGGACCTGCTTCTGCACGGTGGCGTCGAGCGCCGAGGTGGGTTCGTCGGCGATGATCAGCGCCGGATCCGCGGCGATCGCATTGGCGATGAGCACGCGCTGGCGCTGCCCGCCGGAGAGTTCATGCGGATAGCGGGAACCGTGCACTTCGGCGTCCAGGCCGACGGCGGAGAGCACCTCGGCGATCCTGCCCGGGATCTGCCCGCGAACGTAACCGTTGACCGTGAGCGTCTCGGCCAGGGACGAGGAGATGCGGCGCACTGGGTTGAGCCCGGCCCCTGCATCCTGCGGCACATAGGCGATGCCCGTGCCCAGGATCCGCTGCCAGGTGGCGGGTTTGGCCCCGAGGAGATCCTCGCCGAGGTGGCTGTGCGTGTCCGCGTGCACCGCGGATCCGGCAGGCAGGAGTCCGGTCAGGGCTGCGGCCGTCGTCGATTTGCCGGAACCGGATTCGCCGACGATCGCGACGGTCCCGCCGGGGGCCAGCGACAGGCTGACATCGGCGATCGCCGGACCGGGGGCTCCCGGGTAGGTCACGTGAAGCCCGGAGACCTCGAGGACCGGAGTGGGTGTGGGCGGGTCCGGTTCGGGTGGGGCAGTCTGAGCCTTCGACGATTCGGCCTGAGCCGCCTCGGCGTCCTGGAGATCTTCTGTGCCGGCGCCGGAGGCGGGCCAGGCGAGGAAATCGGTCAGCGTCATCGGAATTCCTTCTCTGAGTTGAGCACGTGGGCCAGGCGGTTGGCGGCGAGCACGACGGCGGCGACGACGAGTCCGGGGAAGGTCGTCATCCACCACGCGGCGGCGAGGAAGTCCCGTCCCTCGGAGACGAGGAGGCCCCATTCGGGCTGCGGCGGCGGGGCCCCGAAGCCGAGGAAGCTCAGCGCCGAGACCGAGAGCACGGCCGAGCCGAACTCGAGCGCCACGAGTGCTCCGATCGAGCCTCTGACCTGGGGCAGGATGTGACGGGCGAGCACGCTGGGGGTGCTCAGTCCATCGGCCCGAGCGGCCCGGACGAATTCGCTCGCGCGCCACCGGATCACCTCGGCACGGGTGAGTCGGGCGAAGGACGGGATCGCTGCGACACCGACGGCCAGGGCCACATTGAGGGTGCCGAAGCCGAGCGCGGTGATCACGGCCATGGACAGCAGCAGTCCAGGTACGGCCTGGAGGACGTCGATGATGCGCATGAAGATCGCATCGACGACGCCGGTGAAGAAACCGGAGATGAGACCGACGAGCACACCGGAGACAACGCCGATGAGCACGGCTGCCAGACTCGCCGAGAGTGTCTGCGCGGAGCCGTGGACGGTGCGGGCGTAGAGGTCACGGCCCAGGTGGTCGGTGCCGAAGATGTGCTCGAGGCTCGGTGGCAGGAGCCGGTTCGCCGGGTCGCCCGTGAGCGGGTCGACCCCGGTGAGCAGGCTCGGCCAGAAGGCCGCGAGGACCGCGAGCCCGAGGACGATCAGGGCGATGATCTCGACGATGCCGAGCCTGCCGATGCGCAGGCCACGGCGAACTCTCGGATTCGAGGGTGCGGCACCCGGTGTGCCCGGCGTCGCATCGGTGCTGGTGATCCCGCTGCCGTCGAGGTGTTCGTCCGCCGAGGCGGCGGTGAGCTCGGCCTGTGCGTGTGAGTTCTTCTGGAGTTCGAATGCGAGGCTCATGCGCGGCTGCCTTCCAGGTCGGTGCGGCCAGTGGCGGACGACTCGGTGCTGCCCGATCCGGTGGCGTCCGATCCAGGGGTGGCGTCCGCCTCGGCGGGGATGCTCCCCTCACCCTGGGCGTCCGCCTCGGCGAGGTTCGCACCATCGGTGCCCGCGCTCCTCCTGTTCGCGGCTCCCAGACGCGGATCGAGGATCGGGTAGATGAGGTCGGTGGCGAGGTTGACGAGGACGAACACGGCCGCGGCGAAGAGCACGATGCCCTGCACGAGCGGGATGTCCTGGCTGGTCACCGCGGTCTGTGCGAGGCGACCGAGTCCCTGTCGGGAGAACACGTTCTCGACGACGACGGACCCGGCCAGGGCTTGGCCGAAGAGGACTCCGCTCATCGTCAGCGCCGGCAGCACGGCCACCGGCAGAGCCTGGCGCAGCAGGAGGCGCAGCCGCGAATAACCGGAGGCCGTGTAGGTGGTGACGAAGGGCTGGACCCAGGCGTTCTGCAACGACCGGAAGAGGACCTGCGCGATGATCGCCGAGAGCGAGATCGCCAGCGTCACCGCCGGCAGCACGATCGCCGCGGGGGTGCCCGTGCCGACCGCGGGGAAGAGCGGGAACCGAAACGAGAAGACCTGCAGCAGCATCAGCCCGACCCAGAAGGTCGGCAGCGCCACGCCCAGTCCGGGCAGCGCGGCTAGGGTGTCACGCAGCCATGACCGACGGGTCAGGGTCGCGGTCACGGCGATGACCACGCCTGCCACCAGGGCGATTGCCAGGGCGAGGGCGGCCAGGGCGATCGTCGAGGGCAGGGAGGCGGCGATCGCCTCGGTGACGGGGGTCCCGGTCTGGATCGAGGTGCCGAAGTCGAGCCGGAGCAGCCCGAACAGGGCGTAGAGGTACTGGACGGCCAGGGGCTGGTCGAGGTGGAATTCGGCGCGGAGGCGATCCACCTCGGCGGGGTCGATGTTCTGCAGCTCTCCCCCGGCACCGAGCATGGTCACGACCGGATCGCCGGGCAGCCAGTAGAGGAGGACGAAGCTGAGGGTGAACGCGATCCACAGGACGATGAGTCCCTGGCCGAGGCGGGAGACGAGGTAGCGCAGACTCATCGTCACTCACCGTCCAGCCAGGTGTCGTGGAGCTGGTAGCGCGAGGACGTCTCGTAGGCGAAGTCGCGGACGTTCTCGCCGGTGCCCACGACTCCGGAGAGTTCGACGATGGGGATCGAGTAGCCCTCGTCGATGATGAGCTTGACGGCCTCGGTGAAGTCCTTCGTGCGCTGATCGGCGTTCTGCTCCGACGTCGTCTTGGCCAAGGCCTCGTCGATCTTGCCGGGCTTGCGGGAGTTCGAATTCTGCTCCTCGGCGCCGAAGTAGTTGCGCACCACATCCGCGTCGGTCCTGGTCAGGTTGCCGAAGGTGAACTCCTCCTGGCCTTCGGCCTGCTTCGCGGTGACCTCGGCGAGGGTCTTCTTGTCCAGCTGCAGGTCGAAGCCGATCTCGCGCAGCTGCTGCTGGACGAGTTCGAGGAAGGGAGCATCCTGCCAGTAGGTCAGGGTGGTGCTCAGCTTGGTCCCGTCCTTCTCCCTGATCCCGTCGACGCCGGCTTTCCAGCCCGCGTCCTCGAGCAGCTTCTTCGCGCCGTCGGGATCGTAGGCGAGCAGATCGCTGAGGTCCTCGTACTGGGCGGTCGACTTCGCCAGCACCGAGGTGGCCGGGGCCTGATGGTCGGAGAGCACGCTTTGCAGCTGCGGTCGGTCGATGCCCTTGACCAGGGCCTGTCGCACGGCCTTGTCGGAGGCGATGTCGCCGGTCTCCTTGGGCACGAGGTTGTAGACGACGCCCGGATTGGGGCGCGAGACGATGCCGAGCCCCTGTGCGTCGAGGGTCTTCTCGTCCTGGGACTGCACCGAGGTGTCGACGTCGATCTGGCCGGAGATGAGCGAACCGTTGCGGACCGAGGCCTCAGGCACGATCGAGATGTCGATGCCGTCGAGGTAGGCCGCGCCGTCGTGCTTGGCCAGGGAGGAGGCCCAATCGTAGTCGTCGAAGCGGCTGAGCTTGATGCCCTTGTTGTGCTCGAAGGATTCGAGGCTGAAGGGTCCCGTGCCGACGATGTCACCGGTGCAGCGCTCTTCGGGGGTCTTCTGCAGGGTGTCCGAGGAGTAGAAGCCCAGGGTCATCGTCGAGGTGGCCTGGAGGAACTGGACGTTGGGATCTGCGAAGGTGAAGGTGACAGTGCGCTCGTCCGGGGTTGTGATGGATTCGAGTCCGTCGAGGTAGGTCTGGCCGAGCGAGGACTTCGCGCCCAGGTCCTCGATGGCTTCGAAGTTCTCTTTCACCGATTCGGAAGTGAAGTCGGAGCCGTCCTGGAAGGTCACTCCGTCGCGGAGGTGGAAGGTGAAGGTCTTCGAATCCTTGTCCACGTCCCAGGATTCGGCGAGCCAGGGGACGATCTCGCCGGTCTCGGGATCCTGGTCGGTGAGTGAGTCGGTGATCTGCCGGGTGACGTTGAGGGTGACGTTCGTGCCCTGCTGCTGTCCGTCGATGCACTGCGGGTCGACGTCGTAGGCGACCTTGAGGGTGCCGCCGGACTGCGGCTTCGCGTCGGACTCGCCCTCGGCCTGCGCCGAACCCGAGCAGCCGGACAGCAGGAGTGAGCCGGCGGCGATCACGGACAGCAGGGTCGCGGTGGTGCTGCGGCGGGCATGGGAGGAGCCTGTGGCGAACGTGGGTGTGCTGAAAGTGGGCATGGTCGTCCTGTGGTGAGAAGTGAAGAAGGGTGTGTGGTGAACTGCTGTGGTGCGGCCGGTCGGCGGAGAGCCGGCGCTACCGGAAATCCCTGGCGATTCCGGACCGAACGCATTAGATTGCTCAACACATATGGTCGAAACGAGTCATGCGCCGTTCCTCGGCAATCAGCCTGAAGTCAGAGCCGGAGTGCACCGCGCAGTGGAGATCAGGCGAAGTTCAGCTGGCTTCCATGGGGCAGCACATCGCCATACGCATAGAACAATCAAGGGCCTCGAAGCGTGAGGCCAGTGCCCAGGTCTGGGAGTTCTTATATGCGTTCATCGCGCCCTCTGCTGTCGGGAACTCTGGATCGTGCTGACGAGAATCACAGTACCAGCGAACCATATTGCTCAACAATCACCTCTTCGAATTATTGTCACCTGTTGTCATATTCGCGTCCCGGTGTAATACTTAGCTTTATGGCTAAGTATTCGGATCAGCTCGATGCCATGTTCACGGCTCTTGCGGATCCCACACGGCGAACGGTGGTCACCCGCTTGGGGCGAGGTCCGGCGAGCGTCGGCGAGCTGGCGCAGCCGCTGTCGATCTCGCTTCCTTCGTTCATGAAGCACGTCCGCACCTTGGAAGCGTGCGGCCTGATCCGGACGAGGAAGACCGGTCGGGTCCGCACCTGCGTGCTCAACCAGGATCGACTGGGACTGCTCGACGGTTGGCTAGAGGAGCAGAGACGCATCTGGGAAGCCGGCACGGATCGCCTCGAACAGTTCGTCACCGGAGGACAGCAGCCGGTCGAAGACACCACAGACACCGACGGAGCCGTCGACCCGACCGGCTCCACACGCATCACCGACACAGAGGAAGAATCATGACCGCACATTCGGCCCGCACCCGTCGCATCGACCCGAACCTCGATCTCAGGATCGAGCGGGTGATCGCCGCCCCGAAGGAGGACATCTGGTCCGCCTGGACCGATCCGGACAAGCTCGTCCAGTGGTGGATTCCGGCACCGCTGACCCTGCGCGCCGAGGCTATTGAGCTCATTCCCGGCGGTGCCTTCGTCACCCGGATGAGCGAAGACGGCGCGAACTACTCGCCCCATGTCGATGCCGTCTTCCTCGTCGTCGAGGAGAACAGTCGCCTCGTCTTCACGAATGCGGTCAGCAGCTCCTGGCATCCGTCCTTCCCCGATCCGGTGGCCATGACGACCGAGATCATCCTCGCCGACCACGAAGACGGAACCCACTACCAGGCGATCGTCCGACATGGCAGCCCCGAGCAGCGCGCCCGGCACGAAGAGCTCGGCTTCTTCGACGGCTGGGGCACCGTCACCGATCAGCTGGCTCGGCTCGTCGAGCGGGACTGAGCGGGCTCCTCTTCAGTCCGGCTGCGAGCACCAGCGACGCTGCGAGCAAGGCCACCGAGAGAATGGTCCAGATCAGCGGGGCGATGCCGATGAGCAAGGCGATTGCGATTCCGGTCATCGCGAGTCCGACCGCGGCGGCAGCCCGGCGCGGGCCGGCGGCTGTGCCGGCATCGGCGTCGGCGAAAGCGTCGGTGCCGCCTCCGCTGCTGCCGTCCGCCTCGGCGACCGAACCGCGCATCCCCCGCACTTCTCGTTCGACCGCAGCGCCGAGTCGCGCGAGCTTCTCCTCGTCGAGGAACGGGACCTTCGACATCCCCACCGCCAGCAGCGCAGAGAGTGCCATCACTGTGATCAGCCACGGCAGGCGGGACGCCCACCACAGTGGCGATTCGATCGCGGGAAGCACCACATCACCGAGGTTCGCACCCTCCCAGAGGGGGACACCTGAGAGCAAGTTCGCGACAGAGCCGAGTCCGCCGATGAGAATGATGACGACCGGCATATGCCACAGATAGACGTGGATACCGTAGCTGTTGCCCCAGGAGATGACCCGGTCCCAGGCCCGCGCCCGCATTTCGATCGCACCGTCGGAACCTGACTCTCCGCCCTCGACCAGGCCGTTCAGCCAGGCATGCCCCAGCCGCAGCGCACTCATCTGCGCCAGCCCCAGCAGCACCAGGGCACCCGTAGGCGGGTTGAGGTTGACGAGCATGTTCGGACTGTAGGCCCCAAACGCCACCAGGCCGCCGAGTCCCAGCAGAGCGAACACCATCACCGTCCAGGCCGCACCCGTGCGCACTGGCCGGTTCACGGCATCGGCGAAGAAGAACCCGCACTGCTGGATCAGCGGCCACACGAACAGGAAGTTGAGGTACCCGAGCCCGCTCACCCCGGTCAGCGCAACCATCCCATCGACGGCGATGACTGCACCGGCGAGAACGGCGATCGTCAACCTCGGCGCGCGTGCATGGAAGTGTGCGGCCAGCGGCACGAGGGAGGTCAGACCGACGTAGACGGCGAGGAACCACAGCGGCTGACCGATGCGCGTGTTCGCCTCGGCGAGGAGTTCGGGCGAGACGCCGAACTCGGAGGCCACGGACAGGCCGAGACCGGCGAGCGCGATGAGCACGGTGACCGGGACGACGAGGCGGCGCAGGCGGGAACGCAGATAGTCCCTCCAGTCGCCTCCCTTGGCTTGGGTGCGGCGCCACCCGTTGAGAGCGGCATAGCCGCCGATGAAGAAGAACAGGGGCATGACCTGGAAGAACCAGGAGGCGACGGTGAATCCGACCGTCCCTGACAGTGCCACGGTCGGCAGCACCGTACCTTCGGGTCCGAGCTGCGCTCCGCTCATCATCGAGTGGAGGATGACGACCACGACGAGGCAGCCGAACCGCACGAGATCGATCGCTCGGTCCCGGTGCGACCCGGGACGGGGCGTTGGGTCCGGCGCTGCGGCGGAGGTGGCGGCCCGAGGCGACTCTGCCGCGGGCGGGCTGCTGAGGGTGATGGACATGACGTCTCCTTGAAAGGTTCTGCGGTGTGCGACTCCCTGAAGTTAGGAGTCGGGTCCACGCCCGCACATCACCTTCCAGTCCCCACTTGCCCGCGCCCGACCGATACTTTCGGGTGACTCTGCCCTTCCCCGGCGACGTGCCGGACGCCTCATCGCGCCACCCGCTTCGAGTGCGACAATGGCGTCGAGAGCCCCGTTTCCACCGCCTTGAGCAAGGAGCACACACGGATGACGATCGCCTTCGAGAAGACCGCACTGCCCATCATCGGCGCGCCGATGGCCGGCGGCACCACGACTCCCGAGCTGACCGCGGCGGTCGCCCGCGCAGGAGGCTTCCCCTTCGTCGCCGGCGGCTACCTCAGCGCCGAAGCGCTTGCCCCGCAGGTCGAACGCATGCGGGAGACGGCGGGCAACTTCGGCGTCAACCTCTTCGCTCCGAATCCCGTGCCCGTCGACCGGGCCGCCTTCGACGCCTTCGTCGCCGCACTGACGCCGGCAGCCGCCGAACGCGGAGTCACCCTCAGCCCAGATCCGGTCGAGGACGATGACGACTATGAGGCGAAGGTCGACCACCTCGTCGCCCATCCCGTGCCCCTGGTCTCGATGACGTTCAACCTGCCCACCGCCGAGGTGGTCGACCGATTCCATGCGGTCGGCACTCAGGTGGTCGCCACGGTCACGACCGCCCCCGAGGCCCGCGCCGCTGACGAGCGCGGCGTCGACGGCCTCATCGCCCAGGGCCCGCGCGCCGGTGGCCACTCGGGTACGGCCGATCCGACCCGGTCGATCGACGATCGTGCCACGGTCGATCTCGTCCGTGAGATCCTCGCCGAGGTGGACCTGCCCGTGGCCGCCGGTGGTGGAGTCGACGGGGTGGAGGCGGTCGAGGAGCTGCTGGCTGCCGGGGCCGGCGCCGTCGTAGTCGGGACCCTGCTGCTGCTCAGCGATGAGGCGGGCACTGCGGAGACCCACCGTTCTGCACTGACCTCCCCCGAGTTCACAGAGACCCGGCTGACCAGGGCCTTCACCGGCCGCCCCGCTCGCGCGCTGGTCAATGACTTCGTCCGCGAATTCGACGGTCTCGCCGTGGATGCCTACCCGGCCGTCCACCACCTGACGAAGGAGTTCCGCGCCGAGGCGAAGAAGTCCGGCGACCCGCACGGCCTGCACCTGTGGGCCGGCACCGGGTATCGATCGGTAAAAACCGGCTCGGCGGAGACCATCGTCAAGGAGCTGGGAACCCGCTTTGCCCGCGGCTGAGTTCGACCGCAACTGAGTTCGCCCGCGGCTGAGGTCAATCCAGTGGACGATTCGTGCTGATTCCGTCCCGCGATTTCAGCACGGATCGACCTCTACTCGCTCGAGGGCCGAGGCAGCCGCGCCGGACTCAGCTGCCGGCGACGACGAGGCCCGATTCGTAGGCGGCGACGACGATCTGGGTGCGGTCCCGCAGACCCAGCTTCGACAGGATCCGGGAGACGTGGGTCTTCACGGTCTGTTCGGCGAGGAACAGATGTTCGGCCACCTCGGCGTTGGCATGACCTTTGGCCACCAGGGTCATGACGTCGATCTCCCGCTCGGTCAGCTGCCCGAGCACTGCGGTGTCCTTGGCGACAGTGGGGCCGGACACGTATTCGGAAATGAGACGGCGGGTCACCGAGGGCGCGAGCAGAGACTGACCGTCGGCGACCACCCGCACCGCGGTGATCATGTCTTCGGCGGTGGCGTCCTTGAGGAGGAATCCGCTCGCCCCGGCGCGCAGGGCGGCGAAGACGTACTCGTCGGCGTCGAAGGTGGTGAGCATGATGACGCGCGGGTGCTCACCGGGCATCGAGAACACCGCCCGGGTGGCGTCGAGGCCGTTGAGCTTGGGCATGCGGATATCCATGAGGATGACGTCGGGGTCGGTCCGGCGCACGAGGTCGACGACCTGCGAACCGTCCTCGGCGCTGCCGACGACCTGCATGTCCGACTGGGCATCGAGCAGCGCTCCGAAGCCCTGGCGGACCATGGCCTGGTCGTCGACGATGGCGACCCGGATGGTCTCGGCCGCGGGCGGCGGCACACCCTGCTCAGCAGCTGCGGAGCTCCCACCCGTCTGTCCTGATTCCGGCATGCTCTCACGCTACCCGAACCAGACGGCATTGCACCCGCGATCGAGGCACCACCTCGGCGATCTGGAGCCTTTCGGACACGATTTCCCTCTGAAGTAGCAGGAGATCATCCGCAGAATCACCCGTTCGTATGATGCGCCCGCGCACACCGGGTCCTTAGCGTGCACACCATGATCATCACAGCAGTCATCCTCGCCGTCGCGGCGGCCTTCTGCCTGGCGCTGGGCACCCACTTCCAGCAGTACGCCGTGGCCACGATGAGCCCCGGGGTCAGGCGCCGCACCATCTGGCTCACCGGCCTCGGCCTCATGGGGCTGGTCACCGTCCTCAACGTCGTCGCCCTCGGGCTCGGGCCGGTGGCCATCGTCCAGCCGATCGGCGCGATCTCCCTCGTCTTCGCCGCCCTCATCAGCCGCCGTTTCTTCGGTCTCCGGCTCGGGGCACCGCTGCTCATCAGCATCGGCCTCACGC
The DNA here is from genome assembly GCF_021023135.1 of Brevibacterium sp. CCUG 69071. Classification (GTDB taxonomy): domain Bacteria; phylum Actinomycetota; class Actinomycetes; order Actinomycetales; family Brevibacteriaceae; genus Brevibacterium. Next base: position 184,584 of record NZ_PGFV01000004.1, read on the forward strand.
TGTTCTCGATCTTCGCCTTCGTGGCCACCTCGGCGCGGTTCTCCCATGATCTGGTCGCCACCTCCGAGTCGATCACCTGGCTGCTCGCGGTGCTCGTGGCCCTCGCCGTCTTCGGGACGCTGTTCGCGTTCAGCCGCGCCGGACACATCCGAAGGATCATCATGACCGGCATCGTCTTCGGCACCGTCGCCGCAGCCACCCATTACCTCGCACGCACCGTCGTCGCCGACGGCCTGCCCGGCTTCGACCCCGTCGGCGCGCAGTGGTGGACGGTCCTCGCTGCGGTGGCGCTGGCCTCGGCAGTGGGATTCTGGCTGGTCCAGACGGCCTATGCCTGCGGACCGGCGGAGACCGTGCTGGCGGGTCTGACCGTCGTCGACCCGATCGTGGCCGTGATCATCGGCGCCGCCTTCTTCGGCGAATACACCGGACTGACACCCGCCGCGATCGGGGTGCTGCTGCTCGCCGGCGCCGGTGGGATCGGCGGGGTGTGGATGCTCTCCCGGTTCCACCCTCGCGCCCTCGAGGCACGGACGACCCGTCCGACGCCGACCTCAGCGCCCCGGCCGACGCCGACCCGGACCGACAGAGCGGACCTCACCCCCATCACCGCTGCGACCACTGAGACCAACTAAGGAGTTCGCTCATGAACCAGGCATTCGACACCACACCGTCAGTGTCCTCCCCCATCGATGCACCCCCACGTCCGAACACGTACCCTGAGAAAGTGCCCCGCACCCCCGAACAGCCGCCGAACGCTCCCGGCGCCCCGCCTCGGCGTCCGGACGACGAACCTGCCGAGACCGCCTGGCCGGAACGTCGGCCCGCCGGCTCGTGGTGGTCGCGGATGTGGCGCAACCTGGGCCGTGACACGGTCCTCATCATCCCGGGCCTGGTCATCTCGCTCATCGCGTTCCCGGTCCTCATCGCCCTGTTCTCGGTCTCGATCTCGACCGTCATCATCTGGATCGGCGTCCTGCTCCTGCCGCTGACGCTCTATGTCGCCACCGGATTCGCAAACCTCACCCGAGCCCGCGCACGACAGTGGGGCGCCCCCATCGCCGAGGTGGTCCGCCGACCCCGGAACCGCGGATTCCGGGCCTGGATCGGGGTCATGGCCGATGGTCGGCGCTGGCTCGATCTGCTCTTCGAGACCATCTTCGCCCTGCCCATCCACCTCTTCACCTTCGCCGTGTCCGTGTCCTGGTTCTTCGCCGGCCTCGGCGGGGTCACGTTCTTCTTCTGGGGCCGATTCCTGCCCCCGGATGACACCGATCTCATCGACTTCGTCTCCGCCTGGGTCACGAACTCCCCGCTGACCGACCTCGGCTTCGGCGCCGAGGCCACGTTCCAGTTCGTCACCGGGCTCGTCCTCCTGCTCACCTTCCCCTTCGTCCACCATGCGATGGCCAGGCTCGAGATCCTGGCGATCACGGCAGGACTGGCCCCCTTCGAGGGATCGGGCACCTCGGCGGGAAAAGCACGAGCCGGTGACGAGGCGGGCCGCGACCCGAGTGCGGCCGCGGCTGCCTCGGCGGGACTCTCGTCACCGGCAGCTGCGGGTTCATCGTCGGGGTCCGGCGCTGATTCCTCGTCGGGGTTCGGCACTGAATCCTCGGCCGGGTCCGGCTCATCTGCGGCCGCCTCGCTCCTGTCGCGGGCGGGCAGCGAGGGTTGGTTCTGGCTGCTGAGCATCTTCGTCGCCGTGGCGCTCGTGGCCATCTCCTGGCCGGTCACCGCCGTGGCCTATGGAGTCTGGACAGTGACGGCGATGCTCATCGCGATCGGGCAGAGCGCAGCCCTGGTGCTGGCGGTGCGCATGCCTGCGGCCGCGATCGTCCTCGGCGTGATGTCCTCGGCGGTCGGCATCTATGCCACCTCCGATTCGACCGGGCTGGTCTGGCCGTGGGCGACGACGTCGATCCTCGCGCTGCTGTTCCTCCATCTCATCGTCGGGCTGCGCCACAGCTGGCTCCATCTCGTCATCCTGTGGGCGGCGAGCGCAGCCCTCGGTGTGCTCAGCCTCATCGCTCCGCACGCCGGAGAGCTCTCCGGGGCTCTGGCCAATGTCATCACGACCGTTTCGCTGGCCGCGGGGATCTCGGCGGTCGCGGTCGTCGGCAATCTGTGGATCCGCAGCCGCGCCCGCTTGGAGTCCGAACGCAGACTCAGCGCCGAAGAGCTGGCCAAACGACAGGAGCTCGAGGAGCGCAACCGGATCGCCCAGGAACTCCACGATGTCGTCGCGCACAGCATGTCCGTCATCAGCGTGCAGGCCACGACCGCGCGCTACCGTCTGCCCGATCTCGACGGACGCAGCCTCGAGGAGTTCGACTCGATCGCCGGTTCGGCCAGACAGGCGCTGACCGAGATGCGGGGCCTGCTGGCGATCCTGCGGGGCGGCCGCGATGCGGATCTGGCACCGCAGCCCGTGCTCGACGACATTCCCGCCCTCGTGGCCTCGACCCGCGGTTCGGGCGCCGAGGTGGAGCTCGAGTTCGCGGCGGAGTCCGCCGGAATCTCCGCGACGGTCGGCCTCACGGCGTTCCGCGTCGTGCAGGAAGGACTGTCGAATGCACTGCGGCATGCTCCCGGTGCGGCCGTGCAGGTGACGGTCCGCCCCGTCGACGAGCAGCTGTGGGTCGCCGTCGTCAACGGGGCCGCGAGCAACGGCGCCCACGGCGGCGGGCGGGAGACCGCCGGGCACGGGGGCGGGCCGGACCCCCTCGGCGGGGATCGGACGGGCACTCGCCACCTCGGCGGCGGATTCGGTCTCAAAGGTATGCGCGAACGCGTCGAAGCCCTCGACGGCACCCTCCGGGTCGGGCCGACTCCCGAGGGTGGCTTCGAAGTCGTCGCGACCCTGCCCACCACGACTCCCTGAGGTCGGGGAGTTCTGCGGGCGCCGTCTCGATCGTTCGAAATCGTGCAGAAGTTCCTCATACGCACTCTTGAGTGAGAAACCGCTGTTCCGCGTCCGCGGTTGCCTATGCTCGTGGTGAGGTCAGCGACCCGCACAGGCACCACCTGATCGAGAACTGCCGCCACCTGCACGCGAGCAGCCGCCACCCCGAACGAGACGAAGGAGTCACCCGTGTTCCAGACACCCCAGCCCTGGATTCCCGGCGAGAGCCGCAAGCGCATCGAGACCATCGCGAACACCCACCTCGGCGGGGGCGGCAGCGCCGACTCAGGTGCGAGAGCCGGTGCCGATTCGGACGCGACCACCGCGGCGATGTCGCAGGTCACGGCCACGCTCGAGTCCCTCATCGCCGATTCCGACCGCCTTCACGACGAGACGGCCTTCAACCTCAATCCCGCCTCGAACGTGCTCAATCCGCGGGCGGCCGCGCTCCTGGCCAGTGGCTCGGGATCACGGACCTCGCTCGGCTATGCGGGGGCGAAATACGAGATGGGCCTCGAGCACATCGAACAGGTCGAAGTCATCACCGCCGAACTCGCGGCCCGCCTGTTCAATGCCGAATTCGCCGAGGTGCGCGTCCCGTCCGGAGCGATGGCGAACCTCTACGCGTTCATGGCCACCTGCCGTCCGGGCGAGACCATCATCGCCTCCCCGACGACGATCGGCGGGCACGTCACCCACCATGCCGAAGGAGCCGCCGGACTCTACGGACTCACAACCGTCGACGCCCCGGTCGACCCGCACACCTTCAGCTATGACCTCGACGCTCTGGCCCGCCTGGCGCGGGAGGTCAGACCCTCGCTGATCACCATGGGCGGCTCGCTCAACCTGTTCGCCCACCCCGTTGCGCAGGTCCGTGAGATCGCCGACGAGGTCGGCGCCCGCCTCCTCTTCGACGCCGCCCACGTGTGCGGCATGATCGCCGGTCGGCAATGGGCCAACCCTCTCGACGAGGGCGCCCACATGATGTCGATGAGCACCTATAAAAGCCTCGGCGGACCCTCTCACGGGCTGCTGCTGAGCAACGATGCGGACCTGTCGCAGCGCATCGACGCCATCGCGTTTCCCGGCATGACCGCGAACTTCGATGCCTCCGCCGTGGCCGCCCTCGGGGTGACACTGGCCGATTGGATCGCCTGCGGGACCGACTACGCGACCGAGATGCGGGCGAGCGCATCCGCCCTGGCCGCGGAGCTCTCGGCACGCGGCGTCGCCCCCTTCGAATGTACTGCCGGCTTCACCGATTCGCACCAGTTCGGGCTGCTGGCCGCCCCGTTCGGCGGCGGCACCCGGGGCGCCCGGATCCTCGAGTCCGCCGGGTTCCTCACCTCGGGCATCGGCCTGCCCGTTCCCGAGGTTCCCGGAGACCAGAACGGCATCCGGGTGGGCACCCCGGAGATCGTCCGCCGCGGCATGAGCCGAAACGATATGCCGCGGCTGGCCGAGCTCATGACCCGTGCGCTCGAGATCGCTCGGGTTCCCGAGTGGCAGACTCCCGGCGGTGCTTCCCGGGATGATGGGGCCCGGCCCTCCACCCCCGCCGAGGCGGCTCTGCGTGAGATCGCCGCCGAGGCGGCCGCGTGGCGGAAGGACTTCACCGCGGTGAGGTTCACCGTCTGACGCTCATTCTCTGAACCCCTTGGGCAGGCGGGTGTCGACGAAGCCCGCGGCGAAGGCACCGATGATGAGAAGGACCAGCATGGCGATCATGCCCGCGAACTCCCTGAGCACGGGGGCGGTGAACCCGAAGATCTCGGGCCAGATGGCGTAGACCGCCACACAGCACAGGCCGAGCAGTCCGAAGATGTTGAGCGTGAACCTGCCCGGGGAGCGCTTCCGCTCTCCGCTGTAGCCGGCGGCCTTCTCCTCAGGTGTGCCGAATTCGGACTCGGGGCTCGTGCCCGCAGCCGTCGTCGTCTCCCTCACCTCGGTGAGGACGGCGAGTACCTGGTCCTCTTCGCAGCCGCGCCGGCGCAGATTCTGGGCGAGATCCTGGTAGTAGCTCATGCTCGCGTCGCCTCCGCATCGATCGCGGGGGCGGCGTCCCCGCGGGGACGCGGCGTTTCGGGCTCTCCGCGACCACCTCGGCGCCGGGCATCGAGGATGACGATCCCGGCGAAGACGATCGGGGCGGCGATCGACATGATGACCTCAACCGTCGGGGCACTCGTCGCGTTGAGGTCAGCCCCGGAGAGCACGCCGAGGACGAAGGCGAAGAGGTTGTTGACCACATGGAACGCGATCCCGGCCTCCAGCCCGCCGGTGATGATGGTCAGCGTGCCGACGATGACGGCGAAGATCCCGACATCGATGAGCCCGGGCAGATCGTAGACGTGGCCGAAGACGAAGAGCGGCACGGGGATGAGGACCGCCCAGGCCGGATGGCGCAGCCAACTGCCGATGACGTTCATCGCCAGTCCGCGGAAGGCGACCTCCTCGGCCGCGGCTTGGAACGGGACGAGGAGAAGCAGCGCGATGAGCATGCCGACGACGTGTCCGTTCCACACGACTCCCGAGGTCAGGCCGCTCATCGTCCCGTCGGTGAAGAGGACCATGATGACCGCGCAGACCACCCACACGGGCATGCTGAACAGGAGATATCGGCCGAGTCGACCCCACCTGATGCCGCGCCCGATCGAGATCATCGAGGAGAACCACCGCCGGTAGACACAGAGAGTCGCGAACTCCACCGCCGGCCACATGAGGATGACATTGACCAGGCCGAACACGACACCAGCGACGGAGTTGAAGTCGAAGAACCTGTCCGCCACGGCATCGAACTCCGCGCCGTCGACGGTGACGAGCGCCCAGATGAAGAAGCAGGCGAATTGGACGAACACCGCCACCCCGTAGAACACCGCGGCCAGGACCACCGTGAGGATCGGGCTGAACCACCGGTGGTTCGGCTGCGAGGCGAACTGGCGATGATAGGCGGGGGCCAATCGCCGAGGTGGCCCGGCGTGGGCATCCCGCCCGCCGTGGGCGGGCGGCTGCTGAGCCGGGTGCTGCTCGGTCGGATGCTGTTGGTTCGAGTGGGACTGTTCTGAGTTGTGCTGTTCTGAGTGATGCTGCTCGGAGTGGTGCTGAATTGACATGCCTCCACCCTTTCGCGGCATCGCCGCGCCGACCATCGGTCGACGGCATGGTCCTTGTCATCCATCCGGGTGAAAGGCCTCGTCTGGGAGATTGCCGGATTTCACCCTTTCGGACGACAGCGCCGCCGTCGCAGCCCGGGTAGTGTCGAAGTGTGACAACTCGCCCCAGCCGCCGCCCCCTCATGCATGCCCTGCTCTGGACAGGCATCTCCGCCCTCATCGGCGTGCTCGTGCTCATCATCGTCGTCGGGACCGAATGGCCGCAGGCCGAGAGCGCCGGTGCCGAAGCCGGTGCACTCAGCGCCGAACTCTTCCTCCACATCGGCTTCGGCCTCATCGCCCTCGCCTGCCTTCCGATCGTCCTGATCTGCGACGGCCGCAGGGTCCCGCGCAGACAGCTGCGGCCGAAGGTCCTCGCGGCCGAGAAGCTGCGCGAGTTCCTCACTGCCAGCGGCCACGGCGGGGAGGATTTCCTCGCCGCGGACGGTTCCGTCGAAGCCCTGCAGCGCCGACCCGGCGGCTGGGTTCCGGTCACCGTGGGGATCGCCGGGATCCTCATCGGCACCGTCAGCATCCTCGGCGCCTTCGCGGCCTCCCTCATCCTCATCTCGCTCTCGGCCCGGCGCAGCTGGTCCCTCGACTTCGTGTGCCTCGCCGCCGCCGTGGCCGCCCAGTCGACGACCTACATCCTCACTCCCCATGCCGTCGGCGCCTTCGAACTCCCGCTCTTCCTCGTCAACGGCACCGTGTTCGCCGTGCTCGTCGTCATCGGCGTCATCCGCGGTGCCCGCGAGCAGGGCTTCATCGACTCCGCCGCCCAGACCCTGCTGCGCGAACGTTCCCGCCAGGACCGCGCCATCGCAGAGGTGCGCCGCGGCATCGCCCGCGACATGCACGATTCGCTCTCCCACCACCTCTCCGTCATCGCCATGTACTCCGGTGCTCTGTCCGTCCGCCAGGACCTCGACCCGGAGGAGGTGCGGGAGAACGCACGCCTCATCGCCCACAGCGCGCGCCGTTCTGGCATCGAACTCCGCGAGGTCCTCACCATGCTCCGCAGCGACGATCAGGGCACCGTCATCGATCCCGACATCGACCGCCTCGTCGCCCAGCGTGGGGACACCGTCGAGCTGCGCTACTTCGACCCGATCAGCGCCGAGGTGCTCCACCGCTGCGGGGCACTCGAGCGGACCACGATCTACCGCTTCGTCCAGGAGGCGATCACGAACGCGGTCAAGCACGCCCCTGGCCAGAAGGTGAGCATCCGCCTGGCCTTCGACGAGGAGGCGAGCGCCATCGAATTGATGGCGAGCAACCCGCATACGGGACTCGCCCCGGCCTTCCGCGCCGGGGCGCAGCAGCTCGTGACCGGATCCGGCTTGGGCCTGCTCGGGCTGCGGGAGAGAATGGAGGCCATGGGCGGGGACCTGACGGTGACGACGACACCCGAGTTCACCCTGCGGGCCCGCATCCCCATCGATGCCTCCGTACTGATTACCGACGAGAACGAGGTATCACCATGACGATTCGAGTCATCATCGCCGACGACGAGTCGCTCATGCGCTCGGGCCTGCGCCTCCTCCTCGGCGCCGCCGAGGACATCGAGATCGTTGCCGAGGCGGTCAACGGCTCCGAGGCGATCGACCTCGCCCACGAGCTGGCCCCAGATCTCATCCTCATGGACATCCGCATGCCCGTCATGGACGGTCTCGAGGCGACGCAGACGCTCATGGACCGCCCCGATCACCCGCAGGTGCTCGTCCTCACTGCCTTCGGCACCGACGAATTCGTCGATCGGGCCCTGCGCTCGGGTGCGGCCGGGTACATTCTCAAGGACACTCCGCCCGATGAGCTCATCAACGCCGTCCGGGCCGCTGCAGGCGGGACCCGCACCCTCTCCCCGAGCGCGGTGGAGTCCCTGCTGGGACGGGGCACCGCCTCGGCGTTGGGGTCTGCGGAGGCGGGAGCGGAGTCCGGGACCAGGTCCGACCCGAACGCACCCGACCCGCTGGACGCGCTGACCTCACGGGAACGCGAGATCGCCGAGGCGGTCGCGCAGGGGATGACGAATGCGCAGGTGGCCCGCGCGCTGTTCGTCTCCACGGCGACCGTGAAGACGCATCTGGCGCGCATCTTCTTCAAGCTCGGCGTGAATACGCGGGTGCAGCTGGCGCTGCTCGTCAACGAACGGCGCTGAGCCCCGAGCCATCGGGCTCAACGTGCTGAGCTGCGGGCCATCGGGCTCAACGCGCTGAGCTGCCGGCTTCAGCCGATCATTTCGGGGCCATGCGGATCGCACCGTCGAGGCGGATCGTCTCCCCGTTGAGCATCGGATTGGCCACGATCGATTCGACGAGCTGTGCGTACTCGGCCGGTTTGCCCAGCCGTGCCGGGTGGGGCACGGACTTGCCCAGCGACTCCTGCGCCTCGGCGGGCAGGCCTGCCATCATCGGGGTCTCGAAGATGCCCGGGGCGATGGTCACGACGCGGATGAGGGAGGCCGCGAGCTCACGCGCCATCGGCAGGGTCACCGCGGCCACGGCGCCCTTGGACGCCGAATAGGCGATCTGCCCGATCTGGCCGTCGAAGGCGGCCACCGAGGCGGTGTTGATGATGACTCCGCGTTCCTCGCCCAGCGCCTCCTGGTTCTGCATCGCCGCTGCGGCGAGGCGGCAGACGTTGACGGTGCCGACGATGTTGATGTTCAGCACCTTGGTGAAGGCCTCGAGCGGGAGCGGGCCCTTGCGGGACACGAGCTTGCCGGGAGTGGCCACGCCCGCACAGTTGACGACGAGGCGCAGGGCGCCGAGGCCGGTGGCGGTGTCGACGGCGGCCTGCACCTGCTCCTCGTTCGTGACGTCGGCGGTCACGAAGTGGGCGGCTTCGCCCAGTTCCGCGGCCACCTGCTGGCCCACCTCGGCGTTGAGGTCGACCATGACGACCTGGGCTCCGGCGGCCAGGAGCCGTTCGGTGGTGGCGCGGCCGAGTCCGGAGGCGCCGCCGGTGACGAGGGCGACCGAGTTGCTGAGATCCATGAGAGTCCTTCGCATCACTTAAGTGAACGTTCTGTTGATTCGACTCTAGCTGAACCCTGTGGGGCAGGTCACCTGAGGCCGGCGCTGGAGTTAGTCGGGCTGGGGCTGGTCGTGTTGGGGTTGGTCGTGCTGGGGTTGGTCTCTGGGTGCGGGGCCGGCAATGGATGACGTGCTCCGATCCGCGCACATTCCTCTGTGCGCATTCCGGAGCAGAGTGAGCGGATTCAGGTATGGCGAAGCCCGCCGATCGTGACGACTGGCGGGCTTCGAGCGCATCAGGCGGGCTGTGGGTTCAGCGGTACCTGCGGATTCAGTTGGCGCCTGTGGGTTCAGTGGGCTCAGGCGGCCTGTTCGTCGGCGGCGCCTTCGCGTACGGACTTCAGGGCCTCTCCCCAGCTCACGAGGTCATCGACCATCGAGGCGAAGGGCGCGGCCGAGACCTCGGTCGGAGCGAACTGACCTTCGGCGACATCGGTGAAGATCGAGAACGACGCCTGATCGCGGACGACAGCGAGCTTGTAGTTGGCGAGGATGTGGCGGAGGTGCTCGGCGGCACGCACGCCCTTGTCGGCACCATAGTTGATGATGCCGGCGACCTTGTGGTTGAACTCGGTGGCGACGAAGTCCAGCGCGTTCTTCAGCGAGCCGGAGATCGAGTGGTTGTACTCGGGGGTGACGAAGATGAAGGCATCGAACTCATCGAGCTTCGCACCCCAGGCCTTGGTGTGGTCGTTGGCGTACATCTTGGCGCCGGCGGGAACGACCTCGTCGAGCAGGGGCAGGTTGAAGTCGCCGAAATCGACGACCTCGGCGCGGACGTCATCGCGACCGGCCAGCTGGTCCTTGGCCCAGGCGACGATCTGCGGGTTGAGCGCCTGCGGGCGCGAGGTTCCGGGAATGATGGCGATGTTGAGCATAACGATCCTCAAAGTCGGTGTCAGTATGGTTCGGGCACGAACCACTCAGAGCAAACCTGATTGAAGGGTCAATCATTCCGATTCCACGACGTGATGCCGCTCACAGGCCGGGCAGCATGCCGCCTGCAAGCACGCCTCTCGCCTTTTCTCGGCGTTTCCGACTCCCGCGCGGGCGCGGTCATGTAAGGTCGTTGGGCAAGTGAAAGACTGTTCGATAGACGACTGCCAAGGAGTTCGGTCACCGTGCGTTCAACCAACGGCCGCAACAACATCCTCCGCTCGGCCCGGGACACCTTCGCCAGCAAGGGCTTCGACGGCGCCTCGATCCGCGATATCGCGCAGGCCGCCGGGCTCAGCCTCTCGGCACTCTACTACTACTTCCCGTCCAAGCAGGAAGCTCTCTACGAGCTCGTCCACACCGCGTACATGTGGTACATCGACCACAGCCGCGCCGTCATCGCCGATGTCGCCGATGACCCCACGGAGCAGCTCGTGGTCGCTGTGCGCTATCTCGCCCGTTACCGGATGGAGAACGTGTCCGTCTCCACGGTGCTGCTGCGCGACACGGAACGGCTGACCGGCGACAACGCCGTGCGGGTCAAAGACGTCCAGCGCGAGGCTCGGGACATCATGGGCGAGATCGTCCAGTCGGGCATCGACTCCGGTGCCTTCACAGTCACCAGTGCGCAGCTGGCGACCCGCGCGATCCACTCCATCTGCAATTCGCTCTCGCTCTGGTACCGTCCCACGGGCGATCTGACCCCGGATGACATCGAGCGCGACTTCACGCAGTACTCGCTGCGCATCCTCGGCATCGACCCAACCAAGACGGAGCTCGACCGCCTGCTGGACCTGCCCGTCAACCAGGCCGGAATGCTCGACTTCATCTCCGACACCAAAGCCTGAGCCCCAGCCCCCGTCAGGTAGTTCTGGGGCGGCGTGGTCCGCGCAGACTCAGCCGGCGGTGGGGCGGAGAGTCCGGGCGAGTTCGCGGCGTTTGGCCTGCTCGGCTGGATCGGGCACCGGCAGCGAGGCGATGAGCCGCTTCGTGTAGTCGTTGCTCGGCGCACCGAGCACCTTCTCCCCCGTTCCCTCCTCGAGCAGCTCACCGTGGAAGAGCACGCCGATGCGGTCGGAGAGCATATCGACCACAGCGAGGTCGTGGCTGATGAACAGGGCCGCGAAGTCGAAGCGGTTCTGCAGCTCGACGAACAGCTCGAGCACCTTCGCCTGCACGGAGACATCGAGCGCCGAGGTCGGCTCATCGGCGATGAGCAGCTCCGGATCGAGCGCCAGACCCCGCGCCAGCGAAGCTCTCTGCCGCTGCCCGCCCGAGAGCTCGTGCGGGTACCGCGAGGCATAGGCCCCGGGCAGCTGCACCGAGTCGAGGAGTTCGAGCACCCGCTTCGACCGATCCGCCGAACTGAGATCGCGCTTGTGGATCGCGAAGGGCTCCGCGATGCACTCCCCGATCGTCAGGTGCGGGTTGAACGAGGCGGCCGGGTCCTGGAAGACGAACCCGATCCGCCGCCGGATCTTGCCGAAGCTGCGCTCCTTGAACCCGACCATCTCATGGCCGAGCACCGTGAGGCTGCCGCCGCTGGCCCTGGTCAGACCCGCGATCGCACGCCCGATCGTGGTCTTCCCGGACCCGGACTCACCGACCAGGCCGTAGACCTCGCCGGCCCGAATGTCGAAGCTGACCTTCTTCACGGCGTGGAAGTCCGGTCGCCCGATCCCACCCGGGTAGACGATGTCGAGATCCCTGGCGACGACGATCGGATCCCGCTCAGCCCGGTCGGCATCGCCAGCCCGGCCCGCGACGCCCGCGCGGTCCGCAACTGCGCCGGCCTCCCCCGCCGAGGCCGCCTTCCGGCTGCCGGCGACGGTCGAGCCCAGCCGGGGCACGGCCGCGAGCAGGTCACGGGTGTACTGCTCTTTCGGTTCGCTGAAGAGCTGCTCGACAGGCGAGACCTCGATGAGGTCCCCGCGGTACATCACGGCCACCCGGTCGGCGAGGTCGGCGACGACGCCCATGTTGTGGGTGATGAGCACGATCGCCGTGCCCGTCTCGTCGCGCAGCTCACGGAGCAGGTCGAGGATCTCGGCCTGGACGGTGACGTCGAGGGCCGTGGTCGGCTCATCGGCGACGATGAGCTCGGCACCGAGCGCGAGCGCCATGGCGATGACGATGCGCTGCTTCTGACCGCCGGAGAACTGGTGCGGATAGTAGTCGTAGCGGCTTTCGGCATCGGGGATCCCGACCTGCCGCATGGCCGCAACGACCTTGGCCTTGAGTTCGGCCTTGCTCGCCCGCCTGTGGTGGGCGCGCAGGCCCTCGGCGATCTGCCAGCCCACCGTGTAGACGGGGTTGAGCGCCGTCGAAGGCTCCTGGAAGACCATCGAGACATCGGATCCGCGCATCTTCCGCAGCTGATCGGCCGAGACGCTGAGCACGTCCTTGCCGGAGACGATGACCGCACCGGAACGCTGCGCGGTCTCCGGCAGCAGACCGAGGATAGACCGCGCGGTCACGGTCTTGCCCGAGCCCGATTCGCCGACGATCGCGAGCACCTCGCCGGGGGTGACCGAGAGGGACACGTCCTTGACCGCGTGGACGTCGCCGCCGTCGGTGGAGAAGGTGACGTCGAGTCCGTCGATGTCGAGGATGCTGCCGGCCGCCGAGGCGGTGGTGTGCTGTGTCTTCCTGCTCATGCCGTGGCCTCCGCCTTCGTCGCAGTCTTCGCTCCGGCGCCGCCGGACTTCGTCTTCGCCTTCCGGCGCACCCGCAGACGCGGGTCGTTGAGGTCGTTCATCGACTCGCCGACCAGGGTGATGCCGAGCACCGTGAGCACGATGGCCAGGCCCGGGAACACCGAGGTCCACCACACGCCGCTGGTCACATCCGGCAGCGCCTTGTTGAGGTCATAACCCCATTCCGACGCCGAGGTGGGTTCGATTCCGAAGCCCAGGAACCCGAGCCCGGCCAAGGTCAGAATCGCCTCGGAGGAGTTGAGTGTGAAGATCAGCGGCAGGGTCCTCGTGGCGTTGCGGAAGATGTGCTTCGAGATGATCCGCGTCTTCGAAGCGCCGAGCACGATCGCCGATTCGACGAAGGGCTCGGCTTTGAGCCGCAGGGTCTCCGCGCGGACGACGCGGAAGTACTGCGGAATGAAGACCACGGTGATCGAGAAGGCCGCGGCGGCGATGCCGCCCCAGGCGCTCGACTGCCCGCCGGAGATCGCGATCGACATGACGAGCGCGAGCAGCAGGGTCGGGAAAGCGTAGACCGCATCGGCGATGACGACGAGGATCCGGTCGAGCCAACCGCCGAGGTAGCCCGAGATGAGTCCGAGGATGACTCCGGCGAAGATCGACATGATCACGGCCACGATGATCACGGCCACCGCGGTCTGCGCGCCCCAGACCACGCGGGAGAAGACGTCGTACCCGCCGACGGTCGTGCCCCAGATGTGGGAGCCGCCGGGTGGGAGCTTCGAGCCGAAGTTGCCCTCGGCCGTGCCCAGCTGGTTGTAGCCGTAGGGGGCGATGAGCGGGGCGAAGATCGCGCAGATGAGGACGATGCCGCAGAGCACGAGCCCGGTGATGAGCATGCCGCGCTGCAGTCCCACGGACTGGCGCAGGTGCGAGACGATCGGCAGGCGGGAGAACCAGGACTTCTTGGCCTTCTCATCGAAGGCGATGGCGGGGACACCGGAACCGGGGGCCGCCTCGGCGACGTTCTCGTTCTCAGCAGTCGAGGCTGCGATGTCCGGTGTGGACGGTGTGTTGTCGTCGGTGGGCATCAGTACCTCACTCGGGGGTCGATGAAGGCGGCGATGACGTCGACGAGGAAGTTCGTGAACGCCACGATGACGGCGAGGAAGACGACGATTCCCTGGACGGCGACGAAGTCACGGGCGGTGAGGTATTCGGCGAGTTTGAAGCCGAGCCCCTTCCATTCGAACGTCGTCTCCGTGAGCACGGCACCGGCGAGCATGAGCGCGATCTGCATCCCCATCACCGTGATGATCGGGATCAGCGCGGGACGGTAGGCGTGCTTGGTGACCAGCCGGTATTCCGATATTCCGCGCGAACGCCCGGAGTCGATGTACTGCTGGCCGAGCGTGCCGATGAGATTCGTGCGCACGAGGCGGAGGAAGACTCCCGCCGTGAGCACTCCGAGGGCGATCGCCGGCAGCACCGCGTGGGCGAGCACATCACCGAGGACCTCGAAATTGCCGATCCGGATCGCGTCGATGATGTAGAACCGGGTCGGCGCGACCACTCCGGACATGATGTATTCGGTCTGGGTGGTGCCGCGTCCGGCAACCGGCAGGATCGGCAGGAAGACGCCGAAGATGAGCTTGAGGATCATGCCCGCGAAGAACACCGGGGTCGCATAGCCGAGGATCGCGAGGATGCGCAGGGCGGCATCCGGGGCCTTGTCACGGTGGTAGGCGGCGAGCATGCCCAGCGGAATGCCGAGGATGAAGGCGACGATGAGGGCGTAGAAGACAAGCTCGATGGTCGCGGTTCCGTAGCTGAGCAGGATGGAGGTGACCGGCTGCCCGTCGGAGACGGCCGTGCCGAAATCACCCTTGAGCAGGTTGCCCATGTATTCGAAGTACTGGATGAGGATCGGTCGGTCGTAGCCGGCGGCGTGGATGCGCTCGGCCAGCTGGCTCTGGGTCAGACGTCCACCCAGGGCGGCGGTGATCGGGTCACCGGTGATCCGCATGAGGAAGAAGACGAGTGTGGTGAGAATGAAGATGGTGGGAATGATGAGGAGGAACCGGATGAGGACGTAGCGTCCCAGTCCGCCTCCCGAGGGCTTCTTCACCGCGACCGAGGTCTCGGCGGCTTCTGCCCCTGGTTCGCTGATATCTGCAGTCATGTGTTCCTTCGGTGGTTCTCGTTCAATTCCGCGCGCCGAGGTGGTCCGCCGTTGCGTGCGAACGCACCACGAGGTGCAGGTGGCCCTCGGGGCTCACCTGCACCTCATGTCGACGATCAGACGCCGTGTGGTGCTCTCACTTGCTCAGCAGCGCCAGACGGAACTGGAACGCGGGGTCGAGGGTGTCATCGACGCCCTTGACATCCTTGCCGGACACGGCGATCTGATTGCCCTGCAGCAGCGGCAGGGTCGGCAGCTCTTCGGAGAGCTGACCCTGGATCTTCTTCAGCGCCTCGGCTCGTTCGCCCTCGTCGGCGATGGAGGACTGAGCGTTGAGCTCCTTGTTCATCGTCTCGTCGCGGTAGTGGTTGGCGAGGAACGACGGAGTCTCATCGGTGTCGTAGAAGAACGGCACCAGGTAGTTGTCGGCATCCGAGTAGTCCGGGAACCAACCCAGCTGATACATCGGGTAGACGTCATCGGTGCGGTCCTTGCTGTACTGCACCCATTCGGTCGACTGGAGGTTGACCTTGAACAGTCCAGTCTTGTCCAGCTGATCCTTGACCAGGGCGTACTCGTCGCCCGAGGAGGGACCGTAGTGGTCGGGGTTGTACTGCAGGTTGAGTTCGACCGGGGTCTCGACGCCGGCATCTTCGAGGGCCTTCTTGGCCTTGTCGACATCGGCACCGCCCTGCCCGTCGCCGTAGGCGGACTTGAGCGGCTCGTCGGCACCCGGCAGTCCGTCGGGCACGTGCGAGTACAGCGGGGTGAAGGTGTCCTTGTAGACCTGCGAGGCGATCGCCTGACGATCGACCGAGTCCGCCATGGCCTGACGCACGGCGAGCGCCTTCTTCTCATCGGCATCGTCGGTCTTCGCGCCGAAGGGCATCGTGTCCATGTTGTAGACGATGTAGCGGATCTCTCCGCCGGGGCCTTTGTGGACCGTGAGGTCGTCGTTGCCGCCGAGATCTTCGATGTCGGTGGCCGAGAGCGAACGCCAGGCCACGTCGATCGTGCCCTCTTGGACGTCGAGCTTCATGTTGTTCGCGTCCGAGTAGTACTTCATCTGCACCGTGTCGGTCTTCGCCGGCTCCAGGTAGCCCTGGTAGTCCGGGTTGGCCTTGTAGGTGAGCAGTTCGTTGAACTTGAAGCCGTCGATCGTGTAGGGACCTGCAAAGGCCTTGCCGTCGACGATGTCCTGGTCATCGGTGACCTCGTCGGGTGAGAACACGTCCTCATCGACGATCGGGCCGGCCGCACTGGCGAGGACTCCGGGCCAGGTCTGGTCGTTCTTGCGCTTGAGGTTGAAGATCACCGTCTGATCATCGGGGGTCTCCACCGATTCGAGCCCGCCGAGGAGGGACGACGGTCCGTTGGGATCCTGGATCTTCAGCTGCCGGTCGAAGGTGAACTTCACGTCCGAGGAGGTGAGGTCGTTTCCGTTCGCGTACTTCAGGCCCTCTTTGAGCTTGACCTCGTATTTGGTCGGCTCCGAGAAGTCGGCCGATTCCGCGATGGAGGGATTGAGCTCCGCCGTGCCCGGTTTGTACGCCAGGATGTATGGGTAGACCTGCTGCTCGACGAGCGAGCTTCCGTTGTCGTAGGCCGCGGCCGGGTCGAGTGCGACCACCTTGTCCGTGGTGCCCACGGTCAGGGAACCACCGCCCTCTTCGCCGTTCTCGCCTGTGGTCGAGGTCGAGCATGCCGAGAGAAGCAACGCGCCGGCGGCGGCGATTGCCACGGCCTTTGCACCAGTTCGACGTTTCATTGTGTTCCTGTCTTCCATTAGTGCTCTCCGTGTCGTCTTTGCCCGGAGAGATCCGCACCACATCATACGGATTCTGTCCCAAATAGTGAACTGCACCATATGATCCACTTCACTTCGCAACCGCATCGCAACACGAAACGACGGCGATCGCGCTCGATTTGCGTCACAGATCACAATCGGTTTGACTTATGAGGTCAATCACAGAGAAATGCCAAGCATCTCTCGGATTTCAGAAGCTTCGCACCGCACGCTGACCCGCAGGAGTCGGGTCGCACCGAACGATTGGAGAATCGTGGCCGCATTCATCGACTGGCTCAATGGGGTGGTCTGGTCGTCCGCTCTCGTCTACCTGTGCCTCGGTGCAGGCGTCTATTTCACGATCCGCTCTCGGGCCGTGCAGATCCGTCAGGTCAAGGCGATCTTCATGCAGATGTTCACGGGCAAGAGCTCGAATGAGGGCGTCTCCTCGTTCCAGGCGCTGGCCATCTCCCTGGCCGGACGCGTCGGCGTGGGCAACATCGCCGGTGTCGCCACGGCCATCGGCTTCGGCGGACCGGGTGCCGTCGTGTGGATGTGGATCTCGGCCCTGCTGGGAGCCTCGACCTCCTACGTCGAATCGACTCTCGGTCAGGTGTTCAAGGAGCACGACCCCCGCACAGGCGAATACCGCGGCGGTCCGGCCTTCTACATCGAGAAGGCCTACCGACACACGAAGGCCAGGGGGCTGTTCAAGGTCTACGGCATGGTCTTCGCCGCCGTCACCGTCATCGCCATGAGCTTCATGCTTCCGGGCATCCAGGCCAATGCGATCTCCGGGGCCGTCGAGAACGCGTGGAATCTGCCGACGTGGGTCACCGCAATCGCCCTGGTCATCATCATGGGCTTCATCGTCATCGGCGGCATCAAGCGCATCGCCCACTTCGCCTCGCTGGCCGTGCCGTTCATGGCCGTCATCTACATCATCGCGGCCATCGCCGTCACCGTCCTCAATGCCGATCAGATCATCCCGGTCTTCGAGCTCGTGTTCAAGTCCGCCTTCGGCGTCGACGCCGGACAGGACGCTGCTTTCGGCGGCATCATCGGCATGGCGGTCCAGTGGGGAGTCCAGCGCGGCATCTACTCCAACGAGGCCGGTCAGGGGACCGGACCGCATGCCGCGTCGGCCGCGGAAGTCTCACACCCGACCAAGCAGGGACTCGTGCAGGCCGGTTCCGTCTACATCGACACTCTGTTCGTGTGCTCGGCGACCGCGTTCATGATCCTTTCGACAGGCATGTACAGAGTCTTCGATGCCGATGGCGAGACGATCATCGGCACCGGTCGCGGGCAGATGGCCGAGGCCATCGCGGCCACGCCGGGCGAGAAGTGGCCGCAGGCGGGCCTCGACTCGATGCTCTCCGGATTCGGCGGTTCGTTCATCGCGATCTCGATCTTCCTGTTCGCGCTGACGACGATGGTTGCCTACTACTACATGGCCGAGACGAACCTCGTCTACCTGCTGGGCAAGATCAGGAACACCATGGTGCTGGCCGTGGCGAAGCGGCTCCTGCAGCTCGTCATCGTCATCGCCGTGGCCGTCGGTGCGATGTCGACCGCCGGCAGCGCCTGGGCGCTCGGTGATATCGGCGTCGGTCTCATGGCCTGGCTGAACATCATCGCGATCCTCATCCTGCAGCAGCCGGCGTTCAAGCTCCTGCGTGACTTCGAACGTCAGGTCAAGCACGGCCTCGATCCGGTGTTCGAACCCGAGAAGCTCGGCATCCGCAATGCCGACTTCTGGGATCAGCGGGTCGCACGGCTCAAGGCCGGCGAGGCGGTGCCGGAGGGCTGAGGCTCAGCCGCAGGTGAATGGACTGCGAGGCCCGGGACAATGGCGTCCCGGGCCTCGTGCCATTCACAGACCTTGGTGGTCAGAGACCTGGGTGGTACTTCACTTCAGGCTGGTGCCGGCCGAGCCGAGGTTCTCGCAGGCTTCGATGACGCGCTGCGCCATGCCGGCCTCGGCCGCCTTGCCGAAGGCGCGCGGATCGTAGAGCTTCTTGTTCCCGACCTCGCCGTCGATCTTGAGCACCCCGTCGTAGTTGCGGAACATGTGCTCGACCACGGGACGGGTGAAGGCGTACTGGGTGTCGGTGTCGATGTTCATCTTCACGACTCCGTGCCGGACCGCCTCGGCGATCTCTTCCGCACTCGAACCCGAGCCGCCGTGGAAGACGAGGTCGAAGGGCTTGTCCTTGCCCACTTCCGCACCGACCTTCGCCTGGATCTCTCCGAGCAGCTCGGGGCGGAGCTTGACGTTGCCGGGCTTGTACACGCCGTGGACGTTTCCGAAGGTCAGAGCCGTGAGGTAACGGCCCTTCTCGCCGGAGCCCAGGGCCCTGACAGTGGCCACGCCGTCGTCGACGGAGGTGTAGAGCTTCTCGTTGATCTCGTTCTCGACGCCGTCCTCCTCGCCGCCGACGACGCCGACCTCGATCTCGAGGATCGTGTGGGCGGCGGTCGAGAGCTCGAGCAGCTCCTCGGCCAGGGTGAGGTTCTCATCGAGCGGG
Organism: Brevibacterium sp. CCUG 69071; assembly: GCF_021023135.1. Taxonomy (GTDB): domain Bacteria; phylum Actinomycetota; class Actinomycetes; order Actinomycetales; family Brevibacteriaceae; genus Brevibacterium. Next base: position 203,768 of record NZ_PGFV01000004.1, read on the forward strand.
ACCGCCGATCCGTCCCACATGTGCGACTGGAAGTAGGGCTCACCACCGTTCTGCACCCGTTCGGTCGAGGCGGCGAGCAGGGGCCTGACCCATTCCTCGACGGCGTCCTTGGGTGCGTGGTCGGTGTGGAGGGCGATGTTGACTTCGTAGCTCTTGGCCACCTCGGCGGCGAAGACGGAGAAGGCGATCGCACCGCGGACACGGTCCTTGATCGTCGGACCGGACATGTACTCGGCGCCGCCTGTCGAGATCTGCACGATGCCGTCGGAACCGGCTTCGGCGAATCCGCGGATGGCGGCGTTGATCGTCTGCGAGGAGGTGCAGTTGATCGCAGGGTAGGCGAAGCCCTGGGTCTTCGCCCGGTCGATCATCTCGGCGTATGCGTCGGGGCTGGCAATGGGCATACATGCTCCTTTGTCGGTCTGGATGGTGCACTGTCAGTTGCTCCCAGGTTACTCGGTCAGCCGGGGAGTCAGAAGCAGGCATCGAGGTATACACCGAACTCTCATCCGGACTGTGTCTGCCGTGTCGGGATTCCACGGCCAGACGACACGAACCGTGCGCCTCGCGCCATCAGCTGGGTGAATGCCAGGGGCGACCCGGAGCGTCAACTCCGAGTCGCCCATGAACTGTCTTCGAGCGCGGTCTGCGCCACGGACACGCCGCGTACTCAGCTCCGTCACCGTCGCGCGATGACGGGACTCGTCAGCTCTGCCCGCCTCTGTCGGCCTTGGGCTGTCGTCCCAGCAGACCCTTGGTCCGCGACAGGCGGTAGTCGATGCGAGCATCGACCTTATCGCCGAGGTACTCATCGAAGTCATCGGCGATGTGCTCGCCGACCTCGTGGTAGCGCTGACCCGTTTCGATCTCTCTTGTCCGAGCAGCTTCGATCTGAAATGCCCGTACGGTCGAGACCGCGATGAGGATCAGAATGATGCTGAACGGCAGGGCTGTGGCCAGAGAAGCCGCCTGCAGCGCACCAAGCCCACCTGCCAGCAGCAGCCCGATCGCCAGTGCGCCTTCGAGGCCTGCCCATAGGACGCGCGACCACACGGGTGGGTTTGGGTGTCCGCCTGAGGCGAGCATGTCGACGACCAGCGAACCGGAGTCCGATGAGGTGATGAAGAAGATAGCGACCAGTATGATGGCCACAGCGGACAGAATGCCGCCCATCGGCAAAGAGCTGAGGACGTCGAAGAGCGCCTTCTCCGCAACGACTCCGTCTTCCGGGTCGACGAGGCCGCCGGCGCCGAAGAGCTGCTGGTAGATGCCGGTGCCGCCGAGTGCGGCGAACCAGATGAATCCGACGACGGTCGGCACGAGCAGGACACCGGCGATGAATTCGCGCACTGTCCGGCCCCGCGAGATGCGGGCGATGAACACACCAACGAACGGCGCCCAGGAGATCCACCAGCCCCAGTAGAAGATCGTCCACGACGAACCCCAGGTGGCACCGTCGTCACCGGTGTAGGCACCGACGTCGAAGGTCATGTTGAAGAAGTTCGCGAGATAGACGCCGAGGGACTCGATGAGGTTCTGGAACAGAAACAGGGTGGGCCCGAGCAGCAGAACGGCGACGAGCAGCAACCCTGCCATCGACAGGTTGATGTTCGAGAGCCACTTGATGCCTGCGCCGACGCCGGAGACGACCGAGAGGGTGGCCAGGAATGTTATGACGACGATGAGGATCACAAGGAACAAATTGTCATATTCGCCGACGAGTCCGATCTCCTTGAGCCCAGACGAGATCTGCTGGACACCCAGCCCCAGTGAGGTCGCGATGCCGAAGACCGTGCCGAAGATGGCGAGGATGTCGATGATATCGCCCATCCATCCCTTGACGCGGTGTCCGAGAAGCGGCTCCAGCGCCCACCGGATGGAGACGGGACGTCCACGACGGTGAATCGCATAGGCCAAGGCCAGACCGATCACAGCATAGATCGCCCAGGGATGCAGGCCCCAGTGGATGAAGGTCTGGGCCATTGAGAGTCTGGCGATCTCCGCTTCGTCTCCCGACCAGCCCGGCTTCGGGTCAACGGTGGCGTAGGACAGAGGCTCCCCGACGCCGTAGAAGACCAAGCCGATGCCCATGCCTGCGGCGAAGAGCATGGCGAACCAGGAGAAGACGCCGAATTCGGGCTTCTCCCCATCACGGCCGAGCGTGATCTTTCCGAACTTCGAGAATCCGAGCACGATCGAGAAGATGACGAATCCGCCGATGACGAGCATGTAATACCAACCGAGGTCGGCGACGATCCAGTCATTGATGCTCGTGAGCACCTTACTGGTGCCGGCAGGCAGGAAGATCGCCAACAGAGCGACGGCCAGAATGGTGATCAGGGCAGGCCAGAACACGGCCGGGGCGACCATGCCCTTACCGATTCGTACCCCTTGCGCACGGAGCTTCGCAGTGATCGCCTCGTCACTGTCGTCTTCGGTGATCGAGACTTCTGCCGGCAGGTGCAGTCTGATCGGTTCGGGTTCTTCGATCAGCAGATGCGGATGGTCGATGTCGTTCTTCGGCGTCGGGACGGTTGGCTTTCCCGCCCCGACGCTCTCCTGCTCGTCGGAGTTATCCATGAGGCCCTTCGGATTAAGTGGATGCGAACGTCTCCCCACTTTGCCCCAATACGCATCCGCTATCAAGCCGTTTCCCAGGAAACATGCGGCAAGTCACCATAGTTCCGGCTTCTCACAGGCTGCGCAAGAACCGTCGCACCTACACTGCGAGGTCGTGCCGATGGTGACCGGTTGTTCCGGAATTGTCGCGTCGCCACGTCCGGGAAAGAATTGTCAGTACAGTTCAACCATGGAGACGTATGAGAGCACTCGGCTGGGTTCCCGCTCCAAGATCCTCAGCTGGGCGCTCTGGGACTGGGGATCGGCATCGTTCAACGCCGTCATCATCACCTTCGTCTTCGCCCCGTACCTGACGAAGGCGGTTGCCTCGTCCGAGGAGTCCGGGTCCTCGGCGCTGGGGTGGTCGACGGCAGCGGCCGGACTCGTCATCGCCCTCGTCGCTCCCGCCGCCGGCACCCGCGCCGATGCTGGTGGGCGGCACCGGCTCTGGCTCGGCGTCCACACCTCCATCGTCGTGCTCACCATCTTCGGGCTCTTCTTCGTCCGTGACTCCCCCGAGTACCTGTGGCTCGGCCTGCTCCTCATCGCCGTCGGCAGCGTCTTCTTCGAATTCGCCGAGGTGTCCTACAACGGCATCATGGTCCGCATCACGAATCCGGACAATGTCGGAAAGGTCTCCGGGTTCGGCTGGGGCGTGGGCTACGCCGGAGGGCTCGTGCTCCTCGTCATCCTTCTCGTCCTCGTCATCCAGCCCGAGGTCGGCCTCTTCGGGGCCTCCGACGAAGGCGGCCTGCGCTTCCGCATCGTCGCGGTGCTCTCGGCCGTCTGGTTCGCCCTCTTCGCCGTTCCCGTCCTCATCACGGCGCCCGCCGCCAAGATCAAGGGCACCTCGGCGGGCCATCCGGTGAAGGCCTTCCTGTCAGACTATGCGGCCCTCATCCGTCGTCTCGTGCGGATGTGGAGGGAAGAGCACCAGACCCTGCGGTTCTTCATCGCCTCGGCCGTCTTCCGCGACGGCCTTGCCGCGATCTTCGCCTTCGCCGGGGTGTTGGCGGCCGGCAGTTACGGATTCTCCGCCTCGCAGATCATCGTCCTCGGGGTCGCCGCGAACGTCGCTGCGGGAGCCGGGGCGATGATCGCGGGCCTCTTCGACGACCGGTTCGGTCCGAAGCCGGTGATCATCGCGGGGCTGATCATCATCATCCTCGGCGGCCTGCCGATCCTCTTCAGCGCCGATCCCGTGGTGTTCTGGGTCTGCGCACTGCTGCTGAGCTTCTGCGTCGGTCCGGTGCAGGCTTCGAGCCGGTCCTTCCTCGCTCGCATCACTCCGCCCGAACGTGCGGGCGAGAACTTCGGCCTATATGCGACGACCGGCCGGGCCGTGAGCTTCCTTGGTCCGGCGATGTTCGCCTTGGCCATCACGATCTTCGGCTTCCAGCGGGCGGGCACGCTTGGCATCCTCATCGTCCTCGCCCTCGGACTGATCCTCATCATTCCCGTCCGCTCTGCCGCCCCGGCCCGCGCGGTGCAGGGTCGCTGATCCTGCCTCGAGACGCAGTCGGAGCGTCAAGACCGCTGTGCGTGCGTGCACTCGGGTCTCGACGCTCCGCCTGTGTGTCGACGACTGACGGGCCTCAGCCTCGGGCGAGCAGCTCGTCGACCTGGTTGATCGCTCCCGTCGAGCCTTCGATGACGCCCATCTCGAGGACGGTTTTGAGACCGTCCGCGGACTCGAAGATCGACTCGTAGGTGGCCCGCGTCCCAGTCTCGGTCGGGGCGAAGGTGTAGATGCAGGTGCTGCCGGGCATCGACTCGACGACCTGGAAGTTCTCATCGGCGAAGTAGTCGCGGAACTCGAGTCGTCGCGGCCGATCGGCGGAGACGACCTCCCACAGACCGCAGTACTTCTCTCCCTCCGGGCTGGTCATGAAGTAGGTGACCCTGCCGCCGGGGTCGAGGCTGTGGTCGACGACCGTGGCCGGATAGGTCGGCGGCCCCCAGATTGTCTCGAGCTGACGCGGGTCGGCGTAGACGTCCCACACCCTCTCGGGGTCCGCCGCGAATTCCGCGACGATGGTCAGGGTCAGTGTGGCTTCGTCATGGAAGGTCTCTGTGACTGGCATAGCTGCTCCTCATCGGTTGTCGTCGGCCGCTTCGCTGCGACCGAGCGTGGTGGGGCCCTCTCCGGCCAGCAATGCGTCGATCCTCCGGACCCTGGATCTCCAGAGTCCCTCGAGTTCGTCGAGCATGTCTCGCACGGAGCGGATGGAACTCACTTCGGCATGGGCCCTCTGCTCTCGACCGACCCGCTGCTTCGAAATCAGACCGGCGCGCTCGAGCACGGCGACGTGCTTCTGCACTGCGGCGAAGCTCATCTCGTATTCGGCGGCCAGCTCGGACACGGAAAGCGCTTCGACGAGCACCCGACGCACGATATCGCGCCGGGTTCGATCGGCCAATGCCTGGAACACCGCATCCGCCTGATCATCGAGAAGTACCTTCACGCCATCATCCTACAACCATCCGGTTGCATGTCAATGGGTGTGCAATGGCGGGGCGGGGATTCGGGTGCGCGGTGAAGCGCCGCCGATTTGCGAAGTTTCCGATCGCAGGCATTGACGCCATCATTAAACGCGCGTTTAATATTAAACATGCGTTCAACCACTTCCGACTCCACCTCACGCCGTTCCCCCAACTCCTCCCCCGAGACGGCGCAGAAGATCCTGTCCGCAGCGGTCGGTGAGTTCGCCGAGCACGGGTTCACGAAGACGACGGTGCGGGGCATCGCCTCGGCGGCGGGAGTCTCCCCCGGTCTCGTCATCCACCACTTCGGTTCGAAGGAGGCCCTGCGCACTGCATGTGACGATCACGTCTTCGAGACCATCACGGAGTCGAAGGCGCAGAACGCCGGCTACGCCACGATGGCCGTGCAGATGATGTTCGACGACCCCGAGATGAGCACGGCCGTGGACTACCTCGTGAAGTCCCTGCTCGAGCCCAGCGAGCACGGACAGCGCTACTTCGATCACTATGTCGACCTCGTCGAGGGCTATATCGTCGACGGCTTCGCCGGCTACACCTTCCGGCAGAGTGAGGACACCCGCGGACAGGCTGCGACGATCGCGGTCATGGCCTTGGCGCCTTCGATTCTCGATCACCGTCTCCGCAGCAACCTCGGCACCGCCGATGTCAGCGCCACGATGACCCGCCTCGCTCCGCATCTGCTCGATCTCTACCTGCATGGCGCGCTCGCTTCGGTACCAGAGCAGACCGCCGATTCCGACAGTGAGTCAGAGACCGAATCCGACCCTGAATCCACGACCGCAGCAGGAGCTGAGGAACCATGACCACACTGCCCAGAACCGATGCCGCGAAGGTCGCGGAGGGCGCCGACACCGCGCACACCTCGACGTCGAGCGGCCCCCGTTCGACCGCCTCGGCGATCTCCATGCGCCAGGTCGGCAAGTCCTATGGGAAGGTCCGCGCTCTCGACGGCCTCGACCTCGAGGTCGCCCGCGGGGAGGTCCACGGCTTCCTCGGCCCCAACGGGGCGGGCAAGTCGACGACGATCCGGATCCTGCTGGGAATCCTGCGCCACGATGCGGGACGCATACGCCTCCTCGGCGAGGATCCCTGGGCCCGCGCCGTCGCCCTGCATCGGCGTCTGGCCTATGTGCCCGGCGATGTGGAGCTGTGGCCGGGACTGACCGGTGGCGAGGCGATCGACCTGTTCGCGAGGCTGCGCGGCGGGGTCGACACGGCCAAGCGGGACGAACTGCTCGAGCGCTTCGACCTCGACCCGCGGAAGAAGGGGCGCACCTATTCGAAGGGCAACCGGCAGAAGGTGGCGCTGATCTCGGCGCTGGCCTCCGATATCGAACTGCTCCTCCTCGACGAGCCGACGGCAGGCCTCGATCCGCTCATGGAGGCCGTGTTCCAGGAGTGCATCCGCGAAGCCAAGGCGGCCGGTCGCACGGTGCTGCTCTCCAGCCACATCCTCGCCCAGGTCGAGGCTCTGGCGGACCGGGTTTCGATCATCCGGGCCGGGCGCATCGTCGAGTCCGGGACGCTCTCGGAGCTGCGGCATCTGTCGCGGACGACGATCACCGTGCAGATCGACCGGGACATTCCGGCGCTGACGACGATGCCCGGGGTCCACGATCTCGTGCGGGAGGGGCCGCAGCTGCACTTCAGCGCCGAGACCGCGCAGCTTCCTTCGATCATACGGGCGCTCGGCGAGAATGACATCGAGTCGCTGACCGCCACTCCCCCGACGCTCGAGCAGATCCTGCTGCGCCACTACGGCAGCCGCCCTGAGACCGAGGCGTGGTCATGAATCTCCTGGCTCGAGCCGACGGCCCGCACTCCGGACGCAGCGCCCGGCAGGCGCCTGCCCGGCTGCCCGGGCACCACGGCAAGCACGAACGCGAACCCCGGGGCCGCCTCGGCGCGGGGAGTCTGACGGGGCTGGACACGATGCTGCGATTCATGCTGCGTCGGGATCGCCTGTGGCTGCCGCTGTGGGTGCTCGGTCTGAGCGCTCTCACGGCCTATTTCGCGAACGCGATCGCCGTGGTGATGGACTCCGAATCACTGCAGGCGATGACGGTCTTCGCGAAGAATCCCGTCATGGCGCTCATCACAGGGCCGGGGTACGGGATGGACCAAGTGACGATTCCGCGCTTCATCGTCGGCATGTACGGGGTCTTCCTCATGCTCGGCGCCGCACTGATGTCGATTCTCACGGTGTCGCGGCACACTCGCGCGGAGGAGCAGTCCGGGCGGGCCGAGCTCGTCCGCGCGAACGTCACCGGGCGGCATACCCAGCTCATCGCCGCGCTCATCCTGAGCGTGTTCATGAATGCCATGGTCAGCGGGTTCATGGCGGTGGCCTTCCAGCTGTCCGAGGCCGACCCGGAGCCGCTGTCCTCGACGCTGCTGTTCACGATCGGGATCGGGGTTCTCGGCTGTGTGTTCGCCGCCGTGACCGCGGTGACCGTGCAGCTCAGCGCCTTCTCCAGGGCGGCCTCGGGAATGGCCGGGGCGGTGCTGGCGATCAGCTTCGTCGTCCGCGGAGTCGGCGATATGTCGGCCGTGGCGGGCGGGGGCTCCGGGGGATCTGGGGGCTCCGAGGGTTCGGGAAGCTCCGTGGGCTCCGGGGTTGGGGATCTCGATTGGCTGTCGTGGCTGTCGCCGCTGGGCTGGGCGCAGCAGACGGCACCATTCACCCTCGACCGCTGGTGGCCGCTGCTGTTCCCGGTCGGGCTCTTCGTCCTCCTCGCCGGTCTCGCGCTCACGCTGCAGACGAGGCGGGACCTCGGCGCCGGGATCATGGCCGAGCGTCTCGGTCGTGCCCATGCCTCGCCGCTCCTGACCGGCCCGCTCGGTCTCGCGTTCCGACTGCAGCGTTCGGGACTGCTGTGGTGGTCACTGGGTCTGTTCGTGATGGGCGGGATCTTCGGTTCGTTCACCGGCGCCATGGACGAGGGTGCGGCCGGGATGCCCGAGGAGATTCTCGCTCTCATGGGCGGGAGGTCGGGCATCGTCGACGGCTACCTCGGATACATGGCGCTCTATTTCGCGATCATCGTGGCCGTCTATGCGATCATCGCGGCCGGCGGCCTGCGCGCGGAGGAACAGAGCTTCCACACCGAGCCGGTGCTCGCCGCCGCGGTCTCGCGGCCGGGGTGGCTGGGTTCGTGGGCTGCTGTCACACTGCTCGGTTCGGCCTGGCTGATGTTCTTGGCCGGTCTCGGCGAGGGGCTGGGAGCGGCTTCGTCGATGGGTGACTGGGGGCCGCTCGGCCCGACCGTGCTCGGACATCTCGCGCAGACCGCCTCTGTGTGGGCCCTGCTCGGCTTCGCCTACCTGCTGTACGGATTCGTCCCGCGGCTGATGGGGCTGAGTTGGATCGTCTTCGCCGGTTCGGCCGTGCTCGCGCTGTTCGGGCAGATGCTGCAGCTCGACGAGGCGGTCCTCGACCTCTCGATCTTCTCCCATGTCGGCCAATACCCTGCCCAGGACCTGTCCGCCGAGGCGGTGCTGTGGTTCATCGCCGCCGGAGTCGTGTTCGTCGGGCTGGGGATGGCCGGGTTCCGGAGGCGGGATCTCAGTACGGCGTAAGGGAGGGGTGGGGCGCGTACCTCCGCAACCGCCGAGCCCGACGCTGCGCCGCTAGGCGAGGTAGCCGAACGACTTGGCGCGGCTGAGCACTTCCGCGCGGTTCGACACTCCGAACTTTCGGTAGAGAGCAGAGAGTCGGTTCTTCACAGTGCCGGTGACCTGGTGGAGTTCAATGGCGATCTCGGCGACGGTCAGTCCACGCGCCAAGAAGTCGATGAGCTGAACCTCCCCCGCGCTGAGCTGGGGCATCGACGCGATGTCCACGGAGACCGGGCCGATCGTGCGCAACCGGGTGGTGAGTTCCGCGGGCGTTGCGAAGGTCTCGGAGAATTCCGCCGCGGCTTCCGCCCACACGGGCGAGTCGGCGGTGAGATCGACGAGCAGCCTGCGGTCGACCAGGGGCAGGAGCGCGAGCGGAAGCAGCGAACTCACCCAGGAAGAGAGGCTCACTGCCATGGTGAAATCACTCCTCGCCGCGACTTCGTCGCCTTTGCGCAGCTTGGCGGCTGCTCTGATGGCAGCGAGCTCTGCGCGGCTACGCGGGCTGAGTGAGCGGTGGTAGAACCAGGTGTCGGCGCACGAGATCGCTTCGTCATTTCGTCCGGCGACGAGTTTCGAGCGAACATCGAGGACGATGCGGGCATCACAAGCAGGGGACAGCCGTTCACGATCGATCTCGGCCCACCGCAGCTGTCCGAGAGCGATGAAGACTGTGCTGCGACCGAGTGCGAGCAGATCCTTCTCCGCTTCGGACAGGGCACCGGAGTCTCGGAATCGTTCCGCGTCGTCGTTGACGAAGAGCAGACTGGATTCTGCCTCTGCGGACAGGATGGCAGAGATACGGGCTATGAGAGGCAGATAGACCCAGAGAGTCCTCATCTCAGGATAGGCAGAGAGTGCAGCGAGTTCAGAATCTGCGCGCATGAGATCGAGTCGGTCGAGGGCCCGCAGAGCCGAAGCGATGCGCATCGGCGGAGTGACAAGCTCATCGATGATGACTTCAGGCTGCGGTTCCGAATGCTCAGCACCCGAGCCCGCTTCGGAACCTGCACGCTCGATCCTCGACGGCGCACCAGACTCCGCGAGGTGCGTGTCGGCCCGTTCGTGGTCACCGCTGACCGCCGCGACGAGGGCAGTCCAGGCGATGGTCGAAGGCAGGAGGAAGTCACCGTCGACGTGCCCGGATCGGGCAGGGCCCTCGATCTCATTGAGTAGGGACAGAGCGCGCCGAGGTTCAGCCGAGTGGTGGAAAGCGATCGCGGTGAGAAGTCTGACGATGGACCGTGCACGGGCGCTGCGAGTCTTCGCAGCCGCACGTAAACCGATCTCGGCAGCCTCGCTATGACTTCCGGCATCGGCCAGTCCGATCATCGTGCGGATCGTCCCGATGACGTCGATCGGTCGGTCTGCTGCTCGCGAACCCACAAGCTCGGCCACCGTCGGGCCGTCGGCCGGTCCCCGAATGGAAAGTTGGTCCATGTCCTCACGGATTCCCGGCAGCCGTGGCCTCAGCATCCCCGGGCCGGTGTATCTCAGCACAGCAGCCCGAATCAGGTCAGGGGCCGCGTCGGCAGTGTCAGCGATGATGCTATCGGCGAGTGTCGCGAAGAAATCAAGGCCCGGCGAGGCCGCGCGGACCTTCGGTGGCAGGAAACGAAAGGCGCTGCAGGCAGTTCTGGGGGTCAGCAGGAACATCGGTGTGCCGACTGCTTCGGACACCCGAAGCAGATGAGACCAGTGTCCGCCGTGTCGAGCGAGGAGCAGCACATCACTGAGCAGTTCGGCTTCGACGGACCCGGGCGATTCCATATGCTCGACGAGCACCTCGAGAAGCGAGGCGACCATTGGGCCGGCTCCGGTTCTGACGTCAAAATCGTGGCGCAGCTTAGCCGCGATGAGAGTAGGGACTTTCAGCAGCGTCCCGCGCACTCCATCGTCGACACGGGTGACGATTCCACTGCCCTGAAGCCTGTCGATCACTCCCTCCGGGTCGTGGAAACCGGTACCGCCGAGGAGGTCGTCGGCTATTGCTGTCAGCGCCCGCAGCGCGGTCGTCTCGGACACAGCGCTGAGCTGAGCGAGCACTGCCGCCGCAGTCTTGTCGCCGGGACCGAGTGCCAGGAATAGAGGTGGGCACATCTCCGCCACCCATTCGGCAAAGGTCTCGGATTCAGGGATCACTGCAACACCGGCCGCTGTCGCAGCGCGGAGTACGGACGCTGCGAACCGTCCACGGCCGGCACATTCCACCCAGAGTCGACGACCGAGATCGGTGCCGACCGGGCCGGCGCCTGCGGACGCGAGCTCGACGATGAAGTCGTCCAGACTGCGGCGAGGATCGCGCGTCTCACCCCCAGCGATCGAGCTCATGGTCCCCCATCCTTCACCTCGGCGGATCACACCCGCGTCACGCTCGTCGACGTACACGTGAGCTCCCCTCTTACGTCCGGCTGTCATCATTCGGACAACCAGCACGCAGCTTGCTGATCTGTCCGGACTCCCAATGTGCCTGTCATCCGTCGGCACTTGTCGACCAACCGGAACGATATGCGGTCATCCGCCATTGGAGTGCGGATGCACGAAAGCTGCATCGCGATCTAGGGTTGCCCCCTCCGTACCTCCCTACTCTGAATCCATGCATACTGTTGAAAGCCTTGAAAACGCCGAGTACCAGCGGTTCCTCGAAGATTTTGAGACCGCAAGCTACCAGCAGACTCCGCAATGGGGAAACGCCCGCAGCCAGATCTGGAATTATGAGGTATTGGGTATCCGAGACAGTACCGGAGCACTGGTCGCTGCAACGCTCGTCAAGTACAAGAATCTGCCTGGGACTCGGCTGCGATTTGCATATATTCCGCAAGGCCCACTTATCGACTGGACCGCCCCAGACGCGCTTCCGCAATTGCAGGCCCTGGCTTCTCATCTGCGCGCGAAGAACATCTTCGCCCTCAGGATTGCTCCGCCGTTGACACTGCGAAGCTGGCATGCCGATACTGTGAAAAAAGGACTCGCGGATCCCGACGTTGCACGATTCGACGATCTCACCCCTGACGAAACCAATCCTGTCGGAGGTGACATCGCGCGGCAATTGGCACGACTCGGTTGGAAGGAAGTCCGCGGCAACAAGGAAGCTGAAGCCAGCCAGCCCAGATTCAATTTCCATCTTTCGCTGGAAGGCGGCTCAGAACTGGCCGTCTCGTCACGAATGTCGAAGACTTGGCGAAAGAATATCCGCAAGGCTGAGCGCGCGGGAGTGCAAGTCCACGCCGGCGAATTGGCGGATCTCGATGAAGTACTCAAAATATGCGCGGAAACAGCCGACCGCAACCATTTCAGTGCAAAACCTCGAAGCTACATGGAGTCAGTTTTGACAACGTTGACTATTGACTTCCCTGGTCGAATCTCTTTTGACATCGTCAGACACAATGGCGAGGTACTCGCTGCTGAGGCCACAGCGCAGATCGGCCGAAGGGTACAGGGCATAGTCGCCGCAACAAGCACATTCAGGCCCGAGGTGAGACCGTCAAATGCCCTCTACTGGGAACTTATTCGACGTGCCGTCGCTAACGGAGTCGAAGTCTTCGATATCGGCGGGGTCCAAAATACCTTGGACCCCGATGTTCCGTCTGCCGGCCTGGTTCACTTCAAAGCCGGCATGGGGGCCGATGCGCACGAATACATCGGCGTCTGGGATCTGCCGCTGCGGCCGCGAATCTACACCGCATTCTCTTCCCTGCTGGCGCTACGCGACCTGGCCCAAACGGATGCCACGCAAAGGGTGCGTGACCTCGTTGCCCGCCTCGGCGAAGATTCGCGCCGAAGCGTAAAAGCTGACATCTGAAAGTGACTTCATCTCAACATCACCGGTGTCACGCCTGCTTCCCATTCGTCAACCCTTGTGCAGCTGACTTTGTGGGATTTCGCCGATAGTTGGAGCGCTCGTTCCCCACGCACAAGCGCTCAGATCTGACCCGTGGTGCGGATACTCTCATATTTTGCGGAGACGACTCCAAAGCCGTATCGGCACCACTCTTCACCGATGTCAATGCCAAAGGCCCTCGCAAGATAGTAGAGAGGCACATCTGCACCAGCAAGGTGGACGAATGGATATCCACCGCCGAAACGAGGGTTGATGTCGATCACGGAAGCCTCACCGAAGTCGTCAACAAACACGTCTACGTCGATGAGCCCTGTCAGATCTGACGCCCCGGCAATCAGCTCAGAGATTCGGGCGAAGGGCGCGGGGTCGACGGTCGCGGCCTTATCCGTCTCTCCAGCCCTCATGCGGACTTTGCGGCGCGCCAGCACGCCGCTGAGCATTCCGCCGTCCGTGAGGTTCCCGATGATGTCGACACCGTATTCAGTTCCCGGGAGCTTTGGCTGCACCACAACATCATCCCGGGAACCCGGATGCCCACCTGCCGCCGGGGCTGAAAGCGCGGCTTCTGTCACTGCCTGGCGGACTTGATCCGCTGAGACCAACCTCAAGCCCGAAGACCCACTGCCGAATCTGTGTTTGACGACGAGCTCGTCGGCCTGAGCGCTCAGCCCATCAATTCCTTGGTCATCCGCGCCGCTGACGGTCGCCGGTGTCGGAACCTCGATGGCGGCGAGCATTTTCGCCATCTGCAGCTTGTCTGCGCAGCCGGCCTGCCATGCTGCCGATACTCCCGGCACCAGGACACCACTCTCCCGAAGAGAGTTCGCAAGTCCACTATTCACATGGACATGCATGAGCTCGTAATCATTCGCCGAAACGAAGATCTTGGCGTCGAATTCGGCAACCAGACTCATCAGCTCTGGACCGTAGTCTGGATCATCGTATTTCGGCAGACACCGGCCGACGTCGCCGTAGGAAGCGGAGGAGCTTGTCGGATCGTTTTCGGCAATGATCACTCGCCCGTCGATTCCAAGAGCTTCGAAAGCCTCCTGAAACCAGTCAATGAGATACAGGCGCCTCCCGGCTGAGCTGATGATGATCGCCTCTGGCTTCGCTGTCACACTGTCCTCCTCGCACTGGTCTGAGTCTCCCCGGTTGGAACGTGGGAGCTGCAGTCGGCACCCCCTTCGGTCGACACGGACCGCAGTCAGCTTCCGCTTCAATCGCGAACGAGACCACACGAGTCGGCACGCTCACCGATCACATCAATCGAATTCTGTACGGATAAGATTCGCCCAGACCGAATTCATCAACTACAAGATCTATACATCAGGACGCAGAAAGTATCTGCGAAACTGAGATTCAGATCTGCCTGAGTTAGCTTGATTCTATTTCTATCATCGGACAGCCCGGCTGCAGCATGCGGTTCTCCGCAATAATCTGTGGAACGCCCCCGCTTTCCAGTTGCTGTACGTAGACTGCTTGAATACACGACCTGAAATATAGAAGAGAGTGATTGAAGTGGCGCGGCATGGGACCCGGCAGCAGGAGCCCCGAACGCCGGCTTATGTCCTGGACTCTTCAACCCTCGAAGAATTCATCAATAGGTTTCGTCAAGCACTTTTGAATCATTGGCCGAATTCAGTACTGTCATACTCTTTCAAAACGAATGCACTGCCTTGGCTTCTGTCTTTCTTGAATACGCAAGGCGTCTGGGCAGAGGTGGTATCGGACGCCGAGTACGAACTTGCGCTGTCCTTGGGATACCGCCCAGAACGCATCGTATTCAACGGACCGGTCAAGAGTCGGCAGCGATTGCGCCAAGCGCTCGCCCAGGGGTCAGTCGTCAACCTGGATTCAAAGCGAGAGGTCAGCTGGGCCGCCGAGCTTGCAGAGGAGCAGCCCGAGCTGGCGCTTTCAGTGGGTTTGCGTGTCAATTGGAATCTCGAAGAGAGATGTCCCGGGGAGAGCACTACGTCGGGGCAGCACAGTCGTTTCGGGTTCAATTCGGAGAACGGTGAACTCGGCGCAGCGATGTCCACACTGATGTCTGCGGGGGTGCGGGTGGCCGGTCTCCATATGCATCGGAATTCGCTCACGCAGAGTTTAGGAGTGTATAAGGCGTCGGCAGAACTCGCCGCCGAGCTCATCTCCGAGTTCGACCTCGACCTCGATTGGATTGATATCGGCGGCGGGTTCTTCGGCAGTCCTGCCGGAACTCCGACGTTCGACCAATATGTGTCGACGATTCGCAGAGGGCTCGAGGGAACGGTCGACATCAATCGAACTCAATTGATCGTCGAGCCTGGCGGTTCGCTGATTGCAGTACCTGTGGAATTCCATTCACAGGTAGTCGACGTCAAAAACGTCGGAGATCACCGGTACGTTGTCACTGATGCCAGTCGTACCAATATCGATCCCCTCTTTCGGAGGCAGAGGGGGTTCGAGGTGCGAATAGACGCCACTTCTGAGGAATCGATTCCCGAACAGGTGATCTGTGGCTTCACCTGTATGGAGGACGATCGTCTGACGGTCTTGAAAGACGCACCGCAGTTGTCGGAAGGTGACCGGATCGTCTTCTACCGAGTTGGCGCCTACACGATGTCCTACCAGTCTTCCTTCATCGAATTCCCTCCAGCTGTCTTCGTCCGGAACGACGATTCGCTGAAATTGGTGAGACGGAGGGGCTCAGTGGACGATTATCTGAGCGGACACTCGTGGCTCGATGCCACGACATCGGTATCCGCCTCGGTCGCAGCTGGTTCATGACTGAACCTCAGGCAGTGCCCTGATACTCCTCGACGGCTCATGTCAGCCGTTCGCCGGCGCTGTCCCGGAGAACGGAGAATTCCTCTCTTCTCGCCGTTGTCACCCCGACTTCATAGTCCAACAGCGATGGAGCGTCGGCCAGTCCTGCCAATTCACGGACTATATAGGCGGGAACATCCGCTCCCGCGAGATGGCAGAACGGGTACCCCCCACCGAATCGCGGATTGATATCGATGATCTGCGGTAAGCCTTCGGTGTCTTCTTTGAAGTCGACATCGATCGGCCCCACCGGCTTGAGGAGGTCTCCGAGTTCGACCAGTGCCTGGGCGAACCCATTCGCCGCGACTGTTGTGGCGACATCGGTATCTCCGCCTCTCATCCGGTCTTTGCGCCGTGCAAGTGCTCCATTCAAACGGCCGGTTCCGTCAAGGGAGAACACTCCATCGACTCCGAACTCTGTTCCAGGCAATAGGTTTTGGATGATGACGGCGTCCTCGCCGCAAATTGTCGTTCTTCCGCCTGCGTCTCGTGCCGTTTTCGCCGATTCGATGACCATTTCCTGCAGAGTCTCGCCAGTGGCAATGCGAAGACCGTCTGATCCGCTTCCGAAACGATGTTTGACGATGAATCCGCCTCCCGAGTTCGCCGCCTGCGCCATGTCAGTCTCACTGCCGAGCCAGGTTGCGGGGGAAGGAAGTCCTCGATCACGCAGCCTCGCAGCCATCAGGTGTTTGTCGAGGACGAGTTTCTGCGCATCGGCGTCGAGTGCTGCGACTGTGCAGCCGCTCTTGCGCAGCTCTTCTGCCAGGCCACCGGACAACACCTGAAGCTCGTAGTCATTGAGTGAGACAAATAGGTCTGGCGATTCTCTCCGAACCCAACTCAATACCTCATTGCGATATTCTGGCGAATTGTATGCGGGCATCACCACACCACGGTCTGCCATCGACAGAGTCGGGGCTGAATCTCGATATTCGAACGCTATGACTTCGCCGTGGATTCCCTCAGATCGCAAGGCCGTCGTGAACCACTCCACATAATGTGCTCGGTGCGCGGCAGAGGCAATGACAACCTTCAGCCCGTTCGAGTTCTTCATCCGCGATCCTCCCTCGAGCGCATTTCCACATTCACGCCGACCGCTCGGACTACTGTACCGAAACAGGCAGTACTGGCTGGGCACGAAGGCCGTATCAAGTGTCGACGCATGTACACATTGCTCTTTTCAGCGAAGCTCGGGCCGAGATCGACAATCATCGCGGTACCGAGACGGTTGAGAATTTCACATATCGGGCCGCTCGACGGCGTCGGCGGCCGAAGGAATCGGCGGATGCGGATGTATGACGTCGAGGGTTTCGTTCTGCCCGATGCTGCTCGGCAGACTCGGCATTGTCCTCAGGTGTCGTCAGTGAGCGGTGGTTCCAGACTTCCCGGCGAGCGCCCCAAGTCTCTGTCTCCGATGGTGCTTCAGCCCTGCGAGGTCGAACCTTCTGTACGGATGACACTTCACTGTCAGCAAGTCGCTTCTGCTCCCCCTGCTGGAAGGAGACGAATTGAGGAATGATTCGCCGCGGAACGTAGAAAGTGACCAGCCAGAGGACGGCAAGTGCTGCAATTCGTGCGTACATTCGCACTATCCATGTGTGGAAGCCGGACCAGACAATGTCACCGACTCCACCCAATAGGGCGGCGAAGAACACCAGGAGCAGAAGGTCGCGTGGCCCCTGAGCCGAATGTCGGTAGCTGCGGATCGTCCATGAGTCGATGCGATCGAGCATCACGGCGAGAAGCGGGACCCCGATCACCAGACCCAGCGCTCCGAAATTCCACCAGAGATCGCCATAGACGGTTGCTACCGTGGAGAACCCGGATCCGTACAGCTGCGGGTCAGTCAGAGCAGCGAGCTGATAGCCGATAGCGTCGGGCATCCAGTCCGGTGCAAGCCCTTCGGGCAGAGCTGCCCGCAATGGTGACAGAAGCGATGCTCCGAGAGTCGGGAGGCCTCCGAGGTCGAAGTCGCGTATCAGAGACCCGAAGTTGCCGATGCCGACGAACATGGACGAGAGGCCAGTCTCGTTTCCGTGCTCGCCGCTCAACGAGGTTTCGTATTCCCTGCGCCATACACCTAGCACCGCAAGAATAATCGGGGCGACGAAGACTCCGATGACCTTCAGCCATTGACGGCCGTACCGGAGGAAGAAGATGTAGACAGCAGCCAGAATGAGCGCAATGGCCCGCAGCCGTCCGGTCCCCGAGATGATGGCGGTCGGATACACCAGAAGTGCACCTGCAATGGTCACGATATTCCAGGGGTTCTTCAGACCGCGCGGGCTGAGCAGAATCGCAATGCAGATGAGCAGGATTGCCGATGACCCGAATCCGTCCGACAGCACGCCTAGCCGATCTCCCAGAAGAACTGTGGCCGTGAGGGTGACGACTCCGGCGCCGAGGGCCCACCGTACGCAGCGGATCGGCAGCACCACCTCATCCGGACGCCCTGTTGTATCGGATCTCAGGCAGAGCATTCCGATCCCGATCTGCGTAAGCGTACTGCAGAATAGGGCCGTATTGAGGGAGGCCTCAGGGTGGGGGCCGACGATGAAAGACGGATCTGGGATGACGAGCAATCCGCTTATTCCGACGATTGCTGCACTCGATGCCATGAACAGTCCCGGCATAGTGATCCGATCACGACCGAGTATCACGAAAAGCGTCATGCCGTGGGCAAACGAAATTGCGGCGAAGACCCCGCTTGAATACGCGACTGCGTCGACGTCCGTAGAGAACCATATGCGAGCAGTGACGACGATCAGCGCACATGCTGCGGTCAGTGATGCCACGGATATCGGAGAATGAGTGGAGTCTGGGAAGGCACCTGTCCGAGACCCGGACGGGTTCTGCTGGGGTCGGACAGATGGTGGCACAGTCATTCACCTTCTGCGGGGCTGACCGAAATCACGATCGCGCGGAGAACCGGACTTTTGAACTTCCTCGGCGATTCACCACATTGTGCGGTTCTGTCCCTTTTCAAGTGGTTAGTCATTGCTGATCGCCCATGCCCCGGGGAACACAGATTTACGACGCAGGTCTGGACGGAGAGAGCTGTCAGAAGCTGATAAGAGGTTCTCACGGTCGGAAACTGGACGAGCCGCCGTCTGCCGGACCGCGAGCTGCTTCGAATAGATGGTCTCCGGCTCAGCGCTGTTCGCCAAAGTGCCGGGATCTTTCCGAGTCGAACGCGCGGCATAGCTGCTGCCGTAGCTCTGCGAATATGTTGTGCCTGTGGTCCGGGGCGCCCCATTGAGCACGATTCCGAGAAGGCGGGCCTGCACGAGTTGGATCTTTCGCAGCGCCTGAGTGATCTGCGTTCGACGTACAATCCCGTTGCGCGCGACAAAGACGGTTCCAGACACTCGAGTGGCCATCGCTATTGCGTCCGTCGCAGCAAGCACTGGCGCAGTGTCCAAGACAACGGCGTCGTACTGCTTAGTGGCTTCTTCGAGGAATACCGTCATCTGCTCGCTGTCCAGCAGTTCAGCCGGGTTCGGGGGTATTGGCCCGCTCGCGAGAACGGCGAGATTGGCGAGCTCCATATGTTGGACGACGTCTTTCAGCTCGGTATCCCCGATCAGCACTGTCGACAAGCCTGCGCCCCCTTCTATTCCGAGATACCGATGCACCGAGGGATCGCGTAGGTCAGCATCGACAAGAAGGACGCGGTCCCCGCCGCGGGCGAGGGCGGAAGCGAGGTTGATCGAGGTCACCGATTTTCCTTCGCCTTTCACCGAAGACGTGACGAGCAGCGATCGATTCCTGCCTCGCGGCTCGAGGAAGCGGAGATTCGACCGCAGCTCCCGGTATGGTTCAGCCTGAACGTTCTGTGACCCATGCTCTGAAACGAAGACGTGGTTCTCTCCTGCAGTTATCAGCGGGACCGTCCCGATCACCGCAGCGTCGGTGAGCTGCTCAATGTCATCTGCTTTGCGCACCTTGTTGTCCAACCGATCTCTGAGCACGGCGGCCAGCATCCCCGCAAGTATTGCGGCGATCAGACCGAGCACGAAGTTCTGTGTGAGGTTCGGCGAGGACGGCACTCCTGGCGCCGAGGCCGGAGTAACGACCGTCAGTTGAACTGTCGCCTTTCCGCTGGTGGTTTCGAGATCTGCGACCTGTTCTTGCAGGCTTTCAGCCACCGCATTCGCAAGTTTCGCCGACGCTTCGGAACCACCCGCTCTGGCGGTGATCGAGATGAGAAGAGTGTCTTCGGGGACATCTGCTGAGACCCTGTCAGCGAGCTGTCCGGCGTCGGTATCCAAGTCGAGGGATCTGATGGCGGGATCAAGCACAATAGGAGTAGTGACGAGATCCGCATAGGTGTCGATCTGCTGCCGGGCATAATCAGCCGCGGCCGAACGGTCGGTGACGGAATTTCCGGGATCGGTACGGACGAAGACGTTTGCGGACGACTCGTACACGGGGGTCTGCAGCGCCGTGACTCCAGCAACTGCAGCTATCACGACGAAGACGGTCGACAATGCGAAGACCCACCGTTCGCGGAGGATCGTCAAATAGTGCTGAACAATCATGATCACTCACTTCCTGCGCGGCAGTGTTTGGTTGACTGAGAGGTGCGAAAAAGGAGTGCTCGGCACTGCCCATATGGTTGGATATGTCCACCCAGTGAGCATCCACGATCAGTGCGCATCGAGGACCACCCCGCCGAGTCGCTCGTACGTCACTGACCGGTCGAAATGATCTTCGGCCATTCGTCTGGATCCCCGGCCGCGTTCTGCCAGTCGACGGTCATTGGCCATCTTCTTGAGGGCCTCTGCAAATGCGGCCGGAGTCGATTCGCAATTGATACCCGCTCCATACTCGGTGAGAAGATCTTGGTACTCGGCACACTGTTGAGAGTTGACTACAGGTAGTCCTGCGGCTGCATAATCGCAGACTTTGTTGATGATGCTGGCCGCCGAGTTCGCAACAATGGGATTGATGGCGATATCGCAGCCCCTCAGACGGGAGACCATCTCCGGGTATTCGAGCTTGCCGTAGAACACCACGCCCTCGTCCAGATCCCCTGCTTCTCTACGCCAACGATCTTCGAAGGGACCCGTACCCATCACGTGCAGGCGCATGCGGATGCCTTCCTTTCTCAGTTCGCGAAGAGCCCCGAACACCGCAGGCAAGTCGTAACTGTGTCCCAGAGTTCCGATATATGCGAGTTCTGCGATTCCTGCTCGTGGAGGCCGCAGAGCCGGATAGGTGTCGAATCGCTTCAAATCCGACCCGAGGTACACGGTGGAGACAGGCAAACCGTCCCTGCGTGCCGAACTCACTCGTTCCGAATATGTTTCGGAGACGGTTACCACCGCATTCGCAGCTCGGTAGATCGACTCGGCACGCCTTCGCAAGGGGATCAGAGCCTGGCGCACCATCCAGCGTGGTCGCAATACCATTTCAAAGGCCTCTGGCCATAGGTCCTGCACATCGAGGATGAATCTCACATCGTTCTTGTCCGCGAATTCGGCTGCGGCATGCGCCACTTCGAGAGATGGCATAGAACAGTAGATGACGTCCGGAACCTTCCGCTGCCGCAGGTATTCAGCAAGGTTCCGGCCAAGGGCTCGATGGCTGCGCAAACGCCCGGCAGAGACGTTGCTCCGATACGGCGGTTCATGCAGATAGGTGGTCGAGTACAACGGATTCCGTTCCACCGAAAAGTCGCGTTGTGTCTTGAACGCGTGTTGGAACGAAGACGTAACCAGCTCGACGTCTGCACCGCGCCGAACAAGAATACTCGCCAAACTGTCGAAGCGATCGTTCGGCTGTCTTCCGCCGCCTGTGTAATGGGCGATCATCAATACGTCCATGACTTCACTTCCTCGTCCGGTCCGGATATCGGTCTACGGGCTCGACGACAGCTCTTGCAGGCACTGCTGCCGTCGGTGCGATGTCTGACAAGTCCACACCGCCATCGGCTTCGGCAGCACTCGGCCCATCTGCATGCGGCTGCTTTGCTTTGTGCCTGATCACCCGTGCGAGCGTGAAGACACCGGCAGCGGCGCAGACGGCATATCCGATGATCGACCCGTAGGCTGCGCCGAACATGCCGTAGTGCGGAATCAGAGTGATGTAAGCGATGAGCGAAGCCACGGTGCCGATGATTTCGACGATTGACACCGTTCCCGGGGAATCCGCAGCGATGAGGAGGCCCTGTTGGACGCGCGTCACTCCGAAGATGACGGCGGAAACCGCCAGTGGGATGATGGCGGCCGCCGCAGGCCTATATGAGTCAGGCAGAACAAAGACGATCATGGCGTATGCTGCGACTGCAAGTACCGTGGCAGAAGCCACCAGCAACAGAACACTTCGGGCGATTATTCGAACCACCGGGAAAGAATGGGAAGAAAAGCCTTGAGACCAATTCCGCAATGAAGCGTCAACCCACTGCTGCACCGGCCAGGTAGCCATCTCGAGAACAGTGGCAACAGTGACATACAGGCCGAGTGCCGCCGAACCGCTCAAGATCGGCAGAAGCAGACGATCGGATCGGAGCATAGCTGAATTGCTGAACTCAGATGGGAGCAGCACCCAGCCGCGCCGGCGCAGTCCTCGCTTCTCTGAGCGGGTGGGCTCCAGGTGCTTCGCGGGGCGGGGTGCGACAAACAGGAGGACCAATGTCGGTACCGCGGAAACCGCATAGGCCCACATCCACACCACCGGGTCATTCGCACCGATCAGCACCAGCATTACCGCCCCCACGACGATGATCAGCTGAGTGGCGATCGCATTGACGGCAAACCATTTCCACTCACGACTGCAGACATAGGCGACGCGCAGAGCATGCACCAATGAATTGAGCGCAACATAGGCGGCAATCGCGATCACCCCCATCCACATCCATCTCGTACTGAACGGTGACAGTGCGGCGGCGATGAACGCGATGGGCAGAACGCAAAGAGTGCCGGGGGCCACCATGCGGGCAAAGACACGATATTCGGTGCCGAATCCTCCAGAACGCGAAGCGATGAAGGGCCGTTCAAGTCCCATGACCGCGAATACGGAAATGAAGTAGGCCAATTGCAGTGCAAAAGCCAGATCTCCGCGCCCCGCTGGGGTCAACACGACAGCGGCCAGCAGATTGACTGCGACTGCGCCACCCGCTGCCAAGATCTGGGCCGCCACCAATACTGCGGCGGCAAATTTCGTGCCCCTCCGCCCTTCACTGATCGACATCACTGGAGTTCTCCCATCCAGTGAACACCGGCATGGTGTCGTGGCCGTGTTTGCTGATTCCTCGCCGACCGACGACTGTGTGCACCGTCTGCAGAAGGATGGAGAAGTCGAGTCGCGGACATCTGCCGTCGACGTATTCCACGTCGATGCGGAAACGGTCTGCCCACTCAAGATCGTTGCGGCCCTTGACCTGTGCCAACCCGGTGATACCAGGACGAACCTCATGCCGTCGAGCCTGCTCAAGCGTGTAGAGATCAAGATATTCGACAATCAATGGTCGCGGACCGACAAAGCTCATATCACCGCACATAACGTTCCACAGTGAAGGGAGCTCGTCGAGGCTCGAAGCTCGTAGGAACCGGCCGAGTCGCGTCAGGCGCTGCCCGTCAGTCACACGCTCTCCGTCGGGCTCCACCATGGTCCGGAACTTCAGAATGTCGAAGACCTTTCCACCCAGCCCTGGCCGAGGCTGCCGGAAAAGCACCGGTCGACCGTGCACAGCCAGGACGACAAAGGCTACTCCGGCGATCACAGGTGACGCCAAGATGAGTCCGACGACGCTGAAGAAGATATCGGCAGTGCGTTTCACATCGTCATAAGAGGTCCGTCCGTCCGATGTGTGCACACGTCGCGTATTCATTGCCACCGGCGGTCGTTTGCCTTTCAACATCATTCCCCCTCGCCGAGGTTCAGCGCTCTTTGAAACAGAACCGATACCCCTTCGACGGCGGGGGCGAGCTGGAGGGCCGAAAGTGCATAGATATCCCGAGAACAGCCGTACGGGTCCACGACATCGTCGTGCGCCGGAAGCTTGAGATTTCGCCTCCGACTCCGACGCCGACCAGCAGCTTCGACTGCAGCACGCAGGCGGGTTGCTCGGTCGGCAGTAGAAAGTGCACCTTCAAACACAAGGTCCTCATCTCGGGTAACTGCCGCGAGACTCGAAAGCTCTCGTATTGTGAAGGTTCTGCGAACGATTCGAGGGTTGAGCTCGACGACCTCACGCCTTTGATCGCGTGTCATTGTGAGCACGAGATCAGCAGCGCCGAGCAGATCTTCGTCCACTTGCCGAGAATGTCCGGCCCGACCTTCGATGACCCCCATGAAGCCGGCGATCTCCCACACTTCTTCCGGTGTCCGGTGGCCCAGGGCTGCACGAGTGCCGGCAGAATGAACGCGAATCTCGCAGATGTCGGCGAATCGCTGAGCAAGCACGAGCTCCGCCAGGGGTGACCGGCAGAGATTGCCTGTACACACCATGAGAACAGTGAATTCTTCCGACATCAGCTCTTGACCGTTCGCCTGCAACTTACATTCTCGACCGCGGACTCAACCCGATCAGTGCTCTCCATGTCTGTGCCTTCCTAGACTGTGGAATTCGTGCGGCTGTTCTCAGCCAAAGGACGCGATTCCCATTCGGCAGCTCACAGAACGACACTGCGGCGCCCGCCAGGTGACCGAAGTCCGGAAGCGAGCTGGGTCTTACGCTAGCTTCGAAGACTTTCGCTCGACTCATTCCGGCCTTTGCCCTGCGGAGGTCCGCAGAGGGAGTGCGGATATCCACTCTCGCTATGCCGCCTCCCTGGGAAGGCCTTGAGCTGCTGCCCCAGCAGTTCGACTCTCATTGCCGTCATCGCTGGGCTCAACATCCTCGCGGGCCGAGGAACACAGCGATAGTCGCGATGACCCGCTCGACATCTGCATCGCTCATCGTCGATCCGCTCGGGAGATTGAGTCCGGAGGCGAAGATGCCTTGGGAGACTCCACCCCCGTACATCTGAGTTCCTGCGAAGACCGGCTGCAGATGCATCGGCTTCCACAGCGGCCGCGTCTCAATATCGTGCTCGGCCAACCATGCAGCGAGCTCGCCAGCATTGAATCCCGCACGACTGTCATCGACGAGGATCGCCGACAGCCAGGCATTGTCGCAGTGTTCGCTTTCATCACCGAAGAGGGTGACCCCGTCTGTCACCGCGGCGATCGAGTCGCGATAACGGCGGCGGATCTCCCGACGCCGTTCGACCAGACCATCGAGTCGCGCCAGCTGCGCCCGCCCGAGTGCAGCAAGCAAATTGCTCAGACGGTAGTTGAAGCCGATCTCTCTGTGTTCATAATGTGCCACCGGATCTCTGGCCTGAGTCGACAGATACCTGGCGTACTCAGCCAAATTCTCATCATCCGTGAGCAGAGCTCCTCCACCCGAGGTGGTCATGATCTTGTTCCCGTTGAAGGACACCACCGCACCCTCGCCGAGGCTGCCGCAGGCTTGGTCGCGATAGCGAGATCCCAGCGATTCCGCGGCATCGACAAGTACCGGAACTTCGAATTCGGCAGCGATCGGAAGAATCCGATCATAGTCCGCAGGCCGACCCAACAGGTCGACAGGGACGATTGCCGCAGGCCTCGTTCCGCTCACGATCGAGTCTTTCAGTGCCCGATGGAGCTGAATCGGATCCATGTTCCCGTCGTCGACACAGTCGACGAACACCGGTTCGGCCCCGCAGTAGGTGATGGCATTCGCCGTCGCTGCGAACGTCATTGTCGAAGTGATCACCCGGTCTCCCGGTTTCACGCCGAGGCCCAGCAGACCGAGATGCAGAGCGGCCGTACCCGAAGAAAGTCCGACCGCGTATGCGACTCCGACCTTTTCTGCCAGTTCCTTCTCAAAGGCTTCGAGGTCGGGGCCGACGGGAGCGATCCATCCGCTTCGGAAAGCACGGAGCAGGTATTCTTCCTCGAGATCTCCGACGTCTGGTCCCGACAGCAGAATTCTCCTCGTAGTCGGGATGATCTGAGTCGTAGCTGCCACCTGAAGCTTCGTCGGCGACGCGTCCGAAATCGTCATGGCCGAACCTCGTCCGCAACCAGTCGGACAGGCGCCGGCAGAGTAGCGGATCCGCCGACGGGTTCTCGGCGACCTGTTTGCTGGTCGGCTCCGGCTTGAGGACGGCAGCTCCGATCGCAGAAGTCGTCGATGACGCTCCGCTCGGCCATGACGATCGGCAGATCGGCAGGAGCGAGCTCCGGCGCCTCAACGCGGCTGATCTTGTCGTGGATGCGAATGACGGTGCCCTCATAGTCGCCGAATAGCTCCTCGTCGAGCTTCTCGCCCTCACGTAGCCCTGTATAGACGATCTCGGTATTCTGATTCGACATCGCAACAAGACTCCGCGCGATGTCGACGATTCGCACCGGCTCTCCCATGTCGAGAACCATGACGTAGCCGCCTTCGCCGATCGTGGCCGCCTGCAGCACGAGCTGGCAAGCTTCCGGGATCGTCATGAAGAATCGTCGGACGTCCGGGTCGGTGACTGTGATCGGGCCGCCCTGTCGGATCTGTTCCTGGAACGACAGGAGCACCGATCCACGTGAACCCAGAACATTGCCGAAGCGAACCGAGAGGTAGGTGCCGGGCGACTTCGCCGCGAATCCGCTGACGAGCCTTTCGGCGATCCGCTTGCTCCGGCCGAGTTCGCTCGTCGGCGCGGCGGCTTTGTCCGTCGAGATGTTGACAAAGGTTTCGACTCCGACCGCGCGTGCGGCTTCGAGAACATTGAGGGTGCCGTGGACATTCGTCTTCCACGCCTCCTCGGGGAACCGCTGCAGCATCGGCAGATGTTTGAGCGCCGCCGCGTGGAAGACGATCTGCGGCTTCGCTTCGGCGAAGATATGGTCGAGGGCGCTTCTGTCGCGGATATCGGCGAGCACCGTGTTCGGCGACATGAGCAGCGCCGAACCGTAGAGCGTGAGTTCGACTCCATGCAGAGCCGTCTCATCCCGATCGAGCATGACGAGGCATTCAGGGTGGAGAGCGAAGAGCTGTCGGCAGAGCTCGCTGCCGATCGAACCCCCTGCACCGGTGACGAGCACTCGTTTGCCGGCTACCTTCTCGGCGATCTCTGCCAGATCGGTGTGCACCGGCGCCCGGCCGATGAGGTCCTCGACCTTGATATCGCGAATATCGCCGATCTCGACCTTTCGATTGACCATCTCCGCCAGTGGCGGGATCGTCCTCAGCCATTTTCCTGTCGGTTGCAGACGATCACGACAGGTCTGGAGGAAATCGGCTTCGGAGTCGGCGATCGCGACGATGACGCCGGAGACATTGAGCCATCCGGCCACCTCGGCGATGTCCTCACTCGTCCCACGAACACGGACCCCGTGGATACTCAGGTGACGTTTGTGCGGGTCGTCGTCGATGAGCCCGACGGGAAGATATGCGCCATCGGAATCAGAGAGCATCTGCCGAATGAGGGACTCGGCTGCGGCACCTGCGCCGACGACGAGCACTCGTTCACCCCGCAGAGGACGCGTAGCGAGCTGATGGGACCATCGGATGAGGTAGCGGCTGCCGGTCATGAAAATGACTGCGGAGAACACAGCGAGCAGAACGAACGGGGAATCACCCAAGGTGACAGCCATCAAAGCGCACGCGATGATCAGGGCGATGATCGCGATGCCGCCGTATTCGGCGAAGCTGCCGTAGTGGTAGCGGCTGCGGTAGAGACCGATGAGCAGACCGAGGAGGATCTGCAGGACCACTGCCGCCGTCAGCGCAGATCCCAGCTCGATCCCGCTGACGGCACCAGTCCCCATAACGGCCGAGGAAAGCAGGCCTGCAACGGCCCATGCAGCAACGTCGAAGGCCACCTGGATTCTGGTCTTGCCCCTCCAGATCTTCATCGTCATCCGCGCCGACCAAGTCGTCCCGGAAGCCGCCAGGTCCAGCGGGGCTGAACTCACAGTACCTGTAGGGGTGAATGGATTCGGCTGTTCTGACATGGTCATCGTGGTCTCTCCCCTGCTCGGCTGTTCCGGCTCGATCATTGCGGCTGCCGGGCATCGTCCGTGTCTGTCGTCGATGCAGCGATTCCGCCTTCGGAACGCGTCGCCTTCACGCTATGAGGAGTCTTCGACCGTTCAGCCGGTTGCGGCAGAGAGACTGCGGTCATCCGCCGCGGCAGTGCGGAGTGCCGCGGCGAACCTCGGGCGGAGTAGGCACGACGATAGCCACCGATGTCTCGGAGGTACCGCGTGCGCCCGGATCAGACGGCGGCGAGGCGGGGGTTGCCGGCCAGACGAGAGACGAGTTCCGTCCGCGAACCGACGTCGAGCTTGCGATAGACGGCGGTGAGGCGGAGTTCGACAGTGCGCAGCGAGACGAAGACACGTTCGGCGATCTCTCGATTCTTCAGTCCCGCACGGACCAGTTCGACGACCTTGAGCTCCTCATCGCTGAGTTCGCCCAGTCGGGGCAGATCGGTCAGTGTCGTCGCGGGCTCGGGACTGTCGCTGCGCTCGGCGAGGAATCGTTCGGCAAGTCGTTCGGCGCCGACTTCACGCAACAGGGCAGCCGCAGCGAGCTCCTGTTCGTGAGCCTTCCGTCCGGAACCGTTGTCGGCGAGGCGAGCCGCGTATGCCGCATGCGTGCGCGCCTTCTCGTAGACAAACTCGAGCGAGTTCGCTCGACGCAGAGCGCGCCCGAACAGCTCGTCACAGGTTGATCCGGCGGACAACAGGGCCTCACACCTGCCCACGATCTGTTCGGCCCAGCGGGAAGGGGAGCGCTCCGCACGCTTGCGCAGCTGGCTGAGCAGAAGCGTCGCGTGTTCCCGGCGGCCCAGGGACACCAGCGCTTCGATGAGGTCTCCCTCAAACCGGCGCACTGTGGGATTGACCTCGGCACCGGAGAGCTCTTCGCAGCGGTGCAGATGTCTGACGGCCTCGGCCGGGCAGCCGACGTGCAGAAGGTACCGCCCCTGGACGGCGTTGAGTTCGGCGAGCAGTCGACGGTTACCGGTCGCTGAGGCGAGTCTCGCCGTCTCCTCTTCTACCGGTTCGGCATCGCCGGCGCGCCCGGTCATGAGCAGCTGCCAGCAACGTAGAACGAGCAGACGGTCCTGCCGGATGGCTGCAGAGCCGCGGCGCACACCGGCGTCTGCATCGGCACTGATCCGCGCGATGAGATCGAGCGCCTGTCCGATCCGCCCCTGCCGGATCTCCATTTCGGCTTGCAGACAGTCAGCTTGCCGTCGCCAGATCGTCGCCGGCCCATGGACCTCGCGCAGCTGGTCGAGCACCGCCGCAGCGAGCTCGTGGTGTTCGGTGAGCATCAGCCCGGAGGCGACGGCGAGCACGAAGCGCGGTTCCAAATCGCTCTGGCCCTTCTGCACTTCGGTGAATCCGGCGAGCGCGGATGCGTCGACTCCGCGGTGACTGTCGAGTTGAATCCGCACTGCTGCCGACAGCTGACGTTCTCCCTGCCCCAGGCGTGCATCCGCCGCTTCGGCGAGCTGGACGAGATCCTGTGCCTGGTCGTACTCGCCACGCTCGCAGTGGCCGAGAGCCAGATTCAGCTGCAGCCGGGCCACTTCGGCAGGTGCCTCTTCTGTCTCCCGCCTGCTCCAGCGGCTGAGCAGCGGCGATGGCAGCACCTGCGTACTCAGGAACGCGATCCGAGTGTCAAGCGTTCGGGTCCGGACGACCACACCGGCATGCATCGACTGCGAGGTCATCCGGGCATAGCGAGTCGCGAAGACGAACTCTCCGCGAGCTGTCAACGATTCGGCGATGTCGAGCAGAGGTTCGTGCAGCCCGTCGAGATCGGCGCAGACCCGAATCGCACGCTCGGCGAATTCGACACCGCCGGAGACGAACCCGCGCCGAATCAGTCCTGCAGCGTGCGCGGCCAGCCGGACCGGAGTCTCCTCGCCGGGGTCGACGAAAGAGGTGTGCCAGGCCTCGAGCTGCGGCCATATTCCGGCGCAATCGCGTGCCAGTCGCGTATGCAGCGTTCGTCTCTCGCGGGAATCCATCGACTGCTGTGCCGAGGCGCGGACGAGGCCATGCGGGATGCACAGGAACGCACCTCGGCGTTCGATCGCACCACGGGATTCCAGCTCGTCCACGGATTCCCAGAATCCCGGCATGCGATCGGCCAGTGGGCGAACCGGGGTCAGCGGAGCCAACGACAGGGACCTGAGGATAGCTTCGGATTCGTCTCCCAGTTCTCCGACGAGCTCTGTGACCATGCCGCGGCTGGCCGGTCCGACTCGGACCGGCAGCGACAGCGCGATCTCTCCCCGCATCTCGCTCGGCGCCATCTCCTCGATGATGTGGCGCAGCGCGGACGGCCGACCGGCGGCAGCTCGAGCGGCGACAAGGGCCGCTTCCTCGGAGATCGCCGTGTGCCCGTGCCGGGAGGCGGCCAGTTCCCGCGCGAGCTCGGTGAGCTCGACGATGCTCAGATCCTGCATCGCGATCTCCCGCAGCGCGGCCAACGGGCTTCCGTCGGGCAGCGATCGAGCGGTGATGACGGTGCTCAGTCGGACGGATCGCCGACGACGGAGGATCTGACCGATCACTCTCTGCGACGCAGGGTCCAGTTCGTCTGCGTTGGGGATGAGGAGGAGAGTGTTGTCCCCGACCGGCGCCGAGTGGAATGCCGCGGCGGCTCGGGGCCCGATGTCGGTTCTCGGATCCTCAGTGATCGAGGCGCCGTCATCGAGGGCGCCGAGGGCCGTGAGCAGGCCGTCGACGCCGGAGTAGGCGGTGTCTGCGTCGAGCGGACTGGAGGCGACTCTGATGACCGTTCCCTCCCATCCCGACTCGAGGGCGCGCAGCAGCGATCGTCGACCGGACCCGAGGCCGCCGGTGAGTGCCACGGCTCGGTGAGTCGCGAGCTGGGAGCGGAGATCAGCGAGTTCTCTGCGGCGGATCACCGGGAGCATCGGCCGATCCCTTCTGCTCGGGCGTCCTCTGTCGATAGGAAGGGGGAGGTGCACGGGGAGTGGAACGAAGCGACAAGCCGGTACGGCCGGAGATTGATGTCCATACCCCGATCTTCGTCGGCCCCGGGTGTGCCGCACTAGGTGGACGATACGGGAGTCCGGATCCGGTCACTACTCAGTCACCGCCGGGTAACTGCGGGAGTCTCTCGTTGAATACTCACCCGTGCCCGCAGTCCCGCAGTTGCGGCTACTCGCACCCGCAACACGTGTCTGGATGAAGGCACGAGTGCTCGGTCGCGTCAGCGTTGCGCTGATCCTACGCGCGCAGCCGCCCTTCGGTATCCCGCATGGCTTTGGCACCCTGCATCGCCTCGGCGACCTGTTCGCGGCGGGTGACTCCGAGCTTGCGGAACAGTCGGTAGGTGTGGCCTTCGACAGTGCGCACGCGCACTCCCAGCTCATGGGCGATCTCTGCGTTCGTCAGACCGCTGATGATGAGAGTGCTGATCTGTCGTTCACGGGTGGTGAGTTCGACGCCTTCCACACTCGGGTCCCGGCTCACCGCCCCCTGTGCCCGGTAGCGTGCGGACAGACCGGTACATCTCCCGGCAAGATCGGGCATCGAAGGTCCGTATGCATCGGCGATCGCCAGCAGTGCGGTGCTGTCCCTGTCCAGTAATGCCGCGCCGAGGCGGCCGACGAGTTCGAATTCTCGGCCGGTTCCCTGTGTCGCCGCAGCACACAGGGCCTCAGGATCGATTTCGTCGAAGTGACGGAAGAGCAGCAACCGGATCAGCACCACGATCGCGGCGGCGCCGTCGGCTTCGGCTTCCTCGAGCATCGTCCGCAGTTCCCCTGCATACCGGGGATCAGAGGTCCGAATCCCTCGTGCGGCAGTGCGCAGCACGAGAGCTCTGCGATAGTCGTGGTAGAGACCGGTCAGCGGGAGTTCATCGAATCGGGCGTGGAGATCGTCGGCTTCCTCCGCAGACCCGACGCGCACCACCGCGTACTCGGCTTCGGCCAAGGCGATGGCCAGCTGTGCCGACTGGTTCCAGTAGTCGAGTCCTTCGATGGCGGCGTGCAGAGCCTGCATCGCCTCGCGCAGATCACCTTCGAGCAGATGGACCTGGGCCCAGAGGAGGTCGATCGGTCCCGACCGTGCCGCGAGGAATGCGATGTCATGGGTAGGCAGGCAGGTCAGCAGTGCCTTCGCCTCGGCGATGCGTCCCAGCTGGAGCAGCGCTCTGACCCTGAGCACGGTCAGATGCAGGACTCCCGAGCTCTCCGTTCGGTACTCAGCTCGGACGGTCTCGAGCAGGGCCAATGCCTCGAGGGTGAGTCCCGAGTCGAGCATGTCCGTGGCGTGAAGGAGCGTATCGAGGAGGTGGACCGTGGTCGGCAGGGCCTTGACCTGCGAGAGATCCCCGAGGATGCGTCTGTCGATCCTGCGCCCGTCGATCATCGCCGCCGAGACTTCGTCGATGAGCTCAAGGCCGAACTCGGCTCCTGCCCCGGAGTTCGGGTGCGCGTCTCCCTTCTCTGCCAGCCGTTCGAGTGCCGTGCGGAAGTCCGCAAGAGTCAGCGCCGGGGACGAGTATCCGAAGTCACGGTTCATCCATATCACCAGAGAATCGATGACGAGCTGGGCACAGCAGGCAGTCCGCACGCTGTGGGCGAGGATGTCGAGTCCGAGCGGGATCTTGTTGCAGCCGCAGTAGAGTCGGGCGATCTCGAAGAGGTCATGGGGCTCCATCGTCTCCAGCGGTACCTCCGCCAGCAGTCTCATCGCCCGGTGCCAGTCCCCGAAGCCGGTCGCCGTCCGCGACGCTTCGATCAGACGGCCCACATCGACCCCGATTCCGCAGAGCATGCCCCATTCCGCCCTGATCACCCGTGCCCAGTCCGAGGGGGAGTCGCCGCAGGCGGCGATGAATTCGTACCATTCCCGGCTCCGCCCCACCGGGGTGGTGTAGCGGATCGTGTCCGAAGCGTGGTTCTCCACGGCCGCATACCGGCGCTTCCGTCCCGTCTCGATCTGCAGCTCGCCGGTCACGACCAGCGCGTCCGCTGCCTCCCCCAGCCCCGCCTCGAGCAGGGTGTCGAGTTGCACCTCACCGGCGAGGACGACCAGTTCGAGTACCTCCCTTTCCTTCGCCGAATAGTCGAACACCTCGATCCTCGTGTAGTCGCGAGCACGTTCGTCGTAGTCGATGTCGAGCCCGTCGAGAAGCCAGACTCCCCTGCGCCGGAGGAAGCGTTGACGGCGCGAAGTGTATTCGAGCAGTTCGATGGCCTTTCCGGGATTCCGCCCGGAGTGGAAGTCGACGATGTCGACGACACCTTGTGAGACGATTCCGCCCAGAGCGTGCTCGATCATGGTCCGGTAGTCGTTCCGGGGAAGGACATCAAGGACGAGGTGATCGAGAATGCGGTCTTCGACGAGGATCGAGAACGGCAGCCGACCGCCCTTGGCGCTGGTTCGGGAGAGGACAACGAGTCTGATCGAACCCGCACTGGCCAGCTCAGCAAGCACGCCTTGGGAACGCGCGTCGATGAGATGGGCGTCGTCGGCGAAGACGACCCGTGGTTTCCTCGATGAGGTGAGCGTGCTGACGATGCGGGCAAGGAGCGTATCGGGGTCGTCAGCGAGGTCGACGAGAAGGCCGAAGACGCCGAATTCGACGCTCTGATGGATCCGATCTCCGCGAATCCAGAGCGCGTCATCCGCACGTTCCCGAAAAACCGTTGTCGCCAGGAGGGTCTTGCCGACGCCGATCTCGCCTTCGATGAGGATGCCCGAACTCTCCGACCGGTGCAGAGAGTCGCGGATCAATTCGAGCTCGGTCTCCCGTCCGAAGATCCGCGGCACGGCCGATGCCTCGTTCAATTGGATCGCCACGCCGTCACCACTTCTCGCAGCTCCTGTCTGTTGCCGACGTGGAGGCGCCGGTAGATGCGGCCGAGATGCCATTCGACTGTCCGCTTCGACAGGTGCAGCTCTGCTCCGAGCTGCGCGCTCGAACGGCTGTCGATGATCCCGTCGACGAGTGCAATCTCGAGTTCGCTCAGCGTGTCCTGGACACGGGTGCTGTCTCCGTTGAAGTCGATCACTCGTTGGCTGCGGCCATAGAGGAGCCGCGCTTCTTTGGCCGCGGTCGCGTTGCCTTCAGCGATCGCCCGGTCACGCGCTGCGGAAGCCAGTTGGGAGCAGAGCACGGTGGCGCCGAATGCCTGTGCCTCACGTGCCGCGGTGACGAGCGTCTCGAGGGTGTCGCCGTCGAATGCCTCGGCCGCAGATCTGAGAAGCCGGCCGAGGGAGCCTTCGACCTGCGCGGCGGCAGAAGGAAGCGCGGAGATGGACTGCGGGTGGCCGAGCCTGGCTGCCTCGAGCCAGGCCAGTGCGGTGAGTGTGTGCGCTCCGCGCTCCTCCACTGCGGCCCCGAGCTCGTACAGTTCGGCGGCGGCGACCGCGGGCGAGGTGTGCGCGAGTGCCTGGAGGTCGAACAGTCTGGCCTCGAACGAGGCCCACCAGGAATGCTGGCTGGCGTCTGTCGGCTCCATCCCGGCGATCGAGACGATGTCGGAAGCACGTTCGGCCAAGACGGCGGCCAGGCTCTGCGCCGATCGGGCGACGCCCGAGAGGTCGACGGCATCCGCGGTGTCGTCCATGAGACGCAGTTCTCCGAGGGCTCTGAGCGCATCGGCAATGCGCCCAGTCCGGAGGTCGACGAGTGCCGTCGTCAGCTGGGTCAGGCGTCTGCTCGAGGTCAGGCCGATGAGTGCAGTCTTCGCTCGGGACCAGGATCCCGCGATGTAATAGGCCGCGAAGAACTGTGGGACCGCATCTTCACGTTCGAACGCCCCCGGACCAGGCAGCTCGAACATCAGCCGCGCCTGTTCGATGTAGCCCAAGCCGACGTCGATTCGGCCCGCCATCACCTCGGCGACCCCGAGGAATGTGCATGCCCGCAGCCGATGCCGCGCCGAACACTCGTGGTTCCGATAGACGGTCTCTGCGAGGGCACAGGCTGCGGAGAGTCTGCCGCCTTTGAGCTCGAACCGGGCCCGGGTGGCATCGAGACGACCGAGGTCGGACGGCAGAGAGAGTCGATCGCGCGCCCAGTCCAGTCGGAGACACTCCGGGTGTCGCGGATCGGTCAGCCGCACCTCCATCGATGCCAGACGGGACAGATATTCGTCTCCGGCCGACTCCGGATCCGCACATACCTTCGCGATGAGCGGATCGATCAGCTCCCTCGCCTCCCGCAGTCGCCCGACTCCCCATTCGCAGCGAGCGAGTTCGAGGTCGAGCGCGTCTCCTCGGTACCCGCTCGTCCGGATGATCTCAGCGGCAGCGAGGTAACGTCCCTGCGCGTTCGCCCATGCCGCCGCGGCAAGGATCTGCTCGGGTGCGGGCACCCGCCCCACGGCGAGGGACCAGCTGGTGTGACCGAACAGCGACCGGTCTCTCAGTCCCGAAGGATCGATCCGGGAGTCGAAGCGGGAGAGAAGTTCGAGGCTGCGTGAGGGCGGAATCGCAGTGCGAACGTTCTCCGCGGTGACGGGCTCGCGCATGCTCACCTCGGCTCCTCGTCCCTTGGAGATCGATACGAGGCCGATCTCGGCCAGGGAGTCGAGGGTTGCCGCATCGGTGAGTCGGACGAGGATGTCGTAGGGCACAGACTCGGTCAGCGAAATCGTCTCGACGAGTTTCCGGCTGCGGTCATCCGCTCGAGCGATTGCGCTCTCGGCGCTGCTCGTCCGGCGATGGCCATAAAGCAGCCGCTCAAGCAGACGGGGGTTGCCGTGCGCGAGCCCGCAGAGTTCTGAGACCGAACGCGTCTCGGATTCCATGAGACCGATGCTCGTGATCATCGAGGTGGCGGCTTCCTCGTCGATGCCGTCCAGATCGACCCTGACCACATGTCCTGCTATCCACAGGCTGACGATGAGGTCGATCGGCGGCCGGGCGGATTCGGCTGCGATGAGGAGGCGGATCCGGCGCGCATCGGCCAGCTGGGCGAGGACGGCCAGAGAGTGGTCGTCAACGAGGTCGGCGTTGTCAACGACGACGAGTGCTTCTGCCCCGGTGGCACGGCGGGAGAAGAGTTCGCCGAGGACTGACAACGACCGACCTGGCGCGATGTCGGTGCCGATCCCCGCTTGGGAGAGGATGATCTCGAAGATCCCGAGATTCCTCGTGCGAGCCCCCTCGGAACCACGCAGTCGGGTGACCGACAGGCTCGGGTCGAGGCGCGAGAGCGCTGCGTTGGCGACCGTCGTCTTCCCGACACCGGCCGGACCGACGATGAGCACTCCGCAGCATTCGTCACCGGAGAGTGATTCGACGACCACGGCGAGTTCGGACGCGTATCCGAACATGCGACGAGACGGCGGCGTCTGCGTTGTCCGAGTACCCTGATCTGCCACGACGCTCAATTTTCCATTCTCCACGGAGTGGGTGCGGCCGAGTGGCGGAAGCGCACCGTCGCGGGGATCGACGAGGCTGCGGTTCCGAGGTCGGGTTCATCCGATCATAGGCCTTATTTCGTAATACCATTTGCGGTAGATGTAGTAATACATTTTTGAAACAACGTTAGGCAATTGTGATGCGCGGGAGGGCGAACACGCCACCCCGCACACCCCCTCCCGGAGGCCTCCCCACGCGCCCGATCCTCCTCGACACCCACTTGTGAGCCCGGACACCGCCACGTACCATTGAGAAAAAGTTACTGAACGATCTATAAGGAGTTCGCATGGACACCCTACTGAATGCGGAAGAGCGCGAGTTCGCGCAGCAGATGCGTCAGTTCTATCGCACGGAGATCCCCGAGGAACTCCGCTTCAAGGTCGCCACCGGTCAGGAACTGACCAAGGACGACATGGTCACCTCGCAGCGCATCCTCAATCAGCACGGCTATGCGGTTCCCAACTGGCCCGTCGAATGGGGCGGTCAGGACTGGACTCCCGTGCAGCGCCACATCTGGCTCGAAGAGATGCAGCTCGCCTGCGTGCCCCAGCCGCTGCCGTTCAACGTCTCGATGGTCGGTCCGGTCATCGCCACCTTCGGATCACAGGAGATCAAGGAGCGCTTCCTGCCGGCCACGGCCAATATCGACATCTGGTGGTCGCAGGGCTTCTCCGAACCCAACGCCGGCTCGGACCTCGCCTCGCTCAAGACCACGGCCGTGCGTGACGGCGACAAATACATCGTCAACGGTCAGAAGACCTGGACGACCCTGGGACAGTACGGCGACTGGATCTTCAACCTCGTCCGCACCGACTCGACGGTGAAGAAGCAGGCCGGCATCTCGTTCCTGCTCATCGACATGAAGTCCCCCGGTGTCACGGTCCGCCCGATCCAGCTCATCGACGGCGGCCACGAAGTCAACGAGGTCTTCTTCGACAACGTCGAGGTCCCCGTCGAGAACCTCGTCGGCGAGGAGAACAAAGGCTGGACCTACGCGAAGTTCCTCCTCGGCAATGAGCGCACCGGCATCGCCCGCATCGGCTCCTCGAAGGTCAACCTTGCCCGGGCCAAGGCCTATGCGGCAGTCACGAAGACCGCCCGAGGCACCCTGCTCGACGATCCGCTCTTCTCTGCACGCCTGACCAGGATCGAAGCCGAACTCACGGCACTCGAGATGACACAGCTGCGGATCCTCTCGACTCAGGCAGCTGGCTCCGACAAACCGGATCCACGTTCTTCGGTGCTCAAGCTCAAGGGCTCACAGCTGCAGGAGGACATCAGCGAACTCCTCGTCGACGTCCTCGGACCGCAGGGCCTCGACTTCGTGTCCGACCGCGTCCAGGGTGAGGGTCTGAGCGACCTTCCGCTCGGCGCCGTGGACGCACTCCCTGCCTATTTCAACACCCGCAAGGTCACCATCTACGGCGGTTCGTCCGAGGTGCAGCGCGGAATCATCTCGAAGGCACTGCTCGGTCTCTGAGGCTCCCCGAACTCAGGACACTCAAGAAGAGGACAACAATGGATCTTGAACTCAACGACATTCAGCAAGAACTCGCCAGCACACTGAGCAAGTACCTGCGCAGCGAATACGACACCGCCAAGCGCGAGGAGATCCTCCGCAGCGATGAGGGCATCTCCCGCGAGCACTGGCAGCAGTTCGCGGAAATGGGCCTGGTCGGGCTCGCCGTGCCGGAGAACTACGGAGGCGCCGGAATGACCTTCAACGAGGTGGCCGTCGTCGCCGAGGCATTCGGCCGCTCCCTCGTACTCGAACCCTTCCTCGCCACCGCGGTGCTCGGAGCGAACGCGATCGTACTCGGCGGCAGTGAGGAGCAGAAGCAGGAGATCCTGCCCGGAGTCTGCGAAGGCCAGACCTTCCTCGCCCTCGCGGCCTTCGAACCGAACTCCCGCTACGCGCTCGAGTCCCCCGAGACGAGCGCCACCAGCGCAGCCGGGGGCTCCGTGACGATCACCGGCGAGAAGAACTCCGTGCTCGGCGGCGACGTCGCCGACCACTTCATCGTCACCGCAGTCGAGAACGGGGAACTCGGACTGTTCCTCGTCGCCGCCGATGCCACCGGCGTCACCCGGGCCGCGCACCGCCAGGCCGATGGCCTCGGCAGCGCAAGCGTGAAGTTCGACAACGCTCCCGCCCAGCGCCTGGGCGGCGGAGATGCCCGTGAAGTCCTCGCCGAGGTGATCGATACCGGCAATGCCGCGATCATCGCCGAGGCGGTCGGAGCGATGGAGGCCTCACTGACGATGACGGCCGAGTACCTCAAGACCCGCGAGCAGTTCGGTGCCCCGATCGGCGCGAACCAGGCGCTGCAGCACCGCGCGTCCGACCTCTACGCGGAACTCGAGTACGCCCGAAGCATGGCCCTGTACTCACGTCTGGCTGTGACCTCGGAAGCGGCCGGAGCCGAGAAGGACCGCCACCGCGATGTCATCGCCTCGAAGATCGTCATCGACCAGTCGGCTCGCAACATCAGCCAGGAGTCGATCCAGATGCACGGCGGCATCGGTATGACCATGGAATATCCCATCGGCCACTATGCCAAGCGCCTGACCGTCATGACTCGCACCTTCGACGACGCAGATTCGCTGACCGCCGAGCTTGCCGAGATCGGCGGACTCATCGAACCCCAGGCCGCCGACCTCAACTGAGGTCGAGTACCGCTGTCGGGGCCTGTCCCCGCCCGGTACACCCGGCCCCGCCCGGAACGCCTCACGAGAGGCGCCTCACACGGGCACGTGCCCCGGTCCCCTGAAGTGGGAGTGCCGGGGCACAACACCGCCGAGGCGGCACGATCACCATCGTGCCGCCTCGGCGCTTTCAGAGCCTCGGTGCCATGGCTGTCTCGGTGATCTCCCTCTGCTAAGACTCCCCCTAGCCTCAACGGATCCGCACAGCCTCCGGGCGGCCTGCAGCCTCCCGCGGCCCCCTCTCGGCCGCTCGCCACTGCCCTGGGTGGACGTTCCGAGCCGCTCACCTGCACTGGGTGTGGACGCCCCGGGCCGCTTGCCTGCCCTAGGTGGACGATCCGAGCCGCGCACCTGCCCTAGGTGGACGTTTCGGGCTGATCGAGGGGGTCTAGTGGACCAAATGGGCCGATTCGCCGGAGCAGATTCGGCCCAGATCGTCCACCCACACGGTCTTCAGCGAGCTTCATTGAGGGCATCTGCGCTCATCCCAGACCGAGCTTGCGCCGAATCTTCGCCTCAAGCTGCCGGTAGTCGGTCATCCGAGTCACCTTCAGAACGGTCCAGCCCGCATCTACCAGTGCTTCATCGCGTTCCGAATCACGAGTCCACTGCTTCGTCGACTCTCTGTGCAGGTCGCTGTCGTATTCGAGAGCCAGCTTCTCCTCCTCATACCCCAAGTCGGGCTCGATCACTCCCCGAGCCAGATCGGACGCCACCTGCGGGTGCACGGTCGGCTCGGGCAGTCCTACCCGGAGGGTCCACAACCGCAGACCGGTTTCCTGCGGCGAGTCCACGCCCGGCCGGATCAGTCGAACGGCCTCGAGCAGTGTCTCCCGACCTCGCAGACGACGAGGCGCCTGCAGAGCCGCGGTGATGTCATCGATGCTCATCTGCGCCGGCCCGTGCCAATTGCCGACTCCGGCATCGCCGACCATCACCAGGTCATCGAGGTTGAGCCTGGCGCCGAGCGTGATGAAGACTTCGGCAGGCATGAGCACCGGCAGGTCGAGCCATTCGGCGCGAGTCAGGTACGGGGTGCGACGCAGCGATACCCGCGGCATTCGGATCCGCATGTTCCTGTCGTCGGCACACAGGTGCAGATGATCATTGCTCAGCGGCGGAGGCAGTGGCCAGCCGAAGATGCGCGCGGCCGTGGCTCCGTCGGCGAAGACGTTGGGGAACTTGAGCCGGGCGGCCCGCAGCCGCAGCGAGTCCCAGGTCCATGCATCGCCGGCCCACTTCGGGGTGCGTAGCGACTCAGTGCTGTTGCGATCCATGCGCACCCCGGGCAGGACTATCGGACATCTCGGCGTATTCAGCATCTGATGCCGAGTGATGCCGAACTCGCCTGCCTGACGCGTCCGAAAGAGGCGCGGATAGTCACGCTTCTCCCATTGTCTGCTGTTGAACATACGTGCCATGCTGTCGCATTTCCAACGAGAAAGGGAGAACTGAAAACCGGCCTGTGGACAGAGATTCTTCATCCACAAGAAAAGACGCGCAAGTCACTTCGGATATGCACTGCTCGGTGGACGAAATGGGCCGAAGCGCCCGTCACTGGCGGACGAAAGGGGCCGACTCATCCGCGGCAGATCGGCCCAAAAAGTCCACCCAGGAGCAGATCGGCCTTATTCGCCCACCGAAGAGAGCGGACGCAGCGGACTGGCGGAACTTCCGGCAGGAGAGAGGACAGAACGTGCGACCGCGGCGGCAGAATCAGCACGGATCGTCCGCCGGATCACGCGGGACGCGGTGGGCCGGCCGCTGCAACGTGCGGCAACGGCCGCATGGAACCAGAGTGTCAGCCGACGGGCTGGCCGTAGACGTGGCGGCGGACCCACGAGTGCATCGTGATCGCTGCAGCCGCCGCTGCGTTCATCGACCTGGTCGAACCGTATTGCGCGATCGACAGCACCGCGGTGCTCGCCTCGTGTGCCGCCTCGCTCAGTCCCGGGCCTTCCTGGCCGAACAGGAGAAGGCAGCTCTTCGGCAGGTCATAAGTCTCCAGCGGCACGGAATCCGGGAAGTTGTCGATGCCGATGAGCGGCACATCGTTCTCCGCGCACCACTGCAGCAGGTCGTCGACGCTCGGGTGGTGGATGATGTGCTGGTACTTGTCCGTGACCATCGCGCCGCGCCGGTTCCACCGACGCCGGCCGACGATGTGCACGGCGGCGGCGTTGAAGGCGTTCGCGGTGCGCACGACGGAGCCGATGTTGAGATCGTGCTGCCAGTTCTCGACCCCGACGTGGAAGTCATGCCGAGTCGTATCGAGATCGGCCACGATCGCATCGTGCTTCCAGTAGCGGTAGCGATCGACGACGTTGCGCCGATCGCCCTCGCGCAGCAGCTCGGGATCGAAGTGCTCACCGACAGGCCAGGGGCCGGTCCACGGACCGACCCCCACCTGCGGCTGCGCGCCGTCTGTCACGGCTTGTCGTCGGAATCGTCCGCCGACTCGTCGTCCTCAGTCGCCGCAGCGTCCTTGGACGCCGCAGCGTCCCTCTTCGGCTTCGCAGTCGACTTCGCCGAGGCGGCACTCGCGTCATCGTCCTTCGCGGCCTTCACCTCGGTGTCGGTGGCGTCGGTGTCGTCGTCATCCGCGTCGGTGTCCGCGTCCTCAGCATCGGCCGAGTCGGACTTCTTCGAAGAGACTGAACCGGCGGCGACCTTCTTCGCACGCTTGCTCATCTTCACCTCCTTGCCGGCGCGGCCTCCACCGGTGAGCACCGAGCGGACGTAGGCCCCTCCGGCCAGCGAGTGGAGGATGAAGGCGAGCACCGCGGCGATCGCGGCGGCGACGAGTCCCTCCCACCATTCGGCCTGACCGGCGAAGAAGCGACCGGCAATGCCCAGCGGCGAGGTGAACGGCACCCACGACAGGACCTTCGCGACCATGCCCGTGGCACCGACGAACATCGGCGCGAAGAGACCGGCGACGGTGATCACACCGATGATCGAGAGGAAGGTCGTGCGCGCCTTCGCCCCGACCACGGTCGAGGCCCACACGAGGAGTGCGAAGACCGACCACGCAGTGAACAGCAGGGCGAGGGCGAACCAACCGAGCCCCGGCAGCATATCGAAGGCCAGCTCGGTCTTGCCCGAGAGCGAGAGTCCCAGCTCCGCGATGACGGCGGCCACGACGAGGTGGACGACGACGAGCGAGATGGTTCCCGTGATCCTGCCCGACGCCGAGGCACGGGGCGGGATCGTGGCCGCGATGATCTCCGTGATCCGGTTGCGCTTCTCCAAGCGCAGGTTCTGATACAGCGCGGTGCCGAGAGTGGCGATGACGAGCAGGGAGAAGGCGACCATTCCCCACAGCACCGGCGTCGCGATGGTGTCCTCGACCGCGGGAGCATTGAGCAGGGTGGCCTTGGTCTCCGGAGCAAGCTTCTCCAACAGCGCCTCGGGCTGCTTGTCCAAGGCGATGATCGTCGGCTGACCCTGACCACTCGGATCCTGGATGAAGGCGGCGTCGACCTTGCCCTCGCGGACGAGCTTCTCCGCGGATTCGGCATCCTCGGCGTCGGTGATCTTCACGCCGAGCTGCTGTTCGTACATCGCGGCCTGCTCGCCCACACCGACCATGGCCATGCTCGGTGTGCCCGAGGCCTTGTCGGAGGCCCCGACCAGACCGGCGATGATCGCGGCGAGGATGCCGAGGATGATCACGGCCCCGGTGACGAGGAAGTAGGGACTGCGCAGCGCGGTCGAGCTCTCCCGGTTCGACACCAGCCACGAGGCCTGGCGCTTGCCGACGTCGACGAACTCCGAGACCAGACCGGTCTCTGGCAGCTCCTCCGGAGCAGGGGTGTCTTCGGCGAGTTCGGCGGGAACCTCGACGAAACCGAGGTCATCGTCCGAATCCTCGCCCGCAGCCACCTCGGCGCCGGGATCGTTGACGTCCACGGCCGCAGCATCGTCGGCACCGGAGACGTCATCCGCCGAGGCGGTGCCATCGTCCGCGGCGTCAGCGACGTCGGAATCGACATCGGCGCCGGACTTCGCGTCAACGCCTGACTTCGTATCCTCGGTGGGCTCGATCTCGTCATCGCTGGGGATGCCGAGATCGTCGATGCCTTCGCCGGCGGTGCCCTTCGACACGACCGGTTCGGGGGTTTCGTCTTCCGAACCCTTGTCCTTGCGCGCCATTACAGGGCCTCCTTATACTGCTCGGCCAGTGTCGGACGGACACTCTCGAAGCTCTTCACACCGTCGAGTGTCGCGACGGTCGCCGCAGCGGACTTCGCGTCCTCGGCACGGAAGCTGATGACATTGTCCCGGCGATCGACGACGGAGACGTCGCTGACGCCTCGACGGGACTTCAGGGTCTGGGCGGCCGCCTCGGCGTTGTCGAGTTCGACCCGGTACTTAGCGGCACCGCGCAGCTTCTCGACGCTGCCCGCGGCCGCGACCTTGCCCTGGCTGATGAGGACGACGTCATCGGCATAGGTCTGCGCCGCCTCCCAATCATCGGTGGCGATGACGACGGGCACGCCCGAGGACGCGTGGGCCCGCAGCAGCGACATCACGAGCCGTGTCGACTGGGCGTCGAGGCCGGAGAACGCATCGTCGATGACGACGACGTCGGGATCGGCGGCCAGAGTGGCGGCGATGTCGACGCGGGCGATCTCCGTGCCGGACAGGTTCTTCAGCGGGGCATAGCCGCGATCGGCGAGCTCGAGGTGGGACAGCAGGGTGAGCGCATTGCGCTCGGCCGCGCCGAGGGTGATGCCGTGCAGGCGGGCGAGATAGACGATCTGGTCGATCACGCGCATGTTCGGGTACCCGCCGCGCTCGGCGGGCAGATAGCCGAAGTTCTGGCGGTCACCGAAGTCGAGTTCGAAGTCCTCGAGTTCGATGCTGCCCTCGTCGGCCGAGATCAGACCCATGATGACACGCACCAGCTCGGTCCGGCCCGCCGATCGGGTTCCGACGATCGCGGTGACCCGTCCTGCCTTCGCGGTGAAACTCACCTCGTCCAGATACGTCCGCTTCCCCTTGCGCAGGGAAATCTCTTTCAGTGTGAGCACGCGTCATCCTTATCCGTTACTTGGAGCAATACTGTGGGAGTGTCTCATCTATCGTGTTGAATGGACCAACCTGTTTCAAACCAGCGCCCGGATTTCGACAGAATTGCCAGTCGAGTCCCAGCTGATGATCGATGGGGCAGATCAGCGCCTCGGAGCACCGGGAATCGGGGC
Organism: Brevibacterium sp. CCUG 69071; assembly: GCF_021023135.1. Taxonomy (GTDB): domain Bacteria; phylum Actinomycetota; class Actinomycetes; order Actinomycetales; family Brevibacteriaceae; genus Brevibacterium. The sequence goes on from NZ_PGFV01000004.1 coordinate 247,472, forward strand.
CTCGGCCGCAGGTGGGAGACGGTCATTCCAGCCCGAGGTCGCCCGTGGTCAGGGCGGTGAGGTACGGGATCCCCGTCGCCTCGACCTTCTCCTTCGCACCCGTGTTGCGGTCCATGACCACGGCCACGGCCACCACCTCGGCGCCGGCCTCCTTGAGCGCCTCGACCGCGGTGAGCACCGAACCACCGGTCGTCGAGGTGTCCTCGACGGCGATGACGCGTCTGCCGCTGACATCGGGGCCTTCGACCCGGCGGGACATGCCGTGCTTCTTCGCTTCCTTGCGGACGACGAAGGAGTCCAAGGGCCGGTCGCGCAGGACCGAGCGGTGCATGACCGCCGTGCCGACGGGGTCGGCCCCCATCGTCAGTCCGCCGACGGCGTCGATCGAATCGAGCAGGCCTTCGGCCTCGAGGAGATCGAGGATCACATCGCCGACGAGCGGGGCCGAACGACGGTCGAGAGTGACCCGACGCAGATCCAGATAGTAATCGGCTTCCTTGCCCGATGAGAGGGTCACCTTGCCGCGAACCACGGCGAGTTCGTCGATGAGGTCGAGCAGTTGTCGGCGAGTGTCTGCGCTGTCGGTCATGGCCCCCAGTCTAAACTGCCGCACCCGCAGAGCCATCCAGCGGTGTCACAGGGTCAATGGCGAATCGGCTGCGTGAGGATTTCGCCCGCGGCTGCAGCCGCGGTGTGTCCGTGCTCACCGAACGACGGCGTGAGGATTCGCCCGCGGCTGCGTCCGTACCAATGTCATAAAGAATGAGAGTCGGACGTCTCGCAGTTCGAGAAACGGCTCTACCATTGGAAACAGAACCGACCGACAAGGCCGGTTACCGAACACTGAAGGGACGTGAGCACCATGGGTTTCATCGCATATCTGATCCTCGGACTCATCGCCGGAGCCATTGCCAAGGCCATCCTGCCCGGTAAGCAAGGCGGCGGCTGGATCGCCACACTCATCCTCGGCGTCATCGGCGCGATGGTCGGCGGGTGGATCGGCGGCGCCGTCTTCGGCGCGGAGATGGACAAGTTCTTCTCGCTCTCCACCTGGCTGTGCGCCATCGGCGGTTCGCTGATCGTCCTCGTCATCTGGGGACTCATCACCGGTCGATCGAAGAAGACCGCAGCCTGAGCCTCACCGCACACCGAAGCGGCCCCCTCCGAAGTTCGCGTCCTGCCTGACAGCGGGACCGCGAGCCGAGGAGGGGGCCGTTTCGCGTCGTGGCAGCTCTTCAGCGGCGTTCGCGATGCAGTGTCCGCGGCCGAGGCGGCTCAGTGTCCGCGACTGGCGTGCCTCAGTGTCCGCGGGTGACGACGCGGAGGTCGATCTCGAGTTCGCCGAGAGGCTCCTCGGTGCCGGCGACGAGATCGACCTCGATGACGGCGAAGATCTCATCGACGATCTCGGTGACGGGGCGGCTGTCATCGAGGTGGGCGTCGACACGCACCCGCACTCCCCCGGCCGTCCGGGAGACATCGACGCCGACCGGCACTCCACCGGATCGTCGCAGCACTCGCGCCGTCGCGGTGGCGACGATGTAGCGCAGGCTCGGAGCCAGGGCGGTGACTCCGTCGACTCCAGTCACGGAATCGGTCAGACGCTGGGAGATCGCCGTCTCGTCGAAGTCCCCATCGGCAGTCTGTTCAGTCAACATACACATCCTCGGCGACGATATCGATGGTGGTCGCTGGGATCCCCAGCTGGGAGACCAGCGCTTCGGCCACTTTGGTGCGGACCACCTCGGCGGTGGGAGTGAAAGATACGCCCGCACGCATGGCCACAGTCAGGGACACCTCCGCGGCAGAGCCCTGCGGCTCCCCCGCCGGTGTCACCTCGACGCTGCGGGCACGGATGCCGTCGACCGCGTCGACGGCGTCGCGGACGATCGAGCGCACCGAGGCGTCGGCGATCGCAAAGGGATTCCCGCGCTCGGTGGTCAGTCGGGTCGCGGGACCGCGGCGGATGTCCTCGCGCACGATCTTCAGGATCCGTTCGCGCACCCCAGCCGTGTCGTCCGGGCCGGGTTCGAAGCTGTCCATGTACTCATCGATGACGTCGCGCAGATGGGAGTCGGAGTTCCATTCGAGCTCGACCTCCCCGGGATCCGGCAGATCACCGGAACCGTCGTTTGGGCCGCTCATATCCATCCTTCCATCCCCTCGGCAATGGCGACGCGGGCCCGGTGGATGCGGCCGCGCACGCTGCCCTCGCTGATTCCCAGGGTAGTGGCCACCTCGGAGTAGCTGAGTCCTTCCAACTGGTGGAGCACCCAGGTTACACGCTGCTCCGACGAAAGCGTCTGGATCACCTGCGAGAAATGCTGCAGGGCCGTGCGCGCCTCGACGGAGTTCTCCACCGAGGCGGTCCCATCGGCGTGATGGCCCATGTCCGCGGGATCCTGCGCCTCCGCCGGGCGGGCCATCCTGCGGCGCAGCACGTCCGTGCACCGATTCGAAGCCATCCGGTAGATCCAGGTGCCGAAAGCGGCCGGTTCGGCCAGAGCGGTCAGCGACTTCCACGCCTGCACGAGCGTGTCCTGGACGACGTCCTCGGCATCCTGCTTGTCACCGAGCGTGCGCCAGGCGAACCGAAGCAGCTTCGTCTCGTAACGATCGACGAGCGCTTCGAAGGCCTCGATATCACCTTCCCTGGCGCGCACGACGAGGGTGACGATGTCGAATCGATCATCTTCCCTTGCCATGATCACATCGTATGTCACCAGGAGCGATGTGAACAGACTCCAGACGAAGTGGATCGGGCGCGCCCGCCCAACCCCTCGTTCCGAAGTTCTCAGAAAAATTCTGCGAAACCGCGTGAGGATTCCTCGGCACCTGCGTCTGTACCGATGTCAGCACCCCTCAAGCGAAAAGGAAGAACGATGCCTGAAGCTCAGCAGACCACCAAGACCCAGCCGACCACTGCCGATGACGTGCGCAGCCCGCTCGTGACCGATATGGGCAACACCACCATCGCCGAGAACGTCGTTGCCAAGCTCACCGGCATCGCCGCTCGCGAGGTCCCCGGCGTCTACGGAATGGGCAATGCCGCACGCCGCGCCTTCGATACCCTCACCGACCGCATCCCCGGCTCGCAGACCAACGTCTCCGGCGGAGTCTCGGTGGAGAAGGGCGAGAAGCAGACCGCGATCGACCTGACCATCGTCGTCGAGTACGGAACCTCGATCGTCGATGTCGCCGAGGCGATCCGCCGCAACGTCATCCGCGCCGTCGAGCAGGGCACCGGACTCCAGGTCGTCGAGGTCAACATCGACGTCACCGATGTCCACCTGCCCGAAGAGGACGACGATCAGCCTGCCTCGGACGCACCCGAACTCAACTGACCCACCATCCCATTGACCGCCTCGGCGGAAGGATTGTCATGTCGAAAACACTCATCGGTCTCCTCGTCGGACTGACGCTGGGAATCGTCGCGTACTTCGGAGGATTCCTCGCGTTCCTCGTCGTCGCGATCTGCGGCGGGCTCGGCCTGGTCGTCGGCCTCGTGCTCGACGGTCGCCTCGACCTCAACGCCCTCAGCTCCCGTTCGACCACTCGGAGGTAGGGCCGTGTCGTCACCTGGCACCCTGACGATCGCGGACAAGGTCGTCGAGAAGACCGCCTCGCAGATCCTCAAGGGCCTGCCCGGAGTCGGCGGCACGACGTCCGGATTCCTCGGCATCGGTGCGAACTCGAGCCTGGAGAATCGACCGTCCGTGGACGTGACTCTCTCCGGTCGCAGCTGCACCCTCGCGGTGCAGCTGGGCCTGAGCTATCCGTCCTCCATCACCGAGGCGACCGAGACTGTGCGCGAACGCCTGAGCACCGAGGTCGAGCACCTCACCGGCGTCACCGTCCGTCAGGTCGATGTCGCCGTCCGGTGGCTCAAACCCGAGTCCGCTGCAGGCGGCCGCGGAGCAAGGAGTCTGGCATGAGCACACGTCTTCTGCGCACCCGACCGGCCCGCGTGGTTCCTGCCGTCATCCTCGCGATCGTGCTGCTGCTTCTGGCAACAGCACTCGGTTGGATCGGCGTCGCGGCGATCGTCGCCACCGGGACCATCGACTCCGCCATGAACTCGGGCTACCCCGGACTCGACGCGCTCGGCACCCTGAACTGGGGTGCGGCCGCGGTCATCGGCGTCGGTGTGGTCCTGACAGTGCTCGGATTCGTCTTCGTCATCGCAGGCATCTCCCCCGGTGCCCGTCGCCTCAGCGACTATCGGGCGGAGCCTGCCGAACACATCGGACGCTTCGAGGTGGCACTGCCCACCTCGGCGCTGTCGAACCTCGCGGCTGCCGCCGCGGATTCGGTCGACGGCGTGTCCAGTGTCCGCGCGGCATCGAATGCGAAGTCGACGATCGTGACGTTCTCGACCCCGGTCCGGGACAACGCCCCGATCCGTGACGAAGTCGAGGCCGCGGTCCGGGAGCGCTTCGAATCCATCTCCTTCGACCGCACCCCGACGGTCAAGGTCCACGCACTCAGGAGGCAGGCATGAGACGAATGGCAGCAGGTGCCAACCGCACCGGCCTGATCATCATCGGACTGCTGTTGACTCTCGGTGGGCTGGCCATCCTCGCGATCGGCTTCGGCCTCGCCGAGGCGGTCGTCCCCGGGCTCGGCGCGCAGTCCGACCTGCAGCCGGTGGCCGGAGTCTTCGCCCTCCCGTTCTCGGCGCTGCTTGCGCTGGTCGCGGCCATCATCCTCGCCGTCATCGGGCTGCGCTGGCTGGCCGCCCAGATCCCACGCAAGGACGCCGCGAAACCGCTGCGACTCCAGCGCGATGCCCGCACCGGCGTGACCACGGTGACCGCGAACGTCATCGCCGAGGCGGTCGCCGAGGACCTCGAAGCCACCCCCGAGGTCGTCGACGCCGAGGCGATTCTGCGCGGCAGTGCGAAACAGCCCGAACTCGTCCTCCACGTCGATGTCGACGAACGCGCCGACATCGATGCGGTGGTCACCGACATCGCACAGCGCGTCACCCGCAACTGCGCCGAGGCGCTCGGCTCTCCGCTGGCCACCGTGGCCGTCGAGGTCGGGATCGCCCGCACGAAACAGCGCCGGCAGCGCAGCGTCTCCCTGTGAGCGCGGCGGCGCGAGCTGTGAGCGCTGAGAACGCGAGCCATTGCGGGCATCTGTGAATGACAAAGACCCCGGGGCGCGTAATCGCGACATCCCGGGGTCCTCGCAGCACTCCCCTCGAGTACCCGGACGCATCCCCATACGTCCGTTATGTTCACCCGATCCCCACCGGGCGAACACCACAATTTGACCACACTTCGAGGCCGCTTGTAAAGATTGACCAGATCACTTCTGCACACCGGTGAGTGCGATTCTGCACAGTTCGTGCGCAGATATGCGCTGGTCAGAGCCACTGCCGCAGGTGATTTACGCCTCAACTTCCCACGCCTGTCGTAACCCGGACCTCCGCTGACCTCAGTCTTCGCGCCGGCGTCCGAAGGCGAAGCCGGCCGAACCCCGACGGATCAGTCGGCGCGGGACGAAGGGCACCACCCGCGCGGCCAGAGAGTACGTGATTCCGGGAACCGAGACGGTTCTGCCCCGACGGGCGTCGCGCAGCGACTCGGCGACGACCTGTCGGACGCTCAGCCAGATCCAGTCGGGACCGCTGCGCTCGACTCCGAGCCGCTGATGGAACTCGGTCTTGATGAATCCGGGCAGCACCGCGGTGACGGTCACGGGTGTGCCGCGCAGCTCGCCGGCGAGCGCCTCGGTGAAGACCAGTGTCGACATCTTCGCGGCCGCGTACAGACCCATCGTCGTCACGGCCGCCATCGAGGAGACATTGACGATGCCGCCGCGGCCGCGATCCCGCATCCGTCTCGCTGCCGCCAGGGACAGCTCCCTCACCGCACCGACTAAGACCGTGTCCTGGTCTCGCAGCTCCTCGGGCGTGGATTCGAGCAGCCTGTGCTTGAGCCCGTAGCCGGCGTTGTTGATGAGGACGTCGACCCGACTCTGTTCGATCACGGCGACGACCGCGTCGATTCCGGTGCGGGTCGAGAGGTCGGCCACGACCACCTCGGCGCGGATCCGATGCTCGGACTCGAGCCTCTCCGCGAGCTCTCGCAGACGCTCCTCGCTGCGGGCGACGAGGACGAGGTCATAGCCGTCGGCGGCGAGGTTGTGGGCGTACCCGCGTCCGAGACCGGAGGAGGCTCCGGTGATGAGAGCGCGCGGGCGCATCATTTCGCGCCTTGGCCCAGCCGCACCGTCAGCGACTGTGCGGCGGTCCCGATCGGACCGCTGACATCGCTGAGCACTGTCGTCGTCTCACCCACGCCGGTCGGACCGAAGGCCACCTTCGTCTCGAAGCCGACCCATTCGGGTTCGGGCACGCGGGTGAGGTGGATCGTCAGGTCGACATTGGGGAAGAAGGTCGTCCGCGGATCCTCACGCACGGCCAGTCCGTTGGCGGCGTCGACGAGCTTGACGAAGGCGGCGGTCGGCGGATCGATCTCCCCGTCGACGAGCGGATAGGGGGAGCGGACCCAGGACCGGGCATAGCCGGGGCGGGCATCGGCGGCCTGGTGACCCTCGAGAGAGCCGATGAACCCTCCGCCCCACCGCTGCTCCAACGCCATCTCCGGGACTTCGGACACGGGCGGCAGCGTCGGCCATTCGTCTCCCTGCACCGTCGTGGTGTCGCCGGCCTGCAGCCTCCACACCCGGGCGCTGATGCTCACTCGGTCCCCGTGGCGCATCGTCGCCTCGATGAGTTCGATGGTCCGACCCGGTCGGATCACGTCGACGTCGATGGTGAATTCGCCGGAATGGATGACGCCGAGGATGTCGAAGCTGATCCGTGAGACCAGCTTGTCGCTGGGCAGTCGACGTTCGATCTCGGCGAGGACGAGACCGGAGGCCGGGGCCATGTGCTGCTCACCCGGCTGCCAGGCGCCCTGGCTGTGCAGGGTGGAGACCAGGCGGTCCTCCGCCAGTCGCACATAGTGGGAGTCCGGGACGGGTGCACCGTCGTGGCCGAGGTGATTGTTGGGTGCTTCAGGCATGTCTTCAGACTAACGGCCCCGGCCTGAGCGCAGCGCCTCGGGGAGGTCGTCCGCTTCTTCAGATGTGCCCGGGACGGAGCTTTTGCCCGGGGCTTCCACCGCTTAGGGTGGGAGGGTGAGAATCGCTACCTGGAATGTGAACTCGATCCGCGCCCGCCACGATCGCATCGGGGCCTGGCTGGATCGCACCGATGTCGACGTCCTGGCCATACAGGAACTCAAGTGCAAGGACGAACAGTTCCCGGAGGACCTGTTCACCTCCCGCGGCTACGAGGTCAGCTTCCACGGCTTCAGCCAGTGGAACGGAGTGGCGATCGCCTCTCGGGTCGGCCTGGCGGACACGGAGATCGGCTTCGCCGACATCCCCTCCTTCGGCGAGGAGCCCGTGGTCGAGGCCCGCGCCCTGTCCGCCGACTGCGGGGGCGTGCGCGTGTACTCCCTCTATGTGCCCAACGGCCGCGAGCTCGATCACCCGCACTACGGCTACAAGCTCGACTGGTACAAGGCGCTGACCGCCGACATCTCGGCACAGCTGACCCAGGACCCCGAGCGGAAGCTCGTGCTCTGCGGCGATTTCAACGTCGCCCCCTTGGACGAGGACGTGTGGGACATGGCCGAATTCGAGGGTGCCACCCACGTCTCCGATGCCGAACGTCGGGCCTTCGAGGACCTCCTCGGCGCGGGAATGAGTGAGGTCTCCCGCCAATTCACACCCGGCCCCGGGGTCTACACCTTCTGGGACTACCAGAAGCTGCGCTTCCCGAAGAAGCAGGGGATGCGCATCGACTTCCAGCTCGCCTCTCCGGCCCTGGCATCGACCGCGGCGGCGGGCTCGATCGACCGTGAGGAGCGCAAGGGCAAGGGCGCTTCCGATCACGCACCCGTGATCATCGACTACGACCTGTAGATACGCCCCGTAGATAAAACCTGCAGATACGACCTGCAGACCGCTCGCGGCTCGCCGCGCCGACACCGATCGACGCTCCTGCGTCCTCCTCCCGACCACCATTCGGACCGAAAGCATGGACATCCCTCTCGTCTTCTGGTGAAGTTGAAGCAGAAGCGAGGAAGGTGACGAGGATGTCAGCAACTGTCCGCGAACTGGTCGATGAGGCCTACGACCGGCGTGAATCCACATGGCGGGCCGCCCTGGAGACGGTCAACGACTGGGTCGAGTCCGCCCGCTCCACCTCCCCGCTCCTCGCTGGCGACCGGGTCCGCCTGGCCGCCGGTCGGATCAAGGATCGGCTCCGCACCGGGGAGAAGCTGCGACGCAAGCTCGCCGATGCCAATGATGAGATCCACGAGGCCGTCGAGGTGGAGAACCAGGTCATCGATGTCGTCGGGACTCGCGTGGTGTGCCGGACCGAACGTGAGCAGTCGGCCCTGTGGAACCTCCTCGTCGACCGCAATGACGATTCGAACCTCTCCGTCGCCGAGGTGCGCGACTATTCCGCCGGACCGAAACCCTCCGGGTACCGCGGCCGGCACCTCATCATCGAAGTCCCCTTCGACGCCGAACCCTCGGTCCTCGTCGAACTCCAGCTGCGCACGATCATGCAGGACGCCTGGTGCGTGCTCGCCGAGGAGCATCTGTTCAAGCCCGGTCAAGCGCTGAAGTCCGATGCCCAGCAGGAACGGCTCTCCCTCATCCTCTCCGGTCTGCTCGCCGAGGCGGACTCCGTCGCCGGCTTCATCGCCGACGATGTCGGGGCCTATCTGGGAATGGGCAACGCCTCACCGCCGCGGGACCTCGATGACCTCGAGGAGATGGCCGATCCGGCCATCGAAGTCACGATCCGCGAGCTCAACCATTCCTATGTCCTCGCCGCCGACGAGGTGGGGCGGCACGGCATCATCCGGCTGGAGAATCTCGGACTGACCCCGGACAATCCCGAGCACTCGGCCTTCCCGCATCCCGGGGACAAGCTGCAGGTGCGTATGGACGAGTCGAACACCACCCGCTATTTCATCCCCGTCGCCGACGAGCGCTGAGGCGGGTTCTCCGGCCGGGGGCCGACGCCGGATCCTTCCGGGTCAGACAGTGCCGTCTTCGAGGCGCTCGAGTGTGTCCAGCGACCACCGGAAGCTGTGTTCGAAGTCCCTGATGCCGATCACGAACTCTTCGGAGCCCAGATCCCAGCTGATGTCGAGCGAATGCTCGGCGACGTCCTCCGCGAGGTCCGAGGCCACCTCGTCGTGGAGCTTCTTGAGGTCGACCTTGCGCAGCTTCTCGGCGTCGGCGAACTTCGTTCCGCCCGCGTCGTCGTCATCGACCACCGGAGCGCTGCCCTTCGCGAAGTTGACGACCTTCCCTGTGCCTTCCTTCGTCCGCCCGGTCACCGACAGCGTGTCCCCAGAGCCGCGGACCGCGGCGAATCGGGTGAGGCCGGCGTCGGCGGCGGCTCCGATCGCCGTGGGCATCGTGTCCTTCTGCCACAGCCTCACCTCCACGAGGTCCGTGGGAACGGAGCCCTCGGGAGTCGGTTCCTGCGCCGGGTCCGTCGTCGACTCGGCGGATGATTCGGCCGATGACTCGGCGGCACCCGAGATGCCCGCGGACACGCGGTCGGTGACGAAATAGGACGCCGCACCGATGAGCACGACGCCTGCCGCGCCGGAGAGGAGCCGGCGACGACTCACCCGCCTCTGCTCCTTCTCGAGTGTCTCGTCCTCCCAGTGGAAGGGGATGTCGGCAACGAGTCCGTCGAGGGTGTCGAAGCTTTCGGCACCCTCGGCGGCCGTGACGCGCTCGGTCTGCTCGGCGGTGTCGATCCGACCGTCGGCGAGGGCCTCGTTGATCGCCGTGATGTACGGTTCCCGTTCGTCGCGGGAGGGCCGCAGTGATGTCTTCCTATTCGCCATCTCAGTCCTCATCCTGCCGGGCGATGCGCAGAAGCTGGCTGCCGTCCTTCGTCCATTCGAGTGAGCCCGAACCGACGCCGTAGTCATCGCCTTCGACGTAGACCGAGATCGTCGGCTCGCCGTCGCCGGACGTCGTGATCTCGGCACGTGTGACGGTCTTGCCCCCGAGCTTGTCGAGAGCGCCGCGGCACATCGTGGGGATGAGGTCGAAGTCCATGCCCTCGAGTGTGAACAGGGAGTCGTTTCGGCCCAGGTGCGCGGAGGGCTGCACCTCGATCTCGTCGCCCCCGTAGCTCTGGATCGAGTCGAGTCCGCTGCGGTTCTTCGGACTCCTCGCGCTCGCGGTGAAGTCGCCCGAGGAGAAGCTCATGAACTGGAAGTCCCGGTATCCCTTCTTCTTCACCGCGGCGACGACGCCCTCGATCGCGGTCGCGTCTGTGGGGTAGTCGGTCGTCTGCGACTGCGTGGATTCGGCTGCCGGCTCCCCCGATCCGCCGCCCAGGCCGTCGCTGAACCCGCCGATGGCACCGAGGATTCCGGCACCGATGAAGAAGAGCGATCGGCGGCTGACCTTCGTCGACGTTCTGCCCCGCCGCTGTCGGTCGAGAGCCTCGGCACGAGTCACCGTCGTCGGGAACTCGGTCTCCGGCTGCGGCAGGTCCGCCAGCGCCTCACGGAGTTCATCGGCGCTGTCACCGGACTCGACGAGGGTAGAGCGCCGTTCGAACTCCGCATCGTCGATGCGTCCGTCCGCGTACGCCTGCGACAGTGCCGAACGGAAGGAATCGCGCTCAGCGAAAGAGGGCCGCAGGGAAGTCACCAGAAAATGATGCCACAGCGTCTGCGGCGATGCATGATGCGGCTGACGCGCGCGTACCGACTAGACTTGCATCCCATGGGAAAGAAGTCGAAGCGTTCCAAGGAAGATCTCATCGCCAAGCGTCTGGCCAGGGCCCAGGCCACGGCCTTCGTGGCGCGTCCGTTCGCGGACCTGCCCTTCGAGGCCGACCTCATCTGCCTGCGCGAGCTCGTGCCCGCCGCCACTGCGACGGCGAAGCTCAAGGAGGAGTTCGGCGGTCGCGAGGTCACCATCACCTCCCTGCTGCCCGCCGCCTGGCAGGCCTGGCACCGTGAGGACGGGCAGATCCTCGCCGGCATGCAGGTGCCCGTGTCCTCGACCGATCCCTCCCGTGACGTCGCCCGCGGAATCCTCACCGCCGCCGAGGCGGCACCCGGGTCGTCCGTGGAGTCGACGACCGAGCCCGGCGAGGGCCCCCGACTGCAGGACATCCTCGATGTCACCCACCCCTTCGATGTGCGCGTGCTCGAGACCTTCGACTACTGGAAGCTGCCCGAGGCAGAGACCGATTCCGACGTCGCCGCGGCCCTCGAACAGGCCAATGAGTCGATCGCCCCGACGGAGAAGTTCGCCTCGGTGAATTCGGCCTACTGGACCGAGATGTCCGGGCGCACCTACGTCCGCTGGGCCCGCCCCGAGGGCGAGGATCGGATCGTCGATGCGCTGGCCCGCCTGCAGGCAGAGAAGGCCAACGACCTCGGCGGGCCGGGATCCTTCCTCGGCTACTTCCGCGCCCACGGCATCATCGTGCCCGTCTGGGAGCTCGAGTTCGGCACCCAGGTCGACGATGTCGAAGAGCCCATCGCCGAGTTCGGCAAGCGCCTCGACGAGGTCCTGAACACGAGCCAGCCGCTGAGCACCGAGGCGCGCCGGGTTCGTTCGGGAATCGTCGCCCGCCAGCTGACCATCCACTGAGGCGGCCATGCCTGAGAACTCCCACGCCCCCGCGGCGATCGCCGCGATCATCCCCGCGATGGACGAATCCGAGCGGATCGCTGCGACCGTGGCCTCGGCCAAGCAGATTCCCGGCGTCGACATCGTCATGGTCGTCGACGACGGCTCATCCGATGACACCGGTCCCCTGGCCCGTCGGGCCGGTGCCGAGGTGGTCACCCACCGGAAGAACAAGGGCAAGGCCGCAGCCATAATGACCGGGGCCTTCGCGATCCGGAACCGGGAGATCTCCGATGCCGATCCCGGTCAGGAACCCGAGCACCGGGCCCTGCTGTTCATCGACGGCGACCTCGAGGACTCCGCCCTGAACACCGCGCCGCTGGCCGCTCCGGTGCTCGCCGGCGAGGCCGATATGACGATCGCGATCCTGCCGGCGCAGAAGCGCAAGGGCGGCGGCTTCGGCTTCGTTGTGGGACTGGCGAAGAAGGGCATCGCCGAACTCTCCGGCTTCGAGGCCACCCAGCCGCTCTCGGGCATGCGCTGCCTGTCCCGGGAGGCCTTCGACGCGGCCCTGCCCTTCGCTGCCGGCTGGGGCGTCGAAGCGGCCATGACCATCGACGTCGTCAACGCCGGGCTGCGGGTGACCGAGGTCGAATGCGATCTCCACCACCGGGTCACCGGCAGAGACCTCAAGGCGCAGCTGCACCGTGCCGCCCAGTACCGCGACGTCGCCCGCGCCATCCTCGTCCGCCGTCTGCGCGCGAAACGAGGCGGGAAGTGAGCGCGAACCGCTTCGCCTTCCTCGGACCCGAAGCCACCTTCACCGAGGCGGCGCTGCTGAAGTACCTCGACGACACGGGCCTGGCCTCGACCGCGACGACCCAGCCGATGCGCAATGCCGCCGCGGCCCTCGCCGCCGTCCTCGAGGGCGACTGCGATGCCGCTGTGGTCCCGATCGAGAACTCCGTCGAGGGCGGAGTCCCGGCCACGATCGATGCTCTGACCGAGCACGGCAGGCTCCAGATCATCGCCGAGGTGGTCGTGCCCGTCCGCTTCGTCCTCGCCGTGAAGCCGGGGACTCCGCGAGAGTCGCTGAGTTCCTTCGGCTCCCACCCCCACGGGGAGGCCCAGGTGCGGACCTTCATGTCCGAACACTTCCCCGATGCCGTCTATCTGCCGACCTCGTCCACGGCCGCAGCCGCGAGAGATCTGGCCAATGACGCCGGAGACCATGTGGCCGCGGTGTGTCCGGCCCTGGCGGCCGAACGCTACGGGCTCGACGTCATCGCCGATGACATCGGCGACCGCCAGGACGCGGTCACCCGCTTCGTCGTCGTCTCCCGTCCGGGTCCGATCCCGGCGGCCACCGGCGCGGACAAGACCACCGTAGTCGCGGCCCTGCGCTCCGACCGTGCCGGCGCCCTGCTCGAACTGCTCGAACAGTTCTCCAGCCGCGGGATCAACATGTCGCGGATCGAATCCCGGCCGACCGGGGACGGGCTCGGCCTCTACCAGTTCTCGATCGACCTGCTCGGCCACATCCATGAGGCACGGATGGCCGAGGCCCTGCAGGGCGTCCACCGGGTGACCCTGAAGCTGTGGTTCCTCGGCAGCTACCCCAGCGCGGACGGCTCCGCGGTGCCGGTGGATCCGACGACCACCGACGAGTCCTTCGGATCCGCGGCGGCCTGGTTGGAGTCGACCCTGCGCGGCTGAGGTCGCCGAGGTGACGGTGGCGACCCGCGGTACTGCCCAGTAATCTGGGGGCAGAGGGATCGATCGATCCGACCGCCGACGAAGGAGTCGCCCACGATGAGCTCACCCACCACGCCCCCGGTGTCCACCGAGGTCGACGCCATCATCGTCGGAGCCGGCCTGGCCGGACTCGTCGCCGCCCACGAGCTCACCCAGGCCGGCAGACGAGTCCTCGTCCTCGATCAGGAGAACCGGGCCAACCTCGGCGGGCAGGCGTTCTGGTCCCTCGGCGGACTCTTCCTCATCGATTCCCCCGAGCAGCGCCGCCTCGGCGTCCATGACTCCCTCGAGCTGGCACGACGCGACTGGGCCACCTCGGCGGGTTTCGACCGCGCGGAGGACCACTGGCCGCGGAAGTGGGCCGAGGCCTATCTCGAGTTCGCCGCCGGGCAGAAGCGCAGCTACCTGCGTGACCTGGGGCTGCGCCTGACCCCGATCGTCGGCTGGGCCGAACGCGGCGGTTCAGGGGCTTCCGAACACGGCAATTCCGTGCCGCGCTTCCACCTCACCTGGGGCACCGGCCCCGAGGTGGTCCGGGTCTTCCGCGAACCCGTCGAACGCGCCGAGGCGAACGGCCTCGTCGACTTCGCGTTCCGCCATCGCGTGGACGAACTCATCACCGAAGGCGGCGCCGTCGTCGGGGTGCGCGGACGCGTGCTGTCACCGAGCCACACCGCCCGCGGGGTGGCCTCGAACCGGGAGGAGCGCGAGGACTTCGTGCTCCGCGCTCCTGCCGTGATCGTCACCAGCGGCGGAATCGGGCACAACTTCGATCTCATGCGCAGGTACTGGCCGGTCGAGCGCCTCGGCGAGTTCCCGGACACGATGCTCGCCGGGGTTCCCGCCCATGTGGACGGGCGGATGCTCGCCATCTCCGAGGACGCCGGGGCGAGCCTGATCAACCGGGACCGGATCTGGGCGTACACGGAAGGCATCGAGAACTGGAATCCGATCTGGCCGAATCACGGCATCCGGATCATCCCGGGCCCGTCGTCGATGTGGTTCGATGCGGAGGGCCGACGGTTTCCGGCACCGAACTATCCCGGCTTCGACACCAACCGGACGATGCGCACGATCCTCGAGAGCGGGTACGACTACTCGTGGTTCGTGCTCAACGAGTCGATCATCCGCAAGGAGTTCGCCCTCTCGGGTTCGGAGCAGAACCCGGACATCACGAAGAAGGACCTGCGGGTCACGCTCGATCGGGTGCGCTCGAGCGATGCGCCGGCACCGGTCGAGGCGTTCAAACGCTACGGCTCGGACTTCGTCGTCGCCGAGACCACCGAGGAGCTCGTTGCGGGGATGAACGCCCGTTCGCGTGGGCCGCTCATCGACCACGACCGGCTCGTGGCCCAGATCGTCGAACGCGATGGGCAGATGGACAACGGGTTCTCCAAGGACGCGCAGGTCCAGGCGATCCACAATGCCCGATCCTACCTCGGCGACAAGATCGTGCGGGCGGCCAAGCCGCACAAGATCCTCGATCCAGCTCACGGTCCGCTCATCGCGGTGCGGTTGAGCCTGCTCTCCCGCAAGACCCTCGGCGGGCTCGAGACGAACCTCGACGGGCAGGTCATCGGGAGCTCAGGTGCACCGATTCCCGGACTCTTCGCCGCCGGTGAGGTGTCCGGCTTCGGCGGGGGCGGCATGCACGGGTACAACGCGCTGGAGGGCACCTTCCTCGGCGGCTGCATCTTCTCGGGCCTGCGGGCCGGGCGCGGGGTGGCAGATGGCTCAAGTGAAGGGAACTGAGATGACGTCGAACAACCGCACCGCGCTCGTCACCGGCGGCACCTCCGGCATCGGAGCGGCCGTGGTCCGGATGCTCGCCTCCCGCGGCACCCGGGTGCTCGCGACCAGCCGGAACCCCGAAGCGATCGCCGAATCCGCCCGGATCCCCGGCGTGGACTATCTGCCGCTCGACCTCTCCGAACCGAACAGCATCACGGCACTGGCCGGCCGTCTCGACGAGGTCGACATCCTCGTCAACAATGCCGGCGAGAGCCAGTCCGGACCGTTCGAGGAGCTGCCGGTCGCGGCGATCGAGCGGCTGTTCCGCACGAACGTCTTCGGCGCGGTGCAGCTGAGTCAGCTGGTGCTCCCGCATATGCGCGCCCGTGGGCACGGTCGCGTCATCATGGTCGGGTCGATGCTCGCGAGCTTCCCCTTGGCCCATCGCAGCTCCTACGTCGCCTCGAAGGCGGCGCTGCGCGGTTTCGCCACGGCCGCCAGACAGGAGCTCTCCCCATTCGGCGTGTGGGTCAGCGTCGTCGAACCCGGGTCGATCGCCACCGGGATCGGGCAGCGACGCACGAAGTACCTCGATGAGGGCTCCGTCTATGCCGAGGACGTGAGCACGATGCTTGAGCACCTCGATGCCAATGAGCGCGGTGGGATCTCCGCCGACACGGTCGCGGCGACCATCCTCAAGCCCATCGAGGCGCAGCGGCCCCGCGAGTTCTACTCGGTGGGCAGTCGCTCGCCGTTGCCGTTCCTGCTCAAGCGGGCACTCCCCCGAGGTGTGATGTCACGGATCGTCGCCCGCCAACACGGGCTGTCGGGGCGCTGAGGGCGGGCCCCTCCTCCTACTGGAACCGAGACGGGATGAGGTGCTGGGTCGTCGAGATCCCGAGCACCCGCTGCTGCCGCGAGAGGTTGTAGGTCCGGTCGTGCTGGAGGTACTCGACGAGGAAGAGCCTGGCCATATCCCCGCGCTTGAAGAAGGTCCGGATCTTCAGTCCCACCTTCGCCGAGACGAGCGCCTTGTCCTTGGCAACGCCTTCGATGACGACCGGCTCGTAGCCCATCCTCGCGAAGTGCGTGGCCACGGCGTCCTTGAGCCGGTACGGGGTGGGGTCGCCGATGTTGAACGGGCCCGACGCCGAGGGCACATCGAGACAGGCGAGCGCCGCCCGCACGACATTGTCGACATGGGTCAGGGTGATCTTCTGACGGCCGCCGCCCGGCAGCCGCAGCACTCCCCGCTTCGCACTGTCGCGGAGGAAGGGCATGAGCATCGTCTCGCCCGGACCGTAGACCGCTGCCGGCCGCAGGATCGCGGCATCGGGGCGGATCCGGGCCACGAGCTGTTCGGCAAGGGCATGGGTACGCGAGTAGGCATCGCCGAAGTCCTGGGGGTCCTTCGGTCCGGCCTCTTCCCACAGGTCGGAGTGGGGAGCGGTCGAGGAGTACACCGTCGTCGATGACAGGTGGACGATCCGAGCCTTCGGGAAGGCGTCGAGGACGTTCCTCGTCCCGGTCACCCGGACCGCATAGAGATCGTCGTCAGCGGCGCTGATCGAGGCGATGCCGGCACAGTGGAAGACGGCGGTGGCCTTCGCGGCCAGGGACTGCACGGGCGCCGGTGCGGGCTGCGTGATGTCCCAGTGCTGGTAGTTCACGCCGGGCAGCTCGGGGTCGCGTCGGCACAGTGCGTAGACCGTCTCACCGCGCTCGGCCAGCGCACGCGCGATGGCACCGCCGATGAAGCCGCTGGCTCCGGTCACAATCACCGCCACGTCGATTCCTCCCTCATCCGTCTGCTCCGAACCTCACCACGCTCATCAACCTCGGTGCTGCCAGTGCGGTTCCCGTTTGCCCAGGAACGCATCGATGCCCTCCTGCGCATCGGCGGCGATCGCGTTCTCCGCCATCACCTGAGACATCCGCTCATAGGCCTCGGCCAGGGGCAGCTCACGCTGTTCGTAGAACGCCGCCTTGCCTATGGCAACTGTAGCCGACGAGGCGGACGCGACCGTGCGCGCCAGCTCCAGGGTCGCGGACTCGAGCTCCTCGTCGGCCACGAGGTCGGAGATGAGACCGAAGCCGAGGGCATCCTCGGCGGAGAGGAACTCACCGGTCAGCAGCATCCGCATCGCCGTCTTCGCCGGCACCGCGCGGGAGAGGGCGACCATCGGCGTCGAGCAGAACAGGCCGATCTTCACCCCGGGAGTGGCGAACCGTGCCGAACGGGCCGCCACCGCGAGATCGCATCCGGCCACCAGCTGACAGCCCGCCGCCGTGGCCACCCCTTGAACCTCGGCGATGACCGGCTGCGGGATCGCCTGAATGGTCTGCATCAGCTCGGCACAGGCGGCGAACGTCGCCTGCTGGGTCTCGAGATCCGCACCGCGGATCTCCTTGAGGTCATGACCGGAACTGAACACGTGCCCCGCGGTCCGCAGGATCACTGCGCGCACATCGGTCCGCCGCCCCACCTCGGTGAGGGTGTCACTGAGCTCTGCCATCACGGACCGCGACAGCGCATTGCGGGTTTCGGGCTCGTTGATCGTCACGGACGCGACGCCGTCGTCGTCGAGGAGTGAGAATACAATTGAGTCGGACATAATCACATTCTGCCAAAGTTCGACTCGACCGATGCGGACGCTGTGCCCGAATCCCGCTGCTGCGAAGGCTGCGCAGGCAGTCTCGGTCAGGTGGGGCCGGAGGGCCAGACGCGAGGGAGAGACGCATGACCACGCTGCTCATGATCATCGGCTTCGGTGCCGCAACCTCGGTGGTGGTCGGACTCGGTCAGAAGCTCAAACTCCCCTGGCCGGCGCTCATGGTCCTCATCGGCATCGCCGGTGCCTTCATCCCCACCTTCGCCGAGATCACGATCGAGCCCGAACTCATCCTCCCCCTCTTCCTGCCGCCGCTGCTCTTCGCGGCCGCGCAGAAGACATCATGGGCGCTGTTCTCGATCCGCTGGCGCACGATCCTCGGCATGGCCGTGGCCCTGGTCGGCGTGACCGTGGCCGCCGTGGCCGGATCGGCCCTGTTCCTCATCCCGGGGATCTCGATCGCCGCAGCCATCGCGCTCGGTGCGATGCTCGCCCCACCCGACCCCGTGGCCGTCGACGCGGTCGCCGGCACCGTCTCGATTCCCCGCCGGATCATGTCGACACTGCAGTCCGAAGGCCTGTTCAACGACGCCGCCTCCCTCGTCATCTTCCAGACCGCGATGGCAGCGGCGATGGCCGGCACCGAGGTGGACTTCGGTGAGCTCGCCGTGTCCTTCGTCATCTCCGCCGTGGTCGCGATCCTCATCGGGCTCGCCGTCGTCTTCGTCGTGTGGTGGGTGATGGAGAAGATCGACCACACCATCGCCCGCTCCTCGCTCATGCTCATGCTGCCCTTCGGGGTCTACCTCATCGCCGAGCACTTCCACGCCAGCGGCGTCATCGCCGTCGTCGTCGCCGCCCTCGAGGTCCGCCGCCGCGACGTCGAGGGCAACTCGGCCGAACGCGTCACGCAGGCCTCGACCTGGCAGGTCCTCGAGATGCTCATCACCGGGATCGCCTTCGGGCTCATCGGCCTCGACCTGCGCATGGTCGTCGAATCCGAGCACGCCGATCTCGGCCGGGCAGTCCTCGTCGGCCTGGCGATCGCGGCCGTGATCATCGCCGTGCGCTTCGGCTGGCTGCTGCTGGGCACTCTCATCGAACGCAGGCGCACGCACGAGGATCCCGATGCGGCGCCGCTCAACCTCCGCGATGCCACGCTGATGACCTGGGGCGGGATGCGGGGGCTGGCGACGATCGCCCTGGCGCTGTCGATTCCGGCGACCACCGACACCGGCGAGCCCTTCCCCGGCCGGTCCTACATCCTCGTCGCGGCCGCCGTGATCCTCCTCGTCACACTCGTACTCGCGGGGCTGACCTTCCCGGCCGTCGTCGACGGACTCGGCATCGACGACGAGGCGGAGAAGGAGCGGGCGGCGACGAAGGCGATCGCGATGCGCGCCTACAAGGCGGCCCTGCACCAGATCAAGACCGATGACTCCCTCCCCGACGAGGTCGCCGAACCCCTGCGCGCGAGGTTCAAGATGCTCTACACCCAGCTGCTGGGCACCTCGGATGACCAGGCCAGCTCCGATCAGGCCGCTGCCTTCCGGGAGAACCGCGAACAGATGCTGCAGGTGCAGAAGCGGGCGATGCAGACGGCCCGCGCCGAGGTGCTCAAGGCCAGACGTGAGAGAGGAACCGACCCGGAGGTCGCCGACAAGGTGCTGCGCCGCTTCGACCTCCAGTCCGTGCTCGTACTCTGAGGCTCGAGCGGCGGCCCGCGGGCCGTTTCCTGACGCGCGACCGCGGCTGGGATTGCGGGCTGGGCCCGTGAGATTTTCCTTCCCTAAACAAAGTTGAGTGGAATAGACTCAACTCTGCAGATGTTGAACTCTTCGAGAGCTATTTCAGAACACTTTTGAAGGAGTTGCGTATGGACGCACAGATGACAACCAAGTCACGGGAGGCGCTGCAGACGGCGATCAACGACGCCGTCGCACGCCGAAACAATCAGATCGAACCGGCCCACCTCGTCGCGGCCCTGCTCCAGCAGCAGGACTCGCTGGCCGCGAGCCTGCTGACGAAGGTCGGTGCCGACCCCCGGGCCGTGCTGACCGCCTTTGAGGCCGTCATCGGAGGCCTGCCCACCGTCAGCGGTTCGACCGTGTCTCAGCCGAGCCTGTCCCGGGCCGGCCTCGAGATGATGAACCTCGCGCAGGAGGAGATGACCGCACTCGGCGATCAGTTCGTCTCCACCGAGCACCTGCTGCTCGCCGCTGCCGCCGGACAGGAGGGCGCCGGCAATGCTCTGCGCTCTGCCGGTGCCACCCGCGACGCCCTGCTTGCGGCCCTGCCGGATCTGCGCGGCGGCAAGCAGGTCACCTCGGAGAATCCCGAGGAGACGATGCAGTCGCTGGAGAAGTTCGGCATCGACCTCACCGCCACCGCCCGCGAGGGCAAGCTCGATCCGGTCATCGGCCGCGACAAGGAGGTGCGCCGGGTCGTTCAGGTGCTCTCGCGCCGGACGAAGAACAACCCCGTCCTCATCGGTGAGCCCGGCGTCGGCAAGACCGCCGTCGTCGAAGGCCTCGCCCAGCGGATCGTCGCCGGCGACGTGCCCGAGTCGCTGCGGGACAAGACCCTGATCAGCCTCGACCTCTCCGCAATGGTCGCGGGTGCGAAGTACCGGGGCGAATTCGAGGAGCGGCTCAAGGCCGTGCTCGAGGAGATCAAGAACGCCGACGGGCAGATCATCACCTTCATCGACGAGCTGCACACCATCGTCGGGGCGGGTGCCGGCGGCGATTCCTCGATGGATGCCGGAAACATGCTCAAGCCGATGCTCGCCCGCGGTGAGCTGCGGATGATCGGGGCGACGACCCTCGACGAGTACCGCGAGAACATCGAGAAGGACCCCGCCCTCGAACGCCGCTTCCAGCAGGTGTTCGTCGATGAGCCGAGCGTCGAGGACACGATCGCGATCCTCCGCGGACTCAAGGAGCGCTACGAGGCCCACCACAAGGTCTCGATCAACGACGGCGCCCTGGTCGCCGCGGCCACCATGTCCAATCGCTACATCACCGGACGGCAGCTGCCCGACAAGGCCATCGACCTCGTCGACGAGGCGGCCAGCCGGCTGCGGATGGAGATCGACTCGGCCCCGGTCGAGATCGACGAGCTCCGCCGTGCCGTCGACCGCCTGAAGATGGAGGACATGGCGCTGGCGAAGGAGACGGATTCGGCCTCGGTCGAGCGCCTCGGCGCCCTGCGTGCCGACCTGGCCGACAAGGAGGAGGAGCTGCGCGGGCTTGAGGCGACCTGGGAATCCCAGCGAGCCGGCCTCAACCGCGTCGGCGAGCTGAAGACGAAACTCGACGAGCTGCGCTCCCAGGCCGACCGGGCCCAGCGCGATACGGATCTCGAGACGGCCTCCCGGCTGCTTTACGGGGAGATCCCCGCCGTGCAGAAGGAGATCGCCGAGGCCGAAGCCGAGGAGGCTCAGGCCGAGGCCGGGCAGGCTGGCGATCCGATGGTCTCCGACAAGGTCTCGAGCAATGACATCGCCGAGGTGGTCTCCTCCTGGACGGGCATCCCCGCGGGTCGGCTCATGCAGGGTGAGATCGAGAAGCTCCTCGGGGCGGAGAACGTGCTCGGACAGCGGCTGATCGGTCAGAAGGACGCGGTCGCCGCGGTCTCCGATGCCATCCGCCGTTCGCGGGCCGGCGTCGCCGATCCGGATCGGCCGACCGGCTCGTTCCTCTTCCTCGGACCCACCGGCGTGGGCAAGACGGAGCTCGCGAAGTCACTCGCGGACTTTCTCTTCGACGATGAGAAGGCCCTGATCAGGATCGATATGAGCGAGTACGGTGAGAAGCACACGGTGTCCCGTCTCGTCGGCGCCCCTCCCGGCTACGTCGGCTACGACGAAGGCGGTCAGCTCACCGAGGCGGTGCGCCGCCGCCCCTACTCCGTAGTTCTGCTCGACGAGGTGGAGAAGGCCCATCCGTCTGTCTTCGACATCCTGCTGCAGGTCCTCGATGACGGTCGGCTCACCGACGGTCAGGGACGCACGGTCGACTTCAGGAACACCATCCTGATCCTGACCTCGAACCTCGGTTCGCAGTTCCTCGTCGACAGGTCGCTGTCAGAGACCGAGCGGCGCGAGAAGGTCATGGGCGTCGTCCATTCGACCTTCAAGCCCGAGTTCCTCAACCGCCTCGACGACATCGTCCTCTTCGATGCGCTGAGCACCGAAGAGCTGTCATCGATCGTCGACCTCCAGATCCAGCGGCTCTCGCAGCGGCTGGCCGAACGGCGGATCTCGATCGATGTCACCGATGCGGCCGAGGACTGGCTGGCCCTCGAGGGCTACGATCCGGCCTACGGTGCCAGGCCGCTGCGCAGGCTGGTCCAGCGCCAGATCGGCGACAAGCTAGCCCGCGCACTGCTGGCCGGTGACGTCGAGGACGGCGACACCGTCATCGTCGATCTCCCCGACGACCCCGAGGCGAGCGGTCTGGAGTTGCGCCCCAAGCGGTGATGCGGCGCCGCCGGCGGTGATGCGGCAAGAGCTCGGTCTGCGTACACCAGGCCTGTCTGCAGACAGGTCTCTGGTCCGCAGACCGAGCTCTTTGCATGCGCGCCGCTTCAGGTCTTCGCCGTGTCCTTCCGCGGCGTTGTCGTCGTCCACCAACGGTGAAGGAACGCGCTGAGTTTGGCGAAGCTGCGGTCACGGATGAAGATCGCATCAACGGCGATCATCGTCAGCGAGAACCACGGCAGACCCATCAGCAGCGCGATTCCCAAGTGGAACGAGAGGATGCCGAGCAGCCCGATGATGCGCGTGTAGCGGTTGAAGAGCATGAACGGGAACGCGCATTGGAAGAGCACCGATCCCCATGAGATCGCCACGACCGCCGGACCCCACGCTGTGACGAGGTCGGAGAGGACGGGCCAGGTCCCGAACTGCTGCGTGTGCAGGGGGTTGTAGACGGCGAAGCCGTGCTGCCAGGCATTGCCGCCGGCCTTGTAGAGACCGCCTGACATGTAGATCGCGCAGACCTGGAAGGCGAGCACCACGATCGCGAGGTTGTTGGCCATGATCAGCGCCCACCGCCACTGGCCGCCGTCGGTGTCAGGGAAGTCGGCGTTGCGTCGGCGCCTGCGCGCATCGAGTGACCAGCGTCTGGTCGTGTCCGCGAAGAGCAGGGCGATCATGAACATCCGGTAGGCGTTGTCGCCCTGATCGCCGGCCCCGTCGTTGAGCTCGATGAAGCTGACCCACAGAACCAGATAGAACGGCAGGATGATCCGGGTGTGCCAGCCCAGAGTGATGACCACGGCGAGGGCGGCCAGGGCGAGCATCATCACCGTGAACAGCGGCGGGGTCGTCACCACACGGTGGAAGAGGGAGAAGAGCCAGATGTTCGGGAAGTCGCTCTGCGGCTCCGCGATCTCCCCGCTCCAGGCGTTGCCCACACCGAAGGTGTAGTGCCTGGCGTTGAAGTTCGTGAGGATGAGGCCAAGCCCCGTGATGCCGATGAGGATCCGCGTCACCGCCAGACCGTAGGTCGCGTGATAGCGGCCGGTGAGCATCTCCTCAAGCCAGTTCCAGCCGCGCGCGATGTTCGTGCGCACCTGGGTCGTGATCGGCAGGCGCTCCTCCGCCGAGGCGGCCGCGGACTCGCGCGTCGGTTCGGCGTTGCACGGGCGCTCGGTGGTCTCGCGCTGCGGTTCGCGGCTCTCGGTCCGCGTCGTCTCGTCACTGCTCACCGACGCACCTCACTTCATCCGAGGCGCAGAAGTACTTCGCGAATTCCTCATCCGACTGCTGGTCCTCTGTCACCAGTGCCCTCCATCCGACGGGAACCGGCTGGATCTTCGGTCGCTCGGCGGACTTGTCGTTGCGTTCGGAGAAGGGGACGACGTTCTGCCGGGCCGCCTGATACTGCACGCGCTGCACGTCATCGCCCCAGATCGCCTTGGCGACCTGGGTGGCATAGGCCGTGGCGGTGTGTTCGCTGTCCAGATAAGAGCTCACAGTGTTCTTCGGGTCCTCGTACTCATCGAGCTTCGTCTTGAGCCGCTCGGCCGAATCGTCGCCCTTGAAGTAGTCGAGCTTGACGATCGCCTTCTGATCATCGGGCAGGTCCTCCCACTCGCCCTTGAGGTCGGAGGCCACACCGACACCCAGACCCGCCGAGCGAGGAGGGAAGAGCTTGTAGGTCGAGTGGTCGAGTTCGACATCGGTGGCTCGCACCCATTCGGTGATCTCCTCACCGTTGTCGGTCGAGATCACCGCACGGACATCGAAGTAGTAGTCGCCGTTGATCGGCTCGGGGGCGAAGACGCTCCAGGACTGACCCCACATCGGAATCATGTACTTCGAGAGCAGGTCGCCGGGAATCACCTCCCGCAGCGTCGAGGACGGGGCGATCCACAGAAAGCTCGCGAAGAGGTGGAAGCCCGTGATCGCCATGGCGATGACCATGAGCGTCCGCTTGATCATCGGCCGGGGCCGCGACTTCACCTCAGTCGTCTTGTTGTCCATCTCAGTTCCAGAATCCTATCGGCCGATACGACGGTGGCGCCCGCCCGACCGAGCAGAGGCTCAACATTCTCTCGGTAAGTCAGGCGATGACACTCAGACTCTAGGGTACTTCAGCTGAAGCAAGGACGCCCTCATCATCTGCTGATCGTCGCCGACACCGTCCACCGGGCCTCGGGCACCGCCCGCCGGGACGCACATCCCGGGCACCTGACCACAGGGCACGGGCCCCAACTCATTCCTCCCCGCGCAGCCACGCTTTGACCGTCTCGGTGCTCTCCCCCAGCGTCGGCGGGGCCAGGTCATAGCTGACCGGGGTCTCGGACAGGCCGATCGGGTTGGCCACCGTCGGGATCACCCGGCCCCCGGCCCCCGCCTCGGCGACGGGATCGAGACCCAAGGACGAGGCGAGGTCCACGCCCTGGGCGATCGTGTTGATCGGCGCGCAGGGCAGTCCCGCCTCGGTGAGGATGTCGAACCATTCCTGGTTCGTACGCATACTCAGGGCGGCGATGAGCGCGGGCTCGAGCTCGGCACGGTTGACGTTGCGGTCGGCGAAGTTCGCGAAGCGCTCGTCGGCCGCCCATTCGGGATGACCGAGCACCTCGGCGAGCTTCTTGAACTGGTTGTCGTTGCCGACGGCGATGATGATCTGGCCCTGCGCGGTGGGCATCGGCTGGTACGGGTAGAGGCTCGGGTGGGCGTTGCCCATCGCCTGCGGCACGACCCCGCCGGCCACATAGGCCGAAGTCTGATTCGCCAGGCCGGAGAGCGCCGAGGACAGCAGATTCGTCTCCACGTGCTGGCCGATGCCGGTGTCCTTGCGGTGGGCGAGCGCGGCGAGGATGCCCACCGTCGTGTGCAGTCCGGTGAACACGTCGACGACAGCGACACCGGCCTTGACCGGGCCCGATTCCTCGGAACCGGTGACACTCATGAACCCCGAGAGCCCCTGGATGAGCAGGTCGTAGCCGGGTTGCGGGTTGTTCGGGCCGAACCCGGTCACCGAGGCATAGACGATGCCCGGGTTGCCTGCCTTGACCGTGTCGTAGTCGAGGCCGTACTTCGCCAGTCCCCCGGCCTTGAAGTTCTCCACGAGGATGTCGGCCCGACGCGCGAGCTCCTGGGCGGCGGCGAGGTCGTCAGCGTCCTTGAAGTCGAGGACGACGGAGTGCTTGTTCCGGTTCGCCGTGAGGAAATAGGTCGCATCATCGTCTCGCCGAGGCGGGGCCCAGTGCCGCGTGTCATCGCCGGTGCGGCCCTCGACCTTGATCACCGTGGCGCCGAGGTCGGCGAGCATCATCGTCGCGTAGGGGCCGGCCAGCACTCGAGAGAAGTCGGCGACGACCACGCCCGCCAGAGGGCCGGTTCCTGCGCGCCCGAAAGCGTCCTGCTGATCCTCGTGCTCCACCTGCTGCCTCCTTCGGCGCCGTCGTCGACCGACCTGTGAAATGTCGGATCGTGCTCTCCGGCCAGACTATACGGTCACTCGAGTCGGATTCTCACGGGATCGGTGGGTCGCCCGGTGCGGGTACCGGCGAATCCTGCCGTCCGCCTCTCGCCCTCATGTCGTCCGGCTCTCGCCCTCCAGAACCGCGCGGTCGCCTGCGAAATCCGTCGTCCCGCGCGGCACTGTGCTGGTTAGACTCGGAGGACAAACACCGTTCGAGGCCCGAGCGCAGCGAACCCGAACCGGAACGGTCGTGCCTGCCGATACCGGATGCGCCTCGGCGGGTGGGATTCGAACCCCGCCCGGGCCGAGCACCGACGACACACGAGAAGGAAGAACGATGACGTTTCACATGCCTGCGGAGACAGCCGCTCAGGATCGGATCTGGATGGCGTTCCCGTCTTCGGGCTATGCGCTCGGCGATACCGAAGCCGACGCCGAGGCAGCCCGCGCCACCTGGGCGGCTGTGGCCCGTGCCACCAGCGAGTTCACCCCGGTGACCGTCGTCGTCGCAAGCGAGCAGACCGAGCACGCCCGGCGCCACCTCGGCGCGGGGATCACGCACCCGATCACGATCGTCAACGCCGAACTCGATGATGCGTGGATGCGCGATATCGGGCCGAGCTTCGTTTTCGACGATGCCGGTCAGCTGCGGGCGGTGGACTGGGTGTTCAACGGCTGGGGCGCACAGGAGTGGGCGAAATGGGACCACGATGAGCACATCGGCCGTTTCGTCGCCGAACTCGCCGAGGTGCCCGTCATCGACTCCTCACTGCGCAACGAAGGCGGCGGCTTCCACGTCGACGGCCGCGGAACGGTGCTCGCGACCCGCAGCGTGCAGCTCGACCAGGGTCGGAATCCGGGACTGACCGAGGCGGACGTCGAGGCTGAATTCGCGCGCACGCTCGGTGCTCGGAAGGTCATCTGGCTCGACCGGGGTCTGCACCGGGACAACCAGACCTTCGGCACCCGCGGGCACGTCGACATCGTCGCCGCCATGCCGAGCCCCGGTGTCGTGCTCGTCCACGATCAGCGCAATCCCGAACACCCCGACTTCGAATTCAGCCGTGCGGTCAAGGACCAGTTCGCCCGCGAGACCACGGCCGATGGGCAGCCTTTCGAGGTCGTGCCGATTCCCGCCCCCGAGGCGCTCACCGACGAGGAGGGGTGGGTCGACTACTCCTACGTCAATCACCTGGTCACCAACGACGGGGTCATCGCCTGCACCTTCGACGATCCGGCCGACGCCGAGGCGATCGCGGTGCTCGAGAGCGTCTACCCGGGGCGGAAGGTCGTCGGGGTCGACGCGCGTGAGCTCTTCGCCCGCGGCGGAGGCATCCACTGCATCACTCAGCAGCAGCCGAGCCTCGAATGACCGCCATGCTCTGTGAAGTTTTCTTTCACCGACACGGGATGCGCAGTATAAGCTGGTGAATCAGGACACTGTGCCGATGCGCTGATCAACTCGGTCACCGGATCGTGGCACGCATCCTTTTGGAAGCAGTCACGGCAAGCTGAGAAGGAGAGCAGAAAGATGAAGAAGAGATTGATTCTCCTGGCTGGTCTGGGAGTCGGATTCATCCTCGGATCACGCACAGGGCGCCAGAGCTACGAACGACTCAAGGCCCAGGCTCAGGATCTCTGGACCGACCCGCGCGTGCAGGACACGGTCGAGAAGGCCAACCAGTCGATCCGCGAGAAGTCCCCGGCCGTCGCCGATGCTGTCCAGGACACCGTTGAGAAGGTCAATGCCGCTGCCACCGGCGTCGATTCCTCGGTCTCGGAGTTTGACGGCGATGAGGACGGCTCCGCAAGCACCTCCGGCGGTCCCGGCTCCGCATCGACGTCATCCTCGAACGCGCCGTCCACGGGCGCGGCATCGCCTGGCGCGAATGCCGCCTCGACCGGGGCAGGCGCGTCCGCGTCGAGCACCGGTTCGGCGAAGTCGGGCTCAGGCTCGGCGAAGTCGGCCTCGTCCTCGACCGGCTCGAACGCTGCGAAGTCGAGCTCGAGCAAGTCCTCGGTACCCAAACCCAGCGAGGTCAAGCACGACCCGCACGCGGCCGGGGCGGCCAAGTCTCAGGACACCCTCGCCGATCCCGAGCGCAGTCTCGACGATGAGGGACCCGCAGGAGTCTCCAGCGAAGACTGAACCCTCCAACGAGAGCTGAACCCTCAGCGAGAGCTGAACCCTCCACAGTGGGCTGAGCACCACTCGCGAGACTGAACACTCACGCCCACCAGCGTGATGACGAGCGGCGGAACCGACTTTCGGTTCCGCCGCTCGCCTGTCTCCGCCTGCCGCAGGGACATAAACACACAAGAGTGACACAACGCACCGGAGGAACGCTCTGATATGTCACTCTCGGTGAAGGATGCGCCGACCGCGCAAGCCGAGTCGACCGCGCAAGCCGAACCGACCCCGCCGATCCCGCCACCTGACTAGAGCAGTGAGCTCGTCAGGCGGGCCACGTTCTCCACGTATTTGTGCAGCAGCGGCCTCTCGGCCCAGCGCTCACCGTCGAGTTCGACGGAATTCGGCGCATAGCGACGGGCCTCGAGGTCGTACATGCGCTGGGTGAACTCCTTGTCGACGATGAACATCGTGACCTCCATGTTCATCGCGAACGACCGTTCGTCCATGTTCGAAGAGCCGATGATCGAGACCTCGTCGTCGATCATGAGGAACTTCGAGTGCAACACCGTCGGCGCGTGGTACAGGAAGATCCGCACACCGGCCCGGACCAGTTCGTTGTAGTAGGACTGCTGTGCCCGCTGCGTCAGCCAGTGGTCGCTCGTCTCTCCGACGTAGAGGCGGACGTCCACGCCGGACCGGGCCTCCGTGGTCAGCGCGTGCAGCAGCGACTCATCGGGCACGAAGTACGGTGAGCACACGACCACGGTCCGGTTCGCGTTGTAGATCAGGTGATTGAACAGGCGCAGATTGTTCTCATCCTCGAAGCCCGGCCCCGAGGGCACCACCTGCGCCTGGATGCCGCCCGATGAGGGAGCCTTGAGAGCGAGCTCGGAGGACTCATCGAGGAACTCATTCGTCTCCGAGTACCAGTCGGTGACGAACACGGCATCGAGCTCCTCAACCACAGGTCCCGTGCACTCGAGGGAGAGATCCATCCATTGGAAGCCCTTCCGCAGGTTGCGGCGCTTGTTGTAGGAGCGGTCGATGATGTTCTGCGACCCGGTGAAGGCGACCGTGCCGTCGACGACGAGGATCTTGCGATGGTTGCGCAGATCGGGACGCTGGTACTCGCCCCGCCACGGTCGGATCGGCAGGGCCCGGCGCCAGGGCACACCGGAGGAGTCGAGCCGTTTGATCAGCTCGGAATATCCCGGATAGCCCAGTGATCCGACATGGTCGATGAGGATCCGCACACTGACGCCGCGCGCGTGGGCGGCCAGCAGCGATTCGAGCAGCCGCCTCGTCGTGTCATCGATGGCGACGATGTAGAACTCGAAGTGCACGTACTTCTCGGCCCGATCGACGGCATCGGCCATCGCCTCCATGCACTCGTGGTTGTCCACATGCAGGTGGAGGTCATTGCCGTGCGTCATCGGCAGCGCACCGAGGTCGAAGTTGAGCTGGGCCGCCGTGCTCAGCGGCTCGGGCATATGGTCCGAGTCGCCGATGATCGCCTGATCGTGGATCTGATCGCGGATGATGTCGTTGATCAGCGTCTGCTTCTCCCGCCGCCGCTTCGGCAGCTTCGACGAACCGAGCAGGATGAATGCGGCGACCCCGACATAGGGGATGAGGAAGATCGCGAGCAGCCAGCCGAGGGCGACCGAAGGCCTGCGGTTGTGGGGGATCCAGCCGAGCGCGACGATGCGGATGATCAGATCGAGACCCACCAGTGTGACGATCAACCAGCTCGGCCACGCCTGATCGATCGTGAGGAAGGGATAGATCTCCACGCCGCTCACTCTCGTCCGCTCTGTCTATGTCGCATCTGTCTCGGGCCGGCTCCGACCACTCCGGCCCGATCCCCTCGGAACCTGGGACCGGGGCCGGTCGCTCCGGGCTCGATCCCGGTGGCTCGACCACCTCGGCGAGAGCTTGCTCCCCTGAAATGATGGGTCAGAATTTCACCTGCCCACCATCGTATCCTGCCCGTTCAGCCCGGGTGACGGCTCACCCCGGATCCCCAACTCACCACGTAGGGCAGGCATACTGGAGGGTGACCTCAAGACGCAAGCGAAGGTGCTGATCGTGATTCGAGACATCTCCCCCGAGGGCTCCGACCCGAGCGACCGCGCGGATGCCGCGGATCGCACGCAGGTGGCCGATCCGGCGGCCGTGCCGGTCCGCCCCGCCGTCAGCGTGCTCATGCTCCGCGACTCGACCGCCGGGATCGAGGTCTTCGTCCAGCACCGGGTGTCGACGATGGACTTCGCCGCCGGCGTCGTCGTCTTCCCCGGCGGCCGCGTCGATCCGATCGATGAGCGCACGGCGCCGGGGATCGAGGTCCCCGATCCTGCGGTGCACCGCGATGCGTGGGCGAAGTCGACCATCGCCGAGGTGGCCGAGGGGTGGCGGATCCTGCTGGCGACCGCGGTGCGCGAGGTCGAGGAGGAGACGGGTGCTGTCCTCGATCCGGCGGGGCTGAAGCCCTGGGCCAATTGGGTGACCCCGGTGGGCCGGCCGAAGCGCTTCGACACCTACTTCTACACGGTCTCGGCCGAGGCGGTGGAGTCTGCCCACCACCAGACGACCGAGGCGCACACGAGCGAATGGCGCTCGGTCCACGACATCCTCGCCGCCGAGGACGCCGGCGAACTCAAGCTGATGCGCCCGACCTTCGTGCTGCTTCGCGAACTCGCCGGATTCGCCTCTGTCGCCGAGGTCATCCGGGGCGGTCGCGCGATCGATCCGACCCGGCCGGAATTCCCCTCGAACCGCGGGGCCTGACCGGGTCGCGGGGCCCGATTCCTCCGGAGTTCCGGAGATCTCCACCCGAACGCGTTGTTCAGCCCCGCGGCTTCGAGCTCAGCCCTTCGAGCGGTCGCGCATGGCCGCCAGGCGCTCGGCGACCACGGCCTTCTGCTCTGCGGTGCCGAGCAGTGAGGCGAGCGCCTCCTGTTCGGCGTCGAGGCCGACGCTGAACTCGGCGTCATAGGACAGGTCGACGAGCCGCTTGGACCAGACGAGAGCTGAGCGCGAACGCCCGGCGATCTGCGCGGCGAGCTCAAGGGCGCGTGCCACCGGATCCTCGGCAAGCTCTTCCACGAGGCCGATCCGCTCGGCGGTCGCGGCATCGACGGCATCGCCGGTGACGATGAGCTTCTTCGCCATCGCCGGGCCGACGAGCCGCGGCAGCAGCTGGGTGCCGCACATATCGGGGATGATGCCCCATTTGATCTCCATCAGCGACAGCTGGGCGTCATGGCCGGCGATGCGCATATCGGCACCGAGCGCGATCTGCATTCCCCCGCCCAGCGCGGCCCCGCGGATCGCAGCGATGACGGGCACCTCGACCAGCGACCAGACGTGCACGGCTTTCTGCGCAAGGGCGCGGGCCGACCCGAGCCGGGACCCGACATCGACGGCAGTCTCCGAGGAACCGGTCGCGGCCCCCGCCTCGGCGATCCTTGCCATCTCCGTGAAGTCGAGGCCTGCGCTGAACGCCCGTCCGCGCCCGGACAGAACCACGGCCCTGACCTCAGACGCGTCCTTCACCGCCAGCCCCACCTCGACGAGGTCTTCGAAGACCTCCCCGGTCAGCGAATTGAGCTTCTCCGCTCGGTCGATCTCGACGTGGGCGACGCCCGAGTCGATGGAGTAGACGACGGTCGAATGCGCGGCAGTGGGCATGAAGCTCCTTCGTGGTCTGGATGCAGCCGCCGACAGCGACCGGATCACCCTCGGCGACTGAACGACTGATCAGTTGCGTTTTCTGAAGCCTAGCCGAGCACCGCTCAGGGTCAAGACCAGCACCGCGAACAGCGCGGTCGCGCACATGGCGACGACGCCGGGCCACGCGAAGTCGGTGAACAGGACCGCCGAGAGCCAGGCGCCGAGGCTCGTGCCCAGATAGTAGACGGTGAGGTAGACGGCCGCCGAGCGCGTCGAGTCGACCCCGGGACGGGCGGCACTGGCCGCGGCGGAGGCTCCTGTGTGGCCGAGGAAGAAGCCGCCGGTCAGCAGCGCCATGCCGAGGATGATCACGACGAGGGAGTCGACGAGCGTCAGCCCGGCCCCGAGCAGCGCCGTGGCCATGCCGATCAGCGTCAGACGAGTGCGCGAGAACTTCGTGGCCAACCGCCCGTAATAGGTGGTGACGACGGTGCCGACGAGGTAGATGAGGAAGAACAGCGCGACCGCGCCCTCGCTCAGTTGCCAGGGTTCGCGCTGCAGGCGGGAGCCGAGCATCGTGAAGGATCCGCCGAAGACGATCATGCACAGGAAGCCGGTGAGGTAGATCCGCCACAGTCCCCCGCGCAACGGGAGGATCGCCCGCCGAGGCGGGCCCGCAGCGTCCGCGGGATCCGCAACGTCTCCGGGATTCGCAGCGTCCGCGGGATCCGCAGCATGCAGGGCTCCGTCGTCGTTCGCGGTGCCCCGTTCGGTCTCGTGCGCGTCTCTGCTCTTCGCCGTGGCGAAGACATCGTGGCGGAGCAGCCAGACGACGATGAATCCGAAGAGCAGGGAGACGGCCCCGGTGACGGCGAGCCCGCCGTGCCAGCCGAGCAGCTCGGCGGCCAGCCCGGTGAGCAGTCGCGAGGCGAGTCCGCCGATGGTGTTTCCGGCGATGTAGACCCCGATCGCGCCGGGCAGCGCGGCCGAAGGCAGACGCAGCGAGAGGTAGGCCATGGCCGTGGCCGGCACCGAGGCGATGGCCGCGCCCTGGAGGAAGCGGACGGTGATGAGCAGTTCGGGACTCGGCATGAAGGGCAGGATGAGCGCGAGGATCGCGGCGAGGATCACTCCTCCGGCGATCTGCCGGGCGTGGCCGATGCGGGAGGCGAGCATCGAGAAGGGGATGAGGAAGACGGCCATGGCCACGTTCGTCGCCGACACCGTCAGGCTCGCCGTCGGCGCATCGATGCCGTAGGCGTCACGGATGGCCGGCAGGAGCCCCTGCGTCTCGTAGAGGACGAGGAAGACCGCGACTCCGGCGAGGAAGACTGCAGCGACTGTGCGCCGAGTGCTCGTCGGACTCGGCTCACCTGTGCTCATGAAGGCAACGCTATGCCCGCCGAGGTGATCGTCCCAAACCATTCCGCCCTGCGGATGCTGTGACAGTGCGCACAGCAAGACGAATGATGGGGAAAACCCCAATGCGCACGGCTTCAGCGGCTTCTTAGGCTGGACTCAGGTCCCCACCAGCCGTCCGTCCCCGGCTCCTCCTGATTCGAGATTCCGACGCACCGCAGGATTCGAATCACGGAGAGCAGCGATGATTGAAAGAGAACCGCCACGATGTCCGTGATCTCGCCTCCCGAGCTCTCCCCTCCCCCACAGTGCCCGGACCCGGCTGCCGCAACGCCGCGCAACCGCTCCTTCCTCCTCACCTGGATGCTCTCCCTGCTGGCAGGATTCCTCGGCGCCGACCGCTTCTTCACCGGCCGGTGGGTCACTGGCGTCCTCAAGCTGATCAGCCTCGGCGGGTTCGGGATCTGGTGGATCGCCGACCTCGTCATCGTCATGGCCGGCGGGCTCCGCGTCGGCCGGGCTCCCCTGCGCGGGTATGACGCGGGCAAGGAGATCGCCTGGATCACGACCGGGTTCCTCATCATCATCGGCTACTCCCTGCAGGTCGATGACCGCATCGTCGCCCTGCTCACGCAGCTGTTCTGAGTCTCGCTTCTCCTCCTGGCCTCGACCGCCACCCAGCTCGACCCTCAGCCGAAGCCCCACCTCGGCGGGCCTGCCGTTTGCGGACTATTAGCCCGACCTTTCCTGAAATCCGCCGCGAGCAGGTCTAGGCTCACGAATAAGACGGTTCAAGGAGGCACGATGAAACGGCAATTCCCCATTGTCCGACTGGTCACCGGAGATTCTCCGGGCAAGCAGATCGCCCAGTTGGCGGCTACGGCATCGGCGCTCGGCCTCGGTGCGCTGGCCGCCTGGGACATGACTCAGAAGAAGCATTCGATCCTGCGCAACTACCCGATCGCCGGTCACGCCCGGTTCCTGCTCGAGTCGATCCGACCGGAGATCCAGCAGTACTTCATCGAACGCAACTGGGACGGCCGCCCCTTCAGCCGCGACACCCGGACGACGATCTACGAGCGGGCCAAGGGAGTCCACTCCGAGCACGCCTTCGGCACCGAACACGACGTCGACCGCACCGGCTACGAGGCGCTCATGCATTCGGCGGTGCCCATCGCCAACGCCCCGACCCCGCCGCGGGTGCGCATCGGCGGCGAGGAATGCACCCAGCCCTATGACATCGCACTGCTCAATGTCTCCGCGATGAGCTTCGGATCGCTGAGCGACAACGCCATCCGCTCCCTCAACAAGGGTGCGGCGATGGGCGGGTTCGCCCACGACACCGGCGAGGGATCGATCTCGCCCTATCACCGCGAATTCGGCGGTGACCTCATCTGGGAACTCGGCACCGGCTACTTCGGGGCGCGCACCCCCGAGGGCGACTTCGACCCCGACGTGTTCGCCGAGAAGGCCAAGGATCCGCAGGTCAAGATGGTCTCCCTCAAGCTCTCCCAGGGCGCTAAGCCCGGCATCGGCGGTGTCCTGCCCGGACCCAAGGTGACCGAGGAGATCGCCGAGATCCGCGGCATCCCCGTCGGCAAGACCTGCATCAGCCCACCCGGACACAGCGTGTTCTCGACCCCGATCGAGCTGCTCGAGTTCATCCGCCGCATGCGCGAGCTCTCCGGCGGCAAACCTGCCGGCTTCAAGCTCTGCCTGGGCTCACGCACGGAGTTCCTCTCGATCGTCAAGGCCATGGTCGAGACCGAGATCCTGCCCGACTTCATCATCGTCGACGGCTCCGAGGGCGGCACCGGCGCGGCTCCGATCGAATTCGAGGACCATGTCGGCCTGCCGCTGACCCAGGGCCTGATGATCGTGCACAACGCGCTCGTCGGCGCGGGGCTGCGGAAGAAGATCAAGATCGGGGCCTCGGGCAAGATCGCCAGCGGCTCCGACATCGTCAAACGCCTCATCCAGGGCGCCGACTTCACGAACTCGGCGCGAGCGATGATGATGGCCGTCGGCTGCATCCAGGCCCAGGCCTGCCACACCGGCAAGTGCCCTGTGGGCGTTGCCACTCAGAATCCCCGGCGAGCGCGTGCGGTCGACGTCCCGGACAAGTCCACCCGGGTGAAGAACTACCAGGAAGCCACCGTCGCCGAGGCGGTCCGGCTGATGGCATCGATGGGTGCGGCTCACCCGGACGACCTCGAGCCGACGATGCTGCGGCGCAATGTCTCCGCATCGGAATCGTGGTCCTATGCCCGCCTCTACGAGTGGCTCACACCGGGGCAGCTGCTCAATGGTGCTCCCGATGATTGGGCGGCCGACTGGCAGACCGCTCGTGCCGACTCGTTCACGATTCCCCGCGGACACAGCCGCTGAGCGGCCGGCTCTGGGCGGCCGGCTCCGAGTGGCCGCGCGCCGGGATCGGAGTGGCTGCGCGCCGGGACCGGAGTGGCTGCGCGCCGGGACCGGAGTGGCTGCGGCCCACCCGGGCCCGCTGAGCGCCACCCACCGAACCGATTCACACTGGAGGCATCATGACCACCCTCGTCTTGCTCCACTCCGCGCTCGGGCGCAATGCCGGCATCGACGCCCTCGCCGAGAAGTTCACGGCGGCCGGGCACACCGTCCACACTCCCGACTTCTACGAAGGCCGGACCTTCACTACCGCCGAGGCGGGTGTCGGTCACGCCGAGGAGATCGGGTTCTCGAGGCTCGTCGACCGGGTGGCCGCGGCATGCGCGGGGTTGCCCGGGGAGTTGGTCTTCGCAGGCCTCTCGCTGGGCGCCGGGATCGCGCAGCAGATGGGCAAGAACGACCCTCGGGCCCGCGGGGCGCTGCTGCTCCACGGCGGGGGATTCCCGAAGCCGACGCGCTGGCAGTCCCAGGTCCCGGTGCAGATCCACTTCGCCGTCGACGACGAGTGGCGCGATCACGGCACTGCGGAGTTCCTCTTGGAATCGGCCGCCCGGGCGGGCGCTCAGGCCGAGCATCTTCTCTACCCCGGCGCGACCCACCTGTTCAGCGACGAGACCTCCCCCGACCACGTCCCCGAGCACGCCGAGCTTCTCCTCGCCCGCGCCCTGGAGTTCCTCGACCGGGCATAAGAGCCGCATCGCGATGGTCAGTCGCAGTCCTTTCGCTGCGGGCCGCCCCACCAGACCGCGCATCGCCGAAAGCAGACCTCAGCGTCGAGAGCTGACTTCCTGAAGTCGACTTTCGACGCTGCGGTCTGCGCTCGGCGTTGCCGCCGGCGCTCGGTCATCGGTACTGCACCCACCACTCGGCGCTTTTGTCACTTCGGCACAGTCAACCTCTATTCTTTAAGCTCCTTTTATTAACTTTTGATTTCGTTTGCTTGCGTTAGATGCGTTTCAATGTAACTATATTCGAATGGCTCGTGTATATACGAAGCAGGAACTGATCCGACTAGGGTTGACGGAGAAAGATGTCCGCAACGCCCTTCGGTGTTGCCTTAGGCGAGTGCGCCGGGGATTCTTCGCCCCTGTCCGCCCATGCGACTCACCCGCCCACGCATCTCTTCATCCACACACCCCAACACAGCCTGCAGACTATCCACACACCTACGGGGACATCCGGGACCACAGCGAAAAGCTGAAACTGCTGATCAGATCCCGACTGCCCGATCTCCAGCCGACCGATGCGTTCTCCCACATCTCGGCCGCCCTGCTCCACGGCATTCAGCCTCCCTATCCTGCGACCGAACAGGTCGAGTTCACTCGAATTGGCTATCACGCGAACTTTCCCGAACTGCGCATCTATGACCGGGCACTCACGCGATCCGACCGGGTGAGGGTCGGAGAGTTCCTCGTCACCGACCTCGCCCGCACGCTCGCCGATCTCGCGCATGACTATCCCCTAGAGATCTCGGTGCCGATGATCTCGGAGGCTCTGCACTGGAGAAGGGTCGGCAGATCGGAACTGGACGATCATCTGAGCAGCCGACGACGAGGCAGCCGAACGGCCAGATCAGCCTTCGACCTCGCAGATTCCCGTCATGAGTCACAGGGAGAATCGCTGTGTGCCGTCAAGTTCCACCGACTCGGCATCCGCGGAATGGTTCCACAGGTCGATGTCTACGATCGAGCGGGCTCCTTCATCGGCCGGGCCGACTTCCGGCATGAAGACCTGCCGCTGATCGCCGAATTCCATGGCCTGGGCAAGTACTATCTCAACGCCGATGGGCCGGATAGAGCCAGCAAAGACAATCACAAGCGTCACATGAAGCTGACCAACGCCGGCTACACCGTCTTCAATCTGGTGTGGGCCGATCTGTTTCGCGACGAGCTCTTCGTCGCAATCAAGCAGCGCATCGCCGAAAGCGGACCGCAGCATCGAGAGCGGGGTTCATGAAGCCTGCCCTCGACACCGCGGTCTGCTTTCGGCATCACGGCCATCGCCCCGGAGCTAAGGTTGCCGCCCGGGGCAATACTGGAAGCCGGTGCCGCCTCAGCCCATGACGAGGCCGTTGTCGACGACGAGGTTCTGGCCGGTGACCGCCCGGGAGGCTGGGGAGGCGAAGAACACCACCGCCGAGGCGAACTCCTCCGGAGTGGTCACGTGCCCCAGCGCGCTCGCCTCGGCAATCTGGTCGAAGACCTCCTCGGGTGTCGCCGAGGAGGCATCCGTGGTCCGCAGCAATCCGCCCGAGACCATGTTCACGCGCACCCCGGCATACCCGAGATCCTTGGCGAAGGTCCTGGTCAGAGACAGCAGTGCGGCTTTCGCCGCGGTGTAGTCGTGGTAGGGCACGACCGGGTTCTGGACGAGGTTCGAGCCGATGTTGATCACCCGTCCGGAGCCGATCTCACGGAACCCGCTCATCGCCGCCTGCACCGTATTCAGCGCCGCACCCACAGCTCCCTGGAACTGATCGGCGAAGTCCGAGTAGTCGATCTCATCGGCCGGCTGCCGATCGCCGCCGTTGAAGGAGAAGTCGATCAGCGCGTTGTTGACCACGGTCGAAACCGGTGCCCCGAATTCGGCGGCTGCGGTCTCGAACATCGTATCGACCGCGCGGGAGTCGGTGACATCGGCCTCAACGGCGAGGGCACGCCCGCCGCGAGCGCGGACCGCCTCGGCGAGCTCCTCTGCAGAGTCGGCAGAGTACCGGTAATTGATGACGAGAGCGGAGCCCTCGTGGGCGAAGGCCTTGGCGATCGAGGAGCCCAGGCCGCGCCCGGCTCCGGTGACGAGGACGATCTGCTGGTCGAGGGGCATGGCGGCGGTCGTGAAGGCCTGGGCGTTGCTCATCGCGATTCTCCTTCGAATGCTCGGCGTCTCCTCACCCTACCCGCCACGGTCCGACTGCGGCGTCGGCCGCGGCCCGAGTGCGGCCTCGGGCCGCGGAAAACGCACCGGCGAGGTGAATACCGGGCCGATCATCCATAGACTGAAGAGACGACCACTATTGTCCATCCCCAGAAAGTTCCCCCTATGAACGAGATCGGCGCAGCCATCTCCATCGGCGTACTCGCAGCAATCGTCGTCCTCGTCGTCTATCTCATCGGCGCGAAGATCGGTCGCTGGCAGCCGGCGCCCCGCTCACCCCAGGGCGGGCCCGGTCAGCAGGGACGCTATCCCCAGCAGCCCTACGGACAGGGCCAGCAGCACCCCCAAGGCCAGTACACCCAGGGTCAGTACACCCAGCCGACCCGGGCCTACGGCAACGAGGACGAAACCCGCGTCCTGCCCGCGAACGCAGGCTACGAGACTCGCCACGGCGCCGCGGAGGGCTACGACGACGCCGAGCCCCGCGCCACGAAGGCGGAACTGGCCCGCAACATCGGCCACTCCGGCCAATTGGTCGAAGCGAACCGGAGGGCGGCCACGGCCTCGAACGGCGACACTCTCGCCGTCTTCACCTACATCTTCGGTGCCGCACTCATCGCGGTCATCGCGTTCGTCTTCTTCAACAATCTGATCCTGCCCGCGACGATCGGCGCCCTCACCGGCGCGATCGTCTGTGTGGCCCTGGCCGCGACCTTCTCCCTGAAGGAACTCGACTTCTGGCCCGACAATGCCACGATCACGATCATCAACCTCCTCGTCGCCCTCGCGGCGTCGATCAGCATGTACATCGGCGCCGAGCGGACCGAACGCGACGGCTTCAGCCTCAACGGGATCACCGACTCCTTCGACCCGCTGCCCTTCAGCGAGGGGTTCTCCGCCTTCGCCATGGCCATCGGCGATCGGGTCGTCGACTTCTTCAAGGACTACGGCTTCCTCGGCTTCGTCTTCCTGCTGCTCATGGGCGTCGGCTGCATCATCGTCTTCACCCTGGCCGCGAAGTCCCTCATCGACGTCATGGACTGGCGCATCTTCGCCCAGTTCGGCCACTTTGTCACCGACCGTCCGATGGCCCATTC
This sequence comes from Brevibacterium sp. CCUG 69071, assembly GCF_021023135.1. Lineage (GTDB taxonomy): Bacteria > Actinomycetota > Actinomycetes > Actinomycetales > Brevibacteriaceae > Brevibacterium. The sequence goes on from NZ_PGFV01000004.1 coordinate 286,731, forward strand.
GCGGGCCGTTCGCTACCAGTCCTCGAAGGTCTCGCACACGGTCACGTCGATCATCCTCGGCATCATCGCGATTCTCTGCTCCACCGGAATGCTCTACGATGCATTCACATGGTTCACCCGCTGATGACTCCTCGCTGAGAACCGACTCAGCAAGGGAGAGATAGGATAGTCTCCGGACTTCCCCCGTCGTGGCGCGCCCCGCGTGTGTCGCAGCGGCCCTGCAGACTTCGACGAACTACCCGAAAAGGGATGAGTACCTCAATTGGCGAATGGCAACGCAACATTTCGGCACTCGAACGTGGCGCTTCTCGGCCTGACCGAGATCGAAGCCCCGAACCGAGTGACGTCGCAGGAATTCGACGAACGCCTCGCCGATACCCTTTCATCCCTCCACCTGCCCCAGGGTCTGCTGCAGCGGGTGGCCGGAGTCGAAGCGCGCCGCAACTGGGATCAGCCGAACCAATTCGTCGACGGTGCGATCGCCGCCGGCAAGCAGGCCCTCGACGAGGCGGAGGTGTCCCCCGCCTCGATCGGACTGATGGTCAACACCTCGGTGACCCGTGAGCACCTGGAACCGTCCGTGGCCGTCGGCGTCCACGCCGGAATCGGACTCGGTCCGCAGGCGATGAACTTCGACATCGCCAACGCCTGCCTCGGCTTCGTCAACGGCATGACCCTGGCCGCGAACATGATCGACGCCGGACAGATCGACTACGCCCTCGTCGTCGCCGGCGAGGATGCCTCCCGAGTGCAGGAGGCGACCCTGCGCCGCCTCAACCGTCCGGAGATCACCCGCGAGGAGTACCTCAACGAATTCGCCTCCCTCACCCTGGGCTCGGGGGCGGCCGCCGCGGTCCTCGGTCCGGCCGACAGACATCCCGAAGGCCACCGCATCCTCGGCGGCATCACCCGGGCGGCGACCGAGCACCATGCACTGTGCGTCGGCGACCACAACGGCATGTTCACCGATGCCAAAGGCCTGCTCGCCGGCGGCATGGAACTCGTGGTCGCGGCCTGGGAGGAAGCCCACGCTACCGGCTGGGACTGGCGTGAGATGGACCGCTACGTCCTGCATCAGGTCTCCGATGTGCACACGAATTCGATCACGAAGGCCGCGAACCTCGATCCCGACCGGATCCCCGTGACCTACCCCGAGCTCGGCAATGTCGGACCCGCGTCCCTGCCGATCACCCTGTCCCGCGAGGCCGAATCCCTCAAGCCCGGCGACCGCATCCTGTGCATGGGCGTCGGCTCCGGCCTAAACACCGCCATGACCGAAATCGAGTGGTAGAAGAGTTCATGAGATATCCTGCACGGCCGGCCACGACTCCCCCGCAGCTGCCCGAGTGGGACCCCGCCTGGTCCCGGATCGTCGAGGCCGAGACCCCCGACGGACGGCATTCCTTCCACGTCCTCGACACACTCGCTGTGCTCCGCGAGGCCGGCCTCGAGCCCGAGGGCACGATCCTCGCCCTCCACGGCAACCCCACCTGGTCCTATCTGTGGCGCCGGCTGGCCCAGGCCACCGTCGAGACCGCTAGCTCCGGTGGGCGCGTGTGGCGGCTCATCGCGCCCGATCAGCTCGACATGGGCTTCTCCGAACGCCTGCCGCACGATTCGGCCCCCACCCCGCAGTCCGGTGAGGTCCGTCGCATCGCCGATCGCATCGACGATTTCGATGCCGTGGTCACGACCCTGCTCGCCGAGGCGGCCGGCAGTGCCGATGCCGACCACCCGATCGTGACGATCGGTCACGACTGGGGCGGGGTGCTCTCCCTCGGCTGGGCGGTCAGGAACACCGATGTCGTCTCCGCGGCGATCAGCCTCAACACGGCCGTCCACCAACCCGAGGACGCTCCGATCCCCGCCCCGCTTCGGGCCACCCTGGCCGGCCCGATGCTGCCGACGGCCACCGTGCTCACCGACGGGTTCCTCGGCGTCACCCTGCGCCTCGGCGATCTCTCACCCGAGACCAAGGACGCCTTCCGCGCCCCGTACCGTTCGGCGGCGCTGCGGCACGGCATCGGCGGCTTCGTCGCCGACATCCCGGTCGACGAGGCTCATCCCTCACACCCGGAGCTCCAACGCATCGGAACCGACATCGCCGCCTTCGAACACCCGGCTCTGCTGGTGTGGGGCCCGAAGGACCCGGTGTTCCTCGAGCGCTACCTCCGCGATCTGCGGCAGCGCCTGCCGCAGGCCGACGTCCACCGCTTCGAGACGGCCTCCCACCTGCTCAGCGAGGACCACGACGTGGCCGGCCTCGTCCTCGACTGGCTGAGCAGTCAGTTCCCGGCAGCGTCCGATCGCACAGCGGACGCTCGGCGGTCCGCGACCGAACGGCCGTCCGCAGCAGAGCCGACAACCGCCTCGGCGCCGGACTCCCCGGCACCCCGGGCGGTCACCGCGATCCTCGATGCCCGCCGCGACGACGAATCGGTCGCCTCGGTGGACTTCGCCCAGAACCCTGCACAGCAGATCACCTGGCGCCACCTGTGGCACGTGACGACGAGCATCGCCAGCGGCCTGCTCGAACTCGGCGTGCGCCCGGGCGATCGGGTCTCGATGCTCGTGCCGCCGGGCAACAATCTCACCGCCGCCCTCTACGCCTGCCTGAAGATCGGGGCGGTCGCCGTCGTCGCCGACGCCGGACTCGGCCCGCGGGGCATGACCCGGGCGACCACCTCGGCGGACCCGCAGTGGATCATCGGGGAGCTGCCCGGCCTGAGCCTGGCGCGGGCCTTCGACTGGCCCGGTCGACGGATCTCCGTCAAGCCCCTCAACCGGGTCCAGTCCGCGCTCCTCACGGTCGAGACCAGCCTCACCGCCCTCTCCCGCACCCCACACCGCGCCGAGCTGCCGACCCCGCCCGCCGAGGCCGATGCCGCGATCCTCTTCACCTCCGGATCGACCGGGCCGGCCAAGGGCGTGCGCTACACCCATGCCGATATCTCGGCACTGGCAGCGGTGCTGACCCGGGTCTTCGATGTCAGGGAAGGCACCGGTCTGGTTGCCGGCTTCCCACCTTTCGCACTCCTGGGACCGGCCATCGGGGCCACCTCGGTGACTCCGGACATGTCCGTGACGAAGCCGAAGACGCTCACGGCGCAGGCGATCGCCGACGCGATCATCGCCGGGCGCTCGACGATGGTCTTCGCCTCCCCGGCCGCCTACCGCAATGTCGCCGCCACCGCCGCTGACCTCGACGAGGATCAGCGCGCCGCATGCGCACGCATCGAGCTCGTGCTCTCGGCTGGGGCGCCCGTGCCCGGAGAGCTCATGGATGCCATCGCCGAGGTGTTCCCGAACGCGAGCATTCACTCGCCGTACGGGATGACCGAAGGCCTGCTGCTCACCGACATCGACCGTGCTGGAGTCGCCGAGGCTGCCGAGACCGGACACCTCGGCGTCTGCGTCGGCCGTCCCATCGACGGCGTCGAGCTCGCGCTGGCCCCCATCGACGAGACCGGAGCCTCGGCCGACGACCTCCTCGTGGGCGCTGAAGCCCAGGACCGCCTCGGCGAGTTCGTCGTCAGCGCCGCCCACATCAAGTCCGGCTACGACAATCTCTGGCACACCACCGCGCTCTCGGCCCGCGACGACCTCGACGGCCGCACCTGGCATCGGACGAACGACATCGGGCGCATCGACTCCGCCGGACGGGTATGGCTCGAAGGCCGCCTCCAGCACGTCGTGACCACCCCGCGCGGGCCTGTGGGTCCCGGCGGTCTCGAAGCGCTCATCGACAGCGACGAGGCGGTCAGCCGCAGCGCCGTCGTCGGCATCGGGCCCGCCGGTACACAGGCGCTGGTGGCCGTCATCGACGCCGAGGGCACCTCACTGTCCCCCGGCTTGGCGCCCTTGGATCTCGCGGCCAGGCTGCGCGCCCGAGTCGCCGAGGTCGACGGCAGCGACCTCTCGGCAGTCCTCGTCGCCCCCGAATTCCCGACCGACATCCGCCACAATTCGAAGATCGACCGCTCCCGACTGGCGGCCTGGGCCGAGAGCGTCCTCGCCGGGGGTCCGGTGCGCGGCCGGATCTGAGGAGCACTCATGAGAATCACCGTCACCGGGGCCTCCGGACTCCTCGGCTCGTCCGTGGCTCGCGCCCTCATCGCCGCAGGGCATGAGGTCACCACCCTGCAGCGGCGGCCCTCCGGCGCGGAAGGGGCCCGCGACGTCATCGGGTCCGTGACCGATCCGTCCACCGTCACCGAGGCGCTGACCGGCGCCGAGGCGGTCGTGCACTTGGCGGCGAAGGTCTCGATGATGGGTGACCCCAAGGATTTCGAGGCCGTGAACATCGGCGGCACGCGCACCCTCGTCGAAGCGGCGCAGGCGGCGGGGGTGCCGCGTCTGATCCACATCTCCTCGCCGTCGGTGGCGCATACCGGTGAGTCGATCATCGGAGAGGGAGCGGGACCGGCCTCACCGGATCATGCTCGGGGAGAATATGCCCGAACGAAGGCCGCCGGTGAGTTCATCGCGCTGGCAGCGGATTCTGCGGACTTCCGGGTGCTCGTGCTCCGGCCGCATCTGATGTGGGGGCCGGGGGATGCGCAGCTGACCGAACGTGTCATCGATCGCGCCCGGTCAGGGCGGATGCCGGTGCTCGGATCGGGTGCGGCACTGGTCGACACTCTCTTCGTCGACAATGCGGTCGAGGCGATCGTCGCCGCTCTCGACGCCGTCGATGCCAAGCACGGGGAGGCCCTGGTGGTGACGAACGGCCAGCCGCGGCCGATCGGCGAACTGATGTCGCGGATCGCCATCGCCGGCGGCGCGTCCGAGCCGAAGCTGCGGATCCCCGTGGCCCCGGCGCTGGCGGCCGGTTCAGTGGTCGAGAAGGTGTGGGATCTGGGTGAGCATGACGATGAGCCGCCGCTGACACGTTTCCTCGCCGAGCAGCTTTCGACCGCCCATTGGTTCGATCAGCGCAGGACCCACGAGGTGCTGGGCTGGCGACCACGGGTCAGCGTCGAAGAGGGACTGGAAATCCTCGCCCAGCACTATTCGGCCTGAGCAGACATCCGCTCATCCGCTCAGAGGCGGTAGCTGTTCCGGTTCTCGGCCGAGTCGTCAGTCTCGTTGGGCTCACCGGGGTCGTCGGCGCGATCCGAGCTCTTGCCCGTCGAGTCGTCCGAATCTGCGTCATCGTCGGGCGCCCTGAGTCCTTCGGCTTCGCCGGTCTCCGCGGCCTCGGAATCCTCGAGCGCATCCACCGAGACTCCGGGTTCTCCTGTCGGTGGGTTCTCAAGCGATGAGCCCGTGGCGTCCTCGTCGAACTCATCGGGGGCAAGAGTTTCGGGGCTGTTCGCCGGTGCGGGCGGTACAGGGGACTCCTCAGCACTCGACTGCGGCGGCACACTCGGGCGGATCGGCGGCGGAGCAGGCAGGTCCGTGTCTTCGCTCGGCCTCGCCTCGGGCACGGCGGCGTGGCGCCCGGTGGTCGGTGTCGGGTCAGCGCTGGGCGCGGGCTCGCTGTCACCGGAGCTCGTAGCTGCGTCGCCTTCGCTGCTACTGTCGCCGACCGCGGGAGCAGGATTCACGTTCGCAGGTTTCGGCTCGGGCTGAGCGGTCTTGACCGTCAGGGCCTCGGTGCCACGCTCGGAGGGTACCCCCGAATCGGGTGCGGCTGCGGTTCCGGGCGCTTCCGGTACGGCTGCGCTCTCGGTCTCGGTCTCGGTCTCGGTCTCGGACGCAGTCTGGGTCGTCGTCTCGGGCAGTGCCGACGTGCTCGGATCGGAGCTCGAGTCAGCACTAGAACCGAGACTCGATTCCTCGGCAGGGCCTGCCGATTCCACCGAGGACCGCTCGCCGGATTCCGGGGATTCCGCAGTTTCCGTGGCTTCCGGAGTTTCAGAAGTTTCCGGAGAATCCGCCTCGGCGGTGGCCTTCGGGTCGCCATCGGACTCGGATGCCTCCGCGGCCTTCGGTGGGGGCACGGCACCCTCGATGTCATCGAGACTCACACCCGCCTCGGCGGCCAGACGTGCGCGGCGTTCGGCTCGGGCCTTCGCCCGCTCCTCCTCGCTGCGCTGCGGTTTCGTCGCCTCCGATTTGCTCGGGGTCGGCTTCACGGCCTCCCAGACCAGCAGGACGATGAGCATCGTCAGGCCGACCGTCACGCCCATGAAGATCGAGCCCCACGGCCGTTCCATCGAGAAGAAGTCGACGAAGACGTTGAGCCCGAACAGAACGCCGAGTCCGAGGATCAGTGCAACCAGGAATCTCATAACCCCATTGTGCCCTGTTCCGGGGTTTCTGCCGGGATCCGGGGGTGGATTCGTGGTCGAGATCGTCGCACTCCGGCCTCGACAAAGGAAGACGGGCCCACCCCCGTCTCGGCGATCGGCTGTGCCATGGGTCACAATGAATACATGGATACGAACTCGCAGAACACCGCGCCCGGTTACGAGGATGTCATCGCTCGCATCGCCGAGGACGCGAACGGATTCTGGCTCGAGCAGGCCACGGAGCACATCGACTGGGTCACCAAACCGACTCGGGCGGTCGACGATTCGAATGCTCCGATCTACCGCTGGTTTCCCGACGGCGAACTCAATGTCTGCTACAACGCGGTGGACCGCCACGTGGCGAACGGACTCGGCGACCGGGCGGCGATCATCTACGACTCCCCTGTCACCGACACCATCCGCACGATCACCTATGCGGAGCTGCAGGGCGAGGTCTCGCGCTTCGCCAGAGCCCTGTCCGACCGCGGCGTGACCAAGGGCGATCGCGTCGTCATCTACATGCCGATGGTGCCCGAAGCCGCGATCGCCATGCTCGCCTGCGCCCGGATCGGCGCGATCCACTCCGTCGTCTTCGGCGGCTTCGCCCCGAACGAGCTCGCCGTGCGCATCGACGATACGGCACCGAAGGCCGTCATCTCGACCTCGTGCGGCGTCGAGAAGAACCGCATCCTCGAGTACAAGCCGATGCTCGATGAGGCGATCGACATCGCCGAGAACAAACCCGAGTTCACCGTCATCGTCCAACGCGACGAGCACCGCTGCGAGTTGGGCGAACGCGACCTCGACTATGCCGAACTCCTCGCCGCGACGCCGGAGGGCATCGACCCGGTCACGGTCAAGGCCACCGATGAGCTCTACGTCCTCTACACCTCGGGCACGACCGGCAAACCGAAGGGCATCGTCCGCGATTCGGGCGGCTATGCGGTCGCCTTGGCCTACTCGATGCCGAACATCTTCGGGCTCAACCCGGGCGACACGATGTTCACCGCTTCGGACGTCGGCTGGGTCGTCGGCCATTCCTACATCGTCTACGGACCGCTGCTGGCCGGGGTCACCTCGGTGCTCTTCGAGGGCAAGCCGATCGGCACCCCCGACGCCGGCACCTTCTTCCGGATCATCGAGGACCACGGCGTCAACGTCCACTTCACCGCGCCGACTGCCATGCGAGTCGTTCGCAAGGAGGATCCGGAGGGCGCGCTGATCAAGAAATACGACCTGTCCAGCCTGCGGGCGTCGTTCCTCGCCGGCGAGCGCCTCGACCCGGATACCTATGAGTGGACGACGCAGATCCTCGCCGAGGCGACCGGACGTGAGATTCCCGTGGTCGACAATTGGTGGCAGACGGAAACCGGCTGGCCGATTGCGGCGAATCCGCTCGGTCTCACCCGCTTCCCGCTCAAGGCGGGATCACCGACCAAACCGGTTCCCGGTTATCAGGTGGAGGTCCTCGATCCCTCCGGGCAGCCCGTTCCCGCAGGTCAGGAGGGTATGATCGTGATGAGGTTGCCCCTGCCTCCGGGCACCATGGCCACCGTGTGGGGCGACGATTCGAGGTTCGTGTCCTCGTACCTGGCGGCCTTCGACGGCTACTATCTCACTGGCGATTCCGGCTACCTCGACGACGACGGGTACGTCTTTGTCATGGGTCGGACCGATGACGTCATCAACGTCGCCGGCCACCGCCTGTCGACGGGCATCATCGAGGCTGTCATCGCCTCGCATCCGGCGGTCACGGAGACCGCCGTCATCGGCGTCCACGATGAGACCAAGGGGCAGAGTCCCCGTGCCCTCGTGATTCTCGGGGATTCCGCCGAGGCGGTCGACCCTGCGGTCATCACCGACGAACTCGTGGCGCTGGTGCGCAAGGAGATCGGCCCGGTGGCGGCCTTCCGGCAGGTCGATATCGTCTCCGCCCTGCCGAAGACCCGGTCGGGGAAGATCCTGCGCAAGACCATGCGCGAGATCGCCGACGGTGTCGAATCCCCGGCGGTGCCTTCGACCATCGAGGACCGAGCAGTTCTCGATGCCCTGGAGTCGGTGCTCCGGCGGTAGGTCCGGCTCTGTCCCAGCCAGGCCCGGAACGGCCGGTCTCCGCCGGCTGTTCCGGGCCTTGGCTTGGGTCTCAAGACTCCCGGCCCTGAGCGAAGCCGGCGGCGAATCCGCGTTCATATGCGTCTTCGCGGCCGCGGTCCTTCGCCCCGTGCATCCACTGCGCGAAGAACTCGCGCGGATCGCAGTCGGCATCCCAACCGCCCCTGGGGTCGAAGTGGCGTCGTGGGTCGAACCCGCGTCGTGGATCGAACCCACCGCGCGGACCGAAGCCGCGACGGCCGCCCCTCCCACCTCGACGACGGTCGCCGGAGCCGCGGCGAGGGTCCTCATCACGGCGAGGGTCGTAGTCATCACGATCGGCACCGCGAGGATCGAAACCTCCACGTGGACCGAAATCGCGGGGACCGAATCCCCACGGCCGTGATCCTTCACGGTCGTCGTCGGAGTCCGCGCGAGGGTCGAATCCACGTCGAGGTCCGAAGCCGTGTCGAGACCCGAAGCCGTGTCGGTCGCCGCGACGTCCATGCCGACGGCCGCGATCGCGGGCGAACTCACGCATCGACTCGCGCAGAGCCTCGGCGTCTTCGTCGTTCGGCGCGAGGTCGGTGACGATCTTCTTCAGCGAGGAGGTGAGATTCTCGAGCTCTTCGCTGTCGAGCACGTCTTCGACCCGCGAGCTCACCTGGTCACGCAGTGCGTGGATCCGTTCGCGCAGATCATCCGCGGCGGCAAATCCGTCACGGCCCTCGCCCCAGGGCTCGTCACGCACAGCGCCGTCGTTACGCACAGCGCCGTCGTCGCCCGCGGCGCCTTCGTCGAGCACTCCGCTGTCGTCGCGCGCTGTATCTTCGTCCAGCACCGTGCCTTCGTCGACGACATCGGCGTCACGTCGGCGATGAGCCCTGCGGCGCATGTCGGCGAATTCGCGCGGATCGATGTCGGCGTCTTCCATCGCCGCGAAGTATTCTCTGCGCAGCGTCTGCCCTGCCTGGCGGATGAGGTCGGCCAGCTGGGGTGACCCTGCGCCGGCCTCATGGCCGGCTGACGCATGGCTGGCTGACGCATCGTCGGCTGACTCATTGCTGCCTGACTCATGCGTGGCGGACTCATCGGTGGACGCCTGATGGGTAGTTGGACGGTCATCCGCCTCGGGGTCCGTGTTGTCGTTCTCGGTTTTGCCGAGGTTCTTGCCTTCGCCGAAGTTCTTGTCGTTGTCATTGTGTTCGTGGGTGGACATGTCATCTCCTTTACTTGTTATCTGACATGTATATGTATAGTGACATGCATTCACGAAGCATGTCAAGGGACATGTAAAATCGAAGCATGACAACAGACGATCCGACCGAGAAGATCTCCCAGGCCCTCACACGGCTCCAGTGGAGAAGAGGGTTCGGCGGCCCCGGGGGCAGGCGCGGCGGCCCGGGCCCCGAAGCCTTCGATGACAACGGACCCTTCGGCAAGAACGGCCTCTTCGGAGAAGGCGGACCCTTTGCCAAGGGAGGGCCCTTCGGTCCTCACGGCGGAGGTCGGGGCAGACCGAGCCCGGGCGATGACGGCCACGGCCACGGCAGGGACGGTCGCGGATCCCACCCCAACCACGAGGATTGGCGCGAGTGGGGACGCCGACTCGGGGGCCACCTCGGCGGGAGAGCCCAGCTTCGTCTGCTCATCGCCCTCGCTCAGGTGGGGCATGCGATCGGTGTGAGCGCGCTCGGTGAGGCGATCGGCGTCGATCAGCCCCGAGCGTCACGACTCGTCTCTCAGGGCGTCGAACTCGACCTGCTGCGCAGGGAGGCCGACCCCGAGGATGCCCGGCGCACGCTCATCGCCCTCACGGAGAAGGGACGAACGATCACGGACCGATTCCTCGGTGCGCAGCGGGCCAGCGTCGATGTCGCACTCGACTCGTTCTCGGAGACGGAGCGCGCGCAGCTGGCCGATCTCCTCACTCGCCTCGCCGAGGCGTGGCCGCGGTAGACGGACGGAGGCTCAGCCTTCGGCGAGCGCCTTGAGTCGCTTGAGAGAGGCGAGCAGACTCGCAGCCGTCGTCGACTGCGCGCGAGGCAGACGCTGCGGATCACGCAGCTCGGTCCAGTCATAGGTGTGACGAGCCAGGCAGGAGCCCTCCCCCGTGGGCTCGAGCTCCCAGACCCACTTCTGGCCGAAGGGTTCGCCGCCTATCTCGGAGGGCTTCCAGGCGATGAGACTGCCCTCGGCGAAGTCGACGATGTGATTCTCACGGTCGACGCCCTTGGTCAGAGTGGTGATGAAGGAGCCGCCAACCTCGACCACCCGCTGTCCGGCGACGGCGGAGCCGAGGTTGTCGTTGCCGTCCCATTCGGGCTGCCGGGTGGGGTCGGCAATGAGTTCGAACACTGTCGCCGCAGGCGCATCGATGCCGAGCTCGACGCTGACGACCTTGAAGGCGGGGTCGATGCTGTCGAAGACGGACGCGTCATCGGACTTATCGGTCATGGGGTGCCACCTCTTCGCCTGGATGCGGCCCGAGTCGGACTCGGCATCGTCGATGCACTGTCACCGTCAGGATACACAGCACCGGCACCTGGCCTCCGCGGCGTCAGTCTTCGAGCGCCCGATCCTGCCGCTCTGCCCGCAGAGCGGCGGTGCTGAAGCGGGTGAATAGCCGTGAGGAATCGCTGGACAGCGACAGCAGCACCGCAACCTGCATGGCGATCGTGGTCAGCGCGTACATGTTCGTCGCCAGGTCGCGGTCACCGGTGAAGTAGTTCGTCATCGACACGATCACGGAGATCGTCGACAGCGTGAGGATCCACAGCCGCGCCCGGTTGCTGCCACGGAACACCGAGGCGGAGGCGATCACCTGGAGGCAGCCGATGAGCAGGCTGAGTCCGATGAGGATTCCGGCGGCGATGCTCGTGGCCGTCTCGTCACTGAGGGAGTCGATGTCCGAACTGTAGTCGGTGACCTCGGTGCGCAGACCGTCCCAGTCAAGGACCGTGCTGAGAACATCCCACGCCTGGAAGAGGAGCAGAACCAACACGAGCGCGGCCCCGACGACCGTCTGCAGCGGCCGTTTGCGCCACAGGGTCTTCGTCACCTCGGAGACCGATCTCGATTCGGTGTAGATCTGGGTCGCGTCGAGGGCGAGCTCAAGACGGTCCGGGGAATCGGCTTCGTCGGCGACCACCTCGCCGACTTCGAGTATCGGCAGATCGCCGTCGGTGATGATCGCGTCCCCGCCGCCGTTGCGGGAGTGGTAGCCGGTCGAGAAGTCCTCGATGTGCTCGACCCGGATCGACCGGTCCTGCCCGGTCACGGTGTCGACGATGTAGTCGCGTTCGACGTCGGTGTTCTCTTCGATCTTGTGAGTGAATTGGAGGGTGAAGAGCGAGATTCCGACGCTCTTGTCGTAGGTTCCGGCGGCCAGCCAGTCCGCCTGATGACCGCCGGGAAGCAGCCATCCGGTCGGACATTTCCAGAACCGGACGTGATGACGCTGCCCGGGGTCCCCATCGACCTCCTGCTGGTAGGCGAAGTCCTGCCGCCGACCGAACAGCAGCAGCGGGGACACCGGGGCCTGCGGGTAGCTGCGCCTGGTCACCGTCGAACGGATGATCTCCCAGGTCGACGCCGGAGTGATTCCATCGGCGAGGATCCACCCGGCGGCCTTCATGGCATGGTGGATCTGCGCCTCATCGCCCCGCCATGCCAGATTGACCGGATCCCCCAGCAGCCCGTCCGAGGTCCGCGTCCGCCCGATGAAGTAGTTGGGCACGTAGATCTGCGACAGGATGCGGTGCAGCCTGGGCAGAGCGAGATAGGACACGACCGCCCAGAAGGCGAGCAGAGTGAGCACCTGCCACCAGCCGAGGCTGAACCCCTTGAGCAGGATGAGCAGCGCCAGCCAGGACGACGAGGCACCTCCGAAGAGGAAGAAGACGTAGTCGAGGACTCCGGTGACCGTGAAACGGTGGCGCCGATAGACGAACGACTGTTTGTGTCGCCCTCGTCCCGCCGGGCCGCTGGGGCTCGGTTCCGGCGCCGTCGTTCCCGAAGTCATGAGGAACAGTTTAGTGAGCGTTCCTCGCCCGCCGGAATGAGGAGAACCCGAATCACCCCGCCGAGGTGGTCGGGTGGCTCAATCGCGGAGGTGGTCGGGTGGCTGACTCACCTGGCGAGGTGGTCGGGTGGCTGACTCACCTGGCGAGGTGGTCGGGTGGCTGACCCGTCGAATTCGGCGGCTGACTCACCCGTCGAAGTCGGGCGCCCGTCGGTCGCCTCGTCGTCGCTGCAGCGCCGCGGTCGCGGTCGCCGCCACTTCGCGGCTGCCGTCGGCGGCCAGTTCCGCGATGAAGTCGTCGACTTCGTGCCCCGGAATCTCCATGAGCACCTGGAGGACCCGAAAGCGTTCGACGGCATCGGGCGAGGAGGCGTGACGACGCAGTTCGGCCATGATCTGCCCCGGAATTTGCCGGCTCGAGCCCTGATCCTGTTCACCCAGGTCCTGGCCCTGCCCGGTGGCATCCGCACCGAGGATGACAAAGGCGGCGAGCGCCTCGGCGGCTTCGATGTCCTTGGGCCCGTCCATGGCCATGTCGAGCAGATCGGGCACCGCAGACGGGTCCCTCAGCTGGGCAAGAATGAGCGCCGAGGTGGTGCGCACCTCGAGGTCGGTGTCCCCCAGGACTGAGCGGAGAGCTGTCATGATCGTCGCGCGGCTCGCATCGTCGAGCTCGTCCGAGGGCGTATTCCTGCGGATCTCGTCCAAGGCGCGAACGGCGTTGCGACGAACATCGACAGCGGTCGAGTCCATCCCCTTCGCCAGGTGACGAACAGCGTCTGAGCCCGACTGGGCGAGCGCCCAGCGCATCGCCCCGGCGGCATTGAGAACGGTCTCGCTGAGCACCGCCGCCGAGAGCGATTCGACGGGCACGCTGCCGTCGACCCCGCTGCCCAATGCGGCCTTGTGGCGTTGGATGACGTCACCGGATTCGAGGGACCGGAGAAGATCGATGGTGAGCAGCAGCGATTCTCCGTCGATGCCTCCGAGTTCGTCGATCTGCTCAAGGCGGCGGAGCAGTGCGCGTTCGGTGGCGATGCGCTCTTCGGACTGTGCGATGAGATCGCCGATCAGCCGGCCGGCGTCGAACTGGGGATCGTCGAGCACGGTGCCGGCTTCGGCCAAGCTCATTCCGAGTTTGCGCAGGCCTTCGATATGGAAGATCCGCCCGATGTCCTCGGCCGAATACTCTCGGTATCCGCTCGCGGTGCGGTCACTGGGCGAGATGAGACCGAGCGACTCATAGTGACGCAGCATTCTCGCGCTCACGCCGGAGCGTCTGGCCACTTCGCCGATCAGCATTGCCAACTCTCTTCCCTGACTCTGTTGAGGGATCCGGGCCGCGGATGCACCCCTCTCGAGTATGCCGCACTCATCGACCGGAGGAAGGGGTCCGAAGCTGCGGTCGCTCCTGCACCGGGCTTGCCCCACCCGGCGCCGGAGCGGATGATCGACCCTTCCCGAAGTCGATCTATGCCGTAGCCTCGGACCCCAGCGCGACCACCCGTTTGGCGTCGCTCAAGGCGTGAGCGAATCCGGCGTCGGGATCGTCATACATATCCCGGGTCACCATGGCGTGTGCCCGCACTGTGTCGTCCTCTGCAGACAGACTCTCATCGAGCACTGACACGAGATCGTCACCGAGGGTCACAAGCGCGCGACTGAGGCTCTTCTGCATCTCGATATCGCCGCGCCCCAGCTGTGTGACCAGATCGGCTGCCAATCTTTCGCGCGCCTCCCCCGGCACCAGAGCGGCGGCGGCTCGCCAGGCACTCCGGGCCACCTCGGCGTCGGAGTGGGCGATGAAGCGGGTGCCGCTGACAGCCGGGTCGAGGACCGCCCAGGCCCGAGGATCGCCGATCTTGGACAGCGTATGCAGGGCCTGGCTCTGCGCCTGGGGCCCATCGGAGTCGAGCTCGGCGATGAGGCGGGGCACGGTCGCTTCGGCGGGAAGTCGGGTGAGTGCCCAGGTCAGCATGTCGCGGACGAAGAAGTCGGGTTCGGTCCGGGATCGGCTGATCAGCGCCTCGAGGTCGCTGACCTCGACGCGGGTGCCGATCGCCATTGCGGCCTGCAGGCGCTGCTGCGGATTCGACCCGGCCAGGGCTCGGGTCAGGTTCTGCTGCTGTGGATTGGTCATGGTCTCCACCTCCTTGATCATCAGTGAAGACCTTGACAGTGTGTCAAGGTCAAGCGCGGTGCGGCCGTCAAGCTTCCGCCCCGGTCTGTAGGCTCCGGAATATGGACAAGATCGATCCGAAGAAGTCGATGCTCGGCTATCGCGCCAAGCGCGGGGAATTCGAGACCCTCGAACTGCCCGCGCGGCAGTATCTGATGATCGACGGGCATGGTGATCCGAATTCCTCACCCGAGTTCACTTCGGCCGTCGAATCCCTCTATCCGCTGGCCTACGGTCTCAAATTCCTCAGCAAGCGCGAGCTCGAACGCGACTATGTCGTTCCCCCGCTCGAAGCGCTGTGGTGGGCAGACGACATGTCTGCCTTCACAACTGCCAGAGACAAGTCGCGCTGGGACTACACGCTCATGCTCCTCGTTCCCGACTGGCTCAGCGGCGACGATGTCGATCGGGTCACCGACACACTGCGAGAAAAGAAGAGGGCACAGGCGCAGACAACGACGCCCCGCCTCGGCGAGATCCGCCTGGAACAGCTCCGGGAAGGCACCTGCATCCAGACCCTGTACATCGGACCCTTCGACGCCGAGGCGGAAGTCCTCGCCCGGCTGCACGACGAGGTCGTTCCCCAGAGCGGATTCGAGTTGGCCGGGAAACATCACGAGATCTATCTCAGCGATTTCCGACGGGTCGCCCCTGAGCGGCTGCGAACGATCCTGCGCCAACCGGTCGTCCGGGTCGAGGGCGGGTGATGCCGGTCGAGATCAGGTGAGGGGAATCAGCCTCCGCTCGACCAGCCGCCGGTCGTCGGAGCGGTCGTGCTCGAGGTGGGCTGGGGGTCGGCGGCATCGGGATCACTCGAGCTCCGATCACCGACGACGAGCACCGCGACGATCGCGACCACGATGCCGGCCAGGCCCAGCGCGAACATGATGACGGCGGCCAGCGCACAACCGACCAGAGGGCTTCGCTGAGGGCGACGTCGGGAGTAGAAAGGCATGGTTCGAGCCTATGAGAACTCGGCGGATCGCGACGTCGGCGGAGGGTGCAGGGTTGACACATCACGGAACTTCCGTGACCGTTCTGTGACAAAAGGCACGGCGTGGGTACATTGAGCCTTAAGTTTGTTGCAGTATCGTTATATTCATGCCTCGACAGACACGACACCGCAAGGGCCGCCGGTCCATGCTCGTTGGTGCCCTGATCGGCCTCGGGGCAGCAGTGACGGCACTCGCCGTGGCGGCGGTCATCATTGTCAACTCACCGGTCTCATTCGGATCCACGAAGATCAGGCAGATGCAGATGGCCTCGGTCAACCAGCTCAATGAACAGCAGATCGACAACGCCCGACTCATCATCGGCGTCGGGCGCGGCGGGGGGTTCGACGACGAGGCGATCAGGATTGCGCTGATGACTGCCCTGCAGGAATCGTCGCTGCGCAACCTCGACTCCGGTGACCGCGACTCGATCGGGCTGTTCCAGCAGCGCCCTTCCCAGGGCTGGGGCGAACCGCATCGACTCAACGACCCGGTCTATGCCTCCAAGTCGTTCTACGGCATCAACCCGGATATCGAGAATCCCGGCCTTGAGCAGATCGACGGGTGGCACAGGATGAGCCCCACCGAGGCGGCCCAGGCCGTGCAGCGCTCGGCCCTGCCCGACGCCTACGCACAGTGGGAGACCCTGGCCGATGACC
Organism: Brevibacterium sp. CCUG 69071; assembly: GCF_021023135.1. Lineage (GTDB taxonomy): Bacteria > Actinomycetota > Actinomycetes > Actinomycetales > Brevibacteriaceae > Brevibacterium. The sequence continues at coordinate 302,912 of NZ_PGFV01000004.1, forward strand.
TCATCGGGTCACAGAACGACGTCGAAGCGCTGAGCTGAGTGGTGACGACGAACCGACCGATCCTGCCCGCAAAGGTATGCGTCCCGCCCGCAAAAGCATACGCGGCGACAGCGCTGGCGGTCGGCATCGGCCTGTCCATCAGCGGGTGCACTCTGCTTCCGGACAAGGCCGGGCACGCCGACGGCCCCTATCCGCAGACCATCGACTCGCCCTTCGGCGCCACGACGATCGAGGACCAGCCGAAGACGGTCGCCGTGACCAGTTCGACCGACCTCGACATCGCCCTGGCACTCGGCGCCGACCCGGTGATCGCACCCGCAGACACCGCCACGGCCGCCGACGACTCCGAGACGGGCACAGACTCCGACTCACAGCTGAGCCCCTGGGCGAGTCAGAAGATCGAGGACGAGAGTCTCGATTCCCCGCAGACCTATGACGGCGCGAAAGGCCCCGACCTTGAGGCCATCAAGTCTGCGAACCCGGACATCATCCTCGCCACCGGCCTCAGCGACGCAGAGAAGCACTTCGACGACCTCCCGGACATCGCCCCGGTCGTCGCCTCCGACGAGACCGACTCATGGACGGATCGCACGGCGGCCGTGGCCACCGCCCTCAACCGCGCGGATGAGGCCAAGAGCGCGGTCAGCAAGGTCACCGACCGGGCCGAGGACGTCGCCTCTCATCACCTCGAATTCGAGGACACCACCTATGCTCTGGCCGATGTCCGCAAGGACTCCATCGACTATCTCTCCTTCGAGGGCAGCGACACCAGCTTCTTCGACAACCTCGGACTGTTCCCCGACTCGGCCGCACAGGAGTACTCGGCGAAGAAGCATTCGGTGACCAAGGACGAGGTCGACGATCTCGACGCCGACATCCTGCTCATCCACTTCCCCGACAGCGGGCAGGGACTGCTCGACGAGTCCGAGCTCGCCGACCCCTTCTACCGCGAGGTTCCGGTCATCCGCGGTAAGCACTACAGCGTCCTCGACGACGATGCTTACACCGCGCTGACGAACCTGTCACCGCTGAGCTGCGACTGGCTGCTCGAGAACATCCCCGACGAATTGGGCAAGGCCGAACAGGGCACACCCTGACGAGTTCCCGCCCGGGTTCCAAGCAGCCGAGAGCCCGAGCATACGCTCACCTCAGTTGCTTCGCCGACACCGTTCTCCGGTAATCTCTGTTCATGGCCTCCACTGAAGATCCCGCTCCGGTCACCGCCGCAGTCGAACAGCTCCTGCGCAACCCCGAGGACAATCTTGAGGCCATCACCGAGACCGCCGACCTGTTCAAGGCACTCGCCACACCGTCGCGGCTGAAGATGCTGCTCGTCCTCGCCCACGGGGAAGCCACCGTCACACACATCGTCGAATCCACGGAGCTGTCCCAGCCCCTGGTGTCCCAGCACCTGAAGTTCCTCCGCGGCCTCCACCTCGTCGGGGTCAATCGAGTCGGGCGTGAGGCCTATTATTCGCTCAAGGATGATCACGTCGCCCACATTATCCTCGACGCCCTCGCTCACACCGTCGAAGGCCACGAGCACTGATCCTCACCGGCGCTTCCGCAGCGCCTCCGGCCCACCACCGACGACCCACACGATAGCGGCGACGAGCACCGCCCCGATCCACTGCGCCGGCTGCAGCCTCTCTCCGGCGATGAACGACCCCAGTACCACCGCTGACAAGGGCTGGAGCAGCATGAGCGCGGCGGTCCTCGGCACCGGCACCAAGGGACTCGACACGCTCAGCAGCACCCACGACAGGGCCTGACCGCAGACCGCGAGCGCGAGCATCCACGCCCAGCCGTCCCAGCCGAGGTCGAAGTCGAGACCGCCCAGTCCGATGCCCGCAATCGCCGTCATCACCGCGGCGGCGATCGTGCCGACCTCGACCGGGGCGATCACGAAGCGCGGTGCCAGGCGGCGGCACTGGTGTATGCCGAAGATGTAGACGCCGTAGAGGATCCCGGACAAGATCCCGAAGATCGCGCCCCTAGTCGGATTCGCAGCCGCGGCATCCGCGCCGAAGACTCCCCCGGTCAGCAGCATGCCGACGATCATGATCGGGATGCAGCCGATGAACAGCCAGCCGGGTCGCGAACCCCCGAAGACCCAGACCAGCGTGGGGAAGACGATGACCTGGACACTGATGAGCACGGTTGAGACACCGAGACCGGCATCGAGGACGCTCTGTGCCCACAGCACGTAGTCGAGCCCGAGCGCGGCACCCGAGACGGCGGCGAGGAGCACCGCCTTCGCAGGGAGTCGGCCGAACCTCCGCAGCTCCCGGTAGGCCAACGGCGCGAGAACGAGGACCGCGATCCAGCAGCGCAGGAACGCTGCGGTCGGGGCGGTCGCCTCGGCGAGGATGACGAACAGGCCGGCCGATCCTAGGAGCACGGCCGCGACGATAACGCCGAGCGTCGGCAGGGCCCCGCCGTTTCCCGTCTCCTCCGCGGTTGGAGGTCGGTTGTCCGGCGGGACTCCCGGTGGGACTTCCGCCGGACCTGCTCCGCCCGGATCGCTCATGCCATGAAATCGAGGATGCGGTCGAGCGCCTCGGCGGTCCGGTCCGCACCGACGGCCAGAGACAGTCGCACCGACCGCGACCCGTTGACCGAATCGAAGTCATCGCCCGGAGCCAAAGCGACCCCGGTTGCGTCGAGCAGCGCCTGACACCACTGCGCCGAGGTCTCGAACCCGGTTCGGCGCAGGATCTCGTCGATGCGCGCATACATGTAGAACGCCCCGTCGGGCGGGGCCACGTCCGTGAAGCCCAGGTCATCGGTGGCGTCGAGGACGTGCGCGCGGGCCCGGGCGAAGGAGGCGACCGCCGCCTCGCATTCGGCGTAGGACTCCTCGGTGAATGCGGCGATGGCGGCATGCTGGGCCGGCACCGGGGCGCAGAGGGTGAAGTTGCCGGTGAGCCCGCTCGCGGCGACAGTCAGTGAGGCGGGCAGGATCGCCCACCCGAGCCGCCACCCGGTCATCGCCCAGTACTTCGAGAACGAGGAGATGACGATCGCTTCGTCGTCGTGGGCCAGCGCGGTCTCGCCGGGGGTGCCGATGTAGCTGATGCCGTGGTAGATCTCGTCGGAGATCGCCTGCACCCCGTTGGCCCGGCACCAGGCGATGAGCTCGCCGAGGTGGTCCGCTCCGATCATCGTGCCCGTCGGATTCGCCGGGGAGGCGAGCATCAGGCCCTTGAGCGGGGCTTGGGCGTGGGCTGCGGAGAGGAGGTCGACGGTGGGCTGGAAGCCGTGTTCGGCACCGCAGTCGAGTTCGACGACCTCGCAGTCGAGGGCGGCGAGGATGTTCTTGTACGCACCGTATCCGGGTCGGGCCAGGGCCACCCGGTCACCGGCGTCGAAGCAGGAGAGGAACGCGGTCTGGAAGGCTCCGGAGGATCCGGTGGTCACCGCGATGCGCTCGATCGGAATGTCGACGCCGTACCAGTCGCGGTAGTGCCCGGCGATGGCCTCCCGCAGTTCGGGGATCCCGAAGACCGCGGAGTAGCCGAGGTTCGTGCCGTCGCTGAGCACCTCGGCGGCGCGCCGGCGCACAGGGGCAGGGGCACCCTGGGTGGGTTCGCCCAGGCACATGGCGATGGTGTCGCGCCCGGCCCGCTGCATCTGCTGGACGGTGGCGACGATGTCCATCGCGGCAAAGGGGACGACGCGAGCGGCGCGAGCCGATCCGCGCAGCGCCGGGGCGGCGGTCGCGGAGGCGAGGGGATCGGCGGAGGCGGCGGTCGCCTCGGCGGGGGTGTGGGCGGTCATCGTCTCACTTCCTTTCCCTGGGGACGCGGCCCATCAGGTAGAACTCGGGATTGGGCATCATTGCGCCGATGTGGGCCATCCGGTTCGAGAGGCCGAAGAACCCGGTGATCGCGGCGATGTCCCAGGCGTCCTCGTCGTCGAAGCCGTGCTCGGCCAAGGCGGCGAAGTCGGGGTCGCCGACGGTCCAGGGTTCCTGACAGACCTTCATCGCGAAGTCGAGCATAGCTCGCTGCCTGCCGGTGATGTCGGCCTTGCGGTAGTCGACGGCGACCTGGTCGGCGATGTGGGGGTTCTTCTCGAAGATCCGCAGGACCGCGCCGTGTGCGACGACGCAGTAGAGGCAATTGTTCACCGCCGAGGTGGCCGTGACGATCATCTCCCGGTCCGCCTTGCTCAGATTCCCCGTCTCCTTCTCCATCAGCGCGTCGTAGTAGGCGAAGAAGGCGCGGAATTCGGCGGGCCGGCGGGCGAGTGAGAGGAAGACATTGGGCACGAAGCCGGACTTCTCGGACACGGCCAGAATCTGCTCGCGGATGTCGTCGTCGACTTCGTCGATGTCAGCATATGGGTATCGCATACGGCCCATGCTAGCTGTCGCGGCCCCCGTTCTGTGCCGCCGGTCACGGACGGGGCTGGACACCTCCGACATCACCGCTAGTGTGAGTGAGAGACCATCGATGACGATCACGAGGAGTGGAATCATGAGCGACGAGAACACCGGTTCGACGGGTGAGGTCCAGCTCGACAACAAAGTCTTCCGCGTCACGCGTTGGACCATCGAGCCCGGCGGTGTCATTCCGATGCATCAGCACGAGCACGAGTACGTCGTCGTGCCCATGGTCACCGACACGATGCACGTGAGGAACTCCGACGGGACGGAGATCACCGCCGAACTCGAGGCAGGGGTGACCTATACGCGTCCGGCCGGATCCGAACACGAGGTCTCGAATCCCGGCGGCAGCGCCGATGTCGTCTTCGTCGAGGTCGAACGCCTCTGAGTTCGCCCGAGGGGGTGGACCTGTCAGACGGGCACGTTCCAGGTGTGCACGGGTTCGCCGGAGGCCTGGTTCTCCAGGTAGGCGTCCATCATCGCCTTGAGCCCGTCCCGGCGTTCAGGTGAGTCCGGTCGGCTGCCGGGCGCCAGGTGATCGAGCATCCGCAGCTGCCACGTCGCACCGTTGGCCCGGCGCTCGGCCCGGCCTTCGATGATCGACATGTACTCCTCGATGACGTCCTTGTCGATGTTCAGTCGGCTCAGGCCCCGCCTCGCCTGCGGGATGAGGACGTCGGTGACGAGGTCCGCGACGCCGATGTTGCCGATCTTCGGCCAGGTCACTCGCGCGTTGATGCCGTTCTTCGCGCAGGCGAAGAAGTTCTCCTCGGCCTCCTTGAACGACATGCGAGACCAGACGGGCCGATTCTCGCCGACCAGGAATTCTGCAAGACCGTAGTAGAAGGCGGCGTCGGCGACCATGTCGACCGGGGTCGGGCCGGCAGGCAGCAGGCGGTTCTCGACCCGGATGTGCGCTCCGTTGTCTCCCGAGTTGTAGATCGGGCGGTTCCAGCGCCACACGGTGCCGTTGTGCAGGTTGAGCTCGAAGAGCTTCGGTGCGTCGGCCTCGCTGAACTCGACGAAGTCCTTGATCTCGGGCAGCAGCGGCGGGAAGTAGCGGACGTTCTCCTCGAACAGGTCGAAGACGCTGGTGATCCACCGTTCGCCGAACCACACGCGCGGGCGCACTCCCTGGTTGACCAGTTCCGGGGTGCGGGTGTCGATGGACTGGGTGAAGATCGGGATCCGCGATTCGTGCCAGAGCCGGCGGCCGACGAACAGCGGCGAGTTCGCGCTCATCGCCACCTGGGCCGAGGCGATCGCCTGGGAGGCGTTCCACGCATCAGCGAATTTGTTCGGCGCGACCTGCAGGTGCAGCTGCATCGAGGTGCACGAGGATTCGGGGGCGATGTCGGCGAATTCGGCGCGGTAGTTCTCTTCCCGGCCGAGCTCGATCTGCACGTATTCGCCCCGGGCGTCGATGACCGAGTTGCTCAGCGCCTCGTAGCGGTTCTCCTCGGTCATCCACTTCTCGTCGGTGAGGAACTGGGTGCTCAGGGTGGGCAGGGTGCCGATCGATGCGACCTTGAGTCCCTCCGCCTCGGCGGCCTTCTGGGCCTTGCCCAAGCGGTGGGAGACCCCGGTTTCGAGCGTCTTCAGCCCGCGTCCGGCGACCTGGAGGACGGGATGGTTGAGTTCGAGATTGAAGCCGCCGATCTCGGACTGGTATTCGTCGTCGAGTCGGCTGAGAACCTTCGTATTGTTCAGGCTCGGCTGATTGTCCGCATCGACGAGGTTGAGCTCGAGCTCCAGCCCGATCGTGCCTGCGGACTTGAATTCGGCATGCCGCAGGTAGGTGTCGAAGAGTTCGAGGTTCTCCGCGAGCTTCTCCCGATACAGCGTGCGTTCTTCCGGCGTGTACCGCTTAGAATTGACTGCCTCACCCATGGAACAAGCAAACCACAGACAGGCCCTTCCGCGCCCCTCGGCGTCGAGTTTTCCTTACCGGTCGCACGATCCGGACGCTACGGCCGACGCGTGACTTCCACCGTAGAATCGCAGTCATGACTTCGACCTCCAGCTCACTGCTACTGCCCGCTGACCTCCTCGCTCAGGCCGAGAAGCGTCTGCCGACGATCCTTGCCGATATCGAGCGGGTCATCACTCGCGAGACCCCGTCCTCGGACAAGGAGGCAGTCGCCGCCGGGGCCCAGGATTTCGTCGATCTGCTGCGCGAGCGCCTCGGCGCCGAGGCGGAGATCCTCACCGTCGAAGGAACCTCCCACGTGCGCCTGCGCTTCGGAGACGGCCCGGCCCGCGTCGTCCTCCTCAACCACCAGGACACCGTGTGGCCCCACGGCACACTCGAGCGTCTTCCCTTCTCCATCACCGACGGGATCCTCCGCGGTCCCGGCAGCTTCGACATGCTCACCGGGGCGATCATGAGCGTGCACGCGACCGCGATCCTGCGCGAGAGCCTCGGCGAGGATGCCCTGAACGGCCTGTCGATCCTGGTCACCGGCGATGAGGAGATCGCCTCACTGACCTCCTCCGATCTCATCCGCGCCGAGGCGGCCGAGGCGAAGGCCGTGTATGTGATGGAGGCGAGCGCGGGCGGTGCGCTCAAGCTCGAGCGCAAGGGCACTAGCAACTACGTCCTCGTCTTCCGGGGCAAGGCATCGCATGCCGGACTCGAACCAGAGAAGGGGATCAACGCCGGCATGGCCTTGGCGCTGACCCTGCCACTGGTGGCCGACCTCGCCGATTCTGATGCCGGGACCTCCGTGGTGCCGACCGTGATCAGCGCGGGGACCACCTCGAACACCGTGCCGGCCGAGGCGCGCGTCGACGTCGATGTCCGGGCCCGCACCGCAGCCGAGCTCGAACGCGTCGATGCGCAGATCCGCGAGCTGGCGCAGAATCCGCAGCTCGAGGGGTCGACGACCGAGGTGCTCGGCGACATCAACCGGCCGCCGTTCGAGAAGGAGCAGTCCGCGGCCCTGTTCGAACGAGCCACCGCACTGTCGGCGCAGCTCGGCCTGCCAGCACCGGAGGGCGTCTCCGTCGGCGGGGCCTCGGACGGGAACTTCACCGCCGGCGACGGCATCCCCACCCTCGATGGCCTCGGCGCCGTCGGCGATGGGGCGCATGCCGAGCACGAGCACGCCGTGGTCGATGAGATCGCTCCTCGCACCGCCCTGCTCGCGGCCCTCATCGCCGACCAGCTGCAGGGCTGAGCCCGCGGCGTCCCGGGGCACCCGGCAGTCAGTCGATCGGGTAGCCGGCGGCTCGCAGAACGTCGGGATTCTTCGTCGTGAACAGCCAGTCGCGGAAATGCGGGTCCGGCACGATCTCGTCGTACGCGGTCAGGCGGTCACGGCCGACAAGGTAGTAGTGGTATCCGAATTGACCCAGCACGCTCATGAGCTCATCCGGCTTCGCTCGATCGTCGAGGACTTCGCAGAGGATGTCGGGCCGGAGCGCGTCGAGGAATTCCTGTCCGTGTGAGAGGACATCGTTCTCCGCGCCTTCGACATCGATCTTCACCGTCACCTTCGGGCCGGCGTCGGAGGGTTCGACAGCGGTCGTCGGCAGTTCGAGGAGGAGTTCGTCGAGCGAGGTGAAGCGCACCTCGGCGCCGGATTCGAAGTCCATGGATGCGGAGTAGAAGGACGGCAGCGCCGATCCCCCGTCGCCGGTGGGCACCTGCATGGTCTCCCCGGGACGGCCCACCCCGGTGGGGTGGACGGTGACTCGCTCGCCGAGGTGATTGCGGGCGACGTTCTTCTCCAGACCCGCGACGACGGCGGGGATGATCTCGAAGCTGTGGGCGATCACGTTCGGGTTCGCCGCGAGGACGGCCATCGTGAAAACGCCGGTGTAGGCGCCGACGTCGAGGAACACCTCGGCGTCGCGGCTGAGATCGACCATGAGGTCGAGGGCGAAGGCGTCCTCTTCTTCGGTGCGGCGGCCCTGGCCCCAGTAGAACTCTTTGGCGATCTCGCACCGGAACGGATCGACGAGATAGAAGTCGCCGCCGCCGGAGCGACCGCGCACCTCGGTCAGCCCGATCGGGGCGGGAAGCCTGCCGACCTTGATGCCGTTGATGCGGGGAGCCACCGCACGCAGAACTGGGTGGAGGATGGGCTGTGCGAGGGCAGCCTTGACCGGGAGCTTGAGCCCGAACCAAGTCTGCTTCCGGGCCTTGAGCGAACTGAGATAGTCGTTCATGTGGCTCTCCATCTTTGCGCGAACCCTTCGCTCAACCGTATCAATGACTGAGGTGGCGCTCCACTGCTCCGCTACGCGATCCCGCCGGTGGAGATAGGCTGGGTGACAAGATCATCAGCCCAAGTTGCGAAGCAGGAGCAAGGCATATGAAGCTCACCTCGATCACCTTCCATCAGGTGTCGATCCCCCTCGTCACCCCGTTCGAGACCTCGTTCATGCGGGAGACCGAGAAGGACTGCTATCTCGTCGAGGCGAAGTTCGACACCCCGAAGGGCGAGATCACCGGGTGGGGTGAGTCGGTGGCGATGATCGCCCCGCTCTATTCCTCGGAGTACTTGGCCTCGGGCATCGATGTCACAAAGCGCTGGCTCGCCCCGATCCTCTTCGACATCGACGACCTCACGGCCGAAACCGTGTCCTGGCACCTGCGCCACGTCATCGACCATCCGATGGCGAAGTCCGCCCTGGAGATGGCCGTCATCGAGGCCCAGCTCAAGCTCCACGGTCAGTCATTCAAGGAGTACCTCGGCGGGGTCGTCGACTCGGTGCCCTCAGGCGTTTCGGTGGGCATCCAGGACTCCGTCGAGGACACCGTCCGCGTCATCGGCGACTATCTCGACGAGGGGTACGCGCGGATCAAGCTCAAGATCAAACCGGGCAAGGACATCGCGCCCGTGGCCGCCGTGCGCAAGGCCTTCGGCGATGACTTCGACTTCCAGGTCGACGCCAATGCCGCCTACACCCTCGTCGATGCCTCCCACCTGCGCCGCCTCGATGACTATGGACTGCTGCTCATCGAACAGCCCTTGGGTGAGGCCGATATCCGGCAGCACGCGGAACTCGCGAAGCTGATGGAGACTCCCATGTGCCTCGACGAGTCGATCGTCTCCGCCGAGGCGGCTGCCGACGCGATCTCGCTCGGGGCTGCCGCAGTCATCAACATCAAGCCCGGCCGCGTCGGCGGCTTCATCGAGGCGAAGAAGATCCATGACCTCGCCGCCGCCCACGGAGTCGCCGTCTGGCACGGCGGCATGGTCGAGACGGGCCTGGGCCGTGCGGCCAACGCCGCCTTGGCATCTCTGCCGGGCTTCACCCTGCCCGGTGACATCTCCGGGTCGAATCGCTTCTTCCATGAGGACATTACCGAGGAGATCGTCATGCGCGACGGCAAGGTCGACGTCCCCACCGGGGTCGGCTTCGGCGTCTCGATCGACCCGGAGAAGCTCGAACGCTTCCGCACGGAGTCGATCGAGATTCTGCCCGAAATCTGAAGCTGCGTAGGCAAGCCACGGCCGCTCGGCCTGAGCCTGCCCATCCCTCACCCGTGAGTATGGGTCTCCTGCGCGGCATCCTTCGCCCGGTCGAACTGGAAAGTCGAATGCTCGATGGCGACCTGGAAGTGCTCGGCCAGGCACTCCTGCAGTGAAGTGAGGATCCTGGGTGCATGACCGTCATAGAAGCACTCGTCGGCAAGGACGACGTGGGCGGTGAGCACGGGCAGGTTCGAGTCGATGCGGGTTACGTGCAGATCGTGAACTTCCTGCACATGCTCGACTCCTTCGATGTGTTCCTTGACTTTGTCGAGGTCGAGTTCCTTCGGTGCGACTTCAAGCAGGATCGACCCGGTCTCGCGCAGAATCGAGAACGCTCGCGGCACGATGAGCGCGGCGATGAACAGTGCGGCCACCGCGTCCGCACGGGTCCAGTCGAAGAGCCAGATGGAGACCGCTGCGACGATGACGGCCACCGAGCCGAGGGCGTCGGCGATGACCTCGAGGAAGGCTGCCTTGAGATTGAGAGAGTCGTTCTTCGATGAGCTCAGAATGATGATCGAGACGATGTTGCCCGCCAGACCGATCGCGCCGAAGATCAGCAGCTCGGGTCCGGGCACCTCGGGCGGCGCGAAGAAGCGGCGAATGCCCTCGACGAGGCTGTAGACGCCGAGCCCGAGCAGCAGAGTCGCCTGCGCTCCGGCGGCGAGCACCTCGGCGCGGCGGAACCCCCAGGTCTTCTGACCGCGAGCGGGTCTGCGCACCAGGGTCGCCGCGAACAGTGCGATCCCGATGCCGATGAGATCGACCGCGTTGTGCCCGGTGTCGATGAGCAGCGCAAGACTTCCGGTGATGATCGAGCCGATGAGCTGGAAGACGAAGATCCCCAGAACGATGGAAAACACGATCGCGAGCTGTCGCCGCGATCCCGTGCCGTGCGAATGGTCATGTGCCATGGAAACCTCCTCAGAAGCTTCACATTAACATATGTTTATGTTTTTATGAAATAGATCCGGATCACACCGGACGCTCGCGCCGACGCGCCCCAGTCCATGCTGTCGTACCTGAATACATGAGAGAGCCGAGGCGGGAGTCTCTCCGCCTCGGCTCTCATCAGGACCGGTTCAGCTCTTGTCGCCGGGCCCGCCGTCGGAGCCGCCATTGCGTCCATCGCGGCGGCGGAGTGCCTCGGAGATGTATCCCTGCACGTCGATCCCGGTCGCCTTCTTCACATCGTCGCCGATGTGCGTGAGGTCGAGCTCACCGTTCTCGTCGAGGTAGTCCTTCGGGTCGAAGTTCTTCCGGCCCCAGTTGGACGGGTCCAGTCCCTCCGCGAGGGATCCCTCGACGACTCGACCGTCACCGGAATCATCTCCCGCCGAGGCGGTGCCGCCCGAGTCTGGCTCGTTCGTCTCGGTTCCACCGGAGGTCCCGCCCGATCCCGAGCCGGGACCACCCGAACCGGGCCCGCCGGTTCCCGAACCTCCCGCAGCCCCCGCTCCGCCGGAGCCGGGGCCTGTGGCTCCGCCCTGGTTCTGCGCCTTGGTGACGAGGTCGGAGAGGTCGATGCCCGTCGTCCCGCGCACGACCTCGAGGACCTGCGCGAGGTTGTTCGACACCGAGTTCGCGAGCTTCGACTCCCCGTCTGTCGACACGATCGAGAGATCCTTGATGTTCGCATAAGGAGCGACCAGCTCCCCGGCGATATTCGGCAGCACCTCGAGGACCTTCGAGAGCACGGCAGCGTCGTTGAACTTCTTGTACGCCTCGGCCTGCGCCTGCAGGGCTTCGGCCTCGGCCTCACCGCGGGCACGGATCGCATCCGCTTGGGCCTCACCTTCGAGGCGGATCGCTTCGGCGTCCTTGGACCGACGGTGCAGTTCGGCCGCGGCCTCGGCCCGACCCTGCGCCTCGATCTCATAGGCCCGGGCGTCTGCTTCTGCCTGCTGCCGGTAGCGTTCGGCATCGGCCGGTCGGCGCACCTCGGCGTCGAGCTGTTCGGCGCGCAGCTCGGCCGCTTCCTTGGCGACGATGCGGTCCTTCTCGAGCAGCTTCTGCTTCTCGGCCGCCGCGGCCAGCGGTCCGGAGTTATCGGCCGTGGCCTGCCTCTGATCGGCCTCTTCCTTCAGAGCCGCGCGGCGCAGGGCCAGCTGCTGCTGCTGTTCGGCGATGGCCTGATCGGTCAGCGCCTGCTGCTTCTGGGTCTCCTCATTCTGCTGCGCTTCCTCGACAGCCGAGGCTCGGGAGGCATTCGCCTCGGCGATGGCGGCGTTCTTGGCCACTTCGGCGGCCTGCGGACGACCCCAGTCGCGCAGGTAGCTGCCCTCGTCCTCGACGGCGGAGATCTGGAAGGTGTCGATGACCAGACCCTGGTTGTTCATCGAGTGCGCGGACTCCTCCTGCACCTGGGCGGCGAAGGAGGCTCGGTCCTGGATGATCTGCTCGACGGTGAGCGTGCCGACGACGGCGCGCAGAGTACCGGAGAGGATCTCCTTCGAGTAGTGGTCGATCTGGTCCTGCTGGTCGAGGAAACGCTGCGCGGCCTTGCGGACATCGTCCTCTGTGCCGCCGACCTTGACCTGCGCGACGCCGCGCAGACGCAGAGCGATGCCGTTCTTCGAGATGCCGTCGATCTCGACGGAGATCTGCCGCGAGGACAAGGAGAGGATGAACGCCTTCTGGACGATCGGATAGACCACCGAACGTCCGCCGATGACGATCCGCCCCGAGCCTGAGGCTCCGCTGGCATTGCGCCCGGTGATGATGAGCGCTTCCGAGGGGGAGGCGATCTTGTAGGACCGCAGCACGACGACGAGCGCGATCAGAATGACAATGACGATGACGCCGATGAGTCCGGCGCCGAAGAGCAGGTCCATGAGTGGGCCTTCCATCGCTTGAGGATGAGCATGTGCGACCGATGGCTGCCCAACGGCCCTGTCCGTTCATCCTATGCGAGGTCAGGAACCTTGCCCAGGGAGGTTTCCCGCCGAGGCAGCCGGTCAGCCGGCGCCCGCGGAACCTGGCGATGACACCCCGGCAGAACCTCGCCGAGGCGGTCCCCGCCGGGTCATCGGCAAATCAGGATCCGGGTGGGCCCACGGTGAGGAGGATGACGAAGACGATGACGACGATGATCAGGCCGATGCCGAGCGCGAGCCACGGCGAGCGCAGCGCCCAGGCGACGAGCTTCTCGAGCGGTCCGCGCGGATCGCGTCCAGCGGTGCCGAGGCCCCAATCTCCGTCGAGTGCGCCGGCCCGGGCGGAGACGATCTCGAAGGGCACGGTGGCGAACGGAATGATCGCGGCGACGAGGCCCATGAGCACCCGCTTCCATCCCCACTTCTGGGAGATGCCGACGAGGAACACGGCGAGGACGAAGCAGAGGAAGACGAATCCGTGGACGCTACCGCCGATCCGCACCCCCACTTCGGTGGTCTTGGTCACGTATTTGAGGAACATGCCGATGAGCAGCATCGCCCAGGTGATGGCCTCGGCCACGGCGAAGAAGTTGAAGAATCTCTTGGGAGTCACAGGAGACCATTCTGCCCGGTCGAGGTGAGTGGCCGCTGAACGCTTCCACCGACTGAGCGAGCCAGTCTCACCCCCGGCCGCAGACATGGGCACACGGGCCGGTGAACTTATACAGTCACCGGCCCGCGTGGCTCGAGGGTATCGGCTCAGCCATCACGGCTGCGCCGGGGCGTCGGCTCGACCTGTGCGGCCGAGCCGACCGAGTTCAGCCTCTGCGGCGGCGTGCACCCATGGTCATCGCGACACCGAGGGCGATGAGCGCTCCGGCCGAGATCACCAGCGGCAGTGCCTCGCTGCCGGTGCGGGGGAGGTCTCCGCCTCCACCACCTCCGCCACCGCCGGTACCGGGTCCGTCACCTGCGGCGACGACCTCGAAGGAACCGCCCAGCGGATCTCCGCCTTCACAGTCGACGCTGACTTCATAGGCACCGATGTAGGTCTCCGCCTTGGACTCGTCGAGTCCGCGGACTCCGAACTTCGCGACCATGTCCTCGCCGACCTCGGCGGTCTGCTCGAAGGTCTCGATATTGCCGTTCTGCGGCTCGACCGTCATCGTCGCGGTGGTGTCGGCGGTGCAGCCGCTGGCAGCGACCTGGACTCCCCGCTCGCCGACGAACTCATCGGCCTCGATGGTCTTCGGATCGATGCTCAGCGCACGCTCGTCAGGGGACTCGGTGGGAGTCTCCGTCGGAGGGTCCGTGGGATCGGTCGGCGGATCGGTCGGATCCGTCGGCGGGTCGGTCGGAGCATCGGTGAGCTCGTAGGCGAGCACATGCACCGCATAGGCGATGGCCGGAGCGAATATGTCCACGGACTCCTTGCTCACATTCTCGATCGTGTCAGTCGCCTGATGGTAGTTCGTGTCGTGCTTCTCACCGACGGTGCCGCCGAACATCTCGGCCTCCTCGGCCGTCTTCGTGCCGTCGGCACCGGAGAACAGACCGCTGGCCGGAACGCCGTTGTCGATGAACGCCTGATAGTCCGAGCGTCCGGAGAAGTCCGTGCCGACGTTCGGCTGATCGACGTCCGCGAAGTAGTCGGTGAAGACCTCTTCGAGCTCGGCGGAGCCCTCGGGCACATTGACGCCATCGGGAATCGGCACATCCGAGCCGTCGGAGTCCAGCGTGCCGACGATGTAGTTGTCCGAGCCGATCATGTCGAAGTTCATGTACGCCTTGACCTTCGAGAGCTCAGCATCACTCAGGCTCTCGACATAGCGCGTCGAGCCGACGAGCCCGACCTCCTCGGCGCCCCACCAGCCGAAGCGGATCGCATTGTCGACCTCGGTCGACTGCTCAGCCAATGCCTCGGCGCTGGCCAGCAATGCGGCACTGCCGGAGCCGTTGTCGTTGACACCCGGTCCTTCGCGCACACCATCGAGGTGGGCACCGAACATCTGCACGTTGTCGTGGTCGCCGGCCTTGGTTTCGGCGATGACGTTCCAGGTCGTCGAGGTGGTGAACTCCGTCTCGAGCGTGAAGTCGGCCAGCAGCGGCGTCTCCTCATCGGCGCCCTGCACCGCGGTGAGCAGGTCGTTGCCAATGGTGTAGCTGACGCCGACCGTGGGTGCGCCGTTCTCGATCCGCTCGCCGAGGGTGGCGTTGAGTTCCTCATCGGGAGCGGAGGTGTCGTTGTTGTAGAGGATGACCGCCGCGGCGCCGGCGTCGGTGGCCGCCTGGGTCTTCTCACCGAAGGAGCAGACTCCGCGGGCGACGAGGACGAGTGCGCCCTCGGCGGACTCGTCGTAGTCGGAGGCCCCGCAGCCGAGCTGTCCGCCGTCGAGGTCGCTGTAGTCCTCATCGACCGGCAACACCACCGGCAGGTCTGTCAGGGGGTCGCTCGTGCCCTCGGTATAGCTGGCCGGAGTGACCTCGATGGCCTCCCCGTCGACCGTGACCTCGACGGTGTCGAAGGTCTGATCATCGACCTCGAAGGCCTGCCGTTCGACGTCGAAGGCTCCGGTCGCCTCGAGGGTGTCCTCGACGTATTCCACGGCCTCTTCGTAGCCGGGGGTGCCCAAGGCACGGAACCCTTCCTCGGAGTGCGAGGTGGAGATGTCGGAGATCTTCTGCAGGTGGTCCATCACGGCGTCGCCGGTGACGCCCATATCGGTGTGCTCGCTCGGGCCTGCGGTGCCCGTCGCCATCGCCGGGCTCACCCCGCCCATCACCAATCCGGCCGCGGCGGTGACCGCCAGCCAACTCTTCGTGCGCAACTTCATGGAGTTCCTTTCGCTCCTTCATGTGCTCACAGAATCGGAGAGTTCGCACGACGAAATGGACCGGATCCGCAGTGCGGCGCCGGCGCATTCTCTCGTGCTGCAGGGGAAGATCGATTCTCGCGTTTCGCCATGCTGTCGTCATTGGTAACGAAACACATACTTCTATAACGAAACGGTGACACAACTCACATTGGGCTTTAATCTAGCTCAGATCCTGAGAGTTTCATGTAACGAATCGATAACAACCGCAAAAGCCTCATGTGCGCCGCCGGTCCCGCACCGCACACCGCGGCAGAGACCGCACCGACTAGACTCGACACGGTGATGACCAACGACACCACCCGCCCGAGCGAGGAGCCCCCGGCGCCGGATCGGCGGACGATACGCCGCTGGCAGCGCTATCTCGCGAACGAACGCCTCGAGGAACGGGTCTACCGCGACCTCGCCGAGCGCCGTACCGGCGAGGACCGTGACATCCTCCTCTCCCTGGCGACCGCGGAAGCACGGCATCAGCAGCATTGGACCGACCTCCTCGGCGAGCATGCGCAGAAGCGCCGCGCACCCGACCTCGTGACCTACGCTCTCGCGTTCTTCGGTCGGATCTTCGGTTCGGTCTTCATCCTCGCCCTGGCCCAGCAGTCGGAGACGAGCTCTCCCTACGAGGACGACGAGGCGGCCTCGGCGGAGATGGCCGCCGATGAGCGGATCCACGCCGAGGTGGTCCGTGCCCTGGCCGCCCGGTCCAGAGCTCGCCTGTCCGGCAACTTCCGCGCCGCCGTCTTCGGCGCCAACGACGGACTGGTCTCGAACCTCGCCCTCGTCCTCGGCGTCGGCGCCGCCGGAGTCTCGAACACCGTCATCCTGCTCACCGGCGTCTCCGGGCTGCTCGCCGGCGCCCTGTCGATGGGGGCCGGCGAGTACATCTCGGTGCGCTCCCAGCGCGAACTCCTCGATGCCTCGACTCCGGACCCGGAGTCCCGGCACGCCCTGGCCGATCTCAACATCGACGCGAACGAACTCGCCCTCGTCTACCGGGCCCGTGGAATGGACGCCGACGAGGCCGAGGTGCAGGCGCATCGGACGATCGCGGCGGCGAAGAACCGGAAGGCCCCGCAGCTGCCCAGCCTCGACGCCGGGGTCGACCGCGATGAGCTGGGCACCGGGCTCGGCGCCGCCCTGTCGAGCTTCTGCTTCTTCTCCTCCGGCGCCCTGATCCCGATCCTGCCCTATATCTTCGGGATGACGGGACTGCCTGCCGTGATCCTCGCCGCCGGCCTCGTCGGCATCGCACTCCTGTTCACCGGCGGAACGGTCGGCCTGCTTTCGGGCACCGCTCCGGGGCCGAGGGCGCTGCGCCAACTGGCAGTGGGCTTCGGCGCCGCGGCCGTCACCTACGGACTCGGACTCCTCTTTGGCATCAGCACGGCCTGAGGTTTCAGGTCGGCCCTGATTCCGCCCTGATTCCGCCCGGCCCGAGGCGAACCTGGGCGGAGTCCGGCAGGGCAGCATTCGGACGGTGCCGACCGTGATCGACCTCGGATCCTAGACTGGCGCCATGACCGATGCCCTCGTCCTCATCGACCCCACCGCCTCGACCATCGAGCCCGCCGATCTGGCCGCCGCGCAGCTGCCCGTCACGGATCTCTCCGCCCACCGCGGCGACGGCATCTTCGAGACCGTGCTGGTCACCGCCTCGGCGAGCACACGGACCGTTGTGTCACGGGAACGCCACTTCGCGCGATTCTGCGCATCCGCCTCGGCGCTGGAGCTTCCCGAACCCGACCCCGATCTGTGGGATCGTGCGGTGGAGGCCGTGATCGCCGAGGTGGTCGCCGCCGATCCGTCGATCGTCGAGTTCGGTGTCCGCTATGCCATGTCCCGCGGCGGGCAGCCCGCCCAGGGACGATCGCCAGGCGTGAACTCGGCAGGCGTGAACTCGACCGGTGGGTACTCGAACAACGGGGTTCCTCAGCCGCGCGGGTGGGCATTCTCGGTGCCCGTGGACGAGACCATCAAACGGGCACGCGCCGAGGGAGTGTCTGCGGTCAGCCTCGATCGCGGCTACGACGCCTATATCGGCAGCAAGGCTCCGTGGCTGCTGATCGGCGCGAAGACCCTGTCCTATGCCGTCAATCAGGCGGCCAACCGCTATGCGAAGCAACGCGGGGCCGAGGAGGCGCTGTTCGTCTCCCACGACGGCATCGTCCTCGAAGGGCCGACCGCGAACATCGTCATCCGCCGAGGTGACCGCCTGCTCACACCGAATCCGGAGGCCGGCCTGCTCTCGGGGACGACTCAGAGGCTGCTGTTCGATCATGCCTCGGCCCTGGGTCTGCAGGCGGAATACGCCGATCTTCGACTCGAGGACGTGAAGTCAGCGGACGGGGCATGGTTCGTCTCGTCGATGCGCACTGCCGCGGCGCTGATCGAACTCGACGGGAACCCGGTCGCCAACGACGAGGAGCTGACCGCGGCGTTCCAAAGCGTGATCAAGGCCGGGTGACCGGGCTGTCCGCGGTGGTCGTGCCCTCGTCTTTCGCCGAGGGCACGACCACCGCGAGGATCAGCCCGAGGATGCAGGCTCCGCATCCGAAGATCCACACGAACCAGAAGATGTCCGTGAGGACGGGGATGAATCCGAGGATGAAGCCGAGCGCGCCGAAGACGAAGAGACCGGTGACGACCGGGACCTTCCACTTCTTCAACATGCTGCGACTCTCTTCTCAAGGGGTGTGCTGTTGTTCAAAACTATCCGGCAGACGGCGGACGCACATCCCACGAAAGTATGAAATCCTCACACTTTCTTCAGCGCGAGCGATCGAGCATCTCCTGCGTTAGTGTGGTCTCGTACGAACCACACCCGGGCGGCACACGTCGCGCGGACGCAGTCTGAGGAAAGGACACGAGCATGGGAAAGCTCGCTTGGCAGATCATCGGCGTCGGAGCGCCAATCATTGCGGCCTTCGCGGCTCGTAAGACCCTCACCTTCGCTTGGGAGAAGTCGACCAAGCGCCCTGCCCCGTCGAACCCCGTCGATGACGATATCTCGATGTCCGAGGCACTGGCCTGGACGATCGTCTCGGGCGTCGGCGTCGCCGTCGCCCAGCTCGTCGTCCAGCGCATCGCCGCCAACACCGTGCGCAACAGCTTCGGCGACGAGGCCCTGCCGAAGAAGTTCCGCAAGCAGATCGAAGAGGGCGTCGACTGATCATTCAGTCGCAGCGGCAGTTCTTTCAGCCGTAGAGGCGGTCAAAGACGGCCGACAGATCAGCCACGTCGATCTGCCCCGGCGCGGAGGCCTCACCGAGCTGCGCGAACGTTGCGCAGCCGCCGAAGTCTCCGCCCATGATCCGACTCGTGCGTCCCAGTTCGCCCATCGCGATCCCGAGCACGGGGCACTCGAGCGCCGCATCGGCCTCGGCGGTGGCACGAAGCACGTCGGCAACCTCGGCGAGCGAGGTCGGCATCATCGCGATCTTCGCGACGTCGGCACCTGCGGCCGCCATCTCCGCGAACTTCGCCACCAGGGTCTCGACGGGATCGGTGCCGGCGAAGTTGTGGTGAGAGGCGACCACGGGCACGCCGTTCTCGTGTGCGACCACGATGATCTCTGAAGCGCCGAGGCGGTCGATCTCGACATCGACGGCGACCGCCGCGGGCAGCTTCGTCAGCAGGGTCCGCAGAACCTCGGCGTAGACGTCCTCACCGATCGGCCCGGCTCCCCCTTCGAACCCCGAGCGGAGAGTGACCAGAACCGGCAGCCCTGCCGCGGTCGCCGACGGCGCCGAGGACAGGACTGCCTCGGCGAGGTCGGCAGCGCCCGCGGCTGCAGCCTCCTCCCGACCCGATGTCTCCTCCCGATCCGCCGCTTCTTTCCGTCCCGAAGCCGCGGCGCCGATATGCGCGAGCAGCGGGTCGATCCGCCATTCGATGACCTCGGCGAACCCCGTGGCGGCGATCGCACGGCACCGCTGTTCCAGCTCGCCGAGCTCGATCGCCTGGACGGGAACGATGATGGCCGGACGGGTGCGTCCGACCTCGGTCGTCGCGGACGCCTCGGCGCGGGTTCGGTCGCCTGCGACATGATTGAGGAACGGCAATTGCTTCATGATCCTAGGGTAGGGGCCGATGACGAACACGAGCGAAGGGGAACAGCAGGTGGAATCCGGAGAATCTTCGACGATCACCGCGCGGGACGGATTTGAGCTGGCGGTACAGGTCAGCGGGCCGGCCGAGGCTCCCGCTCTGCTCCTGCTTCCCGGTCAGGCGAACTCGCACAAGTGGTGGGACGGACTGCGCGAGGACTTCGAACCGGAGTTTCGCACCGTGACCTTCGACTACCGCGGCACCGGCGGGAGTCGCGGTGAGTTGGGTGAGCTGTCGACCGCCAGCTTTGCCGCAGACGCCGCCGAGGTGCTCGACCACCTGGGCATCGCGAGCGCGGCCGTCTACGGCACCTCGATGGGCGGTCGGGTCGCACAGATGCTCGCCCTCGACTTCCCTGATCGCGTCAGCGCCCTGGTGCTCGCGTGCACGACTCCGGGCGGTCCGCATTCGGTCAAACGCCCCCGCAGGGTCGGCCAGTCCCTCGCCAGACTGCAGGGCAAGGAGCACACCCGGTTCCTCTACGGCCTCTTCTACACTCCCGACTGGTCGGTCGCACCGCGGTACAGCAAGCTCCTCGGCGATGACACCATGTCGACTCAGGAGTCGGCCGCCCATCTGCGCATCAGCGCCAACCACAACGCATGGGACCGGCTGTCGGAGATCAACGCACCGACCCTGATCATCCACGGCAATGAGGATCGGATGAATCCGGTGGAGAACGCAGCGCTCCTGCACGAACGCATCCCCGGTTCCCAGGTCCGCATCTTCCCCGGTGGGCGACACGGATTCTTCGAGGAATTCGCCGAGGAGGTCACCCCCGAGATCCTCGCGTTCCTCACTGACTCGTCCTGAGGTTCGTTACGGTCTCACCCTGACGCCCCTCGCCGCCCCGTCATGGCATTGACCGCGGCCGGGTCCTGACATTCATCTCAGCGCGCTCGACTAGCCTCCGACTGATGTGATCACATATAATTGCGCCGTCCATCACATTCACCGATGCAGCGTTGCGTCGACGAGAACCGAACGGAGAACGCGGACAGAGATTCCCGCGGGCAGTCGCGCCGATTTCACCCACGAAGGCGGAAGACAAGAGACGTTTCCGGATCATCCGAAATCACCGGGTAACAAAATGGATAAGGGAACATCTACCTGCCCCAACTACTGTTTATAACAATCAAGTAACGTACAGACTCGCATCGTCGCAGGTCAGAGGCATCGTCAAGCTCGCCACTCCGCATTATCGGCACAAGATTCCGATCGAAAACCCTGAATAAAACTACAATGGGGGATGAGATATCCGTGTGCGGTGAGGCGAGTGAACGATCGAACCATTCGGATCGACCGCCGCCGTATCGCAAAACGGGGGTGAAGCCTCTCGTTCTTGCGGAGAGTCAAGAATGCAAGGAGGAAACACGTGAGCGTTGTCAAGGCATCAAACGTTTACAAGGTCTTCGGCAAGCGCCAGAACGAGGTCGTCAAACGACTCGAGGCCGGCGAAGACCGAGACGATCTGACCAAGCTCGGCACAGCCGCGGTCATCGACGCGAGCTTCGAAGTCGAAGCCGGAGAGATCTTCGTGGTCATGGGCCTGTCCGGGTCGGGAAAGTCCACACTCATCCGCACGCTCAACGGCCTCTGGACGACGACCTCCGGGTCCGTCGAGGTGTTGGGCACCGATATCGCCAAGATCGACGCGGCCGCCCTCCGCAAGGTGCGCAGCGAACACATCTCGATGGTCTTCCAGCACTTCGCCCTCCTCCCCCACCGCACCGTCCGCGACAATGCCGCATACGCCCTGGAGATCCGCGGAACCGCGAAAGCCGAACGGGATAAGTCCGCCGATCGTTGGCTCAAGGCCGTCGGCCTGGACGGCTGGGGAGACAAGTATCCCGGACAGCTCTCCGGCGGCATGCAGCAGCGGGTGGGTCTCGCCCGCGCTCTCGCCGCAGAGACCGACATCCTCCTCATGGACGAAGCGTTCTCCGCTCTCGACCCGCTGATCCGACGCGAGATGCAGGAACAGCTCGTCGAGCTGCAGTCGGAGCTGCAGAAGACCATCATCTTCATCACCCACGATCTCAACGAGGCCATGTTCCTCGGCGACCGCATCGCAGTCATGCGCAATGGCCGCATCGTCCAGGTCGGCACCCCCGAGGAGATCCTCACCGATCCGGCCAACGACTATGTGGCGCAGTTCGTCCACGACGTCGACCGTGCCCGCGTGCTCACCGCGAGCAATGTGATGGAGAAGGCCAGGCAGGTCGTGACCACACAGAATGGTCCCCGCGTCGCCCTGCGCAGCATGCGCGAAAGCAATTCTTCAGCAGTCTACGTCACCGACCGGAACCGGAAGTTCCTCGGAGTCGTCAACGACCGCGACTGCATCGACCACCTCCGCAAGGGCGCGACCACCCTGGACGAGATCATCACAGAAGTGGGGCAGCCTGCATCACCGGAGGATCTGCTCATCGAGCTGTTCCTGCCCACCTCGGAGTCGCCTCTGCCTGTGCCCGTGACGAACGAGGAGGGCCAGCTAGTCGGAGTCGTTCCGCGCGCAACACTGCTGGCGGCCCTCGGAAACCAGAACGGGAATGAGGATCAGGACAGGGAACAGACCACCCAGGACTGGCCGGAGCCGGTCGGTTCGGGAGTCATCGATCAGGTTCTTGCCGAAACAGATGATGCCGCCGGAGTCGAAGCCGCGGGCGGAAGGGGTGAGCGCTGATGGAGAACATCAGAATTCCAGTAGGAGCATGGGTCGACATTCTCTTCGACTGGCTCAAGGACAACATCTCCTGGTTCTTCGACTTCATCACGCTGCTCTTCAACTTCCTCATCGACACCCTCACCGAGGTCCTCGTCGATCTTCACCCGCTGGTTATCATGATCATCCTGGCGCTGCTCGGCTGGGTCTTCCGCTCGTGGCAGATGGCCATCGGCACCCTGGTCACCCTGTTCTTCATCCTGACGATGGATCAATGGGTGGCCTCGATGCAGACCCTGGCACTGATCATCATCGCCGCGGTCATCGCGATCATCATCGCGATCCCCGTCGGCATCCTGGCCGCCAGGAATGACACGGCCTCGACCATCATCAAACCCATCCTCGACTTCATGCAGACGATGCCGGCGTTCGTCTACCTCATCCCTGCCGTGACCTTCTTCAGCATCGGCGTGGTGCCCGGTCTCGTCTCGACCGTCATCTTCGCCCTGCCGCCGGGAGTGCGATTCACCGAGCTCGGCATCCGCGGAGTCGACGCTGAGACGGTCGAAGCCGGACAGTCATTCGGTGCCACACCGGGCCAGATCCTGAGGGGAGTCCAGCTCCCGCTGGCCACGCCGACGATCATGGCCGGCATCAACCAGGTCATCATGCTCGCCCTGGCCATGGCTGTCATCGCCGGCATCGTCGGCGCCGACGGACTGGGCAAGAACGTCGTCGAGGCCGTCGCCACCCAGAATCTGCCGCTCGGCGTCGAAGCGGGCCTCGGCGTCGTCATCATCGCCGTCTACCTCGATCGCGTGACCGCGGCACTTGGCAACGCCAAGGAATATCCGCACTCACTGGTTGCAAAGATGCGCACTCGAAGCGCCAAGGCCAAGGCGGCTTCTGCCGCCGCGACCACGGACGCCTGAGTATCCGAAAGTCCCACAGACAGAAGATGTCGAACACAAGAGAAAAGGAACACACAATGAAGAAAAGATTCCTCACCCCGATCGTCGCTGCAGCGGCGGCTCTTGGCCTCGCGTTGACCGGTTGTTCGCAAGAAGCCTCCAGCGATGAGGGCAGCGGAGACAAGGGCGACATCACGCTCGGCTACGTCACCGGCTGGACCGATGGGCAGAGCATCTCGCTGCTGCTCGAGGATCAGCTCGGCAAGATGGGCTACAACGTCAAGACCGAGACGTTCAGCGAGGCCGCCGTACTCTATGCCGGCGTCGCGAACGGTGACGTCGACATGTACCCCTCGTCGTGGCCTGAGGTCACGCACAAGCAGTACATCGACGAGTACGGCGACGACCTCGAAGACCTCGGGGCCTATTACGACAACGCCGTGCTCACGATCGCCGTACCGAAGTACATGGACGATGTCAACTCCATCGAAGACCTCAAGGGCAAGGGCGGTGACTTCGATGGCAAGATCATCGGCATCGAGCCGGGCGCCGGTCTGACCAAGGCCACTAAGGAGATGATTCCCGAATACGGCCTCGACGGCGAGTACGAACTCGTCACTTCGTCGACCGCCGCGATGCTCACCGAGCTTGGCAACGCCACCGACGCCGAGAAGGACGTCGTCGTCACCCTGTGGCGTCCGTTCTGGGCGAACAACTCCTATCCCGTCAAGGACCTGGAGGACCCGAAGGGTGCGATGGGCGATCCCGAAAAGCTTCACTTCACGGCCACCAAAGGCTTCGGTGAAGAGTTCTCGGAGGCTGCGGACTATGTCAGCAAGATCAAACTCGATGATGCTCAGTACGGCGACCTCGAGGACCTCGTCGTCAACAAGCACAAGGACGACGGAGAAGCCGCCATCGCCGAATGGCTCAAGGCCAATCCCGATGCCTACGACGGTGAACTCGCCGATGAGGACAAGTGATTCGAACTCTCTGAGCTCGACACTCATTCTCTGACGCACCTGCAGTCCCTCCACCCCGCAACCGCGCGGGTGGAGGGACTGCTGCATTCCCCACCCGAGCTCACTCCTCGACCCGGCCGACCGGTTCCCACCACGACGGCCCGCCTCGACCATGTCTGTGCCGTGCGCTAGCTTTGGCCCATGACCACCGACGAGTCGAGAGCAACGGCGACCGTGGCCTCCCCTGTCGGTCCACTGGCGATCACGAGAGACGGGTGCTCGATCGTCCGCGTCGAATGGATCCGCGAACTCCCCGCCGAGGTGATCCCCGCGAACGAGAGCTCCACCCCCATGGCGGCCCCCGCTGCCGGCGTTCCCACCTCCGAGGCGCCGACCGAGCCCCGCGGATCTGCCTCGGACGATCCAGCGGATCCTCTGCTGTCCCGGGCGCTGAAGCAGATGCGTGCCTATTTCGACGGCAGCCTCCATGAGTTCGCTCTGCCTGTCGACTTCGGCAAGGTCTCCGAGGTGGCCCGCACCGTGCTGACGACGCTTGCAGACTCCGTCGCCCACGGAGAGACCCTCACCTACGGTCAGCTCGCCGACCGCAGCGGCACCGGCATTCCCGCCCGCGCCGTGGGCGGCATCATGGGTCTCAACCCGATCCCGATCATCGTGCCCTGCCACCGAGTGGTCGCAGGCGACGGGCTCGGCGGGTATTCGGGCGGTCGACCGGGTAACGGCCTCCCAACCAAACGCTGGCTGCTCGAATGGGAAGAAGCACTGCCCCGGCCATTGTTCTGAGCACGGTTCTGAACCCAGATCCAGGCTGCGCACCCGTCTTTGCCCAATCACTGGAACTCGCAGGAGGACTGTGGTTATAGGGCTGTACACGAGTTTATGATCACAAATGTGATCGCCGTTTCGGAACTCCTCCGGGAGCTCGAGTCAGGACCAACGATGGCCTGATTCGATCGAACGGACAGCTATTGCAAAGAGGATTGAACAATGAAGTCACGCACTCTCGCCGCGATGATCATCGGCGTCGAACCCGGAGCCGTTCTGGGCGAACAACACCTTCGACGTCAAGGATCTCGAGGACCCGAAGAGCGCGATGGGTGACCCGGAGGGCATGCACTTCCTCGGCACGAAGGGCGTCGGCGAAGAGTTCCCCGAGGCCCTTCGGCACCGAGCTCACGGACTGACCGGACCCGGCACGCTCATCCTTCGAACAGGCTTTGACCGATGTATTCGCCCTCTTCGATGCCCGGTGGGATCGCCCACACCGTCGAGCCGATCGGCGTCGTCCAGGTGTTGAGCAGGTCCACCTCGGCGAGGCGGCGCTGGATCGGCAGGAACTGCCGATCGATGTCGGCCTGGAAGGATGCGAACAGCAATCCGGACTCCTCCCCCGCGCCCGTCTCGTAGTTGAAGGTCCGCCGGTGGATCTGCACCTCCGGACCCAAGCCGTCACGAGCGCGGGCCACGTGCGAGGCTGCAGAGATCTTCGTCAGCCCGCGCGCGTCCACGGCCGTGAAGTCCGGCGGATCGAACTCGTCCCCGCCCGAGAGCGGAGCTCCCGTATCGAGCGTGCGGCCGACCGAGAACTCCCGCCCCGGGCGGTCCGCCTCGTCCCAGGTCTCGAGGTTCATGGCGATGTCCCGGAGCACCAGGGTGGTGCCTCCGCGCATCCAGTCGGGCAGATGCGCGCCGAGGTCGGTCGGCGGTTCGCCGCGTGCTGAGAATCGCGCATCGGCTCGCCCGGTTCCCTGCCCCCAGATGATGCGGGCGAAGTCCTCGGACCCGGGGCCCGGATTCGCGGTCCCGTCGAGCTGGCCGAACAGGTTCCGCTGCGTCTGCCCTTCCCCCTCACTGCCGTAGGATCGACGGAACCCGTCTCGCTGCCAGGCCAGCTCGGCGAATGCCCGTGAGTCCTTGAACAGCATCCTGCGGGCATGGGCCAAGGTCAGCGGGTCGTCCCCGCAGATCTGCAGGAGCAGGTCCCCTTCGCACAGCTTGGTCTCGAGATCGTCGATGCGGAATTTCTCGAGCGGACCCAACCAGTCGGGCACTCGGTCCTTGCCCGCGAAGGCGACGAGCCTGCGACCGAAGCCGAAGGTGACCGTCAGCCGCGCCGGATCTCGGGCGAGCTCGGGTTCGGAGTCGGCCAGCGGTGCGGTCCCCTGAGTCAGCGCCGCGGCATCCGCGGTGAGCAGACGCAGCCAGCGGACCGCCTCGGCGGCCTTGGTTCCGGGTCTGAGGCGCAGCGCGAGGAAGTGCGCATAGGCCTGGGCCGGGGTTTCCACCCCGGCTTGGTGAGTACCGTAGAAGGGTTCGAGAACGGGCCCGTTGGCCCCGGTGAGATCCCGCCGAGGCGATGCCGGAGCTTCTGCGGCACGACCTCGGCCGATCCCGAAGCCGGCCACCGCTCCGATGACACCGGTGCCCCCGGCCGCAGCCGCCGAGGCGATGAGCCGCCGGCGACTGAAGCCGAAGGGGCACCCGGCCGCAGATCCTTGACTGTCGGCCGGGCCCCGCCCCTCCTCGTGCGGATCAGTGATCACCGTGATCCATGTCCTCGTGGCCCATGTCCTCGTGATCCATGTCGTCGTGGTCCATGTCGTCGTGGCTCATGTCGCCTTCATCTGCGCTCTCGTCATCAGCGTTCCCCTCTGCCTCCTCCGGGGAGTAGTTCTCCTTGGCTCCGGAGTACTCCTTCGCGACAGCGGTGACGTCGACGCTCTGATCATCGGCGGTGACGAGTTCGACGGAGATCTCCTCGCCCGCCTTGATCGGCTTCTTCAACCCCATGAGCATGATGTGGTCGCCGCCCGGTTCGAAGGTCACGCTCTGGCCGGCGGGGATGGCCACACCGCCCTTCTTCTCCCGCATCGTCGTCGCTCCCGAATCGTCCTCGACGGTTTCGTGGAGCTGGACCATATCGGCGTCGGGGTACTTCGCCTCGACGAGCGTGATGTCCTTGTCCGTGTTGTTCTTCAGCGTCCCGAAGACCGCGGTCATGCCGTCGTCGGCGGCCTTGACCCACGCGTCGTCGAGGCTGAGGGCCGCAGCGTCGACCTCGGAGTTCGCATCGGCGGTGGCGGATTCGGTGGTGGCGGATTCTTGGGCTTGGCTCTGGCTCTGCCCACAGCCGGCGAGGCCGATGATCAGGGCCAGGGGTACGGCGGCGGCCAGGGTGATGTTCTTTCGCATTGTCGTCTGCACTTTCGGTTCTCGGTGCAGTCGAGCAGGGCACAGGGCAACGGGCCCGCACCGTGACGCAATGTCGCGACACGGCCGGTGGCCCGGGCGCGGCTCCATGTGGCTGCCCACGGGCAGCCGGGATGCGCTCGACTGTCACCAGATGAATGGTGGTCCGGCGGGGCTCGCCGCCGGTGATGGAGGTGTGTCAGACGAGCGCGGGCGGGCCGCGACGATAGTTCGGGCCGGTGACGGCGGAGGTGATCGCCTGCGGCAGCCGGAACTCACCGCGTGCGGCACGGGCCGGGAACTCGGCCAGGGTGCCGGCCGCCTCGGCGAGGGCCTGGATTGCGGTCGCCACGGGACCGAGCGCGAGCTGCAGGATGGTGAGGACGATGTCCTCACCACGCTTGAGGATGACCGCGGTGACGAGGACGGCGGCGATGTGGGCCAGCAGCATGCCGAGGTCTGCACCTGCGCCTCCGGACATGGAAGCTCCGGCTCCGTGGGCCCCGTGCGAATGTGCCATCGTGCCCGCGTGGCTGAGATCGAGCGTTCCCGCCTCGTGGCCGAGGTGCTGATGAGCATGGGACTGTGCAAGCGCGGATCCGGACGACGGCTGGCCGGAACCGTTCGCCGAGGCTGACTGTGCGGTGCCCATGGCACCGAACCAGCCCATGGACAGGTGCATGAGCGCCTGGCCGAGGCCAAGGATGACCACCAGCGAGAGATAGCCGAGGCGACGGCCGGCGAAGATCATCGCGGCCCAGAGGACGAGGATGAAGACGAGGGCCACACCGGTCGGGGCGACGACTCCGCCCGCCCCGAGGTGCATGAGCACAGCCAGAAGAGTCGTGATGAGCGCGGCGAAGAGCGCCCGCACGGACTTGTTCCACCCGGTCATCGGCCCTCCTTCCGGCTCAGCTCCCAGCTCTCACTCACATTCTACTCATCGTAGAAACAGTTGGGCACCCAACTCAGGTCAGGCGCCGCGGCTCACATTCGCAGCCAGGTGTCGGCGGTCTTCTTGACCATCGCACCGGCGTCCTCGGCGGCACCCATCCAGTCGACCGGTTCGCCCTCGGGGTCGGTGACCGAATCGGAGAGGACGATGACGTCGAAGTTGCACACGATGGCGGCCATCGCCGAGGCGTAGACGGCCCCGGGCGCATCATCGGCACCGGCGAAGACGATGCGGTCGACGGCCATATCATGCAGACCGGCGGCCAGGTCGCCGACGCCTTCGAAGATGTCGGGGTGGTCCGAGCGGAGCACGAGGTCTTCCTCGTCGGGGACGAAGATGCTCAGCTCCTCGTCCTCGGTCTCGGCGAGGTCCTCCTTCGTCGAGACGAAGATCAGCACCCCTCCGACCGCGCGGGTGCGAGTGACGATGTCGCCGAGGATCTCCATGGCGTCATCGCTGGGATAGCTGGCGTCGTCGGTGTCGATGAGGAGCAGGGCATCCATGGTCCTATCGTGCCACGTTCGGCACCAGAGCGCGCAAATCGCACAGTGCTCAGCCGGGGATCCACGATTCGCGGATGCTCAGGTCTGTCTCGAGGAGCAGGAACTCGGCCGGCATTCCCACTGCCAGGAGTTCATCGTCGTCCTCGGCGGCGAGTCCGAGCGACCGCAGCGGAGTCAGGCTCGCGGCCCGCACGGCGTCGAACGGGCTGAGCCCCACCTCGATGACCGCACGCCTCACGGCATCGTCCATGCTCAGAGTGGATCCGGCGATCGATCCGACGGTGCCATCAGCGGCGACGAGCCGGGCCACGGAGTCCTCGACCTGGACAGGCAGGGAACCGAGCATATAGCGCCCGTCGTCCATCCCGGTCGCGGCCATCGCATCGGTGATGAGCGCGATCCGACCCGGCGCAAGATTCGCGAGCATGCGCGCGGCCGGGGTCGCGACGTGCACCCCGTCGTTGATGAGTTCGAGGGTTACCTGGCCTGCGTCGATTGCCGCGAGGACCGGTCCCGGAGCGCGGTGGTGGATGCCGGGCATCGCGTTGAACGCGTGCGTGAGGATGGTCGCTCCCGCATCGAAGGCTTCCGCGGCCTGCGCGTAGTCCGCCGCCGTGTGCCCGATGGCCACCCGCACTCCCGCCGAGGTGAACCGGCCGATCGTCTCGATCGCTCCGGGGAGTTCGGGGGCGAGGGTGACCTGCACGAGCGTTCCGTCCGCAGCAGAGAGGATCCGTTCGACCGCCTCCGGGGTGGGGGCGGTGAGGACTTCGGGGGCGTGAGCGCCCTTGAAATCCGGGGACAGGAACGGGCCTTCGGCGTGGAGGCCGAGGATCCCCGGGGCAGATCGCGCGGCTTCGGCTCCTGCTGACAGAGAGAGGCAGAGTCCGTCGATCGTGTCCGAGACGAAGGAGAGGGCGAGCGCCCGGGTGCCGTGCGCCCGGTGAACGGCGAGGATCTCGGCGAGGCCCGGAGCATCGGCGGTGGACGCAGCATCGGCGGTGCCTGCCATGAGGTCTTCAGCGCTCACGCCGCCGGCACCGTGGCAGTGGAGATCGACATAGGCCGGGGCGAGGTATCCGCCGTTGCCGTCGACGATCTGCACAGTCGCCGAGGTGCTCAGCTGCTTCCAGCCGGGACCGCGCCCGCGGGAGACGACGACTCCCCCGGCCGCGGCGATCCATCCCTCGCCCGAGTCGGCGTCCGCGACCGACGCTGAGGCGCGCTCCGTCGGTGCTGTGGCGCGCTCTGTCGGGGCCGTGGCGTCCGCTGTTGCCGGAGCGGCCGACGCGCTGTCGAGGATGACCACGTCGTGGACGATCACCTCGGCGGGGGTCTGCCGGTCCATCGCCTCGGCGGGGGGCTTCGCGTCCGTCATTGCCCGCTCCCGGTCTGGGCGAGCTCCAAGTCGAAGCCCGCTTCGGTCAGCTCCCTGCGGGCATCCTCGCCGAGGTTGTCGTCGGTGATGATCGCCTCGAACACCTCGGTGCCGCCGACCGAGGCGAAGGAGCGGTGACCGTACTTCGAGGAGTCGGCGACGACGATGGCGTGCTCGGCTCGTTCGGCCATGAGCCGATTGACGAAGGCCTCGTCCTCGTTCGCGGTCATGCAGCCGGCGGTCGCGGAAATCGCGTGCACACCGACGAAGGCGAGGTCGAGCCAGATGCTGCGCAGCACCGCGTCGACGAAGGAGCCGACGAGTTCGAAGCTCGAGGCGTTGATCACCCCACCGCAGACGATGACCTTGAGACCGGGGTGGATGGCGAGTTTGTTCGCGATGTCCACGGCATTGGTGACGATCGTGAGGTCGGCGAGCAGGTCATCGCGTTGGCTGAGGGCGTCGGCGACCATGAATGTCGTGGTTCCCCCGGAGAGGCCGATGACTGATCCCGGGGTGATCCGGTCGACGGCGGCGCGGGCGATCGCCGCCTTGGCCTCGGTAGCAGCCGCCTCCTTGTACCGCAGCGAGAGATCGTAATCGACGGCCCGCCGGGTGGCCCCGCCGTGGGTGCGTTCGACGAGGCGGCGCTGTTCGAGCAGATCGAGGTCGCGGCGGATCGTCGCCACGGACACCTCGAGCTCCCGGCTGAGCGCATCCACCCCGACCGAACCGGTCCGGTCGAGGCGCGACAGGATCGCATCGAGGCGGTCTTCACGCATGTTCATAAGCCAACTTTCAGTCCTCGTCGTCCGCTTTGGCAAACCCGTCTCCCGACAGCACGGTCAATCTCCCGACAGCACGGTCAGCAGGCGGGCGACCTCGGCGGCGAAGGCGTCTCGCGCCGGTCCCAGGTATCTCCGGGAGTCGACGAGCTCGGGTCGGGCGTCGAGGCTCGCCCGCACCGCGGCGGTGAAGACCTTGTTGAGATGGGTGGAGATGTTGATCTTGGCCATTCCTGCGTCGACCGCGCGGACGATCTCTGCATCCGCGACCCCGGAGGATCCGTGGAGCACGAGGGGGACGGCGAGAGTGCCGGCCAGCCGTTCGATGAGGGCGAGGTCGAGTCGGCTGGTGCGTTCGACCATGGCGTGGGAGCTGCCCACGGCGACAGCGAGGGCATCGATTCCTGTGCGCTCGACGAAACGTCGCGCCTCATCCGGGTCGGTGCGCACCCCCGGGGCGTGGGCTCCGTCCTTGCCGCCGATCTCTCCGAGTTCGGCCTCGACGCCGATGCCGCAGGCATGGGCACGGCGGACCACCTCGGCGGTGGTGGCGCAGTTGGAATCGAAGTCGAAGTGGGCGCCGTCGTACATGACCGAGTCGAAGCCGAGTTCGATGGCCTCGTCGACGAGTTCGGTATCGGTGGCGTGGTCGAGGTGGACGGCGATCGGGACGTTCGCGGAGTCGGCGATGGCCTGGGTGGCCCGGGCGATGGGGGTCAGCCGGCCGTGATAGCGCACGCAGTTCTCGGAGATCTGCATGATCGCCGGCCGGCCCGCCTGTTCCGCACCGGCCGCGATGGCCTCGGCGGATTCGAGATGGATGACGTTGAAGGCGCCGACCGCGGCGGGCCCGGTGTGTGCGGCGGGCCCGGTGTGTGCGGCGGGCCCGGTGTGTGCGGCGGGCCCGGTGTGTGCGGCGGGCCCGGTGTGTGCGGTGTGCTTGGTGTCCCGCAGCAGGTCGATCGTCGTCGCTCGGGTCATGCTCGGCCCTTCAGTGTGTTGTGGGAGTCGGTGTTCGCCGAGGAGGTGGTGTCGGTTGGGGCGATGGGGCTTGCCTGGGAGCCGAGGACGACGTCCTCACGCAGTCGGCCCCAGCTCGGGTGGATCTGCCCGGCCTGCGGCATGAGGACCGCCGCCGCCGAGATCGCCACCGAGTCGGTAAGAAGGGCCTCGACCTCATCGTCGCGGAGTCGCTCCATGACTGCTGGGCGTCGCGAGCCTATGAGCCGACCCGCTTCCGCGGGGCCTCCGGGGCTCGCCCGGTCGGCCAACCACCGGGCCAATGCTGCGACGGCGGCGTCTCCGGCTCCGGTGGGGTTGCCGCGCAGGGCTCGGTCCAGACGCGCCCACAGCCGAACCCCCGTGTCGTCGACGAAGACCATGCCTTCGCTGCCGAGAGAGACGAGGGCTGTGCCGGCTCCGGCCCGGATCAGTTCGTTGGCTCCGGCCCGGATCAGTTCGTTGGCTCCGGCACTGATCAGCTCGTTGGCCCCGGCCTGGATCAGCTTGTCGGCCCCAGCGATCTCGGCGAGTTCCTCACTGTTCGGCTTCACCCAGTCCACTCCCGCCCGGGCCGCCAGATGCAGTCCCGGCCCGGAGGTGTCGACGATGACGGTGGCGCCTTGCTCATGGGCCGCGGCGATGACTCGGTCGTGGAAACCGGCGGGCAGATCCGCCGGGGTGGATCCGGAGATGACGAGCACTTTCACCGCGGGCTCGCTCATCCGCCGGAGGATGCCCGCTTCGAGCCCGGCCCAGACCTCGGCGGGATGCGCGTGGGCGTGCTCGTTGAGCACGGTCGCTCGTCCCGAGTCCTCGACGATGGCGTAGCTGCGGCGCAGCGGGGACTCGGTGTCCGTGAGGTCCCAGATCAGACCACCGTGATCGGTCCGCTCGGTCGACGCCATATTGCCGGCGGGCGAATCTGCGGCGGGCGAATCGGCGGCATGCCTGTCCGCACTCTTGGGCCAGTGCTCGCGAGCAACCGGCCCCTGAACGTAGACACCGCAGCCCAGTTCGGCGAGGACTCGGGCGACGTTGATGCCTTTGCCCCCGAGGCGCGCGTTCGCGGCCGCGATCCTCTGCGAGGAGCCGAGCTCAAGCTGCCCGGTGGCCAGGGTGAGATCGAGTGCCGGGCTGAGCGTGACGGACACGATCCGGGGCGGTTCGCCACTGGCCACCGGCTCGCTGCCGTCTGCCGCATCGTTGCCGGCCGCCTCCTGCCCCGCGCTCATAACGCATCCCGGGTCAGCAGCCCCGCGCCGATGAGTCCGGCGGCGGAGCCGAGTCGAGCACGGCGGATGCTCGGCACCCGGTGGAATCCCAGCCGGGAGCGCATCGCGGTCTCGACGCCGTCGAGGAGTCCGGCGGCACCGCTCAGGCCTCCGCCGAAGACGATGGCCTGCGGGGCGATGACCGCGACGATCTGGGCACACATCGCACCGAGGGCCTCGACCGCCTCGGCGAGCACCGCCTGTGCGATCGGATCGCCGGCCTGCGCGGCCTCGAGAACCGCGAGGGAACCGGTGACGTCTCTTCCCGACCGCTCGGCGTAGCGGCGCGAGATCGCGGCAGCCGAGGCGATGTGCTCGGCCGGACCGCGAAAGAGCCCGTCGGCGGTGTCGACGGCAACCTCGGTGAAGCCGACCTCGCCGGCATAGCCCCCGGCGGAGACGATCCTGCCGTCGATGCGGACGGCCGCGGCGATCCCCGTGCCCAGGGTGAGCATCACGGCGTCAGGTGGCATCGCCTCGGCGAGGTCGAACTCCGCCCGCCCGGCCGAACGCACATCGTGGCCCACGGTGACGCCGATGCTCAGGCGCTCGGTGAGCAGGGCACGCAGCGGCGCATCCTGCCAACCGAGGTTCGCCGAGTGGATTCCGGTCCCCGTGGCTTCATCGACGATGCCGGGGACGACCACGGCCGCCGAGGTGACGGCGGTGCGGGCGAAGGCGTCCCGCAGCCGGGCGACGGCGTCGATGACCTCCGCACCGTCGGTTCCGGCGCAGGCGGGGGTTGGTGCGGTCCGGGCATCGGCGATCCTGCCGCTCGAGTCGATGAGCCCCGCCTTGAGCCCGGTGCCGCCGACGTCCACGGCGAGCGCGACGGGCCCCGGGCCGAGGTCCACTCCCTCGGCCACGGCGAGGATCTCATCCCGTGTGGTCATCCCCCGAGGACGACCGACCGGGTCAGCGAGCGCGGATTGTCCGGGTCCACGCCGAGGCGGCGGGCCCGGATGAGGGCGAGCGCGTGGAGGCGGACGAGCTCGGCCAGAGGGTCACGGTCTGCGTTTTCGAAGCGGGCTCCGGTGGCCTCGACCTGCTCCTGCAGTCCGGCCGGTGCTTCGCCGAACTGCCAGCTCACGCGGCCGGGTGCGGCGATGGCGATAGGGCCGTGCCGGTACTCCATCGAGGAATACGATTCGGTCCAGGCCTGCGCGGATTCGCGCATCTTCAGCGCCGCTTCGTTGGCCAGCCCCCAGGTCCAACCGCGGCCGAGGAAGCTGAACTGTTCGGCGGTGAGCAGTTCCTCATCAAGGACGGAGTCATCGGCGGTGGTGAAGTCCTCGGCGATGCCGGCGAGCACCTGACGGGCGTCGGCGATGGCCCCGGTGAGCTGCGCGCCCAGGCCCAGCCAGGAGCGCATCGCGACGATCGCCGAGGTGGAGAATCGGGTTTGGACGACCGATCGCTCGTCGGCGAAGTCGAGTGCGATGACATGGGTCGAGCGCTGCCCGATCGGGGTGTCGGCCACCCCGAGGATGGAGGTCACCGGGACCTCTGCGCCGGCAGGATCGGACGACCCGGCAGAGCCCGCGGCCCCTCCCCCGGACTTGTGCGCACGCAGTCGGTCGAGCGCCTCGGCGACCTCTGTGGTGGTGCCGGAGCGGGAGATCGCGACGATTCGGTCGTAGCTGCGTGCGGCGGGGAATTCGCTGGCGGTGAAGGCGTCGGTCTCACCCAGGCCGAGCGTCTCGCGCAGGGAGGCGAAGACCTGCGCACCGAACCAGGAGGACCCGCAGCCGATGACGGCGATGCGTTCGCCGTTCTGAGGCAGCGCCGAGGCGGCGGCCGTGACCTCGAGGGTCCGCTCCCAGGTCTCGGGCTGGCTGCGCAGCTCTTCTTCCATGAATCGGCCGAGCGTCATGACCAATCATTCTCCTGATCGAATTTGAAAGTATTCAATCATCATAATGACACATTATCGCGCGGACGGACAGAGGGGATGCCCGGTTGTCGCCCGCGAACCACTTCGTCTCGGAGTCCGCGAGCCGTCTGACCACGGGCGCCCCGCCACTCACCCGAGGGTGCGCGGGCGTTCCGCCTCGATCCCGAGCACATGGGTGTCGAGGAAGGCCAGCACCGTGCGGTACCAGACCTCGGCGTTGCCGCGCCCGAGCACCCAGTGCCCTTCGTCGGGGTAGTAGAGGAAGCGGTGCTGAGTGTGTCCGTCCGGATCCAGCGGCGTCCGCGACTTCGTGAGCAGATCGAACCAGAGTTCCTGCCCCTGCCCGATCGGGACCCGGTAGTCCTTGTCACCGTGGATGACGAGCATCGGCACCTCGATGTCGGAGGCGAAGAGGTGCGGGGAGTACGTGTCCGCCTGTTCCCGCATCGCCTCGTCCCACGAGGCGTTGTCCGTGGTGCGGCCCATCGAGGTCGTGTTCCACAGGGAGGCGTGGCTGACGATGCACCTGAAGCGATCCCCGGTGTGCCCGGCGACCCAGTTGGCCATGTATCCGCCGTAGGATCCGCCGGCCAGGGCGATCCGCTCGGCATCGATTTCTGCCCGGGCGCAGGCCTCATCGGTCAGGGCCATGACGTCGGTGAACGGCACGCCGCCGAGCTGCTGCTGACCGCGGTCGATCATCGCCTGCCCGTAGCCCGTCGAGATCGCGGGGTCCGGCAGCAGCACCGCATAGCCGGCGGCGACGAACGGACCCGGATTCCACCGGTACGTCCACGCGTTCCACGACCCCCAGGGGCCGCCGTGGGCGAAGACCACGAGCGGGTGCGGGCCCTCCGAGTCGGGCAGCGCCAGCCAGGCGCGAACCGCGGTGCCGTCCTCGGCCCGGGCCTCCACCTCGGCGAGGGTGCCCTCCTCATCGATCGTGCTCGCCGGGTTCGCGAGTTCGCTGACCTCCCCGCTGGCCAGGTCGATGGCGATCGGCAGAGGGGCGACGTCGATCGCCGAGGCGGTCGCGAGGACCGATTCTCCGGAGAGTCTCAGTCCCGAGAACGAGTACTTCTTCCCCGGTCCCCCGGCCAGGCGCCGAGGCTGCGGGTCGTCGACATCGCCGATGAAGACGCTGCCCCGGCCGTGATCGTCGGCGGTGGCGACGAGCGTCTGATCATCGACCCACAGCGGGGAGAACCAGAAGTCGGCATCGGGCCAGACCGGGCGGGTCGCTCCGGTCTCGAGATCGAGGACCATGAGCGTCATGGACAGGTTCGTCTTCGGAGTCCAGAACTGCTCCCGGGTGACCAGCGCACGGGTTCCGTCGGGGCTGATGGCCGCGATGCCGAAGCTGTGGTCAGCGGCGGGTTCGGTGAGGCGGCGGGGCGGGCGACCGCCTCTCAGGTCGATCCGCCAGAGTTCGCCGGCTTCGAGGCGGCCGTCGATGGGCTTCTCGAGCTCGACGAGTGCGAATCGGGCGTTGTCGTCGACGGCCCAGTCGACGAGGCGGCCGGGAGGCAGCGAAAGATGGTGGAAGTCGATGGCCGAGGGAGTTCGGGCTGGTGTGCCCTCTTCATCGTCGACGGCCTGGCCGAGTTCGCTCGGGACGTCGGGGAACTCATCGGCGAGGGTGGACAGGTCCGCCACCGCGAGCGTCTGCACACCGGGGCCGAGGTCGTGATCCCAGCGCCTGACGGGGAAGCCCGTGTGGAGGATTCCGCTGACCTTCGCCTCGATGCGTTCCCTGCTGTATTCCTGGTGCTGCGTCTCCGTCCCGGCCCAGGTGTGGACAGGGAATTCGACGATGAGGGTCTCACCCTTGGCGTCGATGCGGGTGAAGCCGCCGTCGTGCTCGGCGAGCCTGCGGGCCTCACCGTTAGGCGGCAGTGCCCACAGACTGGGGCTCTCGGCGTCCTTGCCGTCCTCGCCGGGTCGCTTCGCGGCGAAGCAGATCGTTCCGTTCTCACTCAGCGCCGCCGCCGCGATGGACTGCTGTCCGCGGGTGATTCTGCGCGGCGTCTCACCCCCGATGTCGGCGAGGTGGCTGAGT
Organism: Brevibacterium sp. CCUG 69071; assembly: GCF_021023135.1. GTDB lineage: Bacteria > Actinomycetota > Actinomycetes > Actinomycetales > Brevibacteriaceae > Brevibacterium. Next base: position 340,239 of record NZ_PGFV01000004.1, read on the forward strand.
GAGGAGCTGCCCGCGGAGTCGGGGAAGGAGTACTGGGCGAGGACGCGCCCGCTGTAATTCGTCAGGATGCCCTGCAGTCGGCGGGCATCGAGGAGTCTGGTCACTGCGTCGTGAGTCGTCATGTCCCCATCCTAGATTCCCCGGGGCGATGCGCACCTGACTCTATTTGAACTGCGGGGTCGGGACCCGTTCCCCCTCGACCTCGAGAGTCGGCAGCATCTGCTTGAACTCCTCGGTCGCCTTCGTGTTCGTCTCCAGCGCCCGCATCTCGATGGAGATGTTGACGAGGCGGCCGTTGACCTTGTAGCCGAGCTGGGTTCCGTACATGGCCGTGGGCCTCTGGTTGATGGAGAGGATCTCGGTCGGCCCGAGCACGCCCTGGTAGCTCCAGAAGGTTCCCGCCGTGATCGTGCCCATCCGTTCGGCCTGGACCTGCGAGTCCTTCTCGGAGAACGCGTAGTTCTTCTTCCCGTCGACGACGGCCTGGGCACTGTCGTCATAGGCTTCGTTGCAGCTGATGATGATCATGTCGCTCTCGGTCACCGAGGTCCCCCGTGAGTACACGTGGAACTGTTCGCTGCTGGACCCGGCCGTCCAGTCTCCGCCCAGGGCGAATCCGATCTCGACTGGGCAGGCGGCGCCGAGGTTGATCGTCTCCACAGTCATCCCCTCGGGGACGCCGCCCTTGGTGGGTTCGGCCGTCGGCTCGCTCCCGGGCTGATCCTGGACGGCGACCCTCACCGGAGCCGCATCCTTCTCAGCGGTGTGGATCTGCAGGGCCGAGCAGCCGCTCAACCCGAAGCCGAGGATGATCGTTCCTGCCGCCAGGGCACAGAGGGAGCGAGCACCGGTCACTGGGAGTCGTCCCTCGACCGCAGGTCACGGCGCCTCGGGTACTGCGGCTCGGACTCAGGAGCGGCAGGCGGACCGGACTGCGGCGGAGGCGGCCACTGCTGCGGTTGAGGCGGCTGCGGGCCGGACTGGGGCTGCCCGGATTGGTGCGGCGCAGATTGGGGCTGGCCAGCCTGGGTCTGGCCGGATTGAGGATGGCCGGATTGGTATTGACCAGCCTGAGGCTGGCTGGGCTGGGGCGGAGCCGAATTCTGCTGGTACGGCTGCTGCGGAGCCGCATGGCTCGGCTGCTGCCCGTTCGGCTGTTGTCCGCCGGTGTGCGGACCGTTCGGCTGCTGCCCAACGGCCTGCGGGCCCGACGGACCCTGCCCGCCCGACTGCGGCCCACTAGGATTCTGCCCGCCGGTGTTGGGGCCATTCGGCTGACTGCCGGGATATCCGTTGCCGCGAGGCACGCCGGGGCCCGGCTTGAACTGCGAATGCTGCCCGGAATCGGGTGGGAACCCGCCGGAGACCGACTCTCCGGTCGAGCGGTGGACGAGGTTGCCGTCGACGCGTTCGAGCCGGCGCTTCGAGGTACGCCTCGGCGTTCCGAGGATCCGGCCCTGGAGTTCGTCTTCGCTCGGCTGCCTCGGCGGGAGGAATCCCGGGGACTGCCGCGAGTCGGGCAGCTGCACCGGCTGCACGGGGTGCGAGCCTGCCGCCACCCGGTCCATGTGCTCGCCCATCTGGGGCACGGTCACCTGCGCGGCATCGCCGAGCACGGGCAGGACCATGCGCACGGAGGTGCCCACACCCTCTTGGCTGAACAGCTGCACCGAGCCGCCGTGGCGGGTGACGATGGCGCGGACGAGGGACAGGCCCATGCCGGAACCGGCGACTGCCCGCACGCGGGAGCCGCGGGAGAGTTCGTCCCACACGCCTTCCTGCTCGGCCAGCGGGATGCCGCTGCCGGTGTCGGCGACCTCGACGACGACCCAGCGGTGGCCGTCGATGATCTGCTCATTGGCGCGCAGCTCGACGACCTCGGCCTGCGAGGAGTACTTCAGGGCGTTGCCGAGGAGGTTGAGGATCGCGGTCAGCAGCAGATCCTCTTCGCCGGCGACATCGGGCAGACGCCAGGGTGCGCGGGCGACGGTGGCCACGATCATCCGATCCTCGGCACCAGGTGCGGTGGAGGCATCCTCGACGGCCTGATGGATGAGCGCGTCGAGGTCAACGCGGGCATATTCGATGATGCGGGTCTCGACATCGGCGAGCTTGCGCAGATCGGCCAGCAGGCGAGCCACCCGCCGGGAGGAGACGTCGACCTGTTTGGCAGAGGGCTCCACTTCGGTGATGGTGCCCCCGTCGCGGACGACCTCGCGGATGCTCGCCGCGGAGGTGCGCAGCGCGGTGAGGGGATTCTTCAGCTCGTGGTCGAGGCGGATGAGCATCCGGTTGCGTTTGGCCAGCGAGTCCTCGGCGGCCGCGGACTCGATCGACTCACGCTGCCGGGCCTCGCGCTTCTTCAGATATCGCCAGCCGAACCAGGCGGCCACGGCCAACCCCGCCAAGACAAGGAACAGGAGCAGGAGGAACAGCCAGATCTGGACCTCGATGACCAGGAAGTTCGTCATAGGCTCCGCTGCCGATCCTCGCCGCGGACCTCACCGACGAATCGGTAGCCGCGGCCCTGCACGGTGGCGATCCACCGAGGTTCGGCGGCGTCCTCGCCGAGGACCCGGCGCAGTTCGGCAACGCGGGAGTCGACGGCGCGGGTGCCCACGGCCTCTTCGAATCCCCACAGCACCTCGAGCAGGCGGGAGCGTTCGATGAGTTCGTCCTTGTGCACCATGAGGTACTCCAGCAGGGTGAAGCCCTTGGGAGTGACGACGAGTTCGCGCTGGCCCAGCCAGGCGCGACGGCCCACTCGGTCCACGCGCAGGCCGAAGCTGGAGACGAGCAAGGGAGCCGTGGCCAGGGGCGGACCGTCATTGCGGGTCCGGCGCAGCACCGCTCGGATGCGGGCGACCAGCTCATGCGGGTCGAAGGGCTTGTTGAGATAGTCATCGGCGCCCTCTTCGAGCGCCATGGCCCGTTCGACACCCTCGCCGACCTGAGTCAGCAGGAGGACGGGAACCCAGTTCTCCTCCTGCCGCAGACGCCTGAGCACCTGCCGACCGTCGGCACCGGGCATGAGCACGTCGAGGACGCAGACATCGGGTTTGTGCCGGTGGATCTCGTCGAGTGCGAGCAGCCCGTCGCTGGCGGCCAGCACCCGGAATCCGGATCTCTCGAGGAAGGGAACCACCGCGCCGAGCACATCGGGCTCGTCATCGGCGACCAGGACAAGGGGTTGGGGATCGTTCTGATTCTCAGCCGTCATGGTGGTCCGTTCCGGTTCCTCTCTGTCGCTCCCAGGCGAGCTCCCTGGCCTCGGCTCGGTCGACCGCCTCGGCGAGTTCATCTCGATACAGCATAGAACGACGCAGGTGCTTGGTGCGATATCCGGCACGACCGACCATGTGCGTGGCCACCGGAATCGTCACCAGCTGGAAGGAGATGACGATGGCCAGCGTGGTCACCGTGGCCCAGGTCGGGAATTGGATCGCAATCGCGAGCGCGACCACCAGCAGCCCCAGGACCTGGGGCTTCGCACTCGCGTGCATGCGTGAGAGCAGGTCCCCGAAGCGCAGCAGACCGAGTGCGGCGGCCAGGGACAGGACCCCGCCGAGGAGGATCAGCACTGCTGAGATGATGTCGAGGATCATGGTGCTCCCCTTCCCTCGTCCGAGTCGTCCGGGCCGTCGTCGGCGTCGGCGGGTCCCGGGTCGGGACCGGTGCCCAGCCCCTCTCCGTCGACGTCGGCGTGTTCGTCGAAGGGCTCTTCCTCACGCTTCGGCGCGGAATCCTCCCCCGCCGGATGTGCGGCCACCGCCTCGGATTCGGTGCCGAGCTCCGCTTCGTCCGCGTCCGCCGGTTCCGCTTCGTGTGCGTCGGCCGGCTCCGGATCGGATCCGCTGTCGAGCCCGACCACGGGCTCCTCATCGCGCACGGTCACCGCCTCGGGACCGTCGGCGACATTCGCGATGCCCCGGGCCACGTCATCGGGCCAGGCATCGGAATCGGTCGCGGCACCCGAGCTCGCGGACGACCCAGCGCCCGCCCCGGACCCCGACCCCGCCTCGTCGGAGGACTTGGGCATATGCCAGTCCGAGGCGGAGAAGTCGCTCAGCGCGCCCGCCTCGGCGCCGGGGGTCATGGAATCGGACTTGGACACGTACCGGGACACGCTCACGGAGCCGACGAAGCCGAGCATCGCGAGCACGATGAGCACCGGGAGCAGATCCGTGCGGCCGGACAGGGCCATGTACCCGCCGAGGCCGCACATGATCGAGGCGAGCACGACGTCGGTGGCGATCATGCGGTCGAGGATCGAGGGTCCTCGGACGATGCGGTAGAGGGCCATGACCGCCGAGGCGGCCAGCAGCACCGAGGCAGCGACGATGAGGACGTCGAGGACGATCTGGCTCATCAACCCTCACCTCCGTGCTGGTGCATCGGGTCGGGGATCGCCCGCAGCGCCGCAAGGTCGCGGTGGGAGCCCAGCGCCCTGATCAGCAGCTCCTCGATGTGGTAGACCTGAGCCTTCGCGGTGCGGATCTTCTCCTCCGAGTCGCAGTCGAGGACGTGGAGGTAGAGGATGCCCAGCGCCCGGTCGCTGTCGATGATGATCGAACCGGGGATGAGGCTGGCGGTGTCGGCGATCAGGGTCATCAGCAGATCGGAGCTCGTGCGCAGGTCGCAGGCGATGACCGACCCGGCCCCGACGGCGCGGCGGCGGAACGCGAACCAGGCCACCTCCACCGAGGCGTGGACGAGCGAGTAGACGAACCACAGTCCGAAGACGGCGGCATGCATGATGTTGAACCGGCCGGAGAGCACGACCGGGGGAAGGTAGAAGACGCGGGTGACGACGAGGGCGAGGATGACTCCGGTGAGGATCGAGAGCAGGGACACGGAATCCCAGAGCATCACCCACAGCAGCACGAGGAAGAAGACCAGCACGAGCTGCTGGACGAAGCTTCTGCCCTTGGTCATCCGCGGCCGGTTCGGGCTCATGAGTCATCACCGCCGAGGACCGTCGAGACATAGTTGATCGGCGTCTGCAGATTGTCCGCCGCCCGGTTCGACAGGTCCCACAGGGGTGCGGCGCCGATCGTGAGGATGATCGAGGCGAGCACCACCGCCGAGGTGGCGGCGACCATCGGACCGGGCACGCCGATCTGCGACTTCCAGGTCTTGCCCGCCAGCAGCGTCTTCTTGCGTTCGCTGAACTCGCTGACGAGCCCCTCATTGGGCTCCTCGGCGTCGGCGGGGTCCCGCCAGAACGCGAGGTTGAATGTGCGGCCGATGACGTAGAGCGTGAGCAGGCTGGTCAGGGTGCCGGCGACGATGAGCGAGATCGCCAGCCAGTCGTGATCGGAGAAGCCGGCGGCGAAGAGCGCGACCTTGCCGATGAACCCGGAGAAGGGCGGAATGCCCGAGAGGTTGAGGGCAGGAATGAAGAAGATGATCGACAGCGCCGGCGAGAGCACCATGAGCCCGCCGAGGGATCTCGTCGACGTCGAGCCGCCGCGCATTTCGACCATGCCGATTGCCAGGAACAGTGCGGTCTGGACGATGATGTGGTGGACCGTGTAGTAGATCGCCGCGGACAGGCCGACACTCGTCCCCAAAGCCACGCCGAAGAGCATGTAGCCGATATGGGAGACGAGGGTGAACGAGACGATCCTCTTGATCTCCGACTGCGCGATCGCGCCGAGGATGCCGATGAGCATCGTCAGCGCCGCCGCTATCAGCAGCGGAACCCGCAGAGAGGATTCGGCGAACAGCAGGGTCTCGGTGCGGATGATCGCATAGATGCCGACCTTCGTCAGCAGCCCCGCGAAGACCGCGGTCACCGGGGCCGGGGCGGTCGGGTAGGAGTCGGGCAGCCAGAAGGACAGCGGGAAGATCGCGGCCTTGATGCCGAAGCCGAGCAGGAGCAGGACGTGGAGGATCATCTGGACGTCCGCGGGCAGGTCACCGATCCGCTCGGACAGCTGGGCCATGTTCACGGTCCCGGTCGCGGCGTAGATGATGCCGATCGCGGTGAGGAAGATGACCGAGGACACGAGCGAGACGACGACGTAGGTCACGCCCGCGCGGATCCGCTCGGCGGTCGCACCCAGTGTGAGCAGCACGTAGGAGGCGAGGAGGAACATCTCGAAGCCCACGTAGAGATTGAACAGGTCACCGGCGAGGAAGGCGTTGGCGACACCCGCACACAGCACCAGATAGCTGGGGTTGAACACGGAGATCGGGGTCTCGTTCGAGTCGTCGTTCGCGTCCTGGCTCAGGGCGTAGACGAGCACGCACAGGGTGACCAGGGAGGACACGACGAGCATGAGAGCGGAGAGTCGGTCGGCGACGAGCACGATGCCCACCGGCGGCTGCCACCCGCCGATCGCCACGACCTGCGGGCCGTTGCTGTCGACGCCGAAGAGGAGGATGAAGGCGATGATCATCACCGCGGACAGGGTCAGGATCGATACGAGGTTCTGCGCCCGCGAATGCTTCGAGAGCACGAGGGCCAGGCCCGCGCCGATGAGCGGCAGCAGCACCGGCAACGGCACGAGGGTGGGGAGGATGTCGATCATCGCTTCTCCTCCGTCTCGGTCGTGCCGTCCTCGTCATCGTCTGCATCCCCCGCCGAGGCGGTGCTCCGGGGCCCGCCCCCCGGATCACTGCGCTCCCGGTCGTGGGCATGGTCCGCCGGTGGGTCGTCGACCTCGGCGTCGCGTTCCTTCGGGGTGCCGTCGTCGTCGAGGTCGACGGCGCCGGTGATCGGGCTCTCCGCTTCGTCACCGAACTCGGTGTCGTCGTAGTCCGTGCTCGCCTCGGCCTCGGAATCGATCATCTTCGTGATCGCGACCTGGAGGTCGGCGGCATCGTCCTGCAGGGAGTCGGCGCGCACCAGGCGCCAGGACCGGTAGATCATGGCGAGCAGGAATGCGGTCACCGCGAAGGTGATGACGATAGCGGTGAGGATGAGCGCCTGCGGCAGCGGATCGGACATGCCGGCCGTTGAGAGGTGCTTGCCGTCCGTCAGCGGTGAGGAGCCTTTGCCTGCGGTGAGGATGAGGAGGAGGTTGGCCCCGTTGCCGAGCAGGATGAATCCGAGCAGCACGCGGGTCAGAGACCGCTCGAGCATGAGGTAGATGCCGGAGGCGAAGAGGACGCCCATCGCGAGCACCATGATGAAGGGCAAGCTCATAGGCGGCCTCCTTCCGCACCATTGTCGACGTCGAGGTTGTTGACTCGATCGAGGATCTCGGAGACGGCCTCGTGTTCGGCGTCGGAGCTGAAGTTCTCGGAGAGGTTGTAGGACTCGTTGAGCCGGGAGGTCAGCATCATCTCGTCGCGCTCCTGGTGCAGATCCACCTCGGCGCCCAGGGAGCGGAGGATGTCGAGCATGAGGCCGACGACGATGAGGAAGACGCCGATGTCGAAGAAGGTCGAGGTGCCGAACGACAGGTGCCCGAGCAGCGGAACATCGCCCTCGAGGTAGACGGACTTGAACACGGTGTCGCCCCAGAACCAGCCGCCCACGGCCGTGAGCACGGCCATGATCAGCCCGGTGCCCAGCAGACCCGAGGGGGTGAAGTTGGCCGCCTCGGCGAGTTCGTACTTGCCGCCGGCCAGATACCGCACGACCAGCGCCAGACCGGCCACGAGTCCACCGGCGAAGCCGCCGCCGGGCTCATTGTGGCCGGCGAAGAGGAGGTAGACCGCGAAGATGAGCACCGCGTGGAAGACCAGTCGGGCGGTGACCTCGAGGATGATCGAGCGGTTGCGGGGGGCCAGGGTGCGGCCGGCGATGAGCCAGGACACGCGGCGCTGGGAGAGATCCTCACGTTCGGGCCCGTGGAAGTAGCCGACGTCCTCGGGGACCGGCTGGAAGCGGACCCGCCCCTGCGTCTCGGAGCCGTCGCGTTTGTTCAGGTAGCGGTGGAGGTGGCCTTCGCGACCGCGGACGAAGATGAGGCCGGCGATGCCTGTGCCCGCGGCCACGAGCACGGAGATCTCGCCGAGGGTGTCCCAGGCGCGCATGTCGACGAGGGTGACGTTGACGATGTTCTTGCCGTGGCCGAGTTCGTAGGCCAGCTGTCCGAAGTCCACGGAGACCGGTTCGGCCACCCGGACACCGGCGGCGATGAGGACGACGAGCATCATCGTCACACCGACGGCGCCGCCGATGATGGCACGCCAGGCAGGGGTGAAGCGGCCGGTGCTCTGTCCGATGCGGGCCGGGAGTCTGCGGAGGACGAGGACGAAGACGACGATCGTGATGGTCTCGACGAGGACCTGCGTGAGCGCGAGGTCGGGGGCACCGGCGAAGGCGAAGTAGGCGACCATCGCGTAGCCGGAGATGCCGGTGACGACGACGGCGGTGAAGCGCTTCTTCGCGCGGGTCGCCGAGATCGCGACGATGATGAGCACGATCGCGACGATGAAGTCGAGCGGGGTGTCCGAGAGGTGGAAGCGGATGTTCCACGAGTCGTTGACGATGACGGCCAGACCGACTCCGCCGACGAGGACGAGGTAGATCACGCTCTGGTAGAAGGGCAGCGAACCGCGCTGGGTGCGCGAGGTGACCCACAGGGCCAGGGCCTCGGTCCACCCGATGAGCCTGCGGTAGAGGTTGTGGAAGTCGATCCCCGACGGCAGGGTGGACTGGACCCGCGCGAACGGGGCGCGTAGCACGAAGAGCCCGATGCCGACGGCGATCGTGACCGCCGAGAGCGCGAGTGCGGGTTCGAGTCCGTGCCAGATCGCCAGGTGGTAGTGGCCGTCGGCGGGGTCGATGATCGGCAGGGTCGAGGTCCAGGCCTCGAAGTAGCCGTCGACGAGGCGGGCTCCGGGTCCGAGGACGAGGGTGAGCGCGGTCAGGGCGATCGGCGAGACGACGAGGATGAGCTTCTCGTCGCGACGGGCGATGTCGTCGACTCCGGGCTTCGAGGAGAACGCGCCCCACACGAACCGGGCCGAGTAGGCGACGGTGAGCATCGAGCCGATCATGATGCCGATGAGCGCGATGATCGAGGTCTTGTCCGCGGATTCGAGCAGCGTCGAGTAGACGGCTTCCTTGGCGACGAAGCCGAAGGTCGGCGGCAGTCCTGCCATCGAGGCGGCGGCGACGGTCGCGCACACGGCGACGACGGGGAAGGCCCGCCAACCGCCGGAGAGCTTCGTCAGGTCACGGGTGCCGGCACGGTGGTCGATGATGCCCACGCACAGGAACAGGCAGGCCTTGAACAGGGCGTGGGCGATGAGCATCGCCAGAGCGGCCTTCGTGATGTCGGGGGTGCCGAAGGAGGCCATCGTCGTGAGGAAGCCGAGCTGGGAGACCGTGCCGAAGGCCAGCAGCAGCTTGAGGTCGGTCTGCTTGAGTGCCTGCCACCCGCCGATGAACATGGTGACAAGGCCCAGGGTGAGCAGGACCTCTGTCCAGCCGGGCAGGTTGTGATACCCGGGTGCCAGTCGCAGCACGAGGTAGATTCCGGCCTTGACCATGGCGGCCGCGTGCAGATACGCGCTGACCGGGGTCGGTGCGGCCATGGCGCCGGGCAGCCAGAAGTGGAAGGGCAGCAGGGCGGACTTCGAGATCGCACCGACGAGGATGAGGATCACCGCGGTGATGATCACCGGCCCGGTGTCCATGCCCAGCTGGGCGCGTTCGACCAGCGCCGAGATCCGGCCGGTGCCGGTGACCGAGATGAGCAGGATCATGCCCACAAGCATCGCGAGCCCGCCGGCGGTGGTGACGATGAGCGCCTGCAGCGCCGCCTGGCGGGAGCGGCGTCGGGACTGGCTGTGCCCGATGAGCAGGTAGGAGAAGACGGTTGTGCCTTCCCAGAACAGGTAGAGCATGAGGAGCTCGTCGGCGACGACGAGTCCGTACATCATTCCCGCGAAGGCCATGAAGATGCCCGCGAAGCGGGCGAGGCCGGGTTCGTCGGCCGGGAAGTAGCGGGCGCAGTAGACGAAGACGAGTGCACCGACGCCGGTGACGAGCAGCGACATGATCCAGGAGAGCACGTCGAGTCGGAAGGTCCCCTCGAGTCCGAGGGCCGGCAGCCAGTTAAGGCTTTCGGTCCAGACCGTCGGGTTCGCATCGAGGAGACCGGGGACGGCGGAGAGGCTGAGCAGGAGCCCGGCGAAGGGGACGAGAGCCAGCAGGAGGAAGGCGCTGCGTCCGAAGAGTCTGACCAACGGGTACCCAATGACAGCAGCCCCGAAAAAGGCTCCTGTCATCGCTATCACCGGCGGACACCTCCGTCTTTTATGAGAGTTGCGTGATTGTACTCAGTACAGGTATTTTCTCACGACTGCCCACCGATCTCCCAATCAACGGAGCGGAACTTCGCAGTCGGATTGCCCACATCCGCGCCGACCACAGACGTGCTGCCGAGGTCGCGGTGCTCGGGTGAACCGCCTCGGCGGGGAAGCCCTGCTCAGCCGCGCAGCTGGGCGCTCGTGACGAGGAATCCCGACTCGTCGAGTCCGACCCCGTCGCTGCCGACGAGGAGTTCGGCGCCGATGGCGTCGACGAGACGAGCCACCTCGTTGCGCATCCGCCGGAACCGTCGGTTGGGATAGGGCTGATACCGCCTGGACTCAGCGTCCATCCAGTGCACGTGGTATTCGATCTGCGGCATGCCGGTGTGGGCGGCCACGATGGGCGGAACCCACTCGGCTTCCATCACGCGGATCTCGATGTCACCGGCCGCCTCGTCGATCTCTCCGAGCGGGATGAACAGGGAGAATCCGTCGAGGATCACCGGGGCCGAGGGATCGAAGAGCGGATCGTCGATGCTCGCCTGCGCCAGGACGTCCTCGTCGGGAGTGGGCAGTGACTGCTGGAAGGCGTGCGGCGCATGCCTGCGCACGAGCGACAGGGCGACATCGGGCTCGAGCCAGTAGGGCGAGTAGAGGTAGAGGTCGACTTTCGCCTCGGGGTCGGGGACGATCACCCGGGTCGGCAGCTCGGGTTCGTCGGCGAGTCTGACGGCGGTGTGCAGGCGGGAGGCGATGGCGAGGATGAGAGTGAGCATCCGCTCCTCCTCCCGGTCGGGCAGACCGGCCGGGAACGCCTCGTGGAGTCCGTCGGCATCGGCGAACCAATCCGGCGGCGGGACGGGCTGGCGATCGCGCGGGCAGTCGATGACCACGGCATGATGGGCCCATTCCGGGACCTCGAGGGCGGCGATCGTGGCGGCGTCGAGATCCGCCCCGGCCCTCAGTCGTGAGTGCCGGGTGAGCCTGAGCTGGCCGTTCTCATCGAGGCGCGGGCTGATGTCGGGCAGCCGGTTGTGGATGAGGGCGAGGACATCGGAGACCTCGACCTCGGCGTCGAGGAGGAGCAGGTGGAATCCACGCAGCTCCGCCGAGCCTGTGGTGTCCGGGGCGGCGCCCGAGCTCGGAGCGCGCGGGGCAACGTGGGCCCCGGCGACACGGTCGGTGTCGACCGCCGGGTCGGTTTCGAGTGCACGGTCGGTGTCGGCGGCACCTTCGACGGAGCCTGCAAGGGCACCGTCGGCACCCGCGGGGCTGACCGCACCGTCGGAGCCCGCGGGGCCGACCGCGCGTTCGGCGGCTTCGCGTTCGGCGGCTTCGCGTTCGGCGGCTTCGCGCTGGAGCCGCAGTTCGCGGCGAGTGATCACATGGCCCTCCGGTAGAAGTTGAGGTGCGAGCGGGAGGCGGTCGGGCCGCGCTGACCCTGGTAGCGGTTGCCCGTGGCCTGCGAACCGTAGGGGTTGAGCGCCGCGGAGCTGAGGCGGAAGAAGCAGAGCTGTCCGATCTTCATGCCCGGCCACAGGGTGATCGGCAGGGTGGCGACATTGGAGAGCTCAAGGGTCACATGCCCGTTGAAGCCCGGGTCGATGAACCCTGCGGTCGAATGGGTGAGGAGGCCGAGGCGGCCGAGTGAGGACTTGCCCTCGAGTCGGGCCGCGACGTCGTCGGGCAGAGTCACCAGCTCATGAGTGGAGGCGAGGACGAACTCTCCCGGGTGGAGCACGAAGGGCTCCTCGGGGGCGACCTCGACGAAGCGGGTGAGCTCCGGCTGCTCGAGGCTGGGATCGATGACCGGATACTTGTGGTTGTCGAAGAGGCGGAAGTAGCGGTCGAGGCACACATCGACGCTGGCCGGCTGGATCAGCGAAGGGTCATAGGGCTCGAGGACGATGCGCTCGGAGTCGAGCTCGGCGCGGATGTCGCGATCGGAGAGGAGAGTCACGTATCCGATGGTAGTCGGTACCTCGACGTGCTCGCGACACGCCGGTTATATATAACGAACCGATAACAATATCGACGAATTAAGCTGAAATTCCCCAGTGTGTCTCCCCACTGCCAGCGGTGAATGCCTTAGAGTAATGAGCTGTACGGACCCGCGCACGATGGTGCCTTCCCCTTCTTAAGCCAAGGAATGCCGGGAGTCCCATCGCCTTTCGTGGGTAGACAACAATCGAAAGGCATTACTGTGAAGACCTCGCGTCTTGTGCTTGCCCCCGCAGTAGCCGTTGCATTGACAGGTCTTGCTGGCGCCCCGGCGTTCGCAGCGACAGAGTCCGCTCCGGCCCCGGCAGGCCCTCTCTGTGCGTATGACAACGCACAGCAATCTGACGACTCCGAATCCGATTCCAAGGTTCCGGATGAGTCGGACCCTCAGGCGACCCTCGCGAAGGCGCAGGTCACCAGGGACGACATCGCCGACCGCAAGAAGGGCATCGGATTCTCCGGAACCGGATTCTCTCCCGACGAGAAGGCGACCGTGACGGTCGTCGGCACCGACGGAACGAAGTACTCCCCGGAGACCAAGCTCACCGTGGACGAGAAAGGCAAGGTGTCCGGCACCTACTTCTTCTCCGCCAGCGAGGGAGCCAAGGTCCCGGTCGGTGAGTACTCGCTCTACCTCAGCGACCTGAAGTCCGAGAAGGACTCCTCCAAGGTCACCTTCGAGGTCGTCGCCGACGAGTCCGATCTCGACGATTCCGGCAAGGGCCCAGATTGCAACCCGGCCAAGCCGCCGAAGGAGACCGACGAGCCCAGCGAGACTCCGTCCGAGTCCCCCTCGAAGTCCGATGAGCCGAGCGAAACTCCGTCCGAATCTCCGTCGAAGACCGAGGAGCCGAGCAAGACTCCGTCCGAATCTCCGTCTGAGACCAAGGAACCGAGCAAGACTCCATCCGAGTCCCCCTCGAAGACCGAGGAACCGAAGGAGTCCGAGAAGCCGACGAAGAGCGCCGAGGCACCCAAGCCGGTCGCCCCGAAGCCGACAGAGACGAACAAGCCGAAGCCTTCGGAGTCCGCGAAGACGGAGTCACCGGAGCCGAGCGAGTCCGAGACGGACGAGCCCGCGGCCAAGCCGTCGCCCTCCGAGACCGATGACTCCGACGCCTCGGATTCCGATGCGAAGGATCCCTCCGCGTCGTCCAGCCCGGGCAGCGAAGACGAGGACAAGAAGGCCGCACCCGCTGCGACCCAGGCTCTCGTCATCGAGCCGACCGAGATCAGCTCCGAGAACTTCCTGGACAAGGGCATCAAGCTCGGCGTGACCGGCGCGAAGCCCGGTGAGAAGATCACCATCACCGTCGAGCACGCCCAGGGCAAGGTCGACCGGTACACGATGACCAAGGAAGCCGATGACGAAGGCAAGGCGACCTTCGGAGTCCAGGCTAAGGTCAAGGCCGTGCTGGGCACCTACAATGTCCGTGCCCAGGCTGAGAGCTTCGACGAGCCCCAGGGCGGCAGCTTCACCGTCGTCACCAACGGCACCGACGTCGACGAAAGCGGCAACGGGGGCAACGGCTCCGGTTCCGGTTCCGACAACAACGGCAGCGGAAGCGGCAGCAGCAGCAGCGATCTGCCGCGCACCGGTGCCGAGATGACCGGCATGGCACTCGGCGTAGGCCTCCTCGTCGTCGGTGCGGCCGCCGTCATCATCACTCGTCGGCGGATGACCGCCTCCGACGATCCTGCGGAGTTCTAAGATCCGTTGAACGATGAATTGTCCCTTGCGGGGCTGCAGCTCGACGGGCGCGAGATCGATCTCGGCCGCCTGCGAGCAGGGACAATGCTCGGACTCATGGGCACCCCGGACGACACCGCCTCGGTGGTGGCGTCCGTGGGTGCCCTGTCTGAGGTCGTACCTCCGCCGCAGCTCCCGACCGACCCACGGTCGGGTCGTCTGCGCGTGCGCAGCTGGATCAGGAGCTATCTCCGCGACGTCGATGCCGGAACTGGGGAGGCGGCATCGGTCAGAGCACTGAGTGACTTCGGACTCAGACCCGAGATTCTGCATCGCCGCCTCGCCTCACTCGAACCCATCGAGCGGACCAGACTGTGTCTGGCCGCAGCCTGGGCGAGCGAGGCGAGGTGGCTGACGTTCATCGATCCCTTCGCCGCGGTGCCCGGACATCTGCGCACCGGTGTGCGTGCTCGCTTCGCCGAGCTCGCGGCCAGAGACGGGCGCGGGGTCGTCTTCAGCTCCAATTCGCTCACCGACCACACCATCGCCGAGGCGGGTGTGGCCGACATCGAGAAGGGCCAACTCGTGGCGCTGGGTCCGCTCGAACAGATCGTGACCGAGCCGCGCGGCTCCCTGCCCGCCGAGCTCAGCGGAGTCAATGTCTACTCCGGGCTCGCGCGGAAGGGCTGGCTGTCGATCGGCCATTCGGCGGTCAAGGCCCGTACCGAGCTCGACGGCAAGGTCTATGTCACCCTCGGGTGGCGTGCCGCCCTGCTCTCACTGGACGAACACGACGAGGCGTTCACCTCGGCGACGGTGTTCGAGGCCATCGTCACGGGACTGCGCGATCGCGGCTCCTGCCTGCAGGCGAAGCTGTCCCCGGTCGACACGGAGATGGGCCTGGCCCTCGACGTCGACCTCGCGGACCTCGCCGGGGTGCCCGCCCCGGCACCCGAAGTGCCGGACGCGGCAGAACCGAGCACCACCTCGGCGCATGCGGCCGCCCGCAAAGGCGCAGGCTTCGGGATCCTCCATCCCGGTCTGGGCGGATCCATCACCGAACTCCAGGCCAATGTCCGGGTCGGCACCCACGTCTTCGTCGAGGTCGACACTGCGTGCCTGCATGCCTATTCGGTCGAGTGAAACGCGGCGGATAGACTGAAATCCCCGACTCTCAATCCCCGACCGAATCAGGAGAGGCCATGCGAACCTCCCGCAATCTTCTGATCTCGGCACTCATCGTCGTCGTGCTCACGGTTGCGGCGGTCCCTCTGCTCAATCTCACCGCCTACACCCCTGCCCGCGCGGCCGAGGCCTACATCGCGGCGATCGAGAAGGGCGATGCCGAACGCGCCTTCTCCTACCTCTCCGGACCGACGCCCTCGTCGACGCTGGCGCTCAACCGGGAGGTTCTCTCTGCAGCTCCAGATCTGCCCCGGGACGCGCAGGCCGAGACGATCTCGACCGACGGCGACCATGCCACGGTCAAGCTCTCCTACGGCCTGTCCTCGCAGACGCAGTCGATCGAACTGTCCATGGTCAAGCTGCCGCCGAGCGCAGGCCTGTTCGACCGGTGGGCGATCGAGCA
This sequence comes from Brevibacterium sp. CCUG 69071, assembly GCF_021023135.1. Taxonomy (GTDB): domain Bacteria; phylum Actinomycetota; class Actinomycetes; order Actinomycetales; family Brevibacteriaceae; genus Brevibacterium. The sequence continues at coordinate 355,736 of NZ_PGFV01000004.1, forward strand.
GGAGAAGTGGCCGACGCTCAACCTCGAGGTCTCCGGATCCTCCACGGCGACGGTCAACGGCTACAGCGTCGCCGCCGGTGAGGTGCCCGTGCTGTTCCCCGCCACCTACCTCGTCGGCTTCGACGCGACGTACCTGAAGTCGAAGTCCGAACGCGCCGAGGTGACCGCTCCCGGGGATGCTCCCAAGATCGAGCTCTCGCCCGAGCCGACGGCTAAGCTCGAGGAGGCCGTGAGTGAGCAGGTCACCGAGCACCTGCAGAACTGTGTGAAGGCGACAACGCTCTACCCCGCCGGCTGCGTGTTCGGCTATGACACGGACAATGAGATCCTCGGCGACGTGTCGTGGTCGCTCACGCGTGAGCCGCAGATCAGCCTCACCGCCTCGGGCAACGATCTCGAGCTCACCCCGAGCACCGTCGAGGTGCGCATCAAGGGCCGCTATCGCGACATCGTCACCGCCGCCGAACATGACTTCGACGAGACTCTGTCCTTCGTCCTCGGCGGCTCGGTCGTGGTCAGGGCGTCGCAGGTGAGCTTCGAACCGCGTCGCCTCGGCGATGTGTCCGTGAAATAGCGGGCAGGCTCAGGCGCCGCGGAGGTCGAGGCTGAGTTCGTTCGGCGCCGAATCCACGAGATCGACGGGGATGCCCCAGTCCTGCTGGTAGAGGTGGCAGGCCGCGTGCAGCGGGATCTCTCCCCCGGGCTCGCCATCGCAGGCGGCGGCCCGCGCGGTGACGTGGAGGACGCCGGAGGTGAACTCGGGATCGATGACGATGTCGCGGCTCAGCCCCTCGGCACCGCCGCCGCCGGAGACGATGAGTTCCGGAGGCGTGGAGGACACCTGCAGGTAGGTGGGGTCGCCCCAGCGGTCATCGAGCTTCTGACCGGCAGGAACGGTGAAGCTCACGCTCACCGACACAGGCCCGGAGGCGAGTTCGGTCGACGGCCGTTTGCTCGTCAGGGCTCCCTCGTCGACGCGCTGGGCGTCCTTGGGGAGTCTGACGCGGGTGAGCGCATGGGCGGCGGATTCGACGACGAGGAGTTCGGCATCGGCGGCCTCGGCATCTCCCCCGCCGTCCGCGCCGGTGCCGGCATCCTCTGCTCCCCCACCGTCGATGACGAGGATGTCCGAGGGTTCACGCAGGCCGCGGGCCAGTGTCGAGACCTCGTTCGTGGTGAAGTCGTAGCGGCGGATCGCCCCGTTGTAGGTGTCGGCGATCGCGATCGACCCGTCGGGCAGGGTCGCCACACCCAAGGGGTGCTGGAGCCGGGCCTCGGTGGCGGGTCCGTCGCGGAAGCCGAAGTCGAAGAGGCCGACGCCGACGAGCGTCGTCACCTCACCGGTGCCGGGGTCGAGGCGGCGGATGGCCGAGGTCTCGGAGTCGGCGATGAGCACTTCGCCCTCGGAGCCGAGGTCGAGACCCGAGGACTGGGCGAACCAGGAGGTCTCCCCGTCGCCGTCGGTCAGGCCCTCGTTCATCGTGCCCGAGAGCAGGCGGATCGATCCCGCCGCGGGGTCGAAGGACCAGATGGTGTGGTTGCCCGCCATCGCCACGATCACCTCGCCGGTGGCCGGAGCGAAGAGGACGTCCCACGGCGAGGACAGCTTCACGTCGAGGGCCGGGCCGTCGTATCGTCCCAGCTCACCGTGTGTGCCGAGGACATTGTCGATGGCCCCGACCATGTGCTGCTCGCCGGTTCCGGCGATCGTCGTCACGGTCTCGTTCTCGAGGTCGATCCCGCGCAGGGTGTGGTTGACGGTGTCGGCGACGACGAGGTGGTAGCCGACTTCGGCGGCGAGAGCGGCGGGCAGCACCGTGATGCCGCCGGGTTCGCTGAAGCTCGCGGTGGCGAAGTCGCCGTCGTTCGCTCCGCGCTCACCGGTGCCGATCCGGCGGATGATGTCCTGGCCGGCGGCGTCGTATTCGACGAGGCTGTGGTGACCGGAGTCGGCGACGAGGAGGTTGCCCGAGGGCAGCTCGGTGACCTTGCCCGGGTAGAACAGCTCGGTCTCCGGGGCCGGCGGCGGCACGTACGGTCCGTCCCCCGAGTGCAGCGTGCCCTTGGACGAGTGCTCGGCGATGAGTCCTTCGATGATCTCGCCGAGGCCGGCGGCATGGCCTTCCCCGGAGAGGGTGGCGACGAGGTAGCCCTCGGGGTCGATGACGGCCAGGGTCGGCCAGGCGCGGGCGGTGTAGGCCTGCCAGGTCACGAGATCGGGGTCGTCGAGGACGAGGTGTTCGACCTGGTAGCGCTCGACGGCCTGGTCGACGGCCTCGACGGTGCGTTCGAACTCGAACTTCGGCGAGTGGACGCCGATGATGACGAGTTCGTGTCCGTACTTCTCCTCAAGCGGACGCAGCTCGTCGAGGACGTGGAGGCAGTTGATGCAGCAGAAGGTCCAGAAGTCGAGCAGGACGACCTTGCCGCGCAGGTCGGCGAGACTGAGCTCCTTGCCTCCGGAGTTCATCCACCGACGGCCGATGAGTTCGGGGGCGCGGACCTTGACCTGGCGCTGATCGGTGGTGGCCGTTGCGGCTGAGTTCACCGGAGCCGTCTGGGCTTCCGATGCTTCTTCCTGCGGACTGGAGTTCATGGCTCTATGGTCTCAGATCCGGCGCCGAGGCGGCAGTCCGGGCGTCATGATGTGACCCGTCAGACGGGCACGAGGATCGGGGTGTCGATGCCGGCGGCTTCGAGCCTGCGCACACGCAGCCCGTAGACCTCTTCGACGAGCTCCTCGCTCAGTGCCTGCCGCGGAGGCCCATCGGCGACGAGGCGGCCATTGCCGAAGACGAGCACCCAGTCGGCATAGCGGAGGGCGAGATTGAGGTCGTGGAGGACGACGATGACCGCGGCGCCTTCGTCCCGGAGTCTTCGCACCGACCGCAGCAGGGTTTCCTGATGCCTGAGGTCGAGGGCCGCGGTGGGTTCGTCGAGGAAGATGATCGGCGTCGTCTGCACCCTGGTTCGGGCGTAGGAGACCCGTGCGGCCTCACCACCGGAAAGCGTCGTGATGTCCCGGGCCTCGAATCCGCCGAGGTCGGAGTCGTCGATCGCCTCGGCGACGAGCCTGTCGTCCCGCTCGTCGTCGACATCCCAGGGCAGGCGACCCATGTGCACCGCCTCACGCACGCTGAAGGCGAAGTTCGAGCTGTTGTGCTGGAGCATCACCGCGCGCTGACGAGCCAGCGGACCGGACTTCCAAGCCCCCACCTCGGTGCCGGCGATCTCCACCGCCCCCCGGGTCGGGGTGACGTCTCCGGAGAGGAGGGAGAGCATCGTCGACTTGCCCGCCCCGTTGGGGCCGACGAGGGCGACGACCTCACCGGCACCGAGGTTGAAGGAGATCCCGGAGACGAGCTCACGGCCGTCGACGGCGAAGGTGACATCATCGGCCCGGACGACCGCCTCGGCGGGAGGGGTCGCCTCGGCGGGGGTGGGGTGGTTCGGTTTCGATCTCACCATGAGCTCTTCTTCATTCGGACCACGAGGAACAGGAAGAACGGGGCGCCGACGGCGGCCGTGAACAGTCCGATGGGGACCTCGGAGGGTGGGGCGACGACGCGGGAGGCGCAGTCGGCGGCGACGATGAGGATGGCGCCGACGATCGCGGAGATCGGGAGCAGACCGCGGTGGCCGGGTCCGACGATGATGCGCACGATGTGCGGGACGACGAGGCCGACGAAGCCGATCGCCCCGGCGAAGGCGACTGCCGCACCGGTGAGGAGCGCGGTCGCGATGACGATGATCAGGCGACTGCGCTTGACGTTGAGCCCCAGGTGCTGGGCTTCGCGTTCGCCGAGGGTGAGCACGTCGAGGACGCGGGCGTTGAGCAGGACGATGATGACGCCGATGATGAAGATCGGCAAGGTCGCGAAGAACTGCGGCCAGACCACCTTGCCCAGCGAACCCATCTGCCAGAAGGTCAGCGTCTGCAGCGCCGCGTCATCGGCGATGAAGGTGAAGAAGCCGGTCAGCGCCTGGCAGCCGGAGCCGACGGCGATGCCCACGAGCAGCATCCGCGAGGTGCCGGTGTTGCGTCCCGGACGGGCGAGGACGTAGATCAGACCGGTCACGGCGAGGCCGGCAAGGAAGGCGCCGATCGGCAGCAGCCAGGTGATGGAGCTGCCGGCGAGGACGATGACGCCGACCGCGCCTGCCGAGGCGCCCCCGCTGACACCGATGATTCCGGGATCGGCCAGGGGGTTGTTGAACAGGCTCTGCAGGGCAGCACCCGAGATCGCCAGCGCCGCGCCGACGAGGACGCCCATGAGCACACGGGGCACGCGCAGCTGCCAGACCACGGAGACGTCACGCTGGCTGAGGTCCGCCCCGTCGCCCAGCCCCAGTTGGGAGCCGACGATGTGCATGACCTCGGACAGCGGGAAGCGCAGCGGCCCGACCGAGGCGGAGACCACCATGAGCAGCGCGAGCACCGCCAGCCCGATGACCACGCAGGTGGTCAGCGGGAGGCGGCGGACGGTGTGGCGCTGCTCGGATCTCTCCTGGCTGCGCCGGGCGGTCAGGGTCGGACTCACTTGAGCTTCGCGACAGCCTCGGCGAGGGCCTGGGCGCCGACGCCGATCTCCGGGCTGGAGTACTTCAGCTGGGCGTCGGGCATGACGAAGATCGCCGAGTTCTGACCGGCAGGGGTCTGCTGCAGAGTCGGGAAGGCCTTCCACAGGCCGTCCTCGCCGCCCCACTTCTCGTAGTCGGATTCGGCCATGACGATGACGTCCGGCGCCGAGGCGACGATGCCCTCATTGCTGAATTCGCGGGAGTAGCCGCGCAGCTTGGATTCGGCACCGACGCTCGTGTAGCCGAGCGTCTCGATCATCTCGTTGCCGGGAGTGCCGGTGCCGGCGACGGCATTCTGACCGCCCGCGCCACTGGCGGTGACCTCGATGATCGAGAGATCGGTCTGGCCCGAGTTCTCGGCAGTCTTAGCGGCATCGGAGAGCTGGTCGTCGACGGTCTTCGCGAGTTCCTCGCCGGCTTCCTCGGCGCCGACGTAGCTGGCCACGGCCTTGAGCTTGTCGCCCTGGGACTGCTGATCGTCCATCACGACAGCATCGGTCCCGGCGTCGCGGAACTGTCCTGCGACATCGCCGTGGCGCTTGGTGTTGTCGCCGATGAACAGGGTGCCGTCCATGGCCAGGAGTCCTTCGACCCCGGTGCTCTTGCCGAATTCGAAGTGCTCTGGCGCGTCCTTGGCCTCGGGTGAGACGGCGTCTTCGGGGGCGGCGGCGATGTTGTCGGCCAGGCCGAGGGCGCCGAGGGTCGAAGCCACGCCGTCACCGGCCACGATGATCTTGTCGACGTCCTTGACCTCGACCTCGGTGCCGGTGCCGTCGGTGACCTTGGCAGGCAGCTCAGGTTCGGCCTCGATCGCGGAGAAGTCGCTCTCGCCGCCGATCTGGGACCAGCCCTCGGGCAGGGGAACGGAGAGCTCGGAGCCTCCGTTCGCTTCGGCCGAGGTGTTCTTCGTGTCAGAGCCGGTTCCGCCGCATCCGGCGAGGGCGAGCGCGCACACTGCGCCGATGAGCGAAAGGCCTGTTCTCATGGCTCTCTTTGGGGAGTCGGAAGTTGTCATGTGTCTGTTGTCGTGGGTCATGTGTCAGTGGTCAGGTCGGTCACAGCCCCACCCCGCGTACGTCGGCAAGGCTAACCTAATCGAGTAGACTATCAAAGTCGTCAGCCGCCTTGCCGGCATGGGCGTCAACGAACCATCGTCAGCGAGGAGAACCCCGTGCGCTTCACCGAGATCCAGGCCGAGTTCTCTCGCCTCGAAGACCCCTCCGATGCCGCGTCACCGCAGGTCGGGACCCGTGCCGCCGCGGATGGCGGGGCCCGTGCCGTCGCGGAAGGCGGGTCGCCGCGGCAGCAGTCGGTGGACCAAGCGGCCGAAGGGGTCCGCGGCCGCGAAGAGCGTTTCTGGAACGAAGTCGCCGGTCACGGGACGCCCCTCATCGACCCCTGCAGGGACGATGAGACTATGCGTGAAGTCACATTCCTCTACCGGGCCGCCTCGCCGGATGTTCGCAGTGTGAGACTGGTGGTTAACCGGGTCACCGACAAGGACCGGGCGGACGAAGGGATGATGGGCCATGTGCCCGGCACCGGGATGTGGGGAGTCACTCTGACCCTGCCGGCCGATCTGCGCTGCTCCTACGGCTTCAGCCCGTCGGCCTCGGAGACCCCCGAACCGCTCGGAACCCCACGACAGCCGGGACCGCCGGTGTTCATCGACCCGTTCAACGCCGACCCACCTCTGCGCCGGGCATCCCGCGCTGAGTCGAATCCGTCGGGGTCGAGTCAGTCCGGGTCGACCGCTGATCAGGCCGCGGGTGCGGCCGCACGTCTGGCCGTGGGCACGTACGCCGGCCAGTTCGTGGGTAACTCAGTGTTCTCCGGACCTCTGGCTCCCGACCACAGCGCCTGGACTGCCGCCTCGAATGCGAGAGCTCCGGGTCTCTATGTCGCCGAACGGGAGATCCTCGGCGCCCCGTACCCGGTTTATGTCTCCACCCCCGAAACACAGCAGCCCACGGGTCTGCTCGTCCTCTTCGACGGACACGAATGGTTCGATGCGCTGAACGTGGCCGGGGCCCTCGAGGCTTCCGAACTTCCGCCGTTGGCGATCATCGGCATCGGCACCCGCAGCATCCCCGAACGGGTCACGACCCTGCGCGGAAACCGGGACTTCCTGCGGGCCGTGGCCGAGGAGCTTGTGCCGCAGATCGAATCCGAGCTGTCCGAACAGGGTGTCGTTCTGCCCGACCGCTCCCGTCGAGTGGTCAGCGGCCAGAGCCTCGGCGGACTGTCCTCGCTGCTCATGGCCCTCGATTCGCCCGAGGCCTTCGGAACGGCCCTCCCCCACTCCCCTTCGCTGTGGTGGCAGCCCGGCGGAACGGCGACCCCGGCAGATCTGGCCACCGCCGAAGGCGATGACTGGACGACGAATCTGTTCCTCGCCGCAGAGCGCCGCGATATGGCCTTCCACCTGGCTGTCGGCAGTCGGGAAGGGCTCATGGTCGATCGCGCCCGACGCCTCGCCGAGGTCCTCGACGAGAAGGGATGCACCACCTCGGTGTCGGTCTATCAGGGAGGCCACGACTACGCTTGCTGGCGCGGGGCGCTCATTGACGGTCTCCGCCGGGTGTTCGGCTAGAGGCGGTTCAGCTGGACCCGGTTCGACTCACTCAGGAATAGTCGCGGGCGCCGAACACGCTCGAGCCGACGCGAACCATCGTCGCTCCTTCGGCGATCGCGAGCTCGAAGTCATTGCTCATCCCCATCGACAGCTCGTTCGCCTCCGCCGGCATCACGCCTGCTCCGATGAGTCGGTCGCGGAGTTCGCGCAGATCGGAGTAGCTGGGGCGGATCTCCTCAGGTGTGCGGCCGGGCAGTCCGATCGTCATGAGTCCGCGCAGCCGCATCCTGGTCAAGTCCCGGAGTTCGGTGATGAGCGCCTCGGCGTCCTCGGGCGCGATGCCGGACTTCGAGTCTTCGCGGGAGGTGTTGACCTGTACGAAGATGTCGATGGTCTCATCGAGCACCTCGAGGCGATTGCCGATCTTCGTCGCGAGTTCGAGGTTGTCCACCGACTGGATGCACTGAGCATGGCGCAGGGTGTGATTGACCTTGTTCTTCTGCAGCGGGCCGATGAGATGGGCCTCGTGGTCGAGATCGGCGAGTTCCTCGGCCTTGCCGACGAGCTCCTGCACCCTGTTCTCCCCGATGAGGGTGAACCCGTGTTCGAGCGCGATGCGGATCTTCTCCGCCGGCTGCGTCTTCGTCGCCAGCAGCACCTGCACATCATCGCCCGAGCGGCCGTTCGCCCCGGCAGCGGCGCGGGCACGGTCGGCCACCTCGTCGAGGTTGCCGGTGATGGACGCGATCTGAGTGTCGGACAGAGTGCTCTCGGCAGGTTGGGAGGTGCTCATGCCTCCAGTCTTCCACGTCCTTGCGGAAGTTTCAGGTCGGGTGGAACTGGCGCAGAGACGAGTTGCGGACGATCCGTGTCGAGATCATCTCGATTTCTCGATATGGATCGTCCGCAACTCGGTGCCCGATTCGGTCGGCGCCGCCCGACGACCGACGACCGGCGGCGGGCGGCGGGCGTGGAGCTTACTCGGGCAGGCCTTTGGCCTTCGGGTCGATGTTCTTGATCAGCGCCGAGGTGTCGAGACCTTCGAGGCCGGCATCGACGAGCTTCTGCAGCTGTTCGTGGACGAGCTTCGCGGCCGGCAGGTCGATGCCCGCGGTCTCGGCACCGGCGAGGGCGAGTCCGACGTCCTTGTGCATGAGCGCCGTAGCGAATCCGGGCTTGAAGGCGTTGTTCGCCGCAGAGGTCTCGGTCACGCCGGGCACCGGGTACCAGGTGCGCAGCGGCCAGGAGTCCCCCGACGAGACCTTCGCGATGTCGTAGATGGTGGTCGCGTCCAGGCCGAGGCGCTCGGCGAGCACGGCGCCCTCGACGACACCCTGCAGGCTGATCGAGAGCATCATATTGTTGACGATCTTAGCGGCCTGACCTGCGGCTTCGCCGCCGGCGTGGAAAATGTTGCCGGCCATCGGCTCGATGAAGGTCTTCGCTTCGGCGACGTCTGCCTCGGTGCCGCCGAGCATGAAGGTCAGTGTGCCGGCTTCGGCGCCGCTGATGCCTCCGGAGACCGGCCCGTCGACGAAGCGGAACCCGGCCTTGGCCGCCTCGGCGTGGAGGGCGCGGGCGGAGTCGAAGTCGATCGTCGAGGAGTCGACGAGCAGCGTCGTCTTATCGGCATTGGCCAGCACTCCGTCGGCTTCGAGGTAGACGGCCCGGGCGTGCTCGCCCTTGGGCAGCATCGTGAAGACGATGTCCGCACCGGCAACCGCCTCGGCGATGGAATTCACGGGGGTGACGCCGTGTTCGGCGGCTTCCTTGACGGCGATCTCCACGAGATCGAATCCATTTACGGTGTGACCGGCCTTGACCAGGTTCGCAGTCATCGGGCGACCCATGTTTCCCAGGCCGATCCATCCAATCGTCGACATAATATGCCTCCTCGCATCATGTTCAGACTTGTCGTCGTGTTCCCTCTCACATTACGCCAGTCCCTGCGCCGAGGTGGTGGCCCGGAATCACCTATTCCGCACCGGATATGTGCGCGCACGCAGATAGGATGGGGAGACTATGGCCTCTCATGCACTCGGCGGTTCCGGCGCGCAGATCTCTCCCGAGGATCTCCTGACTCTGCTCGCCGTCGCCAGACTGGGCAAGTTCACCGCCGCCGCCCACAGCCTCGGGCTCAATCACACCACCGTGTCCAGGCGCATCGCCGCACTGGAGAAGGCCTACGGGGAACGGGTGCTGGTGGCCTCTCCGGACGGCTGGGAGCTCAACGCGGCCGGCCGTCAGCTGCTGCCGATCGCCGAGGACATCGAGTCCGCGCTCGGGCGCATCGACGGCCCTTCGGCCTCGTCCCTGTCGGGCACGATCCGGCTCGCCTGCCCGCAGGCCTTTGCTCTCGAGTGGGCGGTGCCCGCGCTGACCGGGCTGCAGCAGGACCATCCGGGGCTGCAGATCGAGCTGATCACGGCCACTCAGCGCGCCAGGCAGTATCGTTCGGGGGTCGACATCGAGGTCGTCGTCGGCCGTCCCGACGCTCCGCGCAGCATCGCCAAGCACATCCGCGACTACCGTCTCCAGCTCTATGCCTCACAGGACTACGTCGCCGCGCACACGATGCCGACGACGATCGACGAGCTGGCCGAGCACCGGCTGATCTACTACATCGAGAACTCGCTGCAGGTCGATGACCTCGACGAGGCGGCCTCCGCTCTGCCACGCGGGCGAGGATTCTTCCGCTCCACCTCGGTGCATGCCCATCTGCTGGCGACCTCGAACGGTGCGGGAATCGGGATCCTGCCCGATTTCGTCGCCCGCGGCAACAGCCGACTCGTGCAGGTGCTGCCCGAGCAGTTCTCGAAGCAGGTCTCCTACTGGGCCTCGGTGCGCCACGAATCCCTGCGCAACACCGGCGTCCGCCGCGTCCTCGACGTCCTCTGACCCCCTCCCCCAACTACCTGACGGGGGCCCAGCAACTTGGCGCGAGGTGTCTGGGCCCCCGTCAGGTAGTTGGGGGAGGGGCGGTGGGCCTCAGGCGGCGGACCAGCCTCCGTCGATGCTGTGGGCGCTGCCCGTGATCACGGAGGCGGCATCGCCGGCCAGGAACAGGGCGAGCTCGGCAATGTCCTCGGGTTCGGCGAGCTTGGGAACCGCGGAGTGGCCGAGGAAGACCTGTTCGAGCACCTCGTCTTCGCTGATGCCGTTCGTCTTCGCCTGATCGGCGATCTGTCCCTTGACCAGAGGCGTGAGCACATAGCCGGGGTTGATCGCATTGCACGTCACCCCGTGCTCTCCGGCCTCGAGCGCAGTGGTCTTCGTCAGCCCCATCAGCCCGTGCTTAGCCGCGACATAGGCCGACTTGTTCGCCGAGGCGCGCAGGCCGTGAACCGAGGAGAGGTTGATGATCCGTCCCCAGCCGCGTTCGTACATCTTCGGCAGCACGGCCTTCGTGAGCACGAACGGCGCCTCGAGCATGAGGGTGTTGATCAGCCTCCACTCCTCGAGCGGGAACTCCGTGATCGGGTGGATCCGCTGGATGCCGGCGTTGTTGACGAGGATGTCGACATCGAGATCGATCCCCTCCAGCGCCGAGGTGTCCGCGAGGTTCGCGACCCAGGCCTCACCGCCGATGTCGGCGGCCACGGCTTCCGCAGTCTCCGCGTTGACGTCGGCGACGATGACATGGGCGCCCGCGGCGGCGAAGGCCTCGCTGATCGCCCTCCCGAGCCCAGAGGCTCCTCCGGTGACGAGTGCGCGTCGGTTGGTGAGTTCTCCCATGAAGATGTCCTTTTCGTCGTTCTTGTCCGAGTTCGTTCTGTTCCATCATGCGCCTCGGCAGATGGCAGGAGCGGTGCCGGTCCTCGCCGGCACCGTCCCCGTACCTTTGCCAACGATTCTGCGAGCTGGTTCAGCCGCCGGCTGCGTTCAGTCGTCAACCGCTGTCAGTTGGCCGTGGCGACTCCACGGCGCACCTTGTCCGCGTGGTCCAACGAACGTAGGTCGATGCCCTTCGTCTCACGGACGAACATCAGGGCGATGAACGAGACGACGGCCGCGACGAGCAGATACACAGCGATCGGGATCGACGAACCGGTCGCATTGAGCAGCGCGGTGGCGATGATCGGAGCGAAGGATCCGGCAACGATGGCGGTCACCTGGTAACCGGTCGATACACCGGAGTTGCGCATCCGGGTCGGGAACATCTCAGACATGATCGCCGGCTGGCCGGCGTACATGAGCGCGTGGAAGACGAGTCCGATGAGCAGACCGAGGAAGATCATGACGCCGCTGCCGGTGTCGTACATCGGGAAGGCGAAGAAGCCCCAGGTGGCGGTGAGCACGATGCCCACGCCGTAGGGAAGCTTGCGTCCAATCCGGTCGGTGGCCGCACCGACGACGGGCACGAGCACCGCGTGGATCGCGTGTGCGCCGAGGAGCAGACCGAGGATCTCCGCCGATTCGATTCCCACTTGAACAGACAGATACGTGATCGAGAAGGTCACCACGAGGTAGTAGTGGATGTTCTCGACGAAACGCAGACCCATGGCCGCGAAGACCTCGCGCGGGTAACGCTTGAACACCGCCTTGACGCCGTAGTCAACGCCCTCTTCGATCTCTTGGGACTGAACCTCATCGAAGATCGGTGCGTCGGAGACACGGGTGCGGATGTAGTAGCCGATGAGGACGATGACGGCCGAGAGCCAGAACGACACCCTCCAGCCCCACGACAGGAAGTGCTCCTCGGTCAGTGTTGCAGTGAGGATAAACAGCACCGCGGTGGCCAGGAGGTTGCCCAGAGGCACACCGGACTGGGGGAACGAGGACCAGAATCCGCGTTCCTTGTTCGGTGCGTGTTCGGCCACGAGGAGGACGGCACCGCCCCATTCGCCGCCGACTGCGAATCCCTGGACGACGCGTAGCAGCACGAGCAGGATGGGCGCCAGGTATCCGATCTGGTCGAAGGTCGGCAGGCAGCCCATCAGGAAGGTCGCCGCGCCGACGAGGACGATCGAGAGCTGGAGCAGCTTCTTGCGGCCGTATTTGTCACCGAAGTGGCCGAAGACTATGCCGCCGACGGGTCGGGCGATGAACCCGACCGCGTAGGTCGCGAAGCCCGCGAGGATCGGGGTCAGCGGGTTGTCCGACGGCGGAAACAGGATGTGGTTGAACACCAGGGTGGCGGCCGAACCGTAGAGGAAGAATTCATACCACTCGACGACCGTTCCGGCCATCGAGGCGGCGACGACCTTACGCAGCTGCGCGCGGACCGACTTCCTCTCGGCATTGTTCTGGGAACTCATGTGACTCCTTCGATTCCACGATCCGCGTCACCGTTGAATGCGCGGATCGACTGGCTGTGGCGTCGCAGACGGGTGAGAACGGTGATCCCGGACAGCTTCGATGCGGCCTCGGATCAGCGGAGCCCAGGGGCGTCGGCGACGTCCGGATAAATATGATCCATGCAACAGTCTGCGCCATGGTCGCTGGTTTTTCGCGCCGAAAGGGGAAGAATCCGAGAATTTCCTGTGCATATTCCCGCACATCCGATGTGCACGCCGCGCACTTTACAACTCTGAGAACGGCCTCGGCGACATCGGTCAGGTTCACCCCTCGTGCCCGGAGAGGTTAACGACCGGGGAGGTCAACGATCAGTGAGGTCAACGACCGCGAAAGTCAGCGACCGCGGTTCTGGCCGGACTTCGCGTCGCGGCCTGCCATCGAGGCGAGCATATCGTTGTAGGCGCGCAGCTCGGCGTCGTCGCTCCGAGCTTCCCGGCGATCGATTCGCTTGGCCTCACGATCGGAGGACTTCGACCACTGCACGGCGACCATGATCGCGATGAAGAGGGTCGGGATCTCACCGATTCCCCACGCGACGCCTCCCCCGAGCTGCTGGTCCTCGATCGCGGTGTAGCCCCAGTCGGCGCCGATGTTGCCGAACCAGTCGCCTTCGATGAGGACGTTCGAGCTCATGATCGAGATTCCGAAGAAGGCGTGGAATGCCATGGTGATGAGCAGCATGAGCAGCCGCATCGGATAGGCCGGTCGTTTGACCCCGGGGTCGATGCCGATGAGCGCCTGTCCGAACAGATATCCGGCGCCGAGGAAGTGCATGATCATCAGCTCGTGGCCGATGTGCGTCTCGAGCGCGTACTGCATGATGCCCGAGTAGTAGAAGATGATGAGCGAACCGGCGAAGTTCACGCTGGCGACGATCGGGTTCGCGAAGAACCGCAGATAGGGGGTGTGGACGAGCCACAACACCCATTCGCGGATGCCCCTCGACCCGTCCGTGCGCGCCGCGGTTCCACGCATGAGCATCGTGATCGGTGCGCCGAGGACCATCGGCAGGGGCACGACCATGACCAGGAGCATGTGCTGGATCATGTGTCCGGAGAACTGCACCTCCCCGTACACTCGCACCCCGCCCGAGGTCACGTAGACGAGCAAGATCATGCCGACCAGCCAGCTGATCAGGCGCAGCACCGGCCAGGAATCGCCTCGGCGGCGAAGCTGGACGAAGGCGTAGATGTAGGCGATGGAGGCACCGGCGGCGACCGCAATCCACAGGGGATCGATCGACCACTCGGTGAAGTATCGAGCGAAGTTGGGCGCCGGGGGCAGCGGGTCTCCGGTGAGGATCTCGGCGGGAGTGGGATCTCCGACCGGTTCCTGTGACACCGGTGGCTGGGAGCGGGCCAGAGCGACGGCCAGCCCCATGGTCGCACCGAAGATGACGAATTCGACGAGGATGAGCCGCCAGAATTCCCGGGCCGCCGAGGCGGCTTCTCCCAGACGTCGGATGACGAACTGCCGATGCCAGAAGCCGATGAGGCCGAGCAGAACGGTCGCGAAGGCCTTGGCGATGATGACCTGTCCGTAGGAGGTCATCCAGTCGTCGAGGCTGTGCACGCGCAGCAGCGAGTTGACGACGCCGGAGAAGGCGACGAGCCCGAAGGAGACGAGGGCGAAGGTCGAGTAGCGTTCGACCACCGTCCGCAGGTGGGACGAACGCGCGAGCCGGGTGCCGAGCAGGGCGATGACGAAGAGGCCGCCGAGCCAGATGGTCACGCCGAGGAGGTGGAGGCCGAGGCTGTTGACGGCCTGAGTGTGCCCCGAGGCTTCGGCGGAGTGGCCCATCAGCGCCAGCGGGATCATCACGCCGACGCCGAGTACACCGGCCGCGGCGATGCCGAGGAAGGACCGCGTCCCGAAGCACAGGGTCGAAGCCACGGCGATGAGGACGACGATGAGCACCCACAGCTGTCCGTAGGCGATCTGAGTGAGGAACACGCCCAGCTGGTTGGAGAAGTCGAGATAGGCCTGGGCGCCGACGGTGTCGACGAAGGAGAAGACGAGCACGGCCACCGCGGAGATCGTCCACACGACCGAGGACACCTCGGCGATCTTCAGAGACTTCTCCCACAGCGGCTCAAGGGGCGGTTCCGATGCCCCGTCCGTGGGCTTGCGCCGACCGCCGCGACCCTGGGTACGGGGCAGGATAAGGAGTGCGAACATCAGGGCGCCGAGAGTCAGCGACATCGCGAGGTTGAAGATGAACTTCGCGGCCGGCAGGCCGAACTTCACGAACGGGCCGGGGTCGTTGAGCAGCGTCGCCTCGGCGGCACCGGTGAAGAACAGAGCAGCCAACCCGACGATGAGTCCGAGGATGACAACGATCGGCACGGCAGCGCGGGCCGCGAACCGTGTGACCGGCTCGAAGATTGGAGAGCTCACTGACCGCCTACCGCACCTTCATTCATGGTTCAAGAGTATCGCCCGGTCCTGAGGCTCAGCCAACCGGAGGCCCGGGACGTGGCCGAGATCTCGACGGACCGCCTCGGCGGGGACAGCAAATGGCCCGGACCAAACGGTCCGGGCCATTCGACGCTGATGCGCGAAGATCACTTCGGGCTGCCTGCGGCACCCTTCAGCTTCGAACCAGCGGACAGCTTCACGGAGTAGCCGGCCTTGATCTGGATCTCTTCACCGGTCTGCGGGTTGCGACCCTTGCGAGCGGCACGCTCGGTGCGCTCAACGGAGAGCCAGCCGGGGATGGTGAGCTTTTCGCCCTTGGCGACGACGTCGGAGAAGACATCGAAGACACCATCGAGAACATCCGAGACCTGCTTCTGGGTCAGGCCGGACTTCTCAGCAACTTCTGCAACGAGCTCACTGCGGTTCTTAGCCATAAAAGTGTCCTCCTTAGGACAAGTCGGTCGGTTACCGGTCCGTTTTTCCGATAACGAACTTCCTCGAGATTACCAGCTTGACTTCGTGATTCCTGGCAACTCGCCGTTGTGCGCCATTTCGCGGAAGCGAACTCGGGAGAGTCCGAACTTCCGGAGATAGCCGCGCGGGCGGCCGTCGACCTGGTCGCGGTTGCGCAGGCGAACAGGCGAAGCATCGCGAGGAAGCTTCTGCAGTCCGAGGCGAGCCTCTTCACGCTGCTCGTCGGTGCTGTCAGGGTGGGTGAGCTGACGCTTCAGGGTCGCGCGGCGCTCTGCATAGCGTTCAACAATGACGCGACGCTGCTTGTCGCGGGCGATCTTTGACTTCTTAGCCATGTGCGCTCAGCGCTCCTCTCGAAAATCGACGTGCTTGCGGACTACGGGATCGTACTTCTTAAGCACGATGCGGTCCGGGTTGTTGCGGCGGTTCTTGCGGGTCACGTAGGTGTACCCGGTGCCGGCGGTCGATTTGAGCTTGATGATGGGACGAACATCCTGGGCCTTAGCCATCAGAGCTTCACTCCCTTAGCGATCAGTTCGGTGACCACGGCGTCGATACCGCGCACGTCGATGACCTTGATGCCCTTGGCGGACACGGTCAGCGTGACGTTGCGACGCAGAGACGGAACGTAGTAGCGCTTTTTCTGAATATTCGGGTTGAAGCGACGCTTGGTGCGGCGCTTCGAGTGGGACACATTGTGTCCGAAACCGGGGACTGCCCCGGTGACCTGGCAGGTTGCTGCCATGACTCTCCTCCAGTTCACAAGTTACCGACTCTCGAAACAAGCTCGTGCGCAGGGACCTGACGTGCATGTCCCTCGCCCGCTTGCGCCGATGTCGGAAGACATCAACAAATTTTCGCGATTGCTGCCCGGTCGGACCGCGGTGTGCTGTCCGGCCGATGTCGGACTGCCGTCCGACTCGCCCCGAGCGGATGCTCGGCACGCGGCGTTCGCAATGAAAATTGTGTACGCCAAAACAGGTTTGCCCGTTTGGGCGAGATGTCTCACCAGCGCTGAAGCCGTAGCCTGTGAGAGATTGGCCGAAGCTGGAGTGCAGCGGTGGGTGAGCACCATGTCGGTCGCGGCAGATCGATCGAGGATCTCTTTGTCACGACACAACAGACACCAATCTTAGAGAGAAACCCGGGTTCAGAGCAAATTCACCCGGGTCCGCAACAGTAGGTTCTTCGTCACGGTTCTCCATCCCGGGCCGGCTTCGTTCTCGGGGTCTGCTTCCGCGCGGATTCGGGGACGAGGCACTTTCACAGCATGGTCGGAGCCGACTGTGCGGATGACGCAGTAGGATTTCGTCGGCAACGTCTCCTGCCGGCGGTCGTGTTGATCGCCCGCCGATCTCGTGCCAAGGTAAGAAGATGATTGCCACCACATCTGGCACTCAGGAGGACCGATGAGCGACGTTCCACCGAGGCCGCGAATTCGTCCGGCGACAAGTGATGACTGGCAGAAGGATCATAGCGATCGTGCTGGTCAGGCCCAGTCCCAACGGGCCGCCCAGGCTCCGTCGCAGGGACAGGATGCGGGTTCGAACGCACCCGATTTCGATCGGTCCACCTACTACGAGTACATCGAACGCCACACCGGCGAGCAGTCCGTGTCGAAGGCGCGTTCGGGAAATGTCTTCGCTCCCGCCGGGAGTTCTCCCTTCCCTGACCGCTACGCGGCCCAGGGCGGCTCCGATCACGGCTCTGGTGCTCTTCAGCCTGGCCGGGCAGGAGCCTCGAGAGCGGCTGACGGCTCGGCCCCCTATGCTCCACAGGTCGACTTCGGACCGGAAGGTCCGGTATCCCGGTCCGGTCAGGTCGCTCCGGCCGATGGTCCGTCGAAGAAGGGCAACGGCCTCATGATCGCGGTCGTCGTCATTGCGATGATCATGATCCTGGCGCTCGTGGCCTTCTTCGGAATCCGTTGGCTGGCTCCCTCCTCGGGCACCGTCCCGGTCGATGTCGGCGAGGAGTCGAACTCCGCGTCGTCGCCGTCACCGTCCGATACTCTTGTCCAGCCCTCGGCCAGCCCCGAGGACAGACTCGATGAGTACACGGAGGCCGGTACCGAGAAGGCCGCCGACCTCGAAGGACAATGGGTCACGCAGGTCAGTGCCAAGGATGTCGGCCTGGAGGCCGACGGAAAGACCTGGTCCGCTCAGGACATCCTCGACGAGTTCGAGGCCAACCGCGTGAAGTATCCCGGCTCGATCCTCATTCGCAGCGGCGACTGGGGCTCCTACAAAGACGGCGACTACGTGGTCACCATCATCGACACCCCCTACAGCGAGCCCGAACCCGCCCTCGACCAGTGCCGGTCCTGGGGTCTCGACCGCGACCACTGCCTGGCCAAGCGACTGGTCAAGGACGGCAGCCCGAAGGACAGCAGCGCCTACCTCGACGAGTAGGGCCTCGACGAGGTAGGTGCGACCTCAGGCGAGCAGCAGCGTGGGGTCCGCGAGTCCGCGGCCGACGTCGGCGAGGAACTTCGAGATGATCTCACCATCGACGACGCGGTGATCGGCGCTGACGGACAGCGTCGTGATCTCGCGCGGGACGATCTCGTCGTCGACGACCCAGGGCTTCTTCCGCACCTGACCGAAGGCGAGGATCGCGGCCTCACCCGGGTTGATGATCGGAGTGCCCGCGTCGACGCCGAAGACGCCGACGTTCGTGATCGTGATCGTTCCGCCGGCTTGGTCGGCCGGCGGGGTCTTCCCGGAGCGTGCCAGGGCGGTCAGCTCCTGGATGCCCTGGGCCAGTTCGGTCAGCCCCATCGTGTGGGCGTTCTTGATGTTCGGCACGATCAGCCCGCGCGGGGTGGCCGCCGCGATGCCGAGGTTGACGTACTTCTTGACCAGAATGTCATCGCCGTCGAGGCACGAGTTGATCCGCGGATTGCGGGCAACGGCCCAGGCCACAGCCTTGGCGACGATGAGAAGTGGGGACACCTTGATGTCCTCGCCGAGGAATTTCGTGGTCTTCAGTCGGCGCACGAAGGCCATCGTCTCGGTGACGTCGACATCGAGGAACTCGGTGACATGGGGCATCGTGAACGCGGAGTCGACCATGGCCTTGGCCATCATCTTCGTCACGCCCTTGAACGGGATCCGCTCTTCGAGCTCGCCCGCAGTCAGCCCCGCCGAGGCGGTCGCCGGTGCCGCTGCTCCGGCAGGTGCCGCGGTGGTCTCTGCGGCCCCGGTTCCCTCGGCCGCCGCCTGGACATCGGCGCGGGTGACTTCGCCGCGCGCACCGGTGGGTGCGATGGAGCCGAGGTCGAGGCCGAGGTCCTTGGCGAGCTTGCGCACGGGCGGCTTCGCCAGGGGTCTGCCCGCCGAGGCGGACGATCCGGCCGACGCCGAGGCGGCGGGCTGTGCGTTCGGTTCTGCGACAGCGGCAGCCGGTGCCGCAGTCTGCGGGGCAGGAGCCGCGGGTGCGGGAACACCCGCGCCCTTGCGGGGACGCCGCTTCGAGGACGTGGCCCTGGCCCCATAGCCGACAAGGGTGGCGCCGCCGTCGGCATCATCCGTCGCCGGAGCCGAGACATCGGCAGCCGAGCCGCTTGCGGACCCGGACGCATCGGCGGCACTGTCGGCCGCCTCCGCGCCGGGACCGGCGGACTCACCGGCATCATCGGCACCGCCGAAGCGGATGATCGGGGTGCCCACCTCGACGGTCTGCCCTTCTTCAACGAGGAGCGCACCGACGGTGCCCGCCTGCGGGCTGGGCAGTTCGACGAGTGACTTCGCGGTCTCGATCTCGACGAGGATCTGGTTGACGGTCACGGTGTCGCCGGCGGCGACCTTCCAGGACACGATATCGGCTTCGGTCAGGCCCTCGCCGACGTCAGGAAGCGGAAATTCGAATGACAAGTCTGCTCTCCTCGAGTCAGTAGGCCAGGGCTCGGTCGACACCGTCGAAGATGCGATCGAGATCGGGCAGGTAATGTTCTTCCATCCTCGAGCCCGGGTAGGGCGTGTGATAGCCGCCGACCCGAATGACGGGGGCCTCGAGGTTGAAGAAGCAGCGTTCGGAGATGCGGGCGGCGATCTCGGAGCCCAGACCGAGGAAGGTCGGGGCCTCGTGGGTGACCACGAGCCGACCGGTCTTCTTCACGGAATTCTCGATCGTCGCGAAGTCGATCGGGTTGAGGCTGCGGAGGTCGATGAGTTCGACGCTCTTGCCCTCGTCGGCGGCCGCGGCCACGACGTCAGTGGCCGTCGGCATGAGCGGGCCGTAGGCCACGAGTGTGACGTCGGTGCCTTCCGAGACGACTCGGGCATCGTGCATGCCTAGTCCGCCGCGGTCGCTCGTGTCGACGTCACCGCGTTGCCAGTAGCGGCGCTTGGGTTCGAAGAACATCACCGGGTCGTCGCTCTTGATCGCATCCTGGATCATCCAGTACGCGTCATGGGCGTTCGACGGGGAGATCAGGCGCAGGCCCGCATGGTGGGCGAACACGGTCTCGGGGCTCTCCGAGTGGTGTTCGGGTGAGCCGATGCCGCCGCCGTAGGGCACGCGGATGACCATCGGGATGCGTTCCTTGCCCAGGGTGCGGTTGTACAGCTTCGAGACCTGGGTGACGATCTGGTCGTAGGCCGGGAAGATGAAGGCGTCGAACTGGATCTCGATGACCGGGCGGTAGCCGCGGATGGCCATGCCGATCGAGGTGCCGACGATGCCGGATTCGGCCAGCGGCGAGTCGATGACCCGCTGCGGTCCGAAGTCCTTCTGCAGGCCTTCGGTGACGCGGAAGACGCCGCCGAGCTTGCCGATGTCCTCACCGATGAGGACGACCTTCGGGTCGTCCTCCATGGCTTTGCGCATTCCGGCAGTGATCGCCTTCGAGAGGGGAAGTTTCTCCATCAGGCCTCACCTGCATCGGCGAACGAGGCGCGGTACGCGAGGAATTCCGCACGTTCCTCATCGACGAGCGGGTGGGGCTCGGAGGTGACATGAGCGAACATCTCGATCGCGTCGGGGTCTTCCATGGTCATGCAGTTGTGGCGGATGCGGGCGGCCAGGGTATCGGCCTCGGCGTCCACCTCGGCGAAGAACTCTTCGCTAGTTTCGGTGTGCTTGTCGAGGTAGGCCTTGAGGCGGGTGATCGGGTCGCGATCCTCCCAGATCTCCTCCTCGGCCTTGTCCCGGTACTTCGTCGGGTCATCGGCGGTGGTGTGGGCGCCGCGACGGTATGTGAAGGCTTCGATGAGCATCGGCCCGTTGCCGGCGCGCACGGAGTCGAGGCTGGCCCGGGCCACGGAGTACATCGCGATGATGTCGTTGCCGTCGACGCGGATGCCGGGCACGCCGAATCCCTCGCCGCGCTTGCACAGCGGGGCCGCGGTCTGGACGTGGGTGGGTTCGGAGATCGCCCACTGGTTGTTCTGGCAGAAGAACAGGACGGGAGCGTGGAAGGCTCCGGCGAAGGTCAGGGCCTCGGACACATCACCCTGCGAGCTGGCGCCGTCGCCGAAGCAGGCGATCGCCACGGTGTCGCGGTCGATGTCACCGGTGCCGACGTCGCCGTCCATGCTCACACCCATGGCGTAGCCGGTGGCGTGCAGGGTCTGCGAGCCGATGACGATGGTGTAGGTGTGGAAGCGGTGCTCCTGTGGATCCCAGCCGCCGTGGTTCTGGCCCCGGAAGATGCTCAGCAGGGTCTCGGGTTCGACGCCGCGGGTGTAGGCGAGGCCGTGTTCGCGGTAGGTGGGGAAGACGAAGTCTTGGGTTCGGGCCGCGCGTCCCATGCCGATCTGGGCCGCTTCCTGGCCGAACATCGGTGCCCACAGGCCGAGCTGTCCCTGTCGCTGCAGGGCCGCTCCCTCGGCATCGATGCGGCGCACCAGAACCATGTCGCGGTAGAAGCCGCGCAGATCCTCATCGGTGAGTTCTGCGGCGAAGGCGTCGTACTCGCCGGATTCGACGCGGTTGCCGTCTTCCGTGAGCATCTGGATCATCCGGGGCTCCGAGGACTGACTGTGGGCAGTACCGGTTCCCACTGAAATGTTGGAGGTCATTTCAGTTCTCCTTTGTTCGAGGTCCGTTCGCACTGGAGGTGACCAGTGGGTGGACTATGTAGGTCGGACGGGCCCTCTGATGGGAGAACTCGCCCTCGAGTGATGTGATTCACAGGTAATACCACGATACCGAATCCACTCACTGCATGCCACATCGACTATGCGTTTCGAGCGCCAATTGTGCTGGTCAGGATCACTCTATGGGTCGCCGCCGCCAGCTGTGCCACTGTTCCAAAGGCCTGAGCTGGGAATTGTCGATTCCGGCAGAGTTCCTCCATCGTCCGACCAATGCACGTCCGAAGACTTCTCCCCCACCGGCACCGAGGCAGTCACCGGGTCCGATCCGCATCCGGCGCCGAGGTTGTCGACCGGTCCGAATCCCCTGCCCCCGCGCGCCGAGGCGGCGGCGAGATCCGCGCGGCCGCCTCGGCGGGGTGGCGCGATCAGCTGTGCTTGCGTCTGCCCTGGTAGTCCCGTGTCTCCTTGATATCGCCGGAGAAGAACCTCGAATTGTTCGCGGTGAAGCGGTTGAAGGCGGGTTGCCCGACGCGGAGCAGGAGTCCGATCGACGCGGCGTAGGCCGATGAGGAATGGGCGGCACCGGCCGAGGAGAACATCTCGTCGAGCTCCGCGTCGGTCTTGTCCGCCAGGTTCGGGGCGTCACGGAGCTGATCGGGGTCGTAGTCGACGGTGACGGTCGACCAGTGGTCGGCATCGGGGTTCTCCCCGCCGTCGAGATCGGGCACGAGGTCCTGTTCGTGTTCGATGGACAGGACGTCGATGCCTTCGTCGACGGGGAAGTCGGAGATCGGTGCGCCCACGGTCATCAGCGCGGTGACGTTGACCTCGGCGAGGAAGGCCGGGTCGGCGGCCAGGGAGCCGGCGGTGATGCCGCCCTGCGAATAGCCGACGAGCATGACCTCGTCACCGTCGCCGATCCCGGCGTCGGCGATGGCCTGCCGGACCATCTCGCGCATCACCGTGTCGTTGCCGGCCATGCCCTGGACGTTCGTCGTCAGGTCGGTGGTGTTCTTGCCCGACTCCGGGGACCAGTCGGTGGTTGCAGGGACGTAGACGATGTAGCGGGTGGTGCCATCGGCGTCGACGATCTCCTCGATGCGCACCTGACCGGAGTCGGCACCCCGGTGGCAGTTCGCCTCACGGATGTAGAGATCCTCGATGTCCTGCGGCGCCTTCTCATGGGCATCGGTCAGCCCTTTGGCCCTCCACACCTCGACGTCGGAGGGCAGGAGGAGTCCGAACATGTTCGCACCCGCCAGCACCCATGTCGTCATCGACCCGGAGTCGTGGGGCCAATAGGCGTGATCGGCATCCGTGTCGAGCAGCGTTGGCGGGAGTCCGACGAAGCCGATCACGATGCCCGGCAGCACGTGTTCGATGACGGCCCCGCTGACATCGGAGTTCTCGAACACGAGGGCGATGAACGCCTCCTTGAGACCGTCCTTGGCCTGGGAGAGGTCGATACCGAGATGTTTGGCGATGACATCGTCCAATCCGGTGGCATCGAGGACCTTCGCGCCGACGACGAGTGGGACGCCGATGCCGATCGCGACCGGGACGATGACGGGCAGGCTGATGGCGATGATTCGTCCGGTGGCGTAGCCGAGTGCGTCGAGCAGCCCGCCGAAGGTCTCGCTGATGCCCGCCTCGGCCTGCCGGTAGGCCAGAGCCGCGGCCCGGATCCCGAGCACGGTGGCCTCGAGCTCGACGAACACGAGCGCCGACTGATGCTGGAACAGGACCAGGCAGGCGTCGAGGTTGATCGCCGTGACCGGGGACGGAACCTGAGTGATCAGGGTGGCGAGGTCGAAGCCGGACAGGGACGCCTCTGTGGTCAGATCGCCGATGTCGACGACGATCGACTGGAGGGCGTCGCCGCTGCCCTCGGCCCTCTCATCGATCCTGATCCGCGGGCCGCCGTGCGTGCGGGAGTCGATCATCCCGGACCTCCGAGCGATGAGGTCCAGAGGCGGGCGAGGGTGGCCGTGAGCAGGGTCCGCACCGCGGCCTCTCCCGCGTCGGCCTCCGCTCCGACGGTGATCGTCTCTCCGCTGCGTTCGAGCACGGGCCTGCGCCAGGAACCGTCGACCCGGTGGAGGAACTCCATCCCCGCCTCCCGCGAATGACCGATATAGCTGAGGGTGAGCACGCAGTCGGCGTCGACGAGATCGGTGAGGTCGTCGACGACCTGCGTGATCTCTGCCGGGCCGATGCGTCGCAGCAGCTGATAGCCCGCGAATTCGACGAGGCCGTCGCCGCCCAGGGTGAGGACCGCCCGGCAGGAGTCGGCGCCGAGGCAGAGCGCGAGCTGAACGGTCTCCGTACCCGAGGTGACAACGATGGTGATGCGCGAGTGCGTGAGATTGAGTTCGGCCGCGAAGCCTGCCAACCAGGCGGAAACGACGTCGAGACCGCGCGCCGACTGCTCCGGCGGCAGATCGAGGACCACTGTTTCGGTGCCGCCCGGCGCAGAGCGGCCCACGGGTTCGGTGCCGCCCGGCACGGAGCGGCCCGCGGGTTCGGGGACGCTATCGGGCAGGAATTCCGGCGGCCACAGGCAGCGGAGTCGTTCGGGCAGGCGCATCACCCGTCCGACATCGACGACGATCCAGTTCTCGGACGGTTGGCGGGTCATATCTGGATCCGTCCGCCCACGGAGACGACCTGCAGGTGGAGATCGTAGGCCTCGCCGACCTTGGCGGCCTTGTCCGACAGAACGTCGATCGCCGAGGCACAGGAGACCAGCCGGTCGGCCACCACCGTGCCGGTCGGGGAATTCCAGACTTCGATCTGACGGCACGCCTGCGCGATCGCGCTCAGCAGTTCGGCCCGATGCCTCCATTCGTCTCGGTTGCGCGCCAGCTCATCGGTGATCACGTCATGCTCCTGCTCCTCGTCCGGTCACGGTCGGGTCGGTCCGACAATGCCTCCGCCTCCATGGCACCGGCCAGACCGATTCATTCGGCTCATTCGATCCAGTCGGTTCAGAGTAGAGAGGAGCGCGAGGCACAAGGAAGACCGGAGAATCGGGCTGTGGAAACCGGTCGAGCGTCCACAAGCTCCGAGCGGGAGAGTCGACTCATCGTCCACAGGTCAACGCCCGCAAGTCGATAGCACCTCCCCGAGGCGAGCGCAGACGCCAGACGGACGTGTTCCGCACCGGGTGCCGGCTCATGAGAAAATAGGGGCATGCCGACTGTTTCCCTTGCCGATATCACGCCCGCGATCGCCCTCGGACCTCTCGACGGCCGCTACCGCAAAGACGCTGCTGACCTGGTCGATCACCTCTCCGAAGCGGCTCTCAACCGGAACCGGATCCATGTCGAAGTCGAATGGTTCATCCACCTCGCGCAGAACTCGGTGATCGAGGGTGCGCGTCGTCTCAGCGATGACGAGGTCGAGGGACTGCGGTCCTTCGCCGCCGGCTTCGACGAGACCACCATCGCCACGCTCGCCGCTCACGAAGCCGTGACCGTGCACGACGTCAAGGCCGTCGAATACACAGTCAAAGAGGCCCTAGTCGAGATCGGCGCCGATGATCTCAGTGAGCTCATCCACTTCTGCTGCACCTCCGAGGACATCAACAATCTCTCCTGGGCCCTCGGCATCAGGGGTGCCACGCTCGAGGTCTGGCTGCCTCGGGCGAAGGCGCTCATCGATGTGCTCGCCGAAACCGCCTCGGAACTGGCCGAGGTTCCCATGCTCGCCCACACCCATGGTCAGCCGGCGACCCCGACGACGATGGGCAAGGAACTCGCCGTCTTCGTCCACCGCCTGCGCCGCCAATACGAGCGGATCGCCGGAGCCGAATTCCTGGGCAAGATCAACGGCGCCACCGGCACCTACTCCGCCCACCTGGCCGCGGTGCCCGGTGCCGATTGGCCGCGGATCGCGAAGACATTCGTCGAGGACAGCCTCGGCCTGAGCTTCAATCCGCTGACCACGCAGATCGAAGCCCATGACTGGGATGCCGAACTGTTCGCCGACATCGCCCGGTTCAACCGCATCGCCCACAATCTGGCCACGGACATGTGGACCTACATCTCGATGAACTACTTCAAGCAGATCCCCGTCGCGGGAGCCACAGGCTCGTCGACGATGCCGCACAAGGTCAATCCGATCCGCTTCGAGAACGCCGAGGCGAACCTCGAACTCTCGTGCGCCCTGCTCGACTCGCTGGCCTCGACCCTGGTGACTTCGCGGATGCAGCGCGACCTCACCGACTCGACCTCGCAGCGCAACATCGGAGTCGCCTTCGGCCACTCGGTGCTGGCGCTGAACAACCTGGTCAAGGGCCTCAAGGCACTCGCCATCAACGAGGAGGCCCTGGCTGCCGATCTCGACGGGAACTGGGAGGTCCTCGGCGAGGCGATCCAGTCGGTCATGCGCGCCGCCGGCCTGAAGGGCGTGCCGGGCATGGAGAACCCCTACGAGAAGCTCAAGGAGCTCACCCGCGGAAAGCGCATCGACCAGGCCGATCTGCGCAGCTTCGTCGCCGGACTCGGCCTGCCCGAGACCGAGACCGAACTGCTGTCCGCCCTCACCCCGGCCAGCTACGTCGGCATCGCCGCCCAGCTGGCCGAGACCGAGGTCGCCGATTGGCGGGCCTACTCGGCCGACTGAGCCGACAGGTCAGGCCTGCCGAACGGACAGGCCTGACTGGTCGGCTGCGCTCAGCGCCGATGGTCGACTGGCCGGTCGATGATCGACTCGCCGAAGGTCAGGCCGGCACGAGATGTTCGTCGCGGTCGCATTCGGCCAGGGTCTTGCTGCCCATGCTCCGGGCAAGGAACAGCGTGGGCACACCGGCGACGACGACGATGACGGTGGCGTAGATCGCCGGCGCCAGGGTGATGCCCGTAGAGCTCATCAGGGCCGTCGCGATGAGCGGTGAGAGCCCGCCGAAGAGCACGGTGGCGACGTTGTAGCCGATCGCCATTCCGGAGAAGCGGCTGGTGCCGGTGAACTGCTCGGGCACCATCGCCGCGGCCACGGCGCTCCACCCCGCGGCGGGGATTGCCAGGAACGCGCAGCCGGCGACGGCGACGGCCGCCGAGGTGTTGCTCAGCAGCACATAGGCCGGGATGGTGGTGAAGACGAAGACAACCATGAGCGCGGCCAGGGAGACCTTCCGCCCGAACCGGTCCGAGGCCAGTCCGAAGAACGGGGTGACGACGATCGCGACGACCGCGGCCACGGTGCCCAGGGCCAAGGTTCCGGAGTTCGGCACCTTCGCCACCTCTTCGATGTAGGTCGGCACGTAGGTGATGTTGAGGAAGTAGCTGACCGAACCGATCGAGGAGATGAGGAAGGCGACGAGGATCGCCCGGGGCTGTTCGAGGAAGGCGATGATCAGCGGCGAGCGCTGCAGGGCAGGGTCCTTCTTCTGCTCCGCCTGCTGCAGGCGTTTGAAGGTGTCGGTCTCCTCCATCATTCGGCGCAGCGGCACCATGAGGGCGGCGAGCACCGCTCCGAGGACGAAGAGCAGCCTCCATCCCCAGGAGTTCATCGCCTCGTCGGAGAGGGTATTGGCCAGCAGCGCTCCGGAGCCCACGGCCAGGAGCGCTCCGACCTCGCTGTTCGCGGCGGCCCAGCTGGCGGCCGCGCCGCGCTTGCCCGGCTTCGCAGATTCCATCAGGAAGACCATGATGCCCGTGTACTCTGCCCCCACGGAGAATCCGGACAGGCACCGGAAGAAGACCATGCCGACTCCGGCCCAGATGCCGATCGTTTCATAGGTTGGCATGAGCGCGATGCCGAGCATCGAGATCGCCATGAGCACCGCGGAGACGACAAGGGCCTGCTTGCGACCCACTCGATCGCCGAGGTGGCCGAAGACCATCGCGCCCAAGGGACGGAATAAGAATCCCGCCGCCCCAACACCGAGCGTGAGCAACAGCGAATCCGCCTGGTCGCCGAAGAATTGGGCCGTCAGGATCGTGGCCACATAGAAGTAGATCGAGAAGTCGTACCATTCGACGACCGTGCCGAAGGCGGCGACGAGCATCGAACGGCGGCGTCCCCGCTCCCGTTCGGGACTCAACGCGACTGGCTCACTCGAGGGATCGTGCGTGGACATCGGCACCTCCGATTCCGGGCGAAGGCTTCGCCCACTGCGCCGAGCGTACCAGCAGCCCAGGACACATTGCCGGAACTGGGTCGAAAGCACAGTGAGGACAGAGAGTTGCACAGCAGAGACAATTTTCATTACTGACCGGTAGCTCATGGGGCGTGTGATGGCTATGCTGACGAGCATGGAATCCGCGCCCGAGCCGCAGCCCCTGCACATCCCCCTCGACACCGGCGTCGCGCAGAGCCCCGGCACCCCCGAGAGACTCCACGCCTCCCCCGGCCGCCGCGCCGACTCTCAGATCGAAGGACACCTGCGGCTGCCAGAGAGCCCTCGGGCCGTGCTCACCATCCACCCGGCCACCGCCACGCCCGAGCGCTTCTACTCAGGCTTCGCCGACTTCGCGGCCGCCCGCGGTCTCGCCGTGGTCACCTACGGATACCGCGGGGTGGGCAGCTCCGCGTCCGCCCGCGCCAATCGTGACGTGCGGATGAGCGATTGGATGAGCGAGGACGTCGACGCCGTGGCCGAGTGGACGGCGCAGCGCTTCCCCGCACTTCCGCAGGTCGCTCTCGGGCACAGCCTCGGCGGACATGCCCTGGTCCTCGGTCACGGCACCGCCCGGCTGAGCGGCATCGTCACCATCGCCTCGCATCGGGCAGCGACCCGTGACATCTCTCCGCTCAGCGAACGCCTCCGGGTGCATGCCATCCTGTCCCTGTTCGGCCCGGGCCTGAGCAGCCTGGTCGGCTTCGCTCCCGGCCGGAGGCTCGGTCTGGGCGAGAACATCCCGACGGCGGCGATGCGCCAATGGTCGCGGTGGTCCCGCATGCCCGACTACTTCTTCGATGAGAGGAGCCTGGGCGCCGCCGCCAGGATGGCGCGCATGCCCGTCCCGGTCCTCGCCGCCGGCGTCACCGACGACCCGTGGGCCTCGGTCGAGCAGATCGATGCCCTCGTCGAACGCCTCCTCAGCGCCGAGGTGACCCGCCGGACCTTCACCCCTGCCGATCTCGGCATGGCGAAGGTCGGCCATCATGGCCTCATGCGGCGCCGCGTCGGCGAGGCCGCCTGGCGCGAGATCGTCGACTGGCTTCTGAGGGTCAGCGCACAAGCTCGTGAAGGTCAGCACACGAGCCAGTGAGGATCAGCGCTCGTCCCTCTGACGGTCAGCGAAGGAGCCAGTGAAGGTCAGCGCACGTCGAACAGCGAATCGGTGAACCTGTTGCCGAACATCGCGGTCGGATCCGCCTCCGCCCGCAGGGCGCAGAAGTCGTCGAACCTGGGATAGAGTCCGCGCAGCTCGGCCGCCCCGAGCGTGTGGATCTTGCCCCAGTGCGGGCGGCCCCCGTGGGCTCGGAAGATGTCCTCGATGACGCGGAAGTATTCGGCGAAGTCGTCTTTGACGAAGCGGTGGACGGCGATGTACATCGTGTCTCGGCCGCTGGCCGTGGACAGCGGAACATCGTCGGCGGCGGCCGCGCGGACCTCGATCGGGAAGGAGATCGTCCACCCCTTCTCCTCGATGATCTCTCGGATCGCACGGATCACCTCGGCGCCGGAGGCGAAGGGCAGGGCGTACTCCATCTCATTGAACCGCACCCGCCGAGGCGTGACGAAGACATCATGGCCCGGTGCCCGATACGTCCTGTCCGAAACCGCGGACTGGGCGATCCTGTTGATGTGCGGGACGAGCCGGGGCAGCGCGGAGCCGAGCTCGACCGCGAGCCGCAGGGCCCCGTTCTCCACGATCTCCTTGTCGACGAAGTTGAGCACGGGGCTGCGGACCCCCGCCTCGGCGAGGTGGCCCGGGCCGATCTCACCGGGACCGACCCGGGTGTTCGTCTTGGTCAGCACGGTGTCGGTGTGAGGGAACCAGTAGAACTCGAAGTGATCGGCGCCGCGCATGCGCTTCTCGAGGCTCGCGAGCAGCTCGTCGAAGCCCCACACGCGCTCCTCGGCGATGAGGTCGAAGGCGGGCACGCACTGCAGCTCGATCTCCGTGATCACCCCGAGCACGCCGAGGCTGACCCGTGTCAGGTCGAAGACCTCGGGTTCGCGGGTCGCCGAGAGCTCCCGGACGCTGCCGTCGGGTCCCATCAGACTCAGCCCGGTGACGGTGCCGGCGAAACCGGTGAAGTCGAGTCCCGTGCCGTGGGTGCTCGTCGAGATCGCCCCGGCGAGCGCCTGCGGGTTGACGTCGCCCTGATTGGCCAGGGCGAGTCCGTAGGGGGCCAGCAGTCGGGGGATGTCACGCAGCCGGGTGCCGGCGTGGAAGCGCACCCGGCGGTTCGTCTCATCGACGGCGATGATCCCGTTCAGCCGGTCGAGGCTGACCATGACGTTCTCACCTGCGGCGACAGGGGTGAAGGAGTGTCCGGCTCCGAGCACGCGGACACGGTCTCCGGAGTCATTGGCGGCCCGGATGAGATCGGCCAGCTCCTGCGCCGAGGCGGGGGTGGCCATCGTGTGCGGGTGGGCATGGACATGACCCGACCAGTTCCGGAACCGGTGCCTGCGGCCGGCCCGCCTCGGATTCCCCTCGTTCACAGCACCAGCCCCTCTCCGCGGTAGGTCGACCAGGTCTCGACGATTCGCGAGCCCGAGACGACGATCAGATCATTGAAGTGTTCGGCCAGCTCTCCGGCCTTCGCATGGCGGAACCACACGAGATCCCCGATGCGAAGGTCCTCGGCACCCGCTCCGTGCAGGGGCGTCTGGACCTCCCCCGGGCCTTCGAGTCCGGAGTAGGCGAGGCCGGGCGGCCAGGCGATCGTCGGCAGGCGGTCGACGCCGGGGACTCCGGAGGCGATGAACCCGCCCTTGAAGACCGTGACCCAGCCGGGTCCCGGCCGGCGCACGACGGGGGTGACGAAGTAGGCCGCGGGCTCGTGTCGGAAGCGGGTGTAGCCGTCGAAGAGGCCGGGTGAGAACAGGCCTGAGCCGGCGGCGAGTTCGCTCAGCGTGCCCTCGGCCGCACTGGATTCGAACGACCCGGTGCCGCCGCCGTTGACGAATTCGAGTTCGCCGAGGTCGCGGACCGCTGCGACGACGGCAGTGCGGCGCTTGGCGAGTTCGGCGATCGATCGCCTCTGCATCGCCCTGATCGCGGTCTGTCTGGGCGAGCGTCCCGCGTCGGCGGTGCCGGCGATCTGCCCTTCGTAGAACATCAGTCCGACGAGTTCGGCACCGGGGCGGGCATGCACCTGTTCGGCGAGCAGGGCGGCCGCCTCGGCGTCGCGAATCGGCGAGCGCCTGGCCCCGATGTGGACCCGATCCCCCAGCAGCCCCTCGCCGAGGCGGTAGGAGGAGTCGACGTCGATGCAGATGCGCACGCTCGCTCCCGCACCGCTGTCGGCTTCCCGGTCGGGAGCCTCCGCGGCGGCGAGCTCGGTTCTCACCTCGTCGATGATGTCGAGATGGGCGGTGCAGTCGATCATCAGGGTGATGTTCGCCGTCGCTCCCGCCTCGGCGAGCAGTGCCCGAATGCTCGCTCGGTCCACGCTCGGGTAGCCGAGGAGGATGTCCCGGATCCCCCGCGCGTGCAGGTTCAGGGCCTCCGGCAGGGAGTAGGTGAGTACGCCGGAATAGCCGGGCTGGGATAGGGCGCGCTCGATCGCGGCCGGGGTCCGCAGGGACTTCGTGGCGACCCTGATCGGCAGGCCGCGAGCGCGCAGCCGCAGGGTGTCGAGATTGGCGTCGAAGGCGTCTCGATCGAGTACGGCGGCGGGTGCGGCGAGACCTCTCAGCGCGTGACGCAGTTCACGTGACACCATGAGGGTAGTCTATCCGCAAATGTCTCTGCCCCGACCTCGGGAGGTCCGATGAGCACCGCCACCGATTCCCCGCACACCACCCCCGCCGAGGCGGTTTCCTCGACCGCGGGCGCCTCGGCTCACCTCACGGATCGTCTGCGGGACTTCCTCGACACCGATCCCTATCGGGAGGCCTCGGGTTCGGGTGAGACCGTGCGCAGCGCCGAACCCTTCACCGGAGACGAGTTCCCCCGTTTCGCGAACAACACGGCTGCCGATGTCGAGGCCGCGTTCGCCACCGCCCGGATCGCCGCCCGCAGCTGGGCGAGTCGCTCGGTCGAGCATCGGGCGAAGGTGCTGCTGCGCCTGCATTCCTCGCTGCGTCGCCACGAGGATCTCCTCCTCGACATCATCCAGTTCGAGACCGGCAAGGCCCGCATCCACGCCTACGACGAGATCCTCGATACCTACAATGTGCTCCGCCACTACGGTGTCACTGCCGCAAGCCGCCTCAAGCCCGAACGCCGCCGCGGTGCCGTGCCCGGCCTGACCCGCACCGAGGTCACCCGCACCCCTTTGGGCGTCGTCGGCTTCATCACCCCGTGGAACTACCCGCTGACGCTGGGCGCCACGGACCTCTTCGCCGCGCTCACGGCCGGCAATGCGGTCGTCCACAAGCCCGATTCCCAGACCACCCTGACAGCGGTCGTGATGCGCCGGCTCGCGATCGCCGCCGGTCTGCCCGCCGAGCTGTGGCAGATCGTTCCCGGCACCGTCGAGGAGGTCGGACCTGCGCTCATGGCCGGCGCCGATGGTCTCTCCTTCACCGGTTCGACCGCGGCGGGTCGGTCCATCGCCGCCGAGGCGGCAGGTCGGCTGCTGCCCACCGCGCTCGAGCTCGGCGGGAAGAATCCGCTCCTCGTCCTCGCCGATGCCGACCTCCCAACCGCCGTGGACGGCGCGATCCGCGGCGCCTTCTCCTCGGCCGGCCAGCTGTGTATGTCGATCGAGCGCATCTACGTCCACGAGGACCTCTACCCCGAGTTCTGCGCTCATTTCGCCGAGGCGGCCCGCGCCCTCACACTCAGCGCCGACTACGATTTCGGACCCGGAATGGGAACCCTGGCCGGACCGAAGCAGCTCGCACGCGTCTCCGCAAAGGTCGACCAGGCTCGTGAGTCCGGGGCGAAGGTCATCGCCGGCGGTCACCCGGTACCCGAGCTCGGTCCCTTCTTCTATGCTCCGACCGTGCTCACCGATGTCAGCGACGCCGCCGACCTGCACACGGAGGAGACCTTCGGGCCTGTCGTGGCCGTGTATTCGGTGGCTTCGGATGAGGAAGCGACCACGCGGGCCAACGACTCCGACTACGGTCTCAGCGCCAGCGTCTACTCCCGCCGCCGCGGACTCGAGGCGGCGCGGCGGATCGAGTCCGGAATGGTCAACGTCAATGAGGCCTACGCGGTGGCCTGGGGCTCGATCGATGCTCCTGCGGGCGGGGTCAAGGCCTCCGGGCTGGGCCACCGGCACGGCGTCGAGGGACTCCACCAGTTCACCCACACGCACACGATCGCCGAGCAGCGCCTCGTCCCCGTCGCCCCGATCGGTCCGCTCGATCAGCGTGGCTTCGCCCGCACCCTGACCACGGCGTTCGAGGTGATGCGTGCCCTGCGGATGAAGTGAACCGGGCGGCGAGGACGGGTCCGGCCGGGGACGGGTACGGCCATGCCGATTCTTCTCAGTTGATGGCCGAGAAGAACTCCTCTGCCACCGGCACGGCCGCCTCGGCGCCGAAGCCGCCGTCCTCAACGAGCACGGCCACGGCCACGTCCTCCTGATAGCCGGCGAACCACGAGTGGGTCCGCGGTGGGGTCTCGTCACCGTACTCCGCGGTCCCGGTCTTGCCGTGGACGGGTGCGCCGGGAACGTTACGGACGCCGCTCGCGGTGCCGTGCCGGACGGCCTCACGCATCATCGTCGCCAGTGCCTGCGCGTCCGCGTCAGCGAGCTCCTCGGCCCTGGCGTCCGCGCCCGAGCCGGTTCCGCTGCCATCGTCGTCGGCCGTGGCTTCGTCCTCGAGCACGAGGCGCGGGGTCACCGCGGCCCCCATGTCCGCCGAGGCGATCATCGTCGCCACGGCCAGCGGGCTGGCCTGCACCTTTCCCTGACCGATCATCTGAGCCGCATGGGTGACCGGGTCGTCGTCGACGGGGACGCTGGCCATCTTCGCCCCGATCCCGAGGTCGGTGGTCCCGAGATCGGTGGTCGCACCGTCCTGACCGGAGCCGTTCGAACCGTCGTTCGAACCGGAGCCGCCCCCGGTGCCTGCGGTCATCCCCAGCTGGGCCGCGGCACGGGCGACATCGGCACTCGAGACCGTCTCGGCGGCGTTGACGAAGGCGGTGTTGCAGGATTCGGCGAAGTTCTCCTCGAAGCTCACCTCGCCGAGCACATGGTCTTCGGCGTTCTTGAACTCCTTGCCATCGACCGTCGTCGTCTTCGGGCAGTCGAGCTTCGTGCCGACGTTTAACCCGGACTCGAGCAGAGCGAGGCTCGAGGCGACCTTGAACACCGAGCCCGGTGAATACTGGCCGGTCAGCGCCCGGTCCCAGGGCGAGCCTTCGGGATCGTGATTGGCCACGGCGAGGATGTGTCCGTCGCTGGGGCGGATCGCCACGATCGCGGTCGGCTTCTTCCCGGTCGCAGCCGCTGCGTCGGCGGCATCTTGGATCCGCACGTCGAGAGTGGTCTCGAGGTCCTCGCCGTCCTTCTTCTCGAAGGCGCGGAGACTTGACAGCTTCGCCTCGCCTGCGGCGAAGACCTCCTCGCTGCCGGGACCGCGCAGCGCCTCGTCGAAGGTCTTCTGCAGTCCGGAGCGTCCGACGATCTCGCCTGAGATGATCTCGCCGCCGGAGTTCTCGATGTCCTCGGCACTGGCCGGTCCCGCCGATCCCAGGGTCGCCTGGGCGAAGCCCTTCGACCGGGTCAGCGTCTGGGTCGCCTCGGTGAAGAGGACTCCGGGCAGATCGTGGATCTGCTTCTTGACCGCGGTGTAGTCGTCCTTGCGCAGGGTGACGACGGGAACCTGCTGGTCGGCGTCCGCGGCGTCGACCTTCTTCTCGAGGGCGTCGGCGTCGAGGTCGAGCGAGTCGATGCCCTCGTTGAGCGCGTCGACCAAGGTGCTCAGGGTGTCCGGTTCGAGGCGGGCAGGGTGGACTCCGATGCTGATGACCTCGCCCTCCTCGGTCAGGGTCTTCCCGTCCGTGCCGAGGATCTTCCCGCGCTCTCCGGGGTTCGCGCGGAGTTCGAAGCGTCCGCCTTTGCCGAGTTCGGGGTGGATCGCCCGCTCGGTGAGATCGGCCCACCAGAACAGACCGTTCTTCTGCAGCGGCAGTTCGGAGGTGTACGTCCAGGCCTCGTCGTCGTGGTTCGCCCAGGTCCAGCGGAGCTCGGCGACCGTGTCGCCTTCGCGTTCGCGGATCTCGTCGACGGCGACAGAGCGCAGCGCGATGCGGGTGCCCAGAGCCTTCGTGACCCGGTCGAAGAGACTCTGCGCGAGGTCCTCGTTGTGCCAGGTCTCCGAGCTCAGGCTCCCGTCGGCGAGGTCGGCGGCGGCCGCCTCGGCCGCCACGGACTTCTGCATCGGCAGTCGGAGGAACGCGAACGCTCCCGCCCCGATGATCAGGATGAGAACAAGGACGATCGCCAACCAGACCCGAGACCTCTTCGACATGGTTCAATCTTCGGTGAGACAATGGGGGTTGTCCACTGTCGGGACCGTTCACCTGCGGAACCGACCGCTCTCCGGGCCAGCGGCTCCTGAACGCGGCTGCCGGCCGACCGCCTCGGCGAGCTGCTCAGGCGCTGTCGGCGAGCCGCTCAGGCGTCGTCGGAGACGACCATGTATTCGAGCACCGGACGGCCGGCGGCGCCGTAGCGCGGACGACGGTCGAGAATCCCGGCGTCGGCCATGGCCTCGAGGTAGCGGCGAGCGGTGACGCGGGAGACACCGAGACCTTCGGCCACCTCGGCGGCGGATTGGCCGGGGTTGCCGCCGAGGATCGAGCGGACCTCGTCCTGCACGGCATCGGGGACGCCTTTGGGGGTCGCGGTCACGGTGTGCGTGCGCAGGGCGGCGATCGCGGTGTCGACTTCGTTCTGCGTGACCTCGCCCTCTCCGCCGTCGGCACCGGCGCCGAGGCTGTCGCGGAAGGACGAGTACGCTTCGAGCTTCGATTTGAAGACGGGGAAGGTGAAGGGCTTGATGATGTACTGGGCGACCCCGTAGGACAGAGCCTGCTGGACGATCTGCATGTCGCGGGCGGCGGTGACGGCGATGATGTCGACGTCGACGCGCTGGCCGCGGATGGCTCGGCAGACCTGGATGCCGTGACCGTCGGGCAGGTTCATATCGAGGAGGACGAGGTGGATGCCGTCGGGGTCGAGTCCGTAGATCTTGCCGGTCAGCGCGGCCATCGCCTGGGTGGCGTTCTTGGCCACTCCGGCGATGTGGTATCCGTCGATGCGTTCGATGTACTTCGAGTGAGCACGGGCGGCAACGGCCTCGTCCTCGACGACGAGCACACCGATGCTCGATTCGGGCGTCCGGGTTTCTGACATGCCGCCAGTCTAGCTTTGATGCATTCAGGCAACCCTTAGCTCGTGTTCCAGCTCGGTTACATCACTGACACACGCCGGGAACAGGATCGGCCGAGCCCCGGGAGCCGGGCTCCGGACCCGGGTCCCGGGCACGGTGTCGGCTTGGGCCCAGGGCGCGAGAGCCGGACCACGGCCGCGGTGTCTGCTGGGGCCGACCGGGCCGGGAGGCGTCCCCGCGGGGACGTCGACTCGAAGGCATCCCCGCGGGGACGCCTCGTGGCTCAGGCGCGTTCGAAGATCGCGGCGATGCCCTGACCGCCGCCGATGCACATGGTCTCGAGACCGTACCGGGCACCTCGGCGATCCATCTCACGCAGCATCGTCGCCAGGATCCGTCCGCCGGTGG
Source organism: Brevibacterium sp. CCUG 69071 (assembly GCF_021023135.1). Taxonomy (GTDB): domain Bacteria; phylum Actinomycetota; class Actinomycetes; order Actinomycetales; family Brevibacteriaceae; genus Brevibacterium. The sequence continues at coordinate 391,956 of NZ_PGFV01000004.1, forward strand.
CACCGACCGGGTGACCCAGCGAGATTCCGGAGCCGTTGACGTTGAGGCGGGCGAAGTCGTCCTTGCCCAGTCCCCATTCACGGGTGACGGCCAGGGCCTGGGCGCCGAAGGCCTCATTGAGTTCGATGAGATCGATGTCGGACAGGTTCAGCCCAGCCTTCTCGAGTGCCTTCGCGGTCGCCGGCACAGGCCCGATGCCCATGGTCTCGGGCGGAACCCCGGCCACTGCCCAACTGACGAGCCGGCCGAGTGGCTTGAGCCCCTGAGCTTCGGCGGCGGCGCGGGTGGTGACCAATGCCGCTGCGGCGCCGTCGTTCTGACCGGAGGCGTTGCCGGCGGTGACGGTGGCCTCAGGGTCGTTCTTGCCGAGGATGGGCCGCAGCTTCGCGAGCTTCTCGAGGTTCGTGTCGGGGCGGATGTGCTCGTCCGTGTCGATCTGGTGCTCGGCGACCTTGCGGCTCGCGGGGATCGTGATCGGCACGATCTCCTCGGCGAAGCGTCCCTCTGCGGCGGCCGCGGCGGCGCGCTGGTGGGAGTTGAAGGCGAGTTCGTCCTGCTCCTCGCGAGCGATCGAGTATTCGCGGCGGAGGTTCTCAGCGGTTTCGAGCATGCCGCCCTCGACGGGGTGGAACTTCCCGCCCGGGGTGGTCCGCCCGCGGCCGAGGGAGTCGGTGAACTCGGCGTTGCCGCCGCGCACGCCCCAGCGGATGGCGTCGTTGTAGAAGGGGGCGTGGGACATCGATTCGACTCCGCCGGCGATGACGAAGTCGCCGTTTCCGGAACCGACGATGAGGGCCGCGTCGACGATCGCCTGCAACCCGGAGCCGCAGCGCCGGTCGACCTGCTTGCCGGGAACGGTCACGGGCAGTCCCGCATCGAGTGCGGTGACGCGGCCGATGCAGGGAGCCTCGGAGGTGGCGTAGCTCTGACCGAGGATGACATCGGCGACCAGCTCGGGATCGAGTCCGGTCCGCGCGAGGAGCTCACGGACGACGGCGGCGGAGAGCTCCTGCGCGTGAATGTCACGGAACTGACCTCCGAACGCCCCAATCGGGGTCCGCAGCGGTTCGCAAACGACGATGTCCTGATCCATTGTTCCTCCACTCGGTGACGTCCGGCTGGCGTCGGGCCTGTCAGTGGCAGTCTAGATCGCGGAGGCGTGGGCCCGGGGAATCGTTCCATTGATTGGGAACGATGGTCGGCTCAGTCCCGATCGTCTCTGACGATGTCGACCGGACCGGTGGGCGGGTTGCCGACCTGGCGGTGCGGCTCGGGCCTGTGTCCGGAGGTGCCGCCGCGCACGACAGAGGATCCGCGGGCCTCCTGGCCGCGCGCGGCCGATGCCCCGTGACCGCCGGGCTCGGCCGGAATAGCTCGCGGGTCGACGTGATCGGGATCGGGCAGCCACACGGTGAGCACCGCTCCCTTGAATTCGTCGCACTCCTCACCCCGGCCCTGCACATCGACGGCCCCGCCGAGGCGGCGGATCGCCTGCACGACCAGGGAGAGTCCGACTCCGCGGGTGCCGGTCTCCTGTCGGCCGAGTCCCTGATCGATCTCGACGCCGTCGTGCTTGGTCGACCAGCCACGTTCGAAGATCGCGTCGAGATACTCTTCGTCGATGCCGGGACCGTCGTCGCTGACCTCGATCGTGAACCCTCCGGCACCGCCGGCACCGCTGATGTGGACATGCACCCGCTTGTCATCGGAGAGCACGTCATGCCTGCTCAGCGCGTCGAAGGCGTTGTCGATGAGGTTGCCGAGGATCGTGGCGAGATCACGATCATCCCCGCCGAGGCGGCCCGTCAGTCCCGCGGTGTCGACCGTCATGTCGATGCCCACCTCGGCGGCCTGGGCGATCTTCGACAGGAGCAGGGCCGAGAGCACGGGATGGTCGAAGGTCATCGAACCGTCGCCGTTGACACGGCCCAGGTCGTCGAGGTCTTTGGCCGCGAAGTCGATCGCCTCGTCGACGTGGCCGGTCTCGAGCAGGGACACGACCATGTGCAGGCGGTTGGCGTATTCGTGGGTCTGGGCGCGCAGGGAGTCGGAGAAGGAACGCACGGAGACGAGTTCGCCGGAGAGTTCGGCGAGTTCGGTGTGGTCGCGCATCGTCACGACCCAGGTGTTGCTGGCCTCGTCGGTGGGCTGCTGGTTGACGACGAGGACGCGCGCATCGGTGTAGTGGATCTCGTCGCGGGCCCAACGGCCCGAGGACAGCAGGTCGAGCAGCGCATCGGGCAGATCGAGTCGACTCAGTGCGATGCCGCCGACCGGCGAGGTGGCGCGGACGGGATCATCGGAATCCTCGGTGAGGTCGGTGTTCGGATCCTCCACCGCAGTGGGCAGCCCGAGGAGTTCGCGCGCCTCGGCGTTGATGAGCACGATCCCGATCGTCCGGTCCACGAGCAGCAGACCCTCGGAGACCGCCTTGAGCACGGAGGAGTAGAACTCGAGCATGCTGCGCAGCTCGGTCGCCCCGTAGTCGCCGGTCACCCGCCGCAGGCCGCGGGAGGTCACCCAGGACGAGCCGATGCCGAGGACCAGGGTGGCGATGGCGATGCCGATGAGCCACTTGCTCTGCGGCATGAAGCCCTCGCGGACCGTGTCGGCGGAGTTGCCGATCACGACCGCGCCGACGACGGAGTCGGGTTCGACGTCATCGGCGCCGAGGTGCTCGGCGAAGACCGGGGTGACGACGTACATCGTTCCGCCCTCGGGTCCGCCGTCCTCGAGGAAGCGCACGACCGTGTGCCCCTCTTTCACTCGGGAGCCGTCGATGCGACCGGCGAGCTGATCGATCGAGTCCTCGGGGATGCGACCGGCGTTCGCGGACACGATCTTCTCTTCGTTGCGCTGCTGCCGATCGGGTGAGCCCAAGGTGGGCGGGGTGAGCAGATAGTCGATGGGCACGACCGCGGCGATGTCGAAGTCGTATTGGTCGATGGCGTTGTCGAGCATCGTCTCGACATCGTCCTGCGATTCCGCGTCGATGAAGTTGTCGCGGCCCGGCTCCCCCGAGCCGACGAGGCTGAGCGAGAGCGACATGTTGTCGGCGGCCGAGCGCAGCAGGTCCTGCTCGCGCTTCGTGTTCAGCTGGGAGAGTTGGATGTAGAGGAGGCTGGTGGTGAGCACCATGATGCCCACGAGCATGAGCGAGTTCGCGAACATGATCCGCCCGGCTACGCCGAAGCGCACCCGCCTGCTCAGACGTGCCACCGGACCCGTCGGCGGTCCTGGCCTGACGGCACGCTGTTCCTTAGGCATGGAATCCATTGTGCCACCCGCGCCGAGGCGGTCAGCCGTTCCCGTTCCCACCGGGAACGGCCGTGGCCTCAGAGCGCGAGGCTGATCGGCCCGGCCGGGACCGCCGAGCACACGAGCACCTCGTCGTCGGCGATCCGGGCGGCCGGTTCGATCGGGTAGAGGACGGAGCCGGCCGCCAAGGATACGGCGCAGGTTCCGCAGGAGCCGCCTCGGCAGGAGCTCTCGGCACGGAATCCGCGCGCCTCGAGGGCGTCGAGGAGGGTGCCCTGCTTCGGTTCCCAGAGGAAGCTCGCGCCCGAGTGCTCGAGGGTGACCTCGGCGGGGGCGCATTTGGAGATGGCCTCGCTCATGCCCGTGTTCGGGGAGGCGAAGGTCTCCTGGTGCACGGTCGGGACTCCGGCGTCCTCGGCAGCGGCGATGACGGCGCGGGTGAATTCGGTGGGACCGCAGACCATGACGTTGTCGCAGCCGGCGAGCCAGTCGACGAGTTCGCCGTGATTCGGTCGCCCCTGCACCGCAGTGTCGCGGTGGTGGGTTGTGACGTCGATGCCGGAGTCGCGGGCGCGGTCCTGCAGCCGGTTCCACAGGCAGGCGGTGCGGTGGTCGCGGTCGAGGTGGAAGAGCTTGATCCTCTCGGTGTCCGCCGACCGGTTCCCGCGCAGCAGCCCGAGGCTGGGGGTGATGCCGATACCGGCGGTGACCAGGGCTGTCGTCCCTCCGAAGACGCGATCGGCGGTCATGGTTCCGTGCGGGCCGGAGGTGAGGATGCGCTGGCCGGCTTCGAGTGAGGCGACCGCCCGCGAGCCCTTGCCCTGGGTGCGCACGGCGATCGAGACGATGTCGTCGGCGACATCGGTGATCGTGTAGGTGCGCCAGAAGGGTTCGCCGAGTTCGAGGTGGACGCGCAGATTCGTGCCGGGTTCGTCGAATGCGCGGATCCAACCGAGGTCGTCGCGCAGGGAGACCTCGACGATGTCGTTGCAGATCTGGCGTCGGCCGATCACGGTCATGAACCTCGGGGTCCGCGCAGTCTTGACCAGTTCGCGCGGGGCTTCGCCGTCGACCTCGAGCGTGTCACCGGTCGTGATCTGCCCGGATTCGAGGATCTCACCGTAGATGCCGCAGTGCATGTGTCCGCAGGCGGCGACGAGGACGCGGGGCACGTTGACATCGACCTCATGGGTGACGGGATTGACCGTCGTGGCCGGGCAGCGTTCGATCGAAGCGCGGATCGCCAGTCGGACCCCGCCGAGGCGGACGACCTTTCCGATGAGCCCGAACTCCTCGAACGGGCCGAGGCCTTCGAGGAGGACGTTGCCGCGGAAGCGCAGCGGATCGAGGCTCGGCTGGTTGCCTCCTTCGGCACCCGGTTCCACAGCGTCGATTCCGAGTGCGGCCCGGCCTTCGGCGGTCTGCGCGATCGCCTCGACGGTGGCCGGGTTGATGATCGAGATCCCCGAGCGCTGCGAGTCGAACATGCCCTGGTTCGCCACCGCGAGCGCCCGCGGGAAGTCACCCTGTGGGGGTATCCGTTCGGCCAGGAACTCCGCCGAGGCGGCCCTGCCCTCCGGATCGTCTGTGCTGAACGTCGTCGACCCGCCGTTCGGCGCGGTCAATGTCACGGTGGCGACCGCCTCGGCGAGCTCGCATCCGACCTTCCATCTCTGCAGCTCGGTGTCGTTCTTGAGCACGGTGAACGCGGAGTATCGGTGCCAGCTGTCGTCCGGGACCTCGAGGCTGCCGTTGGTGAAGGCGGCGACGCGGTCGCCGAGGATTCCGCGGTCCCGCAGCACGGTCGCCTCGGCGATCTCCTCGGCGGGGAACCCCTTGACGGGGAAACGGAACAGTCGGGCAACGCGCATAGTCCGATTGTAGGAGCGCAGCGCGCCCGGGGACCGATGATGAGACCAACCGCACACCTCTCCCGGTTCGCCGAGGCATTGCCCTATACCCCTTAGGGGTATACAGTATCTGCATGACTGAGCATCATGGATATACCCCGCAGAAGGACGCTCTTGCCCGGAGGATGAAGCGGATCGAAGGACAGGTCCGCGGAATCGGGAAGATGATCGATGACGACAAGTACTGCATCGACATCCTCACCCAGGTCTCCGCCGCAACAGCCGCGCTGCACGCGGTCTCCATCAGCCTCCTCGAGGAGCACATCGCTCACTGCGTGGTCGACGCCGCCTCATCCGGCGACGACGAAGCCGCGCGGAAGAAGATCGAGGAGGCGTCAGCCGCAATCGCTCGGCTCATCAAGAGCTGAGCACGGCACAACGCCGGCGCGACACCCCACTGAATGGAGCAGACACAATGACTTCCACCACGATCACCGTCACGGGCATGACCTGCGGACACTGCGAGGCAGCCGTGAAGGAGGAGCTCGGCGGACTGCCGGGAGTCTCCGACGTCGCCGTCGAACTCAACCCCGGCGGAGACTCGCCCGTGACGATCACCTCGGCGGACGAACTCGATGGCGCGGCGATCCGCGCCGCGGTCGACGAGGCCGGCTACGAAGTGTCATCACACGAGGTGAAGTGATGTCCCGCGAGGTAGATCTCGACATCACGGGAATGACCTGCGCGTCCTGCTCGGCCCGGATCGAGAAGAAGCTGACCCGGCTCGATGGGGTCAGCGCGGAGGTCAACCTCCCGCTCGAGACCGCGCACGTGCTCGTCGAATCCGAGATCACGGACGAGGATCTCACCACCGCCGTCGAAAGAGCCGGGTACGGTGCCACGGTGAGGACCGGCTCGATCGATACCTCAGACGAAGGCCCGGAGATCGTCGACTACGACCCCCGCCATCTGCGGCCGCGATTCATCGGCTCACTCATCCTGGCGGTGCCGATCGTGGCCGTCTCGATGGTCATGGGCTGGCACTTCGCCGGGTGGCAATGGATCGTCGCGATCCTCGCCCTGCCCGTGGTCACCTGGGGCGCCTGGCCCTTCCACTCGGCGGCTCTCAAGGCCGCCCGCGGCGGGTCGACGACGATGGACACCCTGGTCAGCGTCGGCATCATCATCGCCGGCGGATACTCCTACATCACGCTCGCTCGAGCGGTGCTCGACGGCTACGGCTGGCAGATCCCGGGCGACTATCACGTCTGGTTCGAGGCGGCCGCCGCGATCACGGTCTTCCTGCTCATCGGCAAGCTCACCGAGGACCGAGCCAAGTACCGCGCAACCGCGGCGCTCAAGGCGCTGCTCGACCTCGGCGCGAAGACCGCGACCGTGCTGACCGACCCGCAGTCGGCCCCGGACCGAGCTGCCGATTCCGGCGCCGGCTCCTCTGCCGACTCCGCAACCCGAGCCTCCACTGGCTCCGCGGCCCACTCGTCTGCCGAACCACGTGTCGAGATCCAGGTCCCGATCGAGGATCTCGCCGTCGGCGATGTCTTCCTCGTCCGACCCGGCGAGAAGATCGCCACCGACGGCGAAGTGCTCACCGGGCATTCCGCGATCGACGAATCGATGCTCACCGGAGAATCCGTGCCCGTCGAGATCGCGCCGGGCGATGCAGTCACCGGTGCCACGATCAACACCTCCGGGGTCCTCGAGGTCCGCGCAACTCGGGTCGGGGCCGACACGACCCTGGCTGCGATGGCCGATCTCGTCAGCCGCGCGCAGACCGGCAAACCGGCCGTGCAGCGTCTGGCCGATCGCATCTCCGGGGTGTTCGTGCCGATCGTCTTCGTCATCAGCGTCCTCACGCTGCTGACCTGGGGTTTGGCCACCGGCGATTGGGCGATGGGGCTGCATGCGGCGCTCACAGTCCTCATCATCGCCTGCCCCTGTGCGCTCGGCCTGGCCACTCCGACAGCTTTGGCTGTCTCCTCCGGCCGCGGCTCTCAGCTGGGCATCCTCGTCTCCGGGCCCGAAGCGCTCGAGTCCACACGCTCGATCGACACGGTCATCCTCGACAAGACCGGCACTCTGACCACCGGAGTGATGAGTCTGCTCGGCACCGAGCTCGGCGCCGCGGACTTCACCACTCTGGCCCGTCTGGAATCACGCAGCGAGCATCCCGTGGCCCGCGCGATCGTCGACGCCCACACATCGCTGGCCGGTCCGTCAGGGGCATCGCGGACGGGTGATGCGTCGGCAGCGACCGACCCCGGAGTCTCTGCGACCGACTCCGGAGTCTCTGCGAACGACCCCGGGATCACCGATTTCGCCGCCATCCCCGGCGGCGGACTGCAGGCCAGAATCGACGGCGCCGAGGTGCTCGCCGGTCGCCCCGATCTGCTCCGCGAACGCGGCGTGGCCGTGGACTTCTCCGCCGAGTCTGTGCCAGCGGGCGCGACGATCATCGCCGTGTCCGTCGACTCCGAGTTCCGCGGCCTGAGCTTCGTCACAGACGAAGTTCGCCCCGGGGCGACCGAGGCGATTGCCGAGCTGCACTCGCTCGGACTCCAAACCGTGCTTCTGACCGGGGACAATGCTCAAGCCGCCGAGGTGGTTGCGGGCAAGCTCGGCATCACCGAGGTCCGCGCCGATGTGCGACCCGAAGGCAAGATCTCCGTGGTCTCCGAACTCCAGGAGCAGGGCAGGGCCGTGGCGATGGTCGGCGACGGGATCAACGACGCGGCCGCCTTGGCCGGCGCCGACCTGGGCATCGCCATGGGTTCGGGCACCGATGCGGCGATGGCGGCCTCGGACATCACCATGGTCCGCTCCGACCCGCGTCAGATCCCGCAGTCGATCCGGCTCTCACGCCGCACGCTGGGGCTGATCAAGGGCAACCTGTTCTGGGCCTTCGCCTACAACACGGCGGCGATTCCGATCGCGGCCCTCGGCCTGCTCAACCCGATGGTCGCCGGAGCGGCCATGGCGCTCTCTTCGGTGTTCGTCGTGCTCAACAGCCTCCGGCTACTCCGCTTCAAGTAGCCGTCGAGCAGTCACCGGCCATGCGCAGTGCAGTCGCCGGCCGCGGCGCTGCGATTGTTCGGCCACCTCCGAGCAGATTCGGCCCTGATTCTGCTCGGAGGCAGCCGAACAATCCACGTCAGGGGAAAGAGAGCGGCTGCGGAGAGGCTCGGGTCGGCCTGAGACTTGAGGCCCGAGAGCTGAGAGCTGGATCCTACTTGAGGATCGGGTAGGACTGGTCCTTGTTCTGGGTGTCCTTGCGCATCACCCAGTTGAGGATGCTCGCGAAGACGGACACCACCACAAACGCGACAGCGGCGAAGACGAAGGCGTATCCGAAGGCGCGAGGGTCCTGCCACGCGCGGGTCACGATGACCGCGAGAACCAGGGTCACGATGCCGCAGACGAATCCCACCTTGATCGCGTCCTTGTAGGACACGGTGCTCGTGGATTTGCCGCCGGCGGCCTTCTTCGGAGAATCGGATGGTGCCATGCCCACCAGTTTAGCTACCCAGGCTGAGAATCGATCATTCGGTGATCACCTCGCCGAGGTTGCCCCAAGGCACCTTGATCACAGCCGCAAGAGCGCTTCCGCCCCGTCCAGCGCTCTTCCCAGCGCCCCTGCCCGCACCCCACCACGTCATCCTCCTCATCCTCGCCCCGTCCTCCTCGTGGACGCGCCTGTGGGGAACAGAGAGTGGACTCACCGCGGAATACAGGCAAAAATGACTGTGTGTCCATCCCCACCCGACACGCCTCCGACGAGGCGTCGCGTCCCCTGCGTCCGAGCCGGCTCATGCCCGGTCTCGGCCTCGGCGATGCCCGCACGTCACGATTGCGCGCCTGCGCGGCAATCATCCTCGCCGTCGTCACTCTCTTCACCGCCACCGCATGCGGTCCCGATCGAGGCCTGCGGGTCGAATCCGAGGCGAATCCCTCGCCCACACTCTTCGAGACACCCAACGCCGACGCCGGCCCACCGAACAAGCCCTTCTCGCTCAAACAGATCCGCAAGGCCATCGAAGACGCCTCGGGGGTCGCGGTCACCGGCAAGGCCACCGAGACGGCGAAGGTCCTCGCCGACTGCGAGGACTGCCTGAAGTTCTCCAAGCCCTTCACCAGCAGCGACAGGCACACCGACGGGAAGAAGAAGTTCCAGGTCGTCGCCGTGGCCAATCCGAAGCAGAAGAGCGAGATCGTGGCCGGAGCGGTCATCAGCGAGAAGGACGCCAAGCCCAGACTCGAGCTCATCGCCACCGGCAACCAGCTCACACTGAACCCTGGCAAGAATGGCACACTGGTGATCCAGGAGGCGATGTTCGTCGACGGGGATGATCCCCGCAGCCCCTCGGGCTGGTCGGTGCAGGTTTTCCGCCTGCATGAAGGTAGGTTTGAACCGGGTCAACGCTTCACGCGGCTTAATGGAGAAACGTAATGCATATTGTGCTGGTTGAGGACGACGAGGTCATCCGAGAGACAACCCAGATCGGCCTCGAACGGTTCGATTACACGGTCTCGGCCTTCGCCGACGGCCGCGAGGGATACGAGTTCGTCGCCGCCCACGGTGCCGACGTCCTCCTTCTCGACCTCATGCTGCCGACGATGAACGGCGCCTCCATCTGCCGCGCGGTGCGCGAACGCTCGACGATCCCGATCATCATCATCTCCGCCCGCTCAGACGCCATCGACATCGTCCAGGCTCTCGAGGCCGGAGCCGATGACTACCTGACCAAGCCCTTCGACATGCAGGTCCTCAACGCCCGCATCCGCGCCGTAGTCCGCCGCTTCATCACCACCGGCACGGACAAGCTCGGCTACTCACCGACCACCGAACCCGAGGACGAACACGAGACCGTGATCGGTCCCGGCGGCATGATCACCGGCGACGGCATCCCCGAGGTGCTCGGGGCCAGCCCGGGGATGGACACGCGGGATCGCCTGCGGGCCCAACTCGAGTCCGACGATACGTACCTGGGTGCGGGCGGGAAATTCACCTCGGCGCCGGAAGGCTCCGAGGAGGAGGCCGCGATCGGCGGGGACGGCGGAACTCCGCCCCGCCCCGAAGCCGCACCCTCCGTGCCTGCCAACGCCGCGGGCGGGGCCCAGCCGGCAGGGACAGGGCAGGCACCCGCCTCGACGCAGGGATCGTCCGGACAGGGCGGCGGACTCGGGCCCTTCCGCACCCGCCTGGGCTCGCTCGTCCTCGACACCGGACGGCTGACCGTCGAGATCGACGGCGAGGAAGTCCATCTGACCCCGACCGAGCTGCGCGTCCTGCTCCTGCTCACCGAGCAGCCCGAGCACGTGTACTCGCGCGAGAAGATCGCGTTCACCGTCTGGGGCTACGAATGGGCCGGCGACTCCCGCGTCGTCGACGTCCACATCCAGCGCCTGCGGAAGAAGATCGGGGCGAACATGATCGAGACAGTACGCGGATTCGGATACCGCTTCGCAGGCTGATCGAATGTCGCTGCGCTGGAAGATCTCGCTCCTCATCGTCGCCTCGGTGATCATCGCCGTGCTGTCCTGCTCCATCGTGCTGCGCCAATCCGCGGCACGGGCCGAGGACGACCGGATGCGCGCGACGGTGACCGATCAGCTCGCGAACGCCACCAACATCTTCTCCGAGACCGGGGTGCTCACCCTCAACGCCCGCTTCGACGATCCCGAGCTGCCTGCCGACGCGCGCTCCTCGGCACTCAAGGGCCAGAGCGTGACCATGCGCTCCGAGGTCGACGGTGAGGAGATCGTGTGGGCTGCTGCCCCGATCGAGGTCGGTGACTACACCGAGGTGATCTCCGTGCGCGCCTCGACTGCCGACAGTCAGGAGCTCATCGGCCGCATCGATCAGGCGCTGCTCGTGGGCATGATCGGATCCGCCCTCGTCGTCGGCGGCATCGGCTCCATCGTCGCCGGTCGGATCTCGCGGAGGCTGACCCAGGGTGCCCAGGCAGCGCGGAAGATCGCCGCCGGGGACACCTCGACGCGCATCGCCGATGTCGTCGACGAAGCCGACCAGGAGGTGTGGGCCTTCGCGACCGCGGTGGACACGGCCGTGGCCAGGCTGACCGAACGCATCGACTCCGAGCAGCGCTTCACCGCCGACCTCGCCCACGAGATGCGCACACCCCTGACAGGGCTGGTCAATGCGGCGAACCTGCTCCAAGAGGACTCGCGACCCGCCGAGCTCGTCAAGGATCGGGTCCAGCGCATGCAGGTCCTCGTCGAGGATCTGCTCGAGGTCTCCCGCCTCGACGCCGGACGCGCGAACCCCGAATTCACCCGCGTCGACATCGACCAGGCCATCCGCTCGCTGCTCGGGACGATGACCGCCTCCGGAGCTCTCGCCGGGCACGAGATCGAGACACAGTTCGCCGCACTCAATCAGAGCCTGGTCACCGATGTCCGCCGCTTCGAGCGCATCATCTCGAACCTGCTGGTCAACGCCATCAAGCACGGTGCCGACCCGATCCGCCTGGAGACGAGCACCCGCAGCATCGTCATCGCCGACTCGGGATCCGGCTATCCGCCCGACATCGTCAACACCGGACCGACCCGCTTCGTCTCCGCGGGCGGCGGCGGAATGGGGCTCGGCCTCGTCATCGCCCAGGGGCAGGCCCGCCTGCTGGGAATCCAGCTGATCTTCAGCAACGATTCCGTCACCGGCGGTGCCCGCACCGAGGTGGTCTTCCCCGAGCAGGAAGCCCAGGAATTGGCCTTGCGGCAGTACCTCGAGGACAGCAGCAGCTGAAGTCCCCTCGCCGAGGTGGCCCCACGGGACCGTGAGGCGCTCCTCTTTCCGCAGATCCGCCGAATATGACAATCTGTATATATTGGCGTTATGATTCTGTGACATAAGATTTCAGGCGTCGGCTTCGTCCGGCGCTTTCGCACGAACCAGCACGTCCAGCACGGAGAGTCATGTCTGAGAATCCCTCGACCGCAGAAGCACCGGTGCGTCGGCGGGACCTCCATCGACGGCGCTCCCGTTTCTCGATCGGCACCAAGAGCCCCGAGAGCTCGCGGCACCTCTCCCGATTCCAGGAGCCCTTCGCCCCGGCCCCCGCGCAGGTCGGCCCGACAGCTCCAGCGTACGCCGAGCAGTCGACTTACACGCAGCCCGAGCCGCCGGCAGGAAACACGAATCGTGCGACATCCGGCGATTCCGAGCTCTCTCCGCGCCGCGCCGCCATGGCCGCCGAGGCGCGCACAGATGGCCGCTCGCCTCGTCGAGACGCGATGGCCCGAGAATCCCTCTCTGATCCGCAGAACGGCCGTGGTTCGGTGCGTGCTCTCGCCGCGGGCCGACGCGGCTCGGACGGAACCCTCCTGCGGTCGGTGCGCAAGCAGCGCGCCACGACGATCTCGACGCTGACCGCCGTCTCTCTCGCCGGCGCGGCCACCGCTGCTGTGATGCTCGCCAACCTCGGCGGCAGCTCCGAGGTCAAGGTCGACTCCACCGCGGCCAGTGAGCCGGGAGCCATCAGCCCCGAGACCGTCGAAGCTCACACTTCCTATCCCGACGGCAAGACCTCCATCGAGGTCGGAGCCCCGAGCGCCAAACAGCAGAACGCCGAGGCGGCCGGCCGCTCGATCAGCAAGAGCGTCCTGCCCGGCTGCGATCCGAAGCAGGACTTCGACAAGCAGGCCAGCAATGGAGAGCTGCCCGAGGAGTGGCTCTGCGAGTTGGGCATCGAGGACCACCAGCTCCGCGCGGACGCCGCCGTGTCCTTCGCCAAGATGAATGCCGCGTACAAGAAGGACACCGGCAAGGAGTTCGAGATCACCGACTCCTACCGCAATCTCGAGGGACAGGTCTCCGTCGCCGGGCGCAAGCCGGGACTCGCGGCGAAGGCCGGCACCTCGCTGCACGGCTGGGGAATCGCCCTCGACCTCGGCGGAGGTACTGAGAGCAAGTCCGGACCGTGGAAGTGGCTGGTCGAGCACGGCGAGGAATACGGCTGGGAGAACCCGGACTGGGCGAAGTCGAGCAAGTACGAACCCTGGCACTGGGAGTACGTCCCCGCCCGGAAGCAGATCAAAGGCCACTGAGTCCGGTCACCGCAAGACGAGTCGACGGCCGTCGCTCCAGCGAGGCCAGCGGGGCCAGCGAGCGCAGCGGCGCCGGTCAGCGCAGGGCGCGGGCGTAGCGTCGGCGGTAGATGATCTGGGCGATGCGGACGAACGGCTCGCCGAGGCGCCAGATTCCGAATCCGGCCCGAGAGACCGAGCGCAGCACGAGGAAGACCCGCCCGTCGACATTGTGGACGAGGATGAAGGACTCTTCTCCCGTGATCGGATGCCCGGGCTTCGTCCCATAGGTGAAGCCCCGCCGGTCAGCGGTGTCGATGACCTCGATGACTCTGGCCGGTTCGGGCAGCCGAAAGGGTCCGAGCCGAACGAAGATCGTCGGTTCCTGCCCGGCTGCGACGCGACCTGCTCCCCCATCGACTGCGATGTCGAACCCGCTGCGGATCTTGACCTCCCAGTGCAGCAGCTCCTCGGCGCAGCGTTCGAAAGTCTCGCGTCCGCGGCCGACGAAGAACGCGGATTCGAAGTCTCGGTAGCCTGCGGGACGGTCGACCCACCTCGGCGAAAGGGGTTGGGTCAGAGTCTCTGACCCGAGGGACTCGGGCCGTGTGCGGGGCTGGACCATGTCTTCCACGCTAACCGATATCCGGACAGCCCGTCGCGCGGTCGCATCCGAGTCGGTAAGGTGCGAGAGGACGGCATTCTCCATCGAATGTCCGTTCAGAGAACCCAGGATCGAAGGAGAACCGGCATGCGCACACTCAATGGCATCGACGAGATCGAATCGCTCATCGGCGAGGAGCTCGGCTCCTCCGACTGGACAACGATCGACCAGGATGCGATCAACACCTTCGCCGATGTCACCGACGACCACCAGTGGATCCACGTCGACGAGCAGCGCGCCGCCGACGGCCCCTACGGGTCGACCATCGTCCACGGCTTCTTCACCCTTTCGCTGATCCCGAAGTTCTCCTCCGAGATCTTCACGATCGAAGGCGTGTCCATCCGCGTCAACTACGGCCTCAACAAGGTCCGCTTCGCCCAGCCCGTCACCGTCGACTCCCGCCTGCGCGGCACCGTTAGCGTCAAGGAGGTCACCCGGGGCGACAAGGGCACCCAGGTCGTCCTCAAGCACGTGATCGAGATCGAGGGCCAAGAGCGCCCAGCCTGCATCGCCGAGGTGGTCACCCTCCTCGTCGAGTGAGCCAAGCCCCGCCCGAGCCCGGACCTCAGCTCGGGCGGAACTCGTCGAGCAGCTGCGCGACCCGGATGTAGCCGAGGTGCGAGTACGCCTGGGGATGGTTGCCCAGGTGCATCTCGGCGACCGGGTCGTATTCCTCGGCGAGCAGTCCCGTGGGCCCGAGCAGATTGTCCATCTGCCGGAACAGATCCCAGGCGTCATCGACGCGGCCGACCTTGATGAACGCCTCGATCAGCCAGGTCGTGCAGATGTGGAATCCGCCTTCGAGCCCGGGCAGCCCGTCCTCGTACCGGTAGCGGAAGACGGTCGGGCCGACCCGCAGCTCCCGTTCGATCGCATCGACGGTGGCCACGAAGCGCGGATCGTCGGCCGGCAACAGCCCGCTCAGCCCCACGAACAGCGCCGCGGCATCGAGGTCGGGCTCACCATAGGCCACGGTAAACGCGCCGACGGACTCGTTGAACCCGTGAGTGAGCACGTCCTGGGCGATCTGCTCACGCAGCTGCCGCCAGGCACCGGGGATGTCCCGGTCGAAGCGTTCGGCGATCCGCAGGGCACGATCGACCGTGACCCAGCACATCACCCGCGTGTAGACGTTATGCTTCGGCGCCCGCCTGGCCTCCCAGATCCCGTGATCGGCCTCGAACCACCGCTTGCCCACGGCCTCGACCATCTGGCACGTCAGGGTCCAGTAGGCGTCCGGCAGGTCGCCGAGGTGCTCGCTGAGTTCGTCGAGGAGTTCCGTGACCGGCCCGAACACGTCGAGTTGGACCTGGTGCTCGGCGGCATTGCCCACCCGCACCGGCCGGGACCCGGCGTATCCGGGCAGATGCGCGAGCACCGCCTCGGTGGTCAAGGCCGAGCCGTCGACGGCGTAGAGCGGATGCAGCTGTTCGGGCGAGACCGTGCGGGACATGATCCCGGACAGCCACGACAGGAAGCCCTCGGCCTCACCGGTCGAGCCGAGCGAGAGCAGCGCGCGCACGGTCATCGAGCCGTCGCGCAGCCAGGTATAGCGGTAGTCCCAGTTGCGGACGCCGCCGATGCCCTCCGGCAACGAGGTCGTCGGGGCCGCAAGCACCCCGCCGGTCGGTTCGTGGCACAGGGCCCGCAGGGTGATCGCCGAGCGGATCACCTCTTCGCGGTGGTGACCCGGGATGGAGAGGGTGTCGACCCAGTTCGTCCAGAAGTTCAGCGCCCGCTCCCGCACATGATGCTCACCACCCGAGGCCATGTATCTGGCATCGCCCGTGCCGGTGCCGCAGGCGAGGATGAGGACCACGGAGCCCCCGGGCATCTCGGAGGGCACGACGAGGGCTTCTGCGGTGTGGGACTGCCCGGTCTCGACGATCTCGAAGTCGACGCCCGGGGCGATGAGGCTGATCGGCTCGGCGGTCCCGAGCACCCGCACTCCATCGGCGGTCGTAACCATCCGGGTCGGCACCGTCGCATAGTCGAGACGCGGGGCGAAGCGGATCCGGGTGGGAACGTCGCCGGTGAGCACCCGGACGACGATCGTGTCGTCGCTGTTCGCATCGACCGGAGCCAGGTAGTCGAGGCAGTTCAGCCCCGGCCAGCGGGTTTCGAGCAGCGTCGAATGCGTGACATAGCGCTGGGTCAGCGGGGCCGTGCCGGACTCGGGCGCGACCGCGAAGAATCCGGCCGCCTCGGTGCCGAGGATCTCCGAGAACATCGACGCCGAGTGCGGCAGCGGGTGCGGCATCCAGCAGATGCTGCCGAACGGATCGACCAGCGCCGTCGACTGCCCGTTGCCGAGCAGACTGTGGCGGTGGATCGGTGTCGCGCGACGCCCGAACAGCCAGGATTTGCGCAGCTCATAGACCGCAGCGAGGGCGACGGAGACCTCGTCCGGGGAGCCGAGGCGGAAGTCCGCGTGGGTCTCGGCCGGTTCGTGTCCGACCTTGAGACCGAGGTCGGACTCTCCGAGGGTTTCGAGGGCGAACTCATCGGCGGTGTCGTCGCCGATGAATACGACAACCTCAGAACCGGTCTGGGCGCGCAGTCGGGTGAGCGCATCGGCCTTCGAGGAGGGCACGACGGCGAGGTCGACGACCTGCTTGCCGCGGGTCGGGAAGATCGCGTGGGTGTTGACCAGTTCGTCGACGACGGCTTCGACGCTGCGGCGCTGCGCCTCGTCGAGCCCGCGCAGGTGAACGGCGGCGCCGGTGGTCTTGTGCTCGATGATCTCGGTCGGAAGATCGCGGAAGATGTCGCGGCGCAGCCCGGTCAGCGCCGTGCGCTGCGCCTCGTCGAGGGCATCGACGGCGACCGTGTCCGTCTCTCCGCCGTGGGAGCCGAAGAGGTCGACCTCGCGGGGCAGGCGCGACATCGCCGCGAGGTCGCGCAGGCTGCGTCCGGAGATCACCCCCGCCGAGGTGGACGGCAGCAGGGCGAGCGCGCGCAGCGAGTCGACCGAGCTCTCCAGCGGGAAGGCCTGACTGGGCACCTCGACGATGGGGGCGATGGTCCCGTCATAGTCGGTGGCGATGAGCAGGGACGGCGAGCGAGAGACCTCGAAGAGGCGGCGGAAGAGTTCGGGGTCGAGTTTGCGGCTCGCCTCCGCAAGGTCGCCGAGCAGCCCCGAAGAGCTGACCGAGGCGGCGATCGGAGTCAGTGGTGACACATTCTCGTAGTCATGGTCGACGGTGCTCATCTCACCTCGGGCTTCTCGAGTCGGATCGGTTCGGATCTGGTGGAGTCGGGCGGCGCGGTTCGGTGGGTGTGGATCCGGCGGTGGCTATCGGACTGGGTCGTGGATGAGGCGGGTTCAGCGTTCTGCGTTCAGGACGCGTTCTCGGGCGAAGTGGGTTCGTCGTCGGGTCCGGATTCGAAGTCGGTCGAGGACCCGGTCGCGGGGCCGTCTGCGGAAGTCGGCACGACACCTGCGGCCGCCACCAGCTTGGCCCTGCTCAGACGGGAGTAGCCGCCGATGATGAAGATGACGCCCGCGATGAGAGCGGCGACTCCGGTGAAGCCGAGGATCCACAGGGCGTCGAAGTCGGCGCCGAAGATGAGGATGACTCCGAGCAGCACATGGCAGCCGGCGGAGATGAGGAAGTCCGAGGGCATCGGGTGGGACTTGAGCTGACGGTAGTTCCAGAGTTCGATGAGCCCGTGCAGCAGCGCCCAGATGCTGATGGCCGCGCGCACCTCGGCGGGTTCGTCGGCGAGGAGGAGGAAGACGATCGCCGGGATCGTGATGACTGCCTGCCCGTAGACGGCGGTGCGGACGCTCAGCGGCGAGCGCAGCCCCTGAAAGACCAGAGTCAGCGCGAACAGCACGAGATAGGCGATGGCGAGGTAGTCGACGACGTCGGTGCCCAGGGACAGGAACCGGGGGTCATGGGAGTCACGGGGCCAGAAGACCGTGGCGAACCCGAAGACGACGCCGAGGATGCCGCGGACGATCATCGGCACGCCGAGGACCTTCGCTTCGAGGATGGTCTGGGGCAATGCATCGGCACGCGATGGCGTGGGCTCGGTGCGCGGTTCGTCGGTACTCATCACAGCACCATTTTAGGTGTCTTGTCCGCGTCTGTCCGATCCGGCTCAATTCGTTTCTTTACGTAATTACGTAATTTATGTATTATGTGGCTATGAACTCATCGCAATCAGGAAGCGGCCTCGAGGATCGGCTGGCCGAGCTCGAGCGCAAGGTCACCGCTCTGGAGTCCGCGTCGACGTCGGGCATGATGCCAGGCACGACGCCGGCAGATCCCGCAGCCCCGGCGGATCCGGCAGTGAACGGCAGCGCTTCCGGCAACCCGACCGCCGGCGATGACACCTTCTGGGCGCTCAACGGCCTCATCGACCGCCTCGGCGAGGAGGGAGGGGTCACCTACACCGGACACACGACTCCCCCGGGCGCCGATGTTCCGGTCTCCTGGCAGGTCGGTCTGGACTCGGCGTCGCTCGGCGACCTCAGCTTCGCCGAGGCGGCCCCGGCCCTGGCCGCGCTCGGCAATCCCGTCCGTCTCGAACTCCTGCAGGCGATCTACGAGGGCGCGTCCACGGTCGCCGAGCTCGGTCGGGACGAGCGCTTCGGAACCACCGGGCAGATCTACCACCACGTCAACGCCCTGGCCGGGGCCGGGTGGCTCGAGAACTCGCGGCGCGGGCATTGGCGCGTGCCCGCGCCGAAGATCATCCCGCTGCTCACCCTCGTCCTCATCGGCACCCACTGACCGAGCCCACACCCGCCCAGCGATCCGGCACCCCTCACACCTGGAGGACCCATGAACGCCGCCACCGCACCAACGCAGCATCCCAGGCATTCCCCGGCCCCGCCTCGGCGCCGGCTGACCGCGATCCTCACGGCCGCAATCGCCGTCGTGCTGCTCCTGCTCATCACTCCTCTGCCCCGCGGATTCCAGGGCGAACCCACCGGCGATCCGACGCTGTTGGGTGAGCTCGAGGGGGCGCTCGGCAGCGCGCACTGGCAGCACATCGCCGCTGCGAGGGTCGATGGCGATCAGGTCACTGTGGCCGGAGCCGGGGCCGATGAGCACACGGAGTTCGAGATCGGATCGATCACGAAGACCTTCACCGCCGCCCTCTACGCCGATGCGGTCGAGCGCGGCGAACTGAGCGAGGACACCCGACTCGGCGAGGTCTGGCCGAGTCTGCACGGTGACGTCGCCGAGGTGACGCTGTCCTCGATCGCGATGCAGCGTTCGGGCCTGCCCGCCCAGGAGCCGGCGCTGAGCTTCGGCGACGGCGTGGCGAGCATCATGGCGAACTATCTTCACACCGACCCCTACCAAGGGGATGCGAATGACCTGGTCAGCAGCCTGAAAGGCGTCGATGTGGGCGAGCAGAAGCCGGAGTACTCGAACTTCGGGTTCGCGGTCCTCGGGCAGGCCGTCGCCGAGTCGGCGGGCATGGACTACGGCGAGCTCGTCCGTCAGCGGATCACAGAACCGCTGGGAATGGCAGACACCTCTGTGCCTTCGTCACCGGAGGGTCTGTCCCACGGATACACCGCCTCCGGCCTGCCTGCGGGGCCCTGGACGTTGGGCGGTTCGGCACCGGCCGGCGCGATCCGTTCGACCGCGCATGACCTGAGCCTCTGGCTGCGGGCGACGATGAATGGCACGGCCCCCGGCGCCGAGGCGGTCGAACCTCGCGAGGACTTCGACGAATCCGACCGGATCGGTTGGGCGTGGATGACCACGACGAACCGGACCCCGGACCTCACCTGGCACAACGGCGGCACCGGCGGATACGCCTCCTACCTCGGCTTCGACCCGAAGTCCGAGCAGGGCATCATCGTGCTCTCGGACTCGGCGAACTGGGTCGACGGAGCCGCGGATCTCATCTCGACGGATGACGCCTCGCAGTCGTCTGCACAGCCTTCCGAACAGTCGTCCGAACAGGCAGGAGCCCGACCATGAATCCCGAACTCGTCCAAACCATCGTCGCCGCCGCCCTCGTCGCCTGGGGAGCCTATACCGCACTGCGATCGACCTGGGCGCGGACCCGCTTGGGCATGCTCGGCGGGCTCGCCACCGCGCTGCTGATGATCCTCCTCGTCCGCCTCATCGCGACATTCGGGGGTTGGACCGACTGGTTCATCTACGTCTGGTTCGCAGTGATCGCCGTCTGCGTGTTCACCACGTACAGGGCGGTCACGGTATGGCCAGACCTGCCGTGGCGCGCCGAGGACGCGAAGGCCCGACGGTCCGAAGCCTCCGGGCTCGGGTTCTCGGCCGTGCTGGCGCTCGTCGTGGCCGGAGCGCTCGTGCTGCCGGGACTGCTGCTGGGGTGAGGCGAGGCCCCGCGGCGCGAACCGACAGCCCCCTCACGATCCTGAGATCGTCAGCGTACCGTCCGCTTCTGACACGGAGTACTCGGCCAGCGGGTCGGTCGCCGGTCCGGCGAGCACCTCGCCGGTGGTCGTCGAGAACTGCGAGGAGTGGCACGGGCAGGTGATCTTGTCCTCGGTGACCGTGCGGACCTGGCACCCCTGGTGGGTGCAGACCGAGGAGAAGGCGTGGAATTCGCCTTCCTGCGGCTGGGTGACGACGTAGGTCTCGTCGATGACGGTCCCTGAACCGACTGGCACATCGCCGCTGGGTACGCTCGCATCTGCGGCTGGGGCTCCGCCGCCGTTCTCGCCACTCTCGCCTCCACCACCGTCGGATCCGCACGCCGAGGTGAGCGCCGCCGAGGAGCCGATGACCGCGACGGTTCCGGCCACGCCCGCCGATCTGATGACGGCGCGCCTGGTCCGAGGCTCGGACGAATGTGATCCTCGACCGGCGTTCTGATGGTCGCAGGGGTTCTCGTGGTCGGTCGCTGGTCTCATGAGGTTCGTCCCTTTCTCGGCATTCGCCGGATCCGCTCGCTCATGCTGACTCAAGCGTACAATCACTGCCGTTCCCCCAGCCCACCGATGAGAGACGGAGAGTCCATGCCCGAACGCAAGGCCACCGAGGCATCAGGGACCAATGAGGCATCAGGGACCAATGAGGCACTTGGAACCGACGGGGCGCCGGCGGCCGAGAGCACCACTCGGGCCCCGGGGACGGGACTGAGCCTGGCCGCCTCGGCGTATGTCTTCGCCGTCGTCATGATGGGCACGACCCTGCCGACCCCGCTCTACCCGCAGTACGAGACCGAGTTCGGGTTCGGCAACACACAGACGACGGTGCTCTTCGCGATCTATGCCGGCGGCGTCATCGCCTCCCTCGTGCTCTTCGGTCGTTTCTCCGAGGCCCTCGGCCGCCGCCCCATGCTCGCAGCCGGCGTGATCCTCTCGATCGCCTCGGCGGTGCTGTTCATGGTCGGCACGAACATGGGACTGCTCTATACCGGACGCATCCTCTCGGGCCTGGCGGCCGGAATCTTCACCGCCACGGGCACGGTGTCGGTGATGGAGAACGCGCCGCCGGGGAGCAGCCGCCTGGCCGCATCGGTCGCCACGGCGGCGAACATGGGAGGACTCGGACTCGGCATCCTCATGTCCGGTCTGGTGGCACATTTCCTGCCCGGCCCGCTGTTCACTCCGTTCCTCGTCAACGCGATCATGCTCGTCATCGCCGGATTCGCGCTGCTCATCGTCCGCGATCGCGTCCGACCGAACCCGGGACTGCTGCGCCTCCAGCTTCCGGGAGTCCCACCGACGTCGCGGCGGATCTTCCTGGCCGCAGCACCAGGTGCCATCACCGGCTTCACCGTGTGCGGACTGTATTCGGCGATCGCCCCGAACTTCATGGGCCAGACTCTCCACATCGAGTCCCCTGCGGTCATCGGCACCGTGGTCTTCCTGCTCTTCGGCTCCTCCGCGGCGGGTCAGATGATCTTCCGCAACCTCGCCGATCGCACTCTCGTCCTGTTCGGGTCGATCGCGATCATCGTGAGCATGGCCGCGCTGATCCTCGCCCTCGAGGTGAGCTCCCTGGGCATCCTCATCGCCTCCTCGGTGCTCGCCGGTCTCGCTCAGGGACTGCTGTTCATGACAGGGATGCGGGCGATCGCCGCTGCCACCGAGCCGCAGCGGCGCACCGAGGCGACCACTTCGTATTTCGTCGTCGCCTATTTCGCCATGTCCCTGCCGGCGATCGGTGCGGGTCTGCTCGCCGCCTCGGCGGGCTTGGCCGGATCGACGACGATCTTCGCCATCGGGGTCGCGGCGGTGTCGGCCTTGGGACTGCTCGGACTCCGCAGGTTCGGCGCGCGGGCTTAGGCGCTGCCCCCTCACGCCATACCGCGTCATGGGCGTCCATTAGGCTGGGGATCATGACCTCCGCCGCCACGACCTCGCCGCTCGACGTCCTCCACGATGTCTTCGGCTATGAGGAGTTCCGGGGCACGCAGGCCGCGGTCGTCGATCAGGTCGTCGGCGGCGGCGATGCGGTCGTGCTCATGCCCACCGGCGGCGGAAAATCCCTGTGCTATCAGATCCCGAGTCTCGTGCGAGCGGGCACCGGCATCGTCATCTCCCCGCTCATCGCACTCATGGCCGATCAGGTCGCAGCTTTGGACAACCTCGGCGTGCGGGCCGCCTATCTCAACTCCTCCCTCGACTTCGAGGAGGCGCAGAACGTCGAGAACGCCCTGCTTGCCGGTGAACTCGACCTGCTCTATCTCGCACCCGAGCGCCTCGTCCTGCCGCGAACCATGCAGCTGCTCGAACGGGCGCAGGTCGCCCTGTTCGCCATCGATGAGGCCCATTGTGTGTCCCAATGGGGACATGATTTCCGCAGCGACTACCTCGGCCTCGGGGTGCTGGCCGAACGCTTCCCGACCGTTCCCCGCATCGCCCTGACCGCCACGGCCACCCCGGCCACCCACGCGGAGCTGACCGAACGTCTCCACCTGGAGAACGCCGAGCACTTCGTCGCGAGCTTCGACCGTCCCAACATCACCTATCGGATCGAACCGAAGGCCTCTGCCCGCTCCCAGCTGATGAGCTTCATCAGCACCGAACATCCCGGCGACTCCGGGATCGTCTACTGCCTGTCCCGCCGTGGGGTCGACCAGCTCGCCGAGGCGCTCGCGGCCAGAGGCGTCACCGCCCTGCCCTACCATGCGGGCCTGCCTTCCGAAGTGCGCGCCGAGAACCAGGCGAGATTCCTCCGCGAGGACGGCATCGTCATGGTCGCGACGATCGCCTTCGGCATGGGCATCGACAAACCCGACGTCCGCTTCGTCGCCCACCTCGACCTGCCGCGGTCCGTCGAAGGCTACTACCAGGAGACCGGCCGCGCCGGCCGTGACGGACTGCCCGCGGATGCGTGGATGGTCTACGGCCTCGGCGATGTCGTCTCCCAACGCCGACTCATCGAATCCGGTGAGGGCGATCTGGCCTTCCGCCGCCGGGCGATGAGCCACCTCGATTCGATGCTCGCCCTGTGCGAGACCGTCGACTGCCGACGCGTCCAGCTGCTGCGCTACTTCGACGAGGAATCCGAACCCTGCGGCAACTGCGACACCTGCATCACACCACCTGTGACCTGGGACGCGACCGTGGCCGTGCAGAAGCTGCTGTCGGCCGTCATCCGACTCGACCGGGAACGCGGACAGCGCTTCGGCTCCGGTCAGGTCATCGATGTGCTGCGCGGCAACGACAATGAGCGCTCCCGTTCCGCCGACCATGCGAGCCTGAGCGTTTGGGGCGTGGGATCCGACCTGTCCGAGGCCGAGTGGAAGACCGTCATCCGCCAGGTCCTCGCCCGCGGACTGCTCGAATCCCACGGTGACTACGGAGTCCTCGTCGTCGGCGAGGAGGCCGGGCCGGTGCTGCGCGGCGAGACCGAGATCTCGCTGCGCGTGGATCCGAAGAGAACCGGGAGCAAGAAGACCGGAGCCAAGCGCCGAGGCGGCTCTGAGGTCGCGCTCGACCCTGCCGAGGCGTCCCTGTTCGAGGCCCTGCGGGCCTGGCGCGGCGAGCAGGCGAAGGAGCAGGGAGTCCCCGCCTATGTGGTCTTCCCCGATGCCACCCTGTACGGAATCGTCGAGGCCAAGCCGTCGACGATCGACGAGCTCGGTCAGATCAGCGGGGTGGGCCTGAAGAAGCTCGACCGCTACGGTCCGGCCGTTCTCGAGGTCATCGGCGCCGAGGCGGGCTGATGGGCAGGCCGCTCGTCGGGCGCACCTATCCGCTGCCGCCCGATGCCGACGGCGCCTTCCGCATCATCTCCGAAACCCACTTCGTCCCGGAGCCGACACGGTGGAAGCCCCACCGGCATCCCGCTCACGAACTCGTCTGGGTCCGCCGGGGCACGATGACCGCGCGGATCGACGATCGCGTGTTTACGATCACCGAAGGCTACGGTTTGTGGGTGCCCGCGGGAGTCTCCCATTCGGGCAGACTGACGGCGGGGATCGAACTCCACAACGCCTTCTTCTCGACCGAGAACGCTCCGGAGACCTTCGACTCCGCGACCTTTGCCTCGGCGACCGCGGTCGCCATGGTGCCGATGCTCCAGGCCCTGCTCGTCCACCTCAGTCGCGAGGACCTCGGCGACGAACAGCGGACCCGCGCCGAGGCGGTGGTCTTCGACGTCCTCGAACCCACCGAGCAGCAGCTCGCCGTGCGACTGCCCGAGACCGGGCACGTGAGGACCATCGCCCAGACCCTCCTCGACGACCCTGGCGACGAACGGTCGATCGAGGATTGGGCTCGTCAGCTGGGCGTGAGCGTGCGGACTGTCAGCAGGGCCTTCCGAGCCGCCACCGGACTGTCGTTCCAGCAGTGGCGAACGCAGGTGAGGATCCATCACGCCCTCGAGCTGTTGGGCGCGGGATGCAGCGTCAACGAGGCCTCCGAACGCCTCGGCTATGCCCGCCCCAGCTCGTTCATCGACGTCTTCAAACGCGTCATGGGATCGACACCGGGGACCTTCATGGGATCGACGACGCAGGCGCCCCAAGGGTAGATGCCGGGGGCAGTCACGGGCCCTGATCGGGACGCTCCCTCCGCCCCGAAGGACCTGCCCTCGCCTGTCCGATTTCGCGTATTGATGGTCCATTTATCCTCATTGCAGACAGTTCGGACTGAGCTTAGACTCACCTAATGTCATCGCCGGGCACTCGGCCGGGCAGCATCGAAATGAGGACTGAACTTGAGACATCTGCGTCGGCTCACGGGACTGGGAATCGGCACCCTCGCACTGGCACTCACCGCCGGCTGCGGCACCACCTCGGTGGGTGAGGCCGACAGCGTCGACTCCGCACCGGCGTCCGAGAGCTGTGCCGAGGACACCACGGAGACCTCGACCGGTCCCGTCGAGCTCGAGGACGGGGTCGGCCGCACCGTCAAGCTCGACAAACCTGCAGAACGCGTCGCCATTCTCGAATGGCAGGAGGTCGAAGACGCCCTGTCGCTGTGCGTGACCCCGGTGGCCGTGGCCGATCCGGAAGGCTATTCGACCTGGGTGTCGGCGGAGAAGCTGCCCGAAGGCGTGGCCGATATCGGCACCCGCGAGGAACCCGACCTCGACGCCCTCTATGCCGAAGACCCCGACCTCATCATCATCGAAGGCTTCAGCAAGGACGAGGAAATCCTCGACCAGCTCGAGAAGCAGGACGTGCCCGTCGTCATCGCCCGCGGCAACGACCCCGAGGATCCCATCGGCAACGTCAAGAGCGTCTTCTCACTCGTCGCCGAGGCGACCGGCCGCACCGAACGCGCCGATCAGGTGCTCACCGAATTCGACGAGCACCTCGCCGAGCGCAAGGCCGATGTCGCGAAGGTCGACCTGCCCACCAAGGACTTCGTGTTCTTCGACGGCTGGGTCGAGGGCGGCAACCTCACCCTGCGCCCCTACACCGAAGGCGCCCTGTTCACCCAGCTCGGCGAAGAGCTGGGAATGACTCCGGCCTGGGACGAGAAGGTCAACAAGTCTCACGGCACGGGCGGTCTCGACGCCGACTACGGACTCGCACAGACCGATGTCGAAGGGCTGACCGGCGTCGGCGACGCGAACCTCTTCTACGCCAACGGCTCGGAATCCGGGTACGGCGAGGA
The DNA here is from genome assembly GCF_021023135.1 of Brevibacterium sp. CCUG 69071. Taxonomy (GTDB): domain Bacteria; phylum Actinomycetota; class Actinomycetes; order Actinomycetales; family Brevibacteriaceae; genus Brevibacterium. The sequence goes on from NZ_PGFV01000004.1 coordinate 417,820, forward strand.
GCTGGAGAAGAGCGGCATCTGGAAGAACCTGCCCGCGGTCAAGGACGGACGCGCCTACGAGTTCCCGGTCGTCTGGGGCGCCGGCGGTCCGCGCTCGACCCAGCAGGCCGTCGACGCCTACGCCGATCTCCTGACAGGAGAGTGAGACAAACACCGACCAGGCAGCCCCCGGCCGCGCTGACTGCCGCGGATCCCGTCGAGGGCGGTGCGGCTGGTCCCGGTGATGCGCCCAGTTCCGCTGATGCGCCCGGTCCTGCCGATATGCCCGGTCCTGCCGCACCGTCGAAGGCCGCGGGCATCGCGGCCGCCGCCGCGGTCCTCGTCGCCGCGGTCCTCGCCCTCGTCGCCGCCGGGCTCTGGCATCTGACCCAGGGAACCTCGGGACTGAGCGTCGGCGGACTGGTCTCCGGCCTCCTCGGCGAGGATTCGCACATCGGCGGCGTGCCGGTGTCCGAGATCTTCGCGGGATCCCGACTGCCGCGTCTGGCCGCCGGGATCCTCGTCGGAGCGGCGCTGGGAATCGCCGGCGCGCTGCTGCAGTCGGTGACCCGCAATCTGCTCGCCTCACCGGACACCTTGGCCGTGGCTGCCGGGTCGCATTTCTCCCTCACCCTGCTCGCGGCCCTCGGCCTGACCCTGCCTCTGTGGGCTTCGAGTGCGAGTGCCGCGCTCGGCGGGCTGCTCGCCGCCGGCGCCGTGCTCGGCCTGGCCGGGCGGGCCGTGAGCACGGAGACCACCCGCATCATCCTCGCGGGGTCGGCGATCGCCATGGCCCTCGACGCCGGGACCGGGCTGCTGCTCATCCTGTTCAAGGAGAACACCGTCGGCCTCTACGCCTGGGGCAACGGGTCGCTCGCCCAGCTGAGCATCGACGCCTCCCTGCGCGCGGCACCGGTCATCGCCGTCATCCTCGTCGTCTCGCTGCTGCTGACCCGACGCCTCGACGTGCTCGCCCTCGGCGATGATGCCGCCTCCTCGCTGGGCATCTCGGTGCGGATCACGCGGTTCGCAGCGATCCTGTGCGGCGTGATCCTCACGGCCACCTCGGTGACCCTGGCCGGGCCGATCGCCTTCGTCGGACTCGGTGCACCCGTGCTCGCCCACCTCATCGCCTCCCGCGTTCGCGTCCTCGGCAGGCATATCCTGCTGCTGCCGGTCTCCGGGCTGCTGGGAGCGCTGCTCATCGTCCTCGCCGATGCGATCATCCGCGCGGTGCTCGGGGCTCAGGGCGCCGCGTCGATTCCCACCGGGATCCCCACCGCGATGCTCGGCGGACTGCTCATCATCGTCCTCGCAATGCGACTGCGCGACGCGGGAACGGCACGAGGCGAGGGCGTCGGAGGCAACGGCCTGCACACTCCCCTGCGGACCCGCCGCCGATTCGGTCTCATCCTGACCATCGGCATCCTCACGGTGCTCGGGATGCTCGTGCTCGGTCTGCTCGCGGGCAGCATGTGGCTGCGCCTCGGCGATATTCAGCTGTGGCTGGGCGACCGGGCGCCGGCGCTCATCGACCGGGCCTTCAACGAACGGCTGCCGCGGACCATCGCCGCCTGCCTCGCCGGTGCCGCCCTCGGCCTGGCCGGGTGCCTCGTCCAGTCGACGGTGCGCAATCCTCTGGCCGAGCCCGGGGTGCTCGGCATCACCGCTGGAGCCGGTCTCGGTGCGGTTATCGTCGTCACCGGTTTCGGCGGCGGGCGGCCGCTGCTCATCACCGCGGCGCTCATCGCGTCGATCCTCACCTTCGGCCTCGTCGCCGCAATGTCGTGGAAGGACGGATTCCTGCCCGAGAGATTCGTGCTCATCGGGATCGGAATCGGCTACACCATCACCGCGATGACGACGTTTCTGCTGCTGCGCGTCGACCCGTGGGAGACCCCGCGGCTGTTCACGTGGCTCTCGGGCACCACCTATGGGCGGACCCTGCCCGACGTCGTCCCGGTGACGATCGCCCTGGTCATCGCGGTGCCGGCGATGCTGCTGTGTGCGCGACGGCTCGACATCCTCGCCCTCGACGAGGACATACCGCGACTGCTCGGCATTAGGACCGCGCCGACCCGCCTCGGCGTGCTGTTGGTGGCGGCCGTGCTGGCGGCAGTCAGCGTGGTCGCGATCGGGGTCGTCGGGTTCGCGGGACTCATCGCCCCGCATCTCGCGCGTTTCCTCGTCGGCTCACATCATCGCCGGGTGATCCCGGTTTCGCTGCTCATCGGGGCGGCCCTCGTCTGCCTCGCCGACACGATCGGGCGCACGGTCGTCGCTCCTGCCCAGGTACCGGCCGGTCTGATGATCGCCCTGATCGGCGCACCCTATTTCGTGTGGCTGCTCAAACGGTCACGGGTGTGAGGAAGCCCGGGCCAGGTCGGCTCGGTTCGCCGGCGTCACATGTAGCCTGAGATACGAACACTCGACCAGCTTCTCTCCACTCCGGAAGGTCAACCGTGACGACCACCGATCGCCGTTCCTGCGAACTCCGTGACTCCGACGATGCCCTCCGCGGCTTCTGCGAGGAGTTCCTCCTCCCGCCCGAGACGATCTACCTCGACGGCAATTCGCTGGGCCCGCGCACCAGGGGTGCGACGGAACGCGCCCGCGAGGTGATCGAGGACGAATGGGGCACGGGACTCATCGGCTCGTGGAACACCGCCGGCTGGTGGGACCTGCCGGCGAAGCTCGGCGACAAGGTGGCGGGGCTGATCGGCGGCGGAGCCGGCAGCACGGTGGTCACCGACACCACCTCGATCAACCTCTTCAAGGCGGCGTCGGCCGCGCTGAAGATGCAGGCCGTCGACGCCCCCGAGCGTCGCGTCATTCTCACCCAGCGCGAGAACTTTCCCTCGGACATCTACATGCTCCAGGGTCTGGCCGAGCAGCTCGGCGACGGCTACGAGGTGCGGCTCGTCGACGACGCAGAGGTCACGGCGGGCTTCCCCTCGACGATGACCGCCGAGGTGGCCCTCGTCGTCCTCACCCACGTGAACTACCGCACCGGCCGCCTCTTCGACATGGAATCGACCACCTCGGCAATCCATGCCGGTGGGGCACTGGTGGTCTGGGATCTGTGCCATTCGGCCGGAGCGCTGGAGATCGACTTGGCCGGATCGGGTGCGGACATGGCCATCGGCTGCACCTACAAATTCCTCAACGGCGGGCCCGGGTCGCCCGCCTTCATCTGGGTCGCCGAGGCTCTGACCAACCGATTCACCCAACCGCTCTCGGGCTGGTGGGGCCATGACCGTCCCTTCGAGATGTCGCCGGACTACGCGCCGGCCGAGGGCATCCGCCGCTACCTCACCGGGACGCAGGGGATCGTGTCGATGTCGGTGGCCGAACTCGGGCTCGACATCTACTCCCGCGTGGACATGGCGGCGGTGCGGGCGAAGTCCCTCGAACTCTCCGACCTGTTCATCGAGCTCGTGGATTCGCGTTTGTCCGGGCATCCGGTCGAGGTCGTCACCCCGCGCGAGCAAGCCCACCGAGGATCTCAGGTCTCGATCACACACCCGGAAGGATTCGCGATCATGAGTGCGCTCATCGCCCGCGGCATCATCGGCGACTACCGGGAGCCCGAGGTGCTGCGCTTCGGTCTCACGCCCCTCTATATCGGCTTCACCGAGGTTTGGGACACGGTCGAGGCGCTGCGCGACATCCTCGACAATCGCCTGTGGGATGCCCCGGAGCACAAGGTCCGCGGCGCCGTGACCTGATCACGCGTCATCTGACCCTCCACAACTACCCGACGGCGGCCCAGCTACCTTGCGCCAGGTTGCTGGGCACCCGTCACCTGCGTGTGGGTGGGGTGGCTGTCACCACCTCGGCGTTGACTCCGAACAGGGGCTCGCCCGCCTCGTTCTTCGGCCGATAGCCGGCCAGGGTCTTGAGCAGTCGAGGGCCTCGCTCACCCGTGACCGGATGCAGATCCATGACCGCGCACCGCGGGATGGGTGCGCCGATACGCACCAGCAGCGTCGTGACACCGGAGTTCGCGAAGCCCGAACCGGTGAGGATCTTCTCCTGGCCCTGCCAGGTCTCCTCGACGTAGGGCTGATCGGTGTCGACGACGACGGTCGCACGGAACCGGGCCGCCTCGGCGAGGAGGTCGGGATGATCGATGCGCGCAGCCAAGTCACGCAGGGAGGCAGTAGTGACGATGGAGATCGGGGATCCGAACACGATGTCCCCGCGGGGTGCTCGAGCCAGTCGGACGGGACGGCCCAGCCAGTCCGAGGCCAGGGCTGCGTGCGGGCCCTCGGTCACGGTCAGTTCAACCTTCCGCTTCCAATAGTCGCAGGTCAGCGTCTCACCGGTGGGTTCGGGGACCGCACTGGCCGACCTCCCGTCGGGCAGTCGCAGCTCGAGTTCCTGACCGTCAGCACCGCCGCCCCCGTGGACGGTGGCGAGGATTCCGATGAGTGAGGGATTCTGCACGGTTTTGAGCACCTGCCGGCGGTCGACGTCGATGAGGCAGTAGCGCCGGTCGTCGACGGGTCCGTGGGCGTCGACGACCGCATCGGGTCGATCGATGTGCCGAGTCCCTTTGACCGGCGCATAGCCGAACGACACCACGGTCAGTTCCTCACCAGACTCCGGCCGCGGCGGCCCAGACTCCGGCCGCGGCGGCCCAGCAACCTCGCGCCAGGTGGCTGGGCCGCCTTCGGGTGGTTGGGGAGGGCGGGGCGGGGTCACGTCCGCCTCCGACCGGCGACGGCGAAGAGGCCGATGCCGACGGCCCCGATGGCCAGCACGGTCCCGCCGATCATCACGGCCTCCGGGATCGTGGCGATCGTGCCGAGCACGCCGACGGTGACCCCGGAGAAGGTCTGCATGCCGGGGCCGAAGGTCGCATAGGACCCGATCACCCGTCCGCGGATGTGGGTCGGCGCCTCGAGCTGGATGATCGCCATCTCCGTGGATTCGGCGGTGATCTTGCAGACCCCGGCCAAGAGCAGCATGATCACGGCCAGCCACAGGTGCGAGGTGAAGGCGAAGACGATCGCCGAGGCGCCCAGTCCCGCAGCGGCGACCGCGGCGGCCGCGGGGGTCGGTCGCACCCACCCGGTGGCCTCGAGCAGGAATCCGCCGAGCACTCCCCCGGCGCCCATGGCGAAGAGCAGCACTCCGTAGGTGAAGTCGCTGTCGCCTCCGGGCCCGGTGAGCAGGCCGCCGAAGACGGGCATGGAGGTCTGCAGCACGGCGCCGATGGTGATCGAGGCGAGCGCCGCGAGCAGCAGCATGCCGATGATCGAACGGTTGTGGCGGACCTCGACGAGGACCTTGAGCGACTGCACGAGCGTCGTCCGCGCCGTGCGCACCCCGCCGCTGCGGATGTGGCCGGTGAAGGGGGTGCGGAAGAGGAAGATCGTCAGCGGCAGGTAGAAGACGATGTTGATGAAGATGCCCCAGGTCGGCCCGAAGAAGAGCAGCAGCGCCGAACCGACGACGGGGCCGAAGAGGATGCCGAGGCTGCGGAAGGTCGCGTTGAGGCGCACCGCGCTCGGCAGTTCGGACCGGTCGACGAAGTCGTGGAGCATCATCTGTTCGGCCGGACCCCACAGGCAGCCGGCCAGTCCGTGGATGACGAGGAGCACGCACGCCTGCCACAGCTGCAGGGAGTCGGTGAGGAAGAGGATTCCCCAGCACAGCGAGACGAACATGAACAGGCCCTGTCCGATCTGGATCAGGCGTCGGCAGTCGAAGCGTTCGGCCAGGGAACCGGCATAGACGGAGAGCAGGAGGAACGGCAGCCAGTGGCTGATGAGCTGGAAGCCGACGAGCGCCGGCGATTCGAACTTCTGCCACAGCACCCAGTAGGTGATGACATGTTCGATGTTGTCGCCCATCATCGCCATCCCGGACCCGACAAGGTACGGTGCCGTCTTCCAGCTGCGCAGCACCCCGAATCGGCGCGGGGCCGGATCCTGGGCCGGATCGTCTCGAATATCGCTCACCTGGCCATTCTGGCACTCCGCCGAGGCGGCCCGATGTGAGGTTCCGCACCATGGAACCGAACTTTGCGGACCCACCGATAGAATCGGAGCAGGCCCGTGCACAGTATCGCGGCGGGCAGCACACCCACACTCGTATAAGGAACGCACTCATGGCGAAGACCACCATCGGCCTGTCCATCATCCTCATCGTGATGGGAGTCATCGGCTGGCTCGTCACCGGGATGGCCAGCTGGACCGCCCTGATCCCCTCGATCCTCGGCGTCGTGCTCCTCATCTGCGGAATCATCGGCCTCTCACGTCCGAAGATCGGCATCCACATCGCCCTCGTCGTCGCACTGCTGGGCATCATCGGCACCTTCATGAACGTGCTCAAGCTCGGCGACCTGTTCGCCGGCACCGCCGAACGCCCCGCCGCCGTCATCGTCTCGACGATCACGTTCGTCCTGCTCATCGTCTACATCGTCGCCGGAGTGCGCTCGTTCATCGCCGCCCGCCGCGGCAAGAACGCGCCCGGTCGCGATCTCGCCTGAGCACACTTGAACGGCGAAGGCCGTTCCCCGCGCCGAGGCGGTCCTGCCCTGACCGGGCACGCTCACTGACCGCGCAAGTACCCTTGATCGCGCCGTCGTTCGGGTGGATGATGGAGCTGATCAAGGAGGATCCTCATGTCCGCAACCGCGACCCCACCGCAGTCCACCTCGACTCTTGCATCAGAACGTCCGAACTCCGCCCTCATCGTCGTCGACGTCCAGACTGGAGTCATGGACGCCTCGTGGAACGCCGAGTCGGTGATCTCCACGATCTCCGACCTCGTCGATCGCGCCCGCGCCGCGGACACGGAGGTCATCTGGGTCCGGCATACCTCGGGCGAGCTGCCCGCCGATTCGCCGCAGTGGCAGATCGTCGATGCGCTCTCACCCGAACCGGGTGAGGCGATCGTCGAGAAGACCCACGGCAACACCTTCGAGGACACCGATTTCGAAGAGGTCCTCTCCGCCAAGGACATCGGACACCTCTTCGTCACCGGCGCTCAGTCCGATGCCTGCATCCGTTCGACCATCCACGGCGGTTTTGCCCGCGGCTACGATGTCACGCTCGTCTCGGATGCGCACACCACCGAAGATCTCAGCGAATGGGGTGCGCCCGAACCGGAGAAGGTCGTCTCTCATACGAATCTCTACTGGGGCTTCGAATCGGGTCCGGGCCGCACCGCGAAGGTCGAAACCGCACAGGAGATCGACTTCGATGCCGGTTGATATATCCCGTTTGATGCATCCCGACGGTGTGTTTCGCGCAGCGAATCGGTCGTGACGCCTGGAAGAACAGCCTCGACCGATGCTGGATCCTCGTCTGCCGACACGGCTACTCGTCGTCGGTGGCGGCCTGGAATCTGCGGCAGATGGGACTGACGAATACCGGGGGCTTTCGACCGCAGGCTGTGATGGCGAGGCGCGGATCTGGCATCATGGCCTCATGAGTGAGGACAAGCGCAGCATCGAACTGACCAGGATCGCCGAGAACCACTACCGGGCCACCGCACCGAGTGGAGCCAGCGTCGAATTCGGGCGCGGTGAGGGCCTGATGACACCCGTCGAGCTGCTGCTCGCGGCGGTCGCGGGCTGCTCCTCGATCGACGTCGACACCGTGACCAGCCGGCACACCGAACCGACCCGCTTCGACGTGCACGCCGATGCCGACAAGCTCGACGAGGACGGCGCCTCCCGACTCGAGAACGTCCACCTCGACTTCGATCTGGCTTTCCCCGATGACGAGGAGGGACGCAAGGCCGATGCGCGCATCGAGAAGCTCGTCGGCCTCTCCCACGACAAATACTGCACGGTCTCCCGGACCGTCGAACACCCGACGACGGTCGACTTCAGCATCCGCCGCGAATGAGCATCCCGGCGCCGAGGCGGTGCCTCAGCTCTCGGCCAACCGCTCCCGCTCGACGCTGACGTCGTAGTCGGCGGCCGGCCACTGCGGGTCGATCTCCCGCAGGGCGCCGAGCAGCAGGCGTTGGACCGCGAGTCGGGCATACCATTTGCGGTCGGCGGGGATGACGTACCACGGGGCCGCCTCGGTGGAGGTGCGTTCGAAGGCGGTCTGATACGCCTGCATGTAGTCCGGCCACAGGAGGCGTTCGTCCACGTCGCCGGGGTTGTACTTCCAGTGCTTGTCGGGGCGGTCGAGGCGCTCCATGAGCCGGTCCTTCTGCTCGTCCGGGGAGATGTGGAGCATGACCTTGATGATCCGCACCCCCGCCTCGGCGAGTTCGGCTTCGAAGTCGTTGATGGCCGCGTAACGGCGTTCGATTTCGGCCTTGTCGGCGAGTTCGCGGACCTTCCCGATGAGCACGTCCTCGTAGTGGGAGCGGTCGAAGACGCCGATCATGCCGGGACCGGGGACGCGCGGACGGATGCGCCACAGGAAGTCGTGGGCGAGCTCCTTCTCGGTGGGCTTCTTGAAAGCCGCGAGTTCAATGCCCTGCGGGTCGACCGAGCCGACGACGTGGCGGACGATCCCGCCCTTGCCCGCCGTGTCCATCGCCTGGAGGACGAGGAGGACGGCCGGGCCGGACTCCTCGTCATGGTGGGCTGCGAAGAGTCGCTCCTGGAGGTCGTCGAGCTCACCGGTGCAGTATTGGAGGTCCCTGCGGCCGGACTTCTTGTTCCCTTCGTAGCCGGGAGTCGAATGCGGATCGACCTCGTCGAGTTCGAAGCCGTCGTCGACTCGCAGCAGCGGTGCGGGATCCTCCGACCAGCCGAGGTCCGTCTTCTCACTCATGACTTCATCTCCGTGCTCATGCCTTCATCTTTGCAGGCAGGGGGCCGAGCGTCCACACAATCCTGGGGTCCTGCCCTCGGCTCCACTAAACTGGAGGAGGAGAGCGGAAGGCATCGCGATGAACGAAGACCTGCTCATTGTCGAAGACCTCATGCTGCTGCTCCTGTCCGAGGACGGGAATTCGGTCGCCGGAGCGGCAGTTCTCGACTATGCCCTGGCAGGAGCCGTGCTCGTCGAACTCGCGCATCTCGAGCGCCTCGAGGTCCATTCCCATCACAGGACGAAGGGCACGCTCATCCGCGCGCAGCGCGATGCGTCAGCGATCGATCCTCTGCTCGCCCAGGCGCTCCAGTCGTTGGGTCGGAAGGAGCACTCGGCCCGGACCCTCATCCCCACTCTCATCGATTCGCTCGAGACCGGGCTGAAGAAGCTCGTGCTCGAGCGGCTCTCGCATCAGTGACATCGTCACCGCCGAGGGGCACGTGCTCACCGACGACGGGCGGCCCGATCCGCGCGGGGCCGCGATCATCGGTCTGCTCTCGGCGTGCCGTGTCTATTCGCTCCTCGGCCCGGATCTGCCGTGGAATCCGCAGGTCGCCAAGCGGATCAGGGCGATCGAGAAGGGCACAGTGAGCGCACCGGGCACCGCCTCGGCGATCAAGGAGATCTCGGATGAACTCGCCCGAGCTGTCTTCTCACTGACCGGCGCTAGGTCCTCGGCGCCGATTCTCTGAACGGCCTACCGACCCCCGCCCCTCAGTCCGGATTCCGGAACACCGAAGGCAGCTTCTTCATCCGCTTTCCGGTCTCGCGGTAGGACCACTGCCGCATCGGCTGCGGCACCCGCCACTGCAGCCTCCAGGCGAGCATCCGGAAGGCGAAGGCGGCGGCCGCGATGAGCAGGGAGGTGATCCCGTTCAGCAGTCCGGTCACCTCGGCGATGATCGTCAGGCCGGACCCGAACAGGGCCGGGATGAGGTAGAGGTCGGTGCTGCGGAAGATCGCGGGGTCCTCGCTGGCCACCGCATCGCGCATGAGCCCACCGCCGCACGCGGTCAGCGCGCCCATGAGCAGCGCGGCCGGATAGTTCGCGCCGACGCTGAGCGCGATCGTCGTCCCGGTGACGCTGAAGAGCCCGAGACCCATCGCATCGAAGGCGACGATCCAGATCCGGGCGCGCGAGACGTACTGGCCGATGATGTAGACGAGCAGGGTCGCGATGAGCGGTGGGGCGAGGTAGATCGGCTGGCCGAGGGCGTTGGGCACCCGGTCCAGGAGGACATCGCGGATCATGCCCCCGCCGATGCCCGTCATCGTGCCGAGCACCAGACCGCCGGTGATGTCGAAGCCCCGCCGGGCCGCCAACAGGACGCCCGAGACCGCGAAGACGAAGGTGCCTGTGAGGTCGAGTGCGAGGAAGATGATCTCCTGCATGTTCAGTTCCACAACGGCTCCCGGGTTCGGCTGGCTCACGGTCCGCCCGGCTCCGCGGACGGCGCTGCCTCCACTGTAGTGTCCCGGCCCGCGCCGTCACCCGGTTCGTGATGCATTCCACCTCGCCGAGGCGGCCGTTCCCTTGGCATCGACCCTGACCGCGACCGTGACCTCGTCTCCGAGCCCGGGGACGACGAAGGCACGCAGACCTGGGTCCACGTGCCTCGGCGATATCCGGCTGAGCCGCTCAGCTGAGCTGGAAGTTGTCCGGGTTCTTGTAGGTCTCGATCTCCACGCTCGGGCTGCCCTTGCCCATCAGCAGCTTCGAGATCGGGCAGCGGGCGTGGGCCCTGGCCGCGTACTTCTCGGCGTCTTCGTCCGAGACTCCCTCGATGGAGATGAACGCGCGCGGCGCGAAGTAGAAGCCGTTGCCCGAGGCCTCTTTGTGCAGGTCGACCTCGACACGCACACGGGAGAGGGCATCGAGTTCGTTGACGGCGAGCACGACCTTGAGGGTCTCGCCGAGGCAGGTGGACCAGGCCATCGCGAGGAACTGCTCCGGGTTGCTGCCCTGATCGAGGTGCGAGGTCGGTGCGGTGGCCAGTGTCAGCCCGTCTTCGACGCGCACCTCGCCCGAGGTCCCACCGAGGTTCTCGACCTTGGCGGTGTAGAGGGGAGCGCTGGCGCTCTTCGGCTCATCCGAGTCGCCGCTCGGAGCCTGCGGCTGTGCGTATCCAGGATTCTCAGTCATTGCTTCATTTTACGACAGCTTGGCAACAAGGTCACTGAGCTTTTGGTGAACGAGACGTGACTCGAGGGCTCTGAAGGGCGTTCACAGGCCCCTCGGAATGCCCGCAGTCATCCGTTTCGGCCTTCGCTCCGAATGATTCGCATGAACCGAAAACATCGTGTGCTCCGCCGCATCAGCGGTGCGGTCGCCGGCATGGCCTCCACGCTCGTCCTGTTCGGGCTCGCCGACCTCATCGCGCGCGCCTTCAGCCCGAGCGCGGCCCCGCTGCTCACCTTGGGCCAGGCGATCATCCCCCTGGCTCCCCCGGCGGCCATCAAACCCGTCATCGCCCTGTTCGGGGAGAACGACAAGCTCGTCCTCGTCCTCTCCACCGGGCTCGGCGCGCTGGTCCTCGGCGCTCTCATCGGGGCCCTGGCCGTGTCCCGCCGACGGTTGGCCCTCCTGCTGTTGGTCATCGCGGGGCTCGTGCCTGCCGTCGTCATCGCCCTCCGCCCCGAGGCCGGAATCCTCGACCTCGTCCCTACGCTCATCGGTCTTGCGCTCGGCATCGCGACCTTCGTCGTGCTCCTCCGGTTCGGTGGGTTCACCGTCCCCGCCGAGGCGAGCGACTCCATAATCCCCGCCGAGGCGGCCGACCGTTCCGGTGCCGACTTCGAGGTCGCGGGCGCCGGTCCCGCCAGCTCCACCTCCCCTGACCCACTGAGCCGCCGACGTTTCTTCACCCTCGCCGGAGCCCTCGGTGCGATCGGTGCCGCGAGCATCGCCGCCGGTCAGACCGTCGTCTCCCTCGCCCAGGACGCAGGAGCGGCGGTGGCCAAACTCGTCCTGCCGGACCCGGCGAAGAAGGCCTCTCCGATCCCCGCCTCGGCGAGCGCCGATGTCGAAGGCACCGTTCCCTTCGTCACCGAGGCCAAGGACTTCTACCGCATCGACACGGTGCTCGCCCCTCCGGTCATCGACCCCGAGGAATGGTCGCTGCGCATCCACGGCATGGTCGAGAACGAAGTCACCCTGACGATGGACGAACTCCTCGACCTTCCCCTCGAGGAACATCACATCACTCTCACCTGCGTCTCCAACCCGGTCGGAGGTGAGCTCGTCGGCAACGCGACCTGGCTCGGCTTCCCCGTCCGCGAACTCCTCGCCCGGGCCCGACCCCACCAGGACGCCGATATGGTGCTCTCCCATTCCTTCGACGGCTTCACCGCCTCGACCCCGATAGAAGCGCTGCGCGATGACCGTGAGTCCCTGCTGGCCGTGGGGATGAATGGGCAGCCGCTCGTACCCGAACACGGGTTCCCGGCCAGGCTCGTCGTGCCCGGGCTCTACGGATTCGTGTCCGCGACCAAATGGGTGACCGAACTCGAGGTCACCCGCTTCGACGAGAAGACCGCCTACTGGACCGACCGCGGCTGGGACGCCAAGGCGCCCATCCTCGTCGCCTCCCGCATCGAGGTGCCCAAACCCCTGGCCAAGGTCGCCGCCGGCGACATCCGGGTCGGCGGCACCGCATGGGCACAGCGGTCCGGGATCGAGACCGTCGAGGTCAGACTCGACGACGGCGACTGGACGAAGACCGATCTCGCCGAGGAGGTCACCATCGACACCTGGCGGCAGTGGCGGGCCGAATTCTCCGGGGTGGAGCCGGGTTCCCACACCCTGACCGTGCGCGCCACGGACAAGGACGGCACCGTGCAGACCGCGAAGCGCCGGGATTCGATCCCGAACTCGGCCACCGGACACCATCACATCCAGTTCCGCGTCGAGTGAAGGGGAGAGCCCCCTCCTGCGCGTCCATCGGGAAGGGCGGAACCACCTCGGCGAAGAATCTCTCAAAGTTCTCACCCATCCACCCATCCAGAACCACTGCCGCTGCGAATACCCAGTACACAGCGAGCACTGGAGACTACTTCACAGCTGTGGGCCGATACGCACCACTGTTCACAAGGAGAAGAACGATGAAAACACTGCTTCGCACACGTACCGCAACCATCCTTTCAGCCGGAGCCATCGGACTCCTGGCACTATCGGGCTGCGGGGGCATGGACTCCGGCAGCGAGGACTCCGGTTCCGAGTCCTCCAGCACCGAATCCCAGGCCGCTGAGTCCGAGATGCCCGAGGAATCCGGGGATGCCTCGATGGCCGGCGGCGACCTCGTCGGCTCCGGCTGCTCGACCTACGCCGAGGAGAACCCCGATGGTGGGGGCTCGGTTGAGGGAATGGCTCAGGATCCGGTGGCCACCGCGGCCTCGAACAATCCGATGCTGACGACCCTGACGAAGGCCGTCTCGGGTGAGCTCAACCCGGATGTCGATCTCGTCGATACCCTCAATGGTGACGAGTTCACCGTCATCGCCCCGGTCGATGACGCGTTCGCCGCCGTGCCGAAGGACGACCTGGACGCCCTGGCCAAGGACTCGGACATGCTCACGAAGGTCCTGACCTACCACGTTATCCCCGGTCAGCTGAGCCCCGATGAGATCGCCGGTGAGCACGAGACCGTCGAGGGATCGAAGGTCACTGTTTCCGGTGAGGGCGAGGACATGAAGTTCGACGATGCCGGTCTGGTCTGCGGCGGAGTCAAGACCGCCAACGCCACCGTGTACATGGTCGACGGTGTGATGATGCCCAAGGACTGACATCTCAGACCCCTCGCAGTACCGGCCAGGGACCGATCACTGATAACCCGATCGGTCCCCGGCCACCCCTCTTTCCTCCCTCACCCACCGACGAGCGTGTCAGTCATCGGTCGGGGGATGAGAAGATTGGTCCATGAGTTCACACGATCCGACGGCGTTTCGACACAGTCCCCCGGGGTCTCCTCCGGAATCCCGACCGCAGGTTCCCACCTCGGCGGACAGCGGATTGACAGGGTCCGGGTCGGCAGACTCCGGGTCTGCGGGGTCTGGGTCGGCAGGATCCGCACCGGCGGACCCCAGCGGTGACCTGCTGTTGAGGATCGCCACGGGTGACGCGGCGGCGTTCGAGAAGCTGTTCACGGACCAGTCGAGGATCCTCATGGCCGTGATCTTGCGGATCGTGAAGAGCCGGTCACTGGCCGAGGAGGTGCTGCAGGAATGCTTCACCGAGGTGTGGACGCGGTGTTCGGGCTTCAACCCCGCGAAGGGAACGGGCCGGGCATGGTTGGTCACGCTGTGTCGCAGGCGAGCCATCGACTGCGTGCGCAGCGTCCAGTCCCAGCAGGACCGGGACCTCGCCGATGGGCTGCGGTCCACCGCCGAGACCGGTGACGATGTCGAGCAGACAGTGATCGACCGGGCGGAATCGGATCGGACGGTCTCAGCATTGAAGGGACTGCCGGAGGATCAGAGCAGACCGATCGTGATGGCGTTCTATCAGGGTCTGACACATGCTCAGATCTCTCAGACCCTCAAGGTGCCGCTGGGGACCATCAAGTCACGGATCAGAGACGGAATGAAGAAGCTGCGAGAGGAATTGGAGGCGAGTCGATGAGCACCGATCGTGATTATCTGGCCGCCGGCCTGGCGCTCGGCGGACTCAGCGATGCCGAACTGGTCGAGGCACAGGCCCTCGCCGACTCCGATGCCGACTTCCGCGCCGAGGTCGCCTCCTACGAAGACACGATGTCGCTGGTCGCCGGCTCCGATGAACCGGTTGAAATCAGTGGGAACACCCGCCAGGCGATCCTCTCCATCCCCGCGACCCATGCGCAGGAGGGTTCCGCGGACGAGTCGCAGGAAGGTTTGCGGGAGCGCCCGGCGAATGCGCAGGAGAACTCGCAGGAGCGCCCTGTGGACGTGCCGCCGAACCCGGCGACGCATGCGCAGGAAACTCCGACCGCGCCTGACCCGGTCGTCCTCACGCCCCATGCGCAGCAGAACTCGACAGCTGCGAACTCGGGCGAACCCACACCTCCGGCCTCCCTTGCCGACCACCGCGAACGGAGCAGCGGCCGCGGTCCGAACCGCCGAGCTCGAGCCGGGCGTCGCAGTTCGTGGCTTCCCTATGCGGCCGCGGCGGCCGCCCTCATCGTCGTCGCCGGTTTCGGCGTCACGATCTGGCAGCAGACCCAGGAACAGAACCAGCTCGAGGAGGACCTCGCGTCCACCCAGCAGCAGCTCGACGAGTCCACGCGTCTGATGGAGGCCGACGACCTGCACACGAGCACGGCCGAACTGCCCGAAGGCGGAACGGTCACGGTGCTGTCCTCGGAGTCCGAGCAGCTCATCCGCTTCAGCCCGCGCGATGTCGGGCAGGCTCCGGCCGGGAAGTCGATGCAGATGTGGGTGATCGGCGATGACGGTCCGGCGAGCGCTGGGCTGATGACCGGTGAGCCAGTGACGATCGCCGGCCACGAGTTCTCCGCCGGCAGCGTCTTCGGCATCACCGTCGAACCCGAGGGCGGCTCCGAGCAGCCGACCACGGACCCGGTCGTCGCGATCAACCTGTAGGCCGCGTCGCCACACGGAGCAGCGTGGCCACGAGCCACCGGCCAAGCGCTGCACGCTTTAAGTCGGAGAGCACTGGTTGCAACCAGTGCTCTCTGACTTAACCGGAGTAGGATCGCGCTCACCGTCCGCGAAGGAGCCGACATGACCGAGTTCGAGTGGGATCCCGCAAGCTATCTGGCCCTCATGGCCGAAGAGATCCCTGACTACACACGCCTCCAAACCGAGCTCACCGAGGCCGCCACAGCACCGACCGCGCCGGAGTCGGCCACCGACCACGCCGCCCGCCCGAGCACCATCCTCGACCTCGGCGTCGGCAGCGGCCTGACCGCGACCAAGGTCCTCGATACCCTCCCCGAGGCGAAGCTCCTCGGGATCGACGCCAGTGCGCAGATGCTCGCCGCCGCCCGCACGACTCTCGATCCTCAGCGCACCGAACTGCGGGAGGGCCGGCTCGAGGACCCGTTGCCGCCCGGACCGTTCGACCTCGTCATGTCGACGCTCGCGGTCCACCACCTCGGCGCAGAAGGCAAGGCGGATCTCTTTGCTCGCATCGCCGAGGTGCTCAGCCCCGGCGGTCGCTTCGTGCTCGCCGATCTCGTGGTCCCCGATGACCCCGCCGAGGTGGTCACCCCGATCGACTGGGTCGAGGACACTCCCAGCTCACTCGAGGAGCAGTTGGGCTGGCTCGCCGAGGCGGGTCTGAACACGCGAGTCCACTGGAAACACAAGGATCTCGCGGTCGTCGTCGGGGAGAAATCCGCCCAAGACTGATCCCGCACCAATGGCCGCGCCTCAGCCTGCAGGCGGAGCCCTGCGGCGCGAAATCCCCATCTCGGCGGATTCCGCACCGCAGTGCGACTGTCTAAGCTGGGAGGATGGCAGACAATGAGACATCGCTGAGCCCGACCAAGGGAGATGTGTATCTGACCATCGTCTTGGCCGTGGCTTCGATGGTCTTCTCAGTGCTCTACACGGCGACTGGCAATTGGCCTTTCGAAGCACCACTGTGGGTGCTGTGGCTGAGCTCGGCGTCCGTCTCCCTGCCGCTGATCTGGCGCCGACGCTATCCGAGTCAGGTTGCCTGGACCCAAGCGGTTGTCTTTGTCACGGCACAGGTCTTCAGCGCGATCGAGCCCGGGGTCACCCAGATCATCCTGTTCATGGGTCTCTATTCGGTGGGAGCCTGGCAGAGCAACCGCCGGGCCGCTTTCATCTCCCGGACCCTCTACTGCCTCGGCATCTTCCTCTACCTCAACCTGGCCCTCTCTTTCCAAATCAACGATCTCTCGGGGATGACGGCCCTGCAGATCGCCGCAGGTTTCGGCATCAATGTGCTCGTCAACGTCGCGTACTTCGGCGGGGCCTGGCTGTTCGGCAATCGTGCCTGGAACCAAAGACTGCTGCTGGCCGAACTCCGGGCCGCCAATGAGGAGGTCCGGCGGCAGGGAGAACGCCTGGCCGATCAGGCCCTCGATCTCGAGCGGGTGCGCATCGCCCGCGAACTCCATGACGGGGTCGCCCACCATATCGCCGGGGTGGGGATCCACGCCGCGGCCGCGCGCCGCAGCCTGACGAAGAACCCTGACAGAGCAGCCGAGTCACTGAAGACCATCGAAACCTCGACCAGAGAGACCGTCGAGGAACTCCGCGCCCTCGTCTACACCCTGCGCGACACCGGAGAGGCCCGGACCGAACCGACGACGAAGGGCAACCCCAGCCTCGGCGATCTGCCCGAACTCATCGAATCGGCCCGCGGCAACGGCCAGAGAATCGAATTCAGAACGATCGGCGAAGCCCGTCCGCTCACACCGATCACGGAGCTGTCGATCTACCGCGTGATCCAGGAATCCCTGACCAACTGCAGCCGCTACGCCGGTTCCGGCGCCGAGGTGGAGGTGCGACTGCGCTACGGCGGTGCCGATCTCGAGGTCGAAGTCAGCGACTCGCGTTCAGCCGGCTCCGAGCTCGCAGCCGAACGTCCCGACGCTTCGGTGCGCCCCGAGGACTCAGTGCACTCCGAGGACCCAGCAGGGCCCGAACCGCAGCAGGCCGGCCTCGGCCTGGGCATCGTCGGCATGCGGGAGCGGATGAACGCCCTCGGCGGCAGCCTCGAAGCGGGGCCGAAGTCCCGCGGTGGTTGGCTTGTCCGCGCCCGAATTCCCTATCCGCACACGAACGAAGACGTGGCTGTTTCGGCGTCGCCCGCTGCCGCCTCGGCGTCCCCGGATGCTTCCCCGAACGCAGTTGCGACCAACGACGCCGCAACCGTCGACGTCGAGGACACGAACCCGGCCACCGAGGACGCGGACCCCACATCCGAACCATCCGCCGCCCAGGCCACCGACACCCGAGCAAAGGCCTGAACCCGTGATCCGAGTCCTCCTCGTCGACGATCAATCGATGATCCGCACCGGCTTCCGCACCATCCTCGAATCCGAGCACGGCATCACCGTCGTCGGCGAAGCGGAGAACGGGCAGATCGCCATCGACCGCGCTTTGAAGCTGTCGCCGGACGTCATCTGCATGGATGTTCAGATGCCCGTCATGGACGGCCTCGAATCCACCGCGGAGATCGTCCGCAGAAACGCGGCCGGCGCGGTGCTCATGCTCACCACCTTCGACCGTGACGACTTCCTGTTCCAGGCCTTGGCGGCCGGTGCCAGCGGGTTCTTGCTCAAGACCGCCGAGGCGGAGCAGCTCATCGATGCCATCAACGCCCTGGCGAACGGGGACGGGCTCCTCTCCCCCGAGGTGACCCGACGTGTCATCGAGCGCTCGGTGAACAGCCCCGAGCCGACGACTCCCGCTCCGCCCGTGCTCGATCAGCTCACCGAACGCGAGCTCGAGGTCCTCCATCTGGTTGCGTCAGGACTGAGCAACTCCGAGATCGCGGCAAAGCTGTTCGTCGGCGAGGCCACGGTGAAGACTCATGTGTCGAACCTGCTGACGAAGCTCGATATCCGCGACCGCATCCATGCCGTGATCTGGGCATATGAGAACGGGATCGTCGGCGCCGGAGCGCGGAGCGGCGACTCGGGGTCGACAGACCGAACCTGACAGTTCGGACCGAGTTCCGGGACGTTCTGGCGAACTCGATGACGCCGAGTGTAGTCTGTCTTACGGCCGAATGACTCGATCGTGACCGGCCCATTCCCCGCCCCACAGCCCCACCACCTGCACTCAAGGTCCACCCCAACGATCCCCGAAACAGTCTTGACGGTTTCGAACTTCGGCGACCGGAAAGGCACCATGCGCATGCGCAGCACGGACACCGCTGCTCCATTCGACCCCACCTACGACCGCCTTGTTCACCAGGCACCGACGCGCAGCCGAGAGTCGACGCAGATCCTCGACTATCTCCGCGCCGACCGCTCGGTCGTGGTGGTCTGCCTCACCGGCGACGGAGCACTTGACTTCGCCCGGTCCTTGGCCGCCACGCTCGGTCAGCCCGAAGCTTCCCTCCTGCGAGTGACCACGCACACGAGCGCCGAGGAGGTCGAGGAGTTCACCGATCCCGCACGCCTCAACGGTGGCCCCCGAATCATCTGCGGCGCCCACCTGCTCACTGCCGAGGCAGAATCGGTCATCGACCGCGCACTCCATCAGTCGAAAGTACCCATCGCCTACCTTGTCGACGGCGACCGTCTGCGCGCCGTGCATCGGGACAGCAATGGGCCTCTCTCCCAGATCGCAGCCGGGTGGAGTTCCGGGCAGCTCGAGCGGATCGACCTGGCCCGACTGACCAGCAGCGAGTCTCTCGCACTCGTCACCGGACTCTCCGCAACCGCGCCGCTCGATGACCTTCAGCTTCGCACCCTCGCGGCGCTGTCCGCCGGCAGGCCGCTGGTCGCCGCCGATCTTGTCGCATGGGCCGAGGAGGATCCGCACAGAGTTCCGCAGCGCTACCCCCATGCCAGCGTCGATACCCCACCTTTCGGCAACCGCTCACTGCTGCGGCTGTCAGCACAGTATCCGCTCCTGCGCAGAGACACGCTGGTCACCGCCCGTCGCCTCGGCGACATCGGACCCATGCCGATCAGCACGGCCAAGCAGCTCTTCGGCAATACGACCATCGCTCGCCTGATCGACCTGCGATTGGCCCGCGAACTCGAGGTCACCGGCCAACCCTCCGTTGCGGTCTCGCCACTCCACGTCTCGGCCATGGACAGCGCACACGTCGGTGAGACCAGCGCCGAGGAGGACGAGGGATTCCGCCGCCGACTCGAGACGATGTGGCGGGCGGGCTATCCCGTCGGCGAGGTGGCCGAGATCAGCTTGGCACGTGACCTCGTCAACGACGCAGCCGAACTCGACCGTTCCCGGGCTCGGCTGATGCTCAGAGCGGCGCGTTCCCTCAACCGCCTCGGCGATCCGATGGAAGCCACGGTCATGCTTCTGACGGTCGAAGACACGGTCCGGGACGACCCGCCTCTGCTGCTCGAATGGGAGCTGCAGTCGATCATGGCACGGCTGACCAAAGGCGATCGCGCAGGTGCCGTCGATCTGATCCGGTCTGCTGTCGAGCGCGGTGCCATGGGGCACGAACACGAACCGGTGTGCCTCGAACTTCTCTTCGTGGCGGGTGCGGCTCTCGCCTGCGAAGCCGAACTCCCCGAGTGGTGGACGGAGTTCCTCACGGACACGGTCGATGTCCTGATTCCTGGGACGGCGAACCTCGTCTCCTCATTCACCGGCAGCGTGATGACTCGAATCGAGGACATCCGATCGGTCCTCGACTCCCCACGCACGCCGCCGGGTCTGCGTCTGGCCGCTCTCGCTACCCTGTGCCAGTACAGCCTCAAGGTCGACGACGCCGAGGGTCTGATCGCTGCGGCAGAGACGGGTCTCGACCTCATCGCCGACCTCACTACGGTCCAATCACGGACGCTCGATGATTTCACCTTCACCATGCTCTGGTACTTCTCCGCCGGAGCCACCGTCAACTGTCTCCTCGCCGGCATCGAACATGAACGCTCCGAACTCACCGCACGCACGCTGCTGGCAACCGCGTGCGGTGCGTCGGCCCACAGCGGATGGCAGCTGACGGCCACCGCGGCGTGGTCCACCGGAATTCTGCGCCTGCTCGAGGGGGAGGTCGACAGCGCGGCGCGCGACTTCGAGGCCTTTGCGGCATCGGTCAACCCGGCGCTGCTCGCCGTCGGCTGGGGATTGCGGGACACCATCGGTCGCTGGCAGCGCAGTCGCGCCCCCTACTATCGGCCGACCGCCGACGCCGAGGCGGGTTCGACGCAGGGGTACCGACTCCACGATGGTTTGGCCGCATTTCTCCTCGGCCCGGGATCGCCGAATGCCGAAGAGCTGCCGCCCTGGCTGCGCACTGTCTTCGTCCATGCCCGCCTCCTCGACGGCACGGTCACTGCGGCCGAAGCCGATGCATCCCTGGCGGGAGACCCGGATCTCGATCTGCCCGGCCCGCGCACTGCGCGCAGGCATATCGCGGCGGCAGCCGCCGAGGATGCCGAGGCCCTCATGGTCGTCGGGCGCGAACTGCAGCAGGTCGGCTACCGCGGTGCCGCCCGACTTGCCTTCACCCAGGCGCGCGCACTGTTCCTCGGCCAACGCATGAGTGCCCGTGCACGGTCGGCCGGGGACGCCCTCGATGCGCTGCACCTGCGAGCTTCGACAGCACCCGAGGACCCATCGCCCACGGCTGAGTCGCCGAGGCCGTCGACCGATGCCTCGCCCGCCGTGACTCTGACCGACCGCGAGCTCGAGATCTGCCGCCTGATCGCCGAGGGGCTGACGAATGTGCAGATCAGTCAGCGTCTCGTGCTGTCGGTGCGCACGGTCGAATCGCATGTGCTCCAGGCTCGGGCCAAGCTCGGAGCCAGCCGGCGTCGAGACATCCCGATGATCATGCTCAAGCTCCGCGATGCCGGTCGGCTCAATGCCGCGCAGCGCGGGCGGGCTTGACTCGAACCGGTCGTCCCGACCACCACACATAGATTCCGGCCGCCACGATGCCCGCGCCCATGATGACGATCCACCAGGGGAAACCGGGAATGTCCGGAGGCGCGGTTCCGGCCTCGAGGTCTGCTGCCGGAGTCGGGTAGACGCGTTCGGCGGTGACGAGGATCCGTTGGGAATTGATGCCCAGCGGCGTGCAGGTGACCAGGGTGACGAGGTCGCGGTCGGAGGCCGTCTGCAGTGATTCGGTCTCATCGGGTTCGACGACCTGTGTGCGCACGACCTGGTAGCTGAGCACCTCGCCGAAGGTCGTCAGGGTGAACCTGTCGCCTTTGCCGACCTTGTCGAGGTTCGTGAACATCGTCGCCTCGGCGAGACCACGATGGCCGGTGATGACCGAATGGGTGTTCCGGCCTCCGACGGGCAGACTGGTGCCTTCGAGGTGTCCGAGCCCTTTGAGAAGGGTGGCATCGCTGGTGCCGTGGTAGACCGGCAGGTCGAGATCGATCGAGGGGATGCGCAGTCGGGTCATCACGCCCGGCGCACCATCGTCGAGCACGTCCTCGTAGGCCGGGGCCCCATTGCTCGAGGTGCCGCTGCCCGAGGGCAGTCGGTGATTCGACTCGAGTTGCGCGCCCGATTGCAGGGCGGCGTTGTACTCGTGGGCGAGCTTGAGCTGGCGGGAGTTCTCCGACCGGTCGCCCTCAGAGGTCGTTGCCGAGTCTCCGATGATCTTCGACTGATCGAGCTGGGAGAACCAGGCCGCGGCACTCGGGTAGGTCCAGATCCCCAGGCCGCTCAGCGCGATCAGGGCGATGACCAGGGCGAACACGGGCACGCGCCACCGGCGCCCGTCCGATGACGGGCGCCGAGTGGACTTGCGCGGCCGCCGAGTCCGGTTCGGTACGGGCACCGAACCGGACTCCTGGGCCTCAGGTGAGTGGGTCACACCTGGTTCTTGCGGCGGTTGGCCACGACGATGCCTGCACCACCGGCGATGAGCATGAGGCCGATGCCGGCGATCATCGCGAGCATCTTTCCGTCAGCACCGGTCAGCGGCAGGTTCGGGTGACCCTGCTGGGTGTTGGGGAACTCGTACCTGAGTGGTGCCGAGGTCTCGCCGGCCGTGACGGTGACCTCTTTGACGGTTCCGTCGAGGACGTAGCCGGCAGGTGCCTTGGTCTCCTTGATCCAGTACTGCTTCGAGGTTGCGTCGTTGTTGCCGACCCACAGGGTGATCGAGACAGTGCCATCGGCCGTGGTCTTCACCGACGCCACGCGGTTCTTTGCTGCGGCATCGGAGAAGATGTCGAACTCGGCTCCGGCGAGGGTGTGGGACTTGTCGCCCGCGACGTGCTTGATGACCTTCAGGGAACCCCAGTTGGTGCTCACCTGGTTGGTCTTCTTCTCGGTGCCGTTGGTGTTGACCAGCGCCGAGTTCTCGATGGTGCCGTCGCCCTGCTCGATCACCTTCGTCGTGATCGTGGCGACGACCGAGTTGCCGGTCTTGAGCTTCTTCAGCCCCGCATCGGTGAAGGTGATCGTCACGGTGCCGCCGTTGACGGTGAGAGCGTAATCGGTGCCCTCGGTGTATCCGGCGACCTTGGTCGCGACATGCTCAAGGCGGGAGTCGAGCTTGTCGGTGATGACGAACTTCTTGTACCCGTTGTTCGCGGCCGGAACCGGAGCGGTGATCGTCCAGTCGACGTTCGAGCCGAGCACGGGAGCGGTCGGGTTCGAGACTTCCTTGGTCGGCTGGGTCTTGTTGATCGAGTTCTTCGGGTAGACGTTGACGTCGTAGAGCCACTTGCCGCCCGACTGGGAGAGAGGCAGGGTGACGAGGAACGGATCCGTCGTCGAGGTGGCGTCGGCCGGGGTCCCGGTCTCGGTGACGAGGTAGAGGCCCAGAGGCAGTCCGCTGAAGGTGGCGAGTCCGTCACCGGTGGTGGTCTTCTCGCCCTTCTTCTCCTTGGTGAAGCCGCCGGCTGCGACCTCGGAGGCCTGTAGACCGCTGATCGCATCCCATCCTTCGGGAGTGGTGAGATCGATGGTCTGACCGCCCTTGGACGTCACCTTCTCAACCGTGAAGGTGGCACCTGCGAGAGGGTTGCCGAGCTTCGAGGTGTCAGAGAGGGCGGAGCCGTTGCCGCCGTCGCTGCCGTAGCTGCCGTCGTACTTGTGGACGATAATCGACCCGGTCTTGCTCGTGTCGATGTTGCCCACATTGTCGGTCGCCTGCGCCGTACCGGCCATGCCGAGCACGCTCAGCGCCGCTGCTGCGGTGATCGCGGTCAGACGCCGCCACAGACCCAGTTTCCTGTTTTTCATTGTTTCCCTTTCAGTGCTTCCGGTTCCTGCGGCGCAGGCCCTTGAGAAGTGCGATGGCACCGGCGGCGGCGAGCAGTGCTGCTCCGCCTATGAGGTAGATCTGGCTTCCAGTTCCGCCGGTCAGCGGCAAAGCCACCGGTGGTTTCTGGACGTTTTCGAACGTTCCGAGTGACTGTTTGAGTCCCTTGTCGGATCCGTTCACGGTGAACGTGTGTGGGGTCTGGTCGAGGACGAATCCGGACGGTGCCGATTTCTCGATGAGTGTGTAACCGCCCCATTTGAGACCGTCGACTGAGAACTTGCCTGCAGCCGGGTCTTTGTCCTGGCCGGTGCATCTGTCCGCCGAGGCGGCCGTGCAGTCCTCGATAATGGCCTCGGACCCGTTGGGCCCCCGCAGAGTCCAGACCGAGCCCTTGAGCGCGGTCCCGGACTCGTCAGTCTTGCCCCAAGTCACGACACCGGTCTTCGCGGTGTTCGTGATCGTGCAGGTGACCGCGTCGCCGGCCTTCAGAGTGACCGAGCTCTTGTCGGAGGTGACAGTGCCAGATCCGGAAGTCGGCTTGCACACCCAGTCCGAGGCTTCGTAGCCCTTCGGGTCACCGGCCTCTGATAAGGCGTACTTGCCCGCTTTGACCTTGGCCTTGGTGACATCCTTCGAACCGGTCTTGCCCTCGATCGTCTTGTTTGCCGAAGCCGCGTCACCGACAGCCTTGAGCGTCCAGTCGGTGTCTTTGGCCGTGCCGGCAGCAGCCTTGTTGTCGACCTCCTTCACCAGGGTCAGCGCAGTGTCCTTGACCTTGTTGAGGTAGGAGCACTTGACGTCGTCGCCGGGCTTGATCCCGGTGAGGTTGGTGGCGGATTCGCTCGTCAGCTTCTTCTCGACCTTCGTACCGTCGAGACCGGTGATCGTGCAGCGCGCGCTCTTGAACTCGAAGCCTTCCTGCTGGGTCTCCGAGACAGCGATGGTGGCGCGGCCGGTGGGCTGGGTGAACTTCAAAGCCCACTTGGCGTCGCCGTCGCTGTTGGTCTTCTGCGTGGCGGCCGTCGGCGTCGCGGTGACTCCGTCGGTCGTTGCATTGGCTTTAGCGTCGAGCGTCCAGTCCTTGCCGGGTTTGACGTTCTCACCGTTCTCGTCGGCAACGTCCTTGTGGATCGAGACATTCGCCGTCAGCGGAGAGTTCGTGATCGTGCAGACTACGGCGTCGCCGGACTCGGGGATGGTCACGGAACCGGACGATCCGGCGCCGGAGGCTCCGCTGATCGGCTTGTCGTCGATCGTGCAGGCGTAAGTGCTGGCGTAATCGCCGAGGTCGGCCCCGGAGGCCGCGGACTCGGAAAAGTCGATCTTTGCTCCGCGTTTGGCCGGGATCGGCCCGACGATGTCTTCCTGAACTCCGAGAGCGCTACCGGTGGTCGAAGCCGAACCGAGTACGGTGCTGCTCTGCTTGAGAGACAGACCGAACTGATCACCGGACTTCGCCCTTCCTCCCTGCACTTCTTTCTGCAGAGTGATGGTGGCAGGCGACGAACATGAGGCGAGGTCAGTGCTCCCCCAATTGGAGCCGTTGGCAAAGGTCTGCTTGTTCGCCCAGTTCGGCATGTCGTAACTGGTGATCGTCGTTCCCGTGCCGAGATAAGCCTTGCCGCTGGCATCGAATGCCACGCCGTTGACATTCTCGTTCGTCGTGAACCCGGCCGACTTCGCGGCGGCGATCTGCCCACCGACGGCGCTCGAGAGGTTGGTCGACGTCACTGAAAAGATCGTGGTTGTCGAGCCGGAACCACGGACAATGAAGAGATTGCCGTTCGAATCGAAGGCAATATCGCCGTTGGCGGCACCGCCGGAGTCGGCACTCGTGTTGATCGTCCCTTTGAGGGAGATGCTGTTGTTAGACACATTGAACACATAGAGCCTGAACAAGGTTCCCGTGCTGTTGTAGCCACCGAAATAGTAGTGACCGGTGGAGAGGTCGACGGCTCCACCGATGAATCCGATTCCGCTGACAGAGACTGATTTGCCGGTGGACGCCCATTTGCCAGTATCCGTATTGAGCTTGAACACGGTGATTCCGGTCTCGGAGCCCGAGGAGCTGAAGGCACGTTCGTAGGCATAGGCCGACGATCCGTTCGCCCCGATTCCGACGCCATTGAAGTTGCTGACGCCGCTCGCCTGATCCCCGACATTCGTCGACGTCCCATTCGCGATCTTTCGCAGCTGACCGGCCTGTGATACCGAATAGACGGTGCCCGGGGTGCAGCTGATCGAGACTGCGGCCGCGGCCGCAGGCGCTGGCGAAAGCAGGACGATGCCGGCCCCGGCGAAGACCATCACCAGCGTGGTCAGTGCGGCCCACACGGTGCGCATACGCAATCCGAGCAGCGTCATAGAATCCTCATTCCGATTACAAACGATCTCGCCCGAACCGGACTCATACTCCGTCTGCGCACACGTCTAGGTGGACTGATCAGACAGCGGGAATATGAGGGGTGGGGCTTGGCGAACATCTTCAGCGTAGAAACCGGATCACCCGAATGCGTTGCTCGGAGCGGGTACTTCAGCAATAGATGCGTAGTCCGCAGTCGCCTCCCACCGAACCTCCCGAAACTACTTAGTAGTTCGACATTCAACTATCCATCCGGCCCGTTGAAACGCCCCGCTGGGGGCCTCTCCCCCTTCCGTCGGAGCCGCAAATAGCCCTCGAGGCTGAGCCGGATCGCGCCCCGGCCACATACGGTTGAGACATGATCACCCTGGAGAACATCAACCGCAGCTTCGGCAGCAAACAGGTCCTGCACGACCTGAGCTTCAGCATCGGCGACGGCCGGATGACCGGCTTCGTCGGATCGAACGGCTCGGGGAAGACGACGACCATGCGCATCCTGCTCGGTGTCCTCGCCGCCGATTCCGGCCACATCACCGTCGACGGCTCCCCGATCACACCGACCCATCGCAGCGCGATCGGCTACATGCCCGAAGAACGCGGCCTCTACCCGAAGATGCCGATCATCGATCAGCTCATCTACCTCGCACGCTTCCACGGTCTGAGCAGGCAGGCGGCCAAACGCCGGGGCCTCGAACTCCTCGAGGAACTCGACCTGAACGGCGAACCCACCGACACCCTCGAATCGGTCAGCCTCGGCAATCAGCAGAAGGTGCAGATCGCCGCCGCCCTCATCCACGAACCTCAGGCGCTCGTCCTCGACGAGCCCTTCTCCGGCCTCGATCCGGTCGCCGTCGAACGCACCCTGAACGTGCTCAAGTCCTTCGCCGACACGGGCGCTCCCGTGCTCTTCTCCAGTCACCAGCTCGACCTGGTCGAGCGCCTCGTCGACGATCTCGTCATCATCAATCAGGGACGTCTGGTGGCCAACGGCACCGCCGAACAGCTCCGTCGCCAGCGCAGCCGCCCCGAATGGACCCTGCAGACCGAGACCGACATGGGCTGGGTCCGCGAACTCCCCGACATCACGGTCGTCGAGCTCGACGGGACCTGGGTCCGCTTCTCCGCCGACAACGCGAACGCCGCCGAGGCGGTCATGCGCCGGGCGCTGTCCGCCGGCTCCGTGAGATCCTTCGCCCCGCACACCGTCGCCCTCAACCGTCTCTTCCAGGAGGTCACACAGCCATGAGCCGCGCCAGCTTCACTTCCGCCATCGGACTGGTCATCGAACGCGAGATCATGGTTCGTGTGAGGTCCAAGGCCTTCATGACCTCGACGATCGTCTCCATCGTCCTCTTCGGCGCCCTCGTCGCAGTCTCGGGAGCGCTTCCCACGCTGTTCTCCTCCACCGACAAGGTGGCGGTCACCTCGGCGGGAGCCGAAGCGATGGAGGGATCGGACGACATCGACCTCGTCACTGTCGAAAGCGCCGACGAGGCGAAAGACCTCATCCGATCGGGCGAGGTCGCGGCGGCCGTCGTCGAATCCGATGACTCCCCCGTCGGCTACTCCGTCATCGCCGAACGCTCGGCACCGGAATCGCTGACCGGGGCCCTCAGCGAAGTTCCGACCGTCCAACTCCTCGACCCCGACGCCCCCGATCCGGTGCTGACGAACTTCATCGGCCTCGGCCTCGGGATCGTCTTCTTCATGGCCGCGATGACGTTCGGCAACACCATCGCCTCGTCTGTGGTCGAGGAGAAGCAGTCACGGATCGTCGAGATCCTGCTCGCCTCCACCTCGGCGCGGGTGCTCATGTTCGGCAAGATCATCGCGTGCACGATCCTCGCCTTCGCCCAGATCGGGCTGACCGCACTGTCGGTGCTCATCGGGGCCGCCATCAGCGGAAACGACCTGGTCCTCGGCAAGGTCGCGGAGCCGATCGCCTGGTTCATCCCGCTCTTCATCGTCGGCTTCGTCATGGTCGCCGCCCTCTACGCGGCCGCGGCCTCGATGGTCTCACGCACCGAGGACCTGGCCTCGACGAGCTCGCCGATCATGATGCTCATCTTCCTGCCCTACATGGCCGTGATCGTCTTCTCGTCCAACGAATCGGTCATGGCGGTCCTCTCCTACATCCCGTTCTCGGCCGCGGTGGCGGTGCCCATGCGGGTCTTCCTCGGCACGATCGAATGGTGGGAACCGCTGATCTCGCTGGTCATCCTCGCGGGCACGACCCTGCTGGCGCTGCTGCTGGCGACCCGGATCTTCGAACGCTCGATACTGCGCTCGGGCCCGAAGCTGTCGTGGAAGCAGGCGCTGACCCGGTCGTGAAGGCTGGGCTTCTCCACCGCAGGCACCGAGGCGGCTCACAGCCAGCCGTTGTCACGGGCGATCCGCACCGCGTCGGCGCGATTGCGGGCCGCGGTCTTCCCGATCGCCGATGACAGGCGGTTGCGCACGGTGCCGGCCGAAATGAACAGCGCCGAGGCGAGCTCATCGACGCTGCCTCCGTCGGCGGCCGCACGGAGGACGTCCGTCTCACGCTCGGTCAGCGGCGAGTCGCCGTACATCGAGGACTCGACGACGAGTTCGGGGTCGATGACCCGCAGACCCGACATCACCCGGCGGATTCCCTCGGCGAGACGCTCGACCGGGGCGTCCTTGACCATGAACCCGCCGACTCCGGCATCGAGGGCACGCTTGACCCAGCCGGGGCGTCCATACGTCGTGACGATGATCGTCTTCACCTCGGGAAATTCCTCCCGCAGCGAGGCGGCCACCGTGAGACCGTCCGGTCCGGGCATGTCGACGTCGAGCAGCGCGACATCGGGGCGAGCCCGTCGCACGGCCGGCAGAACCTCGTCCCCGTTGGCGCACTGGGCGATGACCTCGAAGTCGGATTCCATGCCCAGCAGGGCCGCGAGCGCCTCGCGGACCATGGTCTGATCGTCGGCGATGAGCAGCGTCGTCATGATTCGGTTCGCTCTCCGCGTGCGACGACGAGGACGAAACCGTCGTCGGTCTTCCGGGTCCGCACCGAGGCGCCCACCGACCGAGCCCGCTCGCTCAAGCCACGCAGACCGCTGCCTGCTCCCACCTCGGCGAGGTCGGATCTGCGCCCCGAGCTGTCATTGCGCATCTCGAGACGCTCCGTGGACACGGTGATCGAGCAGTGCCGGGCGCGAGCATGGCGCAGGATGTTCGTGCTGCCTTCCCGCACACTCCAGGCGAAGAGTTCACGCAGCTCTGGATCCACGGCATCGACAGAAGAGGGCGCCTCGACCTCGATGTCCGCGGCACGCAGGGCACGGGTCGCGGCGACGAGCTCTTGTGCCAGTGAGATCGTCCGTGTGCCCTGGACGGTGGTGCGGACGTCGGCGAGCGCGCTGCGGGCGAGGCTCTCGATCTCACCGATGTGCTTCGCCGTCTCGGGAGCACCGGCGGCCTGCAGCTTCGCTGCCAACTGGGCCTTGAGAGCGATCACGGTCAGCGAATGGCCGAGCACATCGTGGACGTCCTGGGACAGGCGGAGGCGCTCGGCCTCCTGTTCGAGGCGACGGTTCTCCTCCTCGGCGGCCCGCGCCGCCCGGGCCCGGTCACCGGCGACGAGAGCCATGACCATGGCGAACCCGGAGATCGAGATCCCGAAGGTGGTGGCCCAGTCGTGTGTCCACCCGGGTACGGAACGTTGCGCCACCTCGGCGACGATCATCGTCGAGGCCGCGGCGATGACTCCGGGGATCACGCGGCGAACGGAGATGACGATGAGGACGGAGATATAGGCGAGGAAGGCCAGGCCCTCCTCCCCGACGACGGGCACGGCGGTGAGGGTGATCGCCACCATAATCACGATCGCAAGATTGACGACGATCTTCGCCCTGCGGGTCGGCTTCGAACGTGCATCACGGACGGAGCGGGAGAACGCGTCGAGGCCGACCCCGCCGACGACCATCGCCGCGTAGAACACGGCGGCGAAGACGATGGTCAGCGTCAGCCCCCAGACGCGTCCTGCCCCCTCGAGGCGCCAGGCGGCGGCGAGGGGATAGAAAAGGAAGACGAGCCAGAAGAAGGGGAAGAACCAGCTCAGGAAGTTCACCGGTCGCGATCCTTCGGCCTCCAGCTTGCGCGTTCTGTCCATCCTCACCTCCCTCGATTCCTTCGGCTCACGTCACCTGCATGCGGTGATCGCGGACGAGGAAATCGTCCGCGATCACCGGGCTGCGAAGCAGCCGCTCACGCTCACACCCGAGCGGTGTCCCTGTCTCACACCCGTGCGGTGTCCCGGCGCAGCGCCCATGCCGACCCCGCGACGAAGATCGCGAGCCAGACGATGATGTTGACCACTGCCCATTGATCGTATCCCCCGCCCAGCGGTGCGCGGGCGATTTCCCCGGCCCCGTAGGCGGGAGTGAAGTGGGCGATCGTCTGCAGGGTCTTCGGCCAGATCTCGAGGGGGACGAAGAGGCCGCCGATGAGGGAGAGGATGCCGAGGACCATGCTCGAGACCTGGATGGCGTTCTCGGCGGGAAGCAGGTAGCCGAGCATCACACCGAAGGCCGCGAAGACCGAGGAGGTGAGGACGACGAGGGCACCGGCGGCCAGCAGGGTGCCCAGTGGGGCATGGACTCCGGTGAAGGCGGCGAGGACGAAGACGACGATGACCGAGACCGCTCCGAGGACCATCGACACGAGGACCTTGGTGAGGATGTAGGCCGCCGGGTGCAAGGGGGTCAGGGCCAGCTGTCGGCTCCAGCCCAGTGCCCGTTCGACCGCGACCTGGGCGCCGCCGGTGGTTGTGGCCACCATCGCCCCGTACGTCGCCAGGGACACGGAGATGTAGAGGGCGGCGTCGGTGTCGCCGAGCGTCTGGCCCTTGTTCGTCACCCCGAAGATGAGGTAGAAGACCGCGGGCATGATCATCGTGAAGATGAGGGTTCGTCGGTTGCGCAGCTTGCGCATGAGTTCGAGCCGCAGCAGGGTCATCGAGAATCCGCCCAGCTTCGGTGGTCGGCGCTGGTCCAGGGTGTCGAGGAAGCGAGTCGAACTCGCCGAGGTGGTGCCCGGGTTCTCTGCCGGTGCTGCTGTGGGTGATGCCGTTGGGTTCGCGGTCGGGTGAGTGCTCATGTCATGCCCCTTTCGAGGTCAGTTGGTCTGAGGGCGAATTGTTCGAGGTCAGGCTGATGAAGGCGTCTTCGAGTGAGTGGGAGGTGATCTCAAGATCGGTGCAGGCGCTGTCGAACAGGGTCTTCGCGGCCGTATCCGAGTCCGTGGTCCGCATCTTCAGGCGTCTGCCCTGGACGTCCACGGATTCGACTCCGGCCAGTCCGCCGAGGTGGTCGAGCAGGCGGTTCTCAGCGTCCGCCTCGGTGGGCGAAGCCGCGTCGATGCGCGGCAGCGTGGCACTGACGGTCTTCGCTGCGGCCATCGCGCGGATCTCATGCGAGGGTCCATCGGCGACGATCTGTCCGTTCGCAACGAGGACGACGCGGTCGGCGAATTCGTCGGCCTCCTCGAGGTAGTGGGTGGCGAAGAGGATCGTCTTGCCGTGCAGGGCGTCGGCGCGCATCTCGTGCCAGAAGTCGCGCCGCCCGGTGACGTCCATGCCGGTGGTCGGTTCGTCGAGGACGATGAGTGCCGGATCAGGCAGCAGCGCCATCGCGAAGCGCAGCCGCTGCTTCTGCCCGCCCGAACATTTCTTGACCATGGAGTCTGCGATGCCGGAGATGCCGGCGCGCTCGAGGACGAGGTCGACGTCGAGGCTCGAGGCGAAGACCGCCGAGGTGTATTCGACGGTTTCGCGGACGGTGAGGTCATCGAGGAGACCCCCGGTCTGCATCACGGAGCTGACGAGTCCGCGGGAGACCGCCCGCCGAGGCGGCTGTCCGAAGATCTCGACCGTGCCCTCGTCGGGTCGGCTGAGTCCGAGCAGCATGTCGATCGTCGTGGTCTTGCCGGCACCGTTGGGGCCGAGGAAGGCGACGACCTCGCCGGGTCGGATGCTCAGGTCGAGGTCGTCGACGGCTTTGAGGCTGCCGAAGGACTTCGAGAGGTGGTGGAGGTGGACCGCGGGCGGAATCGAAGTCCCGGTCGAGGCTGATGTCTGGATCGATGCTGTCTGCGCTGATCGCGTTGTGTCTGTGCTCATGTCCTCAGACTAGGAATGCGGAGGTCTGGCCGGTGATGCCATTTGTCACGACTCTCGGGGTGCCATATGTCACCGGGACACTGCCACCTCTCTCCGCTGCACCGAACCGTCGCGGCCCGGCCTCGTGTTCACTTTCCCTTCACGTTTGCTCAACCTGCGTTGCGAGTTTCCTGAGTACGTTGAGATGGTCTGCCCGCGCGCAGCCGCCGGGTTCATGAATCTCAACGGAAGAAGGACAGCAATGGCCACGAGAACGATGCGACTCGCTGCGGCGACCGGGGCTCTGGGCCTCGCTCTCTTCGGCTTCGCCGCCCCCGCACAGGCGGCAGGAGTCGACGAACCGGGCGGCGCCCGCCGGCTCGACGGCGACAACACCGACGCCATCCGCGATGCGGTCGAGGATGCGGGAGCGAAGAACGTCATCCTCCTCATCGGCGACGGCATGGGCGATTCGGAGATCACCATCGCCCGCAACTACGCCAAGGGCGCCCACGGTCGCTTCGACGGCCTCGACGAACTGCCGATGACCGGCCAGTACACGACCTACGCGGTCAACAAGGACACCGGCAAGCCGGACTACGTCACCGACTCGGCAGCCAGCGCCACCGGCTGGTCCTCGGGCACGAAGACCTACAACGGCGCACTCGGCGTCGACCGCAAGGGCAACCCGCACAAGACCCTGCTGGAGATGGCTCGCGCCAAGGGCCTGAAGACCGGCAACGTCTCCACCGCAGAGATCCAGGATGCCACCCCGGCCGCCCAGGCCGCGCACATCAGCCTCCGCGGCTGCTACGGCCCCGAAGAGACGAGCAAGGACTGCTCCGACGAGGCGCTGGAGAACGGCGGACTCGGATCGATCAGCGAACAGATACTGAACACCCGCGCCGATGTCACCCTCGGCGGCGGTTCGGCTTCCTTCGACCAGAAGGCCGTGGCCGGTGATTGGAAGGACAAGACCCTGCGGGAGCAGGCCGAGGAGCGCGGCTACCAGCTGGCCAGCGACGCCGATTCTCTCGACTCCATCACCGAAGCCGATCAGAACAAGCCCGTGCTCGGACTCTTCCACGAGGGCAACTTCCCGGTCCGCTGGCAGGGCCCGAAGGCCACCCACAACGGTGCCAGCGAACCGGCCGTGAAGTGCGAGAACAACCCCGAACGCACCTCCTCGGTGCCCAAGCTCGACGACCTGACGAGCAAGGCCGTGGATCTGCTCGACAACGACAAGGGCTTCTTACTCCAGGTCGAAGGCGCGAGCATCGACAAGCAGGACCACGAAGCCAACCCGTGCGGTCAGATCGGTGAGACCGTCGACCTCGACGAGGCGGTCAAGTCCGCCCTCGACTTCGCGAAGAAGGACGGCGAGACCCTCGTCATCACCACCGCCGATCACGCTCACACGAGCCAGATCACCACGGCCGGCACCACCACGCCGGGTCTGACCCGGACGCTGACCACCGCTGACGGCGCCGACATGACCGTCAACTACGCGACCGCAGACGAAGGTGCATCGCAGGGCCACACCGGCACGCAGATCCGCATCGCCGCCTACGGTCCGGGTGCTGCCAATGTCGTGGGACTGACCGACCAGACCGATATGCACTACACGATCGCCGACGGGCTCGGACTCGACCGTGACGCCGAGATCCCCGGCGACCCGGGCGATGATGCGAACGGCAACGACGATTCCAACGGTTCGGATGACGCCAACGGCTCCGATGACTCGAACGGCGGCGCCAACGCCGGCGGTTCAGACGACTCGACCGGCGGCGACGATGCGAACGGCAACGATGACTCCGGTTCCTCGAGCGACGCCGATGCCTCGGCAGGTGCCGGCTCGAACGGCTCCGGCGGGAATGCCGATGGCGGAGAGGGCAATGCCTCCGGCGGCGGGAACGAAGGACCCGGGCTGGCCGGCGGCGGTGGCGGGATGCTCCCGCGCACCGGCGTCGAGATCGGTGCCGCGATCTTCTTCGGTGTCGCCGCGATCATCGGCGGCTCCGCCCTGGCCCGGATGGCCCAGCGCCGCAAGCTCATCAACATCTGAGGAACTGAATAGTCGGGTTCGGGCGGGCATTTTCCGTCGACCCGATCCCGACGACCACAGCCCAGCCGATGCCGGACGCTCCCAGCGAGCGTTCGGCATCGGCTGTTCTCATCCCCAACTCCACGTGATTGAGTAGTCCCATGGAACCCCTCACCCTGCCGCTGAGAACCGACCGTCTCGTGCTCCGTCCCTACCGGGAGGACGACGCCGAGGCGCACCTGCTCATCTACTCGCGCGAGGACGTCTCCCGGTTCCTCCTCCAGGACCCCTGGACCGCCGAGGAGGCCAAGACCGAGATCGCCAAAAGGATCACTCGCACCGGGCTGGAGACCGAATCCCGTGCCCTGGCGCTCGTCATCGAGACCGCCGACGGACTCGATTCCCTCGAGGGCTCACGGGTGATCGGGGATATTGCGATCTGGCTCGAGGACGGCAGCGAGTCGAAGGCCGAGATCGGGTGGATCCTCGATCCGGCGGCAAGCGGCCACGGCTTCGCCACCGAGGCGGCCATCGCCATGCTGAGCGTCGCCTTTGAGCATTACGGCCTCCATCGGGTCTTCGCGCAGATGGATTCCCGCAACACCGCCTCGGCGAACTTGGCCCAGCGCATCGGGATGCGTCAGGAGGCTCACCTGCGCCAGGACTGGTGGTCGAAGGGCGAATGGACCGACACTCTCATCTTCGGCATGCTCAAGTCCGACCGACAGCAGGCCTGAGCGCTCCGACTCAGATTTCTGAGACCTCGGACTCTTTCTACCGGCATCCGCACTCTGCCGCCCCAACGGTGTGAGAATCTGATGTGGCCCTGGGGCCGGTCAGACGATCACGTCGGCACGGTGGCCCCGGGCAGTCGAGAGAAGAGGACAGAGAACACCGATGGTTCCAGCCGACAAGGACCGCAATGACGCGCTCCTCCGCGACGACAGCGCTGCCGGACACGAGCAGAACGCAGGCCTGAAGAGAGGCCTGAGCGCCCGCCATATCCGATTCATGGCTCTCGGCTCGGCCATCGGCACCGGTCTCTTCATGGGCTCCTCCGAGTCGATCCAGGCCGCCGGTCCTGCGGTGCTGCTTGCCTACATCATCGGCGGCGCCGCCGTCTTCATGGTGATGCGCGCGCTCGGCGAGCTGGTCGTCCGCCACCCGGTCTCGGGCTCCTTCGGCCAGTACGCCTCCCGCTACATCCACCCCTTCGCCGGTTTCCTCGTCGGCTGGACCTTCGCCTTCGAGATGGTCCTCGTCGCCGTCTTCGACGCCACCGCGATCGGCGTGTACATGGGGTTCTGGTAGCCGGGCGTTCCCCGTTGGATCTGGGTGCTCGCGGTCGTCTTCCTCATCGCCGCCATCAACATGATCGGCGTCAAGGTCTTCGGTGAGCTGGAGTTCTGGTTCGCGCTGATCAAGATCGTCGCGATCATCGCCCTCATCGCGGCCGGAGTGGCCATCATCATCTTCGGGTTCGGCATCGCCGACCACGATCAGATGGGTCCGCAGGCGCTGGTCGACAACGGCGGCTTCCTCCCCAACGGGTTCTGGGGTCTGCTCTCATCGTTCACCATCGTGATGTTCGCCTTCGGCGGCATTGAGATCATCGGAGTCACCGCCGGAGAGGCCCAGAACCCGAAGCAGGTGCTGCCGAAGGCCATCAACTCGGTGCCGGTGCGCATCCTCCTCTTCTACGTCCTCACCCTCGGCGTGATCATGTGCATTCTGCCGTGGAACCGGATCACCTCCGAGGTCAGTCCTTTCGTCGCGATCTTCGACTCCATCGGATTCTCCGCGGCAGCTGCCATCCTCCAGGTCGTCCTCATCACGGCGGCGCTCTCGGCCATCAACGCCGACATCTTCGGTGCGGGTCGCATGCTCCACGGTCTGGCGGAACAGGGTCAGGCCCCACGCTCCTTCGCCCACACCTCCCGCAGCGGCGTGCCCGTGATGACCGTGTTCACGATGATCGTCGCGCTGCTGGCAGGAGTGGTCCTCAACTACCTCTACCCAGACCAGGCCCTGTTCCTGCTCGGAGCTTTGGCGACCTTCGCCACGGTGCTGGTGTGGCTGATCATCCTCGCGTCACATATCCGGATGAAACGCGTGATCGCCGAGGAGGCTCGTCTTCCCAGCGAATTCCCCATGCCGCTGTGGCCGGTGGGTTCGTGGATCACCGTGGCGTTCATTGTTTTCGTGGTCGTCATGGTCGGCATCGTCCCCGACTCACGACCGGCGCTGTGGGTCGGTCTGCTGTGGGTGGTCGCGCTGTGGCTGTGCTACCTCGCCTTCGTCCGCGGTCGGGGCCGCAGACCCTACAATCTCACCGATCGCACCGAGCCCAAGCCCACGCACGGGCACACGACCAGGCACAAGCAGCAAACCCGCTGACGACGGCTCCAGATCGTTCGGTGCGGCACCGACTCACGGCGTCCGACGCCGCAGGGTGAGTGATCCGACGATGACGGCGCCGACGATCCAGCAGCCGATGAAGAGGATGCGCAGCCAGATGTAGGCCGCGTCCTCCGCACCCGTGGACACGGCGTTCAATGCGTCGATCGCATGCGACAGCGGCAGCCAGTCGCCGATGGTGTCGAGCACGTCGGTAAGTTTCAGCCGTCGGCGCCGCGACGCTCGGTGCTCCATCTGCCGAGCCTGAGAAGACAGAGACCGGCGACCAGGACCGTCCCCACCGCAAAAGCGATCGTCGAAGCAACGAGACCTATCAAGAGCGCGAGTACGCCGACACCGATGATCGGCACCGACATTGCCAGATAAGCGAGGACGAAGTACGAGGTCGTCGCCGCCGTCCTATTCCGCACCTCGGTGACGGCGGTGATGGCACGCATGCCCGTGGTGAAGAGGAAGCCCTGTCCCGCCCCACCGAGGATCGCCGAGGCGATGAGCAGCGGCGTCGACCCCGTCAGCAAAGCGACCGACAGGAACGCCATGCAGGCGATCTGGACGATGCCTCCGCACAGGACAAGGGTCCGATCGGCCAGCCGTTGGAACAGCAGCTGACACGCGGCCGAGGCTCCGAACATAGTGAAGACGACGGCACCGATGATGGCCGAGGAATCGATGCCAAGACTCTGCTGCATGAAGCTCGGTGCGACGGCTGAATACAGCCCGGCGATGGCAAAGCTTGCCACTGCCCCGGGCACGGCCCGGACGAAGACGGCACGGGACTCGGGCGGAACGGCCGGCAGCTGCAGACGCAGGGAATGTGAACGCGACAGCGCGCTCTCCCTCACGCCCAGCAGCGCGGCCCCACCGATGAGGAGGAGTAGCGCATGGATGAGAAACGGAGTGAACAGCGGCCGAGGAAAAGCCTCGGCGATTGTTCCCGACAGGAGGTTACCCAATCCCAGCCCACCGATGTTCGCCGCGGTGGCTAGTGAGGTCGCGAGCCGACGCCTACCGGGAGGAGAATTTTCAAGGACGGCGACCGTGCCGGTGGCGGTGAAGATTCCTGCTGCGATTCCCGACATCACCCGCCCCACGTACAGGAGACCGAGGTGGTCGCCGATCATGAACAGCGCGGCGGAACCGAGCGAGAGGATGATGCCAGCGGCCAGCAACGGCTTCCTGCCCCAGGCCTCTGAGAGCCTGCCGAAGAAGACGAGCGCAGCGATGACGGCACCGGCATAGATCGAGAAGAGCAGGGTCGTCTGCGTACTGCTGAAGTCGAACTCGACCTGATACCGCGGGTAGAGCGGCGTCGGCAGAGTGGTGCCGATCATCACGACGGCGAATACATAGGTCGCCGCGGCCAGCGTCGACCCAGTGCCCGGCCGATCGTTTGCGGGTTCGGGTTTCGCGGTGGCACCGCGCCTCATCATCGTCTCTCCACCACAGTTCGTTCACTCACGTATCAACCGTATGCGCTTCACTCATAGCGCAGGTCTGCGCAACGCATGTCCGGTAGCGGCTTCGAAATAGCGCGCGACGCGTAATACCTTTGCATCGCCGCCGACCGGTCCGATGATCTGCAGACCGATCGGCAGTCCGGTGGAGCTGAATCCGGAGGGAACACTCGCAGCAGGACACCCAGTGGCGGAGATGAGCGTCGTCGAGTCGACCCAGGCCAGATAGTCATCGATCGGCGAAGAGTTGATCATCGTCGGATACTCCTCCTCCGCGGAGAAGGGGAGCACTTGAGAGGTCACCGTGACGAGCACATCGTGGGCTGAAAAGTAGTCATCCATCTCTGCCTGGAGCTGGCCACGTGCCTGGTCGAAGTCGAAGAAGTCCCTAGCTGTGAGGGCGAGACCGGCATTGACATCGGCCTGGAGCGAGGGCTTGAGACTCCCAGGATGCGTCGCGTCGATGTCCCGTAGGTTCGCCGCGAACTCATAGGCCCTGGCCGTGCGAAATACGCCTCGGGCCGCGCTCAGATCAGGAACGGACTCACTGAGCCGAGCACCGAGGCCCGCGAAGACGGTCTCCGCTCCAGCAACCACGTCCCTCACCTCCGCCTCG
Organism: Brevibacterium sp. CCUG 69071; assembly: GCF_021023135.1. Classification (GTDB taxonomy): domain Bacteria; phylum Actinomycetota; class Actinomycetes; order Actinomycetales; family Brevibacteriaceae; genus Brevibacterium. The sequence continues at coordinate 456,466 of NZ_PGFV01000004.1, forward strand.
AGCTCAAGCAGGCCTGCAAGATCTGGGGAGAATCCGATGACGGTCCGACTCAGATCGTCACCGTCATCGAGCCGAGGGCGGAAATTCGCCGAGGCGGGTGCGGGCTTCCGACTGCACACCTCCATCAGCCAGGCGACGTCATCGACGGTGCGCGCCATGAAACCAGGCTGGCTCAGCCATTGCCACGGGCTCTCCGACAGCGTCCGAGGAATCCATCCGGGCGAGGGACGGAGACCGACGATGTTGGCGAACGAAGCGGGCAGCCGTAGCGAACCGCCGGTGTCGGATCCGTCTCCGGCGGCTTGGACCCCGGAGGCGATGGCCGCAGCAGCACCGCCGGAGGAACCGGCGGCCGAACGAGTGGGGTCGTAGGGATTTTTCGTGGTCCCGAAGACGCGGTTTGCTGTGTGCGCACCTGCCGCAAATTCGGGCACGTTCGACTTGCCGGTCGAAATCACTCCGGCCGCCTGCAGACGAGCCACGATGGTGCTGGTCCGCTGCGGAACATGGTCGGCGTAGAGCTCACTGCCGTAGGTCGTGCGCATGCCCGCGGTATCGTGCGTGTCCTTATGAGTCATCGGTACGCCGAGGAGAACCGGCAGATCCCCTTCGCCCGCCGCACGCCGCCGGTCGGCCGCCGCGGCGGCTGCGAGCGCGCGCTCGGTTTGACGTGTGACGACCGCGTTGGTGGCCGGGTTGATCTCGTCGATGCGCTCAAAGTGTGCGTTCACCAGCTCAACGCTGCTCAGCTCACGACGGTTGAGTGCCTCGGCCTGTTCGGACAGCGAAAGCCAGGTCGGCGACTCGGCCGTCACCGACGACCGGCCAGGATTCCGACACACACACCGAGCAAGGCGGCACCCGCACCGATGGCCGCACCGGCGATGAAGCCGTCACCGCAGAGCCGGGACCCCGACGTGACAAAACCGGCAGGAGCTGCGGCATTCGCGGTGACCGCGGCATTCGATGGTGCTGTCGCACCCACAGGGCTACTTGTTCCCACTGATTCGCCGGTGCCCGCTGGGGCAGCTGCTCCGGCACCTGGTCTGCTGCCCGCACCGGTTTCGGTCTTCTCCGGCACACCGTCACGGATGGCTGCATCGATGTCGGCGAAGAACTTCTTCGCGATGCGCTTGGCGACTCCGCCGAGCATCCTCTGGCCTACGCCGCCGATGGGACCTCCGAGCACCGCATCGGCTTCCCACTCGATGGCGCTGCCGTTATCGGCTCCAGGTGACAGGGCCACGGAGATGTCTGCACCGATCGTCCCCGGTCCTCCCGCTCCCTTGGCGCTGAGGACGAACGAGGTGCCCTCGACTTCCTGGGAGAACGCGACTGTGCCTTTGTATGTGCCCTTGATAGCCGCGACTCCCATTGTGAGAACGACGTCGAAGGAGCCGTCAGCGGTGCGGGTGAAGCTCTCAACTCCTGGGATCGTCGCCGCAAGGATCTTCTCATCGTGGAAGGCAGCATAGGCCGTCGCCGGATCGGCTGTCATCGTGGCCGTGGAGGAAATGAGCATGACGTATCGTCCTTAATGATTCGGTGAGGTTACGCGGGAGAGGGAATTGTCGCCTTCGCGATGACTCGTTCGCATATGCCACAGGGTCGAGGGATCCAGCGGCATCGACCGGATGGGGATTCTCTCGGCGTCTTCGATTGCCGAAGCGATCGCAGTTGCCGCGGGAATCGTCCCGGCCTCACCCGCTCCTTTGATGCCGAGCGGATTGAGCGGACTCGGCGTCTCAAGGTGGTCGGTCTCGACGTGAGGGACTTCGGAGGCGAAGGGCATGAGGAAGTCCATGAATGAGGCATTGAGCAGCTGACCATCGGTGTCGTAGGCCATCTTCTCGTAGAGTGCCCCGCCGACTCCCTGCGCCACACCTCCGTGCACCTGCCCTTCGACGACAAGCGGGTTGACCATCGGCCCACAATCATGGATGACGCAGTAGCGCAGAATCTTGATGTCTGCGGTCTCCGGATCGGTCTCGACGATGGCTGCGTGCATGCCGTTGGCAACGGTCGAACGCACCGGAGAGAAGAACTCCTGCTCTTCGAGCCCTGGCTGTTCACCGCCCTTGATCGAGGGTTCATCGGCGGCCGATTCTTTGGCGAACTGTGTCGCCGCGCGTGCACTCTCATCGAAGGCGTACCGCAGCGGGTTCGACAGCACTGACACTGCGGCCAGGGGCATCGAGGAACTCGGATCACCCTGGACCTGAATCATTCCGTCGACGATTTCGAGGTCCTGCGGATCAGCTTCGAGTGACTCCCCTGCGATCTTCAGCGCCTTCTCTTTGACCTTCTTCGCGGTGAGGTGGAGTGCGTTGCCAGCCATCACAGCACCGCGTGAACCCCACGTTCCCACTGAATAGGAAAGTTTGCGTGTGTCCCCGGTGCTGACGTGGACGTTGTCGAGTGGGACTCCCAGCTCATCGGCGACGATCTGTGCGAACACTGTCGCATGAGCCTGCCCGTGAGTGGTCAGTCCCGTCCAGACGTTGACCCGACCGGATGTCTCGACCTCGATGTGTCCGCCCTCGTAGGGTCCGGCTCCGGTGCTCTCGATATAACAGGCGATGCCCAGGCCGACCCGGCGACCCTCACTGCGGGCCTGCTCACGATAGGATTCGAAATCGTCCCAGCCGACGAGTTCCTTGAGCCTGGCCATCGAAGCGACGAAATCTCCGGAGTCGATATAGCCCTCGGCACCGTCCTGCATTCGCAGTCCCATCGGATGAGGGAAGTCGCGGACGAAGTTGCGCAGACGCACCTCGGTGCGGTCGAGCCCGAGTTCTGCGGCAATCGCGTCCATCGTCCTCTCCATCATGAAGACTGCATGAGCGCGGCCGGCGCCTCGGTATGGGGTGACGATGACGGTGTTCGTGTACAGCGACCAGTACTCGACCCGAAATGACGGGATCACGTACGGGCCCATGATGTGGGTGGAGGTGTTGAGCGGAACGATCACGCCGTAGGGCAGGTAGGCGCCGTTGTCGTGCCAGAATTTCACGTCGAGGCCGAGAATGCGGCCCTCATCGTCGAAGCCGACCTTGACCCACTGGGTCTGCGCACGTTCATGTGCCGAGGAGATGAAGTGTTCGCGGCGATCTTCGGTCCACTTCACCGTCGTTTCAAGCGCACGCGCGGCACAGGCCACGGCAAGCTCTTCCGGCCAAGGGTGGTTGATCTTCACTCCGAAGGCGCCACCGACATCGGGAGTGATTACCTCGACCTTGGTCAAGGGGAGTTCGAGCTTGGCTGCGAGCACGGCCCGCAGACCGGTGCTCGTCTGAGTCGAAGAGTGGACCTCGAGGCTGCCTTCTCCCGGATCCCAGCTCGCCACAACACCTTTGCCTTCCATTGGCATGCACGCGCTACGCTCGAATTCGAGGTCGAGTTCGAGGACGTAGGGAGCGGAATCCAAACCGGAGTCGACATCGCCGACCTTCTGCACGATGTGTGCGGCAACATTGTCGTCCATGCCTTCATGGACGATCCTGGTCCCTTCGCGAGATTGCTCGACACCGACGACTGCCTCTTTGAAGCTGTAGTCGACATCGATGCGGTTCGCGGCATCCTCGGCGATGTAGCGATCCTTTGCGATGACCATGACGATGGGTTCGCCGACGAAGTTGACGTGATCTTTCGCGAGGGCATATCCCGTGTGTGGGGCGACGATCGACGGGTGCGGAATGAGCATTGGCAGTCGTTCGGCCGCCTGCCCGGGGAGGTCCTCATAGGTCCAGACCGCGATGACACCGTCGATGTCGAGAGCACCGGTGACGTCAATGTCGAGAATGTCCGCGTGAGCATGCGGGCTGCGTACGAATGCCGCGGCGATCGCGGTGCCGGAGACATCGTCGACATACCGGCCGTGGCCGGTGAGCAGGCGCGGGTCCTCGCGCCTGGTGATCTTCTGACCGAATAGACGAGTCGTCATAACCGGGCCCCCTCGGCACGCAGCTGGGCGGCTCTCTGGACCGCTGAGACGATGTTCTGGTAGCCAGTGCAGCGACAGAGGTTACCCGAAACGGCTTCCCGTGCCTCTTCCTCGGTGGGGTTCGGGTTCTCGTCGATATAGGCGTCGATGGTCGTCACGAATCCGGGTGTGCAGAATCCGCACTGCAGTCCGTGGCAGTCGATGAATGCCTGCTGCACATCGGCAGGATTCTCGGGATCATCACCGACGCCTTCGACAGTCTTGATCTCGTGTCCTTGAGCGGTGACGGCGAACATGAGGCAGGAGCGCACCGGGTCTCCGTCAAGCTGAACAGTGCATGCGCCGCACACTCCGTGCTCACAGCCCACGTGGGTGCCGGTCAGTTCGAGGTCCTGCCGCAGCACATCGGAGAGCAGCTTCCGATCGGGAACATCGAGAACGTGCGGAACGCCGTTGACGGAGAGTCGGATTGTCGATGTCGGTTCGGTGCCTATGTCAGCGGTCATGCTCGTCTTCTCCCCGTGTCGTTTTCGATACCCTTGCCAGTTCCAGATCCAGCGTCGGCGCCGGTGTCGGTTCCGTTGCCGGCGTCGTTTCCTGCTGTGTGGACCTGCGCGCCCTGTATGCGTGCATTGTCGGTTCGGCACAGTCGTCGGAAGAGTCGCGAGGCGATCACTCCGGCCAGATGTCTGCGATAGTCGGCCGTTGCGTGGATGTCTCCGCCGGGGTCGATGAAGTCCCGCACCGCGTCGACGACTCTCGATACGACGCCTGCAACCTCGTCGATCTGAGTTCCTGAGACCACCTCTCCGAGATCGAGAACCTCGGGAATGTCCGTGACAGAGATGAATCCGCAGCGCAGTCCGGTCACCGTCTCGTCTTCGACGTCGACGATCATCCCCACGCCCGCGAGACCGTAGTCTCCGCTGCGTCGAGCGAGTTCGTCGAATCCTGCACGCGATCCTGCGGGCAACGCCGGGAAGATCGCGCGGGTGATGAGCTCATCGGATTCCAGACAGGTTTCCAAGGGCCCGACGTTGAGTTCCTCGGCGCTCAGGGTCCTGATGCCGCGCCTGCTGCGCACATCGACGCTACCGCCGGTGAGCGCGAGGATCATCGGCATTTCACCGTTCGGGTCCGCGTGCGCCAGGGAACCGACGGTCGTACCCCGGTTGCGCACCGCTGGGTGGGCAACGAAACGAAGAGCCTCAGCGAGGAGAGGGTTGGCTCGCGCGATATCGACGGAGCGTTCGACCTGCCGATGGGTCACGGTGGCACCGACCGCGATCTCCTGCTGTCCTTCGGGACCGGAAACAGTCAGCTCGTCGAGTCCCGATACTCCGGTGATATCGATGAGGTCACTGGGAGCGGCCAGCCGCATATTGAGCACCGGCACGAGGCTCTGCCCTCCCGCGAGTACCTTTCCTGACACGCTGTGCTCACTGAGCAGGTCCAGAGTCTGATCGATCGATGTCGGTCGGTGGATCCGCAATGGGGGTGGCTTCATCGTCTCACTCGCTAGAATTCGGAGCGCGACGTCCGCGGTCGCGTTCCACGCTGTCGGCCACCCTTCTCTGGTGCCCTTCTTGACCGACTGACAGAACCGCTCCGTCAGCTTCTTCGCCGGAGTCGTCTCTCATGTCAGCAGGTGCCAACCATCGAGCAACATGGTACATGACCAGCATCGATATCGTCCCTAAAGCAATTCCAGAGAGCACGAAGTCTTCGCTGAAGACGAGGCTGACGTCACCGATGGCGATGATGAGTCCGGCGGAGACCGGCACGATGTTGAGCGGGTTAGCGAAGTTCACACGATTCTCGATCCAGATCTTCGCACCCAACATTCCGATCATGCCGTAGAGGACAACGGTGATGCCGCCGAGGACGCCGCCGGGCACCGCGGAGATGAGAGCGCCGAACTTCGGGGAGAGCCCGAAAATGATCGCCACGAGCGCTGCGACCCAGTAGGCGGCCGTCGAATACACCCTCGTCGCTGCCATCACGCCGATGTTCTCTGCGTATGTTGTGGTCGGCGATCCACCCACCGAGGTCGCCACAACAGTGGCGACACCGTCGCCGATGACGGCCCGCCCCATGTACTTGTCGAGTCGCGCGCCGGTCATCTCTTCCACTGCCTTGACGTGACCGACGTTCTCCGCGACGAGCGCAATGATGCCCGGGAGCATGACAATGATGGCTGCAGCATTGAATACAGGAAGGTGAACGCCGACGACGCCTGCAGCGGTGTCGGTCAAAGGCGGGAATCCGATCCACGAGGCAGCTTCGACTCCGGAGAAGTCGACCCGGAAGTGCGTCGTCACTTCACCGACGGTTGCACTGTAGGAAGTGATCTGTCCAAAGACGCGATCGAAGATCCAGGACAGCACGTAACCGAGAACTAGACCGAGAAACACGGCGATTCGCCCGAGAAAACCGCGCACCCACACGGATATGAAGACGATGAAGACCATAACGATCACGGCGATCCACTGGTCCTGCGGCCAATAGGTGCTTGCCACGACCGGGGCGAGGTTGAAGCCGATGAGCATGACGACACCGCCAGTCACAACTGGCGGAAGCACCTTCGTCAGTGCCGAGGAGCCGATGAAATGGATGAATGTGCCCACAAGGGCGAGGATCACACCGGAGACCATGATCGCTCCGGTCACCTCGGCGGGGGTACCACCCTGGGCAGTGACGGCAGTGACGCCGCCAACGAAGGCGGCGGAGGTGCCGACGTAGCTGGGTACTTTGCCCTTGACGATGAGCAGAAAGATGATCGTGCCTACACCAGACATCATCACCGCCAGCTGCGGATTCAGGCCCATGATGATCGGGAAGACGAAAGTCGCGCCGAACATAGCGACGACGTGCTGGACTCCGAGACCGACTGTTCTGCCCCAGGTGAGGCGCTCGTCAGGGGCGACTGCGCCTCCGGGTTCTATGGTCTTGCCGTCCCCATGGAGTTTCCACGAAAACATCGACATGTGTCTCTCCTCGCCGTTGAGAATGGCCGGTTCCGATCCAACGTCCGAGGTGGCCGGGCCACCCGAATTGATGTCGGCACGCTCGCGGATCACTCCGACTCAGGAACTGACTCTATTGCGCCGGTGCGGCCTGCATCACGTCATTAACTGCCAAAGAAACACCGTAGCCTTCGGCAGTGTTCGCCAAGTGTTTCTCCGAGGCATCCGGACTCGCGCGCTCAGGGCAGTTTGACGATCTGGAGGGCGAGCGCAAGTGAGAGCCGCAGATCCGGATCTTCGGTGAATGGGCCGACCATCTGCTCGAGCTTGCCGATCCGATAACGCAAGGTGTTGTAGTGAAAGAACAGGGCGCGGGCGGTCTCGGCGACATTGAGATTATGGTCGAGCAGCTCCTGAAGGGTCTCGCGCAGTCCCGCGTACTCCGCTTTGGCGTCACTGGCGAGCGGACCGAGAACCTCCTCGGCGAAACTGCGCAGCTCGGCTTGCTCCCCGACCTGAAGCAGTAGTCGATAGACGCCCAATGAGTCGTAGTGTCTCAAGCCCTGTCCACTGGCGAGCTGGCGCCCGACTTCGAGGGCTCTCATCGCTTCCTGGTAGGCCGACGCCAGGCGCGAAACACCTTCGGCAGGACGGGAGATTCCGACCGAAAACTGACGCCTGCCGCCTCCCCCGAAGCCGCGCACGGCGGAGACGAACTCCTCCATTCGACCAGTGATCTTCTCCCGAGATTCCGCCTCCAGCAGAACGATCACCTGATCGCCCGAGCCGACGACGGCGGCCCGGGGGTCGAACTGGGTGATGACCTTCGTCCAAGCATCGGCAAACAGTGCCTGCATCGTCCGCTTGTTTCGCGCATCGGTGGAATCGGCATCGGAGTCCACCTCGGCGACGGCTATGCTGATCGGCCGGTCGAGGTCCCACCCCAGCGAATGCGCGTGGGACAGCACGCGGTCTGTTGAAGCGATGTGGCCACGCAGCACCTCGAGGACGAAGTCTGTACGGTATTTGCTCTCGACCGCGGTGATTGCCTGTTCGCGCGTGATGACCAACGCGGCCGCGGCGGCAGCCTGTTCAAGCAGGCGAAAATCGTCCGCACGCAAAGTCTGGTTTCCGAACGCCACGATCCGACCGAGATTCTTAGCAGCAGGAAGATCATCATCCGTGGGCTTCCTGCCACTTTCGATGACGACGTTTCCCCAGTTCATTCCCTCGGCAATGGCGCTTTCATCTGTGGCAGACGCAGGAGCATGCCGGATGAGTTCGTCGGTGGGCACACTTCGGCCGAGCCCACCGGCCTGAGAACCTTGGCCAGTTACACCAGCGGGCTCGTCCTCAACGAGAAAGCGCCCTGAGCGGTCGAAGCACATGAGGCCGTAGACATCCGCGGAGGAGCGTCCTTCGTCGGCGGTGCGAAGACATCTCACCCGCCCATCGAGCGTCGTCACCGCCGCCGCCACCCCTGTCCACTGCGCGAGCATGCGGCATACATCCGCCAGATCGCCTCCGCCGACCACTACATCGACGAGCTCGCGCATCGAGGCCTCCGTCCGCGCGATCACCTGTGCTCGCCTGTCGAGATTTCCGGTGAGCACATCCTGCATGATCTCGTCGAAACCCACGTTCTCGCCGAGGTGGATGAGCGGAAGTCCCAGGGCATCCGCAGCCGACACAGCTGCCTCAGGAATGTGTTCGAGATAGCGGCCGGACTTGAGACCGATCGCCGCCATTCCGTGTTGATCGAAGGTCTCGAGCAGCCCCGCGAGGTCTTCGGGACGGTCGCGGATCGGATATGCGGTAGTAAGCAGGAGTTCTCCCGGTTTCACCCACGGCAGGATGTCCGGGACCTCCATGACGTTCGACAGCTCGACGACTTTGTCGAGACCAGCGGAACCGGCGATGAGTTTCGCTTCGCGCATGCTCGGCAGTTCGAGGACATCCGCGACGGTGAGGAACTCGGAAGAGAAGATGTTCGATTCTCGACCATTGAATGTCAATTCCTGCTGACCACGGCCGGAATCCTTGGCATCATTTGACATGCATTGACGATAACAGGGCGGGATAGCCTGTCGAAATGAGGTCTAGGTCCGTGGTTCTGCCCGCCACCGCCTCCGTCCTGCCCACACCACGGATCGACATGACCCCTGTCGACGTAGCGCCCGTCGAGTCGGGTGAGTGTTCTCCAGATCGCCAGAGCGAGGGCGAATCCTCCGGCAAGGTCCTCCATGTCTTCTCGGCAGGCTTCTATCTGGCAATCGACGACTCCATTTGCTCCCTACGGGCCGGGCACCATGCCTCTCTGACGCCTCATCACCATGACTCCCTACGCCCCGGGCAGAGACTGCTTCCTGTCATGGGCCCTGAAGCTGTGCAGTTGCCCTTTGGGATCACCGTTCCGCACCTTAAACCCGAGCACCTCACGAGACTGCGGCCCGGAGTCCGGGCGACCCTCATCAAGACGTCCTCTGCTTACCGGATCGAACTTCCCGACGTCGACATCAACATCGTTCGCGAACATCAACCGCTGCGACTTCGGCCGACATCGTGGCTGGCCCCGGACTCTGCACGAGTCACGGCCATCGCAGAGAGTCTGCGGCCCGGTCTACACAATCTCGCTGACCTCGCTCGAACGCTTGCCTCCGCCCTGCACGACGAGGACGAACTCGGCATCGACGCAGGTGTGCGAGCGCTCCTCGGCCGCGGGCCCGGCAGCACTCCCAGCGGCGATGATGCGCTGTGCGGGATCGCACTCGCGTTCCGATCCCTCGGTCGCACGCGATCACTCGAGCTGCTGATCCGCGCACTCGGGGCCATCGGCCTGAGCCAGGCCACAACGGCACTCTCGGCGGTGCTCATCGAGGCTGCCGTCGCCGGTCATTGCGTGCCCGAGGCTGCCTCGGCGATCCGTTCCACCCGTGTTCTGCTCGCGGCGGGCTCCGAAGACAGGAAGTTGCTCAGTTCTGCTCTGTCGGCGCTTGACCATATCGGACACAGTTCCGGACACGACCTGTTCACAGGTTTCCTCGCCGTTCTCGGCCTCGACGGCCAACCACGCAACTCACCCCGTTCCGGCTCGACATCCGCACTCTGCCTCAGCACACCCGCTCGAAGTCTCAGTACACCCACCCGCACACAGCATCCACTCTCTGACACAGGACACCCATCGAAAGGGACTCTCCCATGCCTCACTCACTGACCGTCCGACATGGTGTCTACGTCGACTCCGTCGCGCTCATGCAAGTCTCGACCGAGGTCAAGACCACTCCAGGTGTCGATGACGCACTCATCGGAATGGGTTCGGCACTCAACCTCGACCTCATCCTTGCTGCCGGGTTCGACATCGCCGAGGAGGTCACTGCCAACGACCTCCTCATCGCCTTGCGCGCGCATTCGGAGGAGGACCTGGCAGCGGGACTCGCGGCTGTCGATGTGGCGTTCGACAAACTTGCCTCTGCCGCTCATGAGTCAACGGGTCCGGGCGGTTCCGTCCAGCCCGCGCTCACCGTCGAATCGGCCCTGGACCGGTCCGGTTCCGGACTCACCCTCGTGTCCGTGCCGGGCGAGAACGCAGGCATCGAAACGCTCGCAGCCCTGGACTCCGGTTCCTCGGTGCTCCTGTTCAGCGACAATGTGGAGCTCTCCACCGAGATCGAACTCAAGACCCGCGCCGCCGAGCACGATCTCATCGTCATGGGTCCCGACTGCGGCACCGCGATCATCTCCGGGGTCGGGCTGGGCTTCGCCAATGATGTTCGCCGCGGAAGCTTCGGCATCATCGCGGCCTCGGGCACGGGCGCCCAGCAGGTCTCGGTCCTCCTCGATGCCGCCGGTGTCGGCGTCAGCCACCTCATCGGCACGGGCGGGCGTGATCTCTCCTCCGAGGTCGGCGGCATCAGCGCCCGCCAGGCGCTGCGGGCACTGGCCGCCGATCCGGAGACCGAACAGATCCTCGTGGTCTCGAAGCCTGCCGATGCCACGGTGGTCGCCGAGATAGAAACACTTGCCAAGCAGCTCGGAGTCTCGGTGACATGGGCGGTCCTCGGGCCCGAATCCCCCAGCCTGACGGTCGGGGTCGAGTCCGTCCTCGGGGCCGCCGGAGTCACTGTGCCTCAGTGGCCGTCGTGGGGAGTCTCCGATTCGACGACGACGCGCTCCGGCTCGCTCATCGGCCTGTTCTGCGGGGGGACCATGGCCGACGAGGCGATGCTCATCTCCCGCTCCGCACTCGGTCCGATCTCGTCGAACATTCCGCTTCCCGGCGCCCCGCGGGTCAGCGGCACGTCGACGAGTGTAGCGACCCATACCGTGCTCGACTTCGGCGACGATGAGATGACCCGCGGCCGTGCGCACCCGATGATCGACCCGTCGATTCGACTGCAGGCCATTCGCGATCTCGGCCCCAGTGCCGGCGTCCTGCTGCTCGACCTTGTGCTCGGTCACGGTGCCCACAAAGATCCTGCCGATGACCTTGCCACGGCGATCACCGAAGCCAAGTCCGCCGCTGCTGCTCAGGGCGAGTCGCTTCCCGTCGTCGTCAGCCTCATCGGCACGAACTCCGATCCACAGGACTTCTCCGGTGCCCTCGAGGCACTCGTCACGGCCGGCGCCGAGGTGTTCCTCTCGAATGCCGAAGCCAGCCTGCGAGCATTGGCCCACCTCGGCCACCAGGCCACCACCGATCCAGCCCAGGTGGGCACAAGCGATTCGCCCGTCACGTTGACAGGCGTCGCCAGTTCCACAGCGCCCGCGGCCAGCGCACCAACCAGCGCAGCGTCTGCAGCGCCCGCCTCTTCTTCCGCAACGACTGGCGAAGCTACGCTGTCGGGTCTTCTCGAGTCCGCACCTTCTGTCGTCTCCGTGGGTCTCGGTCTCTTCGCCGAAGAGCTGCGCGCTCAGGCAGTCACGGTCGCAGAAGTGCCTTGGAAACCTGCCTTCGGTGATCCCGCGCCGCTCTATGCGGCAATGGCGGACCCCCGCCGTCAGACGGCGAACGCCGAGGCGCTCGAACGCATGCTCGCAGCCGGAGCCGAGGTCGTCGGCCTGCGTCCGGCCCGCGAATGTCTTGGTCTCGGCAACGACGAGTTCCTCCACGCCGGTCCCCCGCTCGATTGGGACCGGGCGTCAGGACCGATGCGCGGAGCCCTGGCTGGGGCCGTCGTCTTCGAAGGTCTGACCGAGACGCTTGAAGAGGCCGAAGCTGGACTCGCTTCGGGTCGTTTCTCCTTCTCGCCCTGCCACTCACGCGATACTGTCGGGCCGATGGCCGGAGTCGTCAGCGCCTCGATGTGGATGTTCGAACTCGTCGACCCGATCCACGGCAATCGCGCCTACTGCACACTCAACGAGGGCCTCGGCAAGGTGCTGCGCTACGGGGCGAACAATGAGGAAGTGCTCACCCGCCTGCGGTGGATGCGCGATGTGCTCGGCCCCGTTCTCGGCGCCGCCGTTGCCGCCACAGGGCCGTTGGACACGAAGAACTACGTCACACAGATGCTCCAGTCTGGAGACGAGGGGCACAACCGCAACCGGACGGCGACCCTGCTCTTCCTCCGCGACATCATGCCCAAGCTGTTCACCCTCGACTTCCCCACCAGGGACCTCGCCGAGGTAGCCCGTTTCCTCGGGGAGAACGACTACTTCGCGCTCAACCTCGTCATGCCCACGTGCAAGCTCGCGATGGCTGCCGCGAAGGGTGTACCCGGTTCCACGCTTGTGGTGACCATGGCTCGCAACGGCACGGACTTCGGCATTCAGCTCTCCGGCACCGATGATCAGTGGTACACGGGACCGGCACAGATCGCCGAGGGACTCTACCTCGGCTCCTACGGCATCGAGGACGCCAATCCCGATATCGGCGACTCCGCCATCACGGAGACCGCAGGCATCGGCGGCCTCGCAATGGCCGCGGCTCCTGCAGTTGTGCGACTCGTCGGCGGGGACGTCGCCTTCGCTGTGGACACGAGCCGACGGATGTATGAGATCACTCTCGGCGAACATCCGCAGCACCAGATCCCGGTCCTCGAGTTCCGCGGAGTCCCCAGCGGAATCGACCTCGTCAAGGTGCTGCGCACGCAGGTGCTTCCCCAGATCAACACCGGCATGGCAGGCAAGGTTGCGGGTGTCGGTCAGGTGGGAGCGGGACTCGTCACACCCCCGGCCGAATGCTTCACCTCGGCGATCGAGGGTCTGAGCGCAGCACGCAGCTGAGGTCAGCGCTGAGTCTGCTGCGGTGTGCTCTCAAATGCACGCCGAAGCAGGCTCGACGGTGTGCGGAGAACGCAGACCGAAATGAACTCGATCAGCGGTGGATGGCACCGGTGATGGCGCTCAGGGAGCTTCCGGTGCCCTGCGATCTCTCGAGAAGCACCTCGGCGAGAATCGACACTGCGGTCGCTTCGGGGGATCTGGCCCCGAGATCGAGCCCGATCGGCCCGTGGATCCGGGCGATCTCCTCCTCACTCGCTCCGGCCTCGCGCAGCGCATCGGCGCGCTGGTCGTGTGTGCGCCTGCTTCCCAGAGCACCGACGTAACCGGCTGGAGAACGGAGGACCTCCAGGAGGACGGGGACGTCGAATTTGAGGTCGTGAGTGAGCACGGCAACCACGGTCGAGGAGTCGATCCTCCCTGCCTCGACCTCGGCGGCGAAGTAGCGGTGGGGCCAGGCGACGACAACCTCGTGGGCGGCGGGGAATCGCGCGGCGGTGGCGAAGACTCCCCGCGCATCGCAGACACTCACCCGGTAGCCGAGGAACCGGCCCAGCTCCGCCAGGGCAGCAGCATAGTCGATCGCACCGAAGATGAGCAGTCGCGGCGGTGGCGTTGAGGTCGTGACGAAGACACGGGTGCCCGCGCCGAGGCGGCGCCCGGTCGCGTCGAATTCGAGGATTCCAACGGCACCGCGGCCAATCATCGCCCGAGCATCGGTGGCGATGTGCTCCGTGAGACGAGCATGCCCGAAGTCCCCCTGCATGGTCTCATCGGCTGTGATCGCGAGGATGTGGGTGAGCCTGTCCAGTCTGGCGGACTCATCGTCCGTGACTCCGGGGAGTTCCAGGGCGAGCGCTGCCGGCGCTGAGTCAGCCATCGCGCGAAGGTAGACCTGCAGTTGGGAAGAACTGGCATCATCGAGGATAGGGGTGACGAGGACGTCGATCTGACCTCCGCAGGCCAGACCGACAGCGTAGGCCTCGGCATCGCTCGTTCCATAGTGGGCGGAGGCTGCTCGACCGGTGGCAATAACCTCGAGAGCGAGTTCGTGCACGGCGGATTCCACGCATCCGCCCGAGAGGCTGCCGATGACCTCTCCGTCGGCGGCGACTGCCATCATCGCGCCCGCTGGTCGCGGGGCCGACGACCAGGTCTTTGTGACCACGGCAAGCGCGAAGTCGCGATCAGCCTGGAGCCAGCCGAGGATTGATTCGGTCTCGTTCATGCCGTGGCTTCCTGCCGAGCTGCAACCGACTGCCAGCTCCTGAGGACCCTGCCGGCACCGGAGATCGTGGTCCGGGTGCCGATCGCCTCGGCCACCACCTGCCACTGGGCGACGCTGGTCGCCGGCAGCACGAGATCAGCATATTCGTCGGCGACCGACAGCCCTCGCGTGCGTGCTTCGAACCCCGGGCGTCCAGCTCGCGGATTCACCCACAGAAAGGTGTGGCTGAGCCTGGCAAGACGCGCACACGCGGCCTCGAGTTCCGCGCAGTCGCCGTGCTCCCAGCCGTCGCTGATCACGACGAGGACGCTCCCGCGGACCAAGTCTTTTGTGCGTTCGTCCAGCAGCCCTGTCAGCGAGACGCCGAGGCGGGTTCCGCCTCCCGCATCAAGGACCGTGCCCAGCGCAGCGGCCAGCCCCTTCCTGCTTGGCCTCGCTCCGACGTCAGCACCGCTTCTGGCCGCCACCTTGGCACCCGAGGCAATTGAACTGCCAGTGATGGCACTGGCACCCGAGACGGCCGGATTGCCGTCGATTCTGGTCAGTCGGGTGCCGGCGGTGAAGCAGCGAGCACCCACCGCTTCGGCTCCCCGGGTGAGAAAGCGCAGCACAGGCTCTCGCCATGGTGTCATCGAGGCGGAGACATCGGCCACGAGAGTCACGGGACGCCGGCGGTGGAGATGCCGTCGCCGGGGAATGGAAGCGATCTCTTCGGAGCGAATGAGTTGGCGCAGAATTCGGCGGGTGTCGATGATCCCGAAATGTCCTGGACGAGACCGATGTGCAACACCTCGAGGGGAGGAGAAGAGGAGTCCATCGATGAGAGCGGCGGCGGCGGACCCGTCCTCGGCCCCCAGGTCGACATGACGGAGTTGTTCGGAGCGGCTGGCCGCGGTGATCTCGGAAGCCTCGGCCCCGCCGGTGGCCTCCGCACTGATCTCGGGGCGGGGAACGGTGACCTCGATGCCCGGGTCTTTCGTGACCTGTCCTTTGGTCAGGCCGAAGGTCGAATCGAAGACCGCGTCGTGGATGCTCAGTTGTTCATGCCGAGTGCAGGTCAGCGCCCGAGACGCGGCTCGAATCTGCTGCGGGTCAAGCGGGTCGAGCAGTGCAGCAGCCGAGATGAGTGAGCGCACCGACTCCGGGTCCGCCGGCAGACCGGCTGCCCGCAACCGGGTGCCGAGACGCAGAAGAGTGTCCACGAGGCTCGTCATCGCCTTGCCTCGGTCACGGAGAGGACAGCGTTGGCGGGCGCCAGATCATCGGCATCTTTGAGCACGGCGGACAGGGTGGCAGCAATCGACGGCTCGTCGAGCTCGTCGAGGTCGAGGGCGCGCAGGGCACGGAGCCAGTCGATGGCCTCGGCCGTGCCCGGCGGTTTGAGCAACCCTGCTGTGCGGAGGCGATTCGCGGCGTCCACGACGGCCAGGCGCAGGGACTGGCTGGCATCGGGAACATGCAGAGACAGGATCGTCGATTCCACCTCGGCGTCGGGCTGATCGAACCATTGGTAAAGGCAGCGGCGACGCAGCGCATCATGGAGATCGCGCGTGCGATTCGAGGTGAGAATGACCAAGGGCGGCGTTTCGGTCGAAATCGTGCCGAGTTCGGGGACGGTGACCGACCAGTCGGCGAGCGCCTCGAGCAGGAGTGCGTCGAATTCGTCACCGGCCCGGTCGATCTCGTCGATGAGCAGCACCGGACGCGGACCATCGGCGCCGACCTGCGATGATCCTTCGATGGCCTGCAGAATGGGACGAGCGAGGAGGAATTCCCGTTGGTGGAGTTCATCGTCAAGATGTGGAGCATTGATGCGCTCCCCCGCCGAGGAGGACGCCGCTTCGATCGTTCGCACGTGGAGGATCTGCTTCGCGAAGTCCCAATCGTAGAGTGCTTGGCTGGCATCAAGACCGTCGTGGCACTGTAGGCGGATGAGCGGGCCTCCCGAGGCCCGAGCGAGAGCCCTGGCCAGACTCGTCTTCCCGACACCCGGTGCCCCTTCACAGAGAAGCGGTTTGCCGAGGCGCTGAGCGAGTACGCAGGTGGTCGCCAGTTCGGGCGCGACGATGTGTCCCACACGCTCCAGCGCCTGCGCCAGTGAACGGGGATCATCGAATATGGTCATGGCGTACTCGTCTCCTCCCGACCCGAGTCTACTGATCGTCAGCGGTCACCACGGTGCCCACCGTCCCAGCAGCTGCGGCCGAAAGCTGCGAGAGCTCGGCGATGACGGCACGAGTGCCGCCGTTGTCGACGAAATCGATGATGGCGTCGACCTTCGGCCCCATCGACCCCGAGGCGAACGTGCCCGTATCGCGCAGCCCCTTGAGTTCCGCCGTAGTCACGGCACCGACGTCTTCGGCCTCGGGCGTGCCATAGCCTGCGACCGCACAGGGCACATCGGTGGCGATGATGAGGAGATCGGCGCCCACCGATGCGGCAAGTCTGGCCGCACTGAGGTCCTTGTCGATGACTGCTGAGATCCCGGTGCATCCGCCGTCGGCGGCAACGACTGGGATGCCGCCTCCGCCTGCGGCGACGACAACCCATCCGGAGTCCGCGAGGAAGGAGACCATCGGTGTCTCGAGGATCGTCACCGGTGCCGGGGAGGCCACCACCCGGCGCCACCCCTTTTCTCCGAAGTCTTTCCACGTCTGGCCATGTGCAGTCATCTCAGCCGCGAAGTCCGCATCCTGGTAGCTGCCGATCGGTTTGACGGGATCGGCGAACGCGGGATCATCGGAGTCGACAACGGTGCGCGTCACCACGGCGGCGACCTTGTTCTCAAGCCCCTGGGCGGCGAACTCCCGTTCGAGCTCATTGACGATCGTGAAACCGATTGTCCCCTGGGTCTGCGCCCCGCACCAGTCAAGGCTCACCGGAGGCAGCTCATGCGCGGAGAGTTCGTTCTTGCGCAGGATATTGCCCACCTGGGGGCCGTTGCCGTGGGTGATGACGAGTTCGTGTCCCGCGGCAGTGAGTTCGGCCAGGTGGACTGCTGCGGCGGCGATCGCGTGCTGCTGGGCGGATGGAGACGCATCTCCATCCAGCCCAGTCATCGCGTTGCCCCCGAGGGCGACGAGAACTCTCACAGCCAGTCGACCGCCGCAGCCGAAGCGCCGTCGACGGACAGCTCGGCGTAGCCGGGTCCACGGTCGAAGAAAGGTTCGTTCGTCTCGCGTTCGGCTCGCATTCTCTCCCGCAGCGTCGCAGTTGCAGCCTCGTCGACCTCGGCGCCGTCGACACCGGCTGAGTCGGCCCCGACCGAGACACTAGGGTCGGCGGTGACAACGACACCATAGGAATCGCGGGCACCATCGATGCTCACCTTGCCCCAACTGACATCGCGGAGCACCTCATCGACAGGGCGGTCAAGCGGATCGCCCCAGCCGCCACCGCCGGTCGTGCGGATGCGCACAACCTCTCCCGCTCGGATCACCTCGGCATCGGCAAGTGCGTCGATCTCACGCTCGTTGGCCCCTCCTGGCTCGATTGTCACCTGGAAAGGCTTACCGGCCTTCCCGCCCTTGACTCCCCAGCAGGCGAGGATGGAGCGGTCGGCGATCGACATGAAGTGACCGTCCTTGAGCATCCGGATGTGCTTCTCGTAGCCGAGGCCGCCACGGAATCGACCCGCACCTCCGGAGTCCACGGCCAGGCCGAGACGTTCGACGCGGAACGGGAACCTAGATTCGGTGAACTCGGTCGGCAGGTTGCGTGAGTCCGGTACCACGTGGATCGTGTCCTCACCGTCGGAATAGTAGCGTCCTCCGGAACCGCCGCCGAGGACCTCACGCAT
Organism: Brevibacterium sp. CCUG 69071; assembly: GCF_021023135.1. Taxonomy (GTDB): domain Bacteria; phylum Actinomycetota; class Actinomycetes; order Actinomycetales; family Brevibacteriaceae; genus Brevibacterium. The sequence continues at coordinate 474,624 of NZ_PGFV01000004.1, forward strand.
AAGGTAGTCCTTACCGTCTCGGTCCTTGCCGTAGACGCCGGTGTAGCGGATGGTCTCCTGGTCGGCGGGCATCCGTCCGTCCACGGCCTTCGCGACCACTCCGGCGAGGACACCGAGAAGGCGGAGGATGACGAATGTGCGCGCGTTCGTAGGACCGGGGAATTCGGGAGTGAGCAGCGTGCCCTTCTCCGGGAAACGCATCTCGATGAGCGGCACGATCCCTTCGTTGACATCGAGCTCAGCCATCCGCTCAGGGGTGTCTGCAAGGTTACGCAGGATCGGGGCAAGCCACTTCTTGAGGAAGTTGCCACCAACATAGTCACCACAGTGGTTGATCGGTCCGGCGGCCTGTGCTGCGGTGCCGGTGAAGTCGACGATCAGCCGCGGCCCGTCGTCGGGCCCACCTGTCGGCGTCTTCGTCAGTGTGATGCGCTGGGTGTGGAGCGTGGGGTCGGAGACACCATCGTGCTCCGCGTAGTCCTCCCAAACGTACTGACCGTCGGGTATCTTAGATAGGATCTCCCGGCGATAGGTCTCCGTGGAGTTCTGCAGGATCGTATCGAAGGCGGCCTCAACGGTCTCCACGCCGTAGCGGGTGAAGAGCTCAGTCAGTCGACGCGCACCCATGAGGCAAGCCGAGCATTCGGCATCGAGGTCGGCCGAGAGCGAATCCGGCATCCGCGAGTTGCGGGCCATGATGCGTAGGGCAGATTTGTTCGGCTTGCCTTCGGACCAGAGCTTGATCGGAGGGATCATCAGTCCCTCTTCGAAGACGCTTGTCGCACCTGAAGGCATCGAACCCGGGCAGGCGCCGCCGATGTCGTCGTGGTGGCCGAACGCTTGGACGAAGCATACGACTCGGCCGTCAGCGAAGACAGGTACGGTCACGCACATGTCCGGAAGATGGCCGATGCCGCCCTCGGATTCGTAGACGTCATTGTGAAAAAAGACGTCGCCCTCGCACATCTCCTCAATGGGGAAGTCGCGGACGACAGGGTGGACGAGCGCGGAGTATGAACGGCCGGTGAGCTTGCGCAGCTGACGGTCATGAATGCCGGCGCGGAAATCGTGGGCGTCGCGGATCATAGGCGATCGGGAGGTCCGCGAGATCGAGGTCTCAACCTCCATCTCCACGCTGGCCAAGGTGCCTTCGACGATCTCCACGATGATCGGGTCGACGCTCGAACCCGATGACGTGAGACGGTTGCCGTGCTCATAGGCCGTGGGTAGACCTGCAGAGTTGATCGGCGAGGCAGCGATGTAGTCCGCGAGCTCCTGACCAACCAGGGGCTCGGTGCGCAACATCGAGCCCGAATCGACGATCGATGCCCCTGCGCCTGTTTCAGCTGTCGCGGTCATTTGCTGTCCTCCTGACCAGTGGTGCGAGTGATGATGATATTGGCGGCACTGTCGATGCGCGCTGTGAACTCCGGGTGGAGCGGTACGGTGGAGCCGAACTCTTCGATGATCGCCGGGCCGGAGATCTCGTCCCCTGCCAGCAGTTCTTCTCGCCAGTAGACCGGGGTATCGACGAAGCCGTGGGACGCGTCGAAGCAGACGGGTCGATTGCCCGTCTTACCTCTCTCGTCGAGGGGGGCAGCACCATCGGCGGAGGCGATATGGCGGGTCTCGGGACGAGTGATCGGGCCGATGCCGGAGACTCTGAGGTTGACCCATTCGACGAACTGGTCCGCGGTGTCGGCGAAGTCATAGCCGTAGAGCTTCTTGTGCTCGGCGTGGAAGGCCCGTGTCACCTCGTCGGCCCATTCTCTTGTGACCGGACCCGACGGTGCGGAGACACGAACCTCGAAGGCCTGACCGAAGTAGCGCAGATCGACCGAACGGTCGAACTGGTGGTTCGAGGCAGGGAAGCCTTCACCATTGAGCGCTTTGGTGGCGCGATCTGTCAGTCCGGCGAGGAGATCGGCCACCTCGGCGATGTCGAGGCGATCGTCGCGACTGACGTGCGTTTGGACGTAGTCGTTCTTCACGTCGACCGTGAGCAGGCCGAACGCGGAGACGTTGCCCGGGTTGAGCGGGACGACGACACCTGCGAGGTCGAGAACGTCGACGAGGGTGCAGGCCAGCAGCGAACCCGAGCCGCCGAAGGTCGTGAGCATGAAGTCACGCACGTCGAGCCCGCGCTGCACGGAGACCTGGCGCAGAGCGTTAGCCTGATTCCAAGCAGAGATCTCGAGGATGCCCGTCGCAGCCTTCTCTTCGCTCAGGCCCAGGCGCGTTGCGATGTCGGCGATGCCGGACTTCGCGGCATCGATATTGAGTGGAATCTCCCCGCCGAGGAGGTGGGGCGGGATTCGTCCGAGGAAGACGTGGGCATCGGTGATCGTAGGTTCGGCTCCGCCGTTGCCGTAGCAGATGGGGCCCGGGTCAGCGCCCGCCGACTGCGGGCCGACTTTGAGTTGTCCTTCGGGGGTGGTCCACGCGATCGAACCTCCTCCGGCACCGACGGTGACGACATCGATCATCGGAATCTTCGAGGGGTACACACCGACGGATCCTTCAGTCGTCAGTGCTGGTTCACCGTCGATGACAACTGTGACGTCGGTCGACGTTCCACCGCCATCGCAGGTGAGCACCTTGTCGAATCCGGCTTCCCGGGCAATGAGTCCCGCGCCCAGGGCACCCGCTGCGGGGCCAGAGAGCACGGTCGTGATCGGCTGGTGGACGACCTCTTCGGCAGAGAGAACGCCGCCGTTGGACTTCATAATGTAGAAGGGCAGCGTCGAATCTTCTTCGACGCCGGTGTAGGCGTCGAGGCGGTCGTGGATATTACGCACGTACATCGAAACCTTGGGCTTGACGGCCGCGTCGACGAGGGTGGTCATTGATCGCTCGTATTCGCGGTATTCGCGCAGCACCTCGGAGCTCAGAGACACAGTGGCGTCGGGGTGGACCTCGGTGAGGATTTCACGCATTCTCTGCTCGTGGACAGGATTCGCATAGGCATGGAGGAAGTTCACGCCCAGGGTCATGATGCCCTGGTCCTTGAACCACTGCGCGACCTCGCGGGCCTGGGAATCGTCGAAGGGACGTACCTCTTTACCTTCGAAGTCGAATCGTCCGGAGACGGTTTTGACGAGGTCGGCGGGGACGATCCGGTCAGGCTTCACCCAGAAATAGGAGTTTCCGTAGCCATCAGGGACGGCCTGACGAGCGATCTCGAGGATGAATTCGTAGCCTTCGGTCGTAATGAAGCCGAGACGGTCGAGTTTTCCTTCGAGCAGTTGGTTCGTGGCGACGGTTGTACCGTGGCTGACTGCGCTGATGTGCTCAGCAGACACCGTGTCTCCGAGCAGCGCGAGGACCTTGTCGATGCCGTTGATGAAGCCATCGGCAGGATTAGACGGAGTAGAAGGTGTCTTCGTCGTCGTCAGTGTGCCAGTGGTTTCGTCGAATGCGACGATGTCAGTGAATGTTCCGCCGGTGTCTATGCCGATGCGGATCCGTGGTGCTTGGGGCGACATCTTCGTCCTTCCAGGTCGCGTGGGATTTGTCACCATCTTTCCCGGTGCCCACGCTCACTGAACCGGCAAGTGATGACAAACGCACTGGAGTTTGTTGGCGAGAGTTCACAACTGACCGATTCGCCCAAGGAATCACTGGAGAATCACTCGTCGAGGTTGCCGAAGAGTTCCCCGATGATCACTTCGTCGACGGCCCTGGCCTCACGACCGAGAATCGCCGGGATCCCCGAGGACCCACATGGCAGCCCGTAGTAGTCGTAGTAGTCGAACATCGCAGTCAGCCATTCGCGTTCACGGGCGTCGAGGCCCGATTCAGCGCCGCGTGCTTCTTGCTCGCGCGCCCAGTCCGCGGGGGTGATGACGTTCAGCGCCACCGCGGTGCCGAGGACCCGGCTGGCCACCTGTACGACCTCCCGGATGCTCACAAGCCGCGGCCCTCCGAGTTCGAGGGTTGCCCCGAGGTGGTCGTTGCTCGTCAGCAGGCGGGCGGCCGCTTCGCCGACATCGCGCAGGCCGATGAGACCGAAGGGCGTGTCCGGGTTATAGGCCACACTAATCCCGGGGCTGGCGCTGCGCAGCCCCGGAAGAACATTGTCGACATAGGCGCAGGGTTGGACGATGGTGAAGGGTAGAGAACTTCTGCGCACCCGGTCCTCAGACTCGGCCTTCGCCAGATGGTGCGGCATCGAAGGCGCATAGGCAGCGGCGACCGAGTGATAGACGATCCGCTCGATCCCGGCCAAGTGGCAGGCGTTGAGGAGCTTCTCCGTCAGCTCGAGCTCGTCGCCGTGCAGGTTCGGCGCCATAAGGTAGGCAGCTTGGCAGCCCCGCAGCGCAGCGACAGGATCGGTCAGTTCCTTGCGCCCCAAAGGGACCGGTAAAGCGCCTAAGGCACGGACCGCCTCGGCGATGGCACGCCCGGTTTTGCCCGTACCTGAGACGATGGCGATCCTGCGCGCCGGTGCGCCATCGCCCGTTGCCGATGTGGCATTACCTGTGATCGGCGACGTCGTGGAGAAAGCTGAGCTCATGTGTCATGTCCTTTCAGGTGCAGCCCCCTGCGGGCCGCCGATTCGGGAGTGTCGAGATCGATGATTCCACTGCGCTCTGGCGGCAGAAGGTCGGCGCATTCGATGCCGCTGACCTCGTGGAGAGCCAGCATGGTGCGTAAGCCTTTGTCTCCGTGAGCGGAGTCGATCGCTTCGGCAAAGTGGTCTCGGCCAATCGCGACGGGGTGTCCGGGAACCGAGTTCCAATGGGCACGCGCCAGGGCGCCGAGGGTCAGCGCATCGAGCATACGACCATAAGCCTCGGCAGGGACATCAGGGAGATCGACGAGGGAGATGACTGCACCGGAAGCACCGTGTGGAACTGCCTGCAGGCCCGCCCGCAGAGACGTGCTCAACCCTTCGCCGAAACATGGGTTCTCAACCACCCGCGCCCGAGATGTGACGAGCCGGGAGGCTTCCGCAATGCAGGGGCCGAGCACGACGAGTACGTCCGCGTCGAAACCACGTGAGGCGGCAGCTTCAGACATCCGCTCGACCTGTCTGGCCACAAGTGACGTGCCATCCTCGTAGTGCAAGAGAGCCTTCGGTCCTCCCATGCGCGTGCCGCTTCCGGCCGCGAGGAGAACCAGACTCGGCACCTCAGTCGGCTGATCCACGTGACCAGGCTCTCACATTAGACGCGACGTTCCACTTGCTCAGCGGCCGTGAGCTTCGGCGCTAAGGCGGTATGGCGGCCTTCCAGCGGCCCGAAGTTGCAGCCGTGAGCTTGCTTCCAGAACATGTTCGGCCCTGTCTTGGCTTACTGTCTACTGGGCAAGCGGCCTAATCTGCAGATACATTCTGGCCATTGACCCTTTGATTTCGAGAACAGAAGCAATTTTGCCCAGCTTCAACACCTCCGCGCTCAGTACTGTAAGGAAACGGCGAGCAAACATCACGGCGTCCGACGCCGCAGGGTCAGTGATCCGACGATGACGGCGCCGACGATCCAGCAGCCGATGAAGAGGATCCGCAGCCAGATATAGGACACAGCCTCCGCACCCGTGGACACGGCGTTCAATGCGTCGATCGCATGCGACAGCGGCAGCCAGTCGCCGATGACCTCGAGCACCTCGGGCAGCTGATCTCGAGGCAGGAAGATCCCGCCGAGGAGGATCTGCGGGAAGATGAGAACCGGCATGAACTGGACGACCTGGAACTCCGTGCGGGCGAAGGCACTGGCGAGCAGGCCCAGGGCCGTGCCGAGCAGCGCGTCGGCGATCGCGACCGCGAAGAGCAGCCACAGGGACTCCTCGATCTCGAGCCCGCACACCCAGGTCGCGAAGCCGACGGCGATCGCCGTCTGCACGATGGCGAGCAGTCCGAAGGCGAGCGCATAGCCGAGGATGAAGTCCCCACGTCCCAGCGGCATCGAGAGCAGACGCTCCAGCGTGCCGCTGCGGCGTTCGCGCAGGGTGGAGATGCTTGTGACGAGGAACATGACGATGAAGGGGAAGAGCGCGAGGATAGCCGGGCCGATCGTGGCGAAGACGTTCGTCTCATCGAAGATCCAGGCAACGAGTCCGATGAGGAGGCTCGGCACCACGAGCAGCAGAGCGATGGTGCGGGGGTCATTGCGGATCTGCAGCAGGACGCGGCCTGCGGTGGCGAAGGTACGAGTCGGAGTCATCGGGCACCCGACTTCCGCGTCCGCTCGGCTCGGCCGCCTCGGCGGGTCTGTCGACTTCCGCCTGCGAGAAGATGCGTTCGCGAGTGCGCGGGACGGGATTCCTCGGACTCGATGATGGCGAGGAAGGCGTCCTCGGCGGTGTCTGCCCCAGTGGTCTCGAGCAGCGCATGCGGGCTGGTGTCTGCGATAAGCTCGCCCTCGCGCATGAGCAGCAGCCGGTCGCAGCGAGTGGCCTCGTCCATCACGTGGCTCGAGACGAGCAGGGTAGTGCCGTCGTCGGCGAGTCCGCGGAAGATGTCCCAGAGGTCGGCGCGCAGCACCGGATCGAGGCCGACGGTCGGTTCGTCGAGGACGAGCAGCTCCGGGGATCCGAGCATCGCCGCGGCCAGGGAGACTCGGTTGGCCTGACCGCCGGAGAGCGTCCTGGCGAGTCGGTCGGCCTGCCCGGTGAGATCCGTACGTTCGATGACTCGATCGACATCGGCAAGCGGTGCTCCCTGGATCCGCGCGAAGTAGCGGAGGTTCTGGCGCACGGAGAGATCGTCGTAGATGCTCGCCTGCTGGGTCATGTAGCCCACCCGGTGGCGCAGAGAAGCACTCCCCGCCGTCTGGCCGAAGACCGTGAGCGATCCGCCGGCGATGATCTGGACGCCGACGACGGCCCGCATCAGCGTCGTCTTGCCGCTGCCGCTGGGGCCGAGCAGCCCGACGATCGCACCCTTGGGCACAGTGAGGTCGAGGCCGTCGATGACCATCGACTTCCCACGCCGGATGCGCAGTCCGCGAGCCTCGATCGAATTATTCATCATATGATGAATTAGACGCTTCGATCGCTTTCTCGTCAAGACCTGCGCAGCGATCAGCCGCCTCGATGGACCCGCCGCCGATCAATCCTCCACCCGCACTCCCTCGATATGGCCCTGCACCGCAGGGACGGTCGCCGCGATGACACCTTCGATGGGCTGGAAGACGAGCGGCTCGACCTCGACGACGTGCCTGAGCATGAGCACTCCGGCGATCTGGGAGATCACCATCGATGCCCGGCCTCGCGCCTCCTCGGCGTCGACACCGCTGCCCTCGATCCGTTCGGCCACCGCTGACATGAGTTCGCGCAGGAGGAACTGGCGGAGGAGCCGACCTGCGGCCGAACCGGTGACGACCGAACGCAGCACGGTCACTCCCACGTGTTTGAGCTTCGGATCCTCCCACGCCAGCAGCACCGTGCGCACGATCGAGCCCCCGAGCTCGGGAAACGGCGCGTCGAGGGCAGCGGCGATGATCCGGTCGGGACGGACGGGAAGCTTGACCACCTCGGCGAACAGGCCGGCCTTCGTCTCGAAGTAGTGGTGGACGAGCGCCGCGTCGACCTCTGCCCGACGGGCGATGCCGCGCATGCTCGTGCCGTCGTAGCCTTTGTCCGAGAATTCGGCGGCGGCCGCCTCAGCGATCCGGGTTCGCGTGTCCCCGCTCTGCCCCTTGCGCGGACGCCCGCGACGACGGGGCGCGGATCCTGACTCGACCATGCCACTCAGCATAGACAATGTCGGACACTGCCGTCGGAGATCGATGATCTGTCCAGCCGACCTGGCCATCCGGCCCAGCCGCCCGGCCCATCCGACTCGAGTGCGCGAACCGCGAAAGGTCTGCACATCGATCCGAAATTCTGGGCAAAGGTTTCCGAAACGGGCCTCTGGATGGTCGGAACCACCTCGGCGGGGGTCATACGGTGGATGGAGACCATCCCCACAGCGAAAGGATCCTCGATTCCCCATGTACCGGCAGTCATCGAAATTGGCCAATGTCCTCTACGACATTCGGGGACCCGTTCTCGAAGAGGCCGAGGCGATGGAAGCCAAAGGCCACACCATCCTCAAACTCAACATCGGCAATCCCGCACCCTTCGGCTTCGAAGCCCCCGAGGCGATCGTCCACGACATGGTCAACCACCTTCCCGTGGCGCAGGGGTATTCGGACTCCCGCGGGATCCTCTCCGGCCGTCGTGCCGTCGTCCAGTATTACGAGACGCGCGGGATCCACAATCTCGACACCCCCGAGGTGTTCCTCGGCAACGGTGTCAGTGAGCTCATCACCCTGTCGCTGCAGGCTCTGTGCAACCCTGGCGACGAGATCCTCGTTCCCAGCCCGGACTACCCGCTGTGGACCGCATCGGTGGCGCTGTCCGGAGGAACGCCGAAGCACTACCTGTGCGACGAATCCACGGCTTGGCAGCCCGATCTCGACGACCTCGAATCGAAGATCACCGAGAACACCCGCGGCATCGTCGTCATCAACCCGAACAACCCCACCGGCGCCGTCTACTCACGCGAGACGCTGAAGAAGATCGTCGACATCGCCCGCCGCCACGATCTCATCATCTTCGCTGACGAGATCTACGAGAAGATCACCTATGACGGTGTCGAACTCGTCAACATGGCCACCATCACCGGCGACGATGTGCTGTGCCTGACCTACTCGGGGCTGTCGAAGGCCTACCGGATCGCCGGATACCGTGCCGGCTGGCTGGCCATCACGGGCCCTCTGAGCGAGGCGAAGAGCTACCTCGAAGGCATCAAACTGCTGGCGAACATGCGCATGTGCGCGAACGTCCCGGCCCAGCACGCGATTCAGGCGGCACTGGGAGGAAAGCAGTCGATCGACGACCTCGTCCTGCCGCAGGGACGCCTCGGCGCGCAGATGGATCTCGCGCACAAGGGGCTGAACTCCATCGACGGCGTCTCCGCACACCGGGCCAGCGGAGCCCTGTACATGTTCGCGAAGCTCGACGTGGAGAAGTTCAACATCACCGACGACGAGCAGTTCGCCCTCGACCTGCTCCGCGAGCAGAAGATCCTCGTCTCCCACGGCACCGCCTTCAACTGGTCGCGGCCGGACCACTTCCGACTCGTCACCCTGCCCTCGGTCGAGGTGCTCGACGAATCGATCAACCGCCTCGGCGAATTCCTCTCCGGGTATCAGCAGGTCGCGAGCACCACCTGCGAGCTGCCGATCGTGCGGGAGAATGCCGCCGCTGCTGGCGCCGCCGCTACCGCCTCGGAGGTCAACACCGGTTCCGCCGCCGCGGGGTGATTCGCCACTGCGACAATGGGAGCATGGCAGATGTCGGAGGAGGTCAGGCGAAGGATCGTCCGCGGTCGCGTCTGCGCATAAGTCTTTCGGTCATCGCCATCGTGCTCGCCGCGGCTCTGTTCCTCGGCTGCGTGTGGTGGTTCGCCATCGTGCCCGTCCATCGTCCGACTCTGGACCGGGGCGCGGGTGAGGTTCATGCGATCGATGTGTCGAACCATCAGGGGGTCATCGACTGGAACTCCGTGGCAGACGATGGAATCGGCGCCGCGATGATCAAAGCCACCGAAGGCGACGACTACGTCGATCCTCGATTCGGTGAGAACTGGAAGCAGGTCTCAGCCACCTCCATCCGCCGAGGCGCCTACCATTTCTTCACCCTGTGCTCGTCGGGAGCCGACCAGGCCGCGAACTTTCTGCGCGAAGCACCTCCCGACCAGCGAGCATTGGCACCGGTCGTCGACCTCGAACTCATCGGTGCCTGCACTCGTCGTCCCCCGCAGTCCGAGGTCGATGAAGAGCTCGGCGACTTCCGGCGCATCGTCGAGGCCGCCTGGGATCGGCCGCTGCTCGTCTACGCACGCGGCTCATTCACCACGAAGTATTCGATCGGTTCCCTGGCCGACCGTCCGCAGTGGGTCACACATTTCTTCCTCAGACCGCCCACTGACGAATGGACGATGTGGCAGATCCACTATTTCGCCAGGGTCGACGGCATCGACGGAAAGGTCGACCTCGACGTGCTCAGGCTCGGCTGAGGGAACGAGCGTCGCCGCCGAGCGCGGCCGGCTGAGCTCTCAACCGGGCAAGGCGGCCGAACCCAGGCGCGGCCGTACGGCCGCATGAGTTCTGACCCGCCCCGTCCTGAGACAATGAGCCCATGGACGAGGTCGACAACGACGAGGCTACGGTGCCGGCGGATACGATAACCGCAGCCATCAGAGGGCTGGCCCAGGGGAATCCGCTGGACCGCAGGAGTCTCGAAACCGCGCTGGGCAGCCACCCGACGCTCATCGACTCCCTCGTCGACCTGTCGGGGACCATGACACGGTGGAAGCAGAAAGATCTGGAACGCTCCGCACTGCTCGAAAGCGCCTCCGAACTCATCCGGGTCAGAGACACCGACCGCCTCCTGCAGAAGCTCGTCGACCGGGCGCGCTCCCTCATCGGCTGCGACATCGCCTACCTCTCCCAGTACTATCCCGAGACCGACGAACTGCGCGTCCAAGCCAGCCGCGGAGCGATCTCCGTCCAACTCAAGGAACTCCGCGTCCCGCCGGGGATCGGGCTGGCCGGCCGCGTCGTCCGCGACCGCACCGCCCACTGGACCTCCGACTACGACCTCACCCAGCTGCCCCACGAACGGCAGGTCGACTCCGCCGTCCGGGCCGAACGCATGGAATCGCTCCTCGGCGTGCCGATGGTCGTCGACGGCGAGGTCCTCGGCGCCCTCTTCGCCGCCGACCGCTACTCCCACGAATTCACCTCGGAGGAGATCGCCCTGCTCTCGGCCCTGGCCGATCACGCCTCCGTCGTGCTCAAGACCGCCCGACTCATGGGAGAGCTCGCCGAGGCGGCCCGGACCTCGGCCGCGTCCGAGGAGTTGGCGGCGGCCAAGGCCGACACCCTGCAGCGCCTCGTCGAGGTCGAGGAACAGCTGACCCGAGTGGTGCTGCGCGGCGGAGGAAGCACCGACGTCGGGGACCTCATCGCGGCCACCCTCGACGCCGAGGTGCGCATCGTCGACCATGACCGTCTCGAATCCCCCGACGACGACTTCCTCACCGACACCGAGGCTGCCCGCACCGATATCCTCTCCGCGCTCGAGACCAGCCGGGAGACCGGTCGCTGCGCCCCGATTCCGCACGCACAGAACCTGTTCGCCGCCTCGGTGGCCTCCCAGAGACGAAGGCACAGCGGGCTGTTCGTGAAGTTCCGTACGGAACCGGCCGACGGCGACCTCAGCATCGTCGCCCAGGCCGCCCAATCGCTCGCCCTCATCCGCATGAACGAACAGGCCAGAGCCGATGCCGAGAACCGCGTGCGCGGCGAACTCGCCGTCGACCTCATTGCTGGGACCCGCCCCCTCGACGAACTCAAGGCCCGGGCCCGCACCAGCGAATTCAGCCTCGACGGCCCCTGGCGGATCATCGCCGTGGAGACCGGACCCGACGACTACGACCGCATCGGCGCCCTGCTGACGAGGATCGAACCCCGCATGCTCCTGACCCAGCGCTCCCCCGGACTCACCGTCCTCATCCCGAGCTCCGTGCACCGGTCGAGACCCTCCCTGGTCGACGCTCTCACCCGTTCCGAGAGCCTCGCCGACCACCTCATCCTCGTCTCCGAGACCGACCACGACCGCGCCCAGCTGCGCACGGCGGAGGACGAGCTGTGGGCCTGCGTCCGCATCTTAGGCGCCCTCGGAATCGAGCACGGCGTCCACCCGGCCGAGGACTTCGCCCCCTACACCGCGATGTTCGGCACCGCACCCGAGCAGGTGGGCAGATTCCTCGACCGCATGCTCGGCCGACTGCGCGACTGGGACCGCTCGCACTCGAGCGATCTGACGGGCACCGTGCGCGCCTACTTCGACAACGGCGGCAGTCTCACTCGGACCGCGACGGCTCTCTCCGTCCACCTCAACACCGTCAAACAGCGGTTGGAGCGGGTCGACCGCGTCCTCGGCACCGGATGGCGGGAACCCGAGCAGTCGTTCCGCCTGCAGGTCGCGCTCCGACTGGCCGGGCTGGCGACGCTGCGCGACTGACCTCGCCGAGGTTGTCCCACCGGAGGCGCCTCACCGTGGCGGTCGGGCCATCTGGTCAGACGATTCAGCTGTCCCAGCGGGCCACCCCACCGCGGCAGTCTTCCGCACGGTTACACCCCGACGCCTCACTATGTCCGAATCGGCCATGGTCACGCCCGAATCCGGTCCGGATCGGCCATTTCCGCCTCGTCGTTCCGGTGATTGGCTGGATCTCGCACAGCATTCCAGACCGTCACCCACGGTCGGTCGATGAAGACTCACCAGGAGAGACACAGATGGCCCAGACCAGTCGCATCGCAGGTTTCCGCAGCATGTCGGTGGCCGAACGCCGCCACGCCGTCGCGAACCAGACCGCACTCGAGGACGAAGTCTTCGACCAGGTCGATGCGGACGCCTTCGGTCCCGAGCAGGCCGCGAATCTCAGCGAGAACGTCTTCGGCGTCTTCTCCCTGCCTTTGGGCACGGCCACGAACTTCACCATCAACGGCACCGACGTGCTCGTGCCCATGGCCACCGAGGAAGCCTCGGTCATCGCCGCGGCGAGCAATGCCGCCCGCATCGCCCGCCCCGCAGGCGGCTTCCACACGAGCTCGACCACGCCGATCATGCAGGCCCAGATCCAACTCCTCGGCGTCGCCGATCCGCATGCCGCGCGCTCTCGCATCTTCGAACGCCAGGACGAGATCATCGACCTGGCCAATGCGCAGGATCCCAAGCTCGTCGAGGTCGGCGGCGGAGTCAAGGGACTGCAGGTCCGCCTCGTCGAGGCGAAGTCCGAGACCTACGTGCTCGTCCACCTCCTCGTCGATGTCCGCGACGCGATGGGTGCCAACGCCGTAAACACCATGGCCGAAGCCGCCTCCGACACGATCGCGGCCATCGCCGAAGGCCGCGCCCTGCTGCGCATCCTCACGAACAAAGCCGATCTGCGACTCTCCCGGGCCCGTGCGATCTTCGACAAGGAGCTGCTCGGCGGCGAAGAGGTCATCGACAACATCCTCCACGCCTACGAGCTCGCGGCCGCGGATCCCTACCGGGCCGCCACCCACAACAAAGGCATCATGAACGGGATCTCCGCAGTCGTGCTCGCCACCGGCAACGACACCCGCGCCGTCGAGGCCGGAGCCCACTCCCACGCGGTGGTCGACGGCCGCTACACCTCGCTGTCGGCCTTCGAGAAGAATGCCGCCGGCGACCTCGTCGGCACCCTCGAGATGCCCATGCCGGTCGGCCTCGTCGGCGGTGCCACCAAGGTGCACCCTGCCGCCCGAGCGGCACTGCAGATCGCCGAGGTGAAGAGTGCTGCGGACCTGGCCGAACTCATCGTCGCCGCCGGTCTGGCGCAGAATCTCGCGGCCCTGCGCGTCCTCGCCACCGAAGGTGTGCAGCGCGGCCACATGTCCCTGCATGCGAAGAACCTCGCTGTCTCCGCCGGAGCCACGGACGAGGAGGCAGCCGTCATCGTCGACCGGCTCATTGCGGAGAAGGCCTTCCGTTTCGACCGAGTCCAGGCGATCCTGACCGAACTGCGCACTGGAGTCCGCTGATGGCAACCCTCCTGCCGCAGAGATTCGGGATGGACTCCCTTCCCGACACCGTCCGCATCTGTGAGGTCAGCCCACGGGACGGCCTGCAGGCCGAGACCCTCACTCTCTCCCCTGAGCTGCGCGCGCAGCTGATCACGCGACTCGCCGCGACCGGACTCACCCAGATCGAGGCGGGCAGCTTCGTCTCTCCGAAGGCCGTGCCGCAGATGTCGGGCACCGCGGAGGTCCTCGCCGCCCTCGATCTCGATGCGCACGTGTCCTATCCGGTCCTCGTGCCCAACCACCGCGGACTCGAGGACGCACGGGCCGCCGGCGCCCAAGACGTGGCCGTCTTCATCAGTGTCACGGACGCGTTCTCCCGGGCCAACCTCGGCGACTGTCTCGAGGTGACGACGGAGCGTGCACACGAGGTCGCACGCTCCGCGGTCGCCTCGGGGATGCGGGTCCGAGGCTACCTGTCGATGGTCTTCGGCGATCCCTGGGAGGGGTCGGTGGATCCGCAGCGGGTCGTCACCGCGGCCCTCGGACTCCTCGAGGCCGGATGTGGGAGCCTATCGCTGGGCGACACGATCGGCACGGCCACTCCCGGGCACGTCAGCGCCGTGATCGAGGCCCTCCTCGCGGCCGGAGTGCCGGTCGAGGCCATCGCCCTGCACACCCACAACACCTACGGGCAGGCCCTGGCGAATGTCTACGCGGCCCTGCAGCTCGGGGTCAGCGAGTTCGATTCCGCGGCCGGCGGACTCGGCGGCTGCCCCTTCGCCGGGAGCGCCACCGGCAACCTCGCCACCGAAGATCTGCTGTGGATGCTTCAGGGTCTCGGCATCGACACCGGAATCGACATGCGCGCCCTCGCCGAGACCAGTCATTGGCTGGCCGCACAGCTGGACAGGCGACTGCCCTCGGCGACGTCATCGGCTATCGTCCACCAGTAGAGTCCACCGTCCATCGGCCCGCCCTCTCCCGAGGGACCGCGGTCCGGCGACTTCCTCGGTGAAGTCGACCATCAGTTCTGTAAAGGGAGGCAATGATGCCCCACATGCTCGAAGTGTGGAACGACACCGTCGATGGCAAGCACCTCATCGGCTCGATCGCCATCGGCGTCGGAATCGCCGTTCCGGCCTATCTCATCGCCGATCGCATCTTCGCCGATGCCGGAGACGATGGGTCGCTGGGCCATTCCTATGCGCTGCTCGTCGGGATTCTCGGCTGCATCGTCGGTGCCGTCATCTCAGGCCTCCTGTTCAAACCCAAACGGGTGATCACCGAATCGGCGACCGACACCCGCAACCGGCAGGAAGTCATCGACGAGGTCGTCGAGGAGTACGGCGAGCTCGGCGATCCCCGCGAGCTCGGGTCCGCCGCACAGGCGGAGATCCGCGCCCTCGGGCTCTTCGATGCCCTCCTGGAGAACCATGAGAAGCGTGCCCGAGATGCCGAAGCCGCTGGGCAGAGCCACGGAGGCTCTGCCCATGGTGGTGGGGACTCCGTGCAGGGCCACAGCGACCGAGCGAAGGGCACCGAGCTGTGAGCGCCGAACTCATCGAGCCCATCCTGTGGGCGATCGGCATGGCCCTGCTGGCCGCGGTGGTCTTCACCGGAATCGGCCTGATCTCCGGCACCGACGAGACCGCGATCGTCGCGCCCTTGGCTCTGCTCGTCATCCTCATCGGGGTGCCGCCGGCCGGAGTCATCGCCTTCTTCCTCTCGGCCATCATCGCCAAGCACATCTCCCATGCCGTGCCGACGACTCTGCTCGGCATACCCGGTGACACCACGGCGGTGCCGATGCTGCGCGAGGCGCAGCTGCTGCGCTCCCTCGGCGTTCCGCACCTCGCCCTGCAGAAGGCGATCTCCGGTGGCGTCGTCTCGGTGATCATCGCGATTCCCCTGTCGATCCTCTTCGCGTTGATCCTCACTCCCTTCGCCGAGGCGATCGGCGCTGCCGCTCCCTGGATCTTCATCGCCGCGGCCGTCCTCGTCGCCTACACCTCGAAGGGCAAGCTGGCCGCGGTGGTCGGGCTGATCCCATTCGTCCTCGTCATCGTCGGACTCCAGGCCTTCATCCTCGAGCAGAAGGAGGCGACGTTCACGACCTCGTTCTTCCTCGGCATCGCCACGGGCCCGCTCATCTTCGATCTCTTCTCCGCGCTCTCGCCAGTCGGGCGGCGGTCGATGCGGCAGTCGGGCAAGCGCGAGTTCAACCTCGCCCCCGATGTGCGACCGGCCGGCGGGGCGAAGCTGCCGAATCCGTTCCGGGTCCTCGATCGCTCGCAGCTGGCCTATACGAGCGGTTCCGCGGCGATTACGAGTGCGACCTTCGTCTTCTCGCCGGTGGCGATGGCCGTGCTCATGGGTGAGATCGCGGGCAGCCGGATCAAGAACGGCTATCACCGCCTGACCACTGTCATCACCGTGCGCAACGGCACCACCGAGTCGACCTATCTGGCCGAGACGCTCATTCCGCTCATCGCAATCGGCCTGCCGCTCTCGCCGATGGCCGCCGGCCCGGCCGCTCCGCTGTTCAACGCACCCCCGGTCTACACCCTCGACGCCGAGGCGGGGACGACGAACAACCTCCACGATCTGCTCTCGACCGGGGAGTTCGCCCTCTTCGCGGTCATCGCCGCGGTCATCGCCATCGCCGTCGCCTACCCCTTCGTCATGCGCAACGCCCACCGGGCGGCGTCCTGGGTGATGCGATCGGTCTCCCATGAGGCGATCATCGCCGGCTTCGCGGCACTCATCTGCGTCATCTGCCTCTACGAAGGCGGCCTGCTGGCTCTCGGGGTGACGCTCACCGTCGGCCTCGTCGGAGGACTGTTCAACCGCATGATCGGCATGCACGCGGGAGTCCAGTTCATGGGCTACTACGTCGCAGTCCTCACGGTGCCCGCGCTGCTGGCTCTGTAACCTGGGCCGTCGCCACCCTGGCCGGGCCTTTCACCAGCTCCGCCACCGGCGCTTCCGCTCACGCATCGAAGACTTCCCGCCGCTGCAGATGTCACAGAGAGTCATAGTGTAGTTTTCGACTCGACTTAGTAGGTATTGTTGGCCGCGAAGGAATTGCTCAACAATTTTCGGCATGCGGAAAGGCAACCACCATGCGGCAGCTCATCGTCCTCGGCTTCGTCGGACTCATCGCCCAACTCATCGACGGATCCCTCGGAATGGCCTACGGGGTGACCTCGACGACGCTGCTGCTCGCGGCCGGAGTCGCCCCGGCAGCAGCCTCGGCGGCGGTGCACTTCTCCGAGATCGGCACCTCCCTGGTCTCCGGGATCTCGCACCACAAGTTCGGCAATGTCGACTGGAAGACTGTGTCGATCCTCGCCGTCCCCGGCTTCATCGGCGCCTTCGTCGGCGCCACCTTCCTCTCCGGGCTCAACGGCGACTCGGCCACCCCGTGGATCTCGGGCATCCTGCTCGCCCTCGGCGTCTACGTGATCTGGCGCTTCCTCGCCCTCGGCGGCCGTCGCCCCGAGTTCAAGGGCCGCCCGGGGGTCAAGCTGCTGCTCCCGGTCGGACTCCTCGGCGGTGCGCTCGACTCCATCGGCGGCGGCGGTTGGGGTCCGGTCGGAACCACGACGCTGCTCTCATCCGGGCGGCTCGAACCGCGCAAGGTGGTCGGTTCGATCGACACCAGCGAATTCGTCGTCGCCGTCGGCGGCTCGCTCGGCTTCCTCTTCGCCCTCGGGCACTCCGGCATCGACTGGAAGATCGTCGCGGCCCTGCTGGTGGGCGGGGTCATCGCCGCCCCGTTCGCGGCCTGGCTGGTCAGGGTGCTCCCGGCCCGCATCCTCGCGGTCGCCGCCGGCGGGATCATCATCCTCACCAACGTCCGCACCATCACCCTCGCACTCGGCGCCTCCACCGCGCTGCTGACGACCGTCCTCATCGCCCTTGCCGTGGTCTGGGTCGGCCTGATCGTGCATATGGTCCGGGTCGAACGCAAGGTGAGGAAGACCGAAGCCGCCGAGGCGGCCGTGGCCGAGCCCGTCGCCTGAGCCTGAGCGCGAGGTCGGGCACCTCCCCGTGCCCGGCTCGGGCGCGGCCGCGGATCAGCGCTGGTCAGCCACCTGTGACGGTGGGTCCACTGCTACGATGACGGCATGCGGGTCACCACCAAGTCCGACTATGCGCTGCGCGCTCTCATCGAGATCGCCTGCGTCGACGACGGTGAACCCATCAGCGCCGATGAGCTCGGCAGGCGGCAGGACATCCCCAAGGGCTTCCTCCAGGCGATCCTCGCCGATCTGCGTCGCGTCGGGTTACTCACCTCCATCCGCGGCAAATCCGGAGGCTGGAAGCTGACGAAGCCGGCGGAGGAGATCTCGGTCGCCGATGTCATCCGCGCCGTCGACGGACCACTCGTCTCGATCTACGGCCAGCGCCCCGAGGCGGTCAGCTATGACTCGACCGCGGAGTCCCTGCAGCAGGTGTGGATCGCCGCGAGGTATTCGCTGCGTGACGTCCTCGAACATGTGAGCATCGCACAGCTGGCAGCGAAAACTCTGCCGGAGGCGGTTACCGACAAGGTCGCCGTCGAGGACGCCTGGAACCCCCACTGAACCAGGCCTGCGGGGTTTCCCGGTGCGGGTCTCTGGCCGCAGGTATTCCCGTTACGAGCCTCCGACCGCAGGCGATCCCGGCCCACGGTTTCAGCTCATGAATTTCTGCAGGTCGTCGAGGACTCGATTCGCCGCCACCACCGAGGCGTTGAGGAACCACGGATCGACATCGACGGGCAGCGCCCGATCCGTCCTGACTACCGACAGCTTCTTCCACACTTCGGATTCGGTCGGGCTGGCCTTGCCGTCGGGGAAGGCGTGGAAGAGCCAGTCCGCGTCGAGCTCCTCGGCTTCTTCCAGCGAGAGTTCGTGGCTGGCCTTGTCATCGAACTGCTGAGACTTCGGCCTGGTCAGCCCGGCGTCCTCGGCGACGATGCTCGCGAGTGCGAGACGCCCGAAGTAGAGGTATTGGTCGCCCTTGGAGCGCACCAGTGAGATGCTGTCGGAATTGCCTCGGGACTCGCCCCATTCCTTCGCCCGCTTCTCGTAGTCGGCAAGCAGCTCATCGGCCTTGTCCCGCTGATCGAGGGCATCGGCCACAATGCCGAGGTCGGCCTTGAAGTTCTCGGATCCGCCGTTCGTCTTGACCACCTCGGCGATCCCGGTCAGCTCCGCCTCGAGCTTCGTCTCGCCGCGCTTGTTCGAGAGGATGAGGTCGGGTTCGAGGGAGGCGATCTTCTCGAGGTCGGGACTCATCCGCTCCCCCACGATCTCGATCTTGTCGAGATCGAAGTCGGCGCCGAAGGCATCGGCGATGTAGTCGGGGATGCCGCTGCTGTCGGTGGCCTCGGAGACGGCGACGGCCAGACCGACGGGCATGGTCCCCAGTGCCAGGCAGTGGTCGAGGTGTCCGGTGGACAGGGCCACGATGCGCTCGGGCCGAGCACTCGAGGTCGATTCGGAGGAGGGCTTGGATCCGCTGCAGGCGGCCAAAAAGAGGCTCGCTCCCAGTCCGGTGACACCTCCGAGGACGGATCGTCGGCTGGGCAGGGAGAGCTTGGTGGGCCGGGCGACGGCCGGAGAAGTGTCTTTCACATTTGGATAGCCTACCCTCACTTCATGTGGAGGGCGGCGGCCCCGGGTTCAGCACCGCCTCTGCCAGTCCGATCTCGGCGTCAGCGCCACTGCGCGGTGACCGTGCGGACGTCGGCGACCACCTCGGCGATGGCGGCGGAGTGGGCCGCGGCGATCGCGTCGTGCCGCCCGGTGCGGGCATTCGTCGCCACGGAACGTGCACGCGAAACGAGGAGGACGTCGCGGCGGCAGGCGCTCAGCGGCATCGGAATCACCTCGATGTGAGGGTCGCTCGGCAGCGAGGACTCGGGGATCATCGCGACCGCGAGGTCGGCGGCGATCATGCGGATGATCGCCGCGTAGTCGTCCATGCGCATCCCCACCCGGGGCTCGAACCCGGCGGCGACGCAGAAGGAGCGGACCACCTCGTCGATCGCATCGCCGGGGTCGATGCTGAAGGCCCAGGTCTGCGAGACCAGAGCGGTGAGGTCGGGAAGCCCCTGAGCGTCGAGCGCGATCGGCCCGACCGACTTGGGCACGCACAGATAGAGCTGCTCCGAGTACAGCGGCTCCGCGTTCAGCGTCACCGGGATCCAGGTCTTGTCGATGTCGGTCGAGACCAGCAGTGCGAGGTCGAGGTCACCGGCCTCGAGCCTGGCCACGAGCTTCGCATGCTCGTCCATCGTCACATCGAGCGCCGCGGCGGGACCTTCCCCACTTCGCGCTGTCGCCTCTTTGCCGCCGCGGTCCGCGGCCGCGTCACTATCCCGCGCCGCGGGGGCCTCGCCGGTCCGCCACCGCGGGCGCTCCTGCAGCTGCCGGTGCAGTCGCGGGATCACGCGCGCTCCCACGGTAGGCACGGCGCCGATCCTCACCGGCACCGCCTGGGTCTCGCGCCACATCGCGACCTCCTCGCCGAGGCGCTCGCACAGTCCCAGGATCTCGATCGCCCGCGAGACCACGAGTCCGCCGACGACCGTCGGCTGCGAACCGCGCGGGCCGCGGGCGATGAGACTCGCGCCGAGGGCCCGTTCGAGGTTGCCCAGATGGTGATTGACTGTCGGCTGGCTCCAGCCCAGGGATGCCGCGGCAGCGGCGACCGACCCGGCCTCAGCGACCGCACGCAGGGCCGTCAGCCCCCGAGTATCAAGAGTCTCCATAGTTCTCCAGTCTCCGGTTCAATACTGTCTATAGAGTACTGGAGAAAAGTTGATATTCCGCGGCAAGGACGCATTGCCTAATCTGAGTACATGACCGTGCACCAGGATTCCCACATGCCCTCGACCCCGGACTCATTCGCCTCCCCGGGCGGATCGCAGAGCCCGAGCGAGGCGCAGTCCCGCGCACCCTACGCCGAGGCGCTGGCCCGTTCCGCGAACCGCGATTCGCTGTTCCTCTCCACTCCGGGCCACGGCGGCACCGGGCAGGGCATCTCCGCAGGTCAGGCCGAGTACTTCGGCGAGCATATCCTCTCCCTGGACATCCCCCCACTCTTCGACGGCATCGACCTCGGCGTCGACACCCCGAAGGACGAAGCGCTGGATCTGGCCGCGGCGGCCTGGGGCGCTCGACGCACCTGGTTTCTCACCAACGGATCCTCGCAGGGCAACCGCATGGCCGCCCTGGCCATCGGCACCCTCGGCCGCAACGTCGTCGTGCAGCGCAGCGCGCATTCGAGCTTCATCGACGGCATCGTGCTGGCCGGCCTCAACCCGAACTTCGTCTACCCCAGCGTCGATGACGTCAACGGCATCGCCCACGGCGTCACCCCCGATTCACTGCGCGCCGCGATCGCCGCCCACCCGGAGCCCGTCACCGCCGTCTATCTCGTCACTCCCAGCTACTTCGGTGCCGTGGCCGATGTCAGGGCGCTGGCCGAGGTGGCCCACGAGGCGGGTGCCTTCCTCATCGTCGATGCCGCCTGGGGCGCCCATTTCGGGTTCCACCCGGATCTCCCTGCCTCCCCGGTCACCCTCGGTGCCGACATCGTCATCATGAGCACCCACAAGCTCGCCGGTTCGTTCACACAGTCGGCGCTGCTCCACCTCGGCGACACCGAATTCGCCGAGGTGCTCGAGCCGGCCCTCGCCCGTGCCTTCATGATGACGGCCTCGACCAGCGAGAACGCCCACCTGATGGCCTCGATCGACATCGCCAGGCGGGAGCTGATGAGTTCCCGGGAGGCGATCACCGACTCGCTGTCGAACATCCGGCACGTGCGCGCGCAGATCGAAGGCTCCGGTCACTACCGCCTGCTCTCGGCCGACTTCCTGGGTCATTCCGATGTCGTCGACATCGATCCCTTCCGCCTTCCCATCGATATCACCGCGACCGGGCTGACCGGGCACACCGTGCGCAAGCGCCTGACCGAGGAGTTCGGGATCTTCGTCGAGATGGCCACGGCCACGACGATCGTCGCCCTCATCGGCCTCGGCAAGTCCCCCGACATCGCCCGTCTGCTCGAGGCGCTGGAGACCATGCGCCGCGAGACCGCAGAGAATCTCGTCTCGGACGGGCAGGATGCGGCCTCGAGCGCGCAGGCTCCAGCCTCCGACCACGAGCCCGAGATCCCACCTCTGCCGACGGCAGGCGCACTGGCGATGCTGCCCCGGGAGGCATTCTTCGCCGACTCCGAGGTCGTTCCCGCCGCCGAGGCGGTAGGTCGGATCAGCGTGAGCTCGCTGGCCGCCTACCCGCCCGGAATCCCCAATGTCCTTCCCGGTGAGGAGATCACCGCGGAGACCGTCGATTTCCTCCAAGCCGTCGCCGCGAGCCCCTCGGGTCACGTCCGCGGCAGCGTCGATCCCGAATTGGGTCATTTCCGTGTGACCAAAAAAGTGAGATAGCCGACGTGGGGCGGTGTCCGATTTATCCGGATACGGCACTCAGATTCCACACAGGCACCGATCGTCGGGGGCCGTTGTCTTCACTGGGGACAACGGCCCTTTCCGTGCCCGAAAATTCGGCATTCTTCCCGCCACTGAGCCGAAGTTCTGTCATAATCGAGTCTGTGATCCAGCTCACGAAATTTGTTGACATGCCCTGCGAATCGCGTAAGGATGATTCGCGTTGTTCGAAAACGAACGCTTAGTCGCCGGGCTCGTCTCGGCGGCCACGACTCTGTCGAAATGAGGAACCACTCATGACAACTGAACATGCTGAGTCCGCCGCGGGGGGCCGAAAACCCTCCCGCAAAGAGCGGAAGGCGATGAGGAAGCGGCTGGAAGCCGAGCACTGCATCGTCGTCGAGACCAAGTCGATCCGGACCGCCATCGGCGGCACCACCGTCGGCAACTTCATGGAATGGTTCGATTTCGGCGTCTACGGCTATCTCGCCGTGACCATGACGGCCGTGTTCACCGAAGGCATGGACAAGCAGATGGGTCTACTGGTCACCCTGCTCGGATTCGCGGTCTCCTTCCTCGTCCGCCCTCTCGGCGGAATGGTCCTCGGCCCGCTCGGTGACAAGATCGGTCGCCAGAAGGTCCTCTTCTTCACGATGGCCACAATGGCCACCGCCACCGCCCTCATCGGCGTGCTCCCGACCGCGGCGCAGGTCGGACTGTGGGTCATCATCCCGCTCTACCTGCTCAAGATGATCCAGGGCTTCTCCACCGGTGGCGAGTACGCCGGCGCGACCACCTACGTCTCGGAGTTCGCTCCCGACAAGTCCCGCGGCTTCTGGGCCTCCTGGCTCGACGTCGGCTCCTACCTCGGCTTCGCCGCCGGTGCCGGCACGGTCGCCATCACCAGCGTGATCAGCATCAGCATCGCGGGCGAGAACGCCATGGTCGACGGCGGCTGGAGGATTCCATTCCTCATCGCCATCCCCCTGGGCGCGGTCGCCATCTGGTTCCGCCTGAAGATCCCCGAGACTCCGAGCTTCGAAGCGAACGAGGATGCGGGCCTCATCGTCAAGGACAAGGACGATCAGTACGCCCGCCACGGTCTCATCGGCGTGGTCCGCCACTTCTGGAAGGAGATCCTCCTCGGGATCGCCATCGTCGCCGGTTCGCAGACGGTGGGCTATGCGCTCACGAGCTTCATGCCCACCTATCTCGAGGAGACGGTCAAGGTCTCGAACATCCAGGCCGCCGTCGTCACCATCCCGGTCCTCGTCATCATGTCCGTCTGTCTGCCGCTGATCGGACGGCTCTCGGACAAGTTGGGCCGGAAGTTCGTCTTCATGGTCGCTGCGGGCGCCACGATCGTCCTCATCGTCCCCGCTTTCGCGGTCATGCAGATCGGTGAGATGTGGGCGGTCACCATTGCACTGTTCATGGTCGCGGTCCCGGCGGGCTTCTACATCGCCTGCCTGGCATCGACGCTGCCGGCTCTGTTCCCCACGGCTTCGCGCTACGGGGCCATGGGTCTGACGTTCAACCTCGGTGTCTCCCTGTTCGGCGGCACCACCCCGCTGTTCAGCCAGGCGCTGATCGATCTCACCGGAAACTCATACATGCCGGCGTTCTACATCATGTTCTTCTCGGTGATCGCGTTCATCGCTGTCTGCTTCATCAAGGAGTCCGCACGACGTCCGCTGCTCGGGTCCTTCCCGACCGTGAGCTCACGTGAGGAAGCGGTCGAACTGGTGGCCGGTCAGGACGACAATCCCGACCTCGACCCGGACACCATGCCGATCCCGGTCATCCACGAGGCCGCGAAGTGATGATCGACTGAGTTCGGTCGTCTCCTGCTCCCAGCGCTCAGCCGGGAACAGCGATCGCCAGACTCATACCGATTGAGAAGGGTCGGCGTCCCCGCGGGGACGCCGACCCTTCTCCTCATTCACCGAACGACTCCTCGATCACCGGATCGACTCTTCACCGGAGGATGCGTCTGAGCTGCCGCCGCGCTTGAAGAAGTAGAGATTGCCGGTGACGAGCTCGGCCACCTCGTCGGCCTTGCCCGCTTCGATGAGGTCGACGATGACGGGCAGCTCCTTGGCCGAGTCCACGGCGATGTCGTCGATCTCGCTGCGCACGTTGAACAGCCTGGACTGATCCCGCAGGCGCAGGCTGATCTCGGCCGCGCGCCGACCGAGGCCGAATTCGAGCAGCGCCTCGTGGAAGCGGCGATCGTGGGTGTAGAACTCGACGACATCGCCGGCTTCGGCCGCGGCGACCGTCGCGGCGGCATGGTCACGGAGAAGTTCGAGAGCCGTGCCGACATCGATGCCGGCGCCCTCAGCGTCACGGCCATCAACGCTTTTGCCCTCAACGTTGCGGCCGTCGCCATCGTCACCTTCAGCGTCACGGGCACCGCCTCTGCCGCCCGCCTCGGCGACGGCCTCGCATAGGCGACGAACCGCCGGGACCGCGAGGAGGACCCGAATGCGGATGATCTCCTCGAGGTCATCTGCGGTGATCGGTACGAGTCGGAACCCGCGGTTCGGCACGGCTTCGACGGTGCCTTCGGTCACGAGCGCCATCATGGCCTCGCGGACGGGGCTGAGCGACATGCCGAGCTGCTTGGCCAGACCCGCCGCCGAATAGATGCGATCCTCGGCGAGCTCCCCGGCGATGATCGCATCACGGATGATCGCCAGGGCGTGCTCCCGCAGGGACACCGCCTGCGGCCTGGAGTGATCCACGGCGCTCCTCCTCCACTTCGACGACGCAGACGGGCTGACTCAACGCATACGGGCTGACTCATCACGCACGGACGACTCAACGTTCACCGGACGACTCAACGCATACCGACTGACTCAACTCATACGGACTATTGACAGCATAACCGCGAAGACGCACGATGGAGGTGGGTAATCGGTAATCGATTACTAACCAACGCGTTCCTGCGACGGAGGAGGAACCCATGTCAGACGATCCCCTGCTCCAGCCCTTCCAGCTGGGCTCTCTCACCCTGCGCAACCGCATCGTGTCCACCGCACACGAGCCGGCCTACACCGAGCTCGGCATGCCCAAGGACCGCTACCGCCTCTACCACCGGGAGAAGGCGCGCGGCGGCGTCGGGCTGACCATGACCGCAGGGTCGGCGATCGTGTCGAAGGACTCGCCCGCGGCCTTCGGCAACGTCGACCTCTCCACCGACGAGGTGGTCCCGTGGCTCGCGGCCATCGCCGATGACTGCCACGCCGAAGGCACCGCGGTGATGATCCAGCTGACCCACCTCGGGCCGAGGAATTCGAACTTCACCGCCGACTGGCTGCCGGTCGTCTCCTCGAGCCGCCACCGGGAGGCCGGCCACCGCTCGTTCTCCAAGGCGATGGAGGAGTTCGACATCGACCGGATCGTCGCCGACTTCGCCGCGGCGGCCAGGCGCGTGCGGGAGGCCGGGTTCGACGGCCTCGAGGTCCTCCATGCCGGCCACCTCGTCGACTATTTCTTCGCCGAACGACTTAATGAGCGCGACGACGAGTACGGCGGCGACCTCGCGCATCGGATGCGCTTCCCCCTGCGCGTCATCGATGCCGTCCGTGAGGCGGCCGGGGATCTCGCCTTCGGGCTGCGGATGTCGGTGCTCGAGGAGATGGCCGGCGGCATCGGCGAAGGCCTGGCCGTCGATGTGCTTGAGGAGTACACCGCTCACGGAATCGACTTCCTCAACCTCAACGTCGGCACGATCAGCAGCGACCGGGAACTCGCCGAGGCGATCCCCGGCATGGGCACCCCTTCGGCCCCCTGGCTCGAGACCTGCCGGCGCATCCGCAAGGCCATCGAGATCCCCGTGCTCCACGCGGCCCGGATCGCCGATGTGCCCACGGCCCGCTATGCCATCGAGGACGGATGCCTCGATCTCGTGGGCATGACCCGGGCACAGCTGGCCGACCCTTATCTGGTGAAGAAGATCGCCGAGGACCGGGAAGACGATATCCGTCCCTGTGTGGGGGCGAACATGTGCCTCGACGGCATCTACTCCTCCGGTTCGGCCACCTGCATCCACAACCCGGCCAGCGGTCGCGAAGCCGATCTGCCGCAGGAGGTCCCGCACGATGTCACCGCCGACCCGAACACGAACTCGGGCCCGAAGCACGTCGTCATCGTCGGCGCAGGTCCGGCCGGTCTCGAAGCCGCCCGCGTCGCCGCAGTCCGCGGCCACCGCGTGACCCTGCTCGAGGCCGATTCCGCACCCGGCGGGCAGGTGCGCATCGCGGCCCGCTCGCAGCGTCGCCGGGATCTCATCGGCATCATCGATTGGCGGGTTCAGCAGTGCGCCAAGCACGGAGTGGATCTGCGCGTGGACACCTTCGCCGAGGCGGACGACATCCTCGCGCTGTCCCCGGACGTCGTCATCGTCGCCACCGGAGGCATCCCCGATTCCAGCTATCCCTTCCGTGAGCAGGGCCCGTCCTTCGACGTCTGGGATGTGATGAATGACAGCCTCCGGAACAAGCAGCGGGTCCTCGTCTATGACGATCACGGGTTCTATCCGGCTCTCGACGCCGTGGAGCATCTGGCCCGCAACGGTCAGCAGGTCACCTATGTCAGCCCCGAGCGGACGATCGGAATCGACGTGGGTTCGATGAACTCGCCGGCCTATCTGCAGGTCTTCTCCGAGTTCGGGGTCACGGTCCACCTCGGCGAGAGGCTCGCGGCGAAGCCGGTCGCTGCTGATCGCAGCGTCCACGCTCTGCTGCGCAATGACTACTCGGACATCGAGACCGAGGTCGAGACCGATGCCGTCGTCGTCGACTTCGGCACGACGCCGAACGACGAGGTCTACTACGCGCTCAAACCGCATTCGAGCAACCGCGGCGAGCTCGATCTCGATGCCTGGGTCCACGGTCGCCCGCAGCCCCGGATCCTCGCCGAGGTGGGGGCCGGAGTCGGGAGCGCCACCGCTGACAATGTCCCCGCAGGTCACCCCGGGGATTACCCGGCCGACCACTCCGCAGATCGCCCCGCCGAAGCGAGTGCGGGTTTCGCGCTCTATCGGATCGGTGACGCGGTCGCCTCCCGCAACGTCCACGCGGCCGTCCTCGAAGGACTGCGCGTGGGGATGGGACTCTCATGACCGCCGCACCGGGCCCGAGCGTGACGACGGTCGACTATCACACCGCCGGTGAGCCGTTCCGGATCGTCCCCGAGCCGCCGCTCGAGATCCCAGGGGCGAGTGTGGCCGAGAAGAGGATGGCGGCGATCACCGACGCGAAGATCGACGGTCTGCGCCGGCTCCTCTGCTTCGAGCCGCGCGGGCATGCCGATATGTACGGCGGGTTCATCACCGACCCCGATGATGCCGGCGCGCACTTCGGCGTCCTGTTCTGGCACAAGGACGGCTTCTCGACCGCCTGCGGTCACGGCACGATCGCCCTGGGCACCTGGGCGGTCGAATCCGGTCGTGTTCCGATCGATCCCTCGGGCATCACGGAGGTCGTCATCGACGTCCCCTCCGGCAGGGTCACGGCCGCGGTGCACACGGATGACTCGGGACGCGTCAGCTCGGTCGACTTCATCAACGTCCCCGGCCGCCTCATCGCCGCCGACGTCGAGGTCGAGGTCGAGGTCGAGGTCGAAGTCGGCGCCGACATCGAGGCAGGGGTCCCCGCCGACATCAAGGAAGAGGCATCCGCCGCCGAGGCTGAAGCCGAGGCCGCCGGGATGATACCCGTCGATCTCATCTGGGGCGGGGCGATCTACGCCTGCGTCGACGGCGATGCGCTCGGTCTTCAGGTCGCACCGGAGAACCTCCACGAACTCATCGAACTCGGCCGCAGCATCAAGGCCGGCCTGGCGGATCACCCGCTGACCGCGCACCCCGGCGATGATCGCCTCAGCGGGGTCTACGGCACGATCATCGTCAACCGACTGGGCACTCTGCCCGGCGGAGAGCTGCATCAGCGCAATGTCACGATCTTCGCCGACGGGCAGGTCGACCGCTCCCCCTGCGGTTCGGGCACTGCCGCGCGCATCGCCGCCCTGCACTCCAGCGGAGAGCTCGCCGAGGGTCAGACGCTCATCCACGAGTCGATCATCGGCACCCGGTTCCGCGCCCGTGTGCTCTCGGCGGACACAGCCAGTGGCGCTGCCACGGGTGCAGCCGCCGGTGCTGCCGCGGGCAGAGCCACGGGCGAAGACACCCAAGAAGACGCAGCCGAAGACATGACCGAATCCGGTGTCGTCCCGATCATCTCCGCCACCGCCCACAAGGTCGCCACCTGCACCTTCGAGGTCGATGACCGCGATGATCTGGTCCCCGGCTTCGTCCTGCGCTGATCAGCGGTGACCTGCGCTGATCCGTGCTGGCCTACGCTGGCCTGCGCTGATCCTCGCTGATCTGCACTGATCAGTGCTGAAATGATCCAGCCTCCGGCGAGTCATTTTGTCAGCCACGTCACATAAAGGTAGCTTGGACATACCTTCACGCGGCCATCGACGGAGAGGATGAACGTGGGCAAGTACATCCTCAGACGCGTGCTCCTGATGATCCCCATCGTCCTCGGCGTCGCGACTCTCTCCTTCGTGCTCATGAAGCTCGCCCCCGGCGATCCGGCCGCCGCCTACCTCGGCGACAAGGCCACCCCCGAGGCGGTCGCTCAGCTGCGCCACGCGTGGGGTCTCGACCAGCCGATGATCATCCAGTACTTCCAGTTCCTCGGCGGACTCTTCGTCGGCGACTTCGGCCGCTCCTTCATCTTCCAGACCACGGTCCTCGAACTCCTCAAGCTGCGCATGCCGGCCACGCTCATGCTCATGCTCGTCTCCCTCATCTTCGCCGTCGTCATCTCGGTGCCGCTGTCACTGTGGGTGGCCGCGACGAAATCGGCCGCCTCAGCGATCGTCTCCCGCGTCTTCACCGCCACGGTCCAGGGGATGCCGGCGTTCTTCGTCGGCACCCTGCTCATCCTCGTCCTCGGGGTGAATACGGGACTGTTCCCGGTCGGCGGCTACGGCAGCAGCCTCGGCGAACACCTCTATTCCCTCGTCCTGCCCGGAATCGTGGTGGCGCTGACGATCTGCCCGGTGCTCATCCGCAGTCTCACGGCCGCGCTCAACGACTCCCTGTCGGCCGAGTACACGAACTTCGCGGCGTCGAAGGGTCTGAGCCGCTCGAAGATCGTGCGCAACTATGCCTTCCGCAATGCCGGGATCACGGGGATCTCGATCCTCGGCATCCAGGTCGGCCACCTCGTCGGCGGTGCCCTCGTGGTCGAGAACGTGTTCGCCATCCCCGGCGTCGGTTCGCTGCTCATGGAGGCCGTCCTCGCCCGCGACTACAACGTCGTGCAGGCGCTGACGGTGATCTTCGGCGTGCTCGTCGTCCTCGTCTACCTGCTCACCGACATCGTCTACAGCCTCGTCGATCCGCGCGTGCGATTGGGGGCCTGATGAGCGATCCGCTGAGCTCCGCGTCACCGTCTGCCGGCGCACCCGCCGGGACCGGCCCCGGCGCTCCGTCCGGCTTGGGCCCGACCCCCGACCCGAGCGGCAAGCCGCCGCGCACCCGGGGAGGCACGGCCGCACGTGCCACCCCGCAGGCTCGATTCGCGCTGCCCCTGCCGGCCTTCCTCCGACGGCACAATCTGCAGCTGTGGACGGGACTGATCATCCTCGGCGCGATGGTCCTCCTGCTGGCGATCGGACCGCTGTTCGTCACCGCCGATCCGAACCGGCAGGACCTCCTCAACGCCTTCGGCGGGTCCTCGGCCGCGCACCCTCTGGGCACCGATCAGCTGGGGCGAGACATCCTCGCCAGGTTCCTCCACGGCGGGCGCATCGACCTCCTCGTCGCGGTCATCGCCGTGATCGTGCCCTTCATCCTCGGCACCGCCCTCGGGGCCCTGGCCGGCTACTTCGGTCGCTGGGTCGACATCGTCATCATGCGCCTGGCCGACATCGTCTCGGCCTTCCCCTTCTACGTCCTCGTCATCGTCCTCGTGTTCGTCATGGGCAACGGGATGGCGAGCATCTTCGTGGCCATCAGCGCCGTGTCCTGGGTCGCCTATGCCCGCATCGTCCGCGGTGAGGTCCTCGTCCTGCGCGAGGAGGAGTTCGTCTCCGCCTGCCGGGCCTCGGGGCTGACGACCCCCCGGATCCTGTCCCGACACGTCATTCCCAACACCGTCAGCCAGGGCATCATCTACGCGATGAGCGACATCGTGCTCAACATCGGCGTCGTCGTCACGCTCAGCTTCTTCGGCCTGGGCATCGTCCCACCGACCGCGGACTGGGGGCAGATGATGAACGACGGTCAGCAGTACATGGGCACCGGCAACTACGGCCTCATCCTGTGGCCGGGCTTCGCCGTGGTCCTCGTGTCGCTGGCGTTGGCGCTCATCGGCGACGGCCTGACGAACATCCTCAAACCGAGGAGATGAGGAAGGGTGAGGAGGAGATGAGCATGCCCATTCTCGAAGTGGACTCCCTGACCGTCGACATCGACGGCGAGGTCGGCCGTCGCCGCATCCTCGACGACGTCTCGATCACCCTCGAGGCCGGGGAGCCGATGGGGCTGGTCGGCGAGTCCGGATCGGGCAAGTCGATGACCCTGCGCAGCATCCTCGGCATGCTGCCCCCGGGCGCCGAGATCGTCGAGGGAGAGATCCGCTTCCGCGGCACGAACATCCTCACCTCCGGCAGCCGGCGCGGCTACGACCAGCGGATCCGCGGCACCGGCATCTCAATGGTTTTCCAAGAACCGGCGATCGCCCTCAATCCGGTGATGAAGGTCGGCCGGCAGATCACCGACGCCGTCGCCGAGCACAAGGGGCTGTCGAAGCGCAGCGCCCACGAGCTGGCGGTCGAGCTGATGGATCGCGTCGGCATCGCCGATCCCGAACGCCGCGCCCACAGCTACCCGTTTCAGCTCTCGGGAGGCATGCGCCAACGGGTGATGATCGCCGCGGCACTGGTCCAGGAGCCCGAGGTGCTG
Organism: Brevibacterium sp. CCUG 69071; assembly: GCF_021023135.1. GTDB lineage: Bacteria > Actinomycetota > Actinomycetes > Actinomycetales > Brevibacteriaceae > Brevibacterium. The sequence continues at coordinate 505,606 of NZ_PGFV01000004.1, forward strand.
CTCTGCGACGAGCCGACCACGGCTCTGGACGTGACGATCCAGGCGCAGGTGCTCGACCTGTTCCGCACGATGCAGCAGGAAAGGGGACTCGGCCTGCTCTACGTCACCCACGACCTTGCCGTCGTCGCCCAGCTGTGCCAGTCCATCAGCGTGATGAAGGACGGTCGGATCATCGAACACGGTGTGCTCCAGTCCGTCTTCGACGACCCGACCGAGGATCACACCCGCAAGCTGCTGACCGCGACCCCGCGGATCGATGACGGAGTCTTCGCCGGCACCGGCGGGGACGCTTCGGCGGGAACCTCAGAGGGGGCACGATGACCACGACACGGGAAGACTCAGCCGGCCTGCGGGCCGAGCACATCACGGTCACCTTCGGTCGCGGCGAGCGCACCTTCACCGCCGTGGACGATGCGAGCCTGGCGGTCGCTCCCGGGGAGATCGTCGGTCTCGTCGGCGAGTCCGGGTCGGGCAAGTCGACGGTCTCCCGCGTCATCTGCGGACTCCAGCGCGAATACTCCGGACGGGTGTCCTTCGCCGGACGCGAGCTCGAACCCAAGCGCACCGCCGCCCAGTGGCGCGTGGTCCAGATGGTCTTCCAGGACCCCTTCGCCTCCCTCGATCCCCGCTACACCGTGCGGGCCACCCTCGCCGAGGTGATCCGCCACCACCGCTTGGCCAAGGGAGCGGCGCTGCGGGAACGGTGCGCCGAGCTCATGGAGATGGTCCGACTGCCGGTCGAATTCCTCGACCGCACCCCGTCCGCGATGTCCGGTGGCCAACGACAGCGGGTCGCGATCGCTCGGGCCCTGGCCGTCGAGCCCGAGGTGATCGTCGCCGACGAAGCCGTTTCGGCTCTCGATGTCAGCGTGCAGGCCGAGATCGTCGCCCTCTTCGCCCGCCTGCGCGAGGAGTTGGGGCTCTCTATCCTCTTCATCTCCCACGACCTCGCGGTGGTCAAGAACCTCTGCGAACGCGTCTATGTCATCCACGACGGCGTCCTCGTCGAGGAGAACACGACCGCGGAGATCTTCACCGCGCCCCGGGACGAATACACGAAGACGCTGCTTGCCGCGATCCCCAGGTTCGACAGCGCCTTCCTCGACGGCGCCTCCACGGGGTCGGGAGGCACGGCCGGTGCAGCCTCCGCGGACGGAACCGACTATCGACTGCATGCGCGGACCAAAGGAGGCTCGCGATGACCGCACGATCTCGACCCACCGCACGATCCCGATTCGCCGGGCTCATCGCGGCACTGTGCGCCAGCCTGCTCGTCCTCGCCGGCTGCGGCTCCGGAGATCAGGAGTCGGTGCGCCCGGGCGGCGATCTCGTCTATGCCCGAGCCGATGACACGACCACCCTGCTACCGCCGACGACGACCCAGAACGAGGACATCTGGACGCTGCAGCAGGTCTACGAGACGCTCACCCTCAACAAACCCGACGGGACAGGAGTCCAACCGGGGCTGGCCACGGACTGGGAGGAGTCGAAGGACAAGCTGTCGTGGACGTTCCACCTCCGCGAGGGAGTGAAGTTCCACAGCGGCAAGGAACTCGATGCCGATGACGTCGTCTTCTCGCTCGACTATGCCCGGGACCAGGAGGACGAGGACAATCTGTGGGCGGGTGAGTTCGCCCCGATCAAGGACGTGAAGAAGGTCGACGATCACACGGTGCGCATCGACCTCTCGCAGCCGTGGGGGCCGCTGCCCAGCTACATGGCGCTCTTCGCCGCTTCGATCTACCCGGACGACTTCGGCGGACATGACGCCGAGTACATGGCGACCCACGCCGACGGAACCGGACCCTTCGCCGTCGACACCTGGAACAAGGGCCAGAGCCTGCGGCTGAAGAAGAACCCGGACTACTGGCAGGAGGGAGTGCCCTCGCTCGATTCGGTGACCTTCAATGTCGTCACGGAGGACAACACCCGGCGCCTGCAGCTCCTCGGCGGGCAGGCCGACATCAACCAGGAACCGGCACCGCTGAGCATGAGTCAGCTCGCCCGGTCACAGGATGTCAGGGCCGAGGCGTTCGAGTCCACGAAGATCCTCTACTTCAACCTCAACAACACTACCGAGGAGCTCAGCGACCCCAAGCTGCGTCGTGCGATGTCCTATGCCATCGACCGCAGGTCCGTCGTCGACGTCGTCTATGCCGGCTACGCGGACCCCGCCACGAGCTTCATCTCACCCGGTCTGACCGGGCACGCCGAGGAGGTCGACGGCAGCGAGTTCGACATGGACAAGGCCAAGCAGCTGGTCAAGGAGTCCGATCATCCTGATGGCGCGGACATCACGATCCAGATCCCCTCGGGTGTGGCCGATCGCGAGCTGCTCGCCCAGATCGCCCAGCAGGCCTGGCAGGACATCGGTCTCACCGTGCACGTGCAGAAGCTCGATGACGCGACCCTGACGACGAACCGGACGAACGGCGACTTCCAGGTTCAGGTCAGCTACGCGACCTCGGACGTCTCGGACACCTCGCAGATGATCAACTTCCTCGCCGTGACCGACGATTCGGGGATCCGCTCCGGCTACGGCAACCCCAAGGTCGAGAAGTGGGCGAAGGAGGCCGTGGCCGAGGAGGACGAAGCCAAGCAGAACGAGCTGTATGCGAAGATCCAGCAGCAGGTCGCCGACGACGCCCCGATCATCCCCGTCGCCTATCAGAAGGCTCTCTACGGGATCAGTCGAGACGTCGTCGACTTCAAGCCCTATGTGCTCGGCACCTACGGCCTGCGGGAGACGAAGCTCAAGCACTGAGGACCCGGTCCCGGGGATCGAGTTCCGATTCGGACTCAGCCCCGGGGGTCGAGTCCCCATTCGGACTCAGCCCCCAGGCCAGCGCCCTGAAACCTCAGTGCTCGAGGATGATCTTGCCGGTCGTCGCCCGGGATTCGAGGGCCGCGAAGGCCTCAGCCACCTCGGCGATGGGGTACCGGGCACCGATATTCATTCTCAGCTCTCCCCGGCGGATCCACGCGAAGATCTCATCGGTGTGCGCGTGCAGCTCCGCGGGCGTGCGCACGTGGTCGGCGACCGTCGGGCGGGTGAGGAACAGGGAGCCCGAGGTGTTGAGCGTGTTCGGGTCGACCGGCGGGACGGGGCCGCTGGCGTTGCCGACGATGACGATCGTGCCGCGGGTGGCGACTGCCGTGAGATCCTTCTCGAAGGTCGTCGCTCCGACTCCGTCGAAGATCACTGCGGCGCCGGCACCGTCCGTGACTTCGAGGGTCCGTTCGGCGAAGTCCTCGTAGCCGAAGACGTGCGCCGCCCCGTTGATGCGGGCGATCTCCGCCTTCTCCTCGGTCGAGGTCGTGCCGATGACCGTGGCCCCCTTGAGGGCGGCGATCTGGGTGAGAGTCTGGCCGAGCCCTCCGGCGGCGGCGTGGATGATGACGACGCCTCCGGCCGAGACGGGGAAGGTGTCAGTGGTCAGGTAGTGGGCGGTGATGCCCTGCATGAGAGCGGCGACCGCGGTCTCGTCGTCGATATCGTCCGGCAGCAGGACGGCCTTGTCGGCACTGACGAGCGCGTGGTCGGAGAAGCTGCCCTGACCCCCGGCCATCCACCCGACCCGATCGCCGACCGCGAAGCCCGTGACCCCGGCACCGACTTCGGTGACTCGGCCGACGCCTTCGACGCCGGCACGGAACGGTGTCGGCAGGGCCGCTCGACGCTGCACGACGTCGAGGAAGTTCACTCCCGAGACGCTGAGCTCGACGAGGATCTGACCCTCCGTGGGCCGCAGGTCCTCACCGTCAGTCTGCACGTAGACTTCAGGCCCTCCGTGTTCGTGCACCATGATCGCTGTCATCGTCGCCTCCTCGCTGAGCTTTCTCTCGGATTCGCATCCGGACTATAGTCCGTATATGAGCGAGCATACCGGACCGCAGTCCGCTTTTGGAAGAGGTCTGCTTCCCCTGGCTTCCCCCGACGCTCCATTGCGCGCCGATGCCCAGCGGAATCGGCGCCGCATCCTCGATGCCGCCGCAGCGCTCGTGACCGAACACGGCGTGGCGAGTCTGACCATGGACGAACTGGCCCGTCGCGCCGGCGTCGGCAAAGGCACGCTCTATCGGAACTTCACCGATAAGGCGGGAATCGCCTCGACGCTGCTCGATGACCGGGTTCGCGATATGCATGCCCGGATGCTCCAGGGACCACCGCCCTTGGGTCCGGGCGCGCCCGGAATCGACCGCCTGACCGCGTTCGTCGAGGCATACATCCGCCATATCGCGGGCAATCTCGAACTCGTGCTGCTCACCGAGGCTTCGAGCCCCCGCGGGCGCTTCGACCGAGTGGTCTATCCGTTCTGGCGCCGACACCTCGAGATCCTCATCGCCGAGGAGTGTCCGGAGGATGCGAGATTCCGCGCCGAGGCGGTCATGGCGGTGCTCTCGGCCGCACAGCTGGAGCAGTGGCTGAGGCTCGAAGGCCACGAGCTCGAGGAGCTCATCCCCCGAGTTCAGCGCATCGTCGCGGGCATCGCTCAGGGGTGATGGGAGTCTGCGGGTGGCGGGGCTCCGAGACTGAATGGGCTCGGAACCCGAGGTCGCTCGCGGCCGGGATCCTCCCAGCTCGGCGCGTTTTTCTCAGCGCTCCACGATGAGGTCGCTCAGCGGGGTCGAGCAGCAGGGAAGGAACTTGCCCGCGGCGATCTCCTTGGGCCGGATACCGCCCGCATGGTTCATCTCGACCTCACCGCTGAGAAGCACCGATTTGCAGGTTCCGCACGCCCCCTCTTCGCAGGAGGAGGGGAAGGTCATCCCCGCTTCGACCGCCGCATCGAGGACCGTGGTCGCAGCATCGCAGTCGATGCGCTGACCGCTGAGGCTGAAGTCGATCGCATGGGTGCTCAGCCCTGCCCGCTGCGCGCCGGTCCCGTTCTGCGCACCCGTCCGGTTCCGCCCACTCGTCTCGTCCCGCGCACCGGCCCTGCCCCGGGCACGGGACTGAGCCAGGCGCGCGCCGGGACTCTTCGCGAACACGAACGACTCCTCGTGGACGGCGGTGACACCCGCCTCGGCGAGGAGAGGCCGGACGGTGTCCATATATCCGTTCGGACCGCACACGAAGGTCTCGCGTGCCGCGGCATCGGGGACCGCCTCGGCGAGCACATCCTGCGTGATTCGGCCGCGCCTGCCGGACCATGTCTCGTCCACGGAATCACGTGAGCACATCGTCACGACCCGGATTCCGGGCACCTCGGCGAGCTGTTCGAGCTCGGTGCGGAAGATGATGTCCGCGGGGGTGGCGGCGTTGTGGACGAAGACGATGTCGGTGGGGATCCCGGTCGGGCGGGCCAGGAGACTGCGGACCATGGCCATGATCGGGGTGATGCCCGATCCGGCCGAGAGGAACAGATGCTTGGCCGCAGGGTGGAAGCTCGTGCTGAAGAGACCGTACGGGCCGTCGACATGGAGCAGGTCGCCGACGCGCACCCTCTCGTGCAGGTGAGTCGAGACGATGCCTGTGGGCACGCGCTTGATCGTCACCGTGAAGGTGTTCGTGCCGAAGGGCGCCGAGGAGATCGAATAGCAGCGCTCGAGCCCGAGCTCAGGCACGCGCATCGTCACGTACTGGCCCGGCTCGAAATCGACCGCTGTCAGCCACGGTGCCCAAAGCTCGAAGGTCTTGACGTCGTGGGTCACCTCGGTGATCCGCACGACCTCGACTAAGCCGGTGAGTTCGTCACTGCCCGGAACGTCCCCGCGGGGACCCGGCCGAGCGTCCCCGGCGAGCGCGAGGGCCCCGCCGAGAATCGGCATGGTGTCGACGTGCTCTGCCGCCGGTGCGCTCATGGCGGACCCGGTGCCGACGAGCAGCGCCGGGTGGGTCGTCGCGGGCGGGGCAGTCTCTGGCGTCGGCAACGCTGCCGTCGCAGGAGCCGGCTCGGGAGTCGTGACCAGTTCGGGAGCCGTCGTTGGCTCGAGGGTCTGCCGAACCGCCTCGGCGAGCGTCCTTCGAGGTGAAGGCACACGGAAGATCGCCTTGTTCCTGACTTCCTCGAGAACCGGGGTCAGGGTGTTCCGGCGATATCTCATCGGTCTGCCGCCTTCCCGTCAGTCGCATCTCCGCCACTTGCATCTCCGTCAGTCGCTTTCCCAACTGACACCCTGCCGCCGGTCGCCTTCTCGCGGTGCGCCTTGAGGCGTTCGATGTACCAGGCGCAGAACTCCTCGAGGTGTTCCTCGGTGGGCGCGTAGGGTCCCGGAATGTAGGCCGGTGAGGACACGCCCGCCTGCCCGCGTTCGCAGAAGGCCGCGTCCTGTTCGTTCGTCTTGATCCACACCGTGGTGAGGTTGTCGAGGTCGTAGTCGACGCCTTCCTCGGCGTCGGCGGCGACGAGCCAGGTGGTGCGCACGAGCGTCTTGTCCGCGGCCAAGGGGACCAGGCTGAAGGTCACCACGTGGTCGCCCATCGCATGGAACCACATGTTCGGCTGGACGTGGAGCGAGGCGCGGCCGAGGACGAAGGTATCGAGATCACCGAGGAGCTTCGCCGAGGCGGCCGATCCGTCCATCGTGTACGACTCCCCCTTGCCGTCGAGGGCGGCCCGCTCGATCCGGAATCCGGTGGGACGACCGCTGAGGTCTTCGACGAGTGCATAGGGGATGCCGTTGCGATCGCAGTTGGCGTGCAGCTGGTCCTCTGCGTCGAGATAGCGCTGGTAGGCGGGCATGAGGCGCTTGGGGATCTCTTCGGGCGTGTACCCGTAGGTGGGGAAGAAGGTGCAGGTGAGTTCCGGGTGGCCGGCCTCGCAGTGATAGCACTCGCGGTTGTTCTCCATCACGAGCTTCCAGTTCGAGTCCTCGATGAGGTCGACCTGCGCTGCGACCTTGGATCCGGCGATGTCGTGCGGGGCGATGTAGGGCTCGATCACTTCGGCGACCTCGTCGATGTCCTCGGGTGGGTCGCCGATGCAGATGAAGATCAGACCGCCGATCACGCGGACGTTGACCGAGCGCAGCGAGAAGCAGGCCTTGTCGAAGCCGGGCGCCTGGACTCCGGCCGAGATGAGTTCGCCGGCCGGGGTGTAGGTCCACTGGTGGTAGCTGCACACGATGTTGCCGACCGAGCCGGAGAGTTCGCCGAGCAGACGAGTGCCGCGGTGGCGGCAGACATTGTGGTGGGCGCGGATGTCTCCGTCGTCGTCGCGGATGACGATGACCGAGTAGGAGCCGATGTCGATCGTCACGTAGTCACCGGAATCGGGGACCTCGGCGACGGTGGCGACGAAGATCCATGTCGAGGCGAAGATGGCCTCGACGTCGCGGGCGTAGAACTCGGGACTCGTGTAGAAGGGCGATTCGAGCGAGTAGCCGGGGCGGCGGTCGTCGATGAATCGGTCGATCACGGTCGGATCGGTCGCGGTCGCGGCTGGGGGCATCGTCGTGGTCGCGGACGCGGGCGTCGCGGCGGTCGCGCCGGATCCGCCTGCTCCTGCCGGGGACCTGTTCGTCTCGGGTGCCAGGGTCATGTCGTCCACCACCTCATCGTGATCTCCTGCCTCGGCGATGGCTGACGCCGTCTGCATCTGCAGCGCCGCTTCGACGGTGCCGGTGCAGCCATCGACAGCGTCGGTGCGGTCTCCGGAGCCGCCTTCACCTCTGTCCTCCCAGTGTCCGACTAGGGGCTGACAAAGAAAAGCGAATACTTTTCGTCACAATTGTGCAAAAATATTGCATGATCGATCAGCGCCTCCATGTCCTTCGAGTGCTCGTGGAACTCGGCACCCTCACCGAGGTCGCCCGCCGTCTCGGCTACACGCCGTCGGCCGTATCGCACCAGCTCAGATCCCTGTCGAAGGACCTCGGCATGCCCGTGGTCGAGCAGCGCGGCCGGGGTCTGGTGATCACTCGTGCCGGGCAGCTTCTGCTCGAGCGATCCCAAGAGCTGTTCACTCGGTGGGAGGAGATCCGCGGGGAGCTCGACGGCCTCGGCACGGGGACTCGGCGCAGACAGCTGAGACTCTGCGGGTTCTCCACCGCCGCGGCCACTCTGCTGCCGCCGACGGCGCAGCGGCTTGCACAGCGCTACCCCGACAGTCGGGTGACGATCATCGAGGCCGAGCCCGAAGAGTGCTTCGATCTCCTGCTGGCCGAGCAGGCCGATATCGCCGTGGTCGTGGCCACCGACCCGCTGCCGCCGCGCAGCGATGCGCGGTTCGAGCAGTCTGCACTCTTCAGCGATCGCCTCGATCTGCTCGTCCCCGCCGATCACCGGCTTGCGACCCGTTCGGCGGCGTCGCTGAGCGAGGCCGCCGAGGAGGCCTGGATCCTCGATCGACCGGGTTCGCCGTATCACCGGCTGGTCCGCACGGCTTGCGCCGCGGCCGGGTTCCTGCCCGAGAAGGCGCATCAGTCGCGGGAGTGGGAGACAGGGGCGGCGCTCGTCTCGGCGGGGCTGGGGGTCGCGCTCATTCCGCGCCTGGCGCGCCTCCCGGAGGGCTTCGATGTCGCTCGGGTTCCGCTGCGCGGAGATCCCGTGCCCTCGCGGAAGATCCTCACCGGGATCAGGAGCGGATCCGCCGGTCAGCCGCTCATCGCCGAGGCTCTCGAGGTGTTGGCCGAGGTCTCCGCCGAGGTGGCTCGCCGGGAGATCTGAGCCCCGCCTCGGCGGGTGTCTCCGGCCGGGGCCGGCCCAGGCGCCACCGATCCGGACCGCACCGAACCGCACCCCGCCTCGGCGCACCGGTGAGCGGATCCACATTCCCTCTGCCGGGGATCGGGCATAGAGTCAGAGCGATGATCGGCACGAGGACGGAGTGAGCAATGATGAGCGATGCAGGTGAGAGCACGCAGGGACGACCGGAACCCGGTTCTGGAACGCCTTCCGGCTCCGGGGCCGGCGCCGGGGCTGGAACCGACGCCGGCGCCGGTTCCGCGGCGAATTCCACCGGCTGGCTGCGTCGCACGATCGGCCTGAGGGAGCTCGTCTTCTTCGGTCTCGTGTTCATCGGGCCGGCCGCGGCCGTCGGCGTCTTCGGCACGCTCGACGCCCGTTCGGGCGGCGCCGTGGCCCTCGTCTACGTGGTCGCGACGATCGTCATGGCCTTCACCGCGGTCAGCTATATGCGCATGTCGCGCGAGGTGCCGCGGGCGGGCACGGTCTTCGCCTACGCCTCGGCAGGCATCAGCAGACCGGCAGGATTCGTTGCCGGGTGGATGATCCTCCTCGACTACCTCTTCATTCCCTCCGTGGCGTATCTGTTCACCGGAATCGCGCTCAATTCGATCTTCCCCGCCATCCCCGTGTGGGTGTTCGTGGGTGTGGCCGTGGTGCTGACCACGGGCCTCAATCTCGCCGGGGTCAAGGTCGCTTCGCGGGTCATCACCACGGTCGTCCTCGTCGAGGTGGCCGTGCTCGCTCTCGTGCTCGTCCTCGGGATCGCGCACCTGGCCCAGCACGGACCGACCCGCGATTGGCTCTCACCGCTGACCGGGGTCGATGCGTTCTCGCTGACCGCCGTGCTCGCCGCGGTGTCCGTGGCGGTGCTGTCCTATCTCGGCTTCGATTCGCTGGCGACCTTCTCCGAGGAGGCCAAGGGCGGGCCGCGGATCGTCGGGCGCGCGACGCTGATCTGCCTAGTGCTCGCCGGCGTCTTCTTCGTCGCACAGACGTGGGTCGGCAGCCTGCTCTCGCCCTTGACTCCGGCCGATCTGCAGGCGGATCCCTCGCTGGAGGGGGCCGCGTACTACAGCGCGGTCGATTCCACCCTCGGCGGGTGGGTGCATTGGCTGCTCGCGCTGGCCAAGGCCGTCGGTGCCGCGTTCTCGGCGATGATCGGTCAGGCCGCCGGATCGCGGATCCTCATGGATATGGGTCGGCAGCGGCAGGTCCCGAAATTCCTCGCCGAGGTGGCCCCGCGGACCGGTGTGCCATGGAAGGGGATCCTCGTGGCCGCGGCCGGGAACATCGTCGTCGCCGGGTGGGCGGCGAGCCGTGCCGATGGACTCGACCAACTGACTTCGATCGTCAACGTCGGTGCGCTTACGGCGTTCGTCTTCGTCCAGGCGTCTGTGGTCGGCTACTTCCTCGTCAAACGCCTCGGCAGCGAGAAGCCGAGCTGGCTCAACCACGGGGTGATCCCCGTCATCGGCGCTCTGCTGCTTCTCGCGGTGCTCATCAGCGCGAACCCCTTGGCCCTGCTCATCGGTGCGATCTGGCTGGCCATAGGAATCGTGGTGTACCTGGTTCAGAAGAGACGAGCGGCTCTGCTCCGAGCGTGATGGTTTGAGAGCTCGAAGTTCGTGCCCGCCCACTCGCGGAACACCGCCTGGGCGGAATGGGCGATCGTCGGTGCGAGCTCAAGCCCTTCGGTGACATAGCCGCGCATCTCATCGGCCGGCACCATGGCACCTCCCGTGAGCCAGACGAGATGGACGCTCGCCTTCGGCCACGGGGCGGGGGCTTCGTCGCGGTCATCGTCCGTTCCCATCCGCCACGGCACCGTCAGACCTGCGGTCGCCGAAGGCTCGACGTCGATGCCTTCGGTCTCGTGGAGAACTCCGGCCCCGGCTTTGATCACGTCATCCGGCACCGAGGCGAAACCTGAGATCAGCGGCCCGATCGTCGGCCCGATGAAACGAGAAGGTCTGGCCACCGCGAGTCCGTCCGCGGCGGTGGCGCCGCTCAGTCCGATGTCCTGAACGGCGATGCCGCTGTGCAGACCCGTGCGCACGCCGAGGAACATCGCCGGAGCCTGGCTGGGTTCGACGAAGACGCAGTGGACGTTGTCGCCGAAGGCACGCTTGAGGCCGAAGGTGACCCCGCCCGGACCGCCGCCGATCCCGCAGGGCAGATAGACGACGAGGTGGCTGTCGGAATCGATCGTCACGCCGGCTTCGGCGAACTGCCGATTGAGCCGCTCAGCCGCGACCGAATACCCGGCGAAGAGGCTGATCGAATCCTCATCGTCGACGAAGTGGGTGCGTTCGGACCCCAGCGCCGAGGTGCGACCGGCCTCGACCGCTGCAACGAAGTCTCCGTCGTGTTCGATGACTTCGACACCGTGATCGCGCAGCTCCTCCTTCTTCCAGGCCCGGGCATCGGCCGACATGTGCACCGTGGCTGCGAATCCGAGTGCGGCACTGAGGATCCCGATCGACAGCCCAAGGTTCCCCGTCGAACCGACGACGATCCGATAGGTGCCGGCGATCCTGCGGAACTCCTCGCCGGAGTAGGTGGCGTGGTCGTCAGCGTCGAGCCCGTGCTCGGCGGCGACCGCCTCGGCGTATTCGAGCACCTCATGGAAGCCGCCCCGAGCCTTGATCGACCCGCTGACGGCGAGGCGATCATCGCGTTTGAGCCACAGCTGTCCCGACAGTCGAGTGCCGAACAGTGCGTCGAGCCGCTTCTGTGCGGCGTCCGCCCGGGTCAGCGGAGATTCGATGAGCCCGGGTATGTCGTGCCCGGGCATCTCGAGCCCGACCGCCTCGGGGATGATCGCCTCGGGAAACGTCTCGGCAAACCACGGAGCGAAACGCTCGAATCGCTGGGCGGCGGCGTCGGCCGCGGAGGCCAGCTCCGGCAGTTCCGCTGCGATGTCGGTGTGCGCTTCTTCCGCGCCCCCAGGACCCACCTCGGTGCCGGCGCGGATCCATGTCGTCGGGACGGCTGCGGCCAGGGAGCGGATGATGTCGTCATCGGCTAGATCGGGCGGGAGGTCGCTCATGGAGCGATCCTATCCCGCCCGGTCACCGCCAGGGGCGCAATGTCGGGGCCGCCCGCACCCTCGGACTGTCTCGCCCCGCACCCTCGGACCCTTCCGCCCGGGGCCCCGACTGCTCAATCCTTGACGATGTCCTCGGCGTTCTCGAGCACCTCGGCGAGTTCGCCGAGCCACTGCGTGTAGCCGTCGTAGGTGTAGGCCCGTTTGTCGTCCCAGGTGCCGAGCTGGCCGGCCTTGACCGCGGGGAGAGATTCAAAGATCGGATTGTCCTCGTATTCGGCTGAGGCGTCGTGGACGAGGAGGACGTCTGCGGGGTAGTCGGGCATCTTCTCCCAGGACACCTCGGCCCAGCTGGTGTCCGCACCGGAATCCGGCCCGACCAGCTTGAGTCCGTCGTCGCTGAGCATCTTGGCGACGCCGAGCGCCTTGGCAGTGTAGTTGAGCTCCGAACTGAAGTTCGCGAGCAGCACGGTCAGCCAGTCCTTCTCCGCGGTGATGTCGCGGATCTTCTGCCGCGCACCCTCGAAGGCCTTGCGTTGCTGCGCGATCTCGCCCGTCTCGGTGTCTTTTCCGAGGGCCTGCGCGATCGCTGCGTACTGGGCGAACATCGAGTCCGGGGTGGCGCCGTCGAGTTTGACCGGCACGAATTCCGCCAGGGAGGTGACCTGCTCCTTGAGCTTGTCCTCCCACCAGGTCCAACCGTCGCCCTTCTCGTTGCCGTAGGCGACGATGATGTCGGGATTCGTCGCGGCAAGCGCCTCGACATCAAGCTCCATATCGGTGCCTACGATCTCCACACCGGTGTGATCGAAGGACTTGCCCGGGGACTCGTTCTGGCCGAACCCGTAGACCGCAACCGGCTTGATCCCATAGGGTGCCAGCGCCGCAGCCGAATAGAAGTCCATGGCGATGCGTTCGGCCGGCCGGTCGAGTTCGATGGTCAGACCGTCATATCCCTCCGGGGAGTAGGAGAAGTTCTCGGCGCTGCTCGCGGCCCCCGTGGTCTCAGTCCCCTCCCTCGAGCAGGCGACGAGCGCGAACGGCGCAAGAGCGGACAGGGCAAGGAGCTGACGGCGATGCATCAAGAGCCTTTCGGTGAGCTGAGTTCGGGCAGTGCTGTTCTTCGGTTGTGGCAGAACGACGATGATGGCGACGCGTCCGTTTCGGCAGGACTGCTTGGATCTGGAAATGGCGACTGAGGCCCCCGGCGCGACCGCAAGAGTCCACATTGTGACCGAAATCGACGATGCCGGGTCCACGGTAACATCATTGTGGAAAGGCTTGCCTAACCATTTTGGCGTAGGCTGGCCCATGGACATCAAGGCCGACTGTCAGAGGCACACCGATCACACCGGTGGTCGCCCATCCGATCGGCTCGCATACGATCCCGCGACCCTCGGTGGGATGAGTCCGAAAGTCGCGGAGAATGAAGGAGAATCAGTGTCACGAGCACCCATCGGCGCCTTCGAAGCCACCGTCACCGGCATCGAGGACCTCAGCCCGACCTTCCGCCGCATCACATTCGGCGGACCCGGGCTCGACGATTTCGGCCCCAAGGGACACCCTCGTGATCTTCGCTTCAAACTCATCATTCCGCCCCAGGGTGCTCGTGAACCGCAGTTCGACCTCCTGAGCTTCCTCGCCGAGCAGGAGGAGGCCGGGGTGTCCTGGTACCAGGCATGGCTGCAGGTCGACCCCGAGGTGCGCGGATCGATGCGGACCTACACCGTCCGGCAGTGGAGTGAAGAGAACGGTGAGCTCCTCGTCGACATGGTTCTCCATGTCGACGCCGATGGTCACTCCGGTCCCGCCGCAGGCTGGGCCCAGGCCGTCCAGGTCGGCGACAGACTGCACATCATCGGGCCCTCACGGCATGCCGAAGGTCCGAGCGCCGGTATCGAATTCGAACCCGGTGACGCACATCAGATCCTGCTCGCCGGCGACGAGACAGCCGTGCCGGCCATCGCCTCGATCCTCGATTCAATCAAAGACACGCAGACGCGCGGCAAGGCGATCCTCGAGGTTCCGACCGCCGACGACATCATCGACATCGACGCCCCGGACGGCTTCGAGCTCGAGTGGCTGCCGCGCGGTGATGCTGCGTTCGGCGAGCTGCTCGAGCCGGCGGTCCGGGAGGCTGTGCGTTCCGAGGTTCCGACCTCGTCCGCGCCTTCGTCCTCCCCCGCCGAGGTGGGTCTTGAGGACGTCAACATCGACGAGGAGATCCTCTGGGACGTGCCGGCCGCACTCACCCAGGCCGCGCAGAGCAGCTCGAGTGCGACCGAGAAGGTCGAACGGCCGTTCTACGCCTGGATCGCCGGTGAGGCCGGCCCGGTCAAGCGCCTGCGCCGATACCTCGTGCAGGAGGTGGGCGTCGATCGCAAGCAGATCGCCTTCATGGGCTATTGGCGAGAAGGAAAGGCGGAGGGATGAGCCTGCGTGCTCGCCGGTCGTCCGCACGTCGCCGTCCTTCAGATCTGCGATGTGACCTCGGACGAGGGTGTGTGCTGAGACGACGCGGCCGGTTCGTCCGACTTCGTCCGCAGCGATCGAACTATCTGCGGCCCGATGGCACAGGCCGCTCCGGCCAGACAGAGTACCCCACCGGCGGCAGCCAGCGGCGGTGGGACCTCCCCCAGGAGCAGCCACGCCAGGACGACGACGATCGCGGGGACGAGCAGGCTCGATGAGCTCAGCATTCCCGCTGGGAGGAATCGCAGAGCGTACCCCCAGAGGTTGAATGCGAGGGCCGTCGGAATCACGCCGAGGTAGACGACCTGCAGGGTCATTCCGATGGGTGCCTGTGCCGCCTCGGCGATGAGTCCCGGGGTGAAGACGAGGCAGACCGCGGTTCCGACCAGGATGCCCATCCAGGTCACGGTCACCGAGTCCTCGCGTGAGAGGAAGTGCTTCTGCAGGAGCACGCAGGCCGCGTAGAGCAGAGCGGCCGTCAGGCTCAAGGCGAGTCCGCCGATGGTGAAGAACCCGGTGAAGCTGGCCGCGGTGATCATTCCGATGCCGAACAGCGAGACCGTTATGCCGACGAGGAGTCGCTTGAGCAGGCCTTCGCCGAGGAAGACACCGGCGAAGACGGCGATGATCAGCGGGGCGATGTTGACGATCATGGAAGCGGTGCCGGCGTCGATCGAGCGCTCGGCCGCGTTGAGGACGACGACATAGGCGGCGAACCAGGCGGCGCCCCACAGAACGAGGATCAGCCAGACGATCTTGCCGCGGGGCAGTCTCGGCCGGCGGAACAGCATGAGCGCGGAGAGGACGATCGCCGCGGATCCACCGCGGAGGAGTCCCATCGGGCCGGGCGAGAAGTGCTCCCCCACGTCGCGGATGACGACGAAGGATGACGCCCAGAAGATCATCGTGAGCAGTGCCGCGACCCAGGGAAGTCCCCGCCATCGCGGTAAAGCGGCAATCGCCGCCGAGGTGGTTGTGGCGGTGGTGGCCGGTGCAGTGGTGGCGGTGGGTGCGGCCGTGGCGACCGGAGTGGCCGGTGTAGCTGCGGCAGCCGGCTCGTCTTCGGTACGACCGACGGATCGAGGCAATTCGGAATCGCTGGAGGATGCGTTCATGTACTTGAGTATTCTTCGAACGATGATGAAATAAAAGCGCACACTATTGCACACACGTGTATGATCCTCGTACATTCGGAACATGCACAATGTTGCTCACCTGCAGACGTTCAAGTCGGTGGCCCTGAGTGGATCGGTTCGCTCTGCGGCTCAGTTCCTCGGGCTCTCGCCCTCCGCCGTCAGCCACCATCTCAAACTCCTTGAGCAGGAGACAGGATTGACGCTGTTTCAACGGCAGGGGCGAGGACTCTGCCTGACCGATATCGGATCGGCGATCATGCAAGATGTGGATTCGGTGCTCGACGCTTCTGCACGGTTGAATCAGCGGGTGTCCGACCTGCAGGAGAATCGCATCGGGCGACTCTCGATCGGATACTTCAGCACTGCTGGAAACAGCTGGCTGCCGGAGCTCGTGTCCTACCTTGAACACAGGCACCCCGCCACCACGGTTCAGCTGAATCTGCAGGAGGGAGTGTGGCAGGAGTGCCCGTCGGATATCCAAGTAGTCGTCGCGGACGCTCCCGATGCGTCGTTCCCACCGCAGGTGACGAGTACGTTCCTCGCCGGGGACCCGTATGTGGTGGCAGTACCGGACGATCATGTGCTGGCGGACAGGTCCGAGGTCACTCTGCCCGAGATCGAACCGTTCCAGTGGATCGACAATGACACTGGCGAGGGTCCATGCCGAACGATCCTCTTCGAGGCCTGCGCTCGCGCCGGTGTCCGTGTGCATTTCAAACACGAGGCGCACAGCTTCGTGACTGCACTGCACATGGTCAGTCGCGGTCTGGGCCTGACGATTCTGCCGAGGCTCGGGATCGATCCGCTGCCGGCTGGGGTGACGATCATTCCCTTGGCCGCCCCGACTCCGACGCGGTACATCCATGCGCTCAGCGATCCGGGCCACCCGCAACAGGATCTCATCGCCGACGCAGTGTCCGCCCTCCGCGATCTCGCGAACGATGGAGTCTGCAATAGTGACAGCGATAGGGGCAGCGATAGGGGCAGTGACCGCGACAGGAACAGCGACAGCAAGAGCGTGATCGCCAGCTGACCCGGCCGCCTCACCCGTCGCGCCTGAGAAGTTCGTATTCGGCAGAGTCAGTGTTGATAGCGTGGGCGGCTGCTGAGCTGGATACTCAAGATCTGGTGACGGCGCAGTTCAGTTGCTGTGGTCCATGATGGGGCTGGGCATGAGTTCCATTGAGCCAGAACGTCGCCGAGTACGGAGTCGAGCGTGGGGCCGGGGCTGGGTGTGGGCGCACTTGTCCCCTCACACTCTAGGTGTGGTGTTAATCGTTGAAGAGGGTCTCGATGATGTCGTCGGCGATGAATCTCGAGTGCAGGATCGGGCGTTTCGCTGGATCGATACTCGGTGGTGGGACCGCGGCGGGTCGACCACAGTCAAGCATTGTGATCTCCCAGTCCGACCGGTCCAGCAGGTGATGATGCGCTGAACACAACAGGCAGAGGTTGTTGATATCAGTCTTTCCACCGGCCGCGTGGGGCAGGACGTGGTTGACGTCGCACCATCCGGGTGGGGAGTCACAGCCGGGGAAGATGCAGCCGCGGTCGCGGGCGGTGATGATCGCGGTCTGGTGTTTGTTCGCGAACCTGTTCTCGGTCCGAACGGCCACGGTTCGTCCGGTGTCGTCCATGAGGTTGAAGAACACGCGCCCGTCCAATCCGCGGGAGGTGACTTCGCCCAGTGGGATCCGGTCCCCGGCCCCGGTGCGGGCTTCCCCGGTACCGGTGGCGATATCGGTGGCTTTGGCGGTGATGACCAGGGCGTAGGGAGAGCCTTTCTCGGCTTCTTTCATACTGATACGCCCGATGAGGGTGGCGAAGCGTTCGTAGATCCAGGTCCGTGCCGTGGGTTGGGCGTCGGTGACGTTGACCTCGGTGCCATCGGTACGCACCCCGTATCCCGGACGACCCGACGTAGCAGCGCTGCTGGTTGTGCAATCGTCTGTGTTGGCAGGAGCGTCGGTGGTCTCGCCAGTGGGGTCGGGGGTGGTGGCGTCGAAGACGGCCCAGGGTGGGGCGTCGTGGCGGTCGCCGGTGAACACGGCATCGAGAGTGTTGAAGCGTTCCTGCCCGGGGATCTGGGGCAGTCCACCATTGGGGGCGAATGCCCCACCATCGACAGCCTCGTCGCCGGCAGGCTCGTCCCCGGCAGCCTCTTCGCCGGCAGTGGCGGCAGCGGCAGTGGTGTTCCCGGAGTCGGGATTCTCATTCCCGGTGCCGGCAGTCGGTGTTATCGGGTTAGCGTCTGGGGTTTCGGTGCTGGTGGTGGGGGTTGGTTGGGTGGATTCGATGCGGGAGGTGAGGAGTCCGTGGAGTTCGGCGCCGGTGGTGGGGTCGAGGATCCCGTCGAGTTTCCAGTCGCCGTTGCGTGTGGGGCGGGCGGTGACGAAGTAGTTCTCTCGTTTCGTCTCATCGATCGGTTGGGTGCCGTCGGGGTCGAGGTGGGCGAGGATGCGGCGGAAGATCTCGCGCAGTTCCCGTACGGCGACTTTCGGGGCGTAGGCGACGAGGTCGGCCTCGACTTGGGTTTTCATGTCCTCGGTCGCGGTGAAGGGCAGGTCGGCGAGGCAGGCTTCGATGGTGGTGACTTGATCGGTGGAGAGTGTTCCGTCGTGGAGTTTGTCGGCTACGACGGGGTGTTGGGGTGGCAGTGCTTGTCCGTTGGTGTTGACGCGGCCGCCGAGTTTCTCGGCGAGTTTGGCTCTGCGGTCGGCTTCGC
>NZ_PGFV01000005.1 GCF_021023135.1 Brevibacterium sp. CCUG 69071
TTGCATGTGTTAAGCACGCAGCCAGCGTTCGTCCTGAGCCAGGATCAAACTCTCCATAAAAAACTTTATGTTGCGTAAGAATCCCAGCAAGACAGCCAACCCCTCACGGGGTGAGAAGGTTGACCCATAAAAAACACGACCAAACACCACAACGGCACCCACCCGGCGAGGGGTCGGCACCAAATGTTTGATCATGTGGTTGTCTTACCAGAAATAATATAATTATCTGGCATCACTAATTGTTCAAACAAACACGCTATTGGATTCTCAAACCACAAACACACACCCATCACCGAACCACACAAAAGGCGGCACGTTCACTGGGGGTATCGGTTGCGCACTTTCTGCCTTGCGGCCCGCCGTACCAGCGGATGTTCACTCTACATCGTTGTTCTGCCCTGTGCAACTCGAAGTTCATCATCGCGTTACCGGATCAGTCACTGATCAGATTGGCTGTTGCCTGTCCTTGCGGCCTGGCAACCTGGTACACATTACACACTTCTGAGGGAGCGTGCAACACGGCCTCGAATTCATCTTCGGAGACGGACGAAAGCCTCTCCGATCAGGCCACGGGGCGGGCGAGTTCGGGCCGATCATTGCGGACGTTTCCGATCTCCTTGCCCACCTTGTGACGGTCCACCCCGGCGGGATCCACCTGCCCCAGGACCGAGTCGAGCAGGGCCGGGACCTCACTGCTGGCAGTCGCGGGATCGATCCACTCGTCGATGTGCTCACGGGAGAGGAATACCGGCATCCGGTGGTGCACACCCTGCAGGTGTCCAGCCGACTCCATGGTCATGATCGTCGTCGACACCAGCCAGGACTGATCCGGCTGCTTCCAGAACTCGAACAGCCCAGCCATGAAGAGCGGGCCGTCGCCGGCGGAGGTCATCATCCACGGCTGCTTCCCGTCGTCGGTGACCTCCCATTCGTAATAGCCGGGAATCGGCAGGGCGCAGCGACGTCGTTTGATCGCCTGCCGGAACATGGGCTTCTCCAACACCGTCTCGGATCGAGCGTTGAAGGCCTTGAAGCCGATCTTCGTGTCCTTCGCCCACGCGGGCACCAGACCCCAGGACGCAGTCTCCAGACGACGGTTCAGCTGTCCGTCCTCGTCGAGTCGCTCGACGACGATAGGGACGAAGGACCCGGGCGGGACGTTGTAGCGGGGAGTGAAGTCGTATGACACGACGTCCAGGCGAAGCTCATCGGCGAGATCCGCAGGGTCGAGGGACATATTGAGTCGGCCGCACATGCGATCATCTTCTCACTTCACTACACTGTCGACAATGGCGGCGGAAAAGACAGCAGCGAACAGAATCGACCCGATCGAAGAGTCACGACGTCAGTGGCTCGCCCATGGATGGGACGATGCGGCTGAGGGCATGAATACCGTCATCTCGGTGATGCGGGTCCACCAGCTCTTCCTGGCTCGGGTCGACTCCGCGCTCAAACCCTTCGCGCTGACATTCTCGCGCTATGAGGTGCTCACTCTCCTGTCCTTCACGAAGTCAGGCACGCTGCCGATGTCGAAGATCTCCGCGCGCCTGCAGGTCCATGCCACCTCGACGACCAATTCCGTCGATCGCCTCGAGAAGGCGGGACTGGTCGAACGGCGCAGCCACCCGGACGACCGCCGCACCACACTCGTCGATCTCACCGACGCGGGCCGCGAACTCGCCGCCCGCGCGACCACCGCCCTCAATGAGCAGGTCTTCACCTCCTCAGTCTTCGCCCGCACCGACCTCGGCGGCCTCCTCCCCCATCTCGAGTCCCTGCGGACCGAGCTCGAGGGCAGCGCTTGAACCGACCGATGCCGACTCCGTTCGGCCGCGCGGCACCGCCTCGGCGAAATTAGTTGGACGTCCTAGTATTTTCTCCGTATCGTGGTGCCTGTCACCACATACGCGTCCGATTCCCTTCCTGGAGGAACCATGTCCCGCAGCACGGCCGCTGCCCTGCCATTCGGTCTGACCGAAGAACAACAGACCATCTCCGGCATGGTGCGCGAATTCGCCGATTCCGAGATCGCTCCCCATGCCCTGGAGTG
Source organism: Brevibacterium sp. CCUG 69071 (assembly GCF_021023135.1). Lineage (GTDB taxonomy): Bacteria > Actinomycetota > Actinomycetes > Actinomycetales > Brevibacteriaceae > Brevibacterium. The sequence continues at coordinate 2,051 of NZ_PGFV01000005.1, forward strand.
GGATGCCGAGCATCACTTCCCCGTCGACGTCATCAAACGCTCGGCAGAACTCGGCATGGGCGGCATCTACGTCAGCGAGGAATCCGGCGGCACCGGCATGGGTCGCATGGATGCGGCTCTCGTCTTCGAGGCGATGTCGACCGCCTGTCCCTCCGTGGCCGCATACATCTCCATCCACAACATGGTCGCCTGGATGATCGACAAGTACGGCAATGCGGAGCAGAAGGAGAAGTACCTCGTCCCGCTGGCCGGAATGGACCACCTCGGCAGCTACTGCCTCACCGAACCCAACGCCGGGTCCGATGCCGCGGCACTGCGGACCTCCGCCCGCGAGGACGGCGATCACTATGTGCTCAACGGCGTCAAGCAGTTCATCTCCGGCGCCGGCACCTCGGAGACCTACCTCGTCATGGCCCGCACCGGCCAGGAGGGTTCCCGCGGGATCTCCGCATTCATCCTCGAGAAGGGCATGGAAGGCCTGAGCTTCGGCCCGAACGAACAGAAGATGGGCTGGCGCGCTCAGCCGACCCGGCAGGTCATCATGGAGAACGTCCGCGTGCCGAAGGAGAACCTCCTCGGCGAACCGGGGCAGGGCTTCAAGATCGCGATGTCCGGGCTCGACGGCGGACGCCTCAACATCGGCGCCTGCTCCCTCGGCGGCGGACAGGGCGCGCTGGAGAAGGCCATCGACTATATGGGCGAACGACAGGCATTCGGCTCCGAACTCTCCGGCTTCCAAGCTCTGCGCTTCGAGGTCGCCGAGATGCAGGCGAAGCTCGAAGCTGCCCGGTCGCTGCTCTGGAGGGCCGCGAACGCCTATGATGCCGGCGACCCGAACACCTCGCTGCTCTCGGCCATGGCCAAGCTCACCGCCACCGACACCGGCTTCGACGTGGCCAATCGGGCACTCCAGTTGCACGGCGGCTACGGCTATCTGACAGAGTATGGAATTGAGAAGCTGGTGCGCGACCTGCGCGTCCACCAGATTCTGGAAGGCACCAACGAAATCATGCGCGTGATCATCTCGCGCAAGAGCACAGGAGTGGGCTGATATGACGACAGACACCGCGGCGCCGCCGACGGAAGCATCCGTGATCACCTCGACCGCCGATGGCGTGGGACGGATCGAACTGAACAAGCCGAAGCTGATCAATGCGCTGGGCCTGGACATGGTGGGCGCCATCGACGACGCCCTCAGCTCCTGGCGCGAGGACGACTCGATCAGGGCCGTGCTCGTCACCGGCCGCGGAGAGCGCGGGCTGTGCGCCGGCGGCGACATCAAAGCCGTCTACAACGACATCGTGGCCGGCACGAATGAGAACGCGCGGTTCTGGAACCGCGAGTACAAGATGAACCACACCATCTCCGAATACCCCAAGCCCTACGTCGTCATCATGAATGGCATCACGATGGGCGGCGGTGTGGGCATCTCCGGACACGGCTCGCATCGCATCGTCACCGACTCGACGAAGGTCGGCATGCCCGAGACCGGCATCGGCCTGTTCCCCGACGTCGGCGGCACCTACCTGCTGGCCAACGCCCCCGGCGAGCTCGGCACCCATCTCGCCCTGACCGGGCAGCCTGTCGGTCCCGGGGCGGCCCTGGCCCTGGGCCTCGCCGACTACTATGTGCCCGACACCGAGGTGGCCGAGCTCGTCGCAGAGCTGAGCGCCGGCGGCGATGTCGAAACCGTCATCGACCGCTATGCGGCGCAGGCTCCGGCGAACGAACTCGCCGAGGCAGCTGCCTGGATCGACGAATGCTACCGCCACGATTCGGCCGAAGACATCGTCGCGGCCCTGGCCGCGCACGAGAGTCCCGAGGCGCGCGCCGCCGCCGAGCTCATCGGCACCAAGGCACCCACCTCGGTGAAGGTGACCTTGGCCGCCATCCGCAAGGCCGCGGGCATGACCCTGGCCGAAGTCCTCGAACAGGACTACCGAGTGGCCGTGGCGCTGACCCTGCGCCCGGACCTCAAGGAGGGCATCCGCGCTCAGGTCATCGACAAGGACCGCAATCCGCAGTGGACTCCGGCTACCCTGGCCGAAGTCAGCGACGAAACCGTCCAGGACATCCTCACCACCGACCGCGAAGACAAGGTTTTCTCATGAGCGAATTCGACACCATCCTCACCGACGTCGAGCAGGGCGTCGCAACCATCACGATCAACCGTCCGGACGCACTCAACGCCCTGAACATGCAGGTGCTCACGGACATCACCGATGCCGCCGCCGCGTTCGACGCCGACGACGAGATCAAGGCGATCATCATCACCGGAACCGGGAAGGCGTTCGCCGCGGGCGCCGACATCAAGGAGATGTCCTCCCTCGACTTCTCCACCGCCTTCAAGGCCGACTGGTTCGCCGGGTGGACGCGCCTGACCGACGTCCGCAAGCCGGTCATCACAGCGGTCAACGGCTTCGCCCTCGGCGGCGGCTGTGAGCTGGCGATGATGGGCGATATCCTCATCGCCTCGACGAAGGCGAAGTTCGGTCAGCCCGAGATCAACCTCGGCGTCCTGCCGGGGATGGGCGGATCTCAGCGTCTGACCCGGGCGATCGGCAAGGCCAAGTCGATGGACCTGTGCCTGACCGGGCGGATGATGGACGCAGAGGAGGCCGAACGTTCGGGTCTCGTCGCTCGCGTCGTCGAACCGGACGAGCTGCTGGCGACGGCCAAGGAGATTGCGCAGACCATCGCCGCGAAGTCGCGGATCGCCTCGGCGATGGTCAAGGAAGCCGTGAATACGGCCTTCGAGACGACCCTCGAACAGGGCCTGCGCTACGAACGCCGCCTCTTCCACTCCTCCCTCGCCACCGCCGACCAATCCGAGGGCATGGCGGCCTTCGTCGAGAAGCGGGATCCGAACTTCACGGATTCCTGATCGACTCCCCGTGCGGGAGGGAGCAGCTGCCTCCCACCGACGCGGACAGATAGCCGGAACCAGCCGATGGCGCGAACGAGACCACACTCGTTCGCGCCATCGGCGTTTTCGCCCACGACCCGACATTTAACAATCGTTCAGTTAGAGTGGAATCGTTCATCACCCAAAGGAGACACAATGAATTCTTTCGCGAACCTGCTCCCTCAGCTGCGACTGCCCGTCCTCGGCTCCCCGATGTTCATCGCTTCGGGTCCTGAGCTGGTCAAGGCCCAGTGTCAGGCAGGCGTCATCGGCTCGTTCCCCACGCTCAATGCTCGTCCTGCATCCATGCTCGGCGACTGGCTCGATGAGATCAGCGAATCCAACGCCGCTCACACGGCGGCCCATCCCGACCGACCGGCAGCGCCCTTCGCCGCCAACCTCATCGTCCACCGGTCGAACAACCGCCTCGAGGAGGACCTCACCGAGGTGGTCCGCCACCAGGTGCCCATCGTCATCACCTCGCTGGGAGCACGCGAAGAGGTCAACCAGGCGGTGCACTCCTACGGCGGCATCGTCCTTCACGACGTCATCAACAACCGCTTCGCCCACAAGGCGGTCGAGAAGGGCGCCGACGGCGTCATCGCCGTGGCGGCAGGCGCCGGCGGGCATGCGGGCGCGCTCTCCCCCTTCGCGCTCGTCCAGGAGATCCGGTCCTGGTTCGACGGTCCGCTGCTCCTCTCGGGCGCCATCGCGCACGGCCGCTCGATCCTCGCCTCCCTCGCCGCCGGTGCCGACTGCGCCTACGTCGGCTCCGCGTTCCTCTCCACTGCCGAAGCGAACATCACCGAGGACTACAGGCAGATGATCGTCGACTCCGGGGCCGAGGACGTCGTCTACTCGAACTACTTCACCGGCGTCAAGGGCAACTATCTGCGCGGATCCATCACCGCCTCGGGGCTGGATCCGGACAACCTGCCCGATGCCGATCCGACGAAGATGGACTTCAGCACCCGCGACAAGTCCGATTCCAAGGCGTGGAAGGACATCTGGGGCTCGGGTCAGGGCATCGGCGTGCTCGATGCGCAGCGGACGACCGCCGAACTCGTCGACGGCCTCGTCGAGGAGTTCCAGTCCGCCCAGCGCGATCTCGCCGCCCGGGTGGGCACCGCCGCCCACATCGGCTGAGTCCAGATCAGGAAGACGTGGGCTCAGGTCAGCAAGACCCGGGTTCAGATCAGCAAGAGCCGGGCTCAGATCAGGGCGATCGGAGCTCAGATCGTGGAGATGATGCCCCGTTCGGTCAGCCGGGAGGACAGGCCGGCGCCGTCCGGGGCATAGATCCACGGCACCCCCTGCCCACGGCCGTGGCGCTTCGACCGACCACCGGCCCAGACGGCCTCGCCGACGGTCAGCTGCCGAATCGCGACGGCGGCGACGTTGTCAGGATGGTTCTCGACGAACTCGCCGTAGACCTCCTCGTCCTTCTGCCCGTCATCGCCGATGAGCAGCCACTTCATCCACGGGAACTCCCGCGACAGCCGCTCGAGGGTGTTGCGCTTGTGCTCCTTGCCGGACCGGAAGACCCGTGTGGTCGTCGGACCCCAGTCGGTGAGCAGCAGGGGCCCCATCGGGTAGAGATTGCGGGAGAGGAAGCGCTTGATCGTCAGCGCGGAGTTCCACGCACCCGTCGACAGGTAGATCATCGGCGTGTCCGGCCGCAGGTAGGTGATGCGATCGTAGAGGACCGCCATCCCGGCCACCGGCGAACGTGCATGCTCGCTGAGCACGAAGGTGTTCCAGGCGGCGAGGAACGGCCTGGGCAGCGAGGTCACCATGACCGTGTCATCGATGTCGGAGATGATGCCGAAGGTCGAGTCCTCGCCGATGATGCGCACCGCCGCGGAATCGACCAGGGACCCATCGGTCCAGAGTTCGATCTCCGTCTCCCCCGGCTGGAAGTCACCGGGAATGACCGTGTCGATGATGCCGCCGCGGTCCGAGGTGACCATGTGCTCTTCATCATTGACCCGCACCCAGGCGGTGTCATTGGGCAGCGGAACGCTGACGAAGGACTTCCAGCCGCGGATGCTCGCATGGATGTCCGCCGCGGGCTGGCCGCTGGGGGTGAGCACCAGCCGTCCGAGCACCCGCACCCAGCCGGTGCCGCCGTAGGTGTCATAGGCGATGACCGTGCGCTGATAGCTGTGATCGGTCGCCCGGTTCTGGATCCAGCCGTTGAACCGGTCTTCCACCCTGGCCGCGGTGTGCAGCATGTCCGGGGTGAGATTGAGCGGTCCCTCATCGGGTTTCTTCTTCGCCACGGTTCGTCCTCCACACTCGTCTGACGCCATACGGACTGTATCAGGGCCGATGCCCGACCGGTGGTCGAGCGTGATTCGGCTGGGGAATCAGATGAAGCCGACCTTGTCATAGACATCGCGCAGGGTCGCCTCGGCGATCTCCGAGGCCTTCGCCGCCCCCGCATCGAGGATGGACTGCAGCTGGGCGCGATCCTCAAGCAGCTCCGCGGTGCGTTCGCGCACCGGGGTCAGGGCTTCGACGGCCACCTCGGCGAGGTCGACCTTGAGGTGACCGTACATCTTGCCCTCGTACTCGGCCACGATGTCCTCAATGGGACGGCCGGTCAGGGAGGAGTAGATCGTGAGCAGGTTCGAGACCCCGGGCTTGGCCTCGGGGTCGAGGGCGATCTGGGTGCCGTCATCGGTCACCGCGGACTTGATCTTCTTCGTCAGCGCCTTCGGCTCGTCGAGGAGGTCGATCCGGCCCTGCGGGCTGGGCTGCGACTTCGACATCTTCGCCCCAGGATTCTGCAGGTCGTAGATCTTCGCCGTGGCCTTGAGGATCTGCGCCTCGGGGACGACGAAAGTCTGCCCGAAGCGGTAGTTGAAGCGCTCGGCGAGGTTGCGGGTGAGTTCGAGGTGCTGACGCTGGTCCTCGCCGACGGGCACGAGCTGCGGGTTGTAGAGGAGGATGTCGGCGGCCATCAGCGCCGGATAGGTGAGCAGGCCGAGCGAGACGTGCTCCTGTTTGGCCGACTTGTCCTTGAACTGCGTCATCCGGCTCGCCTCACCCATCGAGGTGGTGCACTCGAGGACCCAGGACAGCTGCGGGTGCGCGGGCACCTGCGACTGGACGAAGATCGTCGACTTCTCGGGGTCGAGGCCGGCGGCGATGAACTGGGCCGCGGTGCGCAGGGTGCGCTCGCGCAGGTCCTGCGGATCCTGTTCGACGGTGATCGCATGCATGTTCGCGATGAAGAAGAACGCGTCGTGTGATTCCTGATGTGCCACGAACTGCTGCAGGGCTCCGATGTAGTTGCCCAGATGGAGGGAGTCGGAGGTGGCCTGAATGCCTGAAACTGTGCGCGGCTGAGAGGAGATCGTCATGACTCTATGATGCCACCTCGGTGCGGATCGCCTGGCCCCCGCCCACATCGCAGGCATCGCGCCTCAGCTAACGATTGGGACAAGGTGGGATGCGGGGGTGACCGGCATCATGTCCCCCCCCGCCGGCAAACGGTATAGTGACGATGCAGATCACATGATTCACCGAGGTTCCTCACACGTTTCGGTCAAGCGACGTGGGCAGACGGCCTCCCGTGAACATGGAACAACCCGACGATGCACTGGCATCGCGCTCAACGAGGAGGAAATCTTGTCGGTTGAATACGTCAAGACCGAAGAGGGGATGCCGCCGGTCGCCGTGGTCGAACGACCCCGCTGGACACCGGCGAAGATCGTCCTGTGGGTGGTCATCGCGCTGATCGCGGCCGCCGGCTGGACGATGGTCGCGTTCGTCCGCGGTGAGGAGATGTCGGCGAGCTGGTTCGTCGCCGCCGCCGTCGGCAGCTATCTCATCGGCTTCCGCTTCTACGCCAAATTCATCGAATGGAAGATCTGCCGGCCCGACCCGAAGCGGGCCACGCCGGCGGAGCTCAACGACAACGGCCGCGACTTCGCCCCGACCGACCGCAGGGTGCTCTTCGGCCACCACTTCGCCGCCATCTCCGGTGCCGGTCCGCTCGTCGGACCGATCCTCGCCGCCCAGATGGGCTACCTGCCGGGAACCCTGTGGATCATCCTCGGCGTGATCGTCGCCGGCGGCGTGCAGGACTACATGGTGCTGTTCTTCTCGATGCGGCGCAACGGCCGCTCCCTCGGACAGATGACCCGCGACGAGCTGGGCCGCACCGGCGGCATCATCGCCTCGCTCGGCATCATCCTCATCATGGTCATCCTCATCGCAGTCCTCGGCGTCGTCATCATCAACGCCCTGGCCGAGAGCCCCTGGGGAGTCTTCTCGATCGCGATGACCATTCCGATCGCCGTCTTCATGGGCATCTACATGCGCTACCTGCGCCCGGGCAAGGTCATCGAGACCTCGGTCATCGGCATCGTGCTCCTGGTCCTGGCGATCATCGCCGGCGGCTGGGTCCACAACTCCCCCGTCTGGTCGGAGTTCTTCCACCTCGACAAGGTCACCCTGGCCTGGTGCCTGATGATCTACGGCTTCCTCGCCGCCGTGCTTCCTGTCTGGGTACTGCTGGCCCCGCGTGACTACCTCTCGACCTTCATGAAGATCGGCACCATCGTCCTGCTGGCCGTCGGCATCCTCATCGTCAACCCGAGCGTGCAGATGCCGGCCGTGACCGAATTCGCGTTTAACTCCGCCGGCCCGGCCTTCGCTGGAGCTCTGTTCCCATTCCTCTTCATCACCATCGCCTGCGGGGCGCTGTCGGGATTCCACGCCCTCATCTCCTCGGGGACCACCCCGAAGCTGATCGAGAAGGAATCCCAGGCGCGCCTCATCGGCTACGGCGGCATGCTCATGGAATCCTTCGTCGCGATCATGGCCCTGGTGGCCGCGATCTGCCTCGACAAGGGACTGTACTTCGCAATGAACGCTGCGGAGCCGCTGACCGGCGGGACCGTGCAGGGTGCCTCGGACTTCATCAACAACACGCTGGGCATGTCCGGTGTCGAGACGAGTCCGGAGATCCTCGATCAGGCCGCCCGCGACGTCGGTGAGGAGAGCATCGTCTCCCGTACCGGCGGCGCGCCGACCCTGGCCATGGGCATGGCCCACATCCTCCACAATGTGTTCGGTGGGCCCGCGTGGATGTCCTTCTGGTACCACTTCGCGGTGATGTTCGAAGCCCTGTTCATCCTCACCACCATCGATGCCGGCACCCGCGTGGCCCGGTTCATGCTCAGCGATGCCCTCGGCAACTTCTCGAAGAGGTTCCGTGATCCCTCGTGGACTCCCGGTGCCTGGCTGACGACGGCGATCATGGTCGCTGCGTGGGGCTCGATCCTGCTGATGGGTGTGACCGACCCGCTCGGGGGCATCAATACGCTGTTCCCGCTGTTCGGCATCTCCAATCAGCTGCTCGCAGCGATCGCCTTGGCGGTGATCTTCGCGATCGTGTGCAAGATGGGCCTGGCCAAGTGGGCCTGGATCCCGGGCATCCCACTGGTCTGGGACCTTGTGGTGACGATGACGGCCTCCTGGCAGAAGATCTTCTCCTCGGATCCGCTGCTCGGCTACTGGGCTCAGCACTTCGCCTACAAGGACGCGCTGGCCGCCGGCGAGACTTCCCTGGGCAACACCGAGGGTGTCGAGGCGATGAGCGCGGTCGTGCGCAACACCTTCGTCCAGGGCACCCTGTCGATCGTCTTCGCGCTGCTCGTGGCCATGGTCGTCGTGATGGCGGTGTGGAAGTCGATCGAAGCCATCCGGAAGGGCTCCCTGCCGACCACCGAGGAGCCGTTCACCGAGACGAAGATCTTCGCCCCCGCCGGCCTCATCGCCCGCAAGCCCGAGCGTGAGGTCCAGGCGCAGTGGGACGAGCATCGGTCAGCGGGACGCTCATGAGTGCGGCACATCCGCTCGAGGACGCCCTGCGCAACCCGTGGACGACGCTGCGCCGAGGCGGGGCCTGGCTGCACTGGTATCTCAAGGAGATCATGGGCGAGAACGCCTACCTCCACTACATCGAATCCTATGAGCGCCGCCACGGCACTCGCGAGGGGGCGATGGGTGAGCGGGAGTTCTGGCGCGATCACACCGACGAACAGGATCGCAACCCCAAGGCCCGGTGCTGCTGAAACACCGAGCCAGGGTGTTCGACCCTGACACAGCGGCCCGCGGCGAATCTCGCCGCGGGCCGCTTCGTCTCTCTGTTTCGTCTCTGTGTTTCGTCTCTGTGTTTCGTCTCTCTGCTGTGTCGCTCCGCCTCGTCCCTCTGCCTCGTCGTTCTGCCGAGGCGGAGGCTTCACCTGGGTCGAGCGCTCACTTCGCCTGAGGCAGGTCGTAGTCGATGACCAGCGGGGCGTGATCGGACCACCGTTCGCCCCAGCTGTCGGCCTTGTCGACGGTGGCCTTGACCGCCGCCGCGGCCAGCGCCGGGGTCGCCATGTGATAGTCGATCCGCCATCCTGCATTGTTGTCGAAGGCCTGGCCGCGCATGGACCACCAGGTGTAGGGCCCGTCGACGTCTCCGCTCAGGCTGCGATGGACATCGACGAAGCCGAGGTCGCCGAAGAACCCGTCGAAGTAGGCGCGCTCCTCAGGCAGGAAACCGGCCTTCTTCCGGTTGGCCTTCCAGTTCTTGAGGTCCCGTTCGGTGTGGCAGACATTGAGATCGCCGGTGATGAGAACGTGGTCGGCGTGCTGCGCGAGCTCCGGCATCCGCACGGTCATCCGGTCGAGGAACCGGTACTTGTCCTCCTGCTTGGGGGTGTCGACCTCACCCGAGTGGACGTAGGCGGACACGAGCGTGAGCAGCGATCCGTCGCCGAGGCGGTAGTCGGTCTCGAGCCAGCGTCCGGCCCGGTCGAAATAGCCGTCCGAGCCCAGCCCCTCACGGACCTCGACCGGGGCGGTGCGGGCCATCACAGCGACTCCGGCGCGGCCTTTCGCCTCGGCGTCGTGGCTGACCGTGGTGTACCCCGTGTCCTCGAGAACCGAGTGTGCGATGTCGTTGGCGGCGCGGACCTCCTGGAGGGTGATGAAGTCGGGCTGCGAAGCATCGACCCAGGTGGGCATCCCCTTTCTCCACGCGGCGCGAACTCCGTTGACGTTGACTGATGCGATCCGAATCATGTGTCCTATCATGGCATGAGCGCACTACTCTTACGGGACAGGGCGTTATAGAGTGATGGAAAGAAGAGATATTTCAGGAGGCGCAATGGCTGATGACGAGACATTCGATCCCGAGCAGCTGAGCATCAGCCCGCTCGACGAAGTCGACGCCCGCGAGATGCGGGAATTCCTGCTGGGTGCGCAGAAGAACTTCTGGGGAGATCGCGACCTCAGCGGCGACCACGACGCCTACTGGTTCCGCCAGTTCGTCACCTCGGGACTGGTCGCACGCTATCGGTCGGAGATCGTGGGCTACCTGCTCGGTGTGATTCCCCACGACGGGCCCGCCTACATCCACTTGGTGGCCGCGCGGACGGACTTCCGCCACCGCGGCATCGGGCGGCACCTCTACCAGCACTTCATCGATCACGCCCGCAATCTAGGTGTGGCTTCGGTGCAGGCGACGACGCTGCCGGACTCCTCCGGAGCGATCTCCTTCCACTCCTCGCTCGGGTTCAGCGGTGAACTCATCGAGGGCTATGCAGGGGAGAACAATCCGCGGGTCTTCTTCGAGCTCAAACTGGCCGAGGAGTAGCCTCCACAGAGCGCGAAAAGACGGCGGCTCGGTCACCACTCATGGTGACCGAGCCGCCGTCTTTTCGCGCAATGCCGAATGCGGGAGTGCGGGTGGAGTCCTCAGGACCCGCTGGCTGCCCTCTCCGCCGAGTCCACGACGTTCTTGAGCAGCAGCGCCCTGGTCATCGGGCCCACTCCCCCGGGGTTCGGTGAGACCCAGGCCGCCACCTCGGCGACTCCGGGATCGACGTCGCCGACGATTCTCGACTTGCCGGTCTCGGGGTCGGTCTCGCGTGAGACGCCGACGTCGAGGACGATCGCACCGGGCTTGACCGCCTCGGCGGAGACGATCCGGGCGGACCCTGCGGCGGCGACGATGATATCCGCCTGAGCCAGCAGCTCATCGAGGTTCCGAGTCCCGGTGTGGGTCAGCGTCACCGTCGCGTTGTACTCGCGACGGGTCAGCAGGGCTCCGATCGAACGGCCGACGGTGACGCCGCGGCCGATGACCACGACGTGCTTGCCGGCGAGTTCGATGCCGTTGCGGATCATCAGCTCGATGACCCCTCGCGGGGTGCACGGCATCGGGGTCGTGATCTCGGCGCTGACGTTGAGCATGAGCCGGCCGAGGTTCGTCGGGTGCAGCCCGTCGGCGTCCTTGGCCGGGTCGATGGCTTCGAGGATCGTATCGGTGTCGATGTGATCGGGCAGGGGCAGCTGCACGATGTAACCCGTGCACTCGTCATCGTTGTTCAGTTCGTCGATGACGGCCAGGAGCTCCTCCTGGGTGACGGTCTCGGGCAGGTCGCGGCGGATCGAGTGGATGCCCACCTCGGCGCAGTCGCGGTGCTTGCCGGCGACGTACCACTTCGAACCGGGGTCCTCCCCCACCAGCACCGTGCCGAGTCCGGGCACGACGCCGTTTTCGGCGAGCTTGGCCACCGCGGTGGTCAGCTCGTCCTTGATCTCCTTCGCGCAGGCCTTGCCGTCGAGGATCTGAGCACTCATCAGTACTGCTCCAATCCTTGGTAGAGGGGGAATCCGTCGCTGAGCTTCTTCACGCGCGCGCTCAGCGAGTCGACGTCGGCACCGGGCTTGAGCGCCTCGGCGATGACATCGGCGACCTCGGTGAACTCGGCCGCTCCGAAGCCGCGGGTGGCCAGGGCCGGGGTGCCGATCCGCAGACCGGAGGTGACCATCGGCGGCCGCGGGTCGAAGGGAACGGCGTTGCGGTTGACGGTGATTCCGACCTGGTGGAGCAGGTCCTCGGCCTGCTGTCCGTCGAGAGCGGAGTTCCGCAGGTCGACGAGCACGAGGTGGACGTCCGTGCCCCCGGTGAGCACGCTGGCTCCGGCCTGGGCCACGTCGTCGGCGAGCAGTCGCTCGGCGAGGATCTTGGCACCCTCGACGGTGCGCTCCTGCCGGGCCTTGAACTCCGCAGACGCCGCGAGCTTGAATGCCACGGCCTTGGCGGCGACCACGTGCATGAGCGGTCCGCCCTGCTGACCGGGGAAGACGGCGGAGTTGAGTTTCTTCGCGTACTCCTCTTTGGCGAGGATGAAACCGGAGCGGGGACCGCCGATGGTCTTGTGCACGGTCGAGGACACGACATCGGCGATCGGCACGGGGCTCGGGTGCAGATCTGCGGCGACGAGTCCGGCGAAGTGGGCCATGTCGACCCACAGCTTCGCACCGACCTCATCGGCGATCGACCGGAAGGCCTCGAAGTCGAGCTGCCGAGGGTAGGCGGACCAGCCGGCCACGATGACCTCGGGACGATGTTCGAGGGCGCGCTCACGCACCTTGTCCATGTCGATGCGGTGGGTGTCGGGATCGACCTCGTAGGAGGCGACATCGTAGAGGCGTCCGGAGAAGTTGATCTTCATGCCGTGGGTGAGGTGACCGCCGTGGGCCAGCGAGAGGCCGAGCATCTTGTCGCCCTGGCGGGCGAGCGCATGCATCACCGCGGCGTTCGCCGAGGCGCCGGAATGCGGCTGCACATTCGCGTAGTCGGCGCCGAAGAGGTCCTTGGCGCGCTCGATGGCGAGGTTCTCGGCGACATCGACGTATTCGCAGCCGCCGTAGTAGCGCTTACCGGGGTAGCCCTCGGCGTACTTGTTCGTCAGCACCGAGCCCTGTGCCTGCAGCACTGCCCGAGGGACGAAGTTCTCCGAGGCGATCATCTCCAGCGTCGAACGCTGGCGACCCAGTTCGAGATCGAGCACTTCGGCGATCTGCGGATCGATGTCTGCAAGCGAAGCCTGCATCGAGTTTTCGGTCATTCATTCACTCCTGTGGCATCCAAAGTGGCGAGTGGGACAGCTCTCTCGGCTGCCGCGAACACCCGCTGACCATGCTAACAGCGAACCGGAGGCCGCTCCGGGAGTGTCCGCGGATAGAATCGAGCGCATGAGTCGAGAATGGATACTGTCCGTCACCTGCCCCGATGCGACCGGAGTCGTCCACGCCGTGACCGGTGCGCTGGCCGGGCTCGGAGCCAATATCACCGAGTCCCAGCAGTTCTCCTCTCCCGATTCCCGGCAGTTCTTCCTCCGCCTGCAGTTCACCGCCGAGGACCCGGTCGGCACCGCCGAGGATCCGATCGGCACCGCGGCCGGCCCCCTCGAGTCCGCTCTCGCCGAGGCGGCTGTGCGATTCGACATGACCGTGAGTCTGCAGCCGGTGGAGAAGAGAACGCGGACGCTCATCCTCGTGTCCAAGGCCGCCCACTGCCTCAACACCCTGCTGTTCCAGCACAGTTCGGGCCAGCTGCCCATCGACATCGTCGGCATCGCCGGCAATCATGAGACCCTGCGTCCGCTGGCGGAGTTCCATGACCACGAGTTCCACCACATCCCGATCACCGCCGAGACGAAGGACAGCGCCGAAGCCGAGCTGAGCCGCCTCGTCGAGGACCTCGATGTCGAACTCATCGTGCTCGCCCGGTATATGCAGATCCTCTCCCCCGAGCTGTGCGCCCGGCTGGAGGGCAGGGTGATCAACATCCACCACTCGTTCCTGCCCAGCTTCAAGGGCGCCCGCCCCTATCATCAGGCGCATGCCCGCGGAGTGAAGATCATCGGCGCGACCGCCCACTACGTCACCCCCGACCTCGACGAGGGACCGATCATCGAGCAGGATGTGGCTCGGGTCGACCACAACCGCAATATCGCGGACTTCGTCCAACGCGGACAGGATGTCGAGGCCGCGGTGCTCGCCCGAGCGGTGCGCTGGCATGCCGAAGGCCGCGTGCTCATGGACGGCCACCGCACGGTCGTCTTCAACTGATCCGAGCGCCTCGGCGGATCGTGGTGCGATTCTGACACAACTTCTCCGCTGCCCACCACAGATGAAATGACCTGGGTTACTGTCGTGCTATGAGCACTGACCAGCCACCCGAATCATCCGCTCTCCGTCGCCTGCCGATCCCCCGCGGGCCTGTGAATCTGGCCAGGCAGACCGTGCTCCGGCTGGCCAACCTCGGGCTCACCACCGCCTACGGCGCCTACCGGCTGCATCCGGCGATCTGGCGGTTCACGGCCAAGCACTACCACCCCGGTCTCGAGCCCTTCGCGAAGCTCAACGCCTGGATGATCTGTCAGCAGGCCTCACTCGATGTCCCGGCCTATCAGGACTACCTGGCCCGCACCGGGTTCACCTTCCGGTGGTGGGACCTCGAGTCCTACACCCCGACCTCGAAGGACGAATTCGTCCGCCGCTACAGCGAGGAGCACCGCTGCTGGGGCGGTCGGATCGACCGGGTCGGCACCGTCGTCGACGAATCCTCCGGATCCTCGGGGACCCCCTTCAACTGGATGCGCTCGAAGCGTGAGCTGGGTACCGTCCACAAGAACGTCGCGGGCTATGTCACGATGCTCTTCGACCAGCAGGACCTGTTCGCCATCAACGCCTTCTCGATGGGCGCCTGGGCGACCGGAACCAACACCGGCTTGGCGATGGCGAAGGTCGCGATGGTCAAGAACACGGGACCCGACCTCGAGAAGATCCTCGACACGATGCGGCACTTCGGGCCCGGTCACTCCTATCTCATCAGCGCCTATCCCCCTTTCCTCAAACACCTCGTCGACCGGATGGACTCCGAGCCAGGTGTCTGGGACGACTACCGCCTCAACGGCTTCGTCGGCGGCGAGGCGATGACCGAAGGCCTGCGTGACTACGTGGAGCAGCGGTTCGATCGCGTCTACTCCGGTTACGGAGCGAGCGATCTGACGATCGGGATGGCCGGAGAGTCCGATCTCTCCGTGGTGATCCGGCGAGCTCTGGCCACAGACCTCGACTTCCGCGCCGAGGTGCTCGGGCCCGAGGAGTCGCGGGTCCCGATGGTCTTCCAGTACAACCCCCTGGAGACCTTCCTCGAGACCACCGACGAGGGCGAGCTGGTGGCCACGATCAACTCGGCGTCGGTGATGAGTCCCAGGCTGCGCTACAACATCGGCGACGAAGCCATGCTCATCGACTTCCCCCGCATGGTCGAGCTCACCCGCGCCCATCCCGAACTGGCCCGAGCCTGCTCACAGGCATTCGCCGGCAATGGGATGAAGCTGCCGTTCGTGCTCCTGTTCGGTCGCGCGGACTCCACGATCTCCTATATGGGGGCGAATATCTACCCGCTCGACATCGAGAACGGCCTCTACCGCGACAACCCGCAGGCCCACCTCATCGAATCCTTCCGGATCGAGCTGCTGGAAGGCGAGGCCCACGAACAGCGACCGGCCCTGCACATCCAGATGCGCGAGGAGGCCCCCGAGCTTAGCGACGCCGATCGCTCCGAACTCGCCGGCACCATCCGACGCGGAGTGCTCGACCACCTCGCCTCGGTCTCCCGCGACTTCGCGCAGAGCATGGAGGAGGATCCGAGCACCGCAGAGATCCACATCGAGATCCACGACCACGCCACCGGCCCGTTCGCCGAGGCCACAACGAAGATCAAGAACGTGTACGTGCAGAAGAGTCGAGTCAAGGAGTCCATCCATGAGATCGAATGACTTCTCCCAGGCCCCACCGCAGGCCCGCGCCGAGGCGGTGTTCCTCGGCGCCAACAGGTACCGCAATCCCGTGGTCATGCTGGGTCAGCTGCGTCGGTGGCCCCGGTTGGCGAAGGCGCTGCGGCGGGCCCCCGGATATCTGTGGCACCGCAGCTACTACGAGTTCCCGGACCGGATCGGTCTGTTTGTGGCGTTCGCGACCCGCGATGATCTGATGCGGTTCGCACGCACTCCCGAACACGTCGAGATCATGGAATGGCTGGTCGGGAAGGGTGAGACCTCACCGGCGCGAGGCGGCTTCATCCGCATCCTCAGCGCCGAGGAGTGGGGCTACACCAACGGCGAGTTCCGTGCCGAGGACGGCCGACTGGGCATGATCGACGAGTTCACGAGGCTCAGCTCGGAATGAAGGCCACACGCGTTCGCAGCCGCCGGGAACTCGAGGCGTTCATCGAACTCTCGTCCTATCTGGCGGCGCAGCGGGACGAGAGCGAGCACTTCGTCCCGCTCTTCGCCTCCGACATCAGGAACTGGCACACCGGGCACGGCTGGTTCGCGGAGCCGGTCGAACTGTGGCTGATCGAAGACGATGCCGGACGGCCCGTCGCTCGCACCATCTGCCACCGCTGCCCACAGCTGGCCGCCCGCCTCACCGAGTCCGAACCCACTGGCGACGGGAATGAGCAGGTGCTCTTCTTCGGCGCCCTCGAAGCGGCCGACCGCGCGGCCCTCGACAAACTCATCGTCTTCATCACCAAGCGCGCGCGGGACCTGCGGGTCCGACGCATCTTCGGTCCCGTCTCTCCCCTGCCCAATGCCACCGGCGGCCTGCTCGTCTCCGGTGAGGACAAGCCCGGCTTCTTCGACACCGTGTGGAACCCCGAGTTCTTCGCCGAGGCCTTCCGTGACGCCGGCTTCGCGCCCTGGGGGCCCGCCCACACCTGGGAGGTCGAGGTCGGAGCGATCCCGGCTCCTCGCGCCACCGCGGTCACCGCAGAAGAGTGGGCGGCGAAGGGATTGCGTCGGCGTCCCGTCTCCCGGTGGCACATGGGGACCTTCGCTCGGCGGCTCCTCCCCACCCTCAACTCCGCGTTCTCCGCCTTGCCCTACTACACGCAGATCTCTCCCGCCCAGCTCAAGGGGCAGATGCAGGGATTGTCCGCTCTGATGGACCCCGACCTCATCGTCGACGTCGCCACCGCCGATGATGACGAGGAGGCCCCATCCCGCTGCTTCGCGCTCGTCATCCCCGATCCGCTGCCTGTCCTGCGACGACACGGCGGCCATCTGGGACCGAAGGCGCTGCTCGACCTCCTCCGCGATCGGCGCCGCCTCCGCGACGCCGTGCTCATCATCCAGGGCACAGATCCCCGCTGGCAGGGCCGAGGCATCCTGTCCCTCGTCATCCGCGACCTCAACGCCGCTCTCGTCGCCGGAGGCTACCGGCGCCTGCAGGTGACCTTCATCGCCGAGGACAATCCCGCCTCGGCGGCGGTGTTCGAACGCTCCGGGGGCAGAGCACTGCACGAGCTCAGCTTCGTCGACCTCCGCCTCGACGCCGGAGAGCAGGGCTGACGATGAGGCTCGATCCCGAGCGCGTCGGCGAGCTCTTCGCTCTTGCCGCGAGTGCACCTTCGGCTCACAACACCCAACCCTGGGTGCCGGAACTCGCCTTCGCCGGAGATGCCGACTCCCCCGCCGAGGTGATTCTCACCGTCGATCCCGGTCGGACCCTGCCCTTCGGCGATCCCCGCTCCGAGGACCTCCACTTGGCGATGGGGTGCTGGGTCGAGTCGTTTGCGATCGCCGCCGCCGAGGTGGGACTGCGCACCCGGATGATCGCCGTGACCGGGCGGGGTGAGACGCTGCGGATCCAGCTCTGCCTCGGCCCCGAGGATGTCATGGGCTCGGACGCGACACCGGCCGGTGAGGTCGACGCCGCTGCGGGACTCACCGACTTCGGCACCTCCGATCTTCGCCACCGGCAGGTCGATCGGGGACGACTGGCACGCGGCGAGGCGAGCTTCGCCGAGGTGCGGGAGCGGATCGAGGCCGAGCTCGCCGCTCATCGGGTGCACCTGATCGAGGTGCCCCACGCTCTGTGGACGCGTCTGCAGGCTCGGGCCTCCCGCTCGTCGCTCTCGTCTGCGCCGATCGTCGAGGAGACCCTCGACTGGCTGCGCTTCGACCCGCGGGATCCGCGCTATCTCGTCGATGGCCTCAACGCCGAGTGCCTGCGCGTGCCGCCGATCCCGGCACGCATCGCCTCCGGACTCAGCCGGCGCGCACTGCGTCCCCTGCTCGCACAGCTCATCGCCGCGACGCTGCGGCCCGTGCGCTTTGTCGACAGGCACCGGCAACTGCCTGGTGGAGCCGATGAAGCCGACGGTGCCCACGGATCGGCGCCTCAGCATGTCGTCCTCGCGGTCTCCGCGGATGAGCACGACGCCCCTGCGAGCCGGACGGGACGCGAAATCGACCTCGGTCGCCTGCTGCTGCGGACCTGGCTGCTGCTCGACCGGGCCGGCCTGCGCGTCGACGTGCACTCGGAGATCAAGGACTGTGCAGAGACCCAGGAGGTCGTGGCGCGACTGTGTGAGAGGCACCTTGAACCAACTCGGGACAACCTGGCCCGGGAAGAACTGATTCGGGAGAATCCGCTCCGGGTATTCTCCGCCTTCTCACTCGGCCGTTCGATGACCGCAGTGCCGAGATCTCATCGACGGCACGCTGATCGGCCGCGCAGCTGATTCACACCCCATGCACAATCTCAGGTAGGGTCGCCGGGGCCGAGAATAAGGAGACTCACTGACAATGACGGAAACCACCTTCCGCACAATCGCCATCATCCTCTACTTCGCGGGGATGCTGGCCATCGGCTGGTTCGCCTATCGCAAGACCAAGAACAGCCTCGACGATTACATGCTGGCCGGCCGCGGTCTGCGCCCGAGTGTCGCGGCTCTGAGCGCAGGGGCCTCCGACATGTCGGGATGGCTGTTGATGGGTCTCCCGGGAGCCATCTACCTCTCTGGCCTCGTCGAAGCCTGGATCGCCGTGGGACTCACGGTCGGTGCCTGGGTGAACTGGAAGTTCGTCGCTCCTCGACTGCGCGCCTTCACGGAGCAGGCCGGTGATTCGATCACCATTCCCAGCTTCTTCGAGCAGCGCCTCAAGGACAATACGCGCCTGCTCCGCATCGTCTGCGGAGTCATCATCCTCGTCTTCTTCACCTTCTACGTCTCCTCGGGCATGGTCGCGGCCGGGAAGTTCTTCGAATCGAGCTTCGGTCTCAACTATCTGGCCGGGATGCTCCTCGTTGCGGCGATCACGATGGTCTACACCCTGTTCGGCGGTTTCCTCGGCGCCACGCTGACCGATGTCGCGCAGGGCCTGCTCATGTTCGCAGCGCTCATCGCCGTGCCGATCGTCGCGGTGTTGAACGCCGGTGGTCCCGCAAACGTCATCTCGAATGTCCGGAACATCGATCCGAGCCTGCTCAATCTGGCCGGCAGCGGACCCTTCTGGGCCGGCGGCACCTACTTGGCTGTCATCTCAGCACTGGCGTGGGGTCTCGGCTACTTCGGTCAGCCGCACATCATCGTCCGGTTCATGGCGCTGCGCTCACCGGCCGATGCCAGAGTCGCCCGTCGGATCGGCGTGGGCTGGATGGGCATCTCGGCTCTCGGTGCGATCGCCACGGCGATCGTGGGCATCTCCTACTTCTCCGAACATGCCGACATGGAGCCCGCAGACCCGGAGACGGTGTTCCTCGACCTGGCTCAGATCCTGTTCCACCCGTTCATCGCCGGTCTGGTGCTCGCCGCCGTCCTCGCTGCGATCATGTCGACGGTGTCCTCCCAGCTGGTCGTCACCTCGTCCGCGCTCATCGAGGATCTGTTCAAGATCGTGGCGCTGCGCACGGGCTCGACCAGGACCCTGCAGGACAAGACCTATGTCCTCCTCGGTCGCCTGGGGATTCTCGTCGTCGCCGTCATCGCCGTCCTCTTGGCGATCTCACCGTCGAACAGCATTCTCGACCTCGTGGCCTTCGCCTGGGCCGGCTTCGGCGCGTCCTTCGGCCCGGTCGTCCTGCTCACGCTGTTCTGGAAGCGGCTGAGCAACTGGGGCGCCCTGTTCGGACTGCTCTCGGGTGCCGTCGTCGCCTTCGTCTGGGGACAGGTGAGCACCCCGCTCACCGACGCTGTCTACGAGATCATCCCAGGCTTCGCGGTCAACCTCATCGTCGCCGTCATCGTCAGCCGGTTCACCTACCGACCGGATGCTCAGGCCGATGCGGAGTTCGACGAGTCCGTGAAGCTCTCGCGGGTCCGCTGACCCCGGACCGCCCGCTGTCACCCTGACACACTGCGGCGCCTCCTCTCCCAGGAACATTGGGAGAGGGGGCGCCGTTCTCTGTCTCTGCTTCCACCGATGAGCGCTCTCACCGATGTGTGGTCCTACCGCAGCGCCGTCCGCACCTCACCGCTCTCACACCCCACCGCAGCGCGGTCCTACTGCCGTGTGAATGCACTTCGGGCGGGCGCCCGTGGTGGGTGCCCGCCCGAAGTGTGCGAGAGCGTCAGCGCTGCGCGAGTACGACCTTACTTGGTCTCGTCGGCGGCTTCCTCGTCAGCGGCAGCCTCTTCGGCCGGAGCCTCAGCGACGACCTCTTCGGTCTCGACGACCTCGGACTCGACGGCGTCGGCGTCAGCCTCGGCGGTCTCGTCGGCAGCCGGTGCTGCGGCAGCGGTCTCGGTGGCCTGCTCGGCTTCCTTGACCGTGGCCTGCTTCGGCGAGTAGGGCTCGAGGACCAGTTCGATGACGGCCATCGGCGCATTGTCGCCGGGGCGGGGTCCGATCTTGGTGATGCGGGTGTAGCCACCGGGACGCTCGGCCATGGTCTCGGCGATCGAGGTGAAGAGCTCATGCACGATCGACTTGTCGGTGATCTGCGTGAGCACGCGACGACGCGAGGCGAGGTCGCCCTTCTTCGCCGAGGTGATCAGACGTTCCGCCACCGGACGCAGGCGCTTGGCCTTGGTCACGGTCGTGGTGATCTGCTTGTGCTCGAACAGCTGGGCGGCCATGTTGTTGAGCATGAGCCGCTCGTGTGTGGGGGAACCGCCGAGACGCGGACCCTTGGTTGGGGTTGGCATAGTGAGTTACTCCTAGGTCTAAATCAGTACTGTTCGTCTTCGACGTAGGACTGGTCCTCATCAACGAGTCCGGGTTCGAACCCGGCAGGACTGTCCTTGAGGCTCAAGCCCAGCTCGTTGAGCTTGGCTTTGACCTCGTCGATCGACTTCGAACCAAAGTTGCGGATATCCATGAGGTCGGCTTCGCTGCGAGCAACGAGTTCGCCGACGGTGTGGATGCCTTCGCGCTTGAGGCAGTTGTAGGAGCGCACGGTCAGATCGAGGTCTTCGATGGCCAGCGCCAGGTCGGCAGCCAGGGCTGCGTCCACCGGCGAGGGTCCGATCTCGATGCCTTCGGCTTCGACATTGAGTTCCCGAGCCAGGCCGAAGAGCTCGACCAGTGTCTTACCCGCAGATGCGATGGCATCGCGCGGGGTCATCGACGGCTTGGTTTCGATGTCGAGGACCAGACGGTCGAAGTCGGTGCGCTGCTCGACACGAGTAGCCTCGACCTTGTAGGTGACCTTGAGAACCGGAGAGTAGATCGAATCGACCGGAACCCGGCCGATCTCTGCATCCGCGTTCTTGTTCTGCGCGCTCGACACGTATCCGCGTCCGCGTTCGATGGTCAGTTCCATGTCCAGACGACCCTCGCCGTTCAGCGTGGCGATGTGCAGATCCGGGTTGTGGATCTCGACCCCGGCGGGGGCCGACACATCGGCGGCGGTCACGGTGCCCGGGCCCTGCTTGCGCAGGTAGGCGACGACCGGTTCGTCGAATTCGGACGAGACGACCAGGGACTTCAGGTTGAGGATGAACTCGGTGACATCCTCTTTCACTCCCGGCACGGTGCTGAATTCGTGGAGCACTCCGTCGATGCGGATCGAGGTGACGGAGGCGCCAGGGATCGACGACAGCAGGGTGCGGCGAAGAGAGTTTCCGAGGGTGTAGCCGAATCCGGGCTCGAGCGGTTCGATGGCGAACCGTGACCGGTTCTCGGAGACGACTTCTTCCGTGAGCGTTGGGCGCTGTGCAATGAGCACGTGGGCTTCCTTTCAGCGAACATCCGCTATATGACGTTCGCACTGCACGTCATGGCCTTGAGCCATGAAGAACGGTTCGGGTTATCTGGGAATCCGTTCTGCGACCGATGCCGGGCGATTGCCCGACATCCGTTGCAGATCCACGGAAGGATCAGCCGCGGCGGCGCTTAGGGGGACGGCAGCCGTTGAACGGAACCGGGGTGACATCCTGAATGGTGCCCAGTTCCAGGCCGGCGGCCTGCAGGGAGCGGATCGCGGTTTCGCGGCCCGAGCCCGGTCCCTTGACGAACACGTCGACCTTCTTCAGGCCGTGTTCCTGCGCGCGGCGGGCGGCGGATTCCGCAGCCATCTGCGCGGCGTAGGGCGTCGACTTGCGCGAACCCTTGAAGCCGACCTCACCTGAGGAGGCCCAGGAGATGACAGCACCGGTCGGATCGGTGATCGACACGATGGTGTTGTTGAAGGTGGATTTGATGTGAGCCTGGCCGGCGACGATATTCTTCTTCAGCTTGCGGCGAGGCTTACGCGCTGTTGCGGCGCGTGACTTGGGAGGCATGTGTTTTTACTCCTGATCGAGGTGGTTGACCATGGTCAACCGGGTGAGCATGTTACTTCTTCTTACCGGCCACGGTGCGCTTCGGTCCCTTGCGGGTACGCGCATTCGTCTTGGTCCGCTGTCCGCGAACCGGGAGACCGCGGCGGTGACGCAGGCCTTCATAGCTTCCGATCTCGACCTTGCGGCGAATATCGGCGGCCACCTCACGACGGAGGTCACCCTCAACCTGGAATGTGCCCTCGATGTAGTCACGCAGCTGGACGAGCTCCGCGTCGCTCAAGTCCTTCACACGGGTATCAGGGCTGATTCCCGTTTCGGTCAGGGTCTGGCGCGCACGGGTGCGGCCCACACCATAGATGTAAGTCAAGGCGACTTCCACGCGCTTTTCGCGTGGAATGTCGACTCCGGCAAGTCGTGCCATAGGTACTAGCTCCTGTTGTTGTTTCGGAGGTGCTGATGCAGACCTGTCCTTGGCGAACCAAGGTCCTCGGCCCCCGACCGAAGGTATCGTCCTGCCTGTGCCTCAGAGGCACGTGCAGGTGGCGAGGTCTGCGCGGGTGTGGTGCTGCTGAAGCCCCTCACGGGTGCTTCGATCTGCTCGAAGAGCTGCTCAACCCTGGCGCTGCTTGTGGCGCGGGTTGGAGCAGATGACGATGACCCGACCGTGACGGCGGGTAATCTGGCAATTTTCGCAGATCTTCTTGACGCTGGGCTTAACCTTCATCGTTATTCCTTCTTCCGGCCCCTACTCCCTCTCGGGAGTACGACTCGAATGATCGAAGATCTTTACTTGTAGCGGTAAACGATTCGTCCACGCGAGAGATCGTATGGAGACAGCTCCACGATGACCCGGTCCTCGGGCAGGATTCGAATATAGTGCTGCCGCATCTTTCCGGAGATGTGAGCGAGCACCTTGTGCCCGTTGCTCAGCTCGACCCGAAACGATGCGTTCGGGAGAGCCTCGACAACGGTGCCTTCGATCTCAATGACCCCTTCTTTTTTGGCCATATCGTTCGCAAACCTCGTATTCCCGCGAAACCTTCGCGTTCGACGTAATCGTGTATCACCGACTCAATGCCGATGACCCCATGGACTGTGTTCTCCCCACCACATGAAAAGTTGCGGATGGCAGATGCCGCCCACAACTGAAAAGGGGTGAGTTGAGTGAGAACAGACCAATCATCAACCCTACACGATCTGTGAAAGATCTTCCACACGGTCCTGGCTTCCCGACGTGAAGTCCCTTACAATCGTCCTTCACCGTCGCCGAGGCGGTCCTCGCTCGGCCGCGTGCGCCGGGTCCCGTACCCCGCCCGCAGGCTGGCGATGACGGCGATCGCGAGCACCGTGAAGCCCACAGCGGTGATCCAGGCGAAGCCCCCGACGGCCAGCAGCGGACCCGCCGCGGCCGCGAGTCCGGCGGCCCCGATGTTCATTCCCGCATCGGAGAGGCCCTGCACCGCCACCCGGTGCTCCTCGTCGATCTCCTTCGTCAGCAGCGTCGACCCGGCGATGAGGCAGGCCGACCAGCCGACGCCGAGGAAGAACAGGGCGATCGAGAGTCGGAGGAACGAGGACTCGCCCAGAGCGTCGATGAGGCCGAGCACGAGCGAGACGGCGAAGAGTCCGTGTCCGAGGAGAATCACCCGTCCGGGCGAGTACCGGTCGCTGAGGAGGCCGAACACCGGTGAGAGCCCGTACATGCCGAAGATGTGTCCGCCGATGGTGATGCCGATGAGTCCCAGCCCCAGACCGTGATGGTCCATGTGCAGGGGCGTCATCACCATCGTCGCGACCATGATCATGTGTCCGGTGATGACCGTGAGCAGTCCCATCAGCGCACTCGGCGAGGAGCGGATGGCCGCCCAGGTACCGCCTCGGCGAGGCCGGTGCGCCTCCCCCGATCCGCTCTCTGCCCGGACCACAGGGGAGACCCTCCGCAGGAACAGCACGCTGAGCAGGGACAGCAGGAAGGCGAGAATGGCGATCGCGAAGGGACCGGCGAGAGGATCGATGCCCAGGGCCGCGCCGAGGCGGGTCCCGGGTTCCGAGAGGTTCGGCCCGGCCACCGAGCCGATGGTCGTCGCCCACACCACCACGGACATCGCCGATCCCTTGAGGTGCTCCGGTGCGGCGTCGGTGGCGGCGTATCTGCCTTGGAGTCCCGCGGCGGTGGCGGCGCCGAAGCAGGCCATGCCGAGGAAGAAGACGATGTCATGGGAGCCCACGATCGCAGAGACGATGAGCACCGCTCCGGCCAGCGCGATCCCATAGCCGCAGCCGAGGGCCAATCGGCGGCTGTGCCGGGCTGCGAGCCTGGCCAGCGGGACGGCGAGGAGGCCTGCGCCGAGGATGGACGCCGTCTGCGCGAAGCCGGCCAACTCCGTCCGTCCGGTCAGCCGCTCGGCGAGGATGCCGCCCACGGCGAATCCGGTGGCGATGCCGATGCCCGAGAACAGCTGGGCGAGACTGAGCGACCACTGGTTGCGGCGGAAGGTCGAGCGCGGCGTCGGAGACATCGTCGTCCTCCTGTTGACTGAGCGAGAGAGCCGGGAGCGGACGGTGATCCGCTCCCGGCTCTCGTGTCCGGTTCTACTCTATGGCCTCAGCGAACCGCGCCTGCGGTGTCGCTGGGGATCAGTGCGCTGCGACCCTGCGCCGCGAGGCCCGATAGACGAGTCCGCCGGCGGTGAGCAGGGCCAGCGCCCCGGCGAGCAGCGGCCAGATCTCGGCACCGGTGCGGGGCAGGCTGCCTCCGCCGGAGCCGTTGCCGTTGTTGTCCTCACCATCGGATGAGCCGTCCGAGGATCCGCCGTTTCCGCCGTCGGAGGCGTCACCGCCGCCCTTCGGATCGTCATCGTCGCCGTCCTTGCCGCCGTCGTCGCCCTTGCCGTCGTCGCCCTTGCCGTCGTCCTCACCGACGACCGTCAGCATGGTGTTCGCCGCGGTCTTGGAGTCAGCGTCGAGGACCTGGACGACGTAGGTGCCGGGCTTGGCATCGGCGGGCACACTCACGGTGCCGGAGGCGTTGCCGCCGTTGTCGGTGGACAGCGTTCCCAGCGTGCCCCCGGTCTCGAAGGCCACGGTGTAGCTCTGCTCGGAGCCGAGGTGTTCGACCGTGGCCGTCAGGTCGTCGCCGGCACGGACTTCGTTCTTGGACAGGGTGAAGTCGTCGGCGCGGAAGGTGTCCATCTTGCACCGGTTGGGCAGAGTGATGGTCTCCCCGCGGTCGTCGACGGCGGTGTCCGGTTTCGGCAGCTTCGGTCCGAAGTCGCCGAGCTTCGGCAGCGTGCCCTTGAACAGGAAGTTGTTCACCGTATCGTCGGTGCACGCCTTGTTCTCATCATTCGACATGTACGAGGTGTGCGAGGCACCGGAGACCGAGAGCAGGCTGCCGTCGATCGTGCGAGCCAGCTTGACTCCCGAGGCATACGGCGTGGCCGAGTCGTGTGAAGTCGAGACCACGAGGATGTTCGGCACCGCGGTCAGCTTCTCCGGCTTGGGCAGGGTGCCCTTGAACTTCCAGAAGTCGCAGTAGTCGTAGACTCCCGGCGAGACCGAAGCGGACTGGAAGGGACCGGCCTCGTCGTAGCGCTTGGCGAGGTCGCGGAGTGCGTCGATGTCCGGCTTGTCCCCGAAGCTGTTCTCATCCGTGCAGCGGATGTTCGTGAACGCCTGGAGCATCGGATCGTAGTGGCCCGACTCCGGATTGCGTTCGTTGTAGGCATCGGCGAGGGTCATCAGCGCTCCGGCGGACTCCCCTTCCTTGAGTTCGCTCAGCCCGTAGGCGAGATCTGCCCACAGGGACTCGGAGTACAGGGCCTGGATAACACCCGTGCGGGCGTCGCCGAAGGTGACCTGACGGTCATCGCCGTCGATGCCGGTGGGCACCGGACTGCCCTCGAGGGATCGCAGGATCGTCTGCACCGCGGTGGTGAGTTCCTTGCGGTCGGAGATCCCGTCGCCGAGGGCGCAGGTGAAGGCCTCGGACTTGAGCTCAACGGGCAGCTTCGCATTCGGGTAGGCCTCGCCCCAGGTGATTCCCTCGGCGCCCTTGGCCGAGCAGTCGAGGGCGAATTCTTCGAAGGTGCCTTGGAACCCGGCGATCTGGTTGACCGAATCGTCCGCGTCCTCTTCGGCATCCTCGGCCGCCACGATCTTGCCGCTGGCGTCGAGGTAGGCCTGCGGGTCTTTGTTGATGTCTTTGAGTGCCTTGTAGGCGGAGACGTTGCCCGGGTCGACGGCACCGTCGAGGACGAGGCGGCCGACGCTGTTCGGGAACTTCTGGGCGTAGACGTAGCCGAGGCGAGTGCCGTAGGAGAAGCCGATGAAGTCGAGCTTGTCGTCCTGGCTGGTCGAGCGGATGAGGTCGAGGTCGCCCACGGCATCCCAGGTGCCCAGGTGCTTCATCAGGTTCTCCTGGCCGCCTGCACCGAGGTCGAAGAGCTTGCCGGTGTTCTCGATGCAGTCGTTGGCGAAACGCTCGGCCTGGTCGTTGAGCACGTCCTCGGCGTCGTCGCGGTCTCCCGCCCAGGCGTCCTCGGCGCGGTCGGCGTCGATCTGCTCATCGGTCGAGCACTGCGAGAACGGCATCGAGCCGCCGGTGCCGCGGGGGTCGAAGCCGACGAGGTCGAAGTTCGCGGCCAGGTCCGGCTCGTAGAGGGCACCCGCGACTCCGAGGGTCATGCCGGAACCGCCCGGTCCGCCGGGGTTCCAGGCCACGGTTCCCTGGGACTTCGTCTTGACGAACTTGCCGTCGACGATCTTGCCGGCCGGGACCTTCATCATGGCGATGGCGACATTGCCCGCCTCGGGGTTCTTCGCGTCGATGGGGGCGATGACGTACCCGCACTCCGGGGCGCGTCCGATGCGTTCAGCAAACCCAGTCTCTTCTTCGGGGTAGCCGAGCTTTCCGCAGTTCTCCGCGCTGAGGTCGACGTCCTGGTTGTAGTACGTGCCGAGTCCGGAGGGAATGTTGCCGGCGCCTTTGCCGCCGCCCTTCGGGTCGGAGATCTTGTAGGTGCCGTCGTCCTGGCCGAACAGCTCCTTCGCAAGCTCCGGGTAGTACTCGTCGAGGCCGCCGGGCACCGCGGCGGGGTCCTCACTCGGGCCCTCACTCGGCTCGTCGGTCGCGGCCGGTGACTCGCCGGGCCCGGCGGTCTCCTCGCCGTCTCCGGGTTCGCTCGGACTCGGGGTGCTGCTCGGTGACTCACTCGGGGTTTCCGGTGCGACGACGGTGAAGTCCTCGCTGCTCTTGAGATCGTCGTCGGACTTGATGATGTAGGTGCCGGGTTCGAGGCCGGAGCCGTCGAGGTCGCCTGCCAGCGTTCCGTTCTCCGCGTCGAGTTCGGTCTCGCTGCCCGCAACGGTCTCGTTGTTCGAGGCGTGGACGATCTTCACCGTCGTGGCTTCGCTGCCGCGGACGGTGATGGGGATGGTGAGTTCGGTCGAGGCCTCCACCTCGGCGTCGATGCCGAGTGTGATCTCGAGTTCGTCCGCGGGATGCTCGGACTGAGGTTCGGGGGAAGTCTGCTGGGTGGACTGGGTCGGCTCCGCTGAATCCGTGGCGAGGGCGGGCGAACCGCCTGCCAACAGCATCGAAGCGCCGATGACCGACGCTCCGAGAACACGCGAAGACCCCTTGAATGTGATTCGGGTCATAGCGGCTATAGTAACGCACAGATAACGTTCAGCGAGTTTTCAAACTTTTCGTTATCTGTTCGTGACCTCAGCGCGTCCATGCAGGAGTGACGCCGGAAGTCATTCCCCGCCTCGACGTGTGTCCGTCTCCTGCTAGCGTGAGCATCGGAGCAGCCGCCTCGACCGTCCCGAGGCGTCCCGATCACACCACCGCGACCGTCGAAGGAGAATGAGCATGCTGGACCTGGACTCGATCACACAGGAATCCCTCGTCGCCAAGGGCGGCCGCAAATGGTCGAGCTTCCCCGGATCCATCGGCGCCTTCATCGCGGAGATGGACTTCGGAGTCGCCCCTGCCGTCCGGCAGGCTCTGCGCGAGATCGATGACCGCGACCTCTTCGGCTATGCGCCCTACGACGTCACCGCCGACCTCAAGTCGGCCACCTCGACGTTCTATGCCGGGCACTGCGGCTGGGCCGTCCCGGCCGAGCACATCGAGCTCGCCAGCGACGTCATCGCCGCCTTCATCGGGGTGCTCACGCATCTGACCCCGGCCGGCACCCCGATCGTTCTGCCGACCCCCGCGTACATGCCCTTCTTCGAGGTCGCAAAGGTGACCGACAGGGAGCTCATCGAAGTGCCGATGATCCGCTCGGAGACCGGCTGGGCGATCGACTACGAGGCCATCGACGCGGCTCTGGTGCCGGGTGCGACGCTCGTCCTGTGCAATCCCCACAACCCGATCGGCAAGGTCTACGGCGAGGATGAGCTGCTTCGGCTCGCCGAGGTGGTCGAGGCCAACCGGGCACGCGTGTTCTCCGACGAGATCCATGCACCGCTCGTCTTCGATCCCGCCCGGCATCTGCCCTATGCCGGCCTCAATGAGACCACTGCCGCGCATACGACGACCGCGACCGCCGCATCCAAGGCCTTCAACATCCCCGGGCTCAAGTGTGCGCAGCTGATCCTGACCAATCCCGAGGACCGCGCGGTCTGGGCCCGGCGCGGCGGCTTCGTCTCCGGAGCGGCGTCGAACCCGGGGATCCTGGCCACCACGGCCGCCTACACCCAGGGAGCCGACTGGCTGGCCGAGATCACCGCGTACCTGAAGGGCAACCGCGATCACCTCACCGATCTCATCGGCACCCTCCTGCCCAACGCCACCTACCTGCCTCCCGAGGGCACGTACCTCGCCTGGCTGGACCTGCGCGGATACGGGCTGAGTGAAGGCCTGGCCAAGCACTTCAACGACCGGGCCGGGGTGGCCGTCACCGAGGGGCGCCTGTGCGGGGAGGTCGGGTCCGGGCACATCCGGCTCAATTTCGCTCTCCCCCGCCCGCTGCTCACCGAGGCGGTCGAGCGGATCGCCCAGGCCCTGTGAACTCAGCTCACCGGCAGCCATTCGATGAGATCGAATGAGGAGGAGGCCCCGGCGATCTCCAGCACCCTCTGATCGAAGCGCAGAAGATATTCGAGATTGCACCGGGACATCAGTTCGCGGAAGCGTCTCGCGGGCTGGTCGGCGCCGACCAGCTCCGTGGGCAGAATCGGGTGCGCGAGAACCGCGCGGGCCACGGCGAAGTAGAGGTCGAAGAACTTCGTGATCGACATCTCCGGGACTCCCCCGCCCGGAGTGGCGCCGCCGCAGCTGAGCTCGGACAGCTGTGCTTCGAGACCGGGCAGCTCCTGGAGCGCGGCGGCGAGTTCGAATGCCGGCGCGCTCATGCGTCGGGCGGAATCCACATTCTCGGGTGCGATCGTGAAGGTCTCGAACCAGCTCGGGGCCGCGACGAGCGGAAGCTGGGCATGGAGCTGTGCCGAGCCGTCGGCGAAGCCGATCATCAGCCCCGGTCGCAGCTGTCGGTAGCCGAGGTAGCGCGCCGTGTACTGGAAGCGGTCGCGCAGCAGCCGCTCGGTCTCGGGGATCGAGTAGGCGGCCGCGTGGAGGCGGCCCTCGTATCCCGGGGCCGTGCTCTCGCCTGAGATGTCCATGAAACCGGACAGGAGCTGTTCGCCGAGGCGGTAGACGCCGACCCGTCCGTGCCGACGGCTCGTGATGATCCCGCGGTTGACCATCCGCACGAGCTGGTTGTGCACGCTGGATGACGAGTAGCCGTGTTCGGCCAGGACCGCGACGATGACAGGGCCGGGCAGGGCACGCGCGCGCAGGCAGCCGAAGGCCGAGACGACGTCGAAGGCGCTGCGCGTGAGCCGATAGCGATCACCCACATCTGGCCGACGTTTCGTATCGTGTTGGACACCTGTCATGGGCAGATCATAACGTGAATCACAAGGCCCCGTGCCGGGCACCTGCATCGCTCAAGCTCGACTCAAGGAGTTGCGTCATGGATGACGAGAAGTACGAACTCGACCGTCGGACCTACCACTCTGCCAAGGTCTCAGGAGTCCTGGCGGCTGCCATCACGGCATTCCTCGCCTTCTGCGTGTTCGAACTCTTCGGATTCGAGATCGTGGAGACCGCCACCTGGATGTTCGCACTCAGCCTGATGGCCGGTTCCGGAACATTCGTCGCCGTCTACATCGTGACCAGGTCGCGCCAGCGGAATCTGCGCTCCGCCGTCTAGTCGGCAGTCGGCGCCACCGGGGTGATCCCGAAGGGTGCCAGACCGGCCACTCCCCCATCCTCAGCAGTGAGTACCCAGACTCCCCCGTCATGCCTGGCCACGCTGTGCTCCCAATGGCTGGCCCGTGACCCATCGGCGGTGACGGCGGTCCAGTCGTCGGCCAAGGTCACGGTCTCGGAACCGCCGGCGGTGAGCATCGGTTCGATCGCCAGGCACATCCCCGGCTTGATCTTCGGACCGTTCGACTTCGCACGGTAGTTGAGCACCTCGGGCGTCATGTGCATGGAGGTGCCGATCCCGTGTCCGGTGAATTCCTCGACCAGCCCGAGTTCCGGGTGGGCTTCGGACACGAAATCGTCGATCGCATCGCCGATGTCGCTGACCTTCGTCCCCGTGGCGAACGCGGCGATCCCCGCCCACATCGCTGCCTCAGTGGCACGGGACAGTGCGAGATCGGCGGCCGAGGCGCATTGCTCACCGCCGACGATCATGGTGATCGCCGAGTCTCCGTGGAAGCCTTCGACGATCGCGCCGCCGTCGATGGAGACGAGGTCTCCCTCTTCGAGCACTCGCGACCCGGGGATCCCGTGCACGATCTCCTCATTGACGGAGATGCAGACGACGGCGGGGAAACCCTGATAGCCCTTGAAGTTCGGAGCGGCTCCGGCCGCGTCGATGACGGCCTCGGCGGCGGCGTCCACCTCGGCGGTGGTGGCACCCGGGACCGCGGCTGCCCGTGCTGCGTCGAGCACAGCGTGTGTGACCAGGCCCGCCTTGCGCATGCTCAGCAGCTGCTGAGCGGTCTTGAGTTCGATCCGGGGACCGAAGATCATCGAATGGTGTCGAGGATGCGCTCGGTGATCTCGGAGACCTCGCCGAGCCCGTCGACCTGACGCAGGAGACCGCGTTCGCGGTAGATGTCGGTCAGCGGCTGAGTCTGTTCTTCGTAGACGTCGAGGCGGTGACGCACCACGTCCTCGCTGTCGTCGCTGCGTCCCTCGGTCTGTGCCCGGGCCAGCAGACGGGCGACGACCTCGTCGGTGTCGGCGGTGAGCTCGACGACGTGTTCGATCTCCTTGCCCTCCGCTGCCAGCATCCGATCGAGTTCGTCGACCTGGGCGCTGGTGCGGGGGTATCCGTCGAGCAGGAAGCCCTCGGCGGCATCATCCTGGGCGAGTCGATCGGCGACCATGGAGTTCGTCACCTCGTCGGGGACGTATTCTCCGGCGTCCATATACCGCTTGGCGAGTGTGCCGAGTTCAGTCTCACCCTTCACGTTCGCCCGGAAGATGTCACCGGTCGAGATCGCCGGGACGCCGAGCGCCTCGGAGAGTCGGGCAGCCTGGGTGCCCTTGCCGGCGCCGGGAGGGCCGATCAGGATGATGCGTGAACTCATGAGTGTCCTTCTTCCAATGGATTTCCGCGGTCTCTGGGTGACTGCGTCAGATCAGCGCAGCAGACCTTCGTAGTGGCGCTGCTGCATCTGCGCGTCGATCTGCTTGACGGTCTCGAGCCCGACGCCGACGACGATGAGCAGTGAGGTGCCGCCGAACGGGAAGTTCTGGTTCGCGTTGATGAGCACCAGCGCGATCAGCGGGATCAGCGCGACGAACGCCAGGTACAGGGAGCCCGGGAAGTTGATGCGGCTGAGCACGAAGCTCAGGTAGTCCGCTGTGGGGCGTCCCGCGCGGATGCCCGGGATGAAGCCGCCGTACTTCTTCATGTTGTCCGCGACCTCTTCGGGGTTGAACGTGATCGCCACATAGAAGTAGGCGAAGAAGATCGTCAGCAGCGCATAGACCGTGATGTAGAGCGGGTGGTCACCGCGGGTGAAGTAGGTGTTGATCCATTCGACCCACGGGCTCTCCGGATCGCCGAACTGCGAGACCAGGCTGGGCAGGTAGAGAACCGAGGAGGCGAAGATCACGGGGATCACGCCGGCCATGTTGACCTTGATCGGGATGTAGGTCGAGGTGCCGCCGAACATTCGCCGGCCGACCATGCGCTTGGCGTACTGCACGGGCACGCGTCGCTGCGACTGCTCGACGAAGACGACGAGCGCGACGAGGACGAGTCCGACCGCGAGGACGATGATGAAGATATCGACGCCCTGCTCGCGGAGGATGGCTCCCAGCGAGGACGGGAAGGCCGCGGCCACCGAGGTGAAGATGAGCAGCGACATGCCGTTGCCGACTCCGTGTTCGGTGATCTGCTCGCCGAGCCACATGATCAGGCCGGTGCCGGCGGTGAGGGTGAGGACGAGGACCGCGATGCCCCACCAGGTGTCATTGACGATGAGGTTGTCACAGCCTTCGATGCCGCCGAACAGCGCGCCCGAACGGACAGTGGCGATCAGCGTCGTCGAGTTGAGCACGGCGAGGCCGATGGTCAGGTAGCGCGTGTACTGCGTCAGCTTCGCCTGACCGGAGGCGCCTTCTTTGTGCAGGGACTCGAAGCGCGGAATGACCACGCGCAGGAGCTGCACGATGATGCTGGCGGTGATGTAGGGCATGATGCCCAGAGCGAAGATCGACAGCTGCAGCAGCGCGCCGCCGCTGAAGAGGTTGATCATCGCGAATCCGCCCTCGTTGAGCTGCGGGGACGCAACGCATTCCTGGACCTGGGTGTAGTCGATGCCGGGGGAAGGGATGAACGATCCGAGTCGGAAGATGACAAGAATGCCCAGGGTGAAGAGGAGTTTGTTCCTCAGGTCGGGCGTTCTGAAAGCCCTCCGGATTGCGCCGATCAAGCGTCCTCCTCGTTGGGGGATGGAAAGTCAGGGTCGCGGCCGCGACCTGGCGAATGAGACAAATACCTGCAAAAGACTACCAGGATCAGGGGCCTGGACCGAAACCGGCGAGCTCTGCGAGACGGCACGCAGAAGGGGACGGCCACAATGTGGCCGTCCCCTTCTTCAGAGAAACCTCAGACCCGCTGTGCGGGAGCTGTTCAGGCTCCTGTGGCGCTTCCGCCTGCTGCCTGGATCTTCTCGACGGCAGAGCCCGAGAACTTGTCCGCAGTGATGTTCAGGGCCACGGTGATCTCACCGGTGCCGAGAACCTTCACAGGCTGCTTGGGACGCACGGCACCCTTGGCCACGAGGTCGGCGACGGTGACGTCTCCGCCCTCGGGGAACAGGGATGACAGCTTGTCGAGGTTGACAACCTGGAACGTCACCTTGGCCGGGTTCTTGAATCCGCGCAGCTTCGGCAGACGCATCTGCATGGGTGTCTGTCCACCCTCGAAGCCGGCAGGGACCTGGTAACGGGCCTTGGTGCCCTTGGTTCCGCGACCGGCCGTCTTGCCCTTCGAAGCCTCACCGCGACCCACACGGGTCTTCGCGGTCTTGGCTCCGGGGGCGGGACGGAGGTCGTGGAGCTTCAGTGAGTCGTTGTTCGACATATCAATCGACCTCTTCCACAGTCACGAGGTGACGCACGACGTTGATCATGCCCCGGATCTCCGGGCGATCCTCGTGCACCACGACGTCGTCGATCCGCTTCAGCCCAAGCGAACGCAGCGAATCACGCTGGTTCTGCTTGCCGCCGATTTCGGATTTGCGCTGAGTAACTTTGAGCTTTGCCATCAGGACTTCGCCCCGCTTTCTGCCGCTGCGCGAAGCAGCGCGTGCGGTGCGACCTCGTCCACGGGCAGTCCACGGCGAGCCGCGACTTCCTCGGGACGCTCAAGGCTCTTGAGAGCAGTGATGGCCGCGTGCACGATGTTGATTGCGTTCGACGAACCCAGCGACTTGGACAGGATGTCCTGGACGCCTGCGGCATCGAGCACCGCGCGGACGGGTCCGCCGGCGATGACACCGGTACCGGGGGCAGCCGGACGCAGCAGGACGACGCCGGCTGCTTCCTCGCCCTGGACCGGGTGGGGAATGGTCTTCTGGATGCGGGGAACGCGGAAGAAGTTCTTCTTCGCCTCCTCGACACCCTTGGCAATGGCTGCAGGAACTTCCTTCGCCTTGCCGTAGCCCATTCCGACCATGCCGTCTCCGTCACCGACGACGACGAGTGCCGTGAAGGAGAACCGACGTCCGCCCTTGACGACCTTCGACACGCGGTTGATCGTGACGACGTGCTCGATGAACTGGTTCTTCTCTTCACGGTCGCCGCGTCCGCCGCGACCGCCGCGTCCGCCGCCTTCGCCGCGTCCGCGACCCTGGCCGCCCTGTCCACCCTGGCCGCGGCCACGGGAGGAGCGGTCACCGCTGTTGTCGGTGCGGGTCTCGGCAGATGCCTGCTGTTCGTTGTTCTCTTCAGTGCTCATAGGGCCAATCCTCCTTCACGGGCACCTTCGGCGATCGCCTGCACGCGACCGTGGTAGGCGTTGCCCCCGCGGTCGAACACGACGGCTTCGATTCCGGCGTCCTTGGCGCGCTGAGCAACCAGCTCGCCGACCTTGCGGGCCTTGCCGGTCTTGTCACCGTCGAATGTCCGCAGATCCGCTTCCATGGTGGAGGCCGAGATCAGGGTCTTGCCGACGGTGTCGTCGATGACCTGGACAAAGACGTGGCGCGTTGAA
Source organism: Brevibacterium sp. CCUG 69071 (assembly GCF_021023135.1). Lineage (GTDB taxonomy): Bacteria > Actinomycetota > Actinomycetes > Actinomycetales > Brevibacteriaceae > Brevibacterium. The sequence goes on from NZ_PGFV01000005.1 coordinate 37,095, forward strand.
CGAGTCACTGAGAGACGAGGACGTTCGGCCGTACCGCTGACATGCTTGCGCAGACGTGCGTGACGACGCTTGCGAGCCGCAGCCCTGCCCTTGCCGTAGCTTTCCTTCTTGCCAAAGGCCATCTTTACTTACCAGCCTTTCCGACTTTGCGACGGACATTTTCGCCGGCGTAGCGCACACCCTTGCCCTTGTAGGGTTCAGGCTTGCGCAGCTTCCGGATGTTGGCAGCGGTCTCTCCGACCAGCTGCTTGTCGATGCCGTGGACCGCCAGCTTGGTCTGTCCGTCGACGCTGAAGGAGATGCCCTCAGGAGGTTCGACGGTGATCGAGTGGCTGTAGCCGAGAGCGAACTCGAGGTTCGATCCCTTGGCCAGCACACGGTAACCGGTGCCGACGATCTCGAGGGACTTCGAGTAGCCCTCGGTCACACCGACGACCATGTTGTTGATCAGGGTGCGGGAGAGGCCGTGCAGGGAACGCGATTCGCGCTCCTCGTCCGGACGCTCCACCGTCACGACGCCGTCTTCGAGCGATACGGTGATCGGCTCGGCGATGGTGACGGACAGTTCGCCCTTCGGTCCCTTGACGGCGACATCCTGGCCGTCGACCTTGACCTCGACGCCGCTGGGAACGGAGATCGGGTTCTTGCCAATGCGTGACATACTTCTCTCTCCTTCCTTACCAGACGTAGGCGAGGACTTCCCCACCCACACCTTTCTTTGCGGCCTGTCGGTCCGTCAGGAGACCTGAGGAGGTCGACAGGATGGCGATGCCGAGTCCACCGAGGACCTTGGGCAAGTTGGTCGACTTCGCGTAGACGCGGAGTCCGGGCTTCGACACGCGGCGGAGGCCGGCGATCGAACGCTCACGGTTGGGACCGAACTTAAGGTCCAGGAGCAGGGTCTTGCCGACCTGAGCGTCTTCGACGCTCCAGTCGGTGATGTAGCCCTCGCTCTTGAGGATCTCAGCGATATTCGACTTCAGCTTCGAGAACGGCATGCTGACGTCCTCGTGGTAAGCCGAGTTGGCGTTGCGCAGACGTGTCAGCATGTCTGCGACTGGATCAGTCATTGTCATTTGGGCTCCAGCCCTTCCTCGTTACGGTTTCCGCCCACATTCGTGCTTGGACCTGCAACGTAGCGATTATTTTGTCTTGAACGGGAACCCGAGGTGACGCAGCAGTGCACGTCCCTCATCGTCGGTCGCCGCCGTGGTCACAACGGTGATGTCCATACCACGGACACGGTCGATGCGATCCTGGTCGATCTCGTGGAACATCGACTGCTCCGTGAGACCGAAGGTGTAGTTTCCGTTGCCGTCGAACTGACGATCCGAGAGGCCGCGGAAGTCGCGGATTCGCGGAAGTGCCAGCGAGATGACACGGTCGACGAATTCCCACATCCGAGCTCCGCGCATGGTCACGTGGGCGCCGATGGGCTGACCTTCGCGCAGCTTGAACTGTGCGATGGACTTGCGGGCCCGCGTCACGACCGGCTTCTGACCGGTGATCAGGGTCAGGTCGTTGACGGCGCCTTCGATCAGCTTGGAATCGCGTGCTGCGTCTCCCACACCCATGTTCACGACGACCTTGGTCAGACCGGGAACCTGCATGGGGTTGGCGTAGTTGAACTCGTCCTGCAGCTTGCTCACGATCTCTTCGCGGTAGACCTGCTTGAGACGTGGCGCGGGACGGCTGGTGGTTGTTTCCGTCATCAGATCTCCTCCCCGGTGCGACGCGAGTAGCGAACCCGAACGGTCTTGGTGCGACCGTCGCGCTCGACGCTCTCCTCGCGGTATCCGACGCGGGTGGGCTTGTTGTCCTTGGGATCAACGAGCGCCACGTTGGACACGTGGATGGGGGCTTCGTGAGTCTCACGACCGCCGGCGGTGCCGCCGGCCTGAGTCTGCGTTGCCTTCTTGTGCTTGATCACGCGGTTGACGCCCTCGACGAGGACGCGGTTGCGCTCGGGGTAGACGGCAAGGACCTTGCCCTGCTTCCCCCGGTCGCCGCCCCGTGACTCACGAGCGCCTGCGATCACCTGGACGAGATCGCCCTTCTTGATCTTGAGCTTGTCCGCCATGCTCACAACACCTCCGGTGCCAGGGAGACGATCTTCATGAACTTCTTATCGCGCAGTTCGCGCCCCACGGGTCCGAAGATACGGGTTCCGCGCGGTTCGCCGTCGTTCTTGAGGATGACAGCTGCATTCTCGTCGAACTTGATGTACGAACCGTCGGGACGGCGACGCTCCTTGGCCGTGCGAACGATGACGGCCTTGACGACGTCACCCTTCTTCACGTTTCCACCAGGGATAGCGTCCTTGACGGTGGCCACGATGGTGTCACCGATCGAGGCGTAGCGCCGACCGGAGCCACCCAGGATCCTGATGGCCAGGATCTGCTTGGCGCCAGTGTTGTCGGCGACTTTGAGTCGCGACTCTTGCTGAATCACTATTTTCTCCTGTCGTCGCGCTGGTTCTCACGCGTGATATGCATGAGCCTTGCGGAACGGATTCATTGACATTTCGCCCCATTCCCGGTGGCCGCCCGCGACCCTGGGACAGGGCCGCGGGCGGGACCGGGTGGGAGGGACGGCGTTGGCTTACTTGGCGCGTTCGATGATCTCGACGAGCCGCCAGCGTTTCGCGGCCGAAACCGGCCGCGTCTCGGCCACGAGGACGAGGTCGCCGATGCCGGCGCTGTTCTCCTCATCGTGCACCTTGTACTTGACCGACTTGCGCAGGACCTTGCCGTAGAGGCGGTGCTTCATCCGCTCCTCAACCTCGACGACGATGGTCTTCTGCATCTTGTCGGACACAACGTATCCACGCACAGTCTTGCGGGTGTTGCGCTCCGCAGCCGCGGACTCCGGCTTCGTGGTCTCCGCCATCACTTGTCCTCTTCCTTAGCGTCGGCGGGGTTCGGACGGATGTCCAACTCCCGCTCGTTGAGCACGGTGTAGATACGAGCGATGTCGCGACGCACTGCCTTGAGTCGGCCGTGGCTCTCCAGCTGGCCGGTGGCCGACTGGAAACGCAGGTTGAAGAGCTCGGCCTTGGCCTTCTTGAGCTCCTCGAGCAGACGCTCGTTGTCGAAACCGTCCAGTGCGTCGATGGAAAGGTTCTTCGAACCGATTGCCATACTCACTCACCACCTTCGCGGGCCACGATGCGGGCCTTGAGCGGAAGCTTGTGAATCGCGAGACGCAGGGCCTCACGAGCAACTTCCTCGGACACACCGGCGAGTTCGAACATGACCCGTCCCGGCTTGACATTGGCGACCCACCACTCCGGCGAACCCTTACCGGAACCCATGCGGGTCTCGGCAGGCTTCTTCGTCAGCGGCTGGTCTGGGTAGATGTTGATCCACACCTTGCCACCGCGCTTGATGTAGCGCGTCATGGCAATACGTGCGGCCTCGATCTGCCGGTTCGTGACATAGGCGGGCTCGAGAGCCTGGATGCCGTAGTCACCGAATGACACCGTGGTGCCACCCTTCGCTGCGCCGCCCCGCTTGGGGTGGTGCTGCTTGCGGAACTTCACTCGACGAGGGATCAACATGGCTCAGCCCTCCGATCCGGCCTCAGCCGCGGGGGCTTCGGCGCTGTTCTCAGTGTTACGGGCCTGGTCACCTCGGCGCGGTGCGCCTTCCTGACCACGTCCGCGGCCACCACGACCACGCCCACGGCCCTTGGGGCCACGAGCAGCAGGAGCCTTGGCCTGCTCGGCGGCAAGCTCCTTGTCGGTCATGTCGCCCTTGTAGATCCACACCTTGACGCCGATGCGTCCGAACGTGGTGTGGGCTTCGTGGAGACCGTAGTCGATGTTCGCGCGCAGGGTGTGCAGGGGCACACGGCCTTCGCGGTAGAACTCGGAACGGCTCATCTCAGCACCGCCGAGGCGGCCCGAGCACTGCACGCGGATGCCCTTGGCACCGGCACGCTGAGCGCTCTGGATCGCCTTGCGCATCGCGCGGCGGAAGGCCACACGGCTGGCGAGCTGCTCGGCAACGCCCTGAGCGACGAGCTGCGCGTCGATCTCGGGGTTCTTCACCTCAAGGATGTTGAGCTGAATCTGCTTGCCGGTGAGCTTCTCGAGCTGACCGCGGATGCGATCGGCTTCGGCTCCGCGGCGTCCGATGACGATGCCCGGACGTGCGGTGTGGATGTCCACGCGGACACGATCACGTGTGCGCTCGATGTTGACCTTCGAGATGCCGGCCCGTTCGAGGCCCTTGGTCATCAGTTCGCGGATCTTCACATCTTCGAGCACGTAGTCCTTGTAACGCTGACCCGGCTTCGTCGAGTCAGCGAACCACTTGGACTTGTGATCCGTGGTGATTCCGAGACGGAATCCGTTCGGATTGATCTTCTGGCCCATTAGCGGTTCCCCTTCCGGCTCTTGCGCTGAGGCAGGTCGTCACCGCTGGCCAGGACCACGGTCACGTGGCTTGTGCGCTTCTCAATGCGAAAAGCGCGACCCTGAGCACGCGGGCGGAACCGCTTCATGGTCGGTCCCTCGTCCACGAATGCTTCGGAGATGACCAGTTCGTTCTCGTCGAACGCAACGCCTGTCTCGTCGGCCCGGACACGCGCATTGGCGATGCCGGAGGCAACGAGCTTGTAAATCGGATCTGATGCCGACTGTTCTGCAAACTTCAACACTGCAAGTGCTTCGGTCGCCTGCTGACCACGAATGAGGTCGACGACGCGCCGAGCCTTGCGAGGCGTGACGCGCAGGTAACGCGCCTTAGCCTTGGCTTCCATCGCTTCCTTCTCTCTTGTCTAGGATCGCTCGAGTCCCCCGCCTCAGCGGCGGCGACCCTTGCGATCGTCCTTTTCGTGGCCACGGAACGTCCGTGTCGGTGCGAACTCGCCAAGCTTGTGTCCGACCATCGATTCGGTGATGAAGACAGGGACATGCTTGCGTCCGTCATGTACTGCGATGGTGTGTCCCAGGAAGTCCGGGATGATCATCGAGCGACGAGACCATGTTTTGATGACGTTTTTGGTGCTCTTCTCGTTCTGGCGAGCCACCTTCTGGTAGAGGTGTTCGTCGACGAAAGGACCCTTTTTGAGGCTACGAGGCATAAGTCAGTACTCCAATCAGCGCTTCTTGCCGGTCCGGCGACGGCGCACGATGTACTTGTCGCTCTCTTTGTTCGGCCGGCGTGTGCGGCCTTCTGGCTGACCCCACGGGCTGACCGGGTGACGACCACCCGAGGTACGGCCCTCGCCACCACCATGCGGGTGATCGATCGGGTTCATGACGACACCACGCACGGAGGGGCGCTTGCCCTTCCAACGCATCCGGCCTGCTTTGCCCCAGCTGATGTTCGACTGCTCGGCATTGCCGACCTCGCCGATCGTGGCACGGCAGCGCGCATCGACGTTGCGGATTTCGCCCGAAGGCATCCGCAGCTGAGCGAAACGGCCGTACTTCGCCACGAGCTGCACGGACGAACCGGCAGAACGGGCGATCTTGGCTCCGCCACCGGGACGCATCTCAACTGCGTGCACCACGGTGCCGACGGGGACATTGCGCAGGGCGAGGTTGTTGCCCGGCTTGATGTCTGCACCCGGTCCGGCTTCCACCTGTGCGCCCTGCTTGAGGTTCTGCGGGGCGATGATGTAGCGCTTCTCTCCGTCTGCGTAGTGCAGCAGAGCGATCCGCGCGGTGCGGTTCGGGTCGTATTCGATGTGTGCCACCTTCGCCGGAACGCCATCTTTGTCATGGCGGCGGAAGTCGATGACACGGTACTGACGCTTGTGACCGCCGCCCTGATGGCGAGTGGTCACGCGTCCCTGACTGTTGCGGCCGCCGCGCTTGGGCAGCGGACGCAGAAGCGACTTCTCCGGTGTAGACCGGGTCACTTCGACGAAGTCGGCGACCGACGAGCCACGGCGGCCCGGAGTCGTCGGCTTGTGCTTACGGATTCCCATGAGTCTTGTCCTTCTTTGACGAAGGATCGCTTAGAGCGATCCACCGAAGATGTCGATCGATCCGTCCTTGAGGGCGACAATGGCACGCTTGGTGTCCTTGCGCTTTCCCCAACCGGTGCGGGTGCGGCGGCGCTTGCCCTGGCGATTCAGGGTGTTGACCTTGGCGACCTGCACATCGAAGATCGATTCAATGGCGTGCTTGATCTCGGTTTTGTTCGAGTTCTGGTCGACGATGAAGGTGTACTTCCCCTCATCCATCAGACTGTAGGTCTTCTCCGAGACGACCGGTGCGACGATGATGTCGCGCGGGTCCTTGAAGTTCAGACTCATGATGCGTCCTCCGATTCGCGGTTTCCGCCCAGGAACGACTGCAGCGCGGCCTCGGTGAACACGATGTCATCGGCGAGCAGCACATCATAGGTGTTGAGCTGATCGGAGGTGAGCACGTGGACGTGAGGCAGGTTGCGCACGCTCAGGTAGGTGAGCTCGTCGTCACGGTCGAGCACCACGAGGGTGTTCTTACGGTCGGACAGGCCGGCCAGTGCGGCCTTCGCCTGCTTGGTCGACGGCGCATCGCCGGAGATCAGGTTCTTCAGCACGAAGACCTGATCGAGGCGTGCACGATCGGACAGCGCACCGCGCAGGGCGGCGGCCTTCATCTTCTTCGGCGTCCGCTGCGAGTAGTCGCGGGGCACCGGTCCGTGGACGATTCCACCGCCGTTGTACTGAGGAGCGCGGATCGAACCCTGACGGGCGTTGCCGGTTCCCTTCTGACGGTAGGGCTTGCGGCCACCACCGCGGACCTCGGAGCGGGTCTTGGTCTTGTGCGTTCCCTGGCGGGCTGCTGCCAGCTGGGCGACGACGACCTGGTGGATCAGCGGCACGTTGGTCGGCACACCGAAGACCTCGGCGGGCAGATCAACGGAACCGGCCTTGGCACCGGCGGCGTCGAGGACGTCGACTGTCTTGACATCAGTCATATCGTTCAGGCCTCCTTCACGGCCGAGCGAACGAGAACGACTCCACCCTTGGGGCCGGGAACGGCACCCTTGATGAGCAGGAAGTTGTTCTCGGTGTCCACGGCGTGGATGGTGAGGTTCTGGGTGGTGTGCTTGACCGCGCCCATCCGGCCGGCCATGCGCATGCCCTTGAACACGCGACCAGGTGTCGCGGCTCCGCCGATCGAACCCGGCTTGCGGTGGTTGCGGTGCTGACCGTGCGAGGCGCCGACGCCGTGGAAGCCGTGACGCTTCATGACGCCTGCGGTGCCCTTGCCCTTGGTCTTGGCGGTCACGTCGACCTTGATCCCGGCGTCGAAGGTCTCGACTCCGAGTTCCTGGCCGAGTGCGTAGTCAGCAGCATCTGCCGTGCGCAGCTCGACGAGGTGACGGCGTGGGGTCACGCCGGCCTTCTCGAAGTGGCCGGCAGTCGGCTTGTTGACCTTGCGCGGATCGATCTCGCCGAACGCGATCTGCACAGCGGGGTAACCATCGGTTTCCTCGTTGCGGACCTGCGTCACGACGTTGTTCCCGGTGGCCACAACGGTCACCGGCACGAGCTTGTTCTGCTCATCCCACACCTGGGTCATGCCCAGTTTGGTTCCCAGAAGGCCTTTGACCTTGCGGGTGGTCGGGAGAGCTGAGGAACGATTGTTCGCCATGTTTCCCTCCCTTAGAGCTTGATCTCGATGTTGACGTCGTCGGCGAGGTCGAGACGCATGAGCGAATCGACTGCCTTCGGCGTCGGATCGACGATGTCGATCAGACGCTTGTGCGTGCGCATTTCGAAATGCTCACGGCTGTCCTTGTACTTGTGTGGCGAACGGATGACGCAGTACACGTTCTTCTCCGTTGGCAACGGCACGGGGCCCACTACAGTCGCACCTGCGCGAGTGACGGTGTCCACGATCTTTCGTGCGGCACTGTCAATCACAGCGTGGTCGTACGACTTGAGCCGAATGCGGATCTTCTGTCCCGCCATGGCGTCGTCTCCTTCTTTAGTTGCTTCCGGCCATCAACCGACAGTCGATCTGGGATGACTGTGGTCTGTGCCGGCTGACCATGACCGACCCCCGAGGTCGGGCGTGTCGGCTAATCCTGGCGGAGAATCTCGCGATTCCTCCGTCAAGGCCGACGGCGCTTTCTACTCATTGGCTGCTCGGTCCGAACCCGCTGATTCGCAGATTCATCGATCCGATAGTGTTTCGGGCTGTTCGCGGCATTTCTGCCGCAGTGCAGGGGTCAACGCCCAAAACGCAACTTCACTATCTTGTCACATACCACTTCATCCGCGCAATTCCGGGCCTATGGGCTGTGAGCGATCTCTCAGGCGCGCTGCTGCTGCTCCCGTGCGCGGTCAAGTGCCCGGCGGCGGGCGGCTTCGGAGGCCTCGGCGAGTCGCTGCGCATTCTCCGGGTCCCGGGTCAGATTCTCCCCCGTTTCGGGATCGAAGACCATCACCTTGGCGGGGTCGAACCACAGTTGGACCTCATCGCCCTCGGCCACGGCGGTCGAGGGATCGAGTGCGGCCACCACCTGGGTGCGGGTGCCTTCTCCGTCGAGATCCCGGTCCAGCTCCTCGAGTGCCTTCCTGATCTCGGGCGCGGCTTCGAACGGGAGGTAGGCGTAGACCTCGTTGCCCAGCCACTCAGTGACGTCGACCTCCGCGGTCAGCAGCGCACCGCTCGCACGCTTGGCTTCGTCGAGGGCCGCGGCATCGTGGAAGTCCTCCGGCCGGATTCCGGCCACGAGGTAGCGCGGGGCCTCGCGCAGCTTCGCCGATCGTGCCTCGGGCAGGGAGAACGTCCCGAACGGCGAATGCAGCGCGCCGTCGACGTTCTCCACCGGCAGGAAGTTCATCGGCGGAGAGCCGATGAAGCCGCCGACGAACAGGTTGACGGGCTCGTCGTAGAGCTCCTGCGGACTCGCGTACTGCTGGAGCACGCCCTTCTTCAGCACCGCCACCTTGTCACCGAGGGTCATCGCCTCGGTCTGGTCGTGGGTGACGTAGACGGTGGTGACGGCCAGGTTGCGCTGCATCCGCGAGATCTCCGTGCGCATCTGGATCCGGAGCTTGGCGTCGAGGTTCGACAGGGGTTCGTCGAACAGGAAGGCGTTGGCGTCGCGGACGATCGCCCTGCCCATGGCGACGCGCTGGCGCTGGCCCCCGGAGAGGTTCGCCGGCTTCCGATCGAGGTGATCGCCGAGCTCGAGCAGCGTGGCGGCACGGTTGACCCGCTCGTCGATCTCCGCCTTGCTGTACTGGCCTTTGGTCAGCATCAGCGGGAAGGCGATGTTCTCCGCCACACTCAGGTGCGGATAGAGCGCGTAGTTCTGGAACACCATGGCCAGATTGCGTTCACGCGGAGCGGCATCGTTGATGAGCTCTTTATCGATGCGGAGTTCGCCGTCGGTGATGTCCTCGAGTCCGACGATCATCCGCAGCAGCGTCGACTTCCCCGAACCGGAGGGGCCGACGAGGATGACGAACTCCCCCTCGGCGATGTCGAGGCTGACGTCGTTGATCGCGGGGTAGCCGTCGCCGTAGCGCTTGACGATGTTCTTCAGTTCGATCACGGACATGGCCGTTGACTCCGTTCGGATGGGTGCGGCGCGGACATGCTGCGGGTCTGCGGCGGGCTCGGTTGGCTGCGCATCGTCAGCCCTTGACCGCGCCGGAGGTGAGGCCGCTGACGATCTGGCGCTGGAAGAGCAGGACGATGATGATGATCGGGACGGTGACGACGATGGCGGCGGCGGAGATCGCTCCGGCTGGTTCCTCGAACTGGCTGGCCCCGGTGAAGAAGGACAGCGCCGCCGGCACCGGTCTGGCCGCCGAGGTCGAGGTCAGCGAGATGCCGTAGACGAAGTCGTTCCAGGCGATGAAGAAGGCGATGATCGCCGTCGTGAACACACCGGGCGCCGCCAGCGGGACGATGACCTTCCGGAAGGCTTGGAAGCTCGTCGCTCCGTCGACCTGCGCGGCCTGCTCGAGCTCCCACGGGATCTGCCGGAAGAAGGCCGCGAGCGTCCAGATCGAGATGGGCAGGGTCAGCGACAGATACGGGATGATCAGGCCCACCCAGGTGTCGTAGAGACCGATGGCCGACCAGATGCGGAACAGCGGGGTGACCAGGGAGATGACCGGGAAGATGGAGACCGCCAGGGCCATCGTGAGGATGAACTTCTTGCCCGGGAAGTCGAGACGGGCCACCGCATAAGCCGTGAGCGTGGCCAGCACCACGGCGATGAGCGTGGCGATGAGGCAGATGCCGATCGAGTTGACCAGCGCCGGCAGGAACAGGTCCTTGGCCGCTCCGGTGAAGATGAGTTCGTAGTTCGACCAATCCACCGTCGTGGGCCAGAACTTCCGGTTGGCGACATCCCCCGCGGACTTCAGGGACAGGGAGACGATCCACAGCACGGGGAAGAGCGCATAGACGGCGACGACGAGGCTGATGACGATCCACCAGATCGTGTGTCTGCGACCGGACATCGTCACTCACCCCTCGCCTGGGCCAGATCGACCTTGAAGATCTTGATGAAGATGAGGCAGATGAGCGCGACGCTGAGGAAGAGCAGCACCGACAGCGCCGAGCCCATGCCCAGCTGCAGCTGCCCGATCGACTGGTTGTAGGTGAGGAAGGAGACCGTGGCAGTGTCCTGGGCTCCTGCTGTCATGACGAACACGGAGTCGAAGACCCGGAAGGCGTCGAGGGTGCGGAAGAGGAGGGCGACCATGATCGCGGCCTTCATATTGGGAATGATCACCTTCGACATCCGCTGCCACCAGGTGGCGCCGTCGACGGTCGCCGCCTCGAGCATGTCACCGGGGATCTGGGCGAGCCCGGAGAGCAGGAGGAGGGAGATGAATGGGGTGGTCTTCCAGATCTCCGCTGCGCAGATGACGAGGAAGGACGACCAGAAGTCGCCGAACCAGTCGAATCCCGGCATCGACAGCCAGGTGCCGACGAAGCCGGTGCCGAGGTCGAAGGCGTACTTCCAGGAGAACGCTGCGACGACGGTGATGATGCCGTAGGGGATGAGGATCGCCGTGCGCACCCAGGGACGCACGGACTTCAGCGCATTGAGCATGACCAGCGCGAGGGCGAAGCCGAGGACGAGTTCGACGGCGACGGTGACGACTGTCAGCAGCAGGGTCACCCAGATCGTCTGCCACCACAGCGGGTCGGTGAGGATGACGAGGTAGTTGTGTCCCCAGTTGACGAACCGATTGTCGGGGTCCGTGAGGCGGTAGTTGAAGAACGAGTAGTACACGGCCTGCAGGATCGGGTAGCCGGTGACGGCCAGCAGGATGATTACGGCCGGCGCCGAGAGCAGCCACCCGAGCTTCATCTCGCCCTTGGCGCGGTTCGACAGACGCGTGCTCACAGCAGCCTCTCCCCTCGCAGGATCTCGAGGATGAACCGCTGGGAGCTCGCGGGCGTCCTCTCCGGGTCGACGCTGCCCGGCGGGTGCCAGGACTTCTGGATTCCGCCGGTCACCTCGTTGTAGTAGGGGGTCAGCGGACGTGCCGCCGAGCGTTTGAGGGATTCGGCGATGACCTCGGCGGCGGGGAATTCCTTCTGCACCTCGGGATCGTCGAAGGCTGCCAGGTTCGAGGGCGCATTTCCGTCGGAGAGGAAATAGGCGCTCTGTCGTTCCGGTTGGCGGATGCAGTCGACGGCCCGGTAGGCGAGATCCTGATGTTCGGAGAAGGCCCCGACGCCGAGGTTGATCCCACCCAGGGGCGGACTCGATTCCTCGGCCTCGTCGACCCGGGGGTAGAACGTCCAGCCGATGTCCTCGAGGAGGCTCTCCTCGAGGACTCCGTCATCGACCGAGGCCTTCGTCGCGGCGTAGATGAACGGCCAATTCACCATGAACCCGCCGTCGTCGCTCTGGAATTCGAGCATCGCGGCGTTCTCGTCGAGATTGCTCAGCTGGGGTCCGCCGACTCCGGTCTCGCCGATCTTCGCCATGATCGCGGCGGCCTTCTCCCCGGCTTCGGTGTCGATGCCCAGCTCCACCTCGGCGGCACCGTCGGAGTCGGGGTTCGTCACGATCGACCCGCCGGCGGACTCAATCATGGCGTTGAGCCACACGGTCAGGGACTCGGCTCTGATCCCCTGCACCCCGACGCGCTTGTCCTCCTGGGCCGCCGCGTCGATGATCTGATCCCAGGTGACCGGTTTCGACATGTCGAGGCCGGCGGCCTTCGCCACGGATTTGCGGTACCACAGCAGCTGCGTATTGGCCCAGAACGGGGTGGCGACGAGTTCGTCCTGACGGGTCGAGGACTCCACCGAGGAGGGGATCACACCGTCGGTGAACTCCGCGATGTAGTCTTCGGGGACCGGCGCCAGATATTCGGCATTGGCCATCTCGGCGACGTAGACCGGGTCGAGACTCATGATGTCGATCGAGGAATCCTCCGAAGCCAGGCGTCTGACCAGCTGCTCGCGCTGGCCCGGTGCGTCGTTGGGCAGCAGGCTCGTCGAGATCCGATAGGCGCCGTCGGCCTCCGCAGTGCAGTCTGCGGCGATGCTCGCCTGTCCCCCGTTGTCCGGGTTGATGTACCAGGTCAGCGTCGGTGTGGCGGCGTCCGCCGCGCAGCCGCTGGCGCCCACGAGTCCGAACAGGACGGCTGCGGCCATGACGGTGCGCCATCTTCCCCGGGTTCTTGCCGTGTGCTTCATTCCACTGTCCGCCGGTCTTCTCTGACTTCGGGTTTCACTCGCTTGTGACTCAGGTTACCCCGGATTGCACAGAAAATTCTCAGTCGAGCGCCCACCAGATTGCGGCGGCTGCTGCGAGCACCGGATCCTGCAGGCTCCCGGGCCGGCTGGAGGTGAGGATCCGCCCGTCCGGCAGCTCCGCGATCGTGCGCGCCCCGTCGCCGAGGTTGGCGATGACGAGCGTCTTCGCCTCACCGGCCGTCACGGCGAAGGCCAGCAGACCGTGGTCGGGGTCGTTGAGATCGTGCCAGGCGAAGCTTCCGCGACCGAGTCCGCGTCTCCGGCGGATCTGCAGCAGGCGACGGTAGAGATGGAGCATCGAGTTCGATTCGGCCTCCTGCCGATCGACGGCGAACTCGCCGAAGCCCTCCGGTTGGGGCAGCCATGTCGGTGTCGCCGGGGAGGTACCGAAGCCCAGGTGCGGTTCCCCGGCCGACCAGGGCAGAGGAATACGAGCCCCGTCACGGCCGAGCTCGGTGCCCTGACTGCGGACGAACACCGGGTCCTGCCTCTGCTCGGGTTGCAGCTCGGTGTGTTCGGGCAGGCCGAGCTCGTCTCCCTGAAAGACGTACGCCGAGCCGGGAAGACCGAATTCGATGAGCGCGAGTGCCGCGGCGCGCTGTCGTCCGAGCTCCCGGTCGGGCTGCGGATCGTCCGGACCGATCCCCCGCTGGTGGGCAGGCGCCGATTCGAGGCCGAAGCGGCTGGCGTGTCGGACGGTGTCGTGGTTCGAGAGCACCCAGGTGGGCGCGCTCCCGACCTTCTCTGCCGCAGCATAGGTCTCGTCGATCGTGGTGTGGAGTCCGGGAGCTCTGTACCCGGCCATGAGGAAGGTGAAGTTGAAGGCCTGGTCCATCTCCCCCGGGCGAACGTAGCGGAAGAGTCGTTCGAGCGGTTCGACCCAGGCCTCGGCCACGAGGATCCGCTGCCCGGGATAGTCGTCGAGAACCTGCCGCCAGGACCGGTAGATCTCGTGCACGCCCTCCTGGTCGAAGAACGGCGAGTCATCGGACTGCGCCGGAGATGCGGACTGCGCCGTCGCAGCGGACTGACCCGACGATGCGGACTGTGCCGACGATGCGGCTTCAGGGCCCGCCTCGGCGAGGGTCTGATCGGGCAGCCCTGCTGCCTTGACGAGACCGTGGGCGACGTCGACGCGAAAGCCGTCGACGCCGCGGTCGAGCCAGAAGCGGAGGACTTCCTCGAACTCGGCGTGCACGGCGGGATCGGTCCAGTTGAGGTCCGGTTGGCTGGGGTCGAAGAGGTGCAGGTACCACTGACCGTCCTCGTCGGTGCGTGTCCATGCGGGTCCGCCGAAGACCGAACGCCAGTTGTTCGGCGGCAGTTCTCCGTCGGCACCGCGACCGGGACGGAAGTGGTAGCGGCTCCGGGCCGCGGACTCCCCCGCACCCGCTGCCAGCGCTTCCCGGAACCAACGGTGTCGTGAGGAGGTGTGGTTGGGCACGAGGTCGACGATGACCTTCTGCCCGAGTGCGTGGGCCCGACCGAGCAGTTCGTCGAAGTCGGCCAGGCTGCCGTAGAGAGGATCGACGTCGCAGTAGTCGCTGACATCGTAGCCGGCGTCGTTCTGCGGTGAAGGGTAGAACGGTGAGAGCCAGAGGGCGTCGACGCCGAGTCGCTCGAGATGGTCGAGGTGGGCGATCACGCCGCGCAGATCGCCGCTGCCATCCCCGTTGCCGTCGGCGAAGGATCGCGGGTAGATCTGATAGATCACTGCGTCCCGCGCCCAATCCTGTGCGGGACTCCGTTCTCCTGTGCCCATCGAAGACTCACCTGTGCTCATGGACCGTCGTTCTCCTTCTCACCGCCGGGACGTCGAGCAGCGTGTGCTCCGGAGTTTCAGGATACAGATGCGGCAAGGGCCGCAATCGAATCGATTGCGGCCCTTGCCGGTGGAACTGGTGAGTCAGATCAGGCGACGATCTTGGTGACTCGACCGGCGCCGACGGTGCGTCCACCCTCGCGGATAGCGAAGCGGAGGCCGTCCTCCATGGCGATCGGCTGGATCAGCTCGACCGACATGTCGGTGTTGTCGCCGGGCATGACCATCTCGGTGCCTTCGGGCAGCGTGATGACGCCGGTGACGTCCGTGGTCCGGAAGTAGAACTGCGGACGGTAGTTCGAGTAGAACGGGTTGTGGCGTCCACCCTCGTCCTTGCTCAGGATGTAGACCTGGCCTTCGAACTTCGTGTGCGGGGTGATCGAACCCGGCTTCACGATGACCTGGCCGCGCTCGACGTCTTCGCGCTTGGTGCCGCGAAGCAGCAGTCCCACGTTCTCACCTGCACGTGCGTCAGGCAGAGTCTTGCGGAACATCTCGATGGCGGTGACGGTCGTCTTCGACGACTTCTCCTTGATGCCGACGATCTCGATCTCATCGTTCGGCAGGAGGACGCCGCGCTCGACACGACCGGTGACGACGGTTCCACGACCGGTGATCGTGAAGACGTCCTCGACGGGCATGAGGAACGGCTTGTCGACGTCGCGCTCCGGCTCGGGAACGTTGTCGTCGACCTGCTGCATGAGGTCTTCGACGCTCTTGACCCACTTCTCGTCGCCTTCCAGCGCCTTGAGAGCGGACACCTGGACGACAGGAGCGTTGTCTCCGTCGAAGTCCTGGCTCGAGAGCAGGTCGCGAACCTCGAACTCGACGAGCTCGAGGAGCTCCTCGTCATCGACCATGTCGGACTTGTTCAGTGCGACGACGATGTAGGGAACGCCGACCTGGCGAGCCAGCAGAACGTGCTCGCGGGTCTGCGGCATCGGACCGTCGGTGGCGGCGACCACGAGGATCGCGCCGTCCATCTGAGCAGCACCGGTGATCATGTTCTTGATGTAGTCGGCGTGACCAGGGGCATCGACGTGAGCGTAGTGACGCTTCTCGGTCTGGTACTCAACGTGCGAGACGTTGATGGTGATGCCGCGCTCCTTCTCCTCAGGTGCGTTGTCCACCTGATCGAAGGCGCGAGCTTCGTTGAGATCTGGGTACTTGTCCGCGAGCACCTTGGTGATCGCTGCGGTCAAGGTGGTCTTTCCGTGGTCAACGTGGCCGATGGTGCCGATGTTGACGTGCGGCTTAGTCCTATCGAAACTAGCCTTTGCCACTGGGTTCCTCCTCGTGGTTGTCAGAAGATATGCGGTTCATATCTTAGACCTTTGTTGGTTATCTTTCATGCCGATGACCATGTTCTTGGTCACCGGTTCGACCGGGGACCGGAGATTACTCTCCGCCACGCATCTTCTGGACGATCTCCTCGGCAACAGCCTTGGGGACCTCCGCATAGCTGGAGAAGGTCATCGAGTACACCGCACGACCCTGGGTCTTCGACCGCAGATCCCCGATGTAACCGAACATCTCCGACAGCGGGACCATAGCCTTGACGACCTTCACACCGGAAGCATCGTCCATGGACTGAATCTGGCCACGCCGGGAATTCAGGTCGCCGATGACGTCACCCATGTATTCCTCAGGGGTGCGCACCTCGACGTCCATGACTGGTTCAAGCAGAACCGGGTTCGCCCGCTGGACAGCCTCTTTGAAGACCATCGAACCGGCGATCTTGAATGCCATCTCCGAGGAGTCGACATCGTGGTAGGCGCCGTCGACCAGGGTGGCCTTGACGCCGACCATCGGGTAACCGGCGAGGACACCGAGCTGCATGGCGTCCTGGATGCCGGCATCGACGCTCGGAATGTACTCGCGCGGAACGCGTCCGCCCGTGATGGCATTCTCGAACTCGTAAATCGTATCGCCTTCGACCTCAAGGGGTTCGAAGGTGACCTGGACCTTCGCGAACTGTCCCGATCCACCCGTCTGCTTCTTGTGGGTGTAGTCGTACTTCTCGACAGTGCGGCGAATGGTCTCACGGTAGGCGACCTGCGGCTTGCCGACGTTGGCCTCGACCTTGAACTCGCGACGCATGCGGTCGACGAGGATGTCGAGGTGAAGCTCGCCCATTCCGCGGATCACGGTCTGGCCGGTCTCGGGATCGAGTTCGACCTGGTAGGTCGGGTCCTCTTTGACGAACTTCTGGATGGCTGCCGACAGCTTCTCCTGGTCGCTCTTCGTCTTCGGCTCGATGGCCACGGAGATCACAGGCTCCGGGAAGGTCATCGACTCGAGGGCGATCGGGTTCGCAGGGTCGCTGAGCGTATCGCCGGTCGTCGTGTCCTTGAGACCGATGAAGGCGTATATGTGGCCGGCGAAGGCCTCTTCGACAGGGTTCTCCTTGTTGGAGTGCATCTGGAAGAGCTTGCCGACGCGTTCCTTCTTGCCCGAGGTGGTGTTGAGCACCGGCTCGCCGGACTTGACGTGACCGGAGTACACGCGCACATAGGTCAGCGCACCGAAGAACGGGTGCGTGGCGACCTTGAAGGCCAGGGCCGAGAACGGCTCGTCCTTGGACGGCTTGCGGGTGAGCTCCTCTTCCTCGTTGCTCGGGTTGTGTCCGATCATCGGAGGCACGTCGAGCGGCGAGGGGAGGTAGTCGATGACCGCGTTGAGCATGGGCTGGACGCCCTTGTTCTTGTACGCGGAACCGCACATCACCGGGAAGGCGGAGGAGTTGACGACGAGCGCACGGATGCCCGACTTGATCTCGTCGATCGTGAACTCTTCACCCTCGAGGTACTTCTCCATGAGCTCTTCAGTGCTCTCGGCGACATCCTCGACCAGCTGAGCCCGGTACTCCTCGGCCTTGGCCTGGAGGTCCGCCGGGATCTCGATCTCGGTCATGTCCTGACCCTTCTTGGACTCATCAGGCCACACGTAGGCCTTCATCTCAAGCAGGTCGACGACACCTTCGAAGTCGTTCTCGGCACCGATGGGCAGCTGGATGACCAACGGCTTCGCACCGAGGCGGTCCTTGATGGTCTGCACGGTGAAGTAGAAGTCCGCACCGAGCTTGTCCATCTTGTTGACGAAGCACACACGCGGCACGTCGTACTTATCGGCCTGGCGCCACACGGTCTCGGACTGCGGTTCAACGCCTTCCTTACCGTCGAAGACAGCAACTGCACCGTCGAGGACGCGCAGCGAGCGCTCCACCTCGACCGTGAAGTCGACGTGACCCGGGGTGTCGATGATGTTGATCTGGTTGTCGTGCCAGTAGCAGGTGGTGGCGGCAGAGGTGATCGTGATGCCACGCTCCTGCTCCTGCTCCATCCAGTCCATCGTCGAGGCGCCGTCGTGGGTCTCGCCGATCTTGTAGTTCACACCGGTGTAGTAGAGGATGCGTTCGGTCGTAGTTGTCTTACCGGCATCGATGTGCGCCATGATGCCGATATTGCGGACCTTGTTCAGGTCGGTGAGCACGTCAAGTGCCACGGTGTCTCTCTCTCAATCGATGATTTGTTCGACTCCCCCGGCAGCCCGGCCGGCAGATCTCGCGGACGAGATCCGCCGAACGGGTAGCGGAGCAGACGATTACCAGCGGTAGTGAGCGAAGGCCTTGTTGGACTCCGCCATCTTGTGAGTGTCCTCGCGACGCTTGACAGCGGCACCGAGGCCGTTGCTCGCATCGAGGATCTCGTTCATCAGTCGCTCGGTCATTGTCTTCTCACGACGCTGGCGGGCGTATCCCACCAACCAGCGCAGTGCCAATGTGGTCGAACGCGTCGGACGAACATCGACCGGCACCTGGTAGGTCGCACCGCCGACACGGCGGGAGCGGACCTCGAGGGACGGACGGATGTTGTCGAGAGCCTTCTTGAGGTTGACAACTGGGTCGTTGCCGTTCTTCTCGCGGGTGCCTTCGAGGGCACCGTAGACGATCCGCTCTGCGGTCGAGCGCTTTCCGTCAAGCAGGATCTTGTTGATCAGCTGGGTGACGAGCGGCGAGCTGAAGACCGGGTCAACGACGATCGGTCGCTTGGGTGCAGGACCTTTACGTGGCATTACTTCTTCTCCCTCTTCGCACCGTACTTGCTGCGGGCCTGCTGACGTCCCTTGACGCCCTGGGTGTCGAGCGAACCGCGCACAATGCGGTAGCGGACACCCGGCAGGTCCTTGACACGACCACCGCGCACGAGCACGATCGAGTGCTCCTGCAGGTTGTGTCCTTCACCTGGGATGTAGGCGGTCACCTCGATCTGGCTCGAAAGCTTGACACGAGCGACCTTGCGAAGAGCCGAGTTCGGCTTCTTGGGGGTAGTGGTGTACACACGGGTGCACACTCCACGACGCTGCGGGCTGCCCTTCAGGGCAGGAGCGTCGGATCCTGCTGGGTTGACATGTCGTCCCTTGCGGACGAGCTGCTGGATTGTCGGCACTAAGCGTTCTCCATTTGCTTCTCGATAGACCTAATTCCCAATTCCGGCCATGGCGAACGCCATGTCTGCGAACCGTGGGACATATCCGACTGGACACCGGGTGAAGCTCGGCTCCCGATGCCAGTAACCGCGCGAACCTGCGAACCCTGCGGTCGGGTGTGTCGCAAGGACACGGACTCACAGAAACGAGGATCGGCGGTCTGCTCCGAAGAATTCTCACTGGGGGTCCGAGCCTCACAGAACGCTCGGTAGGATCATTCGACGGTGCAGATAACACAATCAGTCGCATTACAGAATATCGCGCCCGTGCACATCAGGTCAAAACCGGCCCCCGCGGCTCCGGGCTGTGACTCCGCGCGCGAAGGGGACCACGCCCCGCCTCGGCGCAGGGAAAGGCAGGCCTTCCTTGACTCATTCAAATGTAGACGGCATTCTGTTGCTGTGAGCGGGACGACTCAAGATCACGGACAGGACTCCTCCGCAGCCTTGCGGAGCAGCTCTCTGCGCGTGACGAAGCAGAGGTCAGCGGTCCTCGATGCCGTGTGGGATCATCCGCACGCGGACACCGAGACCGTCATCAATTCTGTGCGCGAACGACTGCCCTCGGTTTCTCACCAGGCCGTCTACGACTCGCTTCACACGCTCACCGAGGTCGGACTCGTGCGGTGCATCCAGCCGTCCGGGTCCGTCGCCCGCTACGAAAGACGGATCGGGGACAACCACCACCACCTCGTGTGCCGTTCGTGCAATCTCATTGTCGATGTCGACTGCACGATCGGTCAGGCCCCGTGCCTGACGCCTTCACACGACTCGGGATTCATCGTCGAACAGGCCGAGATCACGTTCTGGGGCCTGTGCCCCGAGTGCGCGGGATCGGAGTCTGGGCCGACGGATTCCGACTTGTCCCCTGCCGTCTGAGTCGGGTCATACCCCGGCCGAGCCCCCAAGTCCAGTCCTCTCTCCGATCTGTCTCCCAACGAGTCCGCAGCGGACTCGACTGCGAAAGGAACACGATGACCCAAACGACCACCGGCGGCTGCCCCGTCGCACAGACGAGCTCGGCGCCGGAACAGGAGCCGGACAACGAGAATCTCGTCACCCCCTTCCAGGGCGATGCGAACTCGCAGTGGTGGCCCAACCGCCTCAATCTCAAGATCCTGGCCAAGGGACAGCCGGCCCGCAATCCGATGGACCCGGGCTTCGACTACGAGGCCGAGTTCAACAGCCTCGACTACTACCAGCTCAAGGCCGACATCGAAGAGCTGCAGAAGTCCAATGAGGCATGGTGGTCCGCCGACTTCGGTCACTACGGTCCTTTCATGATCCGCATGGCCTGGCACTCGGCCGGCACCTACCGCGTGCAGGACGGCCGTGGCGGCGGCGGTGAGGGCCAGCAGCGCTTCGCCCCGCTGAACTCGTGGCCGGACAACGTCTCGCTCGACAAGGCCCGGCGCCTGCTGTGGCCGATCAAGAAGAAGTACGGACAGAAGATCTCCTGGGCCGACCTCTTCATCCTCGCCGGCAATGTCGCCCTGGAATCGATGGGGTTCAAGACCTTCGGCTTCGCCGGTGGCCGCACGGACGTGTGGGAGCCCGACAACGACGTGTACTGGGGCTCGGAGTCCGAATGGCTGGGCACCGACAAGCGCTACGCGGGCAACCGCGAACTGCAGAAGCCTCTGGCCGCGACCACGATGGGTCTCATCTACGTCAACCCCGAAGGCCCGGAGGGCGAGCCCGATCCCGTCGCCGCCGCGCACGACATCCGCGACACCTTCGGACGGATGGCGATGAACGACGAGGAGACCGTCGCCCTCATCGCCGGCGGCCACACCTTCGGCAAGACCCACGGCGCTGGACCCGAGTCCCACAAGGCTGCTGACCCCGAGGCCGCTCCCCTGGAGGAGCAGGGCCTGGGCTGGAAGTCCGACTTCGGCAGCGGCCAGGGCAATGACTCCATCGGCTCGGGAATCGAGGTCACCTGGACCTACCACCCGACCCGCTGGGACAACGAGTTCTTCCACATCCTCTTCGCCTACGAGTGGGAGGTCTTCGAGAACGAGGGCGGTCACCTGCAGTGGCGTCCCAAGGACGGCGGCGGGGACGACATGGTCCCGATGGCCCAGGGTGACGGACGTCGTGAGCCCCGCATGCTCACCACCGATCTGTCGCTGCGCTTCGATCCGGCCTACGAGAAGATCTCGCGTCGGTTCAAGGACGATCAGAAGGCCTTCGAAGATGCCTTCGCCCGCGCCTGGTTCAAGCTCACCCACCGCGATATGGGACCGGCTACCCGCTACCTCGGTCCCGAGGCGCCGAGTGAGGAGCTCATCTGGCAGGATCCGGTTCCGGCCGGCACTCAGCTCGACAAGGGTCAGCTCGAGGCTGTCAAGGCAGCCGTGCGCGAGTCCGGTCTGAGCGTGCCCCAGCTCGTCTCGACGACCTGGGCCGCCGCCTCCTCGCACCGCGTCTCCGATATGCGCGGCGGAATCAACGGCGGACGTCTCCGCCTCGAGCCGCAGCGCAGCTGGGAGGCCAATGAGCCTGCCAAGCTCGCCGAGGTGATCCCGGTTCTCGAAGGCATCGCCGAGCAGACCGGTGCCTCCTTCGCCGATGTCGTGGCGATCGCCGGTGCCGTGGGCATCGAGACCGCTGCCGCTGCCGCCGGACACGAGATCACCGTGCCCGTCTCCACCGGCCGCGGAGATGCCAGCCAGGAGCAGACCGACGTCGACTCCTTCGGCTACCTCGAGCCGACCCATGACGGGTTCCGCAACTACCTCACGGAAGGTCTGCCGCTCAAGGCCGAGTACCTGCTGCTCGATCAGGCCAGCCTGCTGGGCCTGACCCCTCCGGAGCTGACCGTGCTCATCGGCGGCCTCCGGGTCCTCGGAGCGAACTACGAGGACTCAGAGCTCGGCGTGTTCACGCAGCGTCCGGGTGAGCTGACGAACGACTTCTTCGTCAACCTGCTCGAACTCGGCAATGTATGGAAGCCGATCGGCCCCTCCGAGACCGCCAACGTCTACGAGTGCTACTCCCCCGAGGGTGAGAAGCTGTGGACGGGCAGCCGGGTCGATCTGCTCTTCGGTGCGAATTCCGAGCTGCGGGCCCTCGCCGAGGTCTACGCCTCCGACGATGCGCACGAGAAGTTCATCGCGGACTTCGTCAAGGTCTGGTCCAAGGTCGTCGAGGCGGACCGCTTCGATCTGCACCGCTGAGGCACGGACACGGTCACTGAAGTGACCGGCCTGAGCGCATGACGATGCCCCCACCGATTTCGGTGGGGGCATCGTCGTCTCTGCATGTTTGTCGTCGGCGCTGTCGTCTGGCAGGGGTCGGCCTGGTTGGGCTCGGCCGGGCTAGACGCTACTCGTCGCGGTTGAGGACGGCGAACCCGGTGAGGATCTGCTCGAAGTGAGTCACGGCGGCGTTCTCGATGTCAGTGTCGTCGCTCGTCGCCGAGGTGGTGTCGCCGGTGGCGTCCGAGCCGTCGGACGAGTCGCCTGTCGATGACGAGCCGTCCTGGCTGCTTCCATCGGTGCTGCTGCCGTCGGAACTGCCGCCATCGGAACTGCTTCCGTCCTGGGAGCCGCCCGACGTCGTTCCGCCGTTCGACTGGCCTCCGTTCGACTGGCTGCCGTTCGACTGGCCGCCGGGCATGCCTCTGCCGTTCTGCGCGCCGCCGCCCTGCTGGGCACCGCCCCCGTTCTGGGTCCCGCCCTGCTGGCCGCCGGGGCCGCCCATTCCTCCGGGGCCGTTCTGTCCACCCGGTCCCTGGCTCGAGCCGGACTCGGATGAGGCCATGACGGCCGAGGCGCCGATCGCGCCCCCGGCGAGTCCGCCGACGACGAACAGGGCCGAACCGGCGAGAATCGCCGGAACGAGCGGCACGCGCCGCTTCTTCTTCCCGCTCTCCGGGGTCGCCGCCGTCGGCGGGTAGGCAATGGCCGGACCCTGGTTGGAAGCAGGGCCCGGAGACGCCACCTGGTTGGGGTTCCGGCCCAGGCTCGGGTTCTGCCCCTGGTTGGGGTTCTGGCCCGGGTTCTGGCCCGGGTTCTGGCCCTGGTTCTGGCCCTGGTTCGGGGTCTGACCCGGGTTCGGAGTCGGCGCCTGGTTGGGGTTTTGGCCCGGGTTCTGGTTCTGGTTCTCGGTCATGGAATCTCCTCTGTTGGTCAGTGATTCCACTCTCGGCCACGGCGCTGTAGCCCATCCCAGCCGAGCCTGTGCCCTGGCTGTGGGATCCTCAGGCCGCGCGGAGTCGCAGCTCGAAGACCGTCCCATCGTCGGAGCTCGACATCGTGATGCTGCCGTGCATGAGGTCGACGAGACCGGCCGCGATCGCCAGACCCAAACCGGAGGAGCCTCCCTGCACCCCGGCCCGGGCCCGTGAAGCGTCGCCGCGGACGAAGCGATCGAAGACCCTGTCACGGATCTCCTCGGGGATTCCCGGACCGTCGTCGCTGATGCGGATCGCCACGATGTCCCCGGGCATCTGTCCGGAGATGGGCTTGTGCGCAGCCAGGGCTTCGACGTGGACCCGGGTTCCCGGGGGCGTGTGCACGCAGGCATTGGTGATCACGATCGACGCGGCCTGACGAACCTGATCGGCAGCACCCCGCGCTTCGAGGGCCTCGGGCGGGAGGTCGAGGACGATCGAATGGTCGGGGTGGACGACGTGGGCGTCCTCGACGAGCTCGAGCAGCAGGGAGGACACGTCCACGGTGTCCTGCTTCGTCGGCTGACGTCCGGCCTCGAGCCGTGCCAGGAGCAGCAGATCATCGACCAGAGCCGACATCCGCATCGCCCCCGCATCGATCTTCGACAGGGAGGTGGTCACCTCGGCGGGCAGGTCCTCACGGTAGGGACGGGTGAGGTCGGCCCAGCCGCGGATCGTCGCGATCGGGGTGCGCAGCTCGTGCGAGGCGTCGGCGACGAAACGTCGCATCTGCTCCGTGCCCCGATAGCGCTCCTCGAGGGCGGACCCGACGTGGTCGAGCATCCGGTTGACGGAGGCTCCGACGTCGCCGACCTCCGTGCCCGGCACGGCGAGCTCGCTCGGCACCCGCAGCGCGAGTTCTGGTCTGCCGGCGCTCAGCTCGAGATCGGTGACCTCGCGCGCGGTGCGGGCGACGTCCCGCAGGTCGCGCAGCTGCCGATGGATGATGATCGCCATCAGCGCCGCCGTCGTGAGCACGCCGATGATGACGACGAAGACCGTCGTCCACGCGGTGCGCTCGAGCGCAGAGTCGACATTGCCCTGCGGGACTCCGTAGACGGTCGTCGTCCCGTCATCGTCGAAGGCCACGACACGATAGGAGCCGAAGCCGGGGACGTCGACGGAGCGGTGTCCCCCGGCCGCGGACCGGGTGCCCTTCTCCAGCAGGGTCGACACGGCCTCGGCGGGGAGGACCTGCGGCCGGGACTGCCCCGCCTCGGCGATCAGCCCCTCACCACCGTCGCCGGCATCGACGACGACGAGCGCACCGTCCCCGACTCCGGGCTGGAACAGGTAGCGCAGGGCCTCGTCGACCGGTGACTGCGAATCCGAGCCGCCGGGACCCTGGTCCGGTCCGCCGTCGGAGCGGGCATGCTGGGTCATGCTCGAGAGCTGAGCGTCGAGGTCGGACATCAGCGAGGTCCGCACGCTCAGCCACGAGGCGGCACCGATCCCGGCCCCGACGAGGAGGAGCACGAGACCGGCGATGACGATCAGCCGAGTCTGCAGCCGCAGCCTGCGCACGGAGAACGCCCGGCTCACTGATCCGCCCGCAGGATGTAGCCGGCCCCGCGCTTGGTGTGGAAGAGGTTCGGCAGCTCGGCGAACGGGGCGTCGATCTTCTTCCGCAGATAGGACACATAGAGTTCGACGATGTTGCCGTTGCCGCCGAAGTCGTAGTCCCACACCCGGTCGAGGATCTGCGCCTTCGAGAGCACCACCCGCGGATTGCGCATGAACAGCAGCAGCACTTCGTATTCTCGAGCCGTCAGCTCGATCGGGTGCCCGGCGCGGGTGACCTCATGGGATCGTTCGTCGAGTTCGAGATCACCCACGCGCAGCACATCGTCCTCGTCGGCAGGGACGCTCGGGGCGCTGCGGCGCAGCCTGGCCTCGATCCGGGCGATCACCTCGTCGAGGTTGAAGGGCTTCGTCACATAATCGTCCCCGCCGAGACGGAGGCCCGTGAGCCGGTCGTCGATCTCGTCACGGGCCGAGAGGAAGACCACCGGAGTGTCGATGCCCTCTCCGCGGATCTTCTCGATGACCGCGAACCCGTCGAGGTCGGGCAGCATGACATCGAGGACGATGGCGTCGAAGTGCTCGCCGCGGGCCAAGTCCACGGCCTCTCGGCCGGTGCCGACTCCTGTCGCCTCCCAACCTCTGACATGGCAGGCCATGACGAGGAGTTCCGAGAGATTGGCTTCGTCATCGACGATGAGCACGCGTGGCGAGCTCGTGTCGAGGCCCTTCGCAGTCGGATTCATAGAACGATTATCCCCTCAACCGGCGCTGAGATCGTAGAGCGCAACGTCATCGACGGTCGTCGCTCCGAAATTCGCCGCGACCCAGGCCGCGATCTGCGAGGAGGAGGAATCGGAATCCGAACCGCCGGGTCCGCCGCCGGTTCCCGATCCGATGTAGTAGTGGATCTGCCCCTCGGCGACAAGCTGCTGGAACTCCTCGAGGGTCGGTGAGGGATCCGTGCCGTTGAACCCGCCGATGGCCATCACAGGCTCCTCGAGCGCGAGCTGGTAGCCGGCAGCCTGATTCGCCCCGGTCGCCGCCGCGACCCAGGTGAAGTCGGAGGCATCCGCGGAGAGCAGTTCGGTGAGTTCGTCCGAGGGCTCGGAGCCGTTGAGCAGACCGCCCATGCCGCCTACCCCACCGCCGCCGGGGCCACCCGCGGCGCGTTCGGTGCCGTCCCCGGCGGTCGAGTTCCCACCGCCGGGGGCTCCCCCGCCGCCGGGCATGCCGCCTCCGCCACCGGGACCTCCGCCCATACCCGAGCTCGTGCCGGCGATGGTGACGATGGATCCCTGAGTGCTGCCGGCGATCGTCCGCACGGACAGCTGCGCCGGAATCGCTGCGCTGCCGAGGATGGCGACGGCCACGAGCACCGAGGCGAGCGCGCGGGTGGGTCTCCGGTGCGCGGTGACGATGAGGCACAGGCCGCCGAGGACGGCCACGATGAGCACGCCCCACCGCAGCCACCCGGGGATCCCGGACATCTCCGAGCTGATGATGAACTGCCAGGCACCGGTCAGCACCCAGGCCACCGCGAGGAGCAGTCGCCTGACGTAGCCGGGTCGGCTCAGCAGCACGGCCACACCGATGCCGATGACCACAGCGATCGCCGGAACGAGAGCCACGGTGTAGTACTCGTGGACGATTCCATTCATGTTCGAGAGCACCAGCCAGGTGACGACGAGCCAAGCGCCCCACATGAGCACTGCCGCGCCGAGGCTGCCGCTCCTGCCGTTGCCGTCTGCCGTCCTGCCATTGCCGTCTGTCGCCCTGTCGGTCACGCCGCCGGTCTCCCCGTCGGTCACCCGTTCCGTGACCGCGGTGCCGCCGCGACGACGGGCCACCTCGGCGAGGATGAGGAGGACGATCGTGACGAGGAGGAGAACGAGTGCGGTGGGCAGGAACCAGGAGACCTGCTGGCCGAAGCTGCCGGTGAACAGTCGGGTGATCCCTGTTTCGCCCCAGCCGCCTCCCTGACCGCCGCCACCGACGGAACCGGTCTCATTGCCGGTCAGTCGCCCGAAGCCGTTGTAGCCGAAGGTGAGTTCGAGGAATGAGTTCGTCTGGGAGCCGCCGACGTAGGGACGGCTGTCCGCGGGTGTGAGCTCGACGAGCGCGATCCACCATCCGGCGCTGACGACCATCGAGCCGATCGGCACGAGCAGCCACAGCAGACGCCTGACCCACGAGGTGCGGGCGAAGAGCACCCAGGCGGCGGCGAGGCCGGGCACGATGAGGAGGACCTGGAACTGCTTGGTCAGGAAGCCCAGGCCCAGGCACACTCCGGCGAGGACCAGCCATCCGGCTATGCGGAGTGCGGCTCGGTCATGCCTGCCGGCAGCGGTGCGCAGGGCGTGCTGGGTGGCCACGACGGCTCCGACCATGAGGGTCACGAGCAGCGCGTCCGGGTTGTTGAAGCGGAACATGAGTGCCACGACGGGAGAGAGGGCGAAGATCCCGGCCGCACCCAGGGCAGCGGCCCGCTCCAGGCCCGCTCCGAGGTGGCCGCGCAGCGCCAGCCTCGTCGAGTGGGCGATGAGAAGCACGGAGACTCCGGCGAGGAGCACCTCGGGCAGCAGCATCGAGAACGAGGAGAACCCGAAGACGCGGGCGCTCAATGCCATCAGCCACAGGGCGGCCGGGGGTTTGTCGACGGTGATCGCGTTCGCGGAGTCGAGAGAGCCGAAGAGGAACGCCTCCCAGTTCTCCGATCCTGCCTGGACAGCCGCGGCGTAGAACGAGTTCGCCCAGCCGTTCGCGCTGAGGTTGACGAGGAAAGCTGCCACGGTGCCGAGCGTGAGCACGGCCAGTACGACCGGGTACCAGTGCCGTCGCCATCCGGTGGCGTGTGTTTCGCTGCGAGTCTCAGACATGCTGCGTCTCCCCCTGTGCGGTCTGTGCGGTCTGTGTGGAGTCGGCGCTGTGTGTCCCCGCTCGGCGAGGAGCACGAGCGAACACCCAGGTGCGCATCAGGACGAACCGGACGATGGTGGCCGCGAGGTTCGCCGCCGTGAGTACGGCGAGCGTGGCGATGCTCGCCCACTCGCCGGTGAAACCGGCAGAGACGGCCAGACCCGCCGAGGTGAAGGCGAGGCACAGACCGAAGGCGGCGAACCCCTTGAGCTGGGAGACGAAACGGCGGTGCGGTGAGCGCACGCCGAAGGTGTGGCTGCGGTTGAGTGCCGTATTCATCACCGTCGAGATGAGCAGGGCACCGATATTGGCCACAGCCGGGGAGACCACCTGGATCCCGAACAGGAACAGCACCGCGTAGAGGAGGGTGCTGATGATTCCGACGTCGATGAAATGGAGGATCTGGGCTCCGGTGTTCGGGGCCGGCACCTCATGCCCGTCCCAGGGCCGGCCGCTGGTGCGCAGCCGTACGATCCCCTTGATGTCCTTCCACGCCGTGGCGACGACGTCGACGGAAGAGTCGGGATCGTCTGTCCAGTCGGTGCCGAACTCGTGGATCCGGTACCCGGCCCATTCGGCGCGGGCGAGCAGCTCGGTGTCGAAGAACCATTCCTCGTCCTCGACCTCGGGCAGCAGCTCCTGCGCCGCTCTTGCCGAGAGCGCCTTGAACCCGCACTGGGCGTCGCTGAATCCGACGCCGAGGCTGAACTTGAGCAGCCGGTTGTAGCAGCGGGAGATGATCTCGCGTTTGACCCCGCGGCTGACCTCCAGCCCGGGCAGCAGCCGGGAGGCGATCGCGACATCGGCCAGCCCCGAACGGATGACCTCGACCATCGGGTCGAGGACCCTGATGTCCGTGGCCAGATCCACATCCGTATAGGCGACCACCTCGGCGTTCGAGGCCCGCCACACCTGGGAGAGCGCGCGTCCGCGGCCCTTCTCCTCGAGTCGGACGTACTCGACGTTCGGATGTGTCGCTGCCAGCCTCGCCCCGATCTCGGGAGTCGAATCGGTGCTCGCATTGTCGGCGATGATGACCGTGACCTCGGTGGTGCGTCCGCTGTCCGCGGCGAGCAGGGTCTCGACGGAGGCGGCGAGGCCGGCCTCCTCGTTGTAGACCGGAACGACGAGGTCGACGGTCGTGGGCGGACGGGTGGCCGTGGATGCTGTCTGCGCCTCGGGCTCCTGCCAGGCGATGTTCTCGTGTCTCATGGACTCCACATTCCCGTCAGCGCTTAGGCCGGGCATGGGTCGAAGCTGTGGCCAGCCTGTGGACTGTGTCCGGCAGGCCCGAGTGTGGTTCCCGCTACACTGGGCACCATGCCACACGACGACTCCGAGCAGCCTGCGACACCACGCATCCGCGCCTCCGACAAGGACCGGGACGCCGTCCTGGCGGTGATCACCGAAGCCGTGAGCAATGGTCGACTCGATCCGGAGGAGACCGCCGAACGTCAGGACGAGGCGATCTCCGCGAAATACCTCGACGAACTCCTGCCCCTCATCCTCGACCTGCCCGAAGGTCATGAGCTCTGCCGCGATCTGCAGCGCCAGACCGGGGGCGGAACCACGGCCGGTGCCTCGCTGGTCCAGCGTTCCGGGCCCTCTCCCCTGGCCCCGCGAGCCGATCCGGGATCCGCGGCACCCGTCAACTCCGTGGCCATCATGTCCGGACGCGAGGTCGACGTGCCCGCAGGCACCGCCGAGGTGACCACCTACGCTCTCATGGGCGGGGACAACATCGACCTCTGCGAAGTCATGGGCCCCGGGGTGACGGTGTCGGTGACCTCGTACTCCATGTGGGGCGGCCACGACATCTATGTGCCGCCCGGTGTGCGCGTCCGCGACGACACCGTGAACATCATGGCCGGCAACGAGATCCGCCAATCGGCGAAGGGCGACGGTTCGAACGGGACTCTCGTCCTCAAGGGCGTGTCCCTCATGGCGGGTCACGATGTGCATCTGGCCAAGGGATACCGAGCGAAGGATCAGGGACAACTGGAATGAAGATAGGCGTACTCACCTCCGGCGGCGACTGCCCCGGACTCAATGCGGTCATCCGCGGGATCGTCCGCAAGGGAATCCGATCACATCACAACGAATTCGTCGGCATCCGCGACGGCTGGCGCGGACTGCTCACCGACGACATGTTCGAGATGTCGATGCTCGACGTCCGCGGCCTCTCCGGGCGCGGCGGCACGATCCTCGGCACCTCCCGGACACATCCCTACGAAGACGGCGGGCCGGAGCGGATGCGCACGGTGATGGCCGAGCACGGGATGGATGCGATCATCGCCATCGGCGGGGAGGGCACCCTCGCCGGTGCCTCCCGACTCGTCGACGAGGAGGGCCTGAACATCATCGGGGTCCCGAAGACCATCGACAACGACCTCGGCAACACCGACTACACCTTCGGCTTCGACACCGCCCAGTCCATCGCCACCGAAGCGATCGACCGTCTGCGCACCACGGCGGAGTCCCACCACCGCTGCATGGTCATCGAGGTGATGGGCCGCAACGTCGGCTGGATCGCCCTGCACTCGGGCATGGCCGCAGGCGCCCACGCGATCCTCATGCCGGAGTTCCCCGTCAGCTTCGACCAGATCGAGGAGTGGGTGACCTCTGCCCGGGATCGCGGCCGTGCACCCATCGTCGTCGTCGCCGAGGGGTTCATCCCCGAAGGACTCGACGAGCAGATCGCCGATGCCGGTGTCGACAACAAGGGCCGGACCCGCCTCGGCGGAATCGCGAACCTCCTGGCACCGAAGATCGAGGAGATCACCGGCATCGAATCGCGGGCCACGATACTGGGCCACCTGCAGCGAGGCGGCTCCCCCACCGCCTACGACCGCGTGCTCTCGACCCGGTTGGGGATGGCCGCCGCCGACCTCGCCGAGGCGGGACAGTGGGGGAAGATGGCCAGCCTCAAGGGCACGGAGATCGTCGCCGTGGAGATGGCCTCGGCAGTGGACAGCCTCAAATCCGTGCCGTTGGACCGGTGGGAAGAGGCGCAGGTCCTCTTCGGCTGAGGCCCCGGATGTGAGGGTTATAGGCCAGATTGTGTGTACAGGATAGGCTCCTTTCCCAGTAGGCAGTAGGGCACTACAGGGGTGAACATGCTCTGGAAGCATGTTCAGTGTCCAATCCCCGAAATCACCCCCACTGTGGTGTATGCGAAAACAGACTCGTCAAGAACGGTGAAACCAGCGCAGGCCGCACCCGATGGCGATGCAAACACTGCGGAGCCTCAACCACTCGAACCCGGACTGATATCACCAGGAAAGCCGAGTTCACCAGCTTCATCGACTGGCTCACGAGCACCCGCAGCAGAGGCGACTTCGCCACCAGCACACGCACGTTCAACAGACACACCCAGTGGTGCTGGAACGTGGCCCCCACCGTGTCGCCGACGGGTGAGATCCACGATCAGATCATGCTCGATGGCACCTACTTCAACGGGTGGTGCGTCCTCATCGCCCACACCGGCGAACACGTCATCGACTGGCAATGGTGCGACAGAGAGAAGAACGAGTCCTGGACCGCGCTCATCGAACGCATCCCCGCCCCCGTCGTCGCGATCGTTGATGGCAACGGGCCCCTGACAACGACGGTCAAACGTCTCTGGCCGACCACACGGATCCAACGCTGTCACTTCCATATCCGCCAAGGCGGACACCGACATCTCACCCGGCGTCCGGCCCTGCTAGCCAACAAAGAACTCCTCGCGATCTTCACCACCCTCAAGAACGTGACGACACTCGACGAGGCCGCTGCCTGGACGGGCGAGTTCGCCGCGTGGGAGGCGAAGTGGGAGACGTTCATCAAGCACCGCACGCGCCCCCAGGCGGGACTGGCCCGGCCCGCGCATGTCCGGCCGGGCCAGACCTGGTGGTATACGCATCAGCGCACACGCAAAGCCTGTCGACTCCTGGCCACTCTCATCAGTGGTGGCCACATATTCACCTGGCTGGAACTGGCCGACGAGGGTATGAGGATCGCGAAGACGACGAACGCGTTGGAGGGCGGCCCGAACAAGGCAATCAAGGACTTCCTGCGCATGCACAGGGGCCTGCCGATCGAGCATGCCAGACGGGGAGTCGATTGGTTGCTGTATCTGCGCACAGAGGCCGCGAGGGATCCTTGGGAGTTCGTGACTCCGGCTGCGTGGGAGAAGAAGCCTGCGCGCCGAGTCGCTCGCAATGAGTCCGGCCGTGCGGAGACCACGTCGTTGTACGGGACCTCGTTCAGCATCGAGGACGGTAACGGAATCCAGAAGGGGTGGGGTGGACGATCACGGTGAAACCACCTGGTTCAGCCGGGAAGACACGCCCTACCCATACACACATTGTGGCCTATAACCCGGATGTGAACCGGTGAATGACAAGAGGGGCACCCACCTGATGGCGGGTGCCCCTCTTGTCTGCCTAGCGGCTCAGCCTCAGCTGAACGCGCCGTAGTCGTAGTCCTCCAGCGGAATCGCGGAGCCGGAATCGGCGCCGATGCCCGCGTAGAAGTCGCCGTAGCTGTTGGTGAACATCTCGGCCTTGGCCTCTTCGGTCGGCTCCACCACGATGTTGCGGTGTGTCTGCAGGCCGGTGCCGGCAGGGATGAGCTTACCGAGGATGACGTTCTCCTTCAGACCCATGAGCGTATCCGACTTGCCTTCCATCGCGGCCTCGGTGAGGACGCGGGTGGTCTCCTGGAAGGACGCGGCGGACAGCCACGACTCGGTGGCCAGCGAAGCCTTCGTGATGCCCATCAGCTCGTCACGAGCCGATGCCGGCTGGCCGCCTTCGGCGACCACACGACGGTTCTCGGCCTGGTAGCGGCCACGGTCCACGAGCTCGCCGGGCAGCAGGTTCGTGTCGCCCGACTCGATCACGGTCACGCGACGCAGCATCTGCCGCACGATGACCTCGATGTGCTTGTCGTGGATGCCCACACCCTGCGAACGGTAGACCTTCTGAACCTCCTCGACGAGGAAGCGCTCAGCCTCACGACGACCACGGATGCGCAGCACCTGCTTCGGATCGACAGCACCGACGACCAGCTGCTCGCCGGCCTTGATGTGCTGCCCGTCCTCGACCATGAGTCGGGCACGCTTGGAGACTGCGTGCTCGATCTCTTCGCTGCCGTCATCGGGGGTGATGATGACGAAGCGGGTCTTGCGGCTGTCGTCGATCTTGGCCCGACCGGTCGCCTCGGCGATGGGGGCGAAGCCCTTCGGTGTGCGAGCCTCGAAGAGCTCGGTCACACGCGGCAGACCCTGGGTGATGTCACCCGAGGACGCCGCCGCACCGCCGGTGTGGAAGGTACGCATCGTCAGCTGGGTTCCCGGCTCACCGATCGACTGGGCAGCGACGGTGCCGATGGCCTCGCCGATGTCGACGAGCTTTCCGGTCGCCATCGAACGGCCGTAGTGCATGGCCGAGATCTGCGTATCGGAATCCGCGGTGAGCACCGAGTGGACCTTGAGGTCCTCGATGCCGGCGGCGACCAGCGTGTCGATCGTCGCGGCGGTGACGTCGGTCTTCGCCGGGACGATGACATTGCCATCGGCATCGGTGACGTCGGAGACCGTGAGACGACCGTAGAGGCTGGTCTCCGCATATTCGTGCGGAACCAGGTTGCCCTCGTGGTCGCGTTCGGCCGCCGGCAGGGTGATGCCCTTGTTGGTGTCGGCGTCGGCGGTGCGGATGATGACGTCCTGGGACACATCGACGAGACGACGGGTCAGGTAACCGGAGTCAGCGGTTCGCAGAGCCGTATCGGCCAGTCCCTTACGAGCACCGTGCGAGGCGATGAAGTACTCGAGCACCGCGAGGCCCTCACGGTAGTTCGAGACGATCGGACGCGGGATGATCTCACCCTTCGGGTTCGTCACCAGACCGCGCATACCGGCCAGCTGACGGACCTGCATCCAGTTACCGGAGGCACCGGACTCGACGAGGCGGAGCACGGAGTTCTCCGCAGGGAAGTTCGTCCGCATCACCTGGTCGACCTTCTCGGTCGTCTCGGTCCACAGCTTGACGAGCTCGTTGCGGCGCTCGTCATCGGTCAGGGCACCGAGTTCGTACTGCTGCTGGACCTTGGTGTCGATGGTCTCCGCCTCGGCGAGGATCTCCGTCTTCGCCTCGGGCGAGACGACATCGGACATCGCCACGGTGATTCCCGAGCGGGTGGCCCAGTGGAAGCCGCCGGCCTTGAAGTTGTCCAGCGTGTGGGCAACTTCGACCTTCGGGTACTCCTCCGCGAGGTGGTTGACGATCCGGCTCAGCGCCTTCTTGTCGATCGTGGAGTTGATGAAGGTGTAGTCGGCGGGCAGGTACTCGTTGAACTCGGCGCGGCCGAGGGTGGTCTGCACGTCGAGCGGATCGCCGGCCTGCCAGCCCTCGGGCACCTCGATGTCGGAGCCGGGAACAACGTTCTCCAGGCGGATCGTGATGACCGAACCGAGGTCCAGCTCACCGCGATCGAAGGCCATGACGGCCTCGCCCATGCCGGAGAAGGAACGTCCCTCGCCGGCCAGGCCCTTGCGCTCGGAGGTGAGGTGGTAGAGGCCGATGATCATGTCCTGTGAGGGCATGGTCACGGGCTTGCCGTCCGAGGGCTTGAGGATGTTGTTCGCCGAGAGCATGAGGATGCGGGCCTCGGCCTGCGCCTCGGGGCTCAGCGGCAGGTGCACGGCCATCTGGTCACCATCGAAGTCGGCGTTGAACGCCGAGCAGACGAGCGGGTGGAGCTGGATGGCCTTGCCCTCGATGAGCTGCGGCTCGAAGGCCTGGATGCCCAGACGGTGCAGGGTCGGCGCACGGTTGAGCAGCACCGGGTGTTCGGTGATGACCTCTTCGAGGACGTCCCACACCTGCGGGTGCTGACGCTCGACCATCCGCTTGGCCGACTTGATGTTCTGCGCATGGTTGAGATCGACCAGGCGCTTCATCACGAAGGGCTTGAACAGCTCGAGTGCCATGGTCTTGGGCAGACCGCACTGGTGCAGGCTCAGCTGCGGGCCGACGACGATGACCGAACGGCCCGAGTAGTCCACGCGCTTGCCGAGCAGGTTCTGACGGAACCGGCCCTGCTTGCCCTTGAGCATGTCGGACAGCGACTTCAGCGGACGGTTGCCCGGTCCGGTGACGGGGCGACCGCGGCGGCCGTTGTCGAACAGCGAGTCGACGGCTTCCTGGAGCATCCGCTTCTCGTTGTTGACGATGATCTCGGGAGCACCGAGGTCGAGCAGACGCTTGAGGCGGTTGTTGCGGTTGATCACACGACGGTAGAGGTCGTTGAGATCCGAGGTCGCGAAGCGGCCTCCGTCGAGCTGGACCATCGGGCGCAGCTCCGGCGGGATCACGGGAACGACGTCGAGGACCATGCCCTCGGGGTTGTTGTCCGTGGTCAGGAACGCGTTGACGACCTTGAGGCGCTTGAGCGCGCGGGTCTTGCGCTGTCCCTTGCCGGTGTTGATCAGCTCGCGCAGCTTCTCGGATTCGGCATCGAGGTCGAAGTCGAGCAGACGCTTCTGGATCGCCTCGGCGCCCATCGCTCCGGTGAAGTAGAGGCCGAAGCGGTGGAACATCTCGCGGTACAGGCTCTCATCGCCCTCGAGGTCGTTGACCTTGAGGTTCTTGAAGCGGTCCCACACCTGCTCGAGACGGTCGACCTCACGGTCGGCGTTCTTGCGGAGCTTGTCCATCTCCTTCTCGGCGACGTCGCGCAGCTTCTTCTTGGCCTGGGCGGTGCCGCCGTCGGCCTCGAGTGCTGCGAGATCCTCTTCGAGCTTCTTGGCCCGGCGGTCGATGTCGGCGTCCCGGCGGGTGCCGATCTGCTGCTTCTCGACATCGATCTTGTTCTGCAGGCTGGGCAGATCCCGGTGCCGGGAGTCCTCGTCGACCGAGGTGATCATGTAGGCGGCGAAGTAGATGACCTTCTCGAGGTCCTTCGGAGCCAGATCCAGCAGGTAGCCCAAGCGCGAGGGAACGCCCTTGAAGTACCAGATGTGGGTGACGGGAGCGGCGAGCTCGATGTGGCCCATGCGCTCACGGCGCACCTTGGCCCGGGTCACCTCGACGCCGCAGCGTTCGCAGATGATGCCCTTGAAGCGGACCCGCTTGTACTTGCCGCAGGCGCACTCCCAGTCCCGGGTGGGTCCGAAGATCTTCTCGCAGAAGAGTCCGTCCTTCTCCGGCTTCAGGGTGCGGTAGTTGATGGTCTCAGGCTTTTTCACCTCACCGTGTGACCAGCCGCGGATGGCTTCCGCGGTGGCAAGACCGATGCGCAGTTCATCAAAGAAATTGACGTCAGGCACGTAAATCCTCTTTCCTGGCGATGAACACCTCGTTCATCGCAAAGTTGTGTCGGTTGAAGTGGAAGTCCTCAGACTTCTTCTACGGTCTGGGCTTCGCGGCGGGAGAGGTCGATGCCGAGCTCTTCAGCTGCTCGGTAGACTTCGTCCTCCGAGTCACGCATGTTGACCTCGTCGCCGTCCGAAGACAGAACTTCGACGTTGAGGCACAGGGACTGCATCTCCTTGATGAGGACCTTGAACGATTCGGGGATTCCCGGATCGGGCAGGTTCTCGCCCTTGACGATGGCTTCGTAGACCTTGACACGGCCCGGAATGTCATCGGACTTGATCGTCAGCAGCTCCTGCAGCGTGTACGCAGCGCCGTAGGCCTCGAGGGCCCAGACTTCCATCTCACCGAAGCGCTGACCACCGAACTGCGCCTTACCACCGAGCGGCTGCTGGGTGATCATCGAGTACGGTCCGGTCGAACGCGCGTGGATCTTGTCGTCGACGAGGTGGTGGAGCTTGAGCATGTACATGTAGCCGACCGAGATCGGGTACGGGAACGGCTCACCGGAGCGACCGTCGAACAGCTGGGCCTTGCCCGAGGAGTCGATGAGACGATCCCCATCGCGGTTCGGGGTGGTCGAATCCAGCAGTCCGCGCAGCTCCTGCTCGTGCGCGCCGTCGAAGACCGGGGTCGCGAGGTTGGTGCCGGCACCCGCCTCACGGGCGGCGTCGGGCAGCTCGGCGGCCCATTCGGGGCTGCCTTCGATCTTCCAGCCCTGCTTCGAGATCCATCCGAGGTGGATCTCGAAGACCTGACCGATGTTCATACGACGGGGAACACCGTGCGGGTTGAGGATGACGTCGACAGGGGTTCCGTCGGCGAGGAACGGCATGTCCTCGACCGGCAGGATCGTCGAGATGACGCCCTTGTTGCCGTGACGGCCGGCCATCTTGTCGCCGATGGTGATCTTGCGCCGCTGGGCCACGTAGACGCGGACCATCTGGTTGACGCCGGGCGAGAGCTCGTCGTCCTCCTCACGGTCGAAGACGCGGACGCCGATGACGGTGCCGATCTCGCCGTGGGGCACGCGCAGCGAGGTGTCGCGGACCTCACGGGACTTCTCACCGAAGATCGCCCGCAGCAGGCGCTCCTCCGGGGTCAGCTCGGTCTCACCCTTCGGGGTGACCTTGCCGACGAGGATGTCGCCATCGGTGACCTCGGCGCCGATGCGGATGATGCCGCGATCGTCGAGGTCGGCCAGGGCGTCGGGCGAGATGTTCGGAATGTCCCGAGTGATCTCCTCGGCACCGAGCTTGGTGTCGCGAGCATCGACCTCGTGCTCCTCGATGTGGATCGAGGACAGGACGTCGTCCTGGACGAGTCGCTGGGAGAGGATGATCGCATCCTCGAAGTTGTAGCCTTCCCAGGACATGAACGCCACGAGGAGGTTCTTGCCCAGAGCCATCTCGCCGTTCTCGGTCGAGGGGCCGTCGGCGAGAACCGCACCGACCTCCACGCGATCGCCTTCGTCGACGAGGATGCGCTGGTTGTAGGAGGTGCCGTGGTTCGAACGCTTGAACTTCGCAGCCCGGTAGGTCTGCTGGGTTCCGTCGTCGGCGAGGACGGTGACGAAGTCGGCCGAGACCTCGGTGATGACACCGGGCTTCTCGGCGACGATGACGTCACCGGCGTCGACGGCGGCACGGTATTCCATGCCGGTGCCCACGACCGGAGCTTCGGACATCACCAGCGGCACAGCCTGACGCTGCATGTTCGCACCCATCAGGGCGCGGTTGGCGTCGTCGTGCTCGAGGAACGGAATCAGCGCCGAGGCGACCGAGACCATCTGACGTGCGGAGACGTCCATGAAGTCGATCGAGTCGTACTGGACCAGCTCGGCTTCGCCGCCGCCGCCCTTCGGACGGGCGAGGACCTCGACCTCGGCGAAGCGCTGCTCTTCGGTCAGCGGCGCGTTGGCCTGCGCGATGTTGAACTCGAGCTCGTCATCGGCGGTGAGGTACTGGGTGTCGTCGGTGACGACACCGTCGACGACCTTGCGGTAGGGCGTCTCGATGAAGCCGAACGGGTTGATCCGCGCATACGAGGCCAGCGAACCGATGAGACCGATGTTCGGACCCTCAGGGGTCTCGATCGGGCACATGCGTCCGTAGTGCGAGGGGTGGACGTCGCGGACTTCCATGGCGGCACGGTCACGGGAGAGACCGCCCGGTCCCAGAGCGGAGAGGCGACGCTTGTGGGTCAGACCCGCGAGCGGGTTGTTCTGATCCATGAACTGCGAGAGCTGCGAGGTGCCGAAGAACTCCTTGATCGCCGCCACCACGGGGCGGATGTTGATCAGGGTCTGCGGGGTGATCGCCTCGACGTCCTGGGTCGTCATGCGCTCACGCACGACGCGCTCCATGCGGGACAGACCGGTGCGGACCTGGTTCTCGATGAGCTCGCCGACCGCACGGATGCGGCGGTTGCCGAAGTGATCGATGTCATCGAGCTTGACGCTGAGCTCGATGTCCTCGCCGTCACGCACACCCTTCGAGGTGTCCACACCTGCGTGCAGGGACACGAGGTAGCGGATGGTCGCGACGATGTCGTCGGTGGCGAGCACCGAGTCCGAGAGCGGAGCGTCGACGCCCAGCTTGCGGTTGACCTTGTAGCGGCCGACCTTCGCCAGGTCATAGCGCTTGGGGTTGAAGTAGAGGTTGTTGAGCAGGTTGCGGGCCGCCTCGGCGGTCGCGGGCTCGGCGGGGCGCAGCTTCTTGTAGATGTCGAGCAGCGCTTCGTCCTGCGTGTTGACCGTGTCCTTGGCCATGGTCTCGCGGATCGACTCGAACTCGCCGAACTCCTCGAGGATCTTCGATTCGGTCCAGCCGAGGGCCTTGAGCAGGACGGTCACGGACTGCTTGCGCTTGCGGTCGAGGCGGACCCCGACCTGGTCGCGCTTGTCGACCTCGAACTCCAGCCAGGCACCGCGGGAGGGGATGATCTTCGCAGTGAAGATGTCCTTATCCGTGGTCTTGTCGACACTGGATTCGAAGTAGGCGCCGGGCGACCGGACCAGCTGGGAGACGACGACGCGCTCGGTGCCGTTGACGATGAACGTGCCCTTGTCCGTCATCAGCGGGAAGTCACCCATGAACACCGTCTGGCTCTTGATCTCGCCGGTGTTGTTGTTCATGAACTCGGCGGTCACGTAGAGCGGCGCCGAGTAGGTCATATCGCGTTCCTTGCACTCGTCGATCGAGTACTTGGGAGCCTCGAACCGGTGCTCCCGGAACGACAGCGACATAGATCCACCGAAGTCTTCGATCGGTGAGATCTCTTCGAAGATGTCCTCGAGTCCCGAGGTGGTGGCGACAGAGTCGTCTCCGACCTCGATGGCTTCGGCGACGCGGTCCTGCCACGCTTCCGATCCGATGAGCCAGTCGAAGCTGTCGGTCTGGAGACCGAGCAGATCGGGAACCTCGAGGGGTTCGCGAATCTTCGCGAAGGAGATTCTCTGTGGGGGGTTAGCGGTCCTGGTGTTGTCGTTGGCGGCGGCCAATGGGATCCTTCCGAGTGCTTCACCATTTGATACGTTGACTGCCCACTCGCCATCACATTCCCAGCCGTGGGTGTGTCGGGTTTCGACACTCGGCGACAACGTGGTTCACTTGAGTGGAATTGGCTTGCCCCCCGCTATATGAAGGCACGCCACAGGCAGAGCAACGCAAATATCAAGCTTATAGCATCCGGTCAAGTCATGCAAGATTCTTCTTCCACAGGCCGACCCACGCCCAGGTGGCGAATCCCGCGGCATCGTTGATCGCGAGCATCCACGTGTTCTCCACCGCGTTCCAGGTGTACACGCGCTCCACACTCGAATCGGCGCCGAGGCGCGCGTGATTGGCGATCTTGAGCCGGGCACCGAGACCGTGCCCGCGATGTTCTCGAGCCACAAGGGTCGATCCCTGCCAGCCGATCTCGGGCCGATCCGCGAAGTGGGCGACCTCGGTGAAACCCGCGGCCTCCTCTCCTCTGAGCGCGAGTGCGGTGGACACGATCTCGCGCTTCTCGGCCCGTTCCGCGTCGAGGACCCGGACCCGGGCCGCATCCCATTTCTCCTCGTCGCCGAATTCGGCGGCACCTGGAGTGTCCGTCGACATCTTCTGATGGAGGACGGCGATCTGCTCGAGCCGGTGCTCCGGCGTCGGACCCTGCCAGGTCTCGATCACATAGCCGTCCTCGCGATCCGCTGGGTCTTCGTCCGCCCCGGCCGGCCCGTCTCCCGTGGCCTCGCCGCCGACCCTCGCCACCGAGCAGCGTTCGAGCTGTCGGAACGAGTATCCGCGGCCGGCCAGGAAGGCGACATCTGGTTGGGCGCTGGGCAGGCTGCCGAACCCGGACCCCGCCGCGATGTGCGCGCCCTGCGGCGCGGCATCGCGGACCGTCGGCGGCAGTTCGCAGTAGCTCGACAGCCGCGTCCGTCCGGCGGCTCGCATCTCCTTCTCCATCACCTGCAGCAGCCGGGAGCCGAGCCCCTGCCGCCGATAGGCGGGATGGACGGCGCACCACAGATCCGCGACATCGATGTTGTCGCTCAGCGGCAGATAGGCGAGGCCTTTGGCCACGATCATTCCGCCGAGGCGGCCGATCCAGGTCGTGTGGGTGAGATAGTCGTTGACCGAGGACAGCTGGCGGCGGACTTCGGCGGGCAGCGGATCGAAATCCTCCCCGAGTCCGGAACCGCGGTTGATGAGCGTGTCGAAGTCGAGCACCTCGGCGAGGATGCCGTCCACGGCCTGCTCGCTCAGCTCTCCCGCCCGGATCCGGGTGATCTCCATTGTCGGTGCCGTCCTCGTCGTGTGCGTGGTGACCGTCCTCACGCGACAGCCTCTGGCAGACATTCTAGACTTCGAGGATGGTCAGCGTACATGTACTCAGCTTCGATCCCGCCGGCGTCAACTCCGGCATCATCACCGGCGGGCAGCGCAGCCTGCTCGTGGACTCCGGCCCCGGCCCTCTCGCCGCGCGGACTCTCATGGACCGTGCGGTGGAGTTGGCAGAGGAATCCAACGGGCGGTCGCAGCCTGTCGACGTGGTCATCACCCACGACCATTGGGATCATTTCTTCGGCACTGCGGAACTCGTGCGCGCCGGGGCCGAGACCGTGCACGCCTCCACCTCCTTCGCCGCCGACCAGGAGGCCACCGCCTGGATCGCACTCGATGCGGTGCGCAGCGGTGAGGAATCCGACGACTACCTCGGGCAGCTGCCCCTCGACCCCATGGAGCTCGTCGTCGCCGTCTCCCCCGTCGACGGTTCGCCCGGCGAGCACGGCACCCTCGACCTCGGGGACTGCCCGGTGGAGTTCCATGTCCTCGGCGGACATTCGACGGCCGACCTCATCGTCCGACTCCCCCGGGCGGGAATCGTCTTCGCCGGCGATCTCGTCGAAGAGGGCGCTCCCCCGCAGGCCGGAGCCGACGCCTCGCTGAGTGAGTGGGCGAACAGCCTGCGCGCGCTGCTCGACTTCCCGGAGGCGGAGATCTTCGTCCCCGGGCACGGACGGCCCGTCGACCGCAGCTTCGTCGAGCGTCAGCTCGCCGATGTCGAAGGTCTGCGGGAGAAGCAGTCCGACGCCGAGGTGGCCCTGCCCTCACGTGCCCTGCCCGGTGAGCATGATCGTCGGGTTCCCCGGGAGATCAGGGTGGTGTGATGCCGCGCTGCCGGTGCAGCTCGGTCACGAGGTCGCCGCCGATGGCGCCGAAGAGCGTGTGCGACCAGATGCCGGGCACCTCCGCATAGGGGCGGTCGCCGTCGTAGATCCACTGCGGTTCCCGTCCTGCGTCGAGATCGTCCAGGCAGGTCGAGCAGACCGGTACGCGCACGCTTCTGCCCTCGGCAGATCCTGTCGCGGCCGTGCTCACTCGCGCGCTCGTCTGCGCTTCGCCGTGCAGCGGGTTGATCGTGCACAGGCTCTGCGGGGCGCCTCCGGTGCGCTTCGCCTCGGCCCGGGCCGCACGGGAACCGCGCTGGCCGGAGCGATGCAGCTTCACCTCGGCGATCTCCCGTCCTGCCTGGCGCAGGAGCACCATCGCTCCGGCCAGGTCGATGCGCTCGGAGTCCTCGTCGTCGACGATGGCCCGGGCCGCCTGATAGGCGTCGAGTCCGCGCTCGACCCTCTCGGCATCGGCGGGCTCGAGGCTGCTGGTCTGCAGCGTCTCGATCTCTTCGGCCAGTTCGAGGGTCTCGGAGCTGATGGTCTCCCGCAGGGACCTCCGCTGCAGGGAATCGACCCTCTCGAGCATCCGGGAGGGAAGACGGAACTGCTGCTGCGTGCGCGTCGCCGCCGCCCGCGAACGCCTGGCCCGAGCGAGCCAGATCCCGGCGATGACGAGGGCGAGCACGAGCACGGCACCGCCGAGGAACAGGCTCGAGAACGATCCCGAACCGTCGACCGTCTGCACCTCGCTGCCGGGAGCCTGCTGCCCGGTGACCGCCTCGTCCTCGGTGCGCTCCTGCGGGTCCGCATAGAGGTCGAGGAGCGTATTCAGCTTCGTCGTCGACGGGGTCGAGACGTTCCAGTCCTGTCGGGCGACGGTGAGCTGGTGCATCACCTGCATGTGCAGCTCGTGCTGGTCCTCGAAATGCTCGTCGACGGCCAGGTCGGACTGGCCGTTGATCATGATGAAGGCGCCCTCTCCCCCGTGGAAGACCTTGATCTGCTCGAGGAGGTCCCGGTCGACAGTCTGCTCATCCACGGCGATGACGTAGACGGCGAAGTCGATGTCCCCCGTCTTCGCCTCGGCCTTCTCCAGCAGGCCGGGGTTGAGGGTGCCCGCGAGGGACTCTTCGACGTAGAACGGGTCGGTGTGCAGCGCCTCGGCGACCTGCTGTGCATCGATGCTCATGCCTGTCTCTTCCTCGTCCATGCCCGCCAGGCGAAGATTCCGCCGGTGCCCAGTCCGCCTCCGACGAGGATGCCGAAGATCGCGCCGGCGACCGCGCTGCCGGCCGGATAGCTCAGGGCCCGGGGATCGTCTTCACGTTCCTCGTTGACGACGATCGGTTCGCCGTCGCGGTCGAGAGTGCGCGAATAGCTGTCCGCGGGGTCCTCGACCTCTGCGCCTTCGAGCGCGCGCACGTAGGTGAGGGCCTGAGCCGAGGCACTGTCGTCGATATCGGTCTCCGGGCGCGCTTCGAGACGACGGACGACCCCTTTGTCCCCCACCGACTCGGTGCTGTTGCCGATCACGAGGACCGTGGCCCGGTCATCGGGCAGCTCCACGGCGATGCGGGCGGCGAGCAGATCGGCCTCGCCGTCGGCATCGTCGAGATCCGAGGTGGACAGGAACGCGACGTAGATCGGCACCTCGAGGTCGCGGGTCTCGTCTCGGATGGCGGCGAGGTCGGCGTCGTCGATGTCGAAGGCCTGGTAGCCGTCGATGTGGATCGGGTCGGCCGCGAAGGAGGCAGCGATCGCACGGTAGCGTGCCGGGTCGTAGTCGGGGTCGTACTGACCGTCGATGCGATCGTCGTAGATCGAGTCGACGGAGATCTCATCGCTGTCCCCGGCGGCGATCCGCACCGACCTGGCCTCGTCGAACTTCGAGACGCTGAACATCGTCGCCCCGAGGGTCACCGCGGCGAAGACGAAGACTGCCAGCGCCCATCTCCACCATCTGGTCATCGCGGACCTCCCGATGCCAGGGCGTTGGAGGAGCCCGCCAGAGAGTTCGCGGAGCCCAGGGATGCCAGCAGCGCGTCCTCGAGCGGTTGGAAGCTGCCGAAGCCCGAATGCGCATAGACGTCGTCGCGGAGGTAGTAGGGCACCGGGCGGCGCGAGCCCGGCCGTTTGGGCACCATCAGCCGTGCCGGTTCGTGTCCTTCGTCGACCGCACCCCGGCAGTTCGCACACAGGTCGACGGTGAGGTTCGTTCCCTGCTGGCGGAGGACGAACTGCTCGATTCCCTTCGTGTGGTGGGGGAAGAGGAAGCAGAAGCGCGGTGCCTGAGCCGTAGACGAGGATCGTGAGCGCAGGCATGAGCGCACCCAACGATCGGTGAGCACGAGCGCATTGACTCCGTGGCGGTGGGTGAAGTCGGGGCTCTCGGCCCAATCGGGATGGGTGTCGATGAGGGCGGTGAGCGCCTCTTGGATTCGCCGTCCCCGGTCGTAGAGACTCCACCTCTCCTCGTTCGCGTCTGTGGGTTCGGGCAGCGGCTCGAGGGCCTTCTCCACACGGTCCTTCAGGGATCGGCTGCGGACGAGTTCGGGCTCGGTCGTCAGGCTCGTCCGCCAGGAGTACTGTTCCCGGCGTCGCAGCAGCCAGGCGCTCAGTCCGAGGGCTGCGAGGGCGGCGGCGCCGAAGACGAGTCCGTCGGGGTTGCCGATGTTCAGCCCCGTCGCGGAGATGTAGTCCTCGTTGCGATCTCCCGCATCACGGGTGTCGAAATCGGGCGGGGCGGGCGGTTCCTCGCCCTGTGCGGCCGCGACGAGGATGGCCAGCTGGTAGGGCACAGCCAGTTCGACCGGGAGGAAGTCGCCGCTGGCCGAGCGGGCCAGCGCCGTGGACGACCGTGGGATCGCTGGGCCGTTGCCGTCGACGAGGTAGGCCTGGGCGTTCGCTCCTCCCACGGCCTGCGAGAACAGGATGAGCGTCTGTTCGGCATCCCCGTCGTCGTGCACGCTGTAGGCCAGATCCGAGGTGAACCGTGCCCAGTCTTCGGCGGCTCGGGGCGGGACCTCGGAGACGATGGCGATGTAATGGGGCAGGCCCGACTTCGCGGTCTGTGCGGAGGCCGATTCG
This sequence comes from Brevibacterium sp. CCUG 69071, assembly GCF_021023135.1. Classification (GTDB taxonomy): domain Bacteria; phylum Actinomycetota; class Actinomycetes; order Actinomycetales; family Brevibacteriaceae; genus Brevibacterium. The sequence continues at coordinate 81,827 of NZ_PGFV01000005.1, forward strand.
ATCGCACTCTTCTGGTTTTCGGTGAGACCGGGAGCGACGATCTCATCGATGTAGAGCGGGCCATCGGCCCAGGCGTCGCGGATGCGCGATCGCAGCGTCTCGAGCGCGGAGGCCCCGGTGGTCTTCTCGGTCACTGTTCAAGGATATTGCGTCGGCGCTGATCCCGCCGACGCCGCCGGTTCCGGTTCTGCAACACTCACACTTACGGCGCAGGACCCGAACGCGAAGAACCCCACAGTGGTCCACTGTGGGGTTCTTCGGGATCAGGCAGCAGTCAGACCGCTGCCTGTGGAATCACTTGAGGGTGACGGTCGCGCCGGCAGCCTCGAGGGTTTCCTTGGCCTTCTCGGCATCTTCCTTGGAAGCGCCTTCGAGGACGGCCTTGGGGGCTCCGTCGACGAGGTCCTTGGCTTCCTTGAGTCCGAGGGAGGTGAGCCCACGAACTTCCTTGATGACGGGAACCTTCTTCTCGCCGGCCGATTCGAGGATGACGTCGAATTCGGTCTGCTCTTCAGCAGCAGCGGCTTCTCCGCCACCGGCAGCGGGAGCGGCGGCGACGGCGGCCGGAGCGGCAGCCTCGACGTCGAATTCCTCTTCGAACTTCTTGACGAAGTCGGAGAGTTCGATCAGGGTGAGCTCTTTGAAGCCTTCGATGAGCTCTTCGGGTGTGAGCTTAGCCATGGTGGCCAGTCCTTCCTGTGGGGGTCACACGGTGTGACCAGGTTGATGGGGTGATGCTCAGTCGTCCGAAGCAGGAGCGGATTCCTGCTTCTCGCGGAGGGCATCGACAGTGCGCGCGGCCTTGACCAGCGGAGCGGTGAACAGGTAGGCAGCCTGGTGGAGGCTTGCCTTCATGGCACCGGCTGCCTTTGCAAGCAGCACTTCGCGGGATTCGAGGTCGGCGAGCTGGTTGACCTGCTCGGCGGTCAGGGCTGCTCCATCGAAGTAGCCGCCCTTCACCACGAGCTGGGAGTTCGCCTTGGCAAAGTTACGCAGAACCTTGGCAGCCTCCGGGGGTTCGCCGTTGACGAACGCGATCGCGGTGGGCCCACTGAGGTGCTCATCGAGACCGGCGACTCCGGCTTCCTTGGCTGCAATCTTGGTCAGCGTATTCTTTACCACGGCGTAGCTGACGTTCTCACCGAGAGAGACGCGCAGTTCTTTCATCTGCGCAACGGTGAGACCGCGGTACTCGGTCAGCAACACAGCATCGGAGTTCTCAAACTGCTGTTTGATCTCCTCTACTGCGGCTGCCTTGTCTGGCCTCGCCATGGTATTCCTTTCATAAGTCGCACGGTCTGCCCCGACACCAAAAAAGCGCTCCACGCAGGAAGGCGTGAAACGCTTCACCGTTCGGTTCATGCGAACCTTCCGGAAGTATCTCGTGCTCACCTGCGTGGGTCACTCGCTTGCGAGTCTTCGTCTGCGGGCATCGAGATTCGATGGCGAATTTCGATGGATCCACAGAGACCGACGGTCTTGGGTGTCTTCAGTCTAACCAATCGGCAGCGATCCCGTCCACTCGCCCTCGGAATACGCACCGAGAGCCTGGTCACGTCCCCTCCCCCAACTACCTGACGGCGGCCCAGATACCTTGCGCAAGGGATCTGGGCCGCCGTCGGGTAGCAGTGGGGTCAGTATTCGATGACCACGCGGCCGTCGATCTTGCCGTGGAGCATCTCGTCGAAGATGCCGTTGATGTCCTCGAGCGGACGCTTCGAGAACGTCGGGTGGATCTTGCCCGCGGCATAGAACTCGAGCGCCTCGACCATGTCCTGGCGGGTGCCGACGATCGACCCGCGGATCGTCAGACCCTTGAGGACGATGTCGAAGATCGGGGCCGGGAAGTCGCCCGGGGGCAGACCGTTGAAGACGATGGTGCCGCCTCGGCGGGTCATTCCGATCGCCTGGCCGAAGGCCGCGGGGTGGACCGCGGTGACGAGCACGCCGTGGCTGCCGCCGACCTTCTCCTGGATGATCTCCGCCGGGTCCTCGGCGAAGGCGTTGACGGTGATCTCCGCGCCGTGCTTCTTGGCCAGGGCGAGCTTGTCATCGGCAACATCGACGGCGATGACGCGCATGCCCATGGCCACCGCATACTGCACCGCGATGTGCCCGAGCCCGCCGATTCCGGAGATGACGACCCACTGTCCGGGTTTGACCTCGGTGCGCTTGAGGCCTTTGTAGACGGTCACACCCGCACACAGGACGGGGGCGATCTCATAGGGGTCGGCGCCTTCGGGGATGATCGCGGCGAACTTCGTGTCCACGAGCATGTATTCGCCGAAGGAGCCGTCGATCCCGTAGCCGCCGTTGACCTGGGACTCGCACAGCGTCTCCCAGCCCTGTCGGCAGTGTTCGCAGGTTCCGCAGGCGCTCCACAGCCAGGCGTTGCCGATGGTCTGCCCGACCTCGACGTCGGTGACTCCGGGGCCGACCTTCTCCACGGTCCCCACACCTTCGTGACCGGGGATGAGGGGGACCTTCGGTTTGACCGGCCAGTCGCCGTGAGCGGCGTGGAGGTCGGTGTGGCATACGCCCGAGGCGATGAGTTTGACGAGTGCCTGGCCGGGGCCCGGCTCCGGGATGGCGTTCTGACCGACCGTGAGGTCTTTGCCGAATTCCTCGACGACCGCTGCTTTCATTCCTGACATCATTGACTCCTTTGTGGTGATGTGGCGAGGTGGATTTCATGCATTGCGGGGTTTGAGATTGTGGCCGAAGCACCCGACGGCGGCCCAGCTACGTGGCGCGAGGTTGCTGCGCCGCCGTCAGGTAGCAGTGGGGGCGGGATCAGAAGAAGCCCTGCTTGCCCTCCGCGTAGCTGACCAGCAGGTTCTTCGTCTGCTGGTAGTGGTCGAGCATCATCAGGTGGTTCTCACGTCCGATGCCCGAGGCCTTGTAGCCGCCGAACGCGGCGTGTGCCGGGTAGGCATGGTAGTTATTCACCCACACGCGACCGGCCTGGATGTCGCGACCGGCCCGATACGCGGTGTTGCCGTTGCGGGACCAGACACCGGCGCCGAGGCCGTAGAGAGTGTCGTTGGCCGTGGCGACCGCATTGTCGTAGTCGCTGAAGGTGGCCACCGAGACGACGGGTCCGAAGATCTCCTCCTGGAAGATCCGCATGCTGTTGCTGCCCTTGAAGATCGTCGGCTGGACATAGTAGCCCCCGGACAGGTCCCCGCCGAGGTCGGCCCGGGCACCGCCGGTGAGCACCTCGGCGCCCTCCTGCTTGCCGATGTCGAGGTAGGACAGGATCTTCTCGAGCTGATCGTTCGAGGCCTGGGCGCCCATCATGGTGTCGGTGTCGAGCGGGTTGCCCTGGACGATCTTCTTCGTCCGAGCGACGACCGCGTCGAGGAAGGGATCGGCGATGGATTCCTGAACGAGGGCCCGCGACGGACAGGTGCAGACCTCACCCTGGTTGAGGGCGAACATCGTGAAGCCCTCCTGCGCCTTGTCCCAGAATGCGTCGTCGTTGGAGAGCACGTCCTCGAAGAAGATGTTCGGCGACTTGCCGCCGAGCTCCAAGGTCACCGGAATGATGTTCTGCGAGGCGTACTGCATGATCAGACGGCCCGTGGTGGTCTCGCCGGTGAACGCGATCTTGCGGATGCGCTTGTTCGAGGCCAGCGGCTTGCCGGCCTCGAGGCCGAAGCCGTTGACGATGTTGAGCACGCCGTCGGGCAGCAGGTCGGCGATGAGTTCGGCGAGGACGAGGATCGAGGCCGGGGTCTGCTCGGCGGGCTTGAGGACGATCGCGTTGCCTGCGGCCAGCGCCGGGGCGATCTTCCACACGCCCATGAGGATCGGGAAGTTCCAGGGGATGATCTGCCCGACCACGCCGAGCGGTTCGTGGAAGTGGTAGGCGACGGTGTCCTCGTCGATCTGGGACAGTCCGCCTTCCTGGGCTCGGATCGCCGAGGCGAAGTACCGGAAGTGATCGACGGCCAGGGGCAGATCGGCGTTGAGTGTCTCACGCACCGCCTTGCCGTTGTCCCAGGTCTCGGCGACAGCGAGGGTCTCGAGGTTCTCCTCGATGCGGTCGGCGATCTTGTTCAGGATCACCGCACGCTCGGCCGGTGAGGTCTTGCCCCAGGCAGGTGCCGCCTTGTGCGCGGCATCGAGGGCGACCTCGATGTCCTCGGCGGTGCTCGCGGGAACCTCGGTGAAGGTCTTGCCGGTGATCGGGGTGGGGTTCTCGAAATAGTTGCCCTTGACCGGCGGAACCCACTGTCCGCCGATGAAGTTCTCGTACCGAGACTTGAAGGTCACAAGCGAGCCGTCCTGGCCGGGCTGTGCATAAACAGTCATTGCAACTCCTTTGATGCGTCTGCTTCCACCGGATGTTCTCCGTGTGCTTCAGACGCTACAGAGGGCAACGTTGCACGTGCGTTGCATCACATCCTCGGCCGGCGGCGCGAGGCTCAGAGTCCGAGGGCTTCGAGGCGGACGAGCGCCGCATTGCGTTCGGGGGCCTCGGGCGGGGCGAGGCGCAGCACGGCCATGAGCACTTCGTCATCGCTGCGGAACTGGGGCAGTCCGGCATAGCGCCACAGCTGCTGCCAGGTTCCGTCCTGGAGCAGAGTCTCGCGCATCAGCGCATCGAGCTCATCGCTGATCTCCCGGACGCCCGGCGCATCGGACTCCGGCAGCACCCGCCCCCGGTACCGATCGAGCGCGGTCTCCACATCCCGCTGCGCCAGCGCTTGGTGGATCCGTTCGACATCAGAGCCGAAGCCGCCGCGCAGCCGGTAGGGGCGGGCGTCGACCCGCAGATCGCCGAGGTGGTCGATGGCCCGGCGCAGACGTGTGATCTCGGCGCGGACCGTGACTTCGCTGCCGCCGACCGGCCACAGCTGCTCGACCAGTCCCCCGCCGCTGATGCCCTCCGGGCTGCGGTGGAGGAGGAGCAGGATCTCCGCGTGGCGTCTGGTCAGTGTCAACGACGTGCCGTCGGGGCCGCGCAGCTGCGGAGCAGTCCCGGTGACCGTGAGGTAGGCGTCCGGTCCTTCGCCGGGACGTGAGAGCTCGCCGGAGTTCGGGGTGTAGAGCTCGGAGAGTCCGGCGCCGGCGACCTTGGCCGTCGAGGTCAGCAGCGGCAGGACGATCGAGGACACGGCGTCGTCTCCCCCGGTGACATCGATGATGCCGAGGACCTGTCCGGTCAGCGGGTGTTTGACGGGCACGGCGCTGCAGCTCCAGGAGTGCACCTCGGGGGCGAAGTGCTCGGCCTGACTGATCTGCACGGCGCTGCCCGACCGCAGGGCCAGACCGGGCGCCGAGGTGCCCATCACATCCTCCGACCAGTCGGCTCCGGGCACGAATCCCATCGATTCGGCCCGATTGCGCACCGACCGTTCGCCTTCGACCCACAGCAGTCGTCCCTGTTCGTCACCGAGCGCCACGAGCAGGCCCGCATCGTTCGCGGGCTCGATGAGGTGGGAACGCAGCAAAGGCATGATCGAGTGGAAGGGGTGACGCCGTCTCACCTCGGCGAGCTGCTCGGCCTCATAGGCCACCCGGGTCTGCACCCCGGCAGGATCCCGCAGGCGGTCGAGGGAGCGGGTCCAGGATTCGAGGACGGAGGGGCGCACGCCCGGCGCAGACGGGTCGGTGTCGTGGGAGCTGAGACTCTGCAGGCGTTCATGGGCCCGGCGGACCATGCGCTGGTACTCGTCTTCGAGCAGCGGCATCGATTGCATGGCGGGGCGATCCACCTCCATCGGCGGGAGTCAGAGGGTTGTCTCAGTGGTCACAATCTATCCTCGAAGCCCGAGCCGGGCAAGGCCGCAGACAAGAAGGGGCGGGAAGTGATCAGCTCACTTCCCGCCCCTTCTCAGGCGAACTCTATGTCCGGATCGGTCGATCAGACTCGCAGAGTCGAGTTGTCGATCGGCACACCGGGACCGTTCGAGGTCGACACGGTCGCCTTCGTGATGTAGCGGCCCTTCGAGGAGGACGGCTTGAGGCGGAGGATCTCCTCGATCGCGGCATCGAAGTTCTCCTGCAGAGCAGCCTCGGTGAAGGAGACCTTACCGATGATGAAGTGCAGGTTCGAGTGCTTGTCGACGCGGAATTCGATCTTTCCGCCCTTGATGTCGGTCACGGCCTTGGCGACATCCATGGTCACGGTGCCGGTCTTCGGGTTCGGCATCAGGCCGCGGGGACCCAGCACCTTACCGAGACGGCCGACCTTGCCCATCATGTCCGGGGTGGCAACCGCGGCGTCGAAGTCGGTGAAGCCGTCGGCCACCTTCTCCAGCAGGTCATCGGAGCCGACGAAGTCAGCACCTGCTTCGCGGGCTGCCTCTGCACGGTCGCCGGCGGCGAACACCAGGACCCGGGCGGTCTTGCCGGTACCGTGCGGAAGGTTGACGGTGCCGCGCACCATCTGGTCTGCCTTGCGGGGATCGACCCCGAGGCGGAGGGCGACCTCGACGGTGGCGTCGTACTTCGCCACCGTGGTCTCCTTGGCCAGGACGATCGCCTGAGCCGGTTCGTACTTCACATCTGCGGCGATCTTCTCGACCGCGGCCTCATAGGCCTTTGAACGCTTTGCCATCTGCTTCTCTCCTTGCAGTCGTGGTGTGGGCTGCGTGGGCCCTGCCACTGTGGGTTGTGGGGTCTCAGACCTCGACGTCGGTGGTGATGCCCATGGAACGAGCGGTTCCGGCCACGATGCGGTCGGCCTGTTCCAGGGTGTTTGCGTTGAGATCGGGCATCTTCGTGCTGGCGATCTCACGCACCTGATCGGCGCTGAGGTGAGCGACCTTGACGGTGTGCGGAGTGGCCGAACCCGACTTCACTCCGGCAACCTTCTTGATCAGTTCTGCGGCCGGCGGGGTCTTGAGCACGAAAGTGAACGAACGATCTTCGAACACAGTGATCTCGACGGGAACGACGTTCCCGCGCTGGGATTCCGTGGCGGCGTTGTAGGCCTTGCAGAATTCCATGATGTTGACGCCGTGCTGGGCAAGCGCCGGACCGATCGGAGGCGCCGGGTTGGCGGCACCTGCCTGAATCTGGAGCTTGACGAGGCCGGCTACCTTTTTCTTGGGAGGCATGTACGGTCCTTAATCTTGAAGTTTCGATGCGCCAGACGAATACGGCGCATCGTCCGATCGCGGCCTCCGATAAGAGCCGCGATCAAACCACACCAGTATTCCATGCGCACTCACCCCGGAGCAAATGCCCGTGAGTGGGATCACGGCGGCTCCGACCACTGGAATCCCGGCTCGGACCCACGGCTCGAGGCCACAGTTCGAGGTCCCGGCTCGTACCCCCGAGACGCGAGAAGGGCCCGGACGAATCCGGGCCCTTCTCGGTTACGCATCTGTGGTCAGAGTTTGGAGACCTGGTCGAAGCCGAGTTCGACGGGGACATCGCGCTCGAAGATCGACAGCAGCACGGTGAGCTTCTGCGATTCCGGACGGATCTCCTGGATGGTCGCGGGGTGACCCTCGAAGGAGCCCTCCTTGACGAGCACGGACTCACCGACCTCGAACTCCACCTCGGTGATCGGGGCGGACTTCGCAGCCGCCTCGGCGGCCGGACCTTCGGCTGCGGCGGCCTCAGCCTGACGCTCTTCGAAGATCGGGGCGAGCATCGTGAACACCTCGTCGATCGACAGCGGGGTCGGATCGTAGGCGTTGCCGACGAAGCCGGTCACGCCCGGGGTGTGGCGCACGGCGCCCCAGGACTCATCGGTCAGCTCCATGCGGACGAGCACGTAGCCGGGGATGCGGACGCGGCGGACCTGCTTGCGCTGGCCGTTCTTGATCTCGACGACGTCTTCCATCGGAACCTGGGACTCGAAGATGAAGTCCTCGAGGTTGAGGCTGACGGTGCGGTTCTCGAGGTTCTGCTTGACGCGGTTCTCATACCCTGCGTAGGAGTGGATGACGTACCAGTCACCCTCCTGCATGCGCAGTTCGGATTTGAACTCCTCGGCCGGATCCACGGCATCGTCTTCGGCCGGAGCCTCGGCGGCTTCGCCCTCGACATCATCGGCGGCAGTCTCGTCCGCGTCGGCGGGTGATTCGGCGGCAGGGACCTCGTCCGCGGTGGCTTCGGCGGCTTCGCCCTCGGCGGAGTCCGCGACATCTGCGGTCTGGGCGACCTCGTCGGTCTCGACGACATCCTCGGTCACGACAGCCTCGGCGTCGGCCGCCGGTGCGTCGATCGATTCGTCGACGGTCGCGTCCTGAGTCTCAGGGGTCTCCTGCTCGGGTGAACTGGTATCCGACACCGATCAAATCCTCGCTTCTGGTGTAGTGATTCCCGGATGGGAGTGAAAAGTCTGAGCTGTGTGTGTCACCACAATGGCCACAGCGGTGTCCCGCCGAAGACGAACCCGACGAGCTTGCCGAAGACGAGGTCGAGGACCGTGACCAGGAGCATCATGAAGAGGATGAATCCCAGGACCACCAAGGTGTAGTTGACCAGCTGCTTGCGTGTCGGGGTGACGACCTTCTTGAGTTCGGCCACGACTTCGCGGAAGAACTGGAGGATTCGTCCGAAGAACCCGAGCTTCTTTCGACCGGTGGCACTGCTGGGTGCGCTGCCAGTCTTCTTTGCCGGTGTGTCGCTCACACATCCTCACTCGGTCGGTTTCATTGGGGACTTCACAATTGTTTCATGCCTGTCGAGGACGGCATCTCGCCGAGACGACGACGGCAGATGTCAACTGCGCAGGGGTGACAGGACTCGAACCTGCAACCTACGGTTTTGGAGACCGTTGCGCTACCAATTGCGCCACACCCCTTCAGCCGGACTTCTCCGACCACGAGAAACGAGCATACCGTCTCCGACCGCCGTTCGTCGAACCGGGTCTCCGGGGGCGTCTCAGTCCTCGTCGGGCGTGCTCGGCGGCTGGGCCGCGAGCGGCAGCGGAGTCGGGAATCGGACCCAGGGTTCGATGGTCACGACCTCATCGGGTGTGACCGTGATGATCTGCACGTCGATGGGGCGCTTCGTGGCATTGTCGACGCGGAGGATCGAGAGTTCCGCGTTCATCTTCAGCGGGCCCGGGGTCAGCGCGTTCGCCAGCGCCCCGCCGGTGGTGGAGCTGAGATAGCGGACTCCGCTGCCGAAGGTTTCCGGTCCGACCCGCCGGTGCCAGTGTCCGCTCAGAGCGTACTGCGCACAGCCCGAGCGCAGCGCCGGGGCGCCGACCTTCGCATCGTGGATGAGCATGATGTCGAACTCGGTCTCGCAGGCCTCGGTGCGAAGCTTCTGCGCGTACTGGTCGGCCGTGAGATCGGTCTCGAGCTGAGCTCCGGAGCCGAAGACGGTGCGTCTGGGGTCGGGGCCGCCGAAGAAGGTCACTCCGGCCATCTCCGCGGTCGAATCCTCGAGCACCTTCCAGCCGCGGCTCTTCGCATGTCCGCTCGTCTCGGTCGAGTCGTGGTTGCCTTTGACCATCATCCGCGGCAGGCCATCGGGCAGTTCGTCATCGAGGACGTCGAGGCAGTAGTTCTCCGCCGAGGTTCCGGTCATGGTGATATCGCCGCCGTCGATGTAGGCGTCGGCTCCGCTCATGCCCGCCACGGCCCCGACCACCCGGGCCATGCCGATGTTGCAGTGGATGTCCGAGCCGAACACGAAGGTGCTCACGCCCTCGCCTGCCCCGGTGTCACCGTCCGTGCCGACTCCCGCCGGGGGCACGAGGCCTCGGTCGCTCCAGTTGCCCGTCAGGGGTCGCTGGTTCCATTGCGCGCGGAGGTTGGCGAGCACCTGATCGTAGAAGGCGTCGTTGTCGTCGGAGAAGTCCTTGACCGCGGTGAACGCGGTGTCGATGATCCCGCCGAGGCGGCCCGTGACCTGGGAACCGGCCAGCGGAGTCCCGTCGAAGGCGGGATCGGCGACAAGGGGCTCCGGGCGTCTGAGCACGGCGGTGCCCAGGCCCGCGAGGACGAGCACGGTGACGAGGCCGATGCCGATGAGCTCCTTGCCGACGAAGGCGCGCATGACCCCGTCCAGGCGGGTGGGTCCGAGCACCACGGCCACGCCGACGAGGATTCCGGTGATGAGGCAGACGGCCAGTGCCCAACGGGAGAGGATCTCCCTGCTCAGCCCCTCGACGACCTGGTCGACCTGAGCCTGCGGGGCGGAGAACAGCGAGGCGTAGGAGGCGATGTCGCCGCCGAGGGCATCGACGGCACCTCCCCCGGGCACCGCCTCGGCGGCCGATCTCCCATCGCCGAGTCCGCCGTCGGCGTCCCGCCGCTGGGATGCCGAGGTCCGGCCCTCGTCCGCGGAGACCCCGGAGACCGGAATCTCGCCGATGTCGACTCGCAGCCCCAGGCCGAGGGGGATGTAGTCCTCGGCGGGGACGAGAAGGCGCCCCAGAGGCCCGAAGTCGACGGTCAGCCGGGAGTCCGCGGTGAGACGATACTGCGCCTCATGCGGGCCGAAAGTGAGATCGGCGCGGGCGGTGAAGAGCGACCACGGCAGGGTCGCCAGAGCGACCACGGCGAGGGTGATGAGCAGGGTGGAGGTTCGGCGGCGCGGTGACACTCCCCCAGTCTAGGGAAGAAATCCAGGGAAGATTCAGAGCCGGCAGCCGACGAAGGTCGGTTCGGGCTCGAGGACGATGCCGAAGGACTCCTCGACACCTGCCACGACCGTGCGCGCGAGCTCGAGCACATCGTCCGTGCTCGCCTCACCGCGGTTCGTCAGCGCCAGGGTGTGCTTGCTCGAGAGCCGGGCCCGCCCGGCGCCCACGCCGAAGCCCTTGGCGAAACCGGCGTGTTCGATCAGCCAGGCCGCCGAGGTCTTCGTCCGCCCCGGAATCTCGGCCCCGCTGAGCGGGTCCGTGACGGGGAAGCGGGGCGCTTCGGACGGCAGCGCATCCGGGTCGTCGACGATCGGATTGGTGAAGAACGATCCGGCCGACCAGGAGTCGTGATCCGCCGGGTCGAGGACCATGCCTTTGGACCGGCGGAGGGCGACGACGCTGCTGCGCACGCGCTCGGCGGCGACGCGCTGACCGATCTCCACGTCGAGCGCCGAGGCCAGCTGGGCGTAGCGGACGGGCAGCGACTCGGAGCTGCGCTGGAGCGCGAAGGTCACCGAGAGCACGACGAACTGCGGTGTCCCGGCCGCCTGTGCGGCACGTTTGAGCGCCGAAGTGCGGTAGCCGAATTCGAGTTCGACCGCGCTGAGATGACGGATCTGACCGGCGATCCGATCGAAGACCTCGACGGAGGTGATGAGCTCGCCGACCTCGGTGCCGTAGGCTCCGACGTTCTGAATCGGGGTCGCCCCGACCGAGCCGGGGATCCCGGACAGCGCCTCGAGTCCGGAGAGTCCGCGCTCGAGGGTGAGGGAGACGAACTCGTCCCAGCTCTCCCCCGCCTCGGCGGTGACTTCGCTCGTCGACTCCGAGACCTCCGTGACACCCACACCCGTGGTCGCCACCACGCAGACGGGACCGGAGAAGCCCTCATCGGCAATGAGCAGGTTCGAGCCGCCGCCGATGAAGAGCACATCGTGACCGCCCTGGGTCTGCAGCTCCAGGGAGTGCTCACGGCAGAACTCGAGCAGCTCCGCGCGGTCCCGCGCCACCCTGAGATCCGGGGCCGGACCGCCGAGGTGGAAGGTGGTGAATTCGGACAGGTGGGTCGAGGTCACCGGGAGACCCGCACCTGGGTGCGGCTGAGCACGTCGGTCTCGCCGGACTTGACGGTGACGTCGATGCGCGCTGTGCCCAAGGCCGCGTCGACGGCGCCGACGGTGGCACTCAGCGCAAGCGAGGCGGTCGGGGTCGCCGGAGTCCCGGATTCGGCATCGGGGACGAGCACCGGGGCGGAGAAGCGGGTGCGGTAGTCGACGACCGAACCGGGATCGCCGAGCCATTCGACGATCGGGGCGATGACCACGGCCATCGAGAGCATGCCGTGGGCGATGACTCCCTCGAGTCCGACCTCGGTGGCGAAGCGCTCGCTCCAGTGGATCGGGTTGTGATCGCCCGAGGCGGCCGCATAGTCGACCAGGGAGGCTCGGGACAGGGGGATCTCGGCTTCGACGACGGTGTCGCCGATGGTCAGCTGGGAGAAGTCGATGGTGCTCATTCTCCGTCTCCTCTCACGACGATCGTCGAGGTCACGGTGACCACGGGCTGGGCTGCGACATCGGTGATCTCGGTGCGGGTGGTGATCATGGCGTTGCTGCCGGCGGCGCGGACTCCGTCGACATGGGTGGTGGCCTCGAGGCTGTCGCCGGCGACGATGGGGCGGGTGAAGGAGAACTGCTCGGAACCGTGGACGACCTTCGAGAAGTCGATGCCCGAGTCCGGATCGGAGATGTAGGCGGCCTCCGACTTCTGCGCGATGATCACGGCGAAGGTGGTCGGGGCCACGACATCGCGGTAGCCCAGGGAGGTCGCCGCCTCGGCGTCGAAGTGGTAGTCGGCCTCGGCTCCGGTGGCGAGCGCGAATTCCGCGATCGCCTCCCGGGACACCTCATAGGGCCTGGGCAGGGAGTAGCTCGCTCCCTGTTTCTCGGTATTCACCGGCATAGTGCTCTCTTTCCGACGGTGGGGACTGCGTACTCCCAGCCTAGCCGCCTGCTTCGCCTCGGCGGAATCCGAGCGGCGGCGGGTGCGGGCCACCGGGAGTTCGCTTCCGGTTCATGGAATTGCTTCACTATCGGCCACAGCGCACTAGAACTGTTATATGTTGTCCACATCACATTGTACGAAGGAGTGAGCGATGACGAGTGAATCTTCGAACACGACCGCCACGTCGCAGAAGACGAACGACCGACCCCGGGTCAAGGACGGTGTGGCGGTTCCGTCCCCCGACTCTCCGGGAACGCCTCCTCCGAAGGCCGCGACCGCCTCGGCGACGGGTGCCGCAGCACCGAGCGAGCCGATCGATCCGGCCGAAGCCGAGGTCGCCGTCGGCACCGATGCCGCCTACGCCGGCGAGGAGGCCGACCGGGTCCAGATCCGACGACCCCTGCGCAACATCTCGGAGGTCCGACACTTCTTCCGCACCAATCAGACCCCGATCTACTTCATCGGGGCGACCCCCTTCAATCTGCTCGGCCTCGACCGCTGGGTGCGCAACTTCTCCTACATCACCTACTACGACGGCTGGGACGGCGGACACCCGCGCGTCTTCTCCCCGCGCTACAAGCCCTTCGTCGAGTTCGAGTCCGGTGAGGCGATCAACAACTGGCTGCTGCTCAACGCCGAGGTCCGGGCGCACATGACCCGCAACGTCCCGCACGGCGAGCGGGTGCAGGTGGCGATGGTCTTCTTCGACGAGGAGACCGAACGGATCTGCCGTGAGCTCGGCTACGATCTCATCCTGCCCTCGGCGGCTCTGCGCAATCAGCTCGACTCGAAGATCGAGACGACGAAGCTCGGCAATGAGGCCGGTGCCTTCTCCGTGCCCAACGTCCTGACCACGGCCGATACCTATGAGGCCCTGAATGCGGGGGCCGCCGAGGCGGACCTGGGCACCGATCTGGTCGTGCAGACCCCCTACGGCGATTCCGGGAAGACCACGTTCTTCATCTCCTCGGCCGCCGATTGGGAGAAGTACAAGGACGACATCATCGGCGAACAGCTGAAGATCATGAAGCGGATCAACAACACACCGGTGGCTGTGGAGGCCGTGATCACCTCGAGCGGCGTCGTCGTCGGCCCCTTCCTCACCGAGCTGGCCGGGTTCACCGAGCTGACTCCGTACAAGGGCGGCTGGTGCGGCAATGAGATGACCCCGGATGTGCTCACCGCCGATCAGCGAACCCGCGCCAGGGACCTCGTGCGCAAGATGGGCGAAGGTCTGCGCAAGCGCGGGTATCGCGGCTTCTTCGAGGTCGATGTGCTCGTCGATCTCGACACCGACGATGTCTGGCTCGGCGAGCTCAATCCGCGGATCTCGGGCGCCTCGGCGATCACGAACGTCACGGCCGGAGCCTATGCCGACGTGCCGCTGTTCCTGTTCCATCTGCTCGAGTACCTCGACGTCGAATTCGATCTCGACGTCGACGAGATCAACGAACGGTGGGAGGAGCTCTCGGGAGCCGACGAGTGGTCGCAGATGGTCATCAAGGAGACCGCCGACATCACCGAGTACATCACCCACTCCCCGCTGACCGGACAGTACTTCCTCGACCAGTACGGCACCCTGACGTACAAGCGGGCGGCCCTCGACTGGCATCCCCTGCAGAACGGCAGCGAGGTGTTCTTCCTGCGCATCTACGGTGCCGGGGAGTATCGCTGGAAGGGAGCCGACCTCGGCGTGCTGGTGACGAAGAACCCGCTGCAGACGAAGGCGGGCGGCTCGAACGCCCTGAGCATCCGCGCCAAGCACTTCATCGATTCGATACGCGCCATGTACTCCGGCGTCCCGGTCGCGGCCGAGGACCCCTCCCCCGCCCTGGGCGGGCCCGGCGCCAAAGGTGACTGACCGAACGGCGGGCGCCGCGGCGCCCGGTGATACTCTCGTCACGGACTGCGCGGCCGGAGCCGGCCGCCTGAGGAGTTTCGAGGCAGCGATGAGAGAGCTAGAGGTGAAGCGTGGCTGAGACGTCACCCGAGGAGACCGTGCCCGTCGTCGACCCCGCCGCAGGGGTCGACCGGGACAACTGGCAGGAACCCGACCACGTCCGCTGGTCCTTCCAGCACGTCGATCAGGTGCTGCCGACGACGCCGATCTCACGCGGCTCGGGCCCGATCGCCGAACTCCCCGCCGACCTGCAGGACCTCGGTGCCGTCGAGATCCCGGCCACCGAGTTCTCCGCGGCGCGCACCGTGCGCAGCGTCATCGAGGACAGCGACACCGATGCCTGGATGGTCCTCCACAACTCCACCGTGCTCACCGAGGAGTACTTCGGCACGATGGGACCGGAGACCGAGCACCTGCTGATGTCGGTGAGCAAGTCGCTCATCGGCACCGTCGCCGGCAACCTCGTCGGCGCCGGGGATCTCGATCCTGCTCGCCCGATCACCGACTACGTTCCCGAGCTCGCCTCCTCCGGCTATGCCGGGGCGAGCGTGCGCCACATCCTCGACATGCGCTCGGGCATCAGGTTCTCCGAGAACTACCTCGACCCGCAGTCCGAGGTCAGGCAGATCGAGGAGTCGATCGGCTGGTCCGAGGCGAAGCGGGAGACCCCGGGCATCGGCATGTATGACTTCCTCACCACTCTTGAGGCGAAGTCCGAGCACGGCGGGCCCTTCGAG
The DNA here is from genome assembly GCF_021023135.1 of Brevibacterium sp. CCUG 69071. Classification (GTDB taxonomy): domain Bacteria; phylum Actinomycetota; class Actinomycetes; order Actinomycetales; family Brevibacteriaceae; genus Brevibacterium. The sequence continues at coordinate 97,032 of NZ_PGFV01000005.1, forward strand.
TACCGCTCGTGTGAGACCGACGTCCTCGGCTGGGTGTGCGAGAAGGTCGCCGGCGAGAGCATGCAGACGCTGATGTCGCGTCTGCTGTGGTCGCGCATCGGCGCCGAACGCGATGCCCTCATCGCCACCGATCAGTACGGTGTGGGAATGTTCGACGGAGGGATCAATACGACCCTGCGGGACCTCGCCCGGTTCGGCTGCCTCTATGCGAACCGCGGAGTGTCCCTGACCGGCGAGCAGGTGGCGCCGACCTCGTGGATCGGTGACACGCTCACCGGCGACGCGGACACCCGGCAGGCCTTCGCCGACGGCCCCGGCGACAATCGGATGCCCGGGGGGATGTACCGCAACCAGTTCTGGTTCCCCTACCCCGATTCGCACGCCTTCCTGGCCCTGGGCATCCACGGCCAGATGATCTACATCAACCCCGGCGCAAACGTCGTCGGCGTCAAGCTCTCGAGCTGGGGCCTGCCCCAGGACGCGACGAAGCTGTTCCCCACCATCCGGGCCTTCGACGCGGTGGCCAAGGCCGTCGCCTCGCCCCTGCCGGACTGAGTCAGTCCTCGCCGAGGCGGACCGTGCGGAACGCAGAGAACCACAGTCCGATCGCGGTGAGTCCGAAGATGCAGACCGCCGCGGTCAGCGCGAACTGAGCGCCCGCTGCCGCGGTGACGACCCCGGCCACGGGTGAGAAAACGACGATGACGGCCCGGTCGGTCGAGCGCATCGTCGTGTTGGTCCGGGCCTGGAAGGCATCCGGGGTGATCGACTGCCGGTAGGCCATCTCGCGCGAGTTGCTCAGCCCGATCGCGAAGCCGTGGAGGAGCTGCCCGAGGAAGAGGACGGACACGGCAGTCAGTTGCGGGGCCTGCCCGACCTGCCCCGCCTGATGTACAGGCATTGCGGCCAGGAGCACGAGCACTCCCACCGTGGAGATCGCATGGGCGAGAATCACCGTCCGGCCGTAGCCCAGACGCAGTCCCACCGGCCGTGTCGCCACCGCTCCGATGATCCCGCCCAGTCCGCTGCCGGCCACGATGATGCCGAACCAGAAGGCGTCGAGGCCGATGTCGGAGAGGATGTAGTCGGCAGCGACCGTGAGAAGGATCGCCTGGGCGGCGAACCAGACATGGGTCCAGATCGCCAAGTCTCTCAGGCTGCGATTCGCGTACACCCAGCGCAGACCGGCCCCGATCTCCCTGAGCAGCTTCCGGTCACCGTCGCCGAGCGCCGGTCCTGCGGTCTCCGCGGCCGCATTGGTCCCGTCGATGCGAGCATGCGCGGACTGCAGCGCAGCGGACGGGATGAGTCGGGGGACGAACGCCTGGGAGGCGCTGTCATTGATCAGCGTGGCCGTGCCGAGCACGGCGACGAGCAGCAGCAGAATCGGCAGCGAGAGGTGCCCTGACCACCACAGCAGCGGGATGAGGCAGAGCAGGCAGGCCCGCATCAGATCGCTGGCGATCATCACCGGCCGCCGTCTCACCCGGTCGATGAGTGCGCCGAGGACGAGGCCGAAGAGCAGATAGGGAAGCCATCTGGCGGCACCCAGCCAGCCGAGGCCGATCGCCCCGGCATGCAGGTGCTCAACGATGATGACCTGGAGTGCGAGGAAGGTGATCCAGGCGCCGAAGCCGGAGACCGTTTCGGCCGCCCAGAACCAACGGAAGGCTCGGGGCAGCACCGCTCTCATGGGCTCAGACTAGCAAGTCACAGTCCGAGGTCGGCGATCTCCGCGGCGGGCTGGCCGAGGATCGCCCTGGCCACCGCGTCGCCGATGAGCGGGCCCATGGTCAGTCCGCCGGCACCGAACCCGGAGGCCAGCCACAGGCCCGGCGCGCCGGGCACCGGACCAGCGAACGGCAGTCCGTCGGCACGCACCGACATCGGGCGGATGCCGATCCGCGTCTCCAGCACGCTCGCCTCGGCGAGTCCCGGTGCGATGGACAGGGCATCGTCGAGCACCTGCTTCTGCCCGGCGGCCGTCGTCCTGACGTCGAACCCGACACCGTCCTCACGGGTGGCGCCGATGACGATGCGCCCGCCGTCGAAGGGGGTGATGTAGTGGTGGTCGAGCGGGTGGACCGTCGGCCACACCGCGGTGTTGGTCTCCGGCAGCCGCAGGTGCATGAGCTGTCCGCGCTGGGGTGCGATCTCCACCGCGGTGCCGAGGGTCTGCAGGATCGCTGCGCTGCGGGCTCCCCCGGCGATGACCAGGACGTCGAAGTCCTCCCTCGCCGAGGTGGTGCCCACCGACCAGGTGCGCGCACCGGCGGCGGTGATCGTATGGGCCGCGTCGTGGATCAGCCTCGCGCCCTTGAGCGCGGCGCCGGTGAGGATGGCATCGCGGAAGGTGCGCCCGTCGACCCGTCCGCCGCCGGTCACGAGCAGCCCGGTCATCTCGGCGGCCAGCGGAGGGAAGACCGCGGCGGACTCCGCCGCATCGAGTTCGCACATCTCACCGGCCACGGAACCGGCGGCGGCGACGCGTGCACGGATGGTTTCAGCCGCCTCGGCAAGGGTCCCGGGGTTCCGATTGACGACGAGGGCTCCGGTGCGCCGATAGCCGAGTTCGGGGATCCCGAGCTCGCGCAGCCGGTCGAGGAATTCGGGGTAGAAGTTCCCGCCGGCGGCGTAGGTGTCATAGTAGGCGCCAGTGCTCGTGGACACCCAGGGGGCGATGATCCCGGCACTGGCCGCGGTGGCCTGGCCGGCCATGGCGTCGTCGATGACGGTGACGTCGGCACCTCGGGAGGCCAGTCCGAAGGCGAGGGAAGCTCCGGCGATGCCGCCTCCGATCACGGCGATCCGGGCAGAACGGTCGGTCACGGTCAGACTCCTTCGTCGATGCCTATGCGCCGCGGCCTGCAGCGCCTCTTTCCGAGCCTACGTCCTTCCTCGGCGCATAACGCCCCAAGACTGACACGTTCTACCGTTGCAACGGTAGGACGTGTCAGTCTCGGCGACTGTTGTCTCGGAGACCGAGTGCCGCGGCGACTAGTGTCTCGGAGACCACTGCCTCAGCGCCTCAGTGTCCGGCGGCCGGCTGCCCTGCCGGTTCGTTCGAGACGTGTCCGCGCGCCTCGGCGAGCATGCCCTCACGGGTCGCGATCTTCACACGCTCACGGCCCTCGGCCTCGCCGGCGGCCTTCTCCGCCGTCTCGACCCGGTGGTAGCCCTCCCAGTCGACATAGTCGATGCCTTTGGACTCGAGGAGGTCGACGATGGCGTCCTCGCTCGGGTTCACCGGTCCGGTGAGAGCTCCCGAAGCTCGATCCTCGAGGATGTGCGTGATCGTCTCGAGGGCATCGCCCTTCGTGTGCCCGATCAGCCCGACGGGACCGCGTTTGATCCACCCGGTCGCGTAGACGCCGGGGATGACGTCGGCCTCGGCGGCCTTGGCCTGTTCTTCGGCGTCGACGACGCGTCCCTCATGGTTGGGGATGACGCCTCGCTTCGCATCGAAGGGCAGCTGCTGCAGTTCGCTGCCCGCATACCCGACCGCCCGGTAGACGGCCTGGATGTCCCAGTCGTGGAAGTTCCCGGTGCCCTTGACTCCCCCGTCGCCGTCGAGCTCCTGGCGTTCCGTGCGCAGCCCGGTTACCCGATCCTCGCCGAGGATGGCCACCGGTGCGTGGAGGAAGTGCAGGTGGAGGCGTCGCTTCGCACCCGTGGGCTCACGCATCGTGAAATCGGTCAGGGTCTTCGCGACCTGCTTGACCTGGTTCGAGGACTCAATCGCAGCCATCGACCCTTCGTCGAACTCGAAGTCCTCGGGATAGACGATGATATCGACATCGGCCACATGACCGAGTTCGCGCAGCTCCAGCGGTGTGAACTTCGCCTGCGCCGGTCCGCGGCGTCCGAACACGTGGACGTCCGTGACCTGCGAAGATTTGAGCCCTTCGTAGACGTGGTCCGGAATTTCGGTGGTGTGCATGTCGTCGGCCTGTTTGGCCAGCACCCGGGCCACGTCGAGGGCGACATTGCCGTTGCCGAGCACGGCGACCTGCTCCGCTTCGAGCGGCCAGGTCTGACCCACATCGGGGTGCGAGTCGTACCAGTTGACGAAGTCTGCGGCGCCGTAGGAACCAGGCAGGTCGACACCGGGAATCGACAGCGGCGCATCAACGAAGCAGCCGGTGGAGAAGATCACGGCATCGTAGAGGTCGGTGAGCTCGCCCAGTCCGAGGTCGACGCCGTACTCGACGTTCGAGAACAGGCGGATGTCGCCGCGGTCGAGGACCTTGATCAGAGCATTGATGATGCCTTTGATCCGCGGATGATCGGGAGCCACACCATAGCGGACGAGACCGAAGGGAGTCGGCAGGCGCTCGAAGAGATCGATGCTGACCTCGAAGTCGCGGTCTGCCTTGGTGAGCAGGTCGGCGGCGTAGATGCCGGCTGGGCCGGCACCGATGATGGCCACCCGGAAGGGCTGGGTCGTCATGGTTCTCCTTCTCATCGGGCGAAGCCCGGGTCAGTCGTCGGTGTTCTGCGGGGGCAGGCCCGCGATGAAGGGGTGGTCGGCGTCGATGACGCCATGGGCGGCGGCTCCGCCCGGGGAGCCGATGTCGTCGAAGAAGTCGACGTTCGCGGCGTGGTAGGACTCCCACTCCTCGGGAACGTCGTCTTCGTAGAAGATGGCCTCCACCGGGCAGACGGGCTCGCAGGCACCGCAGTCGACGCATTCCTCGGGGTGGATGTAGAGAGAGCGTTTGCCCTCGTAGATGCAGTCGACCGGGCATTCCTCGATGCAGGCGCGGTCCTTCACATCGACGCAGGGCTGGGCGATGATGTAGGTCATGGATTCCTCGTGAGTGCGGGTTGGGTCTGCGCCGCTGCTCTGAAGGCACCGACGGCGTAGGGGCTCAGGGTCACGACGTCTCCGGCGACGATGATGGCCGGGGACTTCACCGAGCGTCGCGCTGCCTGGAAGGCGATGGTGTCGAGCGTTCCGATGGTCACTCGCTGGTTCTCTCCATAGCCGTCCTCGATGATCGCGACCGGGCAGTCTCCCCCGCGTGCTCCTCTCGCGAGCGTCATCGCCGAGTGGGCCAGGGTGCCGATGCCCATGAGGACGACGACGGTGTGGTCACGCCCCCCGCCGAGTTCGGCCAGCTGATCGTGTCCGGTGACGACGCTGTAGGCGGTGGCGAGTCCGCGGTGGGTCAAGGGGATGCCTGCCACGGCGGGCACCGAGTTCGCGCTGGTCACACCCGGGACGACCTGTACCTCGACGCCGGCGGCGATGCAGTGGGCGGTCTCCTCCCCACCGCGGCCGAAGACGAAGGGGTCTCCGCCCTTGAGCCGGACGACGCGGCGTCCGCGCCGGGCTTCTTCGACGAGGATCTCGTTGATGCGCTGCTGCGGCACCGGGTGATGACCGGGATGTTTGCCGACGTCGATGATCTCCGCTTCGAGTGCTCGTCCCCGTTCGGTTTCGAGCTGATCGATGACCGAGCGGGCGCCGAGGCGGTCGGCGACGATGACATCGGCGCCCTCCAGGGCACGCAGACCCTTGACCGTGAGCAGACCCAGGTCACCGGGGCCGGCGCCGATGAGCAGCACGCTGCCCGGTGCCTGACGGGTGAACAGGCTCATGGTCACTCCTCCTCGGGGGCGTGGATGCCGGCGGCGACGGTCCCCCCGGACTGCCGATCGATGATGAGGAAGCCGCCGGAACGGCCGTGCTCGCGGAAGTCGGCCAGCGGCAGCGCACTGGCCAACTTCACCCGGGCCACGCCGATGTCGTTGCCCGCGAGCACCTCGGCGTCCTCGATCTGCGAGGTGGCGAGGTTCCGTCTCGATTCGACGGTGACGATGCCCTTGACCGTGGTGGTGCCGGCCTTGACGAGCACCCGATCTCCGGTGCGCAGCCCCTCAGCGGTGAACGGGAACACCTCGGCGCGCAGCTCCTTGCGCGGCTGCGGCAGGGTCCCGGCCGCGGCGAGCACGCTGCCGCGGGCGGTGTCGATGTCATCGGCCAGGCGCAGCGCCACCGACAGCGGGGCGCCCGCGGACTCCAAAGGCCCGTCGGCGGTGTCGATGCCCACGACCGTGGTCCTGATGCCGGCGGGGTGGACGTCGATCTCATCGCCGAGGTGGACCCGCCCGGAGGTGACCTGCCCGGTCACGGCCCGGTAGTCCCGGTATTCCTCGGGGTCGAGTCCCGGTGCGAGCCCTCCCTGAGGTCGCAGCACCGACTGCACATCGAGGCGGAAGGGCTCGAGGTCGGCGGTGTTCTCCTCCTTGCTCGGCAGGGTCTCGAGGAGTTCGAGCAGAGCAGGCCCGGAGTACCACGGCGTGTTCGCCGAGGTCTCCGCCACATTGTCCCCGGCCAGTGCGGAGACGGGAATGAGATGCGGTGCCTCGAGGCCGATCTCCACTGCCAGCGCCTCGACCTCGGCCTCGACCCGTTCGAGTTCGGCCCGATCGTAGCCGAGGAGGTCGATCTTGTTGATCGCGATGATCACGTGCTCGATGCCGAGCCGCTGGACCACGGTGAGATGGCGGCGAGTCTGCTCGGTGGCTCCGGTGCGGGCGTCGATGAGGACAACCACGGCGTCGGCGGTCGTGGCTCCGGTGACCATGTTGCGGGTGTACTGCACATGTCCGGGGCAGTCGGCGAGGATGAAGGAGCGGCGGTCGGTGGCGAAGTACCGGTAGGCGACGTCGATGGTGATGCCCTGTTCGCGTTCAGCTCGCAGCCCGTCGGTGAGCAGGGCGAAGTCGAACTCTCCGCCGAGGAATCCGCGTTCCCGACTCGTCGCCGTGACGGCCTCGAGCTGATCGGCGAGGATCGCCTTCGCATCGTGGAGGAGCCGGCCGACGAGCGTCGATTTGCCGTCGTCGACGGATCCGGCGGTGGCGAAGCGCAGCAGCGTCTTCGTCGTCGTGGTCACTGGTGTCGTCGTCATCAGAAGTATCCGTCCTTCTTCCGGTCTTCCATCGCCGCGGCCGAGATCCGGTCGTCGGCGCGTGTGGCTCCGCGCTCCGTCACGGTGGTCACGGCCACCTCGGCGAGGACGGAGTCGATGTCGGAGGCATCGGACTCCACGGCTCCGGTGCAGCTCATATCGCCGACGGTGCGGTAGCGCACGGTCCGTCGGATCACGTTCTCGTCCTCGCGCGGGGTCGAGAACTCACCCGTGGCCCACCACATGCCGTCGCGGTTGAAGACCTCGCGCTCATGGGCGTAGTAGAGCTCGGGCAGGGCGATGTTCTCCCGGGCGATGTAGCTCCACACGTCGAGTTCGGTGAAGTTCGAGATCGGGAACACGCGGACGTGCTCACCGCTGACGTGCCGGCCGTTGTAGATGTTCCACAGCTCGGGTCGCTGGTTGCTCGGGTCCCAGCCGCCGAACTCATCGCGCAGGGACAGGATGCGCTCCTTGGCACGGGCCTTGTCCTCGTCTCGGCGGGCTCCGCCGAACACCGCGTCATAGCCGCCGGCCGCGATCGCGTCGAGGAGCGGCTGGGTCTGCAGGGTGTTGCGCGTCCCGTCGGGGCGTTCGCGCAGCCGACCGTCGTCGATGTAGTCCTGGACCTTCGCCACGCTGAGCTCGAGGCCGTAGTGTTCGGCGGTCTCGTCGCGGAACTTCAGGATCTCCGGGAAGTTATGCCCGGTGTCGACGTGGAGCAGCCCGAAGGGGATCTTCGCTGGCCAGAAGGCCTTCGCCGCCAGGTGCAGCACGGTCACGGAGTCCTTGCCGCCGGAGAACAGCAGCACCGGCTTCTCGAACTCGGCCGCGACCTCACGGATGATGTGGATGGCCTCGGACTCGAGGACGTCGAGGGTGGACAGGGGTGCGTGGTCGATGCTCATACGTGTAGTCCGCATTCTGTTTTCGAAGTGCCCGACCAGCGACCGGCGCGAGGGTCCTCCCCCTCGGCCACGGGACGGGTGCAGGGCTGGCAGCCGATGGACGGGTAGCCCTGCGACAGCAGTGGATTGACCGGCACGTCGAAGGCGCGCGCGTAGTCGAGGAGGTCATCGAAGGACCAAGAGGCGACGGGATTGACCTTGACCAGGCCGTTCTTCTCGTCGAAGGTCACCAGCGGGGTGTTCGCCCGCGTCGGAGCCTCGTCGCGGCGCACCCCGGTGAACCAGAGCTCATAGCCGGCCAGGGACTTGCTTAAAGGTGCGACCTTGCGACGGGCACAGCACAGACCCGGATCGCGGGCGAAGAGGTCCTTGCCGAATTCGGCGTCCTGCTCGGCGACCGTCTGCTCGGGCATCACGTCGACGATGTTGACGTCGACCTTCGCCGCCACCTCGTTGCGGGTGGTGTAGGACTCCGGGAAGTGGTAGCCGGTGTCGAGGAAGAGCACGTCGACCCCGGGCAGGTACTGAGCGACGTAGTGCGGCAGGGCGGCATCGGCCATGGAGCAGGCCACGGCGCAGGCAGAGGTGTCGAAGTTCCGGGAGACCCAACGGATGACATCGGCGGGGTTGGATTCGACCACGCCGTTGTCGGGGTCACCGGCCAGCGCCCGATTGCCTGCCTCGGCGAGGGCTTTGAGATCCTCGATGCTGCGCTTGTCCGTGGTGGTCGTGCTCATACCAGCTCCTCATCATCGACGCGGTGGGCCCATTCGGAGAACGTCTCGGCCTCGGATCGGCCGTCGAGGAAGCGGCGGACGAGTGTCTCGACGTAGTCGCCGAGGTTGTCGGCGGTGACCTTGAGACCGCGGACGGTGCGTCCGAGGCCGGCTTCGTCGCGGTCCTTCGATGCCAGTCCCCCGCCGACGTGGACCTGGAAGCCGGGCACCTGTTCGCCGTCGTCGGTGGTCACAATCTGACCCTTGAGTCCGATGTCGGCGGTCTGGATCCGGGCGCAGGAGTTCGGGCAGCCGTTGAGGTGGAGGCTGATCGGATGAGGCAGATCGATGCCGGCCAGGCGCTCCTCGAGCTTGTCGATGGTGTCCGCGGCGGTCTGCTTGGTCTCGACGATCGCGAGTTTGCAGTATTCGATGCCCGTGCAGGCCATCGTCGAGCGGCGGAAGAGGTCCTTGCGGCTGGAGAGCCCGAGGGCGTCGAGGCCGGCGACGACGTCATCGACATCGGATTCCTCGATGTCGAGGAGGAGGAGCTTCTGGTGCGGAGTGGTCCGCAGCCGGGTCGAGCCGAACTTCTCGGCGAGGTCGGCGATCTGGCCCAGCAGGGTCCCGGAGACGCGTCCGACGACCGGGGTGACGCCGATGTAGTAACGGCCGTCGACCTGCTTGTGCACGCCCACGTGGTCTCCGGCGACGATCGGCTTGGTCGGTGCGGGCCCGTCGGCGAGGCGGTAGCCGAGGTATTCGGTCTCGAGGACCTCGCGGAACTTCAAGGGTCCCCACTCGGCGAGGAGGAACTTCAGGCGCGCCTTGTTCCGCAGGCGGCGGAAGCCGTAGTCACGGAAGATCTGGGTCACGCCCAGCCAGGTCTCGACGACCTGGTCGGGGGCGACCCACGTGCCCAGCCGTTCACCGAAGCGGGGAACCACGGAGAGGGCACCGCCGACCCACAGGTCGTAGCCGATGCCGTGTTCGGGGTGGTCGACGGCGACGAAGGAGCAGTCGTTGATCTCGTGGACGACGTCCTGGCTGGGGTGGCCGGTGATCGCGGTCTTGTACTTGCGCGGCAGGTTCGACAGGCTCGTATCGCCGATGTAGCGCCGGGAGATCTCCTCGATCGCCGGCGTCGGGTCGATGAGCTCGTCGGCGGCGATGCCGGCCACGGGTGAGCCGAGGATGACACGGGGCACGTCTCCGCAGGCCTCGGTGGTCTGCAGGCCGACGGCCTCGAGGCGCTGCCAGATCTCCGGGACGTTCTCGATCTCGATCCAGTGGAGCTGGATGTTCTGCCGGTCGGTGAGGTCGGCCGATCCGCGCGCGAAGTCGTTCGAGATGTCGGCGATCGTGCGCAGCTGCTCGGTCGTCAGCTTGCCGCCGTCGATGCGGACCCGGAGCATGAAGTACTCGTCTTCGAGCTCATGGGGTTCGAGCTTCGCGGTGCGGCCGCCGTCGATGCCGGGCTTGCGCTGGGTGTAGAGCCCCCACCAGCGGAACCGGGCATGGAGGTCATCGCCGGTGATCGAGGAGAACCCCTGTTTCGAGTAGACCTCTTCGATGCGGGCGCGCACATTCAGCCCGTTGTCCGCGGCCTTGTCGATCTCGTTCTGGTTGAGCGGTTCGGTGCCGTCGACCTTCCACTGGCCGTTGGACTTCTTCGGCCGCGCGGGTCGCTTCGGAGCCCCCGTGTCGGGGTCCTTCTTCAACTCATCGACATGTGTGGACATCGTCGCCTCCAAACGCTGCGGTGCACATTCGACTGGTTACGCTACTGGAGGCCTGATTGCTCAACAAATTAGGGTGCCCAAACAATGTCGCATCGTGTCGAACTAAGTCATGAGACGGTCCGTGACGATTTGCGACGGAGGAGTTGACCGTCGTTCACAGCACTGAGATCATGCGCTCCCGGACGACGTCGACGAGCCCCTGGGGCACGTCGTCGATCGCCTCTCCCGCAGGGTCGACCAGGCTTTTCGCATCGTCGGCCGAGGTCAGCAGCGGGTCGGTGAGGATGTCGGCAGTGCCCTCCACGAGCTTCTGCGCGACGTCTTGGAAGAAGCCGGGGGCGAGCAGGTAGCTGGACAGGACAATCCTGCCACCGAGCGCTCTTTTCTGCTCAACAATGCCGCCGATGCTGGCCTCTCCCCCGGCGTGGAATCCCACGTCGACGGGACGTCCCAGTTCGACCGACAGATGCTCGCCCATCTCCCGGCAGGCCGCGTTCGCCCGTTCATCGCTCGATCCTGCGGCGGCGAGGACGATGTGGTCGTCATCGGTGAGTGAGGGCAGGCGGGCGGCGAGCACTCGGGCCAGGCGCCGGTCGGGTCCGAGTGTCGGGGTCAGCCGGATGTCGCGGGCCGCAGTTCCGTTCGCCCCGCCGGCCCCGCCTGCCGTCGCCACGGCCTCGGCCAGATCGACGTGGACGTGATAGCCCGGGGAGAGCAGAAGTGGGACCAGCACGGTCGGGGCCTCGGACGGAAGCGTTCGGAGCACCTCGGCGACATCGGGATTCTGCACATCAACATGGCCGAGCATGACCTCGGCGACGAGGCCTCGGGCTCGCAGGTCCGCGGTGACCCGGGCGGCGAGCGCCTCGATGAGCCTTTGGCCCTGCTCCGAGGATGTCCCGTGGGAGATCAGTCCGAGTGCGGGGCGCGGGTTCACAGGACCTCCAGTGGAAGCGGTGAGGTGGGCGGCGGGAATGCTGCGTCGATGTCGGCGAGGTCGGCGGCGGTGAGCTCGATGGCGGCGGCAGCGGCATTGGCGCGCACGTGCTCGGGCGTCGAGGATTTGGGGATGGCGATGACGTCACCGGTCCGGATCGCCCAGGCCACGAGGATCTGGGCGATGGTGGCCTCGTGTCGTCCGGCCACCTCGGCGAGGATCGGGTCGTCGAGGAGTCGGCCCTGTTCGATCGGAGAATAGGCCATGGTTCCAATCGGGGGTTGGACGCTTCGATGGTGCGGGAGGAGGTCGAATTCCGGCCCGCGCCGGGACGGGTTGTAGAGGATCTGGTTGACCTGCGGCATCGCCGGCAGTCCGGCGAGGTCGGCGGGGTCGAAGTTGCTCACACCCCAGGAGCCGATGAGTCCGCGCTCACGCAGCTCCTCGAATCCGGCGATCGTCTCCTCCAGCGGATGGGGCCCGGGCCAATGGAGGAGGTAGAGGTCGATGCGGTCGGAGCCCAGTGCCCGCAGCGAACGCCGGCACGCGGTGACCGTGCCTTCCCTCGAAGCGTTGGCCGGCAGCACCTTGTCGACGAGGAAGACCTCGTCGCGCATCCCGGCGATCGCCTCGGCGACCAGGTCCTCGGCACGGCCGGACCCGTACATTTCGGCTGTGTCGATGAGGGTGAGACCGAGTTCGATGCCGGTTCGCAGGGTCGCGATCTCGCTGGACCGAGTGGCGGTGTCGTCCCCGAGGTGCCAGGTGCCCTGCCCGAGGAGGGGAAGCACAGTGCCGTCGGCCAGTGTGGTGGTCGGGATCATTCGGTCATGGTAGCCGACGCCGGTCTGCCGATGTGTCCGTCCGGACACATATGTCCCCGGATGCGCACACGCTCCACGCTCGGGCTGCGATCGACCGTGGCAGAATCGACGGTGTACGAACGACACCCGTGATCCACCCAGGAGAATGATCATGACACCGATGCGCCGGCTGACTTCGATGCCGCGGCTGCTCACCGCCCTCGCCGGCACCGCGCTGGCCCTGTCACTGACCGGCTGCGGTCTGCTCGGCGGTGGGAATGAGAGCGACCCCGCAGAGTCAGACGCCGCCCAGACGGAGGATGCCCAGTCCGCTGAGGCTGCGGAGTCCGGCGAATCCGAGGGCCAGATGGGACAGGCGGCGGAGACCGAAGAACCCACCGAGGCGGCCGAGCCCGAGCCGAGCGAGACCGAATCCGAGGATCCGTTCGCCGACGCTGCCACAACGACCAACTGGGCCAGCGACGATGCGATGGAAGTCGACAAGAAGGGCAACGGCACGGTGCCGGCCACATCACTCGAGGCCGATCTCGTCGACCTGTTCGAGAACGAACTCGACTTCGAGGTCAAGAAGGCAGAGTGCGCGGAAGATATGGATCTCCGCGAATGGTACGGCTTCGAGACGTGCAACGTCACGGTCAAGGACGACTCGATGACCAAGAAGGAGAAGACCTACTACGGGACGGTGAAGATCGTCGACCACAAAGACAAGATGATCAAGTACGAGCTCATGTTCCCCGGGATCGACAAAGAGGACTTCGACTTCAAGGACTGATCACCGATCGGCGGTCGATCCCACCGCTGCCCTCTCCTCGTCGCCCACATGACCATCGGTCGTGTGGGCGACGAGTCGTTTCCGGGGGTGTCCGGATGATCCGCTGATGACATATCGACCGGGCGCCTCGGCGGCGGAAGCGCCGGCCGCACCGGGTTCGCCCTCCGCACTGCGGACCGGGTCCTGTTCGTCCAGGGCTTCGCGGATGATCCGTCGCGGATCGTACTGGCGGGGGTCGAGCGTCTGCCAGTCCTCGGCACCCAGCGACTCGGCGGCACGGTCCTTGGCGACGTCGAGCTGAGACCGGAGCAGCCGGACCAGCTCGCCGAGCTTCTGTGCGCAGGAGGGCAGTCGGCTCGGACCGATGACGATCAACGCGATGATGCCGACGAGGACGATCTTCTCGAAGCTCAGACCGAACATGTTCGGCTCCTTTCAGTGTGCGGCTGATCCGGTGGCCGGTCATAGCCGCGGGTGCGGTCGTGGATCCAGGCGATGGCGAGCGCGGCGAGGAAGAGCAGGGCCATGGGCGCCGCGACGAAGACCATGGAGAGGACATCTGCGGCCGGGGTGACCAGGGCCGCGAAGATGACGATTCCGACGATGCTCACCCGCCATGCCTTGGCGATCGTGCGCGCCGAGAGCAGCCCCATGAAGTTGAGGACGACGAGGAAGACCGGGAGGACGAAGGCGATGCCGGTGGCCAGGACGATCTTGAACACGAAGTCGAAGTAGTAGGAGGCCTGCAGGATGGTGCTGTCTTCGGAGGCGGCGAAGGACGTGAGCACCTCGACCATCCGGGGGAAGATATAGAGGCCGGTGAGGCAGCCGCCGATGAAGAGCGGGAGTGCGGCGGAGAGGAATCCGAAGGTGTATCGCTTCTCCCTGACCGTCAGCCCCGGGGTGAGGAAACCGAAGATCTCGCCCAGCCAGACCGGGCTGGAGACGATGATTCCGGAGTACACGGCGATCCGCAGCTGGAGGTCGAAGGCTCCTGTGACGCTGTCGTAGTTGAGCGAGGCGCTGCGGGATTCGGCGAGCTCGGTGATCGGTGCCCGCAGGACATCCATGACGAAGTCCGAGGCGAGGTAGCCGATGACGGTGCCGATGAGCAGCGCCACCGCCGCGCGGATCGCCCGATTGCGGGCTTCCTTGATATGCGCGGACAGGGGCATCTTCGCCGCGGCGGTGGCAGTGCTCATGATCGGGTCCGCGCCCGCGCCTCGGCGGTGATCGGGTCGGTCACTGCTTCATAGGAGACGCATTCGCTCTCGGCCGCCGAGCCGGTGTCGGACGGGGACTTCTTCTCGGTGGTCTCGTCCTTGAGGATCCGGACGGACTGTCCGAGGCTCTTGGCGAGCGCGGGGAGTTTCGCCGCCCCGAAGACGAGGACGATGATCGCGAGGATGACGAGGGCGTGCCAGCCCGTGAGGTTGTGCAGCATGATGTGTGGCCTTTCGAATGGGTGTCTGCTGGGCGTGACTATTGGGCGGAGGAGTCGCTGCCGTCTCCGGCGGGAGCCTCACCGTCGGGAGGTGCTCCTCCGCCCTCGGGTCCGGCGCCGCCCTCGGGCGGCTGACCGCCTTCGCCGCCGCCTCCCCCGGCAGGTGCGGCACCGCCGGTGGGTTCGGTGTCCGTGTCGACGGGGACGTCGAGGGAGGCCACGTAGCCGGAGTCGGTGTCGCCGCTGATCGTGGCGAGCTGGTGTTCGCCGCCGTCGTCGCCGAAGACGTTGTCGTCATCGAGGCTGATGGCGGCGAGGTTCTTCGCCGATCCGTCGTAGGCCTCGAGTTCGAACACGGCGTTGCAGGCGTCTTCGGTAAGGGCCATCTGCGAGGTGGCGATCGCGTTCTCGGCATCGGTGATGGAGTCGACGTCGGGGTAGACCTCGAAGTGGATGTGCGTCCACCGCCCGGAGTAGCAGCCCGGGAAGACCGAGGTGAACGACACTTCGCCGTTCTCGTCGGCGACCTGGACGCCGCGCAGCCAGGTCGCGTCCTCGACACCGTCGGAGTACATCGAGTACCGGCCCTGGGCGTCGCAGTGCCAGGCGTAGACGGCGACTCCTTCGAAGGGGGCGTTGTCGCCCGCCATATCGGTGACCTTGAGATTGAAGGTCAGGGGCACGCCCTCGACGGTGTCGGAGCCGTCGATGTTCGAGCGGATGTCGGAGCGCACGATTCCCGACTCTTCGAGGATGTCCGGTCCGTTGGAGCCGTCTGCCGGGTAGGGGCCGGCCGTTTCGTCGGGGATCTCCGTGACCGATCCGCTGCTGCTCGAGCTCGAACTCGTCGAGCCGGAGGCTCCGGAGCTGCAGGCGGCCAGGGCCATGGTGCCGACTCCGGCGCCGACGAGTCCGAGGACCCCGCGACGGCTGAAGAGGGTGCGGATGTCGAAGGAGGCGCCTTGGTCGACGACCTCCTCCTCTGGACGGTCGAGGAGTCTGCCCTCAAAGGCGGGGCCGTCGGGTGTCTGGTCCGGTTCGGGTACGCGAGCCATGAGCTGTCCTTCCTTCGCTGATGTGATGACACCATCGTGGAGGCCGGCTCTGGCGCGGGACTGTGGCGTTCCTAGGTCACAGCTGAGGATGCGGAGGACGAATGTGCGCCGTCCCACCAGTCGAGGACGCGCAGGGCCTGCAGGGTCACCCATTTCGAGGGCTGGCCAGGGGGAACGTCGACGTGGAACCACACCTCTCCGTCGTGTCGGTGCCCCTGCAGCCAGGACCCGTCTTCTTCCCGTTGGCTGCGGATGGACTCGATCGCCTCGCTCATCCGCGGGTCGGGGACCGCTCTGTCGGCCTGCGCCGCGCGTCGGAGGAAGTCGGTCGCGGGGAGGATGCCGTAGAACCACCGTCGGGGGTGGAAGAGTGCGAAGACGCGATCGTCGAAGGGTTCGCCGCTGCTCTGCCGACGGAAGAGATCGCGGGTGAGCAGGTATTCTTCTCCCCGGGCCCGCGCCTCGGCGACCCGTGCGGAATCACCCGTGACCTGTTGGTAGTCGAGCAGTCCGATCAGGGCATTGAGGGTGGAGTGGAATGAGGAGACCTGCGAACCCTCGACCCATTCGCAGTTCCATCCTCCGTCGTCCTGCTGGTGGGTGAGGAACCAGTCGACGATGCCGTCGACCTCGGCGCCGAGCCAGAGTCCATTCGACAGGGTCCAGGAGTTGATGCACACGTCGACCTCGCCGCCCCAATAGGGCAGGTCCTCGTATTCCCAGCGCACCGCGGTGAGCTTCTCTGCGGTGCCGGCCAGCGCCGAGGCGTCGACTCCCCAGTCGCGCAGATCGTTGAGTGCCCAGGTGGTGGCCGTCCATGGCTGTGGTGTGTCTTCGTCGCCGCTGAAGTTCGCGGGGAAGAAGGCTCCTCCAGCCCAGGTGCCTTCCGGATCCTGCCGGCTCAGCAGCTCGCGGCTGAATCCTTCGCGCACCACTCGTGCTCGCGTGGACTGCCAGGTCTCCTCTGCGGCGCCGAGGAGGTCGCGCTCGACCTGCCACCGCAGGGCGGGGTCGGAGTCGAGAAGCCAGTCAGCCAGTCGTGCATCGATCATCGTCGTTCCTCTGCATCCAGCCTCGCCCCGGACGGGTGAGGTTCCTGGCACGAGGCTACGCCGCCCTACGGATGCGCGGAACCTCCGGAGACGAAAGAACTCCCCCACCGGACTGTCCGTCCTGGTGAGGGAGTTGAGTGGTAGCGGGAGGGGGACTCGATCCCCCGACCTCACGATTATGAGTCGTGCGCTCTAACCAGCTGAGCTACCCCGCCCCAGCGCCGCAATCTAGGCGACACGAGAGCCCCGAAAGGGAATCGAACCCTTGACCTTCTCCTTACCATGGAGATGCTCTGCCGACTGAGCTATCGGGGCAACAGGTAAGAATTTACACGGGTTTCCATGACCGGGGCAAATCCGGTCTCGGTGACCTCACTCACAAATCGCCCGACTCCTACTTCACGGGATCGAATCGGCCGGCCAGGAACCCCTGCAGCCGCCCGGGCTGATTGGTGATGATCCCATCGACCTCGGCGTCGAGGAGCTCCCGCCATTCGTTCATCCCGTCGACCGTCCACACGAACACGCCGAGGTCGTTGTCGCGGATCTCGGCGACGACCGATTTGCGCAGACTGAAGCCCTTGTACGAGGGGTTGATCGCGACCGCACCGAGACCGCGGGCGATCTCGATGTCCTCGGGCTTGGGCACCATCCGGAGCAGGAAGCGAGTGACCATCGGCAGCAGATCCCGGCAGGTCTCGAGGGTCTCGGTGTTGAAGGACTGGACGACCATCCGGTCGGCCGTGCCGGTCTCGACGACGAGCTCGGCGATGCGGGCCACCGCACCGGAGGACCACTCCCCCTTGAGCTCGAGGAGGAGCTCACCACCTCGGTGCTGGATATCGCGCATCACCGCGGCCAGCGTGGGAATCCGCACCCCGGTGAAACCAGGGCCCATCCACGACCCGGCATCGACGAAGGACAGCTCCTCGGCGGTCAGGTTCGCGACCGGACCCTTCCGGTTCGTGGTCCGGTCGAGATCGGGATCGTGGAGGATGACGGGAACACCATCGGCACTCGTCGAGGTGTCGACCTCGATGAAATCCACGCCGAGGGCACGAGCGGCATCGACCGCGGCGAGACTGTTCTCCGGCACCACCGCGGAGTAACCTCGGTGCGCGATGACCAGCGGACGGTTCATCGATCCGGGTCGCTCGGTCATGCCTCGCTCATGCAGGAACTGCAGAAAACTCATACGCCCACACTATGCCCTACCGCCTGCGCACGTAGTCCCACAGTTCAGGAAACGAGGACGAAACACGCTCAGAGCTCCGATGACGTACTATCTTGTGAGCTGATTCACTTTCCCCTAAGAAGGGCTCACCATGGAAGCCATATTCGCAGCCGCGATCGTCCTCGCCTTCATCGCTCTCGGCGAACTGATCTCGATCTGGTCCAAAGCGCGGGTGCCCAGCCTGCTCGTCGCAATGCTCGGCATCTTCATCTTCGCGAAGATCGGCATCGTCCCCGACACCGTCGTCGACGACTCGATGCTCGTGCAGATCTACACCATCCTCGTCGCACCCCTGCTCTTCCACATGGGTACGCTCATCCCCCTGCGGGTGATGCTCAAACAGTGGCGCTCGGTCATTATCGCCGTAGCCGGAATGCTCGCCGCCGTCCTCCTCATCCTCGTCGTGGTCGCCCCGCTCTTCGGCTTCGAGACCTTCGTCGCCGGCTCCGGACCGCTGGCCGGGGGCATCGTCGCTACCGGCCTGACCACCGAGGGCCTAACGGCCCATGGAGCCGCCTCATCAATCATCGTGCTGCCCGCCCTCGTGCTCATGCTCCAGTCACTGCCGTCGATGCCGATGACGAACTTCCTGCTCCGCCGCTATGCCACCAAACTGCGCGACAGCGGCGAACTCTACGAACTCGCCGCCGCCCATCACGAGGAGGACCAGGAGGCCGCGACAAAGAAGAAGCTCGTCACCTTGCCGCACTTTCTCGTCGACAATCAGCTCTTCATGCTCTTCCTCATCCTCGTCGGCGGTTCGCTCGCGACGCTCATTGCGATCCCGACCCACATCCCATCGTCGATCGTCGCTCTCATCCTCGGCATCATCGCCACCGCGATCGGGCTCTCCCCGGACAAGGCGATGGAGCGATCGAACTCCTTCGGCGTCGCCATGGCCGGCGTCATTGCCATCGTCATGGCCCCGCTGGTGGCCGCTTCGGTGCAGGACGTGATCAACGCCTTCCTGCCCACCGTCACGATCCTCATCGTCGGCGGCGCGGGCATCATCGGCGGTGGTTACATCGCCACCAAGCTGCTGCGGTGGAAGTCCACCCTGGGCATGTCGGTGGCGCTGACCGCCATGTACGGTTTCCCCGCCGACTACCTCCTGACCAACGAGGTGGCCCGATCGATCGCCCGCGACGACGATGAGAAGGAGGCCCTGCTCAACGTCATGCTCCCGCCGATGCTCGTCGGCGGCTTCACCTCGGTCTCGGCAGGTTCCGTGGTCATCGCCAGCGTGCTCGTGAGCCTCCTGTGAGCGGCGTGACCAGCGCCGGTCAGGACCTCTTGACCGAGGCCGCCGGACTCCTGCCGCAGCTGCAGGAGCTGCGACGCAGACTCCACGCCGACCCCGAGGTCGGACTCGATCTCCCACGCACCCAGGCCACGGTGCTGGAGTCCCTGGCCGACCTCGACCTCGAGATCACCACCGGGGAGGGAACCACCTCGGTGGTGGCCGTGCTGCGGGGCACCCATCCGGACAGACCGGCCGAGGCTCCCGCGGTGCTGCTGCGCGGGGACATGGACGCCCTACCCGTCGAGGAGCTGACCGCAGAGCCGTTCGCCTCGACCAACGGGAACATGCACGCCTGCGGACACGACCTGCACACCGCCGGACTCGTCGGTGCCGCACGCCTGCTCCACACCCACCGCGGCGAGCTGCGCGGAGATGTCGTGTTCATGTTCCAGCCGGGCGAGGAGGGGTACAACGGGGCGTCGGTGATGATCGCCGAAGGCGTCCTCGACGCCGCTGGCCCGCGGGCGATCGCGGCCTTCGGCGCCCACGTCCATATGGGCGAGCGCGGGGTCGTCGCCACCAGGCCCGGGACCCTGCAGGCCGGTTCGAACGTCCTGCACGTCACGATCAACGGCCACGGCGGCCACGGCTCCCAACCGGTCACGGCGGTCGACCCGGTTCCGGCCCTGGCCGAGCTCGTCACCGCTCTGCAGAACATGGTCAGCCGCCGCATCGACGTCTTCGACCCGATCGCGCTCTCGGTCACCCAGTTGCAGGCCAGTGAGGCCGTCAACGTCATCCCCGCCTCGGCGAGCCTCGGAGCCACCGTACGGACCCTCTCCGAGGATTCTCTTGACACCGTCCGGACTCGGTCGAAGCAGTTGGCCGAGGGCATCGCCGCCGCCCACGGGTGCACCGCCGAGGTCGACTTCGAGGTCCAGTACCCCGTCACCGTCAACGACGAGGACGAGACCGCCTGGGCCCTCGACGAGGTCCGCGGTCTCCTCGGCGATGACAGGGTGGAGGTCCTCGAACAGCCGATCATGCCCAGCGAGGACTTCTCCTTCGTCCTCGCCGAGGTGCCGGGAACGTACATGATGCTCGGGGCCAAACGCACCGATGTGCCCGAGGAGCGCCAGGGGAACAACCACTCCCCCTTCGTCGTCTTCGACGATTCGGTGCTCGGGGATCAGGCCGGACTGCTCGCGCACCTGGCGATCGCAAGGCTCACGGCCGAGATGTCCGCGTAACCGAATCGGAACACGACTGCCCACCCGGCTCACCAGGGCCTGGCTAGCACTGCCAGTGTGACTCCATCGATCCCCCGGACCCGTGACCTGACCCTCGACCTCGCCCGCGTGGTCTGCGTGCTCATCGTCGTCTTCGTCCATCTCGTACTCACCGGGGTGCAGCTGCTGTGGCTGCCGATGCCTGCCCCGGGTAGCGGGGTGTGGTGGCTGAGCCGACCGCTCTTCGTCATCGCGGTCCTGCTGCTCGTGTGGGCGATCTCGACGGGGACCAAACGGTGGGAGAGCCCGAAGCCGGTGCTCGCGCCGCGGTGGTCCTCACCAGCGGTTCAGCCTCGACGGAAGGACCACCACCGGCGCCGAGGTGACGGCGGGGTCTCCGCGCCATCGCCGTTCGTCGGTTCTTCGGCCCGGTCCGCGGCCCGCTCGCTGTCCGACCTCCGCTCCCGCCAGGCGGCGACCTCCTTCTCGACATCGCGGGGCGGGGTGAACACGGGTGGGCCTTCGCGCAGGTCCATCACGGCGGCGCGGACTCGGGCATTGAAGCCGGCGAGGTAGTCCCGGACGTCGGCTTCGCGGGTGAAGGCGTCGAGAGTGTCCTCGAGTACCGCGCTCTCCTTGCGCAGCTGGAAGGCGGCGGGGGCGACCCCGCTCATGTCCTCGCGCTCCATCTTCTGTTTGATCCACCAGTCGGGATCCTCGGAGTTGTGCAGTCCGCTCAGGGGTCTGCCCAGTCCGGGCAGGTCGTCGAAGTCACCGCGCCTGATCGCCTCGTCGAGTGCGGATTCGACGATGGCGTTGCGGTCCTCGAGCGAGTTCATCCGCTTGGGTGCGTGGTCGTCGTTCGCATCGCCGTTCATCACTGTGCCCCTCGTGTCCGCTTATCCCTACGCTATGGACTCGGGAGCTCCGAGGCAAGGGAAAAGCCCCGTGACCAGAAACTGGTCACGGGGCTGATCCGCTCTGCGTGGCAGATGAAGGATTCGAACCTTCGAAGGCAATGCCGGCTGATTTACAGTCAGCTCCCTTTGGCCGCTCGGGCAATCTGCCGCAGGTGGCGCTCGATGAGCACTCGAAAAGAATACTAGCAGCGGGACCGTTTTACCAACTCGATAGACGCAGGTCACAATTGCCGGTCTCGACTAGACTCGGGCATCAGTGACTCACCCATACCGGCTGCTGCCGGTCACCGACCACGAAGGAGCTTCCATGGCCAGCGAATCATCGTTCGACATCGTCAGCAAGGTCGATCGGCAGGAGGCCGACAACGCCCTCAATCAGGCTGCGAAGGAGGTCAACTCCCGTTACGACTTCCGCGGCACCGATGCCTCGATCGCCTGGAGCGGCGAGGCCGTGCAGATGAAGGCCAACAGCGAGGACCGAGTCAAGGCCATCCTCGACGTCTTCCAGTCGAAGCTGGTCAAGCGCGGAATCTCGCTGAAGTCCCTCGAGGACGGCGAGCCCTACCCGTCCGGCAAGGAGTATCGCATCGATGCCTCGATCAAGGAGGGCATCGACAAGGACAATGCGAAGAAGATCTCGAAGATCATCCGCGACGAGGGCCCCAAAGGCGTCAAGGCGCAGATCCAGGGCGATGAGCTGCGCGTGAGCTCGAAAAAGCGCGATGACCTGCAGGAGGTCATCGCCCTGCTCAAGAGCCAGGACCTCGAGGTCGACCTGCAGTTCGTCAACTACCGCTAGAGGCAGGGCCGGGCTCCCTCACCCTGCCGAGAGGCTGCGGGCGAACTCCGTGAGTTCGCCCGTGACCGCGGTGCTCATCTGCTCGTCATCGATGCTCGGTGTCCCGTCGCCGCTCTGCGGCCCGTAGTCGCCGAAGCTCGCGTGACTGGCACCGGGAATCTCGACCATCCGGGCAGAAGCGGGCAGATGGTCACGGTTCTCCGCGATCTTCTGCGGTGTGGAGAGTCCGTCGGCGCTGCCGGAGAGACTGAGCACGGGAATGTCCGAATCGGAGATATCTGTTCCGCAGTAGGAGGCGAAGAGGACGAGGGCCGCGGCCTCGGAGGCCGCGGAACACGCGCGCACCCCGCCCATCGAGTGGCCACCGACCATCCACGTCTCGACCTCGGGCACATGCCCGGTGAACGCCGTGAGCCCGCGCGGGTCGAAGAGAGCCAGACCCAGCCAGGGTTTGACGATGACCACAGTGGTCCCGGTGTCGACGGCCAGTCCGACCAGTCGTGCGGCGTAGGCGTCGGCATCGACCTTCGCCCCCGGATAGAAGACGAGCCCGAGGCTCGAATCGGCCTCTCCCGTGGGGCGCAGCACCATGGCATCCGCATCCTCGGCCACCTCGAGGCCAGGCTCGGTGAGAACGGACTCCAACGGTCCCGGTTCGGCCTCCATCACGCCGGTCTTCGCCCACACCGCCAGCGCGATCGCCGCACCGACGATGATCACGAGGAGGACGGCGATCAGGCGGATCGCCCACCGGCGCACGGTTCGAGCAGAGGCCACGTCTGGATCCTACTCTTCCAGGATGACCGCCGACGCCGCAGCAGGCCCAAGAGACGATTCAGTGTCCGGGCAGCTCGAGGGGAATGTAGTACAGGCCTTTCGAGTCCTCCTCCACGCTGACCCGCAGGCGGTCGTCGACCTGGACGAACTCATTGACCTTGATGGTGCCCTTGACCTCGGCGAGTCTGCGCACGGCGAAGGCAGGAATGAGTCCCTGACGGCCGTCGCCGTCAACGGCCAAGGCGTATTTGGGCCCGGTGGCGCGGACCTTGACCACGATGGTCCGCTGTTCCGCGAGCTGGGCCGCGAGGTCCGAGTCCGGTTCGGGGTTCGTCAGGGCCGAGAGCTCTTCGGCCAGAGTGTCGGCCATATCGTCGACGGTGGCGAGCATGTTCGCCATGGCCCGAGCGAACTCCCCGTGGAGCTCGCTCGGCTTCATCGCCGCACCGGGCTTGTACATGTCCTCATGCGTCAGTTCGCCCCAGGCATCCTGGAGGCGGGTCTTGACCTGGATCTCCGCGAACACCGGTTCACCATGGTCGGAGGGGATCTGCAGGGTCACATGGCAGGCACGGTACCCGCTCGGCTTCGGCGGGTCGACGTAGTTCTTCTCGTCGACGAGGACGAACGAGCCCAGCTGCTGCGGATCCCGCAGGGAGTCGAACATCATGATCTGATCCCGCGGGGACTTGCACAGCACCTTGACCCCGACGATATCGCGGATCTGATCTTCGACATCGCCGACCGACTCGAGGTG
This sequence comes from Brevibacterium sp. CCUG 69071, assembly GCF_021023135.1. Classification (GTDB taxonomy): domain Bacteria; phylum Actinomycetota; class Actinomycetes; order Actinomycetales; family Brevibacteriaceae; genus Brevibacterium. The sequence goes on from NZ_PGFV01000005.1 coordinate 120,361, forward strand.
CAGCGTGGGATCATCCTCGAGCTTCTCAGTGAGCTTCTTCAACGTCCGTGCCGAGTCCTTGATCCGATGGCCGTCGACGTCGAGCCGAGAGATGTCCTTGTCCTTGAGCAGTCCCCGCTGCTGGGCCTTGAGCCAGTGCTTGATCTGCACAGCGGCAGACTCCCAGGCCTCGAGCCGCTGCGCATACGCCTGCTCAACAAGCGTTCGCAGCGTCGAATCCGCGCTCATGTCCTCGCCTGCCGCAGTCGAATCAGTGGCCCGAGACGGGTGCCGCGGATTCGCTGTGGACGTGTCCGCGCGCCTCGGCGAGCATCCCCCCACGGGTCGCGATCTTCACACGCTCACGGCCCTCGGCCTCGCCCGCGGCCTTCTCCGCCGTCTCGACCCGGTGGTAGCCCTCCCAGTCGACATAGTCGATGCCTTTGGACTCGAGGAGGTCGACGATCGCATCCTCCCCCGGGTACACGGGATCGCTGAGCACACCGGCGCTGCGGTCGTCGATGATGTGCGTGATCGTCTCGAGGGCATCGCCCTTCGTGTGCCCGATCAGCCCGACCGGACCGCGCTTGATCCAGCCGGTCGCATAGACGCCGGGGATGACATCGGCCTCGGCGGCCTTGGCCTGTTCTTCGGCGTCGACGACGCGTCCCTCATGGTTGGGGATGACGCCCTTGGCGGCGTCGAAGGGCAGCTGCGGCAGCGCCGTACCGGCATAGCCGATGGCCCGGTAGACGGCTTCGACGTCCCAGTCGTGGAATTCGCCGGTGCCAGTGACATTGCCCGTCCCGTCGAGCTCCTGGCGTTCCGTGCGCAGCCCGGTCACCCGATCCTCGCCGAGGATGGCCACCGGTGCATGGAGGAAGTGCAGGTGCAGACGGCGCTTCGCACCCGTGGGCTCACGCATCGTGAAATCGGTCAGGGTCTTCGCGACCTGCTTGACCTGGTTCGAGGACTCAATCGCAGCCATCGACCCTTCGTCGAACTCGAAGTCCTCGGGATAGACGATGATATCGACATCGGCCACATGACCGAGTTCGCGCAGCTCCAGCGGTGTGAACTTCGCCTGCGCCGGTCCGCGGCGTCCGAACACGTGGACGTCCGTGACCTGCGAAGATTTGAGCCCTTCGTAGACGTGGTCCGGAATTTCGGTGGTGTGCATGTCGTCGGCCTGTTTGGCCAGCACCCGGGCCACGTCGAGGGCGACATTGCCGTTGCCGAGCACGGCGACCTGCTCCGCTTCGAGCGGCCAGGTCTGACCCACATCGGGGTGCGAGTCGTACCAGTTGACGAAGTCTGCGGCGCCGTAGGAACCAGGCAGGTCGACACCGGGAATCGACAGCGGCGCATCAACGAAGCAGCCGGTGGAGAAGATCACGGCATCGTAGAGGTCGGTGAGCTCGCCCAGTCCGAGGTCGACGCCGTACTCGACGTTCGAGAACAGGCGGATGTCGCCGCGGTCGAGGACCTTGATCAGAGCATTGATGATGCCTTTGATCCGCGGATGATCGGGAGCCACACCATAGCGGACGAGACCGAAGGGAGTCGGCAGGCGCTCGAAGAGGTCGATGCTGACCTCGAAGTCGCGTTCGGCCTTCGTCAGCAGATCAGCCGCGTAGATACCTGCAGGGCCGGCACCGATGATGGCCACCCGGAAGGGACGAGTCATTCTCACACCTCTCTAGTCATTCATACCCGAGTCTATCGCCAATGTAGGTCGTCCTTACAACGACGTGAGCAAGCTCGCATTCCCACCGCGGCCCGAGACCTCACTAGACTCTGAGTGTGAGTACGAATCCTGCCCCCGATGAAAGCGCCTTCCGCCGCGCCGGCCTGATCAACGGCTTCAGCGCCTACCTGCTGTGGGGCATCATCCCGCTCCTGTTCGCCGCGGCCGCTCCCACCGGCGCCCTCGAGCTCGTCTCGCACCGGGTCATCTGGTCCCTCGTCTTCTGCGCGATCCTGCTGCTCTTCACCGGCGGATTCGCCCGCACCTGGAAGATCATCACCTCCGGCCGCACCTTCGGCCTCCTCGCCCTCGCCTCGGTGCTCATCGCGATCAATTGGACGGCCTTCATCTACGGCGTCGAATCCGGCCACCTCGTCGAGGTTTCACTGGGCTACTATCTCAATCCGCTGATCTCGATCGGACTGGGCGTGCTCTTCCTCGGTGAGAAGCTGCGCCCGCTGCAGTGGACGGCCGTGGGCTTCGGCCTCGTCGCCGTCATCATCGTCGGCCTCGGCCTCGGCCGGATGCCCTATCTCTCGTTCACCGTCGCCCTGTCCTTCGGCCTCTACGGACTGGTGAAGAACAAGGTCGGCAATCGGGTCGGGGCGCTCGAGGGGATGACGATCGAGAGCATGGTGCTCACGGTCCCCGGACTCATCTACCTCATCGCCCTCGGCGCCCAGGGCCTGTCGACGTTCACCGGCTTCGGCGCCTCCCACGTCATCATCATCCTCATCACGGGCCCGGCCACGGCGATCCCGCTCATCCTCTTCAGCGCCGCCGCCCGCCGCATCCCCCTGTCCTGGGTGGGCATGCTGCAGTACATCACTCCGACGATGCAGTTCATCATCGGCACCGTCATCCTCGGCGAGGCGATGTCCACGCCGAGGTGGATCGGCTTCGTCGTCATCTGGATCGCCGTGATCCTGCTCAGCGTCGACCTCGTCCGAGCCAGTCGCCGGCGACGCTGACTTCGGGACCGAAGACCCTTGACAACCGCATTGGTGGCATGGTTAATTAGTTGAGTAACTAACCAACCCACCAGGAGTCACCGTGATCGACGACGACAGACCGCTGTTCGCACAGATCGCCGAGAAGGTCGAGGATTCGATCATCAACGGCACACTGCCCGAGATGTCCCGAGCACCCTCGACGAACGAACTCGCGCACTTCTATTCGATCAACCCGGCCACCGCGGCCAAGGGAATCAATCTCCTCGTATCCAAAGGGGTGCTCGAGAAACGGCGCGGCATCGGCATGTTCGTCACCGACGGCGCTCGGGCGCTGCTCATCAACGAACACCGCACCACCTTCTCCGACAGCTTCATCACTCCCCTGCTCACCGAAGCCAATCGCCTCGGCCTGGGCTCGGAGGACGTGATCGCGCTCATCACCGAGCGCTCCCGAGAGATCCACCTGACCACCGCACTCGACCCCGCCGCCACGAAGGGATGAGACATGACCTCCGTCATCGAGGTCCGCCACCTCACCAAGACGTACAAGACCACGACCGCTCTCGATGATGTCAGCCTGAGCATCGAGGCGGACTCGATCTACGGACTCCTCGGCCGCAACGGCGCCGGCAAGACGACGCTGATGTCGATTCTCACCGCACAGAACTTCGCCACCTCCGGCGAGGTCGAGGTGTTCGGCGAACACCCCTATGAGAACGCCCGAGTGCTCAACCGGATGTGCTTCGTCCGGGAGAGTCAGAAGTACCCGGACGACTCCACCGCCAGGCACGCGCTGGCCGGTGCCCGGCTGTTCTTCCCCCGCTGGGATCAGGCCTTCGCCGAGGAACTCGTCGCTGACTTCCGGCTCCCGCTCAAGACGCCGATCAAGAAGCTCTCGCGCGGACAGCAGTCCGCCATCGGAGTCATCATCGGCTTGGCCTCACGAGCGGAGATCACGTTCTTCGACGAGCCGTATCTGGGCTTCGACGCCGTCGCCCGCCAGCTGTTCTACGACCATCTCATCGCCGACTACGCCGAATGCCCGCGGACGATCCTGCTCTCGAGCCACCTCATCGACGAGGTCGCCGATCTCATCGAGAATGTCATCGTCATCGACCATGGTCGCATCATCATGGACGAACCCACCGATGCGGTGCGGGGTCGCGCGGTCAACATCGTCGGCGACGCCGACTCCATCCAGCGCCTCGTCGCCGGCCGTGAGGTCATCCACCGTGAGACTTTGGGCCGGGTCGCCTCGGTGACGATGCTCGGCCGGCTCAGCGAGGTCGACCGCCACTACATCGCCGAAGCCAATCTCGATCTCACCCCGGTCTCCCTGCAGCAGCTCGTCGTGCGCTCCACCCGCGATGAGACAGCCGAGCACACCGATTCCGACACCGATGTCAGGAGCCTTCAGCCATGACCGCCACAGCAGATTCCCCCGGCCTCGCAGCCGCACCATCGGCGTTGTGCGCCTTCAGTTCACGAACACGCAGACCTTCGTGTGGGTGCCCGTGCTCGTCCTCGGCGGGGTGTGGCTGATCACGCTCATCGTCTACTGGATCATCTCTGCCTCCGGGGTCGAGGGTCCGATGTACAGCGGCGGGTCCCAGGCTCCCCTGTGGTACTTCGCCGTGGTCGGTGCCCAAGCGATGAATCTGACCTTCTACTTCTCCCAGGCGATGAGTCTGACCCGTCGCGAATTCTGCCTCGGCTCACTGGTGGCCGCGGCAATCAGCGCGGTCGGGATCTCCCTCGTCTTCGTTCTCCTCGGCCTCATCGAACAGGCCACGGACGGGTACGGAATCAACGGCTACTTCGCCTACCTGCCCTGGTTGTGGGAGGCGGGACCGCTGGCCGCTGGACTGACCTACTTCGTCCTCACGATGCTGTGGTTCGTCCTCGGCTTCTGGTTCGCGATCGCCTATAAGCGCTTCGGGCCGCTGATCCTCACGATCTCGCTGCTCGTGATCGCGCTCCTGATTCTCGGCGGGGCTGCACTCATCAGCGCCAATCAGGCCTGGCCCGAGGTGTGGCTGTGGTTCGTCTCCGCCGAGGCCACCGGACTGGCACTGTGGGCCGCGGCTCTCTGCACGGTCTTCGCCGCCGGCTCTTACCTCACCCTGCGTCGCCTGACCACCTGAGTGAGGACTCAGCCGAGCAGAAGGAGCAGGCCGCCGGCGAGCACAGCGGCCACCGCCACGGCCGCACCCATGGCCGCGGTGGTGCGCCAGCCCATGGACTTGCCCACCATGACCATCGAGGGGACGCTGAGCGCCGGCAGCGCCACGAGCAGGGCACCGGTGACTCCAGCTCCGACGCCCGCGGCCAGCAGAGCGAGGACGATCGGAATCTCCCCGCCGGTGGGAATGACGAGCAGCGTGCCCACGACCGCGGCGAGCAGGATCGCTCCGGCCCCGAGCTGCGCCTCAAGTCCGTAGACCCCGGTCAGCCAGGGACTGATGAGTCCGATGAGGAAGACGAGGGCGAGGTGTTCGGGAACGAGGATGAGGGTGAACCTGGACAGGGACCGCAGATATCGGGTGGGAAGCGAGGACAGCCTCGGCGGGCTCGGCTCGGGCTCCGGAACCACCTCGGCGCGGCCGGTCACCCAACGCCCGATGAGGGCACTGGCACCCACGGCGATGAGGAGGGCGAAGACTATCCGCACGGCCACGTAATGCCACGGCAGGACGAGAACGAGGAAGATGAGGACGGCCGGGTTGAGCAGCGGATTGCCCACCCAATAGGCCAGCGCCGCCGACCTCCTCACCCCGGTGTCGCGCAGGCCGGCGGCGACGGGGGCGGCACAGCAGGTGCACATCATGGACGGTGTGGAGAGTGCGGCCCCGACAAGGGCCTGACCGGTATGACTGCGCCGATTCATCAGCCGCAGCAGCCAGTCCCGTGGGACGAGCGCATCGATAGCGGCCGCGATCAGCAGGGCCACGAGCAGCGCCTTCCACACGGCGGTGAAGTAGACGAGCGTGAAGTCCCAGGCGCCGGCCAGTGAGATCGTCTCCCCGGCGGCGTCGAAGAGCGGAGTCCCGTCCCAGACAGAGGTCTGGCTCATCGTCCAGGCCTTGTCCCAGTACGGCATCCACTTCGACCAGCTCAGGCCGATGACCAGCACGGCGGCCAGAACGCCCAGGCCCACCCAATCGACGGGCGAGAGCCGGCGGGGACTGCTTGGAGCCGAGGTGACGGACATGGTGGTCAGGCGCTGCGGGCGACCACGGAGTCCGCGAATGCGAACAGGGAGTCCTTGACCAGCCCGTCGGGCAGCGGCCCCAGCGAGGACTTCGCGTCCTCGGCCCAGCGCAGAGCCTCGGCGCGGGCCTTCTCGGTCACGGGATGCGCGGCCAGTGCGGCACGCGCGGCCTCGAGCGCAGAATCGGAGGACAGATCCGCGTCGAGGAGATCGACCACCTCGGCGGCGGCCGCATCACCGTCGGCGGCAGCAGCGCGGACGTAGAGCACGGGCAGGGTCGGCACGCCTTCACGCAGGTCCGTGCCCGGAGTCTTGCCTGAGACCGATGAGGTGGTGGTGAGGTCGATGATGTCGTCGGCGAGTTGGAAGGCGATGCCCACGCGTTCGCCGAAGTCGCGGACGGGTTCGGCCAGGGCCTGATCGGCACCGGAGAACATGACCCCGAACTGCGCCGAGGTCGCGATGAGCGACCCGGTCTTGTCGGCGAGGACCTGGATGTAGTGCTCGATCGGATCGGTGCCCTCGGGCGGGCCGGTGAATTCGTTGAGCTGTCCGAGGACGAGGCGTTCGAAGGTCTCGGCCTGGATCCGCACGGCTTCGGGACCGAGCTTCGCGGTCACCCCCGAGGCCTTCGAGAACAGCAGGTCGCCGGTGAGGATGGCCACGGAGTTGCCCCACACCTCGTGTGCGGCCGGAGCACCCCGACGTACCGGGGCGTCATCCATGACATCGTCGTGGTAGAGGGAGGCGAGGTGGATGAGCTCGACGGCCACGGCCGCATCGAGGATCTCGTCGCAGTCGGCCTCGCCGAGGCGGGCGGTGAGCAGCACGAGGTTCGGTCGGGCGCGTTTTCCGCCGGCGGCCAGGAGATGCTTCGACGTCGTGTCCGGCAGCTTCCTCGTCTGCGCGGTCGCATCGTAGAGCCTGGTCTCGACGGCCTCCAACTGGGTCGAGATGTCCGCCGAAAGCTGTGCATCGGCACCGATGAAGGTCGCCGGAGAGGCTAGGTGGCTCATGTCCTCGTCATTCGTCGTAGTCGGTGTCGGCGGGCGGGTGCCGCCGTCGCGATCGTGCTCAGGCATTGCTCGTGGCCGGAACAATTCGGGTCAGGGCGGAGATCACCCGGTCGATGAGATCGGCCTCGGTCACCGTCGGGTCGCGGTAGAGGTTCGCCAGCAATTTCACGACGAACTCCATCACGACGTCAACACCCATACCGTACTTGATTCCGAAGTGCATGAGTGCAGGGTGTCCGATGACGGCGGAGAACACGCGCCCCAGGGTGAAGTAGCCGCCGAGTGAGTCACCGATGAGAGCCGGGTACTCCTCGAGGCGTCGGCGCATCACGTGCCGGGGATAGCGCGCGTAGGTGGAGATCACCTCGGCGGCCAGTCTGGCGGACTCGAGGGCGTAGTCGATGCCCTCTCCGTTGAAGGGGTTGACCATGCCGCCGGAGTCGCCGATGAGCAGCAGCCCCCGATGGAAGTGCGGGGTGCGATTGAAGGCCATCGGCAGTGCCGCGGACTTGATCGGGCCCAGGGAGGTGGTCTCGTCGATGCCCCATTCGTGGCCCATATCGGCGATCCACTGACTCATCATGGCCTTGAAGTCGACCTGACCGAACTGGGGTGAGGAGTCGAGGAGGCCGGCACCGATGTTGATGGTGCCGTCGCCCAGCGGGAACAGCCAGCCGTAGCCGGGCAGGATCTCGGACTGGCCCGCCTGGTTCGTCGAGCGCATCTCGACCCAGCTCTCGATGTAGTCGTCGGCATGCCTCGGCGAGGAATGGTAGGCGCGGACGGCCACACCCATCGGCCGGTCGTCGCGCTTCTCGAGGCCCATGGACACGGCCAGCCGGGAGGAGACCCCGTCGGCGGCGATGACGATCGGGGCTCTGAAATGGGCTTCGGGGCCGACGCGACGGCCGCGGTGGTCGGTGCCGGAAGCGTGCACGCCCTGGATCCAGCCGTCCTCGCCGATGTCCGGTGACATGGCCTTGACCTGCTCGAAGAGCCTGGCGCCGCTGCGCCCGGCGTGGCGGGCGAAGGCTTCGTCCATGCCCATGCGCGGGCGGGTCAGCCCGTAGTTCGGGGTGCCGTCGATGTCGGGCCAGTCGAGTTCGAGTCGGTGCCCTCCGCCGATGAGACGCAGCCCGCGGTTGCGGTGCCAGCCGTCCTCGACGGGAGTGTCCATGCCGAGGTAGCCGACCTCTTTGACAGCGCGCGGGGTCAGGGCGTCTCCGCAGATCTTGTCGCGGGGGAAGCCGGACTTCTCGAGGATGATGACCTCATGGCCGGTCTGGGCGAGGTAGGCCCCGATCGCCGAGCCTGCGGGACCTGCGCCGACGACGATGACCTCGGCGTCGAATTCGTTCACAACCGGGCTGCTCCCGGCTTGAGCGCGTGGTGGACGGCGACGATCCCGCCGGTGAGGTTGCGGTACTTGACCTGGTCGAAGCCGGCGTCGCGGATCTGGTGGGCGAATTCGTCCTGATCGGGCCAGGCGCGGATGGATTCGGCGAGGTAGACGTAGGCCTCGGGGTTCGAGGACACGGCCTTCGCGACCGCGGGCAGGGCCCGCATCAGGTACTCCTTGTACACGAGGCTGAACGGGTCGAAGGTCGGCGTCGAGAATTCGCAGATGACGAGCCGGCCGCCGGGTTTGAGCACGCGCAGCATCTCCGCCAGGGCGGTGTCGACCTCGTGGACGTTGCGGATGCCGAAGGAGATCGTGACGACGTCGAAGCTCGAGTCCGAGAACGGCAGATCCATCGCATCGGCGTAGATGAAGTCGATCTTCGGGTGCCTGCGGCGGCCTTCGGAGAGCATCCCGGAGGAGATGTCCCCGGCGACCACCTCGGCGCCGTGCCGGGTGAAGGTCATCGACGAGGTGCCGGTGCCCGCAGCGAGATCGAGGACCCGCTCGCCGGGGCCGGCCGCCACCGAATACGCAACCGTCCGCCGCCAGGAGCGGGCGAGACCGAAGGTGAGGACGTCGTTGGTGAGATCATAGCGGGAGGCGACGTCATCGAACATCGAGGCGACGTCGTCGGGCTGCTTGTCCAGCTGGGCACGGTTCATGTCCTTATTCTCTCAACACCTGAGCCCGGGGGCGAATCCTCGGACACCGGCTTCTCACGGCGCGGGATTCAGCCCGAATTCGCGCGGAACTCGACTAGGCTGGGCACGTCATGACTACGACCTTCACCGCCTCCGCCATCACCTCCGCCCCACAGCGCCTGCACGTGCGCTCCCGCTTCGTCGACGACGTCGATCCGGGGCCCGGCTTCCCCTTCGAATCCGGACTGCCGACCACGGTCGAACAGACGCTGGAGCTGCTGCCCACCTCGGCGTTCTCCTGCTGGGTCCGCGACACCTCCGGGCTGATCGGGTTCGGGCGGACCCTGCGGATCCGCGCCCGAGGCCCCGAACGCTTCGCCGAGCTCTCCGCGGCCTGGAAGGCGCTCACGGCGGCCGCCTCGGTCGAGGACGAGGTCGAACTCCTCGGCTCGGGACTGATGTGCTTCGCCACTGTCGCCTATTCCGGGGAGTCCGAGGTCGATTCGATCATCCACGTCCCCGAATTCGTGCTCGGTCGCCGCGGCGGTCGCGTGTGGCTGACCTCGATCGCCGCCGAAGGCACGGTCCCCACTCCCCCGGTCCTCCACGCCGAACCCCTGCGCCGGGTCACCTCGGCGAGGTCCTCGGACGGGGACCTTCCCGCCGCGGACTGGGCGGAACTCGTCGCCCGAGTCTCGGACATGCTCACCCCAGTCGCCGATTCCGCCGAGGTGGACGCCTTCGCCGAGGATCCGACACTGCGCAAGATCGTCCTCGCCCGCGACGAGGTGGTCACCACCGAGGATGACATCGACGTGCGCTCGGTGCTCGGGGCGCTCAACCGCAGCTACCCGAGCTGCTGGACCTTCGATGTCGCCGGCCTCATCGGGTCGACTCCGGAGCTGCTCATCGGCGTCGACGACAGGCGGGTGTCCTCACGGGTGCTTGCGGGCACGTACCGGGTCGAGTCGGACCCGAGTGCGGAGATGCCGGCGGCGCGGAAGCTGCTGAGCGCCCACAAGGACTCCACCGAGCACGCCTTCGCGATCGCGTCCCTGCAGCGCAGCCTCGGCTCCGTGGCCGAGGACGTCTCCGTCGACGAACGCCCGCACCTGCTGCCCTTGGCCAATGTCATCCACTCCGCCTCCGACGCGCAGGCGCAGCTGCCCCAGGGCTCGGAGCTCACCGCCCTCGATGTTGCCGCGGCGGTGCATCCGACGGCGGCGGTCGGCGGGTATCCGCAGGCCAGTGCCGTGGTCCATGTCGATGAGCTCGAACCGCTCGATCGCGGCCGCTACTCGGGTCCGGTCGGCTGGATGGACGGGCGCGGCAACGGTCAGTTCGGCATCGCCCTGCGGTGCGGGCAGCTCGAGGAGCGCAATCGGATCCGACTGTTCGCCGGGGCCGGCATCATGCCCGATTCGGACCCCGACGCCGAGGTGGCCGAGACCGAGGCGAAGTTCGCTCCGATGCGCCGGGCGCTGGGGTTGGGGTAGGTCGCGGCTTGGGTTGACACGCTGTCAGGGTTGGCGAGTGCGACGTCAGTGCCGTGTCAGTGCCGACTCATAGTGTTGATCCATGGACGCACACAGCGCAGACGGATCCGAAGACGGGTTCGTGGATCCGGAGCCCTGGCTCGCGGATCCCGAGGTCTTCACTGAAATCGATCGGTGGTGTGCAAGCCTGCGCACGCTCGGACCGTCGCAGTCTGCCAAGGACTCGCAGCTAAGGATCCACACACTCGAACGTCTCGCCTCCACCATTGCCGCAGTGCAGTCCCGCGAGGCCGTCTCACTGCACAATTTCCGCAGGCGCGAGGACCTCGCCAACGGTCTGCCCAAGAAACAGCGCGGCGTCTATGCCGGGGACGAGATCGCCCTGGCCAAGCGCGTCTCACCGGCCACCGGACGGAAGTTCCTCAGCAGGTCGCGCACTCTCTGCCAGGACCTGCCGAAGACCTACGCCGCCTTGAGCGAGGGAGCGATTCCCGAGAGCCGTGCGCAGATCGTCGCCGAAGGGACCGCGAAGCTGAGTCGCCGCGAGAGGAAGATCGTCGACAAGGAGCTGGAGGGTCGACTCACCTGGACGGGCAACAGACGCGTGGCTCGTGAAGTGCGCGGGCTCGTCCAAGAGATCACTGCCGATACTGCCGCCGACCGTGCCGCCGCGGCTGCCGAACAGCGTCACGTGTCCCTGCGCTGCCTCGACGACGGGATGGCGCGGATCAATGCCGTCCTGCCGATGGTTCAGGCCGTTGCCGTCTTCGACGGTCTGCGGGAGGCCGCACTCAGCCGGGCCGCGACGGCGAGTCGGGGCGCTGACGATGCCGGCGAGGGTGGCGATGGTGGCGCCCCCTCCGCCGCCGGCGATCTCGCCGGAATCCGACGGACCGAGAGGCAGCTGATGGCCGATGTGCTTGTCGAACAGCTCACCGGTCAATCGAGAGCCGGCGACGTACCCACACAGGTCCACATCGTGATGGAGGCCGAGAGCCTCTTCGCCGACGGCAGAGTCCCCGCCTGGCTGCCCGAGCACGGCCCGCTGCCGGCGCGGACGGCACGGGAATTCCTCACGGCGAACGAAGCCGACACCTACCTCCGGCGCGTCTTCACCGCACCCGAATCCGGGAAATTGGTTTCGATGGACCAACGTCGACGCAATTTCAGGGGACTTCTGCGTCGCATGCTCATCTTCCGCGACGACGTCTGCCGCACCCCGTGGTGCGATGCCCCGATCAAGCACGCCGACCATGTCAGGCCGGCGGCCGAGGGCGGCCAAACCGAATGGTCGAATGCCTCAGGCCTGTGCGCCTCGTGCAACTTCGCCAAGGAGCACGCGGGATGGCGGCACGAGGCCACGGCCGAGGGCCTGACGGTGATCACTCCCACCGGCACCTACACCGCCGAGGACGCACCGCTCGTGACGAAGCTGCGCCGATCGGCCGATGGGTCAGCAGTTGGGCAGAACCCGGTCACGCACAGCACCGAGGAGAACAGTGCCGTCGAGAAGCTCTTCGCCGAGCGGATCCTGCGGGATACGGGCTGACCGCCCACGGGGCGCAAGCGCCTCGCTCGGTCGCCGCCGCCCTCGATCACTCGCCGATGGCGACCTCGATGATCCGGCGCACCGGACCGCCGTCTTTCGGTCTCTCGATCTCTTTCATGACGGCATCGGCGTCATCGGCCTTTGCGTAGTCCCAGCCGAAGGCGGCGGCGAGCGCATCGAATCGGCGCCCGTGCGGCACGGTGAAATAGCGTTCGAGGTACTGCTCGACGTGGCCTTGGGAGTGTTCGAGGCCGGAGAAGATCGCACCGCCGTCATCGTTGAGGATGACGATGGTGACGTCTCCGACCTCTTCGCTGCTCGGGGTGAGCAGCCCCCCGACGTCGTGGAGCATCGCCACGTCGCCGATGAGGAGGACGACATGGTCGCCGAGTCCGAGCGAGAGTCCCGTCGCCGTCGACACCAGTCCGTCGATGCCGGCGAGACCACGCGAGGCGTGGATGTGCGCGCGAACCTCGGTGACCTTGCTGAGGTAGCGGACCGAGTTCGAACTCGCGACGAACAGGGTGATCGGCGAAGCGGCGAGACGTTCGGTGATGGCGCGGGCACGCGAGGCAGGTTCTGTCGATCGCGCGACGAGCTCCTGCCCCGCCTCGGTCCACTTCCGGCACCACTGGGCTCGATCAGGACGTGCCGGTGCTCCGTCGATTGCGTCCGCGCCTGCGCTCGAGGGCGCTTCCGTCTTCACCTCGAGCCTGAGGGCATCGACGTCATCGGGCAGGCGCTGGATCTGCACCCCCTCGTCGGCCAACAGCGCGGCAACGGGACGAGTCAGGGTCGGTTTGCCGTGGACGATGACGGTGTCGACGGCCGCGCGCAGCTCGGCTCGCTGGCTGAGCACCTCGGCATGGGCGGGCACGAACGTCCGCGAGCCTCTCGTGTCGAAGCTCAGGGGGCTCGAGGGCTCGGCAAGCACCGGCAGGCTGTGCGCTTCCGCGAGCTGCCGCAGAGAATCGGCCGGGTGACCGCCCGCGTCACCGCCGGCGATGACGGTGGCCTCGGTGATGCGCAAGCGGTGAGTGGGCGCCGGCTCTGCACCAGTGTCCGGCTCGCCGCCGGACTCGTGCCGCAAGCCCTCGATTTCGCACTTCCAGGCACCCAGCTCCTCTTCGCTGGGCACCAATGGCACGTCGAACTGCACATTGAACTGGACCGGACCGGATGCTCTCTGGCCGACTCCGCCGATCTCGCCCACGGCCCGGCCGACCGCCTCGGCGAGCCAGGTTTCAACGTCGCCCACTTTGCCGTATTTGCCGCCACCGAGGGAATCACTGCCGCCGAGGGCAGGCACGTCGAAGCGAGCCCGCACATCGCTGAGCACCCGCGACTGGTCGTCTATCGTCTGATTCGCCCCGGTCCCCCGTAGCCTGGCGGGGCGATCGGCGGTGATCGCAATGAGAGGCAGGCGCCCGTACGAGGCCTCGAGGATCGCCGGATGGAGGTTCGCCACGGCCGAACCCGAGGTCGTGATGATGGCGACGGCTCCCGACGCATTCGACCCCGACTCAGAGGCAGCGCCCGCTTCGCGACCCCGAGCCGCGCGCAGCCCGCGCGCCAGACCCAGCGCCAGGAACCCGGCATCGCGCTCATCGATGCGCACATGCGTGCGGATCAGCCCCGCCTCGGCGAGTGGAGCGAGCGCATAGATCAAGGGCGCCGACCTGGAACCGGGCGCAATGACGACGTCCGTGACCGAAGAGGCGACCAGGGCCCGGGCAATCTGCTGCGCCACTGCGCTCGAATTCGACATCACCTGATATTCAACCACTAACCCACCTGCGGTTCACATTGGCCGACTACGCTCGACCCATGCGCCGATCGATCCTCATTGCGGTTGGAGCGCGTGCCATCCGTTCGCTGACCGCCGCCCGCTCCCACCGCGGACGCTTCCCCACCCTCGACCAGAACAGCTCATTCCTCGGCCCCGAACCCCGGGGCAAGGATGCCCGCAAGTGGCATATCCGAGACAAGCGCAAGCTCTCACCCCGCTTGCGGGAGTTCTTCATCTACTCCCCCGCCCTCGGCCGCACCGTCGGTGTCAGGGTGCTCCTGCCCGGCATCCCTGCCGAGGTCAGCCCCGTCATCCACCTCTACCATGGGGGCGGCGACGACTTCCGGTCATGGACCGACTTCGGTGCCGCGGAGGAGCTCACCCTCAACTCCCCCTATCTCATCGTCATGCCCGACGGCGGCGCCGGAATCTATTCGCGGTTGGCCGTCGGCAGCGAGGTCCATGACTGGCCGCGCTTCCACAACGTCGAGATCCCCGACTTCCTGCGCAAGACCTATTCCGTCGGCTTCGCACCGGAGAGCCAGCTGCTGGCCGGCCTGTCGATGGGCGGCTATGGGGCGATGAAGTATGCGGCCTGGCATCCCGACCGCTACAGCGGTGCCGCGGCGTTCTCCTCTCCGCTCGATCCGCTCTCCGCCGTCCCGGCCTTCGACATCATCGCCATGCGCGAGGGCGCGAAGTCGATGACGATCTTCGGCGACCCCACCTCCGACCGCAGCGAATGGATCGCCAACTCGCCCTACGGTCTCGCCGAGAACCTCCGCGGGCTCGACCTGTGGTTCAGCGCCGGCTCGGGCAGCCTCGAAGAGTCGAAGGACCGGGACCTGCTCGAGTCGATGATCAACAGTCAGGGCGAGCGCTTCTCCGCGCGCCTCAACGCCTTGGGCATCCGCCACTCCTGGTTCCCGCGCACCAGCGGGCTGCACAACTGGACGAGTTGGGAGCGTGAGCTCGGCGCATGGCTGAAGACGCTCGAGCGCCGTCGCGACTATGGAGATTCGAACCGTCGGACTCGACCGCGCCGAGAGGTCGCCGACGGTGGGGAGTTCTCCTTCCTCACCGGGCACGCTCTCTTCGACATCCACGGGTGGCGGGTCGAGATCTCACGCCGCCGGGCACAGATCGTGCGCTTCGGCGAGGTCAGCGCGGCCGGCTTCTCGCTCAGCGGCACCGGCAGCTTCCGGGTTCGCACGCCCGGCCTCTACACCCCGAACGGACGCTACGACATCTCGGTCTCGGGTCCGACCGGGGACAACGCCTACCAGCAGCGCGCGGACAAGAAGGGACGTCTGACCTTCACCGGACGGCTGGCCGCGGCCATGCACGACCCGATCATCCCGGGAAAGCGCACCCAGCACTTCACCACGCTGGGACAGGAGGAGATCATCACCGTGCGGATCGCCTCGGCGCCGGAGGACTCGACCACGATCGTCTCGCGCGACTCGCAGGCCGACTCGCAGGCCGATGTGTCGGATCCGGCACACGTCGACGACGAAACCGGTCAGAGCTCCGCATATGGTTATACCGGTCGCACTTCCGCGGCCGCGCAATCTCCTTCGGAACGCTGACTCGAGAGGTCAACCATGAAACGCATACTCCCAGCCATCGCTCTCATCGCCGGACTGTCCCTGGCAGGCTGCACCGGAGGCGGTGAGGGACAGACTCAGGACGAGGGCGGCAACGATCCTTCGCAGGCGGCAGCGGCCGAGGAGTCACAGGTGACTCAGCTCGACGAGGCGAAGCTCAAGGAGATCCTCGAGTCCACCGATGCCGACGGGCAGACCTTCAAGTCCATCGACACCGGCTCTTCCTCGGGAAGCGAAGCACTCAAAGCCATGGAGAACGCCGAATTCGAACCGGCCGAATGCAAAGACCTGACCATGGCCGCGCTCAACGCCTCGCAGGCCAGCAAGGGCACCACGGTCGCCGGTGCCTCCTCGGACAGCACGCTCTCGGTCGGTCTGAGCAGCTTCGCCGACGAAGGTGCCGCCGAATCGCAGCTGCAGAACTCGAGCAAGGTCACCGAAGAATGCAACGATGTCACCATCAAGACCCAGGGCATTGAGATGACGATGAAGTTCGAGCCCTTCGACGCCAGCGTCGCCGGCGCCGACGAAACCGTCGGAGTCAAGGCCACGATCGATGCCGGTGGTCAGACGGTGCTGAATACGAGCTCGATCAACGCCCGCGTCGGAAACAACATCGTCGCCGCCGCCAACATCGCCGACATCGACGAGGCGACGGTCGGCAAGACCGCCGAGACCTTCGTCGAAGCCGTCCAGAACGCGGGCTGAGTCAGCGTCTCAGCGTGACGGCCTCTCAGCTGCGCAGATAGGCCCAGCACTGCCGCACTCGGTCGGCCCACCACTCGAATCGTCCCGGATCCACCGCCAGCTCCTGCAGGCGGTCAGGGTCCGGGACGATTCGCGTCACGGGTATCTCTCCGTCGACCGGTCGCATCCCCGCGTCATCGGCGACGACATCTGCGCCGAAGAGCCGCACCGTGCCCAGCCCGCAGGCCGGGCTCGCCCCGAGGATCTCCCGACTGCGTGCGGTGTGAGGAAGCTGGGCGGCCAGCTCGGCCCCGGCGGCCAGACCGACCGAGGACTCGAGCGCGGAGGAGACCACTGCCGGCAGGCCGCATGCCTCGATGATGGACCGCGCGGCCGCCACTCCGCCGAGGGGCTGGACCTTGACTATGATCACCTCGGCAGCACCGAGTTCAGCCACGCGCATCGGATCCTCGGCCTTCCGGATCGACTCGTCGGCGGCGAGCACGATCGGCAGACCGCGCGCATCGAGGTCCTCACGCAGTCGCGCCAGCTCCTCGACAGCGGCGACCGGCTGTTCGAAGTATTGGAGGCCGAGGCCCGCGAACTCATTGCAGGCACGCAGAGCATCGGTGCGGGAGTATCCGGCGTTCGCATCGAGGCGCAGCGTCGTGTCAGGAAACAGCCGGCGGAATTCCTGCAGCCTCTCGCGATCCGCAGGCAGGGAGTCGATCCCGTGCTCGGCGACCTTCGCCTTGACGGTGCCGACCCGGCCATAGCGGGCGAGGATCGGCTCGACTTCGCCGGGAGCACAGGCCGGCAGAGTCGCATTGACGGCGACGGACCGCGCAGGTGCGCTTGGCGCGGCAGGACTCAGGGGCGCACTGGCGCCGAGACCTGCGAACTCGAGGGCCGCCCGCAGCCACCGCGAGGCCTCGGCGGTGCCGTATTCGAGGAACGGAGAGAACTCCGCCCATCCGGCAGGACCTTCGAACACGACGATCTCCCGCTCGGTGATCCCGCGGAAACGCGTGACCATCGGCAGCCGCAGCACATGCATCCGGTCGACGAGGTCACCCACCGAGTCGAGACCTGCGGAACCGTGCACCCCGCTCTCACTGGCAATCATGCGGCCAGCCTATCGCCTGGGCCGCAGCGCCCGGACCCCGACGCCGCCTCACCCCACCGCCGCACAGGCGATAGGCTGGGGACCATGACGGTTTCTGACATCTTCGACCCTTCCCAATGGCGCGAAGTCTCCGGCTTCGACTTCACCGACATCACCTACCACCGCGCCGTCAACCCCGACGGAAGCGACCTCGGCTGCGTGCGCATCGCCTTCGACCGCCCCGAGGTCCGCAACGCCTTCCGCCCGCACACGGTCGACGAACTCTATCGGGCCCTCGACCACGCTCGGCAGACCTCGGACGTCGGTGCGGTCCTGCTGACCGGCAACGGACCGAGCCCGAAGGACGGCGGCTGGGCCTTCTGCTCCGGCGGCGACCAGCGCATCCGCGGACGCTCCGGCTACCAGTACGCCGAGGGAGAGACCCGCGAAACGGTCGACCCCGCCCGGGCCGGACGCCTGCACATCCTCGAGGTCCAGCGCCTCATCCGCACCATGCCCAAGATCGTCATCGCCGTCGTCCCCGGCTGGGCCGCCGGCGGCGGGCACAGCCTCCACGTCGTGTGCGATATGACCATCGCCTCGGCCCAGCATGCGAAGTTCAAGCAGACCGACGCCGATGTCGGCTCCTACGACGCCGGCTACGGCTCCGCCTACCTCGCGAAGCTCGTCGGGCAGAAGAAGGCCCGCGAGATCTTCTTCCTCGGCCGGACCTATTCGGCCCAGGACATGGCCGAGATGGGGGCTGTCAACGAGGTCGTCGACCACGCCGAACTCGAGACCGCGGCGCTGACCATGGCCCGTGAGATCCTCGGCAAGTCCCCGAACGCGCAGCGGATGCTCAAGTTCGCGTTCAACCTCGTCGACGACGGACTCATGGGCCAGCAGGTCTTCGCCGGTGAGGCCACCCGTCTGGGTTACATGACCGACGAAGCCGTCGAGGGCCGAGACGCCTTCCTCGAGAAGCGCGACCCCGACTGGGCCCCCTACCCCTGGTACTACTGAGCGCGCCGAGGCGAACCGTGGACTCCCCCGCCATGCAGGCCACCGAGCTGACCCCGTCCGAGCTTCCCGAGGCCATCGACCGGGCCCTGAACGGTGATTCGATCCTCGTCCTGCCCCGCACTCGGGACGGTGCCATCGCCGAGGTGGAGCCGGGTTCCTGGGCAGGTTCCGGTCCGGCTCCGGCCCTCATCCTCTTCACCTCCGGATCGACGGGCGCAGCCAAAGGCGTGGCCCTGTCCGCCGAGGCCCTGACCACCTCGGCGTGGGCAACCGAGCGATTCCTCGCCGGTCCCGGCGTGTGGCACCTGTGTCTGCCGGTCAACCACATCGCGGGCTTCCAGGTGGAGCTGCGGGCCCGGCTGGCCGGACGCGCACCGGTGCGGACCACCTCGGCGAGGTTCACCGGCGATTCCTTCGCCGCCGAAATCGAGGACCTCCTCACCGGCGCCGGGGAGCGTCCCGCCTACACCTCCCTTGTGCCCACTCAGCTGCACCGCGTGCTCGAGAACGAGCAGGCCAGCGCCGCGGCCGCCCGCTGTGAGGCGATCCTGCTCGGCGGTTCATCGATCTCACCGGCGCTGCTCGACCGGGCGGACGAGCGCGGACTGTCCATCGTGCGCACCTACGGGATGAGCGAAACCGCGGGCGGCTGCGTCTATGACGGCATCCCCTTCGACGGGGTCGCCGTCACCATCTCCGAGGCGGGCACGATCGACCTGCACGGCGATGTCGTCGCCGAGACCTACGTCGACATCGGCGACGACGGCACCATTACCGCGCTGCCCAGCACGACGCTGACGCGCGACGGACAGGGCAGGAGGATGATCCGCACGAGCGATCTCGGACGCCTCGATGCCGGTGTGCTCACGGTCCTCGGCCGTGCCGATGACATCATCATCTCCGGGGGTGAGAACGTCTCGCCGCATGCCCTCGAGACCGGGCTGCTGCCGAGCTGGCAGAAGCACGGCATCGCCGAGGTGCTCGTGACCTGGGTGCCCGACGAGGAGTGGGGGAAGCGGATCGTCGGCCTCGTCCGACTCGGCGACGACGTCGACTCCGCGGTGGAGGAGACGCTCGATTCCCCACGTGGGCTCGCCCGTCTCCTCACCGGCCTCGACCACGGAATGGGCGGCCTGCTGCCCACCGAGGTCTTCGTCGTCGAGCAGATCCCCAACCGCTCGATCGGCAAACCCGACCGACGAGCCGCGGCAGATCTGGCGCTGCGTCTCGAGGGGCCGGACGCCGAATACCCTATGAAGTGAACTATCGGTAAAATGAGACGGTTCCGACATTCGTGAGGAAGGTATCCCACCCATGGCAACTGCCGCGCAGTGGATCTCCGGTGCACGCTTACGGACCCTGCCACTGGCAGTCGCCCCCGTTCTCATCGGAACCGGAGCCGCGATCGGCTCGCTCGGCGGCTTCACCGCATTCATCATCGATGACTTCAGCGATAATGCCTCACACCTGTCAATGCCGCAGATCCTGTTCCGCGCAGTGCTGGCGCTGATCGTCTCCCTCTGCCTGCAGATCGGCTCGAACTTCGCCAACGACTACTCCGACGGCGTCCGCGGCACCGATGACGTCCGCGTCGGCCCCGTCCGGCTGACCGCAACGGGACTGGCGGAACCGGCCGCGGTCAAACGCGCAGCCTTCGGCTTCTTCGGCCTCGCCGGAGTCGTCGGGGTCGCACTCGTGCTCATCGCCCAGGCCTGGTGGTTCCTCTTCGTCGGGGCTGCCGCCGTGGCCGCCGCCTGGTTCTACACGGGCGGAAAGCGCCCCTACGGGTACATGGGCCTCGGCGAGGTCTTCGTCTTCATCTTCTTCGGCCTCGTCGCCACTCTGGGCACGATGTGGATGCAGGTCGGCGAGCTCACCCTCAGCGGCTGGGCCGGTGCCGTGGCCATCGGATCGCTGGCCTCGGCGGTCCTCATGGTCAACAACCTCCGCGACATCCCCACCGATCTCGACGCGGGCAAGATCACAATGGCGGTGCGTCTCGGGGACAATCGGGCGCGCATCGCCTACGCCGTGCTCGTGCTGCTTCCCTTCGCCCTGCTGGCTCTGGCCATCCTCGACGGACATCCTACGGTGGCGCTGGCGATCCTCGCGCTCGTGCTCGCCTTGAACCCGCTGAAGACGGTGCTGCGGGGCACGACGGGCCCCGGTCTGATCCCGCCGATCAAGTCCACGGGCCTGACTGCCCTGTGCTTCGCGGGACTGATGGGGCTCGGACTGGCGCTTTAGCGGTCTTCGTTCTCGTCGACGATGTGGTCCTCGACGGATTCGTCGACGCCCTTCTTCTTGGGCCGGTTCGCCCGCTTCGCCACGCGTTCTTCGATCTCCTCGGCGACCTTGGTGCGCATCCTGCCGAGGAACAGGTAGCTGAGCAGGGCCCCGATGAGAATGGCCGCCACGGCCATGACGAGGTTGAACCCGAGGAAGGGCTGCAGCACCAATCCGACGGCGACGATGATGCCCAGGCGGGCGAGCGTATAGATCCAGAAGTTTCGCATTGGCACCATTTTAGTCCGTTCTCGTGACCGTTTCGTCACCGCCCGCCTGAGTGGGTGTTCAGGTTCGTGGACTATCCTTGGATCATGGCACGACTACTCATTGCCGCGATCGTCCTGGCGGCAGCGGTGACACTGTACGGACTCTTCGATTGCCTGTTGCGCGATCGGGGTCTGGTCCGAGTCCTGCCCAAACCCGTGTGGGCGATCATCATCCTCGTCCTCCCCGTCCTCGGGTTCGTCCTGTGGTACATCTTCGGACGCGGTTCGGAGGACAAGCCCTCCCAGGCGCCGCGCCGCCGCGGACCGACCGCTCCTGACGACGATGAGGACTACCTGCGCAAGGTCGATCGCGACGTCAAACTCGGCAAGCACGCCCCCGAGCCGCCCAAGTCCGAGGACACGAAGCCCTCATCCCCTGAGCCGCCGGTCACGGACGCCGACGACGCCTCGGGCGATACCGGTGAGCGTGACTCCAACACCGACGAGCACGGCTCGAAGGGCGAGGGCCGCGGCCACTCGAACTGAGCGCAGTCCCGCTCGAACCGACACTTCCGAGACGCTTCGGAGACAGTTCCGAACAGAAACAAGCCCGGATCGGCAATCAGCCGATCCGGGCTTGTTGCATCTCTTCACGCCAGTCCCTCGCGCAATGGCCTGCCGCCGAGCAGAGGCAGAGTCCCGACCAGGCGGGTGAGCGTGGATGAGAGTGGCATCCTCCGCCGAAGGGCCGGTCGGCCCTACGGCCGTCGGCTCAGTCGAGGCCTGAGTACGAGTGCAGTCCGTTGAAGTAGACGTTGACGACGGTGAAGTTGAAGATCACCGCGGCGATGCCGATGAGGTTGAGCACCGCCACCTTCGTCGGACCCCAGCCGCGCGTCGCACGGGCATGGAGGTAGGCGGCGTAGATGACCCAGACGACGAAGGTCCAGATCTCCTTCGAATCCCAACCCCAGTAGCGGCTCCAGGCCACCTCGGCCCAGATGGCGCCGGCGATGAGGGTGAAGGTCCAGGTGATGAAGCCGACCGCGGCGATCGTGTAGGAGATCCGCTCGAGGTCGACGCTCGATGGCAGACGGTGCATGAACCGCAGCCACTTCGGGTCCTTCGTCTCATGCACGCTTTTCAGGATCTGGAACACCGCGAGGATCGCTGAGATGTAGAGCAGCGCGGTGGAGAGGATCGCGATCGGCACGTGGATGGCGATCCAGTACGAATCGAGGGCGGGGATGAGCTTGGCCGCCGGGGTGTAGAAGACCGTGATCGCCAGTCCCAGGCACAGGAGCACTCCCCCGGAGACGAAGGTGCCGAGGTAGCGGACGTCCTTCTTGATGTTGACGGTGAGGTAGACGAGCACGGTGATCGCGGTGGCGGTGAGCACATACTCCATCATGTTGCCCCACGGCACCCGCATCACGGACAGGGCGCGAGTGATCACCGCGGCGGCGTGGAGGAGGAACGCAAGCACGAGCAGGGAGGTGCCGATCCGGGCTCCCCGGCGACGTTTGGCCCGGCTCGTGGAGCTCGATGTGCTCGGGGCCGCCTCGTCGTCCTCGGTCTCCGGCGGATCGAGGACGGCCGTGGTGGCGGTCTTCCGATTCGTCCGGCGCACCGTCGAGACCTTGGCGGTCGCGGCCACCTTGTCCTGTGTGGTCTTGAGCTCTCGGCCGCCGAAGAGGTCGAAGGCAAAGAAGATCATGGCGACCGCATAGACGATCATCGCCGAGATGATCAGCTGGTTCGACCACATTGCGAGGTCAGTGTTGACGTCCATTCATCCTCCGCACCACGGGTGCTCTTCCATTGCGTCGTTCGGTTGCTGCATTCTCGGTCTGCCGCGTCGGCGGTCGCCGTGTCGCGATGGCCGACAACCGCACTCCGCGGCAATTCTACTCCGCGTAGTGGTGATAGCTCATCTTTTGCTCCGGCCGCGGGAATCGGTCGGGCTCTTCGGGGCGTCTCGGCCCTCCGCGTCATCCGGGTCGTCATCGTCATCGCGGAGGTCCGCGGCCAGGTCCGTGGCCGCACGTTCGACCATCGGATCCTCACCGCGGGCCAGTGCCGCCACCTCGACGGCGCCGTCCTTGATCCGCACCCACATGCGCCGCCGCGGAATGAACAGGGAGAGTCCGAGTCCGAGGAGGACGAAGATCGCACTGGCGAGCATGAGACCCTGCGTGGGGTCCTGGGAGATGTCGACGGCGATGTACTTCTTGACCCCGTCGAAGGTCACGGAACCGCCGTTGGGCAGCTTCTGCGTGTCGCCCTCGGACAGTTGGATGAGCAGCGGATTGCCCGAGGCGTCGGTCATCTCCGTCATGTTCTCCGCGTCGAGGGAGTACACGGACTGCGGGGTGCCGTTGTCGAGGCCGAGGTCGCCGGTGTACCCGCTCATCACGAGGTAGGGGTTGCGCAGCTCGGCGAAGCTCGAAACCAGCTCGCCGTCCTCGTTCTGCGTGGCCGTGGGCAGGAAGACTCCCACGAAGCCCATCTGCGTGCCGGCGGCATCGGGGACCTTGATGACGCCCTCCGAGGTGTAGCCCGGGTCTCCGCCGTCGGGGATGAACACCTGCGGACCGGACTGGACGATATCGCCCTTGGCATCGCGGACCGTGATCTCCGGGGCGTAGCCGTTGCCGGTCAGGTACACCCCGGTGCTGCCGACGCGGACGGGTTCGTTGACGCGCAGGACATGCGATTCGGACTTCCCGTCGGCGGTCGCGGTGACCTTCGCATCGAACGTCCGCGGCTGACCGAACTGATTGCCCGCCGCGCGGTCGTCGAAGGTCGAGGTGAAGCTGTCGAGCTTGAGCCGGAAGTCGGGCAGATTGTCGGCATCGTAGTAGGAGCCCGGTTCGAAGGAATCGTAGGCGACGAGCGAGTTCGTGAAGGTGTCGCCTTCGACGAGGATGCGCTGGCCCTGGTAGCCGAACAGAGACCCGATCGCCATGGTCAGCGTGGCCACGAGCAGGGCGATGTGGAACACGAGGTTGCCGGTCTCACGCAGGTACCCGCGTTCGGCGGCGATGTGGTCGGAATGACGCGAAGTGCGGTAGCCGAGCTTCTTCAGCCGCGCCTGCGCGGTGTCGAGGAAGGCTTCGTCGGCCGCGGCCCGGTCCCCGGACCCGTCCTCATCCCTCGCCGAGGTGAACGCCACGTATCCGGGCATCCGCCCCAACCGCCTCGGCGCCTTGGGAGGTGCCGAGCGCATCGCCTTCCAATGCTGGGCGGAGCGCGGGATGACACAGCCGATGAGCGAGATCATCAGGAGCAGGTAGATCGCGGAGAACCAGATCGATGAGTACACATCGAACATCTGGATGGTGTCGAGGAACTCGCCCCAGGCCCCGTTGTTCTCGAGGAAGGTGTTGACTCGGCCCGGGTCCTGGATCCGCTGCGGCAGCAGGGAGCCGGGAATCGCGGCGAGGGCGAGGATGAGCAGGAGGATGAGTGCCACACGCATCGTCGTCAGCTGTCGCCACGCCCACCGGCACATGCCGATGAATCCGAGCTGCGGCTGAGTCACGTTCGTCTTCGCGGCGCCTGACTTCGCCTTCGCGGCCTTCGCCTCGGCGGACTTCTTCTTCCCGTTCGACGGTTTGGTTCGCTCCGTCACTAGATCACCACTTCGAATCCATAGATCAGTCCCTGCAGGTTCGTCATCCACAGGTTCCAGAGTCCGCTGACCATGACCAGGCCGAGGACGATGAGCAGGATGCCACCGACCCGCACGATCGTCGTCTGGTGCCTGCGCACCCAGGTCAGGCGGCCCGCGCCCTTGTGGATCGCGATGGCCAGGAGGATGAAGGGAATGCCGAGTCCCAGGCAGTAGACGAAGGCCAGCAGCGTCCCGCGCCAGATCGAGCCGTCGCCGCCGAAGCCGACGGACATCGCCAACACCGCGGACAGGGTCGGTCCCACGCAGGGAGCCCAGCCGAGGGCGAAGGTGGCACCGAGGACGGGGGCACCCCAGAGTCCGGCCTTGGGTCTGGCCTGGATCCGGTGCTCTCTCTGCAGCAGGCCGAAGCCGCCCATGAACACGAAGCCGGCGATGATGACGACGGCGCCGAGGATGCGGATGAGCACTCCCTGCCACTGGGAGAACACCGCACCCAGGGCCGAGAATCCGGTACCCAGGGCCACGTAGACGACGGTGAAGCCGAGGACGAAGAGGGCGATGCCGACGACGACCTTCCACGTCTGCTTGTCCTTGAGCGAGGAGCCGGAGAGTCCGGTGACATAGCCGACGTAGCCGGGGACGAGCGGCAGCACGCAGGGCGAGACGAAGGACACCACACCCGCAAGGGCGGCCGCGCCCGCGGCGAGGAGCAGCGGGCCGGTGAGAACCGTCTGGGCGAAGTCCGCCCCGATCCCACTCACTCGGCCTGCACGTCCTCGATGAGTCCCTTCAGCGTCGAGGCGTCCACCTCGCCGACGACCCGGGCCGCGGCCCGCCCTTCGGCGTCGAGGACCACGGTCGACGGCGTGGCCTGCGGAGGAAGCACGCCCGAGAGCAGGGCGACCATGTCACCGTCGGTGTCGAGCATGTTCGCGTAGGGCACCTGGTAGTTGGAGATGAACGCATTCGCCGCGGCTTCCTGGTCGCGGACGTTGACGCCGATGAACTGCACCTTGTCACCGAATCCCTCGGACACGGATTTCAGGTCCGGAGCTTCCTTCCGGCAGGGCGGGCAGGCCGCGTACCAGAGGTTGATGACCACGGGGGTGGGGCGGAGCTCGGCCAGGGACATCGACGTGCCGTCGAGGGTCTCGAACTCGAGTTCCAGCGGCTCACCGCGATCCTTGACCGCGACCTGGGAGACGACTCCGGAACCGGAGACGTAGCCCTGGTCGGATCCGGCCTGATCGGCCAGCTCATCGTTCTCGCTGCAGGCGTTGAGCACCACGGCGGTGCCCGCGATCAGTCCCGTCAGCAGAGCGCGTCGGTTGAGCGGATTGGGCCCTCCACTCATGCTCCTGCCACCGCTTGACCGGGCTGCAGATCTGCACAGATGCTCTCGTAACTCACGGATACAAGTGTGGCCGAATCGAATGTGAAACTCGTGATAGAAGCCAGGTCACACTCCCGCTTCCGCGGGTCGTGGACGAGCGAACGGGACTCCCCCGCCAGACGCGACATCCAGATCGGCAGCTGGTGAGAGACGATGACGCCTTCGGCTTCGGGCCCGTACCCGGCCAGCTTCGCCCGCAGGCTGGCCATGGCCGCCTGCATGCGCAGCACGATCTGCTTGTACGGCTCACCCCAGGACGGAGTCAGCGGGTTGTACAGGCGCACGAGGTTGCGCGGTTCGGCGAGCCTGCGGGGGCCCAGCTTCTGCCCCTCGAAGGAGTTCGCGGCCTCGATGACCCGGTCGTCGGTGTGTACCGGCAGACCCAGCTTCTCGTGCAGCGGCGCGATCGTCTGTTGGGCACGCAGCAGCGGTGAGGCCACGAGCAATGCGGGGCGGGTCGAGGCAGCGGCGAAGTGGTCACCGACCCGGCGGGCCATCTCGTGTCCGCGTTCGGTCA
The DNA here is from genome assembly GCF_021023135.1 of Brevibacterium sp. CCUG 69071. Taxonomy (GTDB): domain Bacteria; phylum Actinomycetota; class Actinomycetes; order Actinomycetales; family Brevibacteriaceae; genus Brevibacterium. The sequence goes on from NZ_PGFV01000005.1 coordinate 146,608, forward strand.
GCCCGAAGTTCGGCAGCCGACCGTAGAGGATGCCCTCCGGGTTGTCGACCTCGCCGTGGCGGACCAGGTGGATGACCGTCATGCCGTGGCCTCGTCCGGCACTGCGGCCGCGGCCTTGGCGGCGGCGGGCAGGGCGGCGATGATCCGCTCGAGGATCTCATCGGTGTGGGCGTAGGAGAGGAACCAGGCCTCGAAGGCGCTCGGCGGCATGTGGATGCCGGCGTCGAGCATCGCATTGAAGAACGCCGAGTAGCGTGCGACGTTCTGCGAGCGTGCGTCGGTGTAGTCGACGACCTCACGGTCGGTAAAGAAGACCGAGAACATCGAATTCGCCGACTGGATGACGTGGGCGACGCCTTCGGCCTCGAGGCTCGCTGCGACCGCGGGGCGCAGGATGTCCGCGGCGCGGGCGATGTGGCTGTAGACGTCGAGTTCGGTCGTGAGCTTCAGCGTCGTCAGTCCGGCCGCCGTGGCCACGGGGTTCCCGGATAGGGTTCCCGCCTGGTAGACGGGACCGGAGGGAGCGAGGTGGGCCATGACATCGGCGCGACCGCCGAAGGCCGCCGCGGGGAAGCCGCCGCCCATCACCTTGCCGAAGGTGAACAGGTCGGCCGGACCCTCCGGGTACCCCAGCGACTCCGCTTCGAAGCCGTACCAGCCTGCGGCGGAGACGCGGAACCCGGTCATCACCTCGTCGCTGATCATCAGCGCGCCGTGCGCCTTCGTCAGCTTTCGGATGGTGTTCGTGAAGCCCTCGCGCGGCGGCACGACGCCCATGTTGCCGGGGCTGGCCTCGGTGATCACACAGGCGATGTCCGCTCCGTGTTCGGCGAAGACGGCCTCGAGTCCGGCGGCATCGTTGTAGTCGACGACGATCGTGTCCTGCGCCTGGGCTCCGGTCACTCCGGGGGTGTCAGGCAGGGAGAAGGTCGCCAGGCCGGATCCGGCCTGGGCGAGCAGGGAGTCGACGTGTCCGTGGTAGCAGCCGGCGAACTTCACGACCTTGGACCGGCCGGTGTATCCCCTGGCCAGACGGATGGCCGACATCGTCGCCTCGGTGCCCGAGGAGACCAGGCGCACCTGGTCGACGGGGTCGACGCGGGCGACGATCTCCTCGGCGAGTTCGACCTCACCGGTCGAGGGTGTGCCGAAGGAGAAGCCCTTGACGGCGGCCTCCTGGACGGCGGCGAGCACCTCGGGGCGGGAGTGGCCCATGATCATCGGCCCCCAGGAGCCGATGAGGTCGATGTAGTCGTTGCCGTCGGCATCGCGCAGCCAGGCCCCGGTCGCCGAGGTGATGAAGCGCGGGGTGCCGCCGACGGCTTTGAAGGCCCTCACCGGGGAGTTCACTCCGCCGGGGATGACGTGTTCGGCCCGGGTGAACAGGGCCGCCGAGTTCGCTGTCTGTGCTGTCATGGGTTCTCCTGATTGTCTCGCCGGGGTCAGGGTCGGGCTGGACGGGGTCAGTCGCAGGGGTGGCTCGGGTCGGCGTCGATATCGCGCATGTGCGCGGTGACCTTGGTGAAGATCCGCCCCAGAACGGCCATCTCCTCGGGATCGAGCAGATCGACGAGGTGCTCGCGGACTCCGGTGACGTGGGTCGGGGCGGCTGCGGTGAGCAGCTCCCATCCGGCCTCGGTCATCCGGCAGTTCACGCCGCGTCCGTCCTCGGGGATCGCGAAGCGCTCCAGCAGGCCCTTCTTCTCCATCCTGGCCACACTGTGGGTCAGCCGCGACCGCGACATCGTCGTGTCGCTGGCCAGCAGCGCCATCCGCATCGTCCGGTCCTCGTGTTCGCTCAGCCGCACAAGGATCTCGTACTCGGGCATGCCGATGCCGTGCTCCTCGCGGATCTCCTTGTCCAGCTGCGCGGTGAGCAGCTGGTGTCCGGTGAGGAAGCTCCTCCAGGACTTCTGGTCGACGGTGCTCAGCCAGCGGGTCTCGCTCATGGCTTCGGTCCGTTCAGGCCCTGGGCGACCTCGGTCGCCCAGTAGGTCAGAATCGCGTCGGCGCCGGCACGTTTGAAGGCGATGAGTGATTCCTCGATCGCCCGTTCGCGGTCGATGGCGCCGGCGGCGGCCGCGAATTCGATCATCGCGTACTCCCCCGACACCTGGTAGGTCCAGACCGGCACGAGCGACTCGCGGGCGACCTCGGCGAGGACATCGAGGTAGGGCAGTCCGGGCTTGACCATGACCACATCGGCGCCTTCGGCGAGGTCGAGGCTGAGTTCGCGCATCGCCTCGCGTCCATTCGCGGGATCCTGCTGGTAGGTCTTGCGGTCGCCCTGGAGTTCGGAGTCCACGGCCTCCCGGAAGGGACCGTAGAAGGCCGAGGCGTATTTCGCGGTGTAGCCCATGATCACGGTGTCGGAGAATCCGGCCTCGTCGAGGGCTTCGCGGCAGACCGCGACCTGGCCGTCCATCATCCCCGAGAGTCCGAGGACCTGGGCACCGGCGCGAGCTTGGGCCACGGCCATCGCGGCGTAGCGGGACAGGGTGGCGTCGTTGTCGACACCGCCGGCGGAGTCGAGGACTCCGCAGTGTCCGTGGGAGGTAAATTCGTCGAGGCAGAGGTCGGCCATGACCACGGTGTCCTCGCCGAGGTGCTCGGCCAGAAGGCCCAGAGCGCGGTTGAGGATGCCATCGGGGGCATCGGCCTGGGATCCGATCTCGTCCTTGTGCTCGGGGATGCCGAAGAGCATGAGGCCCCCGACCCCGGCGTCCACGGCCTCACGGGCGGCCTCGAGCAGACTCTCCAGCGTGTGCTGCATGACGCCGGGCATCCCGCCCAGCGTCACGGGCTCGTTCAGTCCCTCTTTGACGAACATCGGCAGGATCAGCTCGGCGGGGTGCAGCCTGACCTCGGAGACGAGGCGGCGCAGGGCCGGGGTGGTGCGCAGGCGGCGGGGGCGGACGGTTCCGGGTACCAGGGACATCTCAGGCCTTCTTTCTGCGGCGTGTCTGACTGGGCCGGCTCGGGGTCGTCCCGGCGGCCAGGTCCTCCTGCCGCTTCGCGAGTGCATAGTCGACGAGTCCGTCGATGAGTGAGGTGAGGTTGGCTTCCTCGGCCAGCACGTCGACGCGCAGTCCGTGCTCGGCTGCGGTGTTGGCCGTGGCCGGGCCGATGCAGCAGATCACCGAGCTCGGCGCCGGTTTGCCGGCGATGCCGACGAGGTTGCGCACCGTCGAGGAGGAAGTGAAGAGGAAGGCGTCGAAGTCGCCGGCCTTGATGGCCTCGCGGATCGGTGCCGGCGGCGGAGAGGCCCGGACGGTGCGATAGGCGGTGACGTCGTCGGGGTCCCAGCCCTTCTCGAGCAGTCCGGACACGAGCACTTCGGTGGCGATGTCGGCGCGCGGCAGCAGCACCGTGTTCATCGGATCGAGGTCTTCGACGTGCTCGGGCCAAGAGGCGGCAAGGCCTCGGGCCGAGTGTTCGCCCTCGGGCACGAGGTCGGGGGTGATGCCCCAGTCCGTGAGCGCGGCGGCGGTGCGCCCGCCGACCGCTGCGACCTTGACCCCGGCGAGGGCACGGGAGTCGAGCCCGAAGTCCTCGAACCACATCCGCACGGCCCGCACAGCGTTGACCGAGGTGAATCCCACCCATTCGTAGGAGCCGTCGACGAGCCCGCGGATGGCCTTCTCCATCTGCGTCGGGGTCCGCGGGGGCTGGACGGCGATCGTCGGCACGACGGTGCCGACGGCACCCAACTCTCCGAGCGCCTCGGCGGTGGAGGTGCCCTGTTCCTTGGTCCGCGGGATGAGGACCTGCCAGCCGAAGAGCGGCTTGGACTCGAACCAGCCGAGTTCGTCCCGCGAATCCACACCTTGTCCCATGATGACCACCATACGGTCCGAACCGCTGTGGACCATCGTCAGGGCCTGGCGGAGGGTGGTTTCGATGCTCGTCTGCTCGGTCGTGGAGACGTCCCAGCCCAGCAGCACCGTCGTCTCCTCGTCCCAGCCGTCGTCGAGCAGGGCGCGGATGGCCTGCTCGTGTCCGGCGGCGGAACCCGTGAGGACGTGTGTGGTGTTGCGGTGGCGGGAGACATCGACGTGGGTCTGCGGTCCGGCTTCGATGAAGCGGACTGAGCGGACCCGGTTCGTCGTCAGCGCGGTGCCGGTGAAGGCCGCGGTCGACGCGGACAGGCCCACACCCGGGACGATCTCGACCTCGACCTCGGCCTTGCGGCACACGACAGCCTCGGCGGTGGTCGTGGTGAAGATGATGCCGTCGTCGTTGCTCAGCCGGACCACGGTCTTGTCGGGGCGGGCGAGCTCGGCGAGCTTGCGCCCGCGGGTCGAGGCCGTGGCGCCGAGGGAGGAGGCCTCGATGAGTTCGGCGGCCTGGGGGACGTAGGCGGTGACGATCTCCGAATGCACATCGGTGTCGTAGACGACGAGTTCGGCATCGGCGAGGATGTCGGCCCCGCGCATGGTCATCAGTCCGGCTTCGCCGGGCCCGCTGCCGATGAAGACGACGCGCGGTGCCTCGGGCAGCAGCCGGCGCGGCTGCACCTGTCCCGTCTGGCTCGAATTCGCTCCGGCGTCGCTCGTCATACCTGCTCCTGGGCCTTGACGGGGGTGAGGTGGTCCGCCGAGGCGGCGGGGTCGATGCCGAGCTGACCCAGCAGGTCCTCGGCGGCGGCGATACCCAGCTCGTCGGCGATGCGGGCGAGTTCCTTCCCGGCGATCGAGACCGCGGTCTCGGACTCGGAGGACCAGTCGACATCGGGCACGATCGGCAGTTCGGCACGCTGGCGGGTGCGCGCGAGCTTTCCGTCGTCATCGGCCATGACGGCGTCGACGACGAATTCCCGACCGTCGATCGTGGCCAGGGCTCCGATGGGGGCCGAGCATCCGGCCTCGGCGCGGGACAGGATGGCCCGTTCGCAGGTCACCGCCAGGTCGGTGGTGACATCGTGGAGGCGGCGCAGAGCGGCCCGGACCTCGACGTCGGCGGCCATGGCGTCGGTGTCCACGGCGTAGGGGCTGTCGGCACCCCGGGTCTCCACGGCCAGGGCACCCTGGCCCGGCGCAGGCAACATGGTGGTGAAGTCGAGGGAGTCGGTGGCCTCGGCCAGTCGTCCGATGCGGCGGACTCCGGCGGCGGCGAGGACCACCGCGTCGAGGCGGCCGTCGCGGACGTGGGCGATGCGGGTGTCGACGTTGCCGCGGACCCCGCGGACCTCGATGTCGGGGCGGGCGGCACGCAGCTGCACGGCACGTCGGGGCGAGCCGGTGCCGATCACGGAGCCGGCGGGCAGTTGGGACAGGCTGAGCCCGTCACGGCCGATGAGGACGTCGGCGGGGTCGACCCGGGGTGGGATCGCGGCCATCTGGATGCCCGCCTCGGGGGTGGTGGGCAGGTCCTTGAGCGAGTGCACGGCGATGTCGATCTTGCCCTGGTGCAGGGCCTGCCGGACGGCGGAGACGAAGACGCCGGTGCCGCCGAAGCCGGCCAGGGGCGACATATTGACATCGCCTTCGGTGACGACCTCGACGATCTCGACTCGCCAGCCGGTCAGGGCGGCGAGCTGATGGGCGATCGCCGTGGACTGGGAGCGGGCGAGCTGGGAGCGGCGGGTGCCGAGTCGGATGGTCCGGCCGGAGAAGTTCTCGGGTTCGACGACGTCGAGGGTGTGATCGGCCACGGGACGGATCCCGTCGGCCTCGATGTGGTTCGGGCTCGAGGCGGTCGCGACCTTCGTCTCGGGTTTCGTGATCGCGTGGGCGACCTTGTTCGTGGGCAGGTCGAAGAGCTGCATGAGGGCCTGCGCGTAGTCCACGTCGGTCTCGCTCACGGCCAGTTCCTTGACCTTGACGGTCGGGGTGTGGATGAGCTTCTCCGCGACCCGGTGCAGGGATTTGCGGACCTCCGCGAAGGACTTCGCGTCGATGCTTTCGCCCAGCTTCTTCTCCAGCCGGGCGGTTTCGGCTGCGAGCACGTCCTTGGCGTGGGAGCGCAGGGCGGTCACGGTCGGTGCCACGGCGCGCTCCTTGGCTCCGGTCTCGATCTTCGCGAGCTCCTCGTCGATGATCCGACGCACGGATTCCACGGTTTCGACGACTTGGGCGTCACGCTGCTTGTCGGAGCTGGTCAGCATGGTCCGGATCTCGCCGAGGCCGAACAGGGCGACGTGCTCGAATTCGCGGACGCTGGGGTCGATGTCGTGGGGCAGGGCGAGGTCGACGAAGGCCTTGTTCGCCGCGCCCTTGGGGTTCTGGGCGAGACCGGCGACGATGTCGTCACGGCCGACGACCACGGCGCGGGCGCCGGTGCAGGAGACGATGAGGTCGGCGTCGGCGATCTCCTCGGCCATGATCCGCGGTGTCAGTTCGCGGGCTCGTCCGCCCACTTCGGCGACGAGGCGCTCCGCCTTCTCAAGGGTCCGGTTGAGCACGGTGATTCGGCTGACGCCTTCTTTGTACAGACCCGAGACGACGAGCCCAGACATCGCGCCGGCCCCGATGACCAGCGCGTTCGCTGCGCGCAGGGAGCCGATGTGGGCGGCGGAGGCTTCGAGGGCGGCGCTGAAGAGAGAACGGGCGACCTCGTCGAGGCCGGTCTCCGAGTGCGCACGCTTGCCCACCCGCAGGGCCTGCTGGAGGGCGTGGGAGAGACCGGAAGTCAGTGCTCCGGCCGACAGCGAGTCGGTGAAGGTCGAGCGCAGCTGGCCGAGGATCTGGGCCTCGCCGATGGCCATCGAGTCGAGCCCGCAGGCGACCTTGAGCAGGTGCTGCATGGCCTGGGTGTCGTAGTGGGCATAGAAGTGCCCGGCGATGTCCGACCATTCCTTGTCGATCGAGGACACCAGCGCATTGCCGAGGTCGGCGAGCCCGCCGTGGAAGGCGGTGACGTCGGCGATGAGTTCGAGGCGGTTGCACGTGGAGAGGACGGCGAGTCCGTCCACGTTCTCACCGGCGATCGCGTCGCTGCGCAGCTCGGAGACCTCGCCGGCGCGGAAGGCCAGCGCATCGAGCATGTCGATCGGCGCCGACTGGTGCGAAATGCCGAGAACCAAGAGAGTCAATGCCTGTGCTCCTCAAAACCTGGATTGAGCGGTGCCGAATCAAGCGCCGAATAGTATGCGAGTACTTGCAGCTCACTGGCCAGATCGACCTGATGCACGCGGACGGTGTCCGGGGCGTCGAGCACGGTGGGTGCGAAGTTGAGGATGCCGCCGACTCCCGCGGCGGCGGCGGTGCGGGCTGCCGCCGGAGCGGCGGAGGCGGGCGCGGCCATGACCACGAGGTCGATGTGTTCGGGCCAGGTCGCAAGCTCGTCGAGGCGGGAGATCGTGATCCCGCCGATCGCGGTTCCGATCTTCTCCTCGTCGATGTCGAAGATCGCGATGAGTTCGAGGCCGCGGCGTCGGAATCCGGCATAGTCGGCCAGGGCCGAACCGAGGCGTCCGGCGCCGATGATGGCCACGCTCCGGGAGCGGTCGAGTCCGAGGAACGTCCGCAGCGTGGACGTCAGGTCCTCACACGAGTAGCCGACCCCGCGACGGCCCGAACGGCCCAGCTGTGACAGGTCCTTGCGCAGGATCGACGGCGACACCCCGCTATGCGCGGCGAGTTCATCCGAGGACACGGTGGTCCGACCAGTGGCACCGATCGTCTCGATCGCCTGCAGGTAGATCGGGAGTCGGGAGATCACGCGTTCGGGTACGTCCTTGCGAACGACACCCTCAATCCTGTTGGCGGACAGAATCTCGCCCACGAATCCGTGTCACTCCTTCATTCGATCTCATGCTCCCAGAGCGTCGAGCGCCCTGGTCAGCCGGTTCTTCTCGACCCGATGGAAGCTGTGCTGCCGCCCGTCGAGGAGGACCACCGGGACGTCCCAGCCGTACTGTCCGGCCAGGTCGTCGTCGGTGTCGATATCGACCTCGCGCACGCTCACGTCTCTGCCTCCGACCACCTCGGCGATGGTCTCACGTGCACTCTGGCACAGATGGCAGTCGACGCGGGTGAGGAAGGTCAGCTCGACCATGGTCTGCTCCTCATCGGGTGCAACAAACCCCGCCGAAATGAATTCGAGCGGGGGCGTAGGACCGTGACTCGGCCTTACTTCTTGTTGCGACGCTGGTGACGTGTCTTGCGAAGCTGCTTACGGTGCTTCTTCTTCGACATACGCTTGCGGCGCTTCTTGATGACTGAGCCCACGCGGGTACCCCTTGTGCTTGTCGGTGGAGGTGAACATCAGGTGCCCACCCTTTGAACTAACCGTGCAATTCTATCGCTTGGCCGCCCGCATTCCCAAAACTGTGTCGCGATCCACAGCAGGGCGGGGATCTCGTCAGTCGAAGTACGGGTCGAGTCCGAAGAAGGGGAAGAGGTTCTTCCGGGTTCCCATCACCGCCCGGTCGAGCTCGGATTCGGGGTCGAAGCCGTTCGTCCAAGCCGTGAACTCCCCCGCATAGCCGTCGGTCATCGACAGCGGAGCCTCGCGACCGGTCTTCGTCTGTGCGTAGTGGGCCCAGCGGCCGGGGATCCGCGCGGCCGGATCGATGTCGAGTCCCGCGGAGATCGCCAGGAGATTCGTCCAGGCCCGGGGCACGACGTCGATGATCGAATAGCCCCCTCCCCCGACGGAGAGCCAGCGGCCCTCGGCGTGGGTCTCGGCCAGTGAGCGGATCATCTCCGCGGCCACCCGCATCGCGTCCACGCTCAGTCGCATGTGCGTCAGCGGGTCCGAGCGGTGCCCGTCGCAGCCGTGCTGGGAGACGATGACGTCCGGGGCGAAGCCGTCGATGATGGCCGGGACGGTGGCGTCGAAGGCACGCAGCCAGTCGGCGTCTCCGGTGCGCGGGGGCAGGGCGATGTTCGCCGCCGAGGCGGCCGCCCGGAGTCCGCCGATGTCTGCGGCGAAGCCGGAGCCGGGGAAGAGGAATTTGCCGGACTCGTGGATCGAGATCGTCAGCACCCGGGGGTCGTCCCAGAAAAAGGTCTCGACGCCGTCCCCGTGGTGGGCGTCGATGTCGATGTAGGCGATGCGTTCAAAGCCTGCGTCGAGGAATTCGTGGATCGCTCCGGCCGCGTCGTTGTAGACGCAGAACCCGCTGGCCTTGTCCGGCATCGCATGGTGCATACCGCCGGTGAAGTTCACGGCGTGGGCGAAGTCACCGGAGATGATCGCCTGTGCGGCATCGACGGAGCCTTGGAACAGCATCGCCGAGGCGGTGTGCATGTTCTCAAATCCGGGGACGTCCTCGGTGCCGATCCCGTACCGCTGGGCATCCTCGTCACTCAGACCCGCTGCGGTGCCGGCCTGCTTCACCGCGGAGATGAAGGCGGCGTCGTGGAGGCGGGCGAGCTTGTCCTCGTCGATCTCGCCGACGGTGTTCACGTGGACGTTGGCGGCGTCGAAGAGCCCGAAGTCCATCGCCAGCTTGGCGGTCAGGTCGAGCCTGAGGGGGTGCATGGGGTGGCTGGGACCGAAGTTGTATCCGGTCACCGCATCGTCCCAGACGACATACACATCGCTATCGGCCATGCGCTCCATGCTATATGGCGCAGTTCACTTGCGCCGATTCCCGTCCGCGGAGATCTGATTCCCGTCCGCGGAGATCTGATTCCCGTCTGCGGAGATCTAACATGGTGCTTGTGTCCAAGAATTCCTCGCAGCGCTTCGATCGGCTGCTGCGGCCCGGCCGGTGGGTCCGCGACTTCGTCGACGACCTCGCCGTCGCCTCCCCCGCACGCCTGGCCATCGGCTCCTTCCTCGCCGTGGTGGCGCTGTTCGCGATCCTGCTGATGCTCCCGGCGAGCATGCGCGACCCGGGTTCGGTCGGACAGGCCGAGCACATCGCCAATGCCGTGTTCGTCGCGGTCTCCGCGGTGTGCGTGACCGGGCTGACCCCGGTTGTCACGGAGAGCTACTGGTCGGACTTCGGCGTCTCGGTCATCACCGCCGGCATCCAGGTCGGCGGTCTCGGGATCCTCACCCTCGCCTCGGTGCTGGGGATGGCGGTGTCCCGCCGCCTCGGCGTGCGGCAGCGGCTGATCGCCCAGCAGGCCACCTCGGCGCTCAACTTGGGCCAGGTCGGCACACTTCTCAAGACCGTGGTCATCACCATCGTCACCGCCGAGGCGATCCTGGCGCTGCTCCTGTTCCCGCGGTTCCTCATCCGCGGGGAGAGCCTCGGCGATGCCGTCTGGTATTCGGTGTTCTACTCGATCTCGGCGTTCAACAACGCCGGCTTCACCATCCACCCGGGCGGCGGGGCCTACTTCGCCTCGGATCCTTGGATCCTGTCCCTGCTCATGCTCGGAGTCTTCGTCGGCGCCCTCGGCTTCCCGGTCGTGCTGATGATCGCCATCCAATGGAACCATCCGAAGCGCTGGGACCTGCACACCAAGCTGACGCTGACGACGACGACCGCGGTGCTCGCGATCGGTCTGCTCTTCCTGCTGATCTTCGAGTCCGCGAACCCCGCCACGCTCGGGGACAAAGGGGCCGGGCACACCTTCGTCGAGGTCCTGTTCATGGCGGTGATGCCGCGTTCGGGCGGGTTCGCGACGATGGAGATCGCGGACATGAGCCAGGCCTCCCACCTGCTCATGGACCTGATGATGTTCATCGGCGGCGGATCCTCGTCCACGGCCGGCGGGATCAAGGTCACTACGGTCGCGGTGCTGGTCCTCGCCGCCCTCGCCGAGGCCAGAGGAATGCAGGATGTGCACGTGTTCGGGCGGCGGCTGACCTCCTCGACGATCAAGCTCTCGATCTCGATCCTGCTCACCGGCGCGACCATCGTCTTCATCGGCACCCTGCTGATGCTCCAGATCAGCGCCGAACCGCTCGACCGGGTGCTGTTCGAGGTGATCTCCGCCTTCGGCACGGTGGGTCTGAGCTCCGGAGTCTCGGCCTCCGTGTCCGAATCCGGGCTGTACGTGCTCTCGGTGATCATGCTCATCGGACGTCTGGGTACGATTACACTTGCGGCGGCCCTGTCCATGCAGGACACGGTCCGTCTGTACCGCTATCCCGAAGAAAGGCCGGTCGTTGGCTAACGAGAACACCTCAATCCTGGTCATCGGGCTCGGACGCTTCGGGTCGTCGACGGCGGCGACCCTGGCCAAGCTGGGCCGGGAGGTGATGGCTATCGAGCACAGCGCCGAACTCGTCAAGGACTGGAGCGGCAAGCTCACCCACGTCGTCGAGGCCGATGCCACGAACATCGATGCCCTGCGACAGGTCGGGGCCGGTGACTTCTCCACCGCCGTGGTCGGCATCGGCACCTCGATCGAGGACAGCGTGCTGACGACGGCCAACCTCGTCGACCTGGGCGTGGGTCAGGTATGGGCGAAGGCGATCTCGCCCTCGCACGGCAAGATCCTCCACCGTATCGGCGCCCACCACGTCCTCTACCCCGAATCCGATGCCGGCAGACGGGTGGCGCACCTCGTGAGTTCGCGGATGATGGAGTACATCGAGTTCGACGAGGGCCACTTCGCGGTCGTGAAGATGCGTCCGCCCCGAGAGATCCAGGGGTTCACGCTCAGCGAATCGGGAGTGCGCGACAAGTACGGTGTGACGATCGTGGGCATCAAGAGTCCCGGTCGCGACTTCACCTATGCGGAGCCGACGACACGTGTGGGCAAACAGGATCTGCTCATCGTCGCCGGCCACGTCGAGCTGCTCGGTCGCTTCGCCGGCCGGCCGTAGGGGCGGGTTGGCGCAGACTTGCCGCGCTGTGCGGGCACAAAGAGAGCGGGCGACGGGAATCGAACCCGCGTCGTCGGCTTGGGAAGCCGAAGCTCTACCATTAAGCTACGCCCGCGAATCGTGTCTGACCTGGGGTCGAACGACTCGCCACCAGTGTACAGCCTCGGCGAGCTCGCTCAGCCACAACCGCTGGGAAGAAGTCCCTGTGCCATGTACTTGTCCGTGACACTCGGTCTTCTGGCAAGCGGTTGACCCGGGCGTTGCGGGCAGCGCGGCGGTTTCGCCGCATCAGCGGATCTGGAAGCCGCGCAGCTGGGGCACTTGACCGAACAGTCGCGTCGCACAGTCCTCCAGCCGTGTCGCATCGGCGAAGGTGAGCCTGACGATCCGATATCCCATCGCGATGAGCCGATTCGTCTGCAGCGCCTCCTTCTGCATGAGCGGAAAGCCGTTGTCGGCATATTTGGTCACTCCATCGACCATGACGATCGTCTTCGTCTCGCGGTGCAGAAAATCGACACGCGCGATCGTCCGCCCCGCATCGACAATGTCGACTTGCTGTTCGAAGCCGGTCAGCTTGAGCAGACGAAGGTTGTACGAACAGCGGCTCTCCGCATAGCTCTCGGAGAACGGACCGATGATCGAGGCCAGATGCGCTGCACGCTTCCGGCCCTTTGTCAGCCGGTCGAGCACGGGAGCGAAGTCCTGCTCGACGACTCCCTGCGCGAGCCTCGCGGTATCGGGCGCGTATCCCACGCGAGCTGCGTGATCGGCCGCCTTCGCCGAGCCGAACACCCTCAGCCGCAGGCATGATTCCAGTGCCGCAAACCCCTCGGCTTCCCCGAGCTGTCCGACGAGGTCGAAGCCGGTGCGAATCGGAGAGGTCAGCGCCATCTTGCCGATCCGAACCACATCCTCCTCCGGTATCGGCCTCGTCGTGCGAGTGATGTCTCGACTGGCACCGCGCCGGGAAGGATTGGCGATGCGGACCCGTCCCCGAGGCGGACGATACAGAGGAAGCTCGTGGATGAACGCCGCCGAACTCCCCCAGACGACGTCATCGGGCCAGTAGTGAGGGTACGAGGCCACACGCAGCTTCTCGATCGTGTCGAGAAGTCTGTAGCTTCGCCGCCCCGACTTGTCCGTCTCCTCTCGCACCATTGCGATCCACGCCTCGTCACTGATGAGGGCTGCGATCGGCCGGTGCTCGGATCGACCGCAGCGGCGAATGATCGAGTACATTCCATAGGTCAGTTTGAGAAGGCAGCAGCCGATCGCGTGTGAGATGAGCCTGCTGTTGCTTCCGTGGCTGCGCAGTTCGGAGGTTCGCACGACGTTGTACATCCACTGATCATCCTGGCAGCGGCGAATGGGGGCAACGACGGCAGATCCCCTTGGGGAAACCGCTTCCCCATCCACAGGCAATCTGCACGCGAGTCCGGCTCCTATCCCCAGCCGATCTGCCTCGAGTGGGCCATGCCTGGCCAGGAAGTGGCGCAGAAAGGTGCGGCAAACGACCGGAAGTTCGGCGAATGGGCTCCAGCCATGCACAACCGCTCGCCAGAAGTCCCTGCGCACGGAACTAGTCCGGTACACAGGGACTTCTGGCGAGCGGTTGTCGGCGAGGGCGCGACGGCGCTAGTGCTCCACGGCCTCCTCGGCGCCGAAGCCGGTGTGAGCGCGGACGTCCATCTCCGCGGCCAACTCCGGGCTCTCGACGGTCCGGTCGGAGATCGATCCGATCCAGCCGAGGATGAACCCGAGCGGAATCGAGATGATTCCCGGATTCGACAGCGGGAAGATCACGAAGTCGGCGCCCGGGATCATCGCGGTCTCCGAACCGGAGACGACCGGGGAGAAGGCGATGAGCAGGATCGCCGAACCGAGGCCGCCGTAGATCGACCACACCGCACCGCGGGTGGTGAAGCGCTTCCAGAACAGCGAGTAGATGATCGTCGGCAGGTTCGCGCTCGCCGCGACCGCGAAGGCCAGGGCGACGAGGAATGCGATGTTCTGACCCTGCACGCCGATGCCGCCGATGATCGCGACGGCGCCGATGACGATGACCGTGCGACGGGCGATCTTGACCTCGGCCTCCGAGTCCTCGACCTTGCCCTTCTTGATGACATTGGCGTAGATGTCGTGAGCGAACGAGGCCGCGGCGGTGATCGCCAGCCCCGCGACCACGGCGAGGATCGTCGCGAAGGCCACCGCGGAGATGAAGCCCATCAGGATGGGCCCGCCGAGGTGGAGTGCCAACAGCGGTGCCGCTGAGTTCACTCCGCCCGGGGCTTCCTTGATCGCATCGGCGCCGACGAGCGCGGCGGCACCGTAGCCGAGGACGAGGGTGAAGAGGTAGAAGGCGCCGATGAGCCAGATCGCCCACACCACGGAACGCCGGGCCTCCTTGGCCGTGGGTACCGTGTAGAAGCGCATGAGCACGTGCGGCAGTCCCGCCGTGCCGAGCACCAGGGCGAGCGCCAGGGAGATGAAGTCGAGCGGGTTCTCCCCGTACTGCAGACCCGGATTGAGCACGGCCTCGCCGACACCCTCGGCCGCATTGTCCGCCGCGGAGGCCAGCAGGGTCGAGAGATTGAAGCCGTTGAGCGCGAGCACCCAGATGGTCATCGCACCGGCACCGGCGATGAGCAGGACCGCCTTGACGATCTGCACCCAGGTGGTGCCCTTCATTCCGCCGACGAGCACGTAGATGATCATCAGCGCGCCGACGACGGCGACGACCAGCGACTGGCCGACCTTGCTGTCGATTCCCATCAGCAGCGAGACGAGTCCGCCGGCTCCGGCCATCTGCGCGAGCAGGTAGAAGAAGCACACGGCGAGTGTCGACAGCGCCGCCGCCATGCGCACGGGCCGCTGCTTGAGGCGGAACGAGAGCACATCGGCCATGGTGAACTTGCCGGTGTTGCGCATGAGCTCGGCGACGATGAGCAGAGCGACGAGCCAGGCGACGAGGAAGCCGATCGAATAGAGGAATCCGTCGTAGCCGTTGACGGCGATGGCCCCGCAGATGCCGAGGAAGGATGCCGCCGAGAGATAGTCGCCGGAGATCGCGAACCCGTTCTGGGGGCCGGTGAACGACCGACCGCCGGCATAGTAGTCGGAGGCGGACTTGTTGTTGCGGCTGGCCCGCAGCACGATGAACATGGTCACCGCGACGAAGGCGGCGAAGATCGTGATGTTGAGGACCGGGTTGTTCTCGACCTCGGTCACACCCTGGGAGACGAGATCGACTCCGGATGCGAAGAGGTCTCCGATGGCCAATGTGCTCATGAGGTGTGTCCTTCCGACTCCCGCTGCAGGCGCTCACGGATCTGCGAGGCCGGCGGGTCGAGCTTCTTGTTGGCGAACGAGACGTAGAACATCGTGATCGCGAACGTCGAGACGAACTGCAGGAGCCCGAGGACCAGCCCGACATTGATTTCGCCCGCAACCTTCGTCGACATGAAGTCATGGGCGTAGGTGCTGAGGATGACGTAGAGGAAGTACCACGCCAGGAATGCGATCGACAGCGGTATCACCACTGAGAATCTCTTGCGCTTGAGCGCCTTGAAAGCGGGATCGTCCTCTTCGGCGAGGAAGTCGACCCGCTGGGTGGCAGGATCGGTCATAGCTTCTCCTTCATATGTGCAGAACTACGGTGGTCTGGATCACATACGTTCAAACTAACGCTCAGTATGTACTGGGGAATACCACCGAAAGTTGGTAGCTTATTCACATGAATGCGAAAGGCAGAGAAACCCGGGTGCTCAAGGCCGAGACCCGCCGGCTGTTCGTCGAAGCAGTCGACTCCCTGCATCGCAGCGGAACGGGCGATGTCGTGTTCGGCGGGATGGTCGAAGAGGACTCGGTCGCCGTCGAGGCTGTCGCCGGCGCCGGCAAGGACAGACTCTCGTCACTGGTCGTGAGCACCGGGCGCGGATTGGGCGGACGCGCGATGACCGAGGGAACGCCGCAGCTGACCAGAGACTACGAGATCGATCCCTTCATCACCCACCACTATGACGAAGAGGTTCTGGGCGAGGGGATCAAGGTGCTCATCGCCGTGCCCACCCTTCGCGGCGGAGACGTGACGGGGATGGTCTATTGCGGTCACCGCAGCGACTATGCCGCGGCCGCTCAGCAGACCGGTGATCTGGTCAAGCGGGTTCGGCAGCTCTCGGTCGACCTCGGACGGCTCGGACAGCCCTCACTGCGCAAGGCGGTCCCGGAGCCCGAGCAGCGTTACTCCGACCTCGATGCGTCCAGCCGCGAGGCGCTGCGCCACACCTACGCCGAACTGCGCGCCATCCGCTCCGAGCTCGCCGACGACGAGACAAGGGACCGTCTGTCCTCGGTGGAGAACCGGCTCGCGGACATCCTCTCCGGCCACAATCCGGACCTGGTTCCGACCCCGACGTCGAAGGTGAGCCTGTCTCCCAGGGAGACGGACATCCTCTCCCACGTCGCCCTGGGATGGTCGAATGCCAGGATCGCCGAGGCGCTGAAGCTCCGTGAGTCGACGGTGAAGTCCTATCTCAACACCGCCATGGTCAAACTCTCGGCCAGGACCCGGCACGAAGCCGTGTCGATCGCTCGATCCTCGAGCATCCTGCCCTGAAGGACGGCTGCGCTCACGGCTGCGTCGCTGCTGACCCAACAGCCGCCGCTGGGCACTCAGCCGTTGATGACCTCGGAGTTCTCCCGCTCCATCTCAAGGGAGCGGTCACCGGCGGCACGGGCGGCCGCCTCGGCGATGTCGAAGATTCCGGAGTCGAGGAACTGTGAGAGCCCGGCCAGGGTGGTCCCGCCCTTGCTGCTCACGGCCTGGCGCTGCGCGGCCGGGTCTGGCTTCTCGCTGAGCAGTCGCCCGGCGCCGTCTGCGGTGGCCACGACCATCTGCTTCGCGCTCTCCTCGCTCAGTCCCATCTTCACCCCGGCGGCGATCATCGCTTCGGCCAGAAGGAAGAAGTAGGCGACACCGGACCCGGAGATCCCGGTCATCGCGGGGATCTCGGATTCGGAGAGTTCGACGACGAGCCCCGCTCCGGACAGCAGGGTGTGCAGGGTCTTGACGGTGGCGGAGTCCACCTCGGCGTCGGGGGCCAGCGCGATGACGCCGTGGCCGATGGAGCTGGGGGTGTTCGGCATGATCCGGACGATCGGGTTGCCCGGCGCAAGGACCGCCAGGTCGGCGGACGCGACGCCGGCCGCCATGGACACGAGCACGGCCTGCGGGTCGAGTTCGGCGGCGAGATCGCGCAGCGTCTCTGCCATCATCCAGGGTTTGACGCCGAGGAGGACGAAGTCCGCACCGGCGGCGGCCTTCCGATTGGCCTCGGGATCGTCCTCCACGGCGGTGACCGTGGCGTTCGGGAGTTCGGTCGAGAGCTTCTGCGCCGAGGCGGCCGAATTCGTGGTGGCCCTGACCTCGAGGTTCTCGTCGGCGCTGAGGATGCCTTTGATCAGTGCCGTGCCCATGTTTCCCGTGCCGATGGAGGCGATGGAGGTCAATTCGGACCTGCCTTTCTCATTGCGTGTGGTTCAGTTCTTCCCGGTGCGATCCGAGGTGCGCACATGGCTGCCGGAGTTGCGGTGCGGACCGCGGTCGTTGAGTCCGAGATGTTTGCGGGCGAAGGCGATCGAATCGGCGAGCATCTGCTCCCGGGTCGACTGCTTGCGCTGGAAGCGGGTGTTGACCTCGACGACCACGTCGCCGGACCAGTCGTGTTTGGCCAGGTACTGCAGCGTCTCCGCCACCGGCATGGTGCCGGCGCCGGGGACGAGGTGTTCGTCCTTGAGCGAGCCGGAGCCGTCGGTGAGGTGGACGTGGCGGAGTTTGTCGAAGATCTCGGCGACGGTGTCGACCGCGTTCATCCCGGCCGTGGAGGCATGGGAGAAGTCGAAGGTGAGGTTGTCGTAGTCCTCGTCGAGCGGATTCCAGTCCGGGTAGTAGACGAGGATCTCCCGCAGGCCCGCCCGCCATGGGTACATGTTCTCCACGGCGAGTGCGACTCCGGTCTCCTCGGAGACCTGACGGACCCCGTCGACGAAGCCGAGCGCGTATTCGCCCTGCCAGCGGAAGGGCGGATGGAGGACGACGGTCGTGGCGCCGACCTCCTTGGCGAGGTTCGCGGTGATCCGCAGCTTCTCCCAGTGGTCTTTGTGGAGGACCCGGGGCAGGAACAGCAGGGTCGGAGCGTGCAGCGACATGACCTCGAGGCCGGTGTCGGCGGCGAGGCCGTTGATGAGGTCGACGTCGCGGGTCTCGGCGTTGTGGGTGACCATGATCTCGACGCCGTCGTAGCCGTGCTTGGCCGCCTGGGCGAAGGTCTCCTCCACGGTCATCGGGGACACCGAGGAGCTGGAGAGACCGAGCCGGATGGGATGTTCGGAGACGTGGTGGGCGTCGTGGTCGTAGACCTCGTGAGAGTCGAAGTAGTTGCGATGGCGCCGGGAATTCGAGCGCGCGGAATTCTTGGTGGTGTACACCTTGCGCTGGGACTTCGACCGCTTCGAGCTGCTCATCGACTCCATTTTAACGCCCCGAAATTCCACGTTTGCTCAGAACCGCCCCTCCCACTGCTACCCGACGGGGGCTGAGCTACCTGGCGCCAGGTAGCTCAGCCCCCGTCGGGTAGCAGTGGTGGTGGGGATCAGCCGTAGAGTTCTTCGACGTCCTCGTCGACCCACTTCTTCGACTTGTCGACCGCCTTGGACCAGAGCCGGTAGACGCGGTCGACCTTCTCCTCGTCCATCTCGGGGTTCCAGCGCTTGTCCTCGTGCCAGTTGGCCTTGACGTCCTCTTCGCCGTTCCAGAACTTCACAGCGATTCCGGCCGCATAGGCCGCACCCAGGGCCGTGGTCTCGACGACCTCGGGACGGATGACGGGAACGCCGAGGAGGTCGGCCTGGAACTGCATGAGCGTCTCGTTGGCGACCATGCCGCCGTCGACCTTGAGCTCGGTGAGTTTGACGCCCGAGTCGAGGTTCATCGCATCGAGGACCTCACGGGACTGGAAGGCCACGGACTCGAGAGCCGCACGGGCGATGTGATTCTTATTCACATAGCGGGTGAGGCCGACGATGATGCCGCGGGCATCGGATTCCCAGTGCGGGGCGAAGAGACCGGAGAATGCCGGGACGATGTAGCAGCCGCCGTTGTCCTCGACCTGCTTGGCCAGGGTCTCGACCTCCGGGGCGTCCTTGATCAGGCCCAGGTTGTCGCGGATCCACTGCACCAGCGAACCGGTGACCGCAACGGATCCCTCCAGGGCGTAGACCGCCTCGGCGTCGCCGATCTTGTAGGCCACGGTTGTGAGCAGACCGTTCTTACTGGCCACGGGCTCGGTGCCGGTGTTGATGAGCATGAAGTTGCCGGTGCCGTAGGTGTTCTTGGCCTGGCCCTTCTCGAAGCAGGCCTGCCCGAAGGTCGCCGCCTGCTGATCGCCGAGGATGCCGCAGATCGGGGTGTCGATGATCAGCCCGTTCTTCGCACCGTAGCCGTAGATCTCGGAGCAGGACCGGATCTCGGGCAGCATGGAGACCGGGATCCCCATCTCGGAGGCGATGTCCTCGTTCCAGTCGAGGGTGTCGATGTTCATCAGCATCGTCCGCGAGGCGTTCGTGACGTCGGTGACGTGGACTCCCCCGTTGGTGCCGCCGGTGAGGTTCCAGATCACCCAGGTGTCCATGGTGCCGAAGAGCAGGTCACCGGCCTCGGCGGCTTCCTTGACCCCGTCGACGTTGTCGAAGATCCACTTGGCCTTCGGTCCCGCGAAGTAGGTGGCCAGGGGCAGACCCACTCGGTCCTTGTACTTATCGGGTCCTTCGTCTCCGGCGAGCTCGTCGCAGACCTTCTGGGTGCGGGTGTCCTGCCAGACGATGGCGTTGTAGACGGGTTCGCCGGTGTTCTTGTTCCAGACCACCGTGGTCTCACGCTGGTTGGTGATGCCGATGCCCTCGAGCTGGTGCCTGTTGATGTTGGCCCTGCTCAGCGCCTGGCCGATCGCTTCGTTCGTGTTCTTGATGATCTCCGTCGGGTCGTGTTCGACCCAGCCGGCGCGGGGGAAGATCTGCTCGTGCTCGAGCTGGCCCGAGGACACGATCTGTCCCTCGTGGTCGAACACGATCGCCCGCGACGAGGTGGTTCCCTGGTCGATTGCGAGGATGTACTTTTCCTGGCTCATTCTTGACTCCTGTGTCGAGGTGGTTCGGACTGTGCTGCTGTGCTCAGCTCAGATAGCTCAGATGAAGATCCGCGAGGCCACACCGGCGATAATTCCGCCGACCAGCGGTCCGGCGATCGGGACCCACGAGTACGCCCAGTCCGAGCTGCCCTTGTTCGGGATCGGCAGCAGGGCGTGGACGATGCGCGGACCGAGGTCACGGGCCGGGTTGATCGCGTAGCCGGTCGGACCGCCGAGGGAAGCACCGATGACGACGACGAGCAGGCCGACGGCCAAGGGTCCCAGTCCGTGCGGGGTCCCGCCGAAGAGCAGGATGACGAAGACGAGGACGAAGGTGGCGATGACCTCGGTGACGAAGTTCCAGCCGTAGCTGCGGATCTCCGGACCGGTGGAGAAGGTGCCGAGGATGTTCCCGGCCTCCTTCTCCTCGTCGTAGTGCTTCTTGTACACGGCCCAGGCGAGGAAGGCACCGATCATCGCACCGATCATCTCGGCGGCGAGATAGGCGATGGTGTTGCCGAAGGTCACGGCGATGCCCGGCGCGTACTCATCGGCTCCGCTGGCGAGGATGCCGAAGGTCACCGCAGGGTTGAGGTGAGCGCCGGTCTTGTAGGCGACGAACACACCAGCAAAGACCGCAAGGCCCCAACCGAACGAGATCAGCAGCCAGCCTCCCCCGTTGCCTTTCGTCTTGCCCAGCACCACATTGGCGACGACTCCGACGCCAAGGAGGATGAGCATGGCGGTGCCGCCGATCTCATAGAGGAAGATAGTACCCATATCTCACAAACTCCTATTGTTTGTCCTGCTCGCGGGTATTTCCATGACAGTTGCTATTCAGTTGTCGCTATTCGATTGGACTTCTCAGACCTCAGGCCAGGGACTCTTCTGCGAGTGCCGCCGCCTCCGCATCGTGACCCATCGACTCTGCGGCGATCTGGGCGTCGACGTGGGCCTTGAAGTCCGCGACCTCGGCGGCCTGCTTCTCGGCGTCCCAGCCCAGCAGCGGGGCGACGATGGCGGCGACCGCCTCGGCGGCGTTCTTGCCCCGGTCCCTGACTTCGTAGTTCAGGCGCATCCGTCGCTCCAGGATGTCGGAGAGGTGGACCGCACCCTCCGAGGCGGCCGCGTAGTGGGCCTCGACGCGCAGGTAGCGCTCGGCGCCCTCCAGCTCACGGCCGAGCTCGGGATCGTCGTCGACGAGGTCGAGAAGGTCCTCGAGCAGGGTTCCGTAACGGCGGATGAGGCGCTTGACCCGGTCGGTGTCCCAGCCGTACTTCTCTGCGATTCCGGACTCCCCGCGACGCACGGCACCCACACCTTGGGCGCCGAGCAACGGCACCGACTCGGTCAGCGAGCGGCGATCCTTGGCATCGTCGCCGAGCACGAAGTCCACGGCGTCCTCGGCCATCACCCGGTAGGTGGTGAACTTGCCGCCGGCGATCGCGGCCAGCGCAGGCTCGACCTCCATCACAGTGTGTTCGCGGGAGACCTTCGTCGAGGCCTGACCCTCCTTGACTACCGGCTGGAGCAGCGGACGCAGACCCGAGTAGACGCCGATGATGTCGTCTCGGGTGAGCTTGTCGGCGAGGATCGCGTTCGCGTGTTCGAGCAGGTAGTCGATGTCGTTCTCGGTCGCCACCGGCACGTCCACGTCCTCGTTCCACGGCGTGTCTGTGGTGCCGATGACCCAGTAGCCCTCCCAGGGAATGACGAAGAGCACGGACTTCTCGGTCTTCGAGATGATGCCCGTGCCCGGATCGGCCTTGATCTTGTCCTGGGCGACGGTGATGTGCACGCCCTTGGACGCGAGCACCTTCAGTCCCGCGTCGGCGTTCGCCAGGTCCTGCTGCTCCTCGGTCCAGACCCCGCCGGCGAGGATCGTGCGCTTGGCGTGGATGTCGAATTCGGTGCCGGTGAGCTCGTCACGGGCGCGGACACCGGTGACCTGATCACCGTCATGGAGGTAGTCGATGACGGAGACGTGGTTGGCCGCGGCAGCGCCGTAGCTGACCGCCGAGCGTACCAGGGTCATGACAAAGCGGGCGTCGTCGACCTTCGCGTCGTAGTATTCGAGCGCACCGACCGCGGCGTCATCGGCCAGGCCCGGGAAGTGCGAGCTCAGGGCCTTCTTGCTCAGGTGCCGGTGCATGGGCACGGCCCGCTTGCGTCCCGGGCGTGTGGCCATCGTGTCGTAGAGGAGGACGCCGGAGCCGATGAAGGCCCGGTCGATGAGGCGGTGCTCGAATGGGAAGACGAAGGCGACGGGTTCGACGAGGTGGGGCGCGGTGTGGGTGAGCAGCAGATCGCGTTCCTTGAGTGCCTCGGCGACGAGCTTGAAGTCGAGCATCTCGAGATAGCGCAGTCCGCCGTGCATGAGCTTCGAGGAGCGTGAGGAGGTGCCGGAGGCCCAGTCCTTCGCATCGACGACGCCGACCTTGAGACCACGTGTCGCAGCGTCGAAGGCCGATCCCGCTCCGGTCACTCCTCCCCCGACGACGAAGACGTCGAGGGGATCGGAGGCGGTGGTGTTCTGCAGCATCTGCAGGGACTGATCACGGAACGATGGGGAGAGTTCGCCATTTCGCATTGACTGTTCTGTTCCTTCTATCAAACGTTCGGACATCCACCATTATCGTCTTCCGACCGACTCTGTGGGGCGAAGTTCGGTAGATATGAAGAACCTAACAGGCAATGAGCAGAAGTGAAACTGTCCGCACAGAAGAGAAAACGTCCGGTTATCCGGCTCTGTCGGCCGCGATCCGTGGGTCAGTCGAGTCCGCCGACCGGTTCGACACGCATCGCCGAGGAGGTCTCGGCGGAGTCGAGCAGGTCGAGTTTGCGCATGATGATGCCTTCGCGCAGCGCCCAGGGAGAGATGCTCATGACTCCCACGTCGAAGATCGTGAAGGCCGCCTCGGCCACGATGGCTCCCGCGAGCACCTGACCGGCCCGGGCCTGCGAGACTCCCGGCAGGGTCGCCCGCTCCTCCGGGGTCCGCGCAGCCAAGGTGTCGATGATGCCGGCGAGGTCCCGGCGGAAGAGCTTGCGCGGAGCGTAGATGCCGTCCCCGCTCGGGGCGGCTCCGGCGATCCGGGCCAGGGACCGAATGGTCTTCGAGGAGCCCACGACATGGTCCGGGGTGCCGACGCGGTTGACCTTGCCGGCGATGCGGCCGATCTGGGAGCGCGCGTATTTGCGCAGCTGGTGGATGTCGTCCTCGCTGGGCAGCGGATCGGGCAGGAAATCGGAATAGGTGCGACCGGCGCCGAGCGGAATCGACACCGCCGCCTGCGGGTACTCGTCCTGTCCGGCCGCGATCTCGAGCGAACCGCCGCCGATGTCGAACAGCAGGATCTTGCCGGCCGACCAGCCGAACCAGCGACGCGCGGCGAGGAAGGTCACCCGGGCCTCGTCCTTGCCCGACATGACGTTGAGGGTGACCCCGAGCTGGGAGTTGATCGACTCGATCAGACTGTTTCCATTCGGGGCGTCCCTGACCGCCGAGGTGGCGAAGGCGAGGATCTGCTCCGAACCCTGGTCCTCGGCGATCTCGACCGCCTCGGCGATGAAGCTGTGCAGACGCTCCTGCCCCTCCGCGGAGATCTCACCGTCATCGCCCAAGTACTCGGCCAGACGCAGCACCTCCTTATGGGAGGTTGCAGGCAGAGGCGGGGCTCCGACATGAGCGTCGACGACAAGCAGGTGGACGCTGTTGGACCCGATGTCCAGAACGGCTAGGCGCATTCGCTCAGTTTAGCGCCAGTCCGAGCCGCGGAAGTCGAACTCGGGCGACCGCTTGGCGAAGAAGGCCTCCTGGCCGCGAGCGATCTCCGCCCGGTACGCCTCGTCGAGCCACGCCGGGGGCGCAGCGGTGTCGAGTTCGCCGGCGAGCACGGCCTTGGCCCCGATCTGACTGAGCCGGGACTGCGCAGAGATCCGCTCCCCCAGCGACTGCGCCGCAGCCAGCGGGGCCTCTGAAACCTCGTGGAAGAATCCGAGCTCGCGCATCTGATCGAAGGAGACGATCGAGGCGGTGGTGAGCAGGTATCTGGCCCAGGCGTCGCCGAGGACTTTGGCCAGTCGGCGGGTCGGTCCCGGCGGGTAGACGAGCCCGAGCTTCGCTGCGGTGACGCCGTAGATCGATCCGGGGGCGGCGATGCGGATATCGCAGGCCGCGGCGATCTCGGTGCCTCCCCCGACGCAGTTGCCCGCAATGGCCGCGATGGTCACGGTCCGCGCATTCGCCACGGCCGCCTCGGCGGTGGAATTGAGGGACCAGAAATCATCGAGCGGGACGTCGAGATCGGCGATGTCGGAACCTGCGGAGAAATGCCCGGCGGCACCGGTGATCACCAGGGCGCCGATCGAATCATCGGCATCGACGCCGGCGATGATGTCCGGCAGGGCCCGCCACATCGGGCGGGAGATGGCGTTGCGTTTTTCTTCCCGATCGATGACGAGGGTTCCGACTCCACCGGTGACGGTGAAGTCGAAACCCTCGAGATCGACCGGACGGTAGGCACCGTCAGCGGTCATGTGTTGAGCCTTTCAGCTGTGACGATTCAGCGCTGCCGCTTCAGCCCCGGTTGTCCGGAACTTCGCGCTGCTCTTCACCGTCGTAGGCGCTCAAGGGCCGGATCAGGGCGTTGTTGGCCTGCTGCTCCATGATGTGAGCGGTCCAGCCGGTGATCCGGGCCATGACGAAGATCGGGGTGAACTGATCGGTGTCGAAGCCCATCAGGTGGTAGGCCGGGCCCGACGGGTAGTCGAGGTTCGGGTAGATGCCCTTGCGGCCGACGAAGTCCTCTTCGAAGGCGTTGTAGAGGTCGAGCAGATCGGTGGCACCCTTCGCCTCGACCATATTCTCGAAGGCCTTGCGCATGGTCGGCACCCGCGAGTCGCCGTTCTTGTAGACACGGTGCCCGAAGCCCATGATCTTGGCCTTCTTGGCCAGGGCGTCGTCGATCCAGGCCGATGCCTTGTCAGCGGTTCCGACTTCTTCGAGCATCGCCATGACGGCCTCGTTGGCACCACCGTGCAGGGGTCCCTTGAGGGCACCGACGCCGCCGGCGACCGCCGAGTACAGGTCGGCCGTCGTCGAGGTGATCACGCGGGTGGTGAAGGTCGACGCGTTGAAGGAGTGCTCGGCGTAGAGGATCATCGAGATGTCGAAGCAGCGCACGACCGCCTCGTCGGGAACCTCATCGAAGACCATCTTGAAGAAGTTCGCGGCGTAGCCGAGGTCCGTCGTCGGGGCGACGGGGTCGAGTCCGTGGCGACGACGGTGGTCGATGGCGACGATCGTCGGCAGCTGGGCGTAGAGACGCTCGGCCTTGGCCAGGTTGGCTTCTTCGCCTTCGACGTCGGCCTCAGGATCGACGGCGCCGAGGTAGGACACGGCCGTCTGCACCACGTGCATCGGGTGGCAGTCCTTGGGCAGGTCGAGGATGAGCTGGACCAGCCTGTCATCGACGGTCCGCTGAGAGCGCTCCCGGGCCTTGAACTCCTCGAGCTGAGCCTCGGTGGGCAGTTCGCCGTTCCAGATCAGGTAGGCGACATCTTCGAAGCTGCGCTTGGCGGCGAGCTCCTGCACGGGGTAGCCGCGATAGGTCAGCGAATTCGTTTCCTGGACTACCTTGGACACGGCCGTGGTGTCGACGACGACCCCGGCCAGTCCCTTCTTGATTTCTTCGGTCACTGGTGACCCTCCTGTGAGAAGTTGAATACGGCTGAGTCAAAATCGTTGTACGCAGCGTAGTCGATGGTGTCGTAGAGGTCCGCACGAGTCTGCATTCCCTCGAGCAGGTCCACCTGAGTGCCCTTGTCCCGAATCGTCTGCAGGCCCGACTTGATCGCACCCATGGCGATGCGCAGAGTCGTGACCGGGTAGATCACGAGCTTGACTCCGACATTCGCCAGCTGTTCGGTCGTGAACAGCTCGCTCTTTCCGAATTCCGTCATGTTCGCCAGGATCGGCACGTCCACGCTGGAGGCGAACTTCTCGAATTCGCCCAGATCCCGCATGGCCTCCGGGAAGATCATGTCCGCTCCGGCGTCGGCATAGGCCTTGGCCCGGTCGATCGCCGCGTCCAAGCCCTCGCCGGCGCGAGAGTCGGTGCGCGCGCAGATGACGAAGTTCTCGTCCCGGCGGCCCTTGGCCGCGGCCTTGATCCGCTTGGACATCTCGGCGGTGGTGACCACCTCTTTTCCGTCGAGGTGGCCGCAGCGCTTCGGATTGACCTGATCCTCGAGGTGCATGCCCGACATCCCGGCGTCCTCGAACTCCTGGACGGTGCGGGCCACGTTCATGGCCTCGCCCCACCCGGTGTCGGCGTCGATGAAGGTCGGCAGGTTCGTCACCCGGGCGATGTTGCGGCCGTGGTCGGCCACCTCGGTGAGTGTGGTCAGTCCGATGTCGGGCAGGCCCATGGCGGCGGAGAACGCACCGCCGGAGATGTAAACACCTTCGAATCCGGTCTGCTCGATGATCTGGGCGTTGATCGGGTTGATGGCTCCGGGGAACTGGACGATCTGGTCCCCGGCGAGCAGTTCGCGGAACTTCGCCCGACGCTCGGCCGGGGTCGCTGTGGCGCCCAGCATCAGAAGATGCCCTTCGAGCCGCTGTGCTCGAGTCCGTCGACGGCGAAGGACAGTTCGGCCACGCCTTTGGCGTCGAGGCTCTCGAGGTTCTCGGCCAGCTCGATGAAGCGGGTCTGCTCAGCACCGGTGAGGATGCCCTCGGAGAGGGTCTTGAACTTCTCGATGTAGTTCGCTCGGGCGAAGGGACGGGCACCCAGTGGGTGGGCATCGGCGACGGCGATCTCGTCGACCAGCGTCGAACCGTCCTCGAATTCGATCTCCACGCGGCCGCCGAAGGCCTTCTCGTTGGGATCGGTCGAGTGGTACCGGCGGGTCCATTCCTTGTCTTCGGTGGTCTCGATCTTGTGCCACAGTGCCACGGTCTCCAGGCGGTCGGCGCGCTCGGGGGCGTAGGAATGCTCGTGGTGCCAGCCCTGGTCCTCCATGGCCACGGCGAAGATGTACATGATCGAGTGGTCGAGGGTCTCGCGGCTGGCCTTCGGATCCATCTTCTGCGGATCGTTGGCGCCGGTGCCGATGACGTTGTGGGTGTGGTGCGAGGTGTGGATGACGACGCGTTTGATCTTCGACAGGTCCTCGATCTCCCCGCCGAGCTTGCGGGCGAGGTCGATGAGCGCCTGCGCCTGGTACTCGGCCGAGTGCTCTTTGGTGTAGGTGTCGAGGATCGCGCGCTTGGCCTCACCTGCTCCCGGCAGCGGGATGGTGTAGCGAGCTTCGGGGCCGGAGAGGATCCAGGCGATGAAGCCGTCCTCGCCTTCGTAGATCGGGTTCGGTGCGCCCTCGCCGCGCATCGCCCGGTCGACGGCTTCAACGGCCATCTTGCCGGCGAACGCAGGGGCGTGGGCCTTCCATGAGGAGATCTCGCCCTTGCGGGACTGGCGAGTCGCGGTGGTCACGTGCAGGGCCTGCTGGACGGCCTGGAAGGTGACCTCGGTGTCGAGGCCGAGCATCGCGCCGATTCCGGCCGCGGCCGAGGGGCCGAGGTGGGCGACGTGGTCGATCTTGTGCTCGTGCAGGCACATGCCCTTGACCAGGTCGACCTGGATCTCGTACCCGGTGGCCACACCGTTGATGAGGTCCTTGCCGCCGATGCCCTTATGCTGGGCGACCGCGAGGATCGGCGGGATGTTGTCGCCGGGGTGGGAGTATTCGGCGGCGAGGAAGGTGTCATGGAAGTCGAGTTCGCGGACCGCGACGCCATTGGCCCAGGCGGCCCATTCCGGGGAGAAGCGTTCGTTCAGCGGCAGGCCGAAGATTGCGGCGCCGGGGGTGAACCGGTGGGTTTGGGCCTGCTCGCGAGCGTGCAGCGGTGCCGAACGGCGCACCGAGGCGGCTGCGACGGAGGCGTTGTCGATGACTCGGTTGATCACCATCTCGGTGACGTCTGCGTCGACCGGAGTCGGGTCGGAAGCAACCTCTGCGATCTTCCAGGCGAGCTGGTCTTCGCGAGCCAGGTTCTCTGAGCTCTTATGCGTGCGGACTTCATGATTGATCATGGATTTCCCCTTCAAACGTCCTTGACCGTGTGGGTCGAGTGTCGTGGTCACCACTGTAGGCTACGTCACTGCGCTGTCACGGATCGGCCGGAATTTTATCTCGACATCAAGATACTTTACCCGAAGCCTCCCCTCGATCACCACCGGGCGGAAGAGCAGGCCAAGCCCCGGCACTCGGCAGGGCCCGCCGGGTTCCGGCTGAAGCCTTCTGCCGCGGCCCACGATGTGGGACGATGGCACAATGACGCGCACCGCCTTAGACTACGACGACAATTGGTTCGACGACGCCGAATTCTCACAGCTGCGACGACGCATGCCCATCCCCTACGTCAACGCGATTCCCGTGCGGGTCGGAGAGTCGGGCAAGGTCGAGCGCATCGGACTGCTTCTGCGCAGTCTTGACGACGGCACCCTGGGCCGTGAGGTCGTCGGTGGACGGATCCGCTTCCACGAGTCGATCCGCGCGGCGCTAATGAGGCACGCGGAGAACGATTTGGGGCCGATGGCCCTGCCCGTCATTCCGCCGGCGATCGCCCCGTTCCACATCGCCGAGTACTTCCCGACAGAGGGCTCCTCCCTTCTCTACGATCCGAGGCAGCACGCGATCTCGATGTGCTTCATCCTCGAGGTCCGCGGCGAGTGCACCCCGCGCGCCGATGCGCTCAGCCTCGATTGGCTGACTCCGGAGGAGACGCAGCGAGAGGACATCGTCTCCGAGCTCTGCCACGGCCAAGAGCACGTCCTGCGAG
Organism: Brevibacterium sp. CCUG 69071; assembly: GCF_021023135.1. Classification (GTDB taxonomy): domain Bacteria; phylum Actinomycetota; class Actinomycetes; order Actinomycetales; family Brevibacteriaceae; genus Brevibacterium. Next base: position 175,318 of record NZ_PGFV01000005.1, read on the forward strand.
TCGCCCTCGCGCATCTGGGCTTCCCGATCTGAGGGGTCGAGCTCGCCGGAGCAACCTGAGCCGGAAATTTTTCTACAAGACGTAGAAGTCCTTTGATAGACTGGCCCTGATGCCGACGGAGTTGGTTTTCGGGGCCGTCGTCGGTCGCAGGGTTGGTCAGGCCCCGATGGAGAGGTCCATCATGACTGCCGCACCCCGTCCCACCGATTCTCGCCCCACAGATGCCCGTGCCACCGATTCCCGTGCATCCGAGGCGTCGCTGGAGCATTCACTGGGAGTCCTCGTCGGCTTCGACGGTTCCGAGCTGGCGGCCCTGGCCGTTCGCCACGGCGCTGCGGAATCGACCCGACGCAATGTCCCTCTGACCGTCGTCACGTCGTATACGGAACCGGTCCCCGTCTATGCGAACATGGCCTCCATGCCGCCCGAGAATGAGGCCGAGGTCGCCGAGCGGGCAGCGGAGAGGACCCTCGCCGAGGCGGTCGAACTGCTCCGCGATCACGAGGGCCCGAAGAGCTTCCGCACCGCGCCCGGCGATGCCGCCGGTGTCCTCATCTCCCTCAGCACCAGTGCCGATGTCGCCGTCGTCGGCGCCCGCGGCCGCGGCGGTTTCATGGGTCGGATACTCGGCTCGGTCTCCACCGCCCTGCCCGCCCATGCGCACTGCCCGACGATCGTCGTGCCCCGGCACTCAGGCTCCGAGGAACACTCGCCGGCTGCAGGGCAGGAGTCCGGTCCCGTCGCTGTGGCCGTGGACGGCTCGGAGGCCGGCCGGGTCGCGATGTTCACCGCGGCCCAGGAGGCCTCGCTTCGGCGCACCGGGCTCGAGATCATCTGCGTGCTTCCCGCGGGCGAGGAATGGCTGTACTGGTACCCCGACCTCGAACTCAGCTCCGAGGTCACCGGGCGTCGCCAGAAGCAGCTTGAGACTGCCCTGGGCACGGAGGCCGAGGGGCTGCAGGCTCAGTTCCCCGAGCTGCCGATCACCACCTCGGTGCCGGTGGGCGATCCGAAGTCGACGATCGTCGAGACCACCGGCCGTGCCCAACTCACGGTGCTGGGCACACGCGGTCGCGGAGCCGTGAAGTCGGCGCTGCTCGGCTCCGTCTCCCGCGGAGTCCTCAATCATGCCGCAGGCCCGGTGATGATCGTTCCCAGCTGAGCTGGTGTCGATCCCAACTGAGCGGGTGTCGCTCGCTCTGCGAGCGGAGGGCTCAGTGACTGCAGGCGCGACGGCGACGTCTGGCGAGGAGCACCAGTCCGGCACCGAGGAGAACGGCGGCGGCGCCGATGGCGACCGGCAGTCCCATCTCACCGCCGGGCCGGGGCAGGTCGCCGCCGACCGGGTCTGTGCTACCGGCACCGGCGTCGTGGGAGTCCGAGTCGGACTCCGCTCCGGCAGCGTCGGACTCCGCTCCGCGCCCGGGTCACCTTCTCCCCCGTCGGAGCCTGCTTCTTCGCCCGCGCCGGCCTCAGCGCTTTCATCTGCCGTTGCTTCGGTGCCGCCTGAGTCAGCTTCGGTGCCGTCGGCGCCCGCATCCGCTCGGGCGCCAGCGTCGGAATCCGCTTCAGAACCAGTATCGGTGTCCGCTTCGGCAGCATTCGCCTCGGAACCCGCGTCCGTGCCCCCTTCAGCGCCTTCGGATCCGGCGTCTGCTTCCGCTCCTGTACTGTCCGCCTCGGCACCATCTGCGTCCGCCTCGGCGTTCGCACCGGGATCAGGGTCCTCGTCGCCGGCTCGAGTGAGCTCGACGTCGTCGATCTGCTCGGAGGCGGCCTGAGCCGAGACCTGTCCGTCGGCTCCTGACGGCACCTCGTAGGTCGTCGCCCGCAGTGCATCGTCGGAGACCCGCATCCTAGTGAACGCGGGAACGTCGTTATGGACGCTCTTGGCCTCCCAGTCGAGACCGGGCACGTAGTCGTAGAACTTCGACCCCGAGGACGAGGTCAGCGTTAGATAGAGGGTCTGCCCTTCGTCCTTCTCCTGCTCGCGGCCGCCATCGGATCCTTCGACCGGCTGCCCCTCGGAATCCATGAGGAAGGTCCGGTTATAGATGTGATCGTGCCCCGAGACGACCAGGTCGATGTCATTGCGAGCGGCGACCGGCGGAATCGCCTTGCGCAGCTTCTTCACATCGAGATCATCGTTGTGCGTCGCAGTCGAATAGATCGAGTGGTGGAATCCGAGGACCTTCCACCGGGCCTCGTCACCGTGCTCAGCCACAACCTCGTCGATGAACTCGGCATGCTCATCCGTGTCGAGATTGTTCGAGTTGATGTTGATGAACAACACGCCGGAGTCGATGAACCAGTAGTCGCCGCCGGAGGTGATCAGTCCGTCTCCCCCGTGATCCTGGCTGACGTTCGGTCGGTTGAAGTGCTGCTCGTATGACTTCGAGCCGACATCGTGGCTGCCGATCGTCGTCGCCTGGGGCACGGTCGGGGTCGCCTCCGGAGCGAGATACTGTGCGTACTCGTCCTGATCGCCCGCCGAGTTCACCTGATCACCGAGCGAATAGAAGAAGCGCGGCGCCTCGGCCGTGGTCAGACCCGAACTCAGCGTCCGAGCCCAACCGGTCGCATCATCGGGCTCACCGCTGCCGGAGCCGACCTGCGGATCACCGAAGACCAGGAACTCGCTGTCCCCGCCCGGCGTGCCGGTGGTGAAGGTCTCCACCGACGTGAACCCATCTTCTTCGCTGCCAACCTGGTAGGCGTACTCGGTGCCCGCTTCCAGACCGGTCATGCTCGCATGGTTGTAATGTCGCTTGAGATCGGTCGAGCGACCGGAATCGGAGGTCTCAACGCTGTCGGCGTCTTCGGGCAGCTCTTCGCCCTCGAGCTCGGAGACCTTCACCCACCGAACCTCTCCCCCATCCGAGCTCTCGCTCATCCACGACAGATTGCGGGAGAACTCATCCGCACCGACCTGCAGAACAGGATCGGTGATCGTCGAGTCCTCGACCACCTCGGCGTGAGCCGGAACGAGAGCGGCGACGAACGCGGTGAGAAGTGCGAGAACCGACGCGGAGCTGAGGGACCTGATGAGAAGCTGAGTTTTCACCAGACCATTCCTACCGAGCAGTAGTAACAGAAGAGTCTGCGGCATACGTCCCTGCCTGAAACGGCAGGTGAACGCTCCATGATGAGAACGGCTCGGCCGAACCCAGACCCTGTTGTACAGTGGTGGCTACGACAGGGGAGCGCCGCGAGGGGCGCTGAGAGTGCAGATGAAGCTGCAGACCCTCGAACCTGATGCGGTTAGCACCGCCGAAGGAAGTCGAGACTCTTCTACCCCTCCTTGATCTGAGGAGGCACAATGCCGAAAACGACCGCACCGGAACCCGCTGCGAAGACCGCACCCGCACACACCCAGGCACCGAAGACGAAGAAGTGGCGGGTCGTCGACTACGTCACCACAGCCGTCCTCGGCATCGCCGTCGGACTGATCTTCTGGGTGCTGGCCCTGAGCTGGAAGGTCCTCGAACTCGGCTTCCAGGCCTTCCCACCCTCGATCGGACTGATCGCCGGACTCTGGGTCCTCGCCGGACCCCTGGCCGGAGCCATCATCCGCAAACCCGGTGCCGCCCTGCTCTGCGAACTCATCGCCGCCGTCGTCGAAGCCGTCCTCGGTTCGCACTTCGGGGCCACCGTGCTGCTGTCCGGGCTGATCCAGGGCCTCGGCGCCGAAATCATCTTCGCGGCCTTCGGCTACCGCCGGTTCTCACTGTGGATCACCACACTCTCCGGCCTCATGGCCGGGGCCTTCATGTCCGTGAGCGAGAACATCATGTACAACGCCGAATGGCAGCCGAGCTTCCAGATCGCCTACGCCATGTGCGCGATCGTCTCCGGTGCCGTGATCTCCGGCATCGGCGCCTGGTACGCCTACCGGGCGATCGCCCGCACCGGGGCGCTGAGCTCCTTCGCCTCCGGCCGCATCCGCTGATGTCCCTGCCGATCACGGCGCACGGCTACTCGTGGACCCATGCCGACCGCGAACGAGCCGCCGTCGGCCCCCTCGATCTCGACATCGCCGCCGGTGAGAAGATCCTCCTGCTCGGCCCGTCCGGGGCAGGCAAGACCACGCTTCTGCATGCGATCGCCGGCGTCCTGCCGGCTGAGTCGGGAGAGTCGACCGGTGAGCTGCTCGTCGGAGACGCCGCACCGGATCCTCGCCGAGGCGGCACCGGGCTGGTCCTCCAGGACCCCGATTCGCAGGTGGTCTTCTCCCGGGTCGGCGACGATGTCGCCTTCGGAATGGAGAACCTGGGCCTGCCCGCCGCGACCATCGAGTCGCGCATCCCGAGCTCACTGGCGGCAATGGGCCTCGAACTGCCGGCGAATCACCCGACCGCGGCACTCTCCGGCGGCCAGAAGCAGCGTCTGGCCCTGGCCGGGATCCACGCCATGTCTCCCGAGGTCATCGTCCTCGATGAACCCACCGCGAACATCGACCCGGACTCCGCGGAAGCGGTCCGGGACGCGATTCTCGCCACCCAGGCGGCCACCTCGGCGACGATGCTCATAGTCGAACACCGGGTGAGCCTGTGGCTCGACCACGTCGACACCGTCGTCGTGATCGGACGCCGTGGATTGCTCGCCCAGGGCCCGCCGAGGCGGATCTTCGACGATCCGGCGCTGTCCGAGGTCCTGCATGAGTGCGGGATCTGGGTACCCGGGCGCCACGAGAACAGAAGCCCGGTCGAACCTGCAGATCACACCGAAAGCGAGGTGCTGCTGCGCACGAGGGACCTGAGTGTGGGGCGAGCGCGGGCGAAGGTCCCGGCCGCTGTCGGGCTCGACCTCGCGATCCGGGCGGGTGAGGCCGTGGGCATCCTCGGCCCCAATGGCGCGGGCAAGTCCACGACGGCACTGACCCTGGCCGGGCTGATCGCGGAATTCTCCGGTGAGGTCCTCGCCGAGGCGGGGCTGCGGACCGGGACGAAGCACGCCCGACCGTTCCGTTGGCCTTCGGCCCAGCTGGCGCCGCGGATCGGGATGGTCTTTCAGGAGCCCGAGCATCAGTTCCTCTCCCGCAGCGTCGCCGAGGAGTTGGCTCTGGGGCCCAAGCTCGCCGGCTGGTCGGCGACCGAGATCGATGTCCGGGTCTCCGAGCTGCTCGATGTGCTCGGTCTCGACGGTCTTGCCGAGGCGCATCCGCAGGGACTCTCCGGCGGCGAGAAGCGGCGGCTGTCGGTGGCGGCGATGATGGCTCCCCGCCCGCGGGTCCTCATCGTCGACGAACCGACCTTCGGCCAGGACGCACTGACCTGGGCGGGACTGGTCGAACTGTTCCTCGACGTGCTCGCCCACGGCACCGCGGTGGTCGCGGTCAGCCACGACCACGCCTTCCTCGATGCGATCGGTGCCAGACGAATCGAGCTTCCGGCCTCCGGGTCCGGTGTTCGGGTCGAGGCGAAACGGGGTGCTCGTGTCGACTGAGACTCGATTGCAGGCAGAACGCTCCGAGGTCGAAGACCCCAGCCAGCTCATTCCTGTGGTGCGCCGGACCGCCCTGGTCCGATGCAATCCGCTGACGAAGATCGCCGTGGCACTCATCCTCATGGTCGGGGCGCTGCTGAGCATCGACCTCGTGTCGGCGGGCGTGGTCCTCGGGTTCACCCTGCTCGGCCTGCCGGCGACCGGGCTCGACCTCTTCGCCGCGCTCAAGCGCCTGTGGTTCCTGCCGCTCGGTGCGCTGCTGGCGGCCTGGGGCACGGCAATCCTCGCGGAGAAGACCGGAGCCGTCGTCATCGATCTCGGCCTGCTGCTCATCACCACAGGCTCTCTCGATGCGGCGGCGGCGATCTTCGTCCGTGCCCTGGCCTTGGCGATTCCGCTCATCGTGCTCGCTTCGACGATCGATCCGCGCGACCTCTCCGATGCCCTCATCCAACATCTGCGACTGCCCGAGGTGGTCGTCGTCTCGGTGCTCGCGGCCTCCCGGCTGCTCGGATTGCTCGTGAGCGAATGGCAGACCCTGTCAATGGCCAGACGCGCGAGAGGTGTGGCCGGAGGATCGATCCTCCGCCGCACGGGGAGTCTATTCGGCGGAGTCTTCGTCTTGCTTGTGGTCTCGATCCGCCGCGGCACCACTCTGGCCATGGCGATGGAGGGCAGAGCGTTCGGGCGTCCCGGCAGGACGTGGCGGAGGCGTTCGACATTCGGCGCCCGTGATCTCGTGGTCGTGGTGCTCGCGATGGGCGTGTGCGTGCTCGCAATCGTCGCGGCTCATGTCCTGGGTACGTGGAACCCGATCATCGGCGGGGACTGAGAGGTCAGGATTCGCTCAGTCCTCAGACACGCTCAGAACTGCTGGAGGAAGCCCTTGAGGAAGGCCCGCCAGTCCTCGAGCGCTTCGGGGCTCGGCAGCTTCGACGCGGTGATCACCACGAGCGATCTGTCCTCGGTTTTCGTCTCGGCCGCGATCTCGATCTTCGTCCCGTCCTCGAGGTTCGCTCTCCAGAATGAGCGCTTCGCCGTCTCCGAGGTGCGAGGTGCAGCGGAGAGAGCGACCCCGTTGAGGGATCCGTCGACGTGGGAGGCGAGCGCGGCGACGAGGTCGCTGCGCTGCCCGACGATCGTGCGGGAGACCGCGACGTCGAAGGTTCCGTCGGCGCGTTGGCCGGGCACCCGCCTGCCGATCTCCTGCTCATAGGCCACGACAGCACCCTGGACCCACCAGCCGTGTTTGTCGACGACGCCGTCGAACTGCGGATAGAGGGCATCGGCGAGTTCCTTGTGACTCGCCGAGGCTCCTCCCGCCGCTTCGAGACGCTCCCGCGTCTTCGCCCAGGGTTCTCCGAGCGCCTTCTCGATGGACTCGATGTTCACTGCCTTCGTCGCCATAGCAGAAGTCTATTTGGCGGTGAGTCCCCCGTCGATGGTGTTCTCGGTACCCGTATCTACGTCAGTGCCGCAAGATAAATCGACTTGCAGCTGATCTGCGTTCCGCGTTTCCTGATATGAGAGGGCTTTCCCGCAACGATTTGTTCTACATGCGGTCATTTGCCCGCGCTTGGCCTGAGTGGACGGCAAAAGTCCCACAGGCTGTGGGAATTTTTCCGTGGGGTCACATCCGAATGCTTCTGGACAAGGTTGACAGTCAACTCGCCCGAGAATGGTATGCGGCAGCAGCGGCCGAAAACGGCTGGTCCCGAAACGTGCTCGAACAGCAGATCTCCAGCAGACTGATTGACCGGGAGGGCAACGCTTCGTCAAATTTCGCTGCACATCTTGAGAAGCAGGATTCCGCGTTGGCACGCCACCTGACTAAGGATCCTTTCGTCTTTGATTTTCTGGCGCTCGGATCTGACGTTGATGAACGGCCACTCGTCGAGCTCCAGCGCCATCCCCTCCGGGACGAGCTGTCATGGGCACACCTGTCGCCGGCGTTCCCCGTCCACTTCGCCTTCATCTCCCGCACCGATGCGACCCTGTCCCCGGCCACCGAGGCGTTCATCGCCATGTCGAAGGGACCTCTGAACGACCTCCAGGGTCCGTGGTGAGGGCGATGCAGCCTCAGACCCGTTCGGCGATGAGGACGAGGAATCCGCTGTCGGTCTCAAAGGGGTGGAGTTCCCAGGTCGAGAGCTTGAGGTTGACGATCATGCCGGTGGACTCCACATCCTCGATGAAGTCGGCGAAGTCGTAGTCGCGTCCGGCTCCGAATCCGGCCACGAAGCGCCCTCCGGACTTCATCGTCGATTTGATGTTCGACAGCGTCTGACGTCGTGAGGCCGGATCGAGGAAGGACAGGACGTTGCCGGCGCAGAAGGCGACGTCGATGTCCGTGACGCCCGCGGATGCGAAGTCGAAGACGGCGAGGTCGCCGGTGTGCCATTGGCCGCTAGGGAAGTCCTCCTCGGCGACGGAGATGAGAAATTCGTCGAGATCGACCCCGTAGACCGAATGCCCCTCATTGATGAGCAGCCCGCCGGCTCGACCGGTGCCGCAGCCGGCGTCGAGGATGCGGGCCCCGCGCGGAGCCATGGCGTTGACGAAGCGAGCCTCTCCCCCGATGTCGTGCCCGGCGGCGACGAGTTTGCGCCACCGTTCGGCGTAGTTCGCCGAATGATCGGGGTTGGTCTCACGGATCCTGTTCCACTGATGATCGAAGCTCATGGCCCAATCCTAGGCCGAAACCCTCACGCGAAGACCTCGGCGACCACCTCGGCGACGGCCCTGACCGGCCCCGCCGGATCCGGGGAGGTCAGCACGATGATCTCCCGACCGCCTACCTCGGCGTCGGAGCCTGCGGTGACCGGGTGGAGCTCGACGTCCGGCCCGCCCAGGGACATCATGATCGGCGTGGCCAGGGTCAGGCCGAGTCCGGTGCCGGCCAGGGCGAGCGCCACGGCCGTATCCGTGACGATGTGAGTCTCCTTGGCGGCGATCCCCAGCGCCGAGGTGGCAAGGCGCATCGCTCGGCCGAATAGCTCCTCGGCCGGGGGCAGGATCCAATCGGCCTCAGCCAACTCCTCAGGCTCGGGCAGGGGCGCACCGGCCGGGACCACGACGCCGAATTCCTCCGCGGCCACGGCGTGCCAGCTCAGCCCCCGCATCGGCGGCAGCGGCACGGCCGGATAGTTGATGCCGATGCCCAGTTCGATGGCGCCGTCGATGACGGCCGCGGACATCGTCTCGACATTGATTTCGCGGGCCCGGACCCCGATATCGGGATGCCGGTCGCCGAGGATCCGCACGATCTCGGGCAGCGCTCTCGTCGACGCGGAGCCGAAGACGCCGAGGGTGACGATGGCCTCGCTGCGGAAGTCCCGACCGAGCATGGCCATCTCGGCCTGCTTCTGCGCGGCGAGGATGCTCCGGGCACGCGGGAGCAGGGTTCGGCCCGCCTCGGCGAGGACTAAACCCCTGCCGCGGCGGAGGAAGAGCTCGGAGCCGACGACCCGGCGCAGCGCGGTGATGTGCTGGGAGACGGCGCCGATGCTGTAGCCGAGCTGCTCGGCGGCCCTCGTCATCGAACCGAGTTCGGCGACGGCGACGAAGGTACGCAGCTGTCCGAGTGTCCATCCCATGGGCTCAGCATAGAGTGTTTTCACGTTTCCTAAAAACAGTTTTCACAGACTCGCGCTTGTCCTTAAAAGTGATCGGAAGCACAATGGCATCAGGCCGCAGTTCGCCGACGACGAGGTCGGCGCGGCAGGACACAGCGAGGTGAAACGTGGACAACGCAGCACCAGCACAGACGAACGAACCACCGGCGAGCGCCGAGGTGGTCATCATCGGCGCCGGAGTGATGGGAGCGTCCACCGCCTACCATCTGGCCAAGGCCGGGGTGAGTGACATCGTGATCGTCGAGCGCGACACCCCGGGATCGGGGTCGACGTCGAAGGCCGCCGGCGGCGTCCGCTGCCAATTCTCCGATGCGCTCAATATCGCCCTCTCGGTCCGCAGCCTCGAGGTGCTGCGCAACTTCGAGGCCGATTTCGGCATCGACATCGACCTGGTCAGCAACGGCTACCTGTTCCTCCTCGACACCGCCGAGGCGGTTGAGGCCTTCCGCGCCAATGTCGCGCTCCAGCAGAGTATGGGACTCGACTCCCGCATGCTCACCGTCGCCGAGGTGGCCGAACTCGCCCCCTATGTCGAGACAGAAGGACTCCTGGCGGGGGCCTTCAATCCAGGGGACGGGCACTGCACTCCGGAGGCGGTGGTCGCAGGCTACATCACCGCCGCCCGCGACCTGGGGGTGCGCGTACTCAAGTCCTGCGAGGTCACCGGCTTCGAGACGGCCGGTGAGGATACCGCGGGACGCCGGGTCGTCTCGGTGATGACGAACCGCGGCACAATCGCCTGCTCTCAGGTGGTGTGCACTGCGGGAGCCTGGTCCGGCCGCATCGGCGAGTTGGCCGGGGTCGACCTGCCGGTGACTCCGCTGCGCCGCGAGATCATGGTCAGCGAACCCGTGGACACGGACACCCTCGGCGTGGACCTGGCGTCGATGCCGTTCACCATCGATTTCACGACGAGCTTCTACGTCCACCCGGAAGGGCCGGGACTGCTCTTCGGGTGCCCGGATGAGACCGATGTCGAGAGCTTCGACGATCGACGCGATCCCGACTGGCTGGCCACATTGGCCGAGCACATCGACCATCGGGCACCGGCTCTGGCCGACGTCGAGCCGGGGCGCGGCTGGGCGGGACTCTACGAGATGACCCCCGATCACAATGCGATCATCGGCGAGGCCGAGGAACTCGACGGCTTCTTCTACGCCTGCGGATTCTCCGGGCACGGGTTCCTCATGGGCCCGGCCGTCGGCGAGGTCGTCGCCGACCTCATGACCGGACGCGAACCCTTCGTCGACGTTTCGCCGCTGGACAAACGCCGCTTCGCCACCTCGGGGCTCCGCCGAGAACTCAACATCGTCTGACTCACGAACACGCACACGATCCACCGACGAAAGGACAGCAATGACCGCCCTGCCCACCGACCAGACCATCACCGACCTTCTCACCTCGGGACTGAACGCCTGCGGAGTGGACACATCCGTCCTCGACGGCAGGACCGCCCCGGCGAGTCTGCCTGCCCGCTCCCCCATCACCGGTCAGGAACTCGACACCCTGGCCGCCGACACCGCAGAGACTGCCGCGGCGAAGATCTCCGGGGCCGTGACCGCATTCGAGACCTGGCGTGACGTGCCCGCTCCCGTGCGCGGCCAGCTGGTCCAACGCTGGGGCCGGCTGCTGGCCGAGCATAAGGAGGACCTGGCGAAGATCATCACCGTCGAGGCCGGCAAGACCCCATCCGAAGCCGCCGGTGAGGTGCAGGAGATGATCGACATCTGCGAGTTCGCGCTCGGTCAGTCCCGGCAGCTGTGGGGCAAGACCATGCCCAGCGAACGCCCGGGTCACCGGCTGATGGAGACCTGGCATCCGCTCGGAGTGGTCGGCGTGATCTCGGCCTTCAACTTCCCCGTGGCCGTGTACTCGTGGAACACCGCCCTGGCACTCGTCGCCGGTGACGCCGTGGTGTGGAAGCCCTCGGAGAACGCGGTGCTCGCTGCCTTGGGTGCCCAATCCCTGCTGGCCCGGGCCGCCGCCGAGGTGGGGGCGCCCCAGGGTCTCGTGCCCGTGCTCATCGGCGGACGGGACATCGGCGACGTGATGGTCAGAGACTCGCGAGTGGTCCTGGTCTCGGCGACGGGCTCGGTGCGGATGGGCCGTGAGGTCGGTCCGGTCGTGGCCGAGCGCTTCGGTCGGATCCTGCTCGAGCTGGGTGGCAACAATGCCGCGATCGTCGCCCCGAGCGCGGACATCGATCTGGCCCTGCGCGGAGTCGTCTTCGCCGCGGCCGGCACTGCCGGGCAGCGCTGCACGACCCTGCGCCGGCTCATCGTGCACGAATCGATCGCCGCTGACTTCGTGGACAAGATCGTCGCGGCGTATCGGACGCTGAGCATCGGCTCGCCCACCGATGACGGAGTGCTCGTCGGCCCGCTCATCAACTCCGGGGCCTACGAGGCGATGCAGTCGGCAATCAAGCAGGCCGAAGCCGAGGGCGGCGAAGTCCTCTGCGGCGGCGCACGCGTGCTGGCCGATGAGCGCCCGGATGCCCACTATGTGCAGCCGGCGGTCGTGCAGATGCCCGCGCAGACCGCGGTGATGGAGGACGAGACCTTCGCCCCGATCCTCTACGTCGTCACCTACTCGGATCTCGACGAGGCACTCGAGATCCACAACGGCGTGCCGCAGGGACTGTCCTCGGCGATCTTCACCTCTGAGCTGGCCGAATCCGAGCGTTTCCTCTCGCGTTCCGACTGCGGCATCGCCAACGTCAACATCGGCACCTCGGGTGCGGAGATCGGCGGTGCCTTCGGCGGTGAGAAGGAGACCGGCGGCGGCCGCGAGTCGGGCACCGATTCGTGGAAGGCCTACATGCGGCGGGCCACGAACACGATCAACTACTCGGGCGAACTGCCGCTGGCTCAAGGAGTGGAGTTCCTCTGAGTCAACGCGAAGCTCGAAAAAGTCGTCGCCAGTGACGACCTTTTCGAGCTTCGCGTTGCCTGATGGTGCCCAGGGCCCTCCTCGATCGCCAATGGCGCTCGCAACGACCACTTTTCCGGCACTGTTGTAGCCTGAAACCATGAATGAGAATCCCCTGCTGCCGGCCGCCTACGACATCATCTGGTCGGGAATTCTCTTGGCCTTCGTCGCCCTGCTGATCTGGGCGTTCGTGAGCATCTACCGCTCTGATCTTGATGCCCCATCGAAGCTCGTATGGGCGATCATCGTGTTCCTCCTGCCAGTGATCGGACCGATCTGCTGGTTCGTTATCAAGTCACGCCGCACCGTCAGCCAGTTCGAGTGAGCTGAGCTGAACGAATCGGACGATTTGCAAGAGTGTTCAAGGATGCGGGTGTCGGTCTTCGGCCGACGCCCGTTTCCTGTGCGTCCACAGGAGTGAGATCAAGCCGACCAGGGCCGCCGCGGGGAAGACGATGAGTTCGAGGATCCACACCCAACCGCCCTCGTGGATATCGTCAATACCCAAATGCATGGAGTTCGCCAGAACAAGACCGAGAATGAATGCCGTGAAGATATCCCTCATGGCGGGGAATCTACCTCGACGGCGACAGACTGACAAGGCTCCCTGCGTGGTCTCCGCTCAGCGTCAGTTGTCGAGCTGTCTGGTTCGTCACGGAATCTGCTGGCGAGCGCGACGGGCTGAGTGCGAACGACTAAAGTTGCAGATGAGCGAAGAAATGATGAAGGAGAGCACCCGTGATTGAGCTGAAGACACCCGCCGAGATCGACAAGATGGCGGTGACCGGCCGATTCGTCGCAAAGACCTTGGCCGAACTGTCTTCGATCGCCGAACCGGGCATGAACATCATGCACCTGGAGAAGCGGGCCCGACAGCTCGTCGCCGATGCCGGTGCCAAGTCCTGCTACTGGGACTACGCCCCCTCCTTCGGCGAAGGCCCCTTCCGCAACGTCATCTGCCTCTCCGTCAATGACGGCGTCCTCCACGGCAAACCGCACGACTACGTGATGAAAGACGGCGACCTGCTGACCCTCGACTTCGCTGTCTCCATCGACGGCTGGGTCGCCGACGCCGCCCGGTCGGTCATCGTCGGCAACGGAACCGATGAAGACCAGCGTCTCATCGACTCCACCTGGGAAGGCCTGCAGGCCGGCATCGGCGCCGCCCAGGCCGGGAACCGCCTCGGCGACATCTCGAAGGCCATCGGCGATGTCGCCGACGCTCAGCGCATCCCGGTCAACCTCGACTTCGGCGGCCACGGCCTCGGGCACACCATGCACGAAGATCCGCACGTCGCCAACCGCGGCAAGGGCGGACGTGGCCTCGTCCTCAAGCCGGGCCTGACCCTGGCGATCGAACCCTGGTGGTCCTTCACCTCGAAGAAGCTCAGCGTGGACAAGGACGGCTGGACCCTGCGCCTGGCCGACGGTTCGAACGGCGCGCACTCGGAGAACACGATCGCCATCACCGAAGACGGGCCCAGGGTGCTCACCACCCTCGACTGATCTCCACTCGACCGTGGCTGCGAGGCACTGACGCTGCGGCGTCAGTGCCTCGTGCCAGAATTGCGGTATGTCTTTCACCTGCGCCGAATGCGGCTACTCGACGGTCAAATGGCTCGGGCGCTGCCCGGAATGCCAAGCCTGGGGCACCCTCGAGGAGAAGGGCGCCGGGTCGACGAAGGTGAAGACGAAAGTCAAGAAGTCCAGCGGCGCGAAGTCGATCAACCTGGTCGACTCCTCACAGGCACAGGCCCGGACGACCTACGTCAGCGAATTCGACCGTGTGCTCGGCGGCGGCATCGTCCCCGGCGCAGTGGTGCTGCTCTCCGGAGAACCCGGCGTCGGCAAGTCCACCCTGCTGCTCGACGTGGCCGCCCGCATCGCCAAGTTCGGCACCAAGGTCCTCTACGTCACCGGTGAGGAGTCAGCGGGACAGGTGCGGCTGCGGGCCGAACGAATCAACGCCCTCGAAGACTCCCTGCTGCTCGCCGCCGAAACCGATCTCGGGGCCGTACTGGGCATGATCGAGGCGGAAGCTCCCTCGATGCTCATCGTCGATTCGATCCAGACGCTCGCCTCCTCCGAAATCGACGGCGTGCCGGGTGGAGTCACCCAGGTACGCGAGGTCGCCGCCGCACTCATCCGCGAGGCCAAGGCGAGATCTCTGCCCACGGTCCTCGTCGGGCACATCACGAAAGACGGAACCATCGCCGGGCCGCGGCTGCTCGAGCACCTCGTCGACGTCGTCTGCAACTTCGAAGGCGAACGACACTCGCGGCTGCGTATGCTCCGCGCCGTGAAGAACCGCTTCGGACCGACCGACGATGTCGGCTGCTTCGACATGGAGGAGGACGGGATCAAGAGCCTTGAAGACCCATCGGGGCTCTTCCTCTCCCGCAGCGGAAGCAATCCGCCCGGCACCTGCCTGACCGTGACGCAGGAGGGCAAACGACCGCTGCTCGTCGAGGTCCAGTCGCTCATCACCGAATCAGCCGGCGGGCAGTCCCGACGCTCCGTCTCCGGGGTCGACTCATCCCGAGTGGCGATGATGCTCGCGGTGCTCAGCCAGAACCTCGGCAACCTCAGCCTGGCCAAGAACGATGTGTTCACGGCCACCGTCGGTGGAGCGAAGCTCGCCGAACCGGCCAGCGACCTCGCCATCTGCCTGTCACTGGCCTCGGCCGCGTTGGGACGACCGCTGGCCGCGAAGTTCGTCGGCATCGGAGAGATCAGCCTCTCCGGAGAGATCCGCAACGTACCCAACCTGGGCCAGAGACTCAACGAGGCGGCCCGCCTGGGCATCACCCATGCGATCGTCGCCAGAGGTGCGATGCGCAACGTGTCGACGCCCAAGGACATGGCGATCAAGGAATGCGACCACATCGCCCAAGCCGTCGAAATCCTGCTCAAGCCCAAGGAGTCCTAAGAGGCAGTTGCGGGAAAACTCGGGACTTCTGCCCGAAAATGGCGCATCCTTGGAAGATGACCACGACAGTCTTTCCAGCCATGCGAACCACGGATGGGCAGGCCACGCTCGCACTGCTGGCCACGCTCGGCTTCACCGAGCGGCTGCTCGTCCGCGACGAAGAGGACCCGGAGATCATCGTCCACGCCGAGTTCGCCCTCGGCGAGACCGGCGGCATCATGTTCGGTTCGGTCCGCAACGACGGTTCTGCCCTCGACAATGTGGGCGGCAGCTCGATCTACGTCGTCGTCGACACCGAGCGGGAAGTCGACCGTCTCTACCAGGAGATCGTCGACATGGGGCATGCGATCGTCCGCCCCGTCGCCACGCAGCCTCACGGCGGCAGAGAATTCGACTTCCGCGACCACGACGGAAACTCGTGGGGAGTAGGTTCCTACCGAGGAGCCTGAGACTCAGCCTTAGGAGTCCTCGGGCTCATCGGTCTTCTTCTCCGACTCCCCCGATTCCTTCTCCTTCTCGGCCTTCTCCTTCTCAGCCTTCTCCTCTTCGGCTTCCTTCTTCTCCTTGGCTTTGGTGGCCGCATCCTTCTCGAGCTCGAACTCCGTCGGCTCACTCTTGAGCTCACCGAGCTTGACGACGAGCTCGTACTTGCCGGGAGCGAAGTCCTTGTTCGTCCGGTTGCAGTTCTTATCGACCTGGATGCGATTCCACTTCATCTTCGAGGTCTTCTCTGACTCCGGAGCGAACTCGGTCGACGCCTCGGCGTTCTCGTCCTTGTCAGCCGCGCAGTACTTTGAGGACCAGACGACATCCCCGTCCTTCTTCACCTCAAATTCCTGCTGCTCCGTCCCGACTTCGATGAGGCAGGTAGCATCATGCTTGTTCTCGATGACCATGCCCAGCTCGGGTTCGACCCCATCCTTGACGCTCTTCTTGTCGATCTCGGCCTTGAGAGCGACCTTGTCATCGGGGCATCGCCCGCTCGCTGCCTTCTCATCGGGCACCGGGGCTTCGGTGTTCTCCTCGGCCGTGGGGCTGGTCTCCGCAGCGACATCGGTCTTGCCCTCGTCATTGCCACCGATGGCTTTGACGATCCCGACGATGCCGAGGATGAGCAATCCGATGACGACGAGCCCGAGCACAGCCAGCGTGATCCGTCGCCGACGGTACACGTGCGCAGGCTGCTTCCCGCTAGACTGGCGGGGCTGCCCGGCACCGTTCTTCGGCTGCGAACCACGATTGGAAGGAGTCATCGCTTTGAGCCTAGGCCGAAGCGTTGGAGCATCCAAATGACACACCGAGCGACCGCCGAAACGAGTTCCCGCGGCACCCGTCCCGTCTTCCCGGAGGTTGCCGCAGAGGACATTCGCCGAGTCCGCAGCACGATCATCTCCTGGTTCGACTCCGCAGCCAGAGACCTGCCGTGGAGAGCACCCGGAACGAGCGCCTGGGCCATTCTCGTCAGCGAGATCATGTCCCAGCAGACCCCCGTCTCCCGCGTCGCACCCCGCTGGCAGGAGTGGATGGAGACCTGGCCGACACCGGCCGACCTCGCGCAGGCTCCCACCGCCGAGGTGCTGCGACGTTGGGATCGACTCGGCTACCCGCGTCGGGCTCTGCGCCTGCAGGAAGCGGCCCGAGCCATCAGCGAGGACCTCGACAACGAGGTGCCGGAATCGGCCGAAGAGCTCGAACGACTGCCCGGAATCGGTTCATACACCGCTGCGGCCGTCGCCTCGTTCGCCAATGGTCAGCGGACCACCGTCCTCGACACGAACGTCCGCAGAGTCCTCATCCGACTCTTCGCCGGACAGGAGCGGCCGACGGCCTCACCCGGCCGGGCGGAGACCCGGTGGGCGGCTCAATTCGTTCCCGAGGTCGACCATGTGAAATGGAACGCCGGAGTCATGGAGTTCGGTGCTCTCGTGTGCACCGCCCGGAACCCGAGCTGCGGGCAATGCCCGCTGCAGGACATGTGCGCCTGGAATCGACTGGGCAGACCCGCCTCGGCGACGAAGCCGAAGACGCAGAAATGGGCGGGCACGGACCGGCAGCTCCGGGGTGCGATCATGGACGTGCTCAAGGCCGCCCACGAGGAAGCCGAGGGCACGGACTCCGACGCGGTGTGCATCGACCTCTTCACGGCCTCGACGACCCGGATCGATCCCGAACTCCTCGACACCCTGGGGACGGCCACCTCGGCGAAGCTGGGGACGATGAGGGACCTGAGCACGGATGCCGAACGGGTCTCACGACTGATCGCCGACCTCGTCACCGACGGGCTGGCGCACCGCCGGGGCGAACTGCTGAGCCTGCCGCGCTGAAACCCGCAGGCCGCCATCGCCGAGGGCTCAGAGGAACTTGATCATCCGCGAATTGCCCAGGGTGTTGGGTTTGACGCGAGCAAGGTCGAGGAACTCGGCGACGCCTTCATCGGTCGAATGCAGAAGCTCGACGTAGACCTCCGGAGAGACGGGGATGCCTTTGATCGGCTCGAAGCCCAGGGAGCCGAAGAACCCGGTCTCGAAGGTCAGGCAGAAGATCCGGTCGACGCCGAGCTGCCGGGCATCGGCGATGAGCTGGCGGATGAGGGCCTTGCCGACTCCCCTGCCCCGGTAGTCGGGCGAGGTGGCGACCGTGCGCGCCTCGGCGAGATCGGACCAGATGATGTGCAGCGCCCCGCAGCCGGCGAGGATCTCCGTGCCGTCGGGTTGGGGGTCGACGACGAGCCAGAACTCCTGCAGCGTCTCGAAGTAGGTCACCGTGTCCTTGGCCAGCAGGATGCGATCCTCGGCCAGCGGCGCGACGAGGGCCTCTATGCCTTTGACGTCGCCGGTCCTGGCACGGCGCAGGTAGAGGCCACCGGGCAGTCCGTGATTGTCGTGGTGGTCCCGGGCGATCCGATCGTGGTCGAAATCCTCTGCGGCTGAGCTCATGACCTCATTCAACACCATCGACGGCGGGCACGAAAAAGCCCGGGGTCCCAGCTGCTGCTGGTCCCCCGGGCCTTCACGACTCAGCGAGCCGAACGGGTGCCTTCGTCAGGCAGCGATCCGATCAGTCGGATCACTCCGATCAGGAAGCCGAACTGCCCGAACCGGTGGAACCGGACGAACCGGCACCGGCCAGCTCGTTCTCGGCATCCGAGTCGCCGTCACCGCTCGGGACGAGGCTCTCGGTCTCCACGCCGTCGAAGGTGAACTCTGCGTCCTTGCCTTCGCCCGTCACGTCGACCTTGATGGTCTGACCCCGACCGATCTCCTTGAACAGGATCTTCTCGGAGAGATGATCCTCGATCTCGAGCTGGATGGTCCGACGCAGCGGACGGGCGCCGAGCACCGGATCGTAGCCGCGATCGGCCAACAGGGACTTCGCCGCATCCGTGAGTTCGACCTTCATGCCCTGGTCGGCCAGACGGGTGTCGAGCCGCTCGAGGAACAGGTCGACGATCTCGAGGATCTCTTCCTTGTTCAGCTGCGGGAACACGATGGTGTCATCGACGCGGTTGAGGAACTCGGGGCGGAAGTGCTGCTTGAGCTCCTCGTTGACCCGCTGCTTCATGCGATCGTAGTTGTTCTTGGTGTCACCCTCGACCTGGAATCCCATCTGAAGACCGCTGGAGATGTCGCGCGTTCCCAGGTTGGTCGTCATGATGATGATCGTGTTCTTGAAGTCGACCTCGCGCCCCTGGGAGTCGGTCAGGCGACCGTCTTCGAGGATCTGCAGCAGCGAGTTGAAGATGTCCGAGTGGGCCTTCTCCACCTCATCGAAGAGGACTACGGAGAACGGCTTGCGACGGACCTTCTCGGTCAGCTGGCCGCCCTCTTCGTAGCCGACGTAGCCAGGAGGCGAACCGAAGAGACGCGAGACGGTGTGCTTCTCCGAGTACTCCGACATGTCGAGGCTGATGAGCGAGTCCTCATCGCCGAACAGGAACTCCGCGAGAGCCTTCGCAAGCTCGGTCTTGCCGACGCCGGTGGGCCCGGCGAAGATGAACGAACCGGACGGGCGCTTCGGATCCTTCAGACCCGCACGGGTCCGGCGGATCGCACGGGAGATCGACTTGACCGCGTCGTTCTGCCCGATGATGCGCTTGTGCAGCTCGTCTTCCATCCGCAGCAGACGCGAGGACTCCTCCTCGGTGAGCTTGAAGATCGGAATGCCGGTCGCCGAGGCGAGAACCTCTGCGATCAGGTCCGCATCAACGGTCGCCGAGGTGTCCTTGCCGCTCTTGCGCCAGGCCTCGGTCTGGTCGTCCTTCTCCTGCTGCAGCTTCATCTCGGAGTCGCGCTCCGAAGCCGCCAGCTCGAAGTCCTGAGCGTCGATCGCGGCTTCCTTGCGGTGCCGAGCCTCGAGGATCTGCTCCTCGAGGTCGCGGATCTCCTGGGGAACCGAGAGACGCGAGATGCGCAGCTTGGCACCGGCTTCGTCGATGAGGTCGATCGCCTTGTCCGGCAGGTACCGGTCGTTGACGTAGCGATCGGACATGTTCACGGCCGCAGCCAAGGCACCTTCGGTGATCGTGACCTTGTGGTGGGCTTCGTACTTGTCACGCAGCCCCTTGAGGATCTCGATCGAATGCGCCAGCGAGGGCTCGGGGACCTGGATCGGCTGGAAGCGACGCTCGAGGGCGGCATCCTTCTCGATGTGCTTGCGGTACTCCTCGAGTGTGGTCGCACCGATCGTCTGCAGCTCACCGCGGGCGAGCATCGGCTTGAGGATCGAGGCCGCATCGATCGCACCTTCGGCGGCACCGGCACCGACGAGGGTGTGGATCTCGTCGATGAACAGGATGATGTCACCGCGGGTGCGGATCTCCTTGAGCACCTTCTTCAGGCGTTCCTCGAAGTCACCACGGTAGCGGGAGCCCGCGACCAGGGAGCCGAGGTCGAGCGTGTAGAGCTGCTTGTCGACGAGGATCTCCGGGACATCGCCGTTGACGATGGCCTGAGCCAGTCCCTCGACGACGGCCGTCTTGCCGACACCGGGTTCGCCGATGAGGACGGGGTTGTTCTTCGTCCTGCGCGAGAGGATCTGCATCACGCGCTGCATCTGCTCATGCCGGCCGATGACCGGGTCGAGCTTCGCCTCGCGAGCGGCGGCGGTGAGGTTGGTTCCGAACTGGTCGAGGACCAGCGAACCCGATGGGGTCCCCTCTTCGCGTCCGCCGGCGGAGACGGGCTCTTTGCCCTGGTAGCCGGAGAGCAGCTTGATGACTTCCTGACGGACCCGTCCCAGGTCCGCTCCGAGCTTGACGAGCACCTGTGCTGCAACACCTTCACCCTCGCGGATGAGGCCGAGCAGGATGTGCTCGGTGCCGATGTAGCTGTGGCCGAGCTGCAGCGCTTCGCGGAGGCTGAGCTCGAGGACCTTCTTGGCGCGCGGGGTGAACGGGATGTGCCCGCTCGGCGCCTGCTGCCCCTGTCCGATGATCTCCTGGACCTGGTCGCGCACCTGCTCGAGGGAGATGTCCATTCCCTCGAGTGCTTTGGCCGCCAGGCCTTCACCCTCGTGGATCAGTCCGAGCAGGATGTGCTCGGTTCCGATGTAGTTATGCTTGAGAAGTTTGGCTTCTTCCTGGGCGAGCACCACCACGCGGCGGGCTCGGTCAGTGAACCGCTCGAACATATTCACCCTCCTCGGTCTTGTTATTCTTCTGAGCCTAACGACCTGGGGCACGGTTCTATTGCCCGTTTCGCCATCAGCCGAAACCGTTTGGCTGTGGGCGAAATCCGGTCATCGCAATCCGTGCGGACCCAAGCCGCGTCACAATGTCGTCGCCGAGGTGGTCCGACGACCCCGCGACGAAGAACGGCGACGCCATTTCCGCTCGGAATTCCCCTTCCGAGACCAGTTCTAAAGCCATCACATATCGCCTTGTCAAGAAGACACTATTGCCCGCAATTGCGGGAACCGCGGATCGGACCACGGATGGGGCGAACCTAATTCTGGCAAATTCCTGTGACAAAGAACTGACGGTGCCGATTCGTACGAGATTTGAATTCTCATCGCGTGAATGGCCGAGGGGCCAACGGTCGAACCGTTGGCCCCTCGGCTTGGAATGCGGATACTGCGGCTCTCGAAGAAACCGCAATCAGACCCTATTTATCGGCTGCTTCGTAGGCTTCCACGATCTCCAGCGGAATACGTCCGCGGTCACCGAGCTGATACCCGTTCGCCTGTGCCCATTCGCGGATCTTCGCGGTGTCGCGCTTCGGGCCCGCATTCGAGCCCGCACGGCGTCCGCGTCCCCCGGGGTTGGCTACCCGGCGAGCCTTGGCGATGAACGGAGCGAACGTTTCACGGAGCTTATCGGCATTCTCTGTCGAGAGCTCGAGTTCGTATGTTGCCTGGTCGAGGCTGAAGCGCACGGTCTCCGCCGCTTCGGAGCCGTCAAAATCATCCGTGAGAACGAGTCGCATCTCCCTTGCCATGATCACTCTTTTCATAATCAGAGGTTTTTGTCGAAGTCAGCTTAACATCCGTTTGTGTATTACCGCCTAATTCACTAACTTCATGCTCCGAATACAATTTATCGATCTGCTCGCGTTCGGTGCGGTCAGCGCGAAGAATGTTGCGCATCACATACCAGAACAGCAGCCCCACGCAGATCGAGGGGAGCAGAGCCTTGATGAGATCCATCATTGAAATCAGCCTTCCTGAACCGTTTCGTCGCTCGAATTCGCAATCGGTTTCGTAAACGGGAAGAGAATCGTCTCGCGGATTCCCAAACCGGTCAGTGCCATCAGGAGGCGATCGAGTCCCATTCCCATTCCGCCGGTCGGCGGCATGCCGTGTTCCATGGCGGTGAGGAATTCCTCGTCGAGCCCCATCGCCTCGTCATCGCCCTTCGCAGCGTCGGCGGCCTGCGCCTCGAAGCGTTCGCGCTGGATGACGGGGTCGACGAGCTCGGAATAGCCTGTGGCGAGCTCGTAGCCGCGCACATAGAGATCCCATTTCTCCACGACGCCCTTCTTCGTCCGGTGCTCGCGCACCAGCGGAGAGGTGTCGACGGGGAAGTCGGTGACGAATGTCGGCGCCCACAACTTGTCCTGGTGGAAATGCTCCCACAGCTCCTCGACGTACTTTCCGTGGGAGCGGAAGACGCCGCCAAGGTCGACATCGTGTTCGGCCGCGATCTTATCGAGCACCTCAAGACCGGTCTCCGGGGTGACCTCGACCCCGGACTCCGCGGACAGGCTCTCGTACATACTCACCACGGCCCAGTCGCCGCCCAGATCGTAGTCGCTGCCGTCTTCGAGAGTGACCACGAGCGAACCGGTGGCCTCCTGCGCGGCATTCTGGATCAGCGTCTTCGTCAGCTCCGCGATCGAATGGTAGTCCCCATAGGACTGGTAGGCCTCGAGCATCGCGAATTCCGGCGAGTGGGTGGAGTCTGCACCCTCGTTGCGGAAATTGCGGTTGATTTCGAACACGTTCTCGATGCCGCCGACGATCGCGCGCTTGAGGAAGAGCTCGGGGGCGATGCGCAGGTACATATCGATGTCGTAGGCGTTCATGTGCGTCTTGAACGGACGTGCGGCGGCACCGCCGTGCATTACCTGCAGCATCGGCGTCTCGATCTCGACGAAGTCCTGGTCGGCGAAGGTCCGGCGCAGGGAGCTCATCACCTTGGAGCGGGTGAGCATCGTCTCCCGCGCCTGCTCGCGTGTGATGAGGTCGAGGTAGCGCTGGCGGACGCGAGTGTCCTCGGCCAGCTCGGTGTGCAGTCCCGGCAGCGGGCGCAGCGCCTTCGAGGCCATCGACCAGGAGTCGGCGAGCACGGAGAGCTCGCCGCGCTTGGACTTGATGACCTTGCCGTGGACGAACAGGAAGTCACCGAGGTCGACATCGGTCTTGAAGTCGTCGAGGCGCTCCTGACCGACTTCCCGCAGCGAGAGCATGCCCTGGAGTCGGGTGCCGTCGCCGGACTGCAGGGTCACGAAGCACAGCTTCCCGGTCGTGCGCACGAAGACCACGCGGCCGACGACGCCGACGATGTCCTCGGTCTCCTCCCCCGCTTCGAGTCCGTCGTGAGCGGCATGGACCTCGCTCAGCGTGTGGGTGCGGGGAATCGAAACCGGGTACGCCTCGGTCTCGGAGTCCAAGAGCCTGGCGCGCTTTTCCTTTCGGATCCGGATCTGCTCCGGATCGAGATGTTCGGGTGAAAGGTCTGCGTTCTCGGGCGTGTTCGACTCGGTATCTGCCATGGAATCAAGGCTACCGTGCCCTGCCCCACGGGGGAATTCGGAGCCACCGGTCCGGTCGGGTGAACAGCCGCGTGAGCAGCCGAGTGCTCAGTTGCGTTGTCAGCCGACTGCTCAGCCGTGCGCTCAGTCGAGTGCGGCGAGGATCTCCTGGGCCTGGGCGTCGCTGATCCGCCCCAGGCTGAGCGCCTTCGCCGTGGTCGACCGGGCCAAGGCGATGTAGCTGTTGCGGGCCGCCGGGTTGGAGACGCTGAGACTGAACTCACTCAGTGCGCTCAGGTGGGCGGCGACGGTTCCGGTGTCCCCGCGGCTGACCGGTCCGGTCAGAGCCTTGGGTCCGTTCTGCAGCGTGTTCGCCACGCTCGCATCGACGAGGGCGGTGAGCACACGCGCAGGATCGTCGACTCCCGCCTCGGCGAGCATCTCCATGGCTTCGCTGATGATCGTGATCGAGTGGTTCGAGGCATGCGTGATGGCCGCGTGGTAGAGGGCGCGGTCGGCCTCGGCGAGCTCGATCGGTTCGGCGCCCATCTCGACGACGAGAGCCTCCCCGACCGCGCGGATCGGCGCGGGTGCGGTGACCGCGACCGTGGCCTGACGCAGCCGCGTCAGATCGACCTCGGTGCCCGTGAACGACAGCGAGGGATGGAGGGCGATGGGAAGCGCGCCGAGGCGGGTCCCGGCGTCGAGGACATCCGTGCCGTAGCGTCCCGAGCAGTGGACGAGAATCTGTCCGGAGTGGATCCGCCCCAGGTTCGCCAGCCCGGTGACCAGGGATTCGATCTCTCCGTCAGGGACGGCGATGAGCAGCAGCTCGACCCGTTCGGCGATCTCGTCGGGGTCGAGGACGGGTACGCCGGGGAGCATGCTCTCGGCTCTCTCCAGGCTCGCCGCCGAGGTGGCGCTGACCCCGATGACCGCGTGCCCGGCCTGCCGCCAGGCGGCACCGACGCTCGCACCCAAGCGGCCGCAGCCGATGATGCCGATGCCCAGCCGCGGGGCGTCGTCCGGGCTCATCCGCGGTCCCCCTCGGCTGGGCGGTGGGCGGTCGTGGCCGTCTTCGCCTCCGCGTCGAAGCGCTGGCGGGCGATGCGGGTGCGATCGGCGTGCTCGTTGAAGAAGCGTTTGGCCTCATCGACACCCTGGTGGGTGACGCTGGGCATGATCGGGCCCGCGGTCGAATGCACTGACACCGAGGCGAGCCGCAGTTTCCGCAGCAGAGGACCCTGATGGTATTTGAGCGACTGCACGCGCACGTGGGGGACGAAGTCGACCCTCCGGTCGAGCGCCCCGAGGCGGAGGACGAGCATCGATTCGGTCAGCGCGTAGGCCCGCCGCTTCCACACCAGCGGGTCGATGATCCGTGAGGACCGGGGCTGACCATGGAACAGCGCCTCCGCGGCGGGGGCCTGCGGATCCTCGGACTTCCGGTCATACATCGCCGAGCGGATCAGGGTGTCGGCGCTGACGCCTTCTGGCAGCTGCGGATCGGGCAGGGCGAGGCCGACCATGAGCAGCGCCTGGTCGATGTCGCCGACGGGCAGAAGCAGGTTCGAATCTGTCGAGCCGCTCGCGCTGGCGATGTTGTATTCGGCCTTCCACCAGCCGGCCCAGCGCCACAGCAGCGGCTGGTGCAGGCACACGGCCTGCAGCCGATCGAGCGGGATCACCTTGCGTGAGGTGGCGAAGAGGCCGTGGTTGACGGCCAATCCGTTCTCGCTGAGCCGCACGACGAAGTTCGCATTGTCGAGGTTCTTCTTGAACACGGAGAAGGCGGCGAAGATGCCGGGGATGACACCGACGAGCATCGGGATGAATGCTTCGGTGATGCCGAAGGCCAGGAGCACGATGGCGGCGGCAAGGACGAGGAGGACGACGAGGACCGAGATGATGGTCTCGGTCTTGAGCAGTGAGGACACCACCACCCGGTGCACGGGCACCCGGATGATCTCGCCCTCCTTGCCGACATTGGCCGAGAGATTGTACGGCGCAAGCAGTTCGTTGAGACTGCCCTCGGCTTCGTGGGAGACGCCATCGGCCATCGTCCCGAGCCGCTTGCTAAGGCGCACGCCGATGCTCTCATCCCGGCGTTCGGGTACCGAGCGATCGATGCCCGGCTCCGCGGCACCGGCGGCAGCAGCGGTGCCGTCGGTCTCGGCGCCGGCCCCCGCGGCTCCAGCGGCACCGGCAATCCCTGCGGTCCCGGCAGCGACGGAATTCCCCGCCCCAGGCGCCCCAGGTGCCCCTGCTGTCCCGGACTCCCCTGCCGGCGAGACCGACCCGGCACCAGCCTCGGCGCGGGCGGTCCCCTGCTTCTTCGCCTTGACGGCGGCGAGCAGTTCGTCGCGCAGCTCCTCGGCGCGCTTCCTCGCCAGGTACTTCAGGGAGATGTTCGAGTCGGAGCCGCCGGCGACGTCGAAGACGAGCTCGGCCATGCCTAGCATCCGCGGCAGCAGCTTCTGCTGCAGCTCGATGGACTGCACCCGGTCCAAGCGGGCCTTGCGCAGCTTCTTCGACAGCAGTCCGCGACGGTAGTAGATGGACTCCTCGTCGACGCGGTAGCCCATCACCCTCCACGCCAGCCAGCTGATGAAGGCGGTGAGCAGGAGAATGAGGACGATGCCGCCGACCACGGCGAGGATAACGAGCGGATGGGAGCGCAGCCACCCGGCGAACCCGAGGTCGACGCCGTCTCCGGTGGCCAGATCCTCGACCGCGGACTGGACGAAGTTCTGCAGTCCGTAGGCGGCGGCGATGAAGATACCGACGAGCACGGCCAGGCTCTCGAGGATCGGTGTCAGCGGGTGGACCCGGTGCCACACCTCGGGTGCGGCCGCACCGTGCAGGGAGCTGGTGACGGGAGAGTCGCTGACGGCTGAGTTGCTGACCGCAGAGTCAGCGGCGGCAGAGTCGCTGATCGTGGGCTCGGGCTGTTCCTCGCTCATGCTCACAGACCCGCCAGATTGACCTGGCCGAGTCCGGCGAGGCTGTCGCGGAGACGGTCGGCCTCTGCACGGGGCAGGCCGGGGATGGTCGCATCGGTGGCCGCCGAGGCGGTGTGGAGTTTGACAGTGGCCATCCCGAACATCCGGTCGATGGGGCCGGAGTCGACGTCGACGAACTGTAGCCGGCCGTAGGGGACGACGGTGGCCCGGTGGAACATGATGCCGCGGCGGATGAGCAGATCGTCCTCGCGTTCGGCATAGCCGATCGCTCTGGCCTGGCGCAGGGTGATGATGACGATGAAGACGGTGAAGGCCACGAGCACTGCCCAGATCGCATGCAGCCAGGGCACCTCGGCGGTGAAGATGATGGCGAAGACGAGGGCGACGATGATCATCGGCACGAGGATGATGAGACTGCCGATGACCTCCTTGAGCCCGTATTTCGGACTGACCCGGTTGAAGTTCACATCGGCTCCGATTGAGAAGGACAGGTCACGGCTCATGCTGCTTCGGCTCCTGGCGGGTCTTGGGGCGGGATCTCACAGAACCCTTCGACGATCATGCCGACGATCGTGAGGACGGCGGCGGCGATCATTGCGAACAGCATACCTGCCGCCAGATCGTTGCGGATTCCTGGGGCGGAGAGGAAGTAGTATGCGGCATTGCCGACGTACCAGCCGGCGAGGCCTGCTCCGGTCAGGGCGCTGGCCTTGGCCATGATGGCCACCCGAGCCGCCTGCAGGGGGTCGATCTCCTTGGTCCGGTCGCCGTCGTTCCATTTCTTGATCGGCCACCCGAGGACGAGCAGGACGCCTGAGAGAATGAGCATCCCGATGATCGCGAACCAGGGCAGGCCGGGCAGTGCAAAGCCCTGGCTTTCGAGCACCACGTCGACCACCGGCGCCAGCACTGCGCCGATGACGGCCCAGACGGCGAGGGTCCCCGAGGATGTTCTCTGCATGGTTCCCAGTCTGTCAGATCAGGGGTCCGTTGGTGAGGGCAGTTTCGTGATCTCCTGCCCGGAGAGCTCCGCGAGCACCGTGGTCAGCGGACGCCTGCCCGCAGGGGTGAGGATGCTCGTCTGCTCCTCGAGTTCGGCCCAGGGGGCGAGGACGAAGGCGCGTTCGTGGGCGCGCGGGTGCGGCAGGCTCAGCACCGCGGTGTCGAGGATCGTCTCATCCTCGCCTCTCCCGTATCGGATCAGGTCGATGTCGAGCGTGCGCGGCCCCCACCGCAGCTCCCGAGTCCTCCCGCAAGCGACTTCGATCCCCTGGGCGACGGCCAGCAGCTCGTGCGCCGTCAGGCTCGTCCTGACCAGAACGCCGAGGTTGTGGAAGTCGTTCTGCTCGACCCCGCCCCACGGGGCCGTGAGGTAGAGCGAGGACCGTGCGGTCACAGTGATCCGCGGGTGCCGGTCGAGAGCCTCGACGGCGAGTTCGAGAGTGTCCTTCGGATCGCCGAGGTTGGCCCCGAGATTGAGGTACGCCTCGGTCTCTGTGGGCACCTCGTCCACGGAGACGTCCACGGAGGCGTCCGCATCGCGAGCGCGTGAAACGCTGACGGAGACGTCGGCGAAGCTGCGTTGGATGGGGGCGCTGGGTTTGTGGACGACGACGTCGACCCGCTCGGCGAGGGTCAGGCAGTGCGTGGCGATGGTCTCGGCGAGTGTTTCGATGAGATCGAAGGTGTTGTCCTCGACGATGTGCGCGACGTCCTCGGCCAGCTCCCCGTAGTGGATGGTCTCGGCGATGTCGTCGCTGGCCGCGGCCGCAACCACCGAGGTGTGGAGGGTGACGTCGATGACGAAGTCCTGGCCATCGCGTTTCTCGAAGTCGAAGACCCCGTGGTTGCCGCGCACCCGCAGTCCGCGCAGCTCGATCCGGTCGGGTGCGTGCGGGTGCTTCTGCACGCCCATCAGGCCTGCACCCCGCGGGCATGCTCGGCCACGGCGGCAACGACCCGGCAGGCGATCGCCGAGGTGGCCGGTTCGTGGACGCGGACCGCCCAGGCCCCGGCCTGAGCCGCCAGGGTCGAGATCGCAGCGGTCGCCTGGTCCTTCGCGGCCTCCTCGGCGCGCTTCGGATCCTTCGGAGAGAGCAGGGTGGAGATGAAGCGCTTGCGGCTGGCGGCGACAAGGAGTCGGTGCTCGAGCACCGCGAACTCATCGAGGGCGGCCAGGATCTGCCAGTTGTGCTCGGCGTTCTTCGAGAACCCCAGGCCGGGATCGACGATGATGTTCTCCGTCTTCACCCCGACGGCGATGGCCTCGTCGATGCGCACACGCAGCTCGGCGATCACCTCGGCGACGACATCCTCGTAATGGAAGGTAGCGGCTGCCTGATCGAGGTAGCCGCGCCAATGCATGAGCACGACGGGGGCCGCGGTCTGCGCGGCCACGGACAGCATCGTCGGATCCGACTGTCCGGCGGAGACGTCGTTGATGATCTGGGCGCCGGCATCCAGCGAGGCTTCGGCGACCTTCGCCCGCATGGTGTCGACGCTTATCACGATGCCGGCAGCGGCGAGCTCTCTGACCACGGGGATGACTCGCCGCAGCTCCTCGGCCTCGTCGACGCGGACGGCTCCGGGGCGGGTGGACTCCCCGCCGACGTCGATGATGTCGGCACCGGCATCGAGGAGGTCGATCCCGTGAGCGATGGCCCGCTCATGATCGAACCAGCGTCCGCCGTCGGAGAAGGAGTCGGGCGTGACGTTGAGGACGCCCATGATCTTCGTGGGTTCGGGATTCGGCATCGGTGTCCACTACCCCCGCAGGATCAGGCTCATCGCTTCTGCTCGGGAGGCGGTCTCCCGCAGCTGGCCGCGGACGGCCGAGGTGATCGTCGAGGCTCCGGGTTTGCGGACCCCGCGCATGGTCATGCACAGGTGCTCGGCCTCGACGACGACGATCGCTCCGCGCGGTTCGAGGTGTTCGACCAGTGCGTCGGCGATCTGCGTGGTCAGCCGTTCCTGGACCTGCGGACGACGGGCGTAGATCTCGACGAGGCGGGCCAGCTTTGACAGGCCGGTGACCTTGCCCTGCTTGCTCGGGATGTAGCCGATGTGGGCGACGCCGTGGAAGGGCACGAGGTGGTGTTCGCACATCGAGTACAGGTCGATGTCGCGGACGAGGACCATCTCCTCGTGGCTGATGTCGAAGGTCACTCCGAGGACTTCGGAGGGATCGCGGTGGAGACCGGCGAAGACCTCCTCATAGGCGCGGGCGACTCGGGCGGGAGTCTCGAGCAGCCCCTCCCGGTCGGGATCCTCTCCGACGGCGATGAGGATCTCACGCACGGCGGCGGCGATCCGCGCCTGGTCGACCTTGTTCTCGTGCCCGGCGGGGGCCGTGCCGAGGCCGGCGGTCACCCCTTCGATATCGGCCATCAGATGCCGTTCCCTCTGTCGTCGTTCGGGTTGATCGGCCCGTTGGGGCCGGTCGGGCCTGTCGGGCCGTCGGGGCCGGTCGGTCCGCTCGGGTTCTCGGGAACGTGCGGACCGTTGACACCGGTGGGGCCCGCGCCCGGGATGTCGGTGGTGTCCACCTCGGCGCCGGTCGAGCCCTCACCTTCGGACTTGCCGTTGGCCGAGGGCGGCGGATCGATCGGACCGCGTTCGGAGACCGGACGATCGTCGTGGGCCAGCCACACCTCGCGGGTGGGACGCTTGACGACATCGGCGAAGATCGCCTCGAGGGCGGCCTGGTCGAGGGTCTCGCGTTCGAGCAGCTGGTAGGCCAGATTGTCGAGCACGTCGCGGTTGTGGGTCAGCGCCCAGTAGGCGTCGGCGTGGGCGGAGTCGACGATGGTCCTGACCTCGGCGTCGATCGAGGACAGGGTCGAATCCCCGTACTCGTCTCCCCCGCCGTAGCCGCGGCCGGCGAAGGGCTCGGACTGGTCGTCGCCGATCTTGACCATGCCCAGCTTCTCGCTCATGCCGTACTGGGTGACCATCTTGCGGGCGATGCCCGTGGCCTTCTCGATGTCGTTGCTGGCTCCGGTGGTCGGGTCGTGGAAGACGATCTCCTCGGCCACGCGCCCGCCCATGGCGTAGGCGAGCTGGTCGAGCAGCTCATTGCGCGTCGTCGAGTACTTGTCCTCGCTCGGCAGCACCATGGTGTAGCCCAGGGCCCGACCGCGCGGAAGGATCGTCACCTTCGTGACCGGATCCGTCTGGTTCATCGCCGCCGCGACCAGGGCGTGACCGCCCTCATGGTAGGCGGTGACGAGGCGTTCCTTGTCGTTCATCAGGCGGGTCCGCTTCTGGGGTCCGGCGATGACGCGGTCGATGGCCTCATCCAAGATCCGGTTGTCGATGACCTTCGCGTTCTCACGGGCGGTCAGCAGGGCCGCCTCGTTGAGCACGTTGGCCAGATCGGCACCGGAGAATCCGGGGGTGCGCTTGGCGATCTGCCCGAGATCGACTTCCTCGGCCAGGGGTTTGTCCGCGGCATGGACCTCGAGGATGTGCTTGCGGCCCTTCATGTCCGGGGCTTCGACGGGAATCTGCCGGTCGAAGCGGCCCGGGCGCAGCAGCGCCGGGTCGAGGACATCGGGGCGGTTGGTCGCGGCGATGAGGATGACATTGGTCTTGACGTCGAAGCCGTCCATCTCAACGAGGAGCTGGTTGAGCGTCTGCTCGCGTTCGTCGTGGCCGCCGCCCATGCCGGCGCCGCGCTGGCGGCCGACGGCGTCGATCTCGTCGATGAAGATGATGCAGGGGGCGTTGGTCTTGGCCTGTTCGAACAGGTCGCGGACGCGGGAGGCGCCGACGCCGACGTACATCTCGACGAAGTCGGAGCCGGAGATCGAGTAGAAGGGCACTCCGGCCTCACCGGCCACGGCCTTCGCGAGCAGGGTCTTACCGGTGCCCGGCTGGCCATAGAGGAGCACGCCCTTGGGGATCTTCGCACCGACAGCCTTGAACTTCTCGGGCTCGGCGAGGAATTCCTTGATCTCCTCGAGCTCTTCGAGAGCCTCGTCGACTCCGGCCACGTCCTTGAACGTGACGTCGGGGTTCTCCTTGTTGACGAGCTTGGCCTTCGACTTGCCGAAGTTCATCATCTTCCCGCCCGACATCTGGGAGATGAGGAACCAGAAGACAACGAAGATGATGACGAAAGGGATGAGGGTTCCCAGCAGGGACATCAGCCAGGACTGCTTAGGCACCTCGTCGGTGAATCCCTTGTCCGGGCTCGCGGAGTCGACGGCCTTGACGACCTGCTCACCGCGCTGCTCGACGTAGAAGAACTGGACCTTCTTGCCGAAGTCCTGGTCGCCGACCTTAAAGTCCTCTTTGAGGGTGAGGTCGACGCGCTGGTCCTTGTCGACGATCTTGGCCTGCTCGACCTTGTCGTCGCCCAGCAGATCCAGACCCTGTTCGGTGTCGATCTGGCTGAACCCGACCCGGCTGAAGAGCAACGCCCCGATGGACACCACCAGCAGGGCCATCACGATCCAGATCAACGGCCCCTTCGTCGCCTTGTTGAGCAGTGGGCGACGCTTGTTCGACTCGGCCATAAGTCCTCTCAGGAAAAAGATGTGGGCAACCGCTTCAGGCTACCGAGGCTGCCTGGGAACATCCCCCACAGCCTAGTCCCTGTCACCGGTATAGCCCGAATGGGACCGGCGTTGTTACCGGTCCCAGCGGATCCGATTGCGCTCTCGACGTAATTCAGCTGTAGACGTGCTGCGCCAAGGTCGCGACGAAGGGAACGTTGCGATACTTTTCGGCGTAGTCGAGGCCGTAGCCGATGACGAACTCGTTGGGGACGTCGAAGCCGACGTACCTGACGTCGATGTCGACCTTGACGGCCTCGGGCTTGCGCAGCATCGTGCAGATCTCCACGGTCGCCGCCCCGCGGGTGCGCAGGTTCTGGACCAGCCAGGACAGGGTCAGACCGGAGTCGATGATGTCCTCGACGATGAGCACATGGCGGCCGGTGAGATCGGTGTCGAGGTCTTTGAGGATGCGCACGACGCCGGAGGACTTCGTCCCGGAGCCGTAGGAGGACACGGCCATCCAGTCCATCGTCACCGGGGAGTGCAGGGCCCGGGCCAGATCGGCCATGACCATGACCGCGCCCTTGAGGACGCCGACGAGGAGGATGTCCTTGTCCTTGTAGTCTTCATCGATGGCGGCGGCCAGCTCAACGAGTCGTGCGGCTATCTGTTCTTCCGAGACGAGTACCTGGTCGATGTCACTGCCGAGATCGTTGATGTCCACTGCGGTCGATTCTCCTCGTATGGGGTGGGTGTGCCTCCATTATGGGTCACCGACGACCCGCCGTGCCACCGCGGAGGGTCACAGTGTGAGTTCCTCGTCGACCGAACCGGGGGATGCGGCGAGGAATCCGGTCACGCCCATGAGCGTCGAGACTCCGACCATGAACCACAGCGGCACCGCCCATCCCCCGCTGAGACCGAGTAGTCCGCCCACGGCGAGCGGGCCGATAGCGGCGAGGATGTAGCCGGAGGACTGCACGAAGGCGGAGGTGCGAGCGGTCACCGAGACCTCGCGGGTTCGCCCGGTGATGAGGGCGAGTGCGGCCGGGAAGGCGAAGCCGCCGTAGGAGAGGAGGATCGCCCACAGCGCGGGGACCGCGGTCGGGGCCAGCAGCAGGCCCGTGTATCCGATGACGGCGCTGAGAGAGAAGCTGAGGAGGAAGAAGCGCGGCAGGATGCCGCGCATGATGATCTGCGGGGCGAGGAAGCCGCCGGGAATCCCGCCGAGGGTGACGATCGTGAGCATGATGCCCGCGGCCACCGGATCGAGGCCCGCGTCCCGGTAGATCTGCGGCAGCCACCCGAATTGGACGTAGGCGTTGACGGACTGGAGCCCGAAGAACATGGCCATGTACCGGGCCTTGGAGGAGGTGTATATGTGGCGCCGAGGCGACCCTGCGGCATCCGTCTCGGGCGCGCTCGCGCGCAGGTTGGGCACCGATCCGGCCAGCCTGAGCACGGTCCAGGAAAGCAGAGCGCAGGCGGGCAGGAGCACCCAGAAGCCGAGACCGAAGCGCCAGTCCTCGAAGTGTCCGGCGATGGGGGCGGTGAGGAAGGCGGGGAACATCGAGCCCAGGCCCAGCGAGACTGTGAAGGCGGTGGCGCCGAGTCCGGCGCGGTCGGGGAAGCGGGTCTTGACGAACACCGGCAGGATGACGTTGCCCAGCGACATTCCGGCCAGGGCGAGGACGGTCAGCGCGGCGAATCCGACCCAGTCGCCGACGAGCACCCGGGCGCCGACGCCGAGGGTGATGAGCGAACAGGCGATGACGAGGGAGGTGAAGAGGCCGACCCGGCGCAGCAGCGGCACGGCGAGGAATCCGCAGATCGCGAACACGAGCCCCGGCAGCGCGGTGAGCAGCCCCGTCTGCCATTCGACCAGGGCAAAGGCGGACTTGACCTCTGAGAGCACCGGGCCCAGTGAAGAGGCGGCGGGACGCAGCGAACAGGCGATGAGGATGAGGGTAAGCAGCGCCAGCGCATCGAGCCCCCGCCCGGTGCGGGGTGCTGCGGTGGGCTCAGTGGTCATGGCCTCATCCTTTCAGACGGTTCGGTGTCGGTTCGCACCCGGACCGGCGGAGGTGCCCATCCGGAACTGTGGAGGTGCGCCGGGCGTCCCTTCCGAGGCGAGCTTCAATGGTATACCGTTTAAGCGACCGCCTGTCCCCGCTCGAAGGATGCCGCCATGACCCTGCTGACGAACGTCCGCCTGTTTTCCCGTCGGCCCGATGATCAGGCCGTCGATGTGGAGATCGCCGCTGGGCGGATCTCCGGCATCACCGCCTCGGCGGGATCGCCGGTTGAGACTGCCGGCGAGACCATCGACGGCGGGGGCAGGCTGCTGCTGCCCAGCCTCGGCGACGTCCATGCTCATCTCGATTCGAACCGGATGGGTCAGACCTTCCGTCCGCACACCGCCGATGGGACCCTGCACGGGTACATCATGAACGATCGGGAGAACTGGCGCGGCGGCGAGCGCAGCGTCCGCGATCAGGCGGCCTTTGCGATCGGGGCGATCATCGCCTCCGGCGGCACGCGGATCCGATCGCATGCGCAGGTCGACGCCGACTGCGGTCTCGAGCGCTTCCGTGGGGTCCGTGATGCCCTGGCCGATCATTCCGATGTCCTCGACTCGCAGCTCGTCGCCTTCCCGCAGGCCGGGATCGTGTCCGAGAAGGGGGTGCGGGATCTCCTCGATGCGGCACTGTCCGAAGGCGCCGATCTCGTCGGCGGACTCGATCCGCTGCTCTATGATCGGGATCCCGTGGCCCACCTCGACGTGGTCTTCGCTCTGGCCGAGAAGCACGCGGCAGGCGTCGACATCCACCTCCATGAGGGCGGCAGCGCCGGCGTGTTCTCGATGGAGGAGATCGCCGCCCGGACGAAGTCCCTGGCGATGGAAGGCCGGGTGACGATCTCCCACGCCTTCGCCCTGAGTTCGAACCCCGAATCGGAGGTTCGCCGCGTGATCGAACTCCTCGCCGAGGCGGGCATCTGCCTGACCACGGTGGCTCCTGCCAAGAGCGTCCTGCCGCAGACGCTGCTGACAGAGAACCGGGTGGCCCTCGGCCTCGGAGAGGACGGGCAGCGCGACTACTGGAGCCCTTACGGCGACGGGGATCTGCTGCGGCGGACCTGGCAGCTGGCCTTCACGAACGGGTTCCGGGCCGATGCCGCTATCGAGCACTGCCTCGACATCGCCTCCCGGGGCGGCGCCCAGGTGATGGCCGGGGCCAGACCCGACGGCTCCACACTGACCGAGGATGCCAGGTTCGGGCTGGCCGTCGGCGCCCCCGCGGACTTCATGCTCGTCGATGCCGATACGGTCACCTCGGCGATCATGGACTGCCCGACGGACCGTGACGTTTACAAGGCGGGTCGGCTGATCGCCTCGGGCGGACGGCTGCTCGGCGGGCTGCGCCTGGACTGACGAGGCGAGAGTCTCAGCGGGCCTTGGCGGCGAGCTGAAACCGCAGTCGGGATCCGGCGATGATGACCTCGGTGTCCCCGGGCAGGGACAGCCGGCCCCGCTTTCCCGCTCTGATCAGGGCGGAGAGTTCGGCGATGCGTTGGGCCCCGAAGCTCTGGGCCGGAACGCCGAGGGAGGTCAGCCAGTCGCGCAGCACTCGGGTGAGGATCGCCTCGGGCAGGGCGGTGAGCCGTTCGAGAGGGATCTCGGAGTGTCCGCGCAGTTCGGCTGCGTCCTCCTCGGCGATGGAGTCGAGGCAGTCGGCATCGGTCCGGCACAGTTCGGCGGTGCGGGAGAGGTTCGCGGTGATCGGCTGCCCGAGTTCGGTCTCGAGCCGGGCGAGGAGTCGGCGGGTGCGCACCCGCGCAAAGGACTCGTCCTCGTTCATCGGGTCGTCCCACACGGTGATGTTCTGTGCCGCACACGAAGCGGTGGTCTCGGCCCGGGTCAGGCCGAGCAGGGGACGCAGCAGCGCCCCCGTGCGCGGGGCCATTCCGGCCAGGGACCGAGTGCCGGAGCCGCGCATGAGTCCGAGCAGCACGGTCTCGGCCTGGTCGCTCTGGGTGTGCGCGGTGAGGATCCATCTCGCCCCGGCCCGTGAGCGCGCCGCCTCGAGGGCTGCGTAGCGGACGTCCCGGGCGGCCGCCTCGAGGCCTACGGTGCCGGCGTCGACGGAGACGGTGCTGATCTCTGCGGGCACACCCCAGGATTCGGCGGTGGCGAGGACACGGCGGGCCACCTCGGCGGAACCGGTCTGCAGTCCGTGGTCGACGGTCACCGCGCGGGCCTCGCACTCCCCGCGGCGGTGGAGGAAGGCGCAGGCGTGGAGCAGGGCCATCGAGTCCGCTCCCCCGGACACGGCGAGGATGATGCGTGGCGGGGCACCGGTCCCGGGTCCGACTTCGCTTGCGTTCACCTCGGCCAGCAGGGCGCGCACGGCATTGCGGATGGCGCTGCTGGCGGGGTCGAGGCTCGGACGGCGAGGCGGCGGGCCGGGTGTCTCAGCCGTGGACACGGTCAAGCCACAGGCGTGGGGTCTGGATCTCCGCGCTCGTCGGAAGATTGCGCACCGAGGCGTAGATGGCCGAGAACCCGGTCTGGCCGACCTCGCGGCGGACTGCGCGGACGAACTTCGCCCCGTCGCGGTACTGCGCGAGCTTGAGATTCAGGCCCAGCAGATTGGACAGGAATCCGCCCTGTCCGGCGTCGCGGCGGGCCTCGAACTTCCGGCGCAGCTTCCGCACGCTCGGGATCACTTCGATGCCGACCTCGTCCATG
This sequence comes from Brevibacterium sp. CCUG 69071, assembly GCF_021023135.1. Taxonomy (GTDB): domain Bacteria; phylum Actinomycetota; class Actinomycetes; order Actinomycetales; family Brevibacteriaceae; genus Brevibacterium. The sequence goes on from NZ_PGFV01000005.1 coordinate 211,661, forward strand.
ACGACGTCGGCGTGGCCTTCGAGGAGGCTGAGTATCGCCGAGGCCTCATCGAGGGCTTCACGCATGTCCTCATCGCGGATGAGGTCGACCATGCTGGCCTCGCCCTTGACGATCCGGCCGAGGGTGGCGAAGAGATCCGCGACGCCTCCGATCCCGGAGACCTTGAGCGGGGTGGCGACGACGCGGGAGAGCAGGGTGCGCATGTGCTCGCGCAGCCAGGGTGCGGTGGCGAACTGGACCTGGTGGGTCGCCTCGTGGAGGGCCACCCACATCCGGAAGTCACGCGGGTCGACGTTCATCGCCTCCTCGGCGATGAGCACTGCCGGGGCGACGAACATCAGGCGTCCGGTCTCGACGGCGAAGGGGTCGAATTGGCCGAGCACCCTGGTCGAAAGCAGCGAGAGGACTCCGGCGAGTTCGACGGCCGCGCCTTTCGCCGTGGCCGGACCGACCGGGGCCGGCAGGGCACCCGGTTCGACCATGCCGTTGATCGACTGCGCGTTCGCCTTAACCCAGCCGAGCTGGTCGAGGACGAGCACGGAACCTGCGGCCAGGCGCGAGCGCACGTCATCGGCGTGCTCGGGTGTCAGCAGGAAGGAGTCGAGGACGAGGTCCTGGGCGGTCAGCGCATTGTCCTTGAGTCCGGCGACCAGCTGGTCGAGTTCGTCCGGGTCCGGGACCTTCGCGGTGGGCACGAGTTCGCGGGCGGTGCGGGCGGCGAACTTCTCGTCGATGATCATCGGCACCCGCAGTTCGCGAGCACGGTGACGACATCGTCGACGGTCTTTCTGGCTTCCAAGATCCTGTCCTTGTCCACATCGTCGATCTGCAGGGAGAAGACGAGATAGCGCCCTTCGGCGTCGAGCACCCCGCCGGCCAGGGAGGTCACGGTCGAGAGCGTGCCCGTCTTCGCGTGCACGGTGCCGGCGGCGTTCTCGTCCTCGGTCAGCCGCTCGGTCAGCGTTCCTGTCAGTCCGCCGACCGGGAAGTAGCTGATCAGCCCGGCAAGGGAGTCATCGGCGACCACCGAGGCCTGGAGGATCGTCGTCAGGTCGTGCGGGCTGATCCGGTTCTCGTAGGACAGCCCGGAAGTGTCTTCGAGATGGATGGTGCCCAGGTCCAGGGAATCGCCGAGGGCGGCAAGCACCGCTTCGGGTCCGGCCTCGATGCTGCCGGGTTCGCCCTGGGCGATGGCGACCTCGTTGCCGAGCACCTCGGCGACGACGTTGTCACTGTGCACGAGCGCGAATTCGACGATCTCGGAGAGCGTCGCCGATTCCACCTCGGCGAGGGGCTCTGCATTCTCATCCGCGGCCTGTTCGCCTGCGTCGCTGCTGTCGGTGACCGTGATTCCGGCCTTCTTCAGCTCCTTCTCGAAGGTGGAGAAGGCGTCCTTGGCGGGCTTGTCGCTGCGGCCGCGCCATGCACGGTCCTTGCTGCCGACGTAGCCGGAGTCGACCATCAGCGGCTGGATCGGGGTGATCACGCCCTTGGCGATGTCCGCCCGCTCCCAGCCGGGACTGAAGTCTTCCCCCGAGTACCGGGACGTATCCAGGTTGAGGGCCACCTCGGCGACGTTCTTGCTTTTCAGGGACTCAGCGGTCTGCTCAGCCAGGGTCTTCAGTCCGCCGTGGCCGTTGACGGAACCGGGGTCGGACTCCCCCGCGGACAGCAGCGGGTCCCCGCCGCCGGTCAGGGTCACCGTGTCGGTGGAGGCGTCGAAGCTCGTCGTGGTCTTCAGCCGCGCCTGACCGCCGATGGTCTCAAGGGCGGCGGCCGCGGTGAGCACCTTCGTCACGGACGCCGGGGTGCGCGCCTTGGTTTCGTCCTTCGCGTAGAGGACGTCATCGCTGAGCCCATCGCGGACTTCGATGCCGAAGCCCTTGACCTTCGCGTCCTTGAGGATCGCGTCGACCTCCTCGGGGATCTTCGTCGGTGTGGGAGCGGAATCGTCGACCGCCGAGGCCGGCGCCGGGACCTCCTTGCCGGTGGCATCGGGGGTGGGCACGGCCTGGACCTCGATGGCGGGGTCGGTGGTGAGGAACCCGGGCATCCCGGGGACGAGATCATAGGCGTCGACGACGGTGTAGGCGCCCAGGGCCAGGACCAAGATGCCGGCGGTGACGACGGCGCCTGTCTTCTTGCGTTTCAAACGCGAGCTCCCGTTCTTCTGACCGCATTCCGGTCGCTGTGCTCATCGGTGGTGGGGACTTGTAAGCTCTATTCTAGTGATGCACGCCTAGCTTGAAGGAGCACTATGGAACTCTTGGCCACGATCGAGATCCCGCGCGGTTCGCGCAACAAGTACGAAGTCGATCATGAGACCGGTCGGGTGAAGCTCGACCGCTACCTCTACACGTCGATGCAGTACCCCGCCGACTACGGCTTCATCGAGGACACCCTCGGCAATGACGGCGACCCTCTCGACGTGCTCGTGCTGCTGACCGAGCCGCTGTTCCCCGGCGTGCTCGTCGACGTCCGGCCCATCGGCATGTTCCAGATGGAGGACGAGGCAGGCGGCGACGACAAGGTCCTCGCCGTTCCCGCCGGCGATCCCCGCTGGGAGGGCTTCGGCGACATCGGCGATGTCGACAAGTTCACCCTCGACTCGATCGAGCACTTCTTCACCCGGTACAAAGATCTCGAGCCCGGCAAGTTCGTCAAGGGATCGAGCTGGGTCGGCCGTGAGGCCGCCGAGGCCGAGGTCAACGCCTCGATCGAGCGCTTCAAGGCCGAGGGGCACTGAGGCTCGACACGCCCAGCCGCGACCGCTGAGTCGCGGTTGGCGCAGTGACACCTGCGTAGCGCTGTTCGCGCTGCGACGACCGCCCGGACGTTGAACGTCCGGGCGGTTTTCTGTTTTGCGCCGGCTGTGGGCGCGTCTCGGGTGCGGCGCGGTCGTGGCCTCGGGGTGTGCGGCCGTGGTCTCGATCACAATTTCTTAGGTGAGCCTAATGGGAAGTGTGAGCCAGGTTATGCGATTGTCGAGTCATGAAACTCGATCATGTGTCATTCGCCAGTGAACCCGATGGCTACCAGGCAACGGCCGAGAGGATCTCGGAGCGGCTCGGTGTGGTTCCCTACGACGGCGGTGTGCATCCTCGATTCGGCACCAGAAATCTGATCTTCCCCCTCGCGAACGGCCACTACCTCGAAGTCGTCGAAGCCTTGGAGCACCCGGCCGCGCTGTCAACACCCTTCGGTCAGGCGGTTCGGGCGCGGTCCGAACTCGGCGGCGGCTGGATGGGCTGGTGTGTTTCGGTCGATGACCTCACCGAAGTCGAGACCCGCCTTGAACGCAAGGCAGTCGACGGCAACCGCACACCGGAGACCGGCCTCGAGCTCAGGTGGCTGCAGATCGGAGTCAAGGGGCTCATCGCCGATCCCCAGCTCCCGTTCTTTATCAAGTGGTCCGCCGACTCGTCCCAGCACCCTTCGTCCCACAAGACCAACGGGGCGGTGGCCATCGACACCCTGCAGATCGCCGGCGATCGCGATCGCCTCCGCGACTGGCTGGGCACCCAGGACGCCAAGCCGATTCCCGAGATCCACATCGACTGGTCCGCACCCCACGGCACTCCGGGCATCATGTCGGTGAGCTTCGAGACGCAACACAACGGCCTCGTCACCATCTGAGCCGTCTGAGGTCCGGTTCCGAGGCCCGCAGACCGGGACTCACGCGTCCCTCACTGTCCGCAGCGCCGGAGAACTCAACCCAACAAGCAAGTTCAGGACGATCCGTGCGGGATTCTATAGTCAGATTCCGCACGGATCGTCCTGAACTTGTCTTCAGCGACTGATCCGATCGTCAGACTGCTCCATTCGGCCACATGGCCGGCAGACTGGCAGGGTCACTCGCCAGTAGTCTCGTCCTCGAACTGAGTGTCCGCTCCGCCTTCGGCTTCGCCTGCCTTCTTGCGCTTCATGTGCGCGGCGGTGGCCATAGCACCGCCGGCGGCCAGCAGACCCGCACCGCCGCCGAGCAGCGGAAGCGTGCTGTCCGAACCGGTCCACGGCAATTCGCCGCCGTCCGAGCCGCCGGAACTCGAACCTCCGCCGTTCGAGCCTCCTCCGGAGCCTCCGCTCGCGTTCCCGCCGGAACCCGAACCTGAACCGCCCGAACCGCCCGAACCCGAGCCGCCGGAGCTGCTCGATCCGTCCGAGTTCGATGCCGCGCCCGCAGCGGCGGCATCCTTCGCGCCGTCCTGTGAGCCGGCCTTCGAACCGGTGCTGTCGGCAGACGAACCGTCCTTCGACCCGTCGTCACCGCCGGATTCGTTCGCAGACCCGTCCTTGTCGGCCGAGCCGCCGTCGGCACCGTCGGACCCGTCCGCGTCGGCGTCCTTGTCATCCGGGTCCTCCGGCGGATCGGTCGGGGTCTCGCCGCTGCCCTTGATCACCTGCACGACCGTGGGCCGCGGGAGGGCTGCCTTGCCGCCATCGACGTCGGTCTCGTCGACGTAGTCGGGGAACTGCGAGTGCTGATCGGACCATTCGCCGTCTTCGCCGGGGTGCTGGACGGCGACGAACGCCGAGGCGTAGGAGTCGTGGACGAGCGGTCCGCAGACTTCGGCCTCACGCGGCACGGAGAGGAACTGCTCGACGCGTCCGCGCTGGTCACCGTCGATCGTGACCTTGAACAGCCCATCGCAGTAGCCGATGCCGTCTGGGGCGCCGTCGGTCGAGATCCACAGGTTGCCTGCGGAGTCGAAGGCGACGTTGTCGGGGCACGAGATCGGCGAGACCTGATCGACGGGGAATCCCGAGAAGTAGGTCTGATCGCCCTGCTTCGGGTCTCCGCAGACCATCAGCAGGGTCCAGTCGAATTCGGTCCCGGTGTGGTCTCCCCCGCGTTCGGTGATCTCGACGATGTGGCCGTCGCGGTTCTCCGTCCGCGGATTGGCCTCGTCGACTCCGGCCTTGCCTTCGGTGCCGCGGGCGTCGTTGTTCGTGCACGCCACGTAGATCTTGCCGTTGACCGGGTTGGGTTCGACATCCTCGCAGCGGTCCATCTTCGTCGGCCCCACCTTGTCGGCGGCCAGACGGGTGTGCACGAGCACCTCGGCGACGGACATGCCCGCCACCTGCGACTTGCCGCCCTTGATCAGCGGCAGCCACTTTCCGGATCCGTCGAACTCCCCGTCGGAGGGCACGGCACCGGAGCCGTCGATCTCGTCCTTCGGCGAGTTTCCGGTGAACTTCGCGACGAACAGGTCACCCTCGGTCAGCAGGGTGAGGTTGTGGTCGAGATCGCCCTCGACGTACTTGCCCTTCGAGACGAACTTGTAGAGGTAGTCGAACTTCTCGTCGTCGCCCATATAGGCCACGGCCTGCCCGGATTCGGCGATGCGGACATTGGCGCCCTCGTGCTTGAGACGGCCCATGTTCGTGTGCTTGCGGGGTGTGGAGTCCGGGTTGCGGGGGTCGACTTCGACGATCCACCCGAACCGGTTGGCCTCATTGGCGTATCCGGCATTGTTCGTGTCGAAGCGGTCTTCATCGGCCTCCCAGCCGTTGGCCGATTCCTCATCGGCAAGTCCGTAGCGCTTGTCCGCCGCCGAGGTGCCCGGCGCCCGGAAGTAGGAGTTGAAGTTCTCCTCGCCGGAGAGCAGGGTGCCCCAGGGAGTCAGCCCGCCCGAACAGTTGCCCAGGGTGCCCTGCGCCTTGTCGCCGTTCGGGTAGTCCTTGGTGCGCAGCAGATCGGATCCGGCGGCGGGGCCGGTGAAGGCGTATTCGGTGTCGATGAGGAAGCGCCGATTGTGCTTGCCGTTGACATCGACCTTCCACGGGGACTTCTCGTCGTCGCGGACCAGGTCGATGACGGTCAGGCCGTGGGCGTTGCGGCTGATCTCCCGCTGCGTGGCCGCATCCATCGACTCGGGGTACATGATCGCGTCGTTCGTGTATTCCTGGTTGGCGAAGAGGATCGCCGTGTTGCCGTCGCCGTCCTCGTCGACCTGGATCGAGAGGTAGTCGTTGTTGTAGCCGAACTGGCGGCGCTGGGCCTCGACGCTCTGGTTCTCGGGGTCGAACTTCGGTGCGTCCGGGAACAGGGGGTCGCCCCAGCGGACGATCGGATGCCAGGAGTAGCCGTCGGGGACGATGAACTTGTCGACTTCGTGCTGGACCGGATCGATCGCGGTGAAGTCGAGGCTGCCGCCCGCGGTGCCGGCTGCTGCGGCGGCCTGTGCGCTGGGGCTCGGTGCCGTGGTCACGGCGACGGCGAGCGCACCGGCCGCGGAGACGCCCAGCATGGCGCGTCGCGAGAGCTGGGCTCCCACGATGTCACGGAAGTAGCCGTTGGCGGAGGTGTTGCAGGTGGCCTTGATGCAGGCGTTTCCGCACTTGAGTGCGCAGGTGACGGGGCTTCGCTTTCCCTTCACATGGCCGGCCATGGGCAGAAGTTCACGCATCGATTATCTCCTCGCAACGGTTCTGGTGAGTCACTCGATCGAGACTTCCAGCGTCAACTTGCCCGGGCGCTACCCGTCGGTGAACCGTGAGTGAATCCCCGCGGAGCAGTAGATTTCGTCAGGGAAACTTTGTCTAAAGCCTCAGCGGCGTCGGGCTCGCCGATTTCGTCTATAGCTTCAGCGACTGTCGACGAGGGTGAGCACGCCGGGAACGAGGAAGCCGACCGCGTCGATGATGAAGTGCGCCCACACGAGCGGCATCAGCCGCCCCCGGCGCATGAAGTACCAGCCGAAGATGAGACCCATCGCGACGTTGCCGATGAATGGCCCGATCCCCTGATACAGGTGATAGCTGGCGCGGAAGACTGCAAGGCCGATGATGATCGTCCACGGCCCGTACCCGAGCCGGCGCAGGCGTTCGGCGCCGAAGCCGAAGATGATGACCTCTTCGAGGATGCCGTTCTTCGCGGCCGCGAGGAGGAGCACCGGAACCGTCCACCAATGGTCGCCGAGGTTGGCCGGCTGAACCTCGGCGGTGATCCCGAGTGCCCTGCCGCCCGCGTAGACCCCGAGGGTGCCGATGCCGATGATGAGGAAGATCAGCGTGCCCTGACCGAGGTCCCGGACCCGGTGACCGTCGACGCCGAGGCGGGCGCTCAGGTGCCCGGCGCCCTGGTCCCTGGTCAGCAGGTAGAGGGCGAGGGCGACGGGCACCAGGGTGAAGCCGATGTCGAACAGCTGGTAGATCAGGTCGAAGCCGGGCCGCGGGTTCAGCGAGGTGTTGAGCTTGGCCTGGGCATCGCTGATCGGCCCGCGGGTGGAGATGTCGGCAAGCCGGACGATCGCGTAGATCGCCGACTGACCCAGCGACAGCGCCGCAACGAGACCGAGCTCGAACCACAGGCGCTTCTTCTCCTGGGGTTCGAGCTCGGTCATCATGGATCCCACTGTAGCGGCACGGGAGGGTGCCTGAGTCAGTGCTTCGGTTCGTCCTCCGGCCCACGATCCCGTGCATCCGAGTCAGGCGCGTCCGTGCTGGGCACATCAGTGTCAGGCGCCGCCTCGGTGCGGGCGGCCTCGGTGGGGGCGGCCTCGGTGGGGGCCGCCTCAGTGTCCCGGCGCTCCTGCGTCGCGCCGTTCCCCGACGCCGAGGCGGTTGTCGAGGACCGCTGTGACCGTGCGTTCGCGGTCTCGGCGGCTCGCGCCTCGGCGACGTCGAGGACCTGCCCGCGAGCGAGGTTCTTCACGTACTTCTTCTCCGCCCGGCGTTCCTTGACTCCTTCGAGGAGGAGGTAGAGGACGGGGACGAGGATGAGCGTGAGCAGCGTCGAGCTGACGAGTCCGCCGATGACGACGATGGCCAGCGGTTTGGAGATGAACACTCCTCCGCCGGTCAGCCCCAGGGCCATCGGAATGAGCGCGAAGATCGTCGCCGCCGCGGTCATCAGGATCGGCCGGTAACGCAGCCGGGCACCGTGGACGATGGCCGTGCGCAGTTCGACTCCGCGGGCTCGGAAGTGGTTGATGAGGTCGATGAGCACGATCGCATTCGTCACCACGATGCCGATGAGCATGAGCAGACCGATCATCGAGGTCAGACCCAGCGGGGTGTCCGTGAGCAGTGAGAGCGCGATCGAACCCGTCGCCGCGAACGGAATCGAGACGAGCAGGATCAGCGGCTGCAGCAGCGACTTGAAGGTCGCGACCATGATGACGAAGACGATGAGGATCGCCGCGAGCATCGCCAGACCCAGCTGTGAGAACGCCTCGTTCTGCTCCTGCGTGGCTCCGCCGGTGTCGACGGAGACCGAATCGGGCAGATCGAGCTCGTCGAGGGCACTCTGCACGTTCGTCGACACGGTGCCCAGGTCATCGCCCTCCGGCGTCACAGACACGGTGGTCGAACGCTGCGAATCCGTGTGGCGGATCGTCGGTGCGGTCTTGACCTCCTTGACCTCGGCTACGTCATCGAGCTTGATGAACCGCGGTTCCGCGGTCGGAGCTGGCGCCCCGGCGTTGGCTCCGGGATCGGCCGCAGCGCCGGCACCGCCACCGGCGCCTCCTGCACCCTCGGCAGCACCTCCGCCTGCACCCCCGGCCGAACCGGCACCGCCGGCTCCACCCGCGGCACCACCGGCGTCGGCAGCACCCGCGCCACCGGCCCCGCCGGCTGCACCCGCGTCGCCGCCGGCTCCGGCGTCACCGCCGGTCGGCGTCGTCTCCTTGGGCTTGCCGGGGATCTTGAGATCGCGCAGCTTCTCGACGGTGTCGGCATTGCGGTCGAAGAGCAGCACCGAATGCGAGACATCGTCGATGACGACCTCTCCGAGGTTCTGCCCATGCATCGCCCGCTGCACGTACTGGCCGATCGAGGCCTCGGTGAGGTTCTCCTCGGCGGCCTTCTTGTGGTCGACCTTGACCTCGATGACGGGCTGGACCGCCTCGACATCGCTGGTCACCGACTGGGCGCCGTCGATGCCTTCGAGTTTGTCGGTCACCTCGTTCGTCGCGTCCTCGAGCTCCTTGGGTTCCGAGGCGGAGAGCGTGACGTCGATGGTCTGCGCACCGGGTGCCGAGGTCTGGCTCTGCACCTCGACCTGCCCGACGTCCTCAAGACCGTCGAACTCATCCTGCAGCTGGTTGGAGATCGACTCCGCGGAGACTCCGGACTTCGAGTTGACGATATAGGTTCCCGTGATCGAGGAGTCGTCGGTGAACCCGAAGGTGGTGCCGCCCAGGGACAGCTGGTAGTTGTCGACGTCGCCGTCGTCTTCGAGGATCTTCTCCACGGGTTCGGCCTGCTTCGAGGCTTCCTCGAGAGAGGTGCCCGGATCGAAGGTCTGGGAGACCTGCAGGGAGTCCTGACCGGTGTCGCCGAAGAGCTCAGTCTTCAGCTGCGGGACCATCGCCCCGGTGCCGATGAGGATGAGCACTGCGACGAGGATCATCACCACCGGGTGTTTGGTGGAGAAGCCGATGACCGGCATATAGGTCTTCTGCAGCCGGGTGACCGGCGAGCGCATTCCGGCGAGTTCGTCGACCTCGACGGTGCCGTCCTCGCTCTCGCCGTAGCGGGGTCCCTCGGTGGCCACAGTTCCCTGGCCCGGCACCGAGGCGGTCGTCTCAGCGCCCGTGGGCGCGCCGATCGAGGCAGTCGCCCCGGTCGAAGCCGCGGCCCGCGCATCCGACGTGGACCGCGCGTCCGAGGTGGACCCCGCACCCGCCTCGGCGCCGGTGGAGGTCTCATCGTGTCGCCCGGTGGCGAAGATGCTGTGCTTCTTCTCCGCCTTCTTCGCAGCTTTCCTCTCGCTGCGCCACTCGGAGAGCATGGACTTCCGGTCGCGACGGATCTCGGCCTTCTCCGCACGGGTGAGCTTGACCTTGGCCTCACGCTGGCGCAGGAACCAGTAGGCGAGCACCGGCACAATGGTCAGCGCCACGAACAGGCTCGAGAGCAGCGCGATCGTCGCGGTCAGGGCGAAGGGCCGGAACATCTCCCCCGTCTGCCCGGACACGAACGCCAGGGGCAGGAACACGGCCACGGTGGTCAGGGTCGAGGCGGTGATGGCGCCGGCGACCTCGGAGACCGCGGCGAGGATGTTGGAGAATTTGTCACCACCCGAGGCATGCCGTCGTCGGATCGCCTCGATGACGACGATCGAGTCGTCGACGACGCGGCCGACGGAGATCGTCAGCGCGCCGAGGGTGAGCATATTCAGCGTCTCCCCGCCCATCCACAGACCGATCAGGGCGATGAGGAGGGAGAGCGGGATCGAGATCGCGGTGATGATCGTCGCCCGCACGGACAGCAGGAAGACGAGGATGACGAGGACGGCGAAGATCAGCCCCAGTCCGCCCTCGTTGAGGAGGTCGTGGATGGACTGCTCGATGAACGGCGCCTGGTCGAAGGCGGAGACGAACTCAGTGTCATCGCCCATCGACTTCTCGAGCTCGGGCAGCTTATCGGCCACCGCATGGGAGACGTCGACGGTGTTCGCGTCGGATTCCTTCATGATCGAGATCGACAGGGAGGGCTGTCCGTTGGTCCGCGAGATCGATTCGATGGGGGCGTCGACGAGTTTGACGTCGGCGACGTCGGAGAGCGTGATCGGGTCGTCCTTGCCGCTGACCACGAGGTCCTTGATGGCATCGACCGAGCGGATGCGGGTGCCGACCTCGACCGGGGCCGTGCCGTCGTCGCCGTTCAGTTCGCCCGCCGAGGTGGGGACGCCGTTGGACTGGAGGATGCCGGCGATCTCGTCGAGGCTGGCGCCTTCGTCTTCGAGGTCGTCGCGGCGGATGGTGATCTCGACCTGTTTGGTCTTCTGCCCGGAGATCATCACCTGGGAGACGCCGTCGATCTTCTTCAGCTCGGGTTCGGCGATGTCGTCGAGGTTGGAGGCGAGCTTGTCCTCATCCGCCTCGGAGGTCACGGACAGGGCGACGACGGGGATGTCGTCGGTGCCCATCATGTTGACATCGGGTTCGACGCCGTCGGGCAGCTGAGGCTGAACCTGGGCGACCGCTCGCTGCAGGGCCTTGATGACATCGTCGGAGTCGTCGCCGTACTTCGTACTCACGGTGATCTGCGCACTGCCCGCCGAGGCGGTCGAGGTCATGTCCTCGACCTCCGGCAGAGCCGTCAGGGCACCTTCGAGCGGGTCGATGACCTCGGATTCGACGGCCTCCGGAGTGGCTCCTTCGTAGGAGGCGCTGACCGTGGCCTGTGGGTTCTCGAGGGAGGGGAAGAGCTCCTGCTTGAGGGCTCCGGCACCGATCACACCGAAGATCACGGCGACGACGGAGATGAGTGCGATGAGTGCGCGGTTCTTCAGGCTCAGGCGGGTCAGAAAACTCACATGGGGACTTTCTCTTCGAGGGGCCCGGCGCCGCTGACACGCGCCGACTTCACCATCCTAGTGAGTGTGAGGTCCACGGCACATGAGGATAACCTGAATTCTCGACGTCCCTCAGTCGGTCTGAACCCGCACCCGCGGACGCGTCTCGCGGCCGGTGAACCACACCCCCGCGGCGATGAGGCAGAGCGCCCCGGTGAGCACGAACGCCCACGAGTAGTCGAAGTGGTCGACGACGGCTCCGGCGATGACCGGGCCGAGGATCGCCCCGCCGTCGAGGGCCATCTGATACTTCGAGAGCACCCGTCCGCCCTTGCGGTCACGGCCGATGACATCGGCGACGGTCGCCTGCTGGGCCGGGTTGGCCAGGCCGGAGCCGATGCCGGCGAGGACGGAGAAGACGAAGAACAGCCAGATCGAGTCGGTGAAGGCCAGAGCTGCGGTGGTCACGCCCAGGCTGAGCAGCCCCCATTGGATGAAGGGCTTGCGACCGTAGGTGTCGGCGAAGCGGCCGACCACGGTCACCGCCGAGGCGTTGCCGATGGCGAACATCGTCAGGGCCAGACCGGCCACTGCGGTGTCGGCTTTCAGCGCTTGGATGGCGAAGAGCGGGTAGATGGCGACACGGATGCCCATGGCCGACCAGCCCTGGACGAAGGCAGAGAGCAGTGCGGACCGGTAGGCGGAGTCCTGCCATGCCTGGCGGAAGGTCATGACCTTCATCTGCTTTTCGTCCTTCGTCGCTTCGAGGCGGGCGCGGCCCGATTTCGTCGAGGAACCGAAGGATGCGGTGGAGGCGAGGAAGATGCGCACGACGATGGCGGCGATGACGAGACCGACCGCGTAGATGATGAAGGGGATGCGCATCCCCCAGCCGGCCATCGCCCCGCCGAGCACGGGGCCGGCGATGTTGCCGACGAGGAAGGCGGTGGCGTAGGTCGAGGAGGCTTTGGCGCGGGCGTCGACCGGGGCCAGGCGGATGATCAGCGCCATCGCAGAGACGCTGAACATCGTCGACCCGATGCCGCCGAGTCCGCGGAAGATCAGCAGCTGCCAGTAGTCCTGGGCGAAGGCCACGGCGCCGGTGGAGGCGGCGACGATGAGCAGACCGGTGATGTAGATGCGACGTTCCCCGAAGGCGTCGACGAGGCGGCCCGAGGTGGGTGAGAAGACGAACCGGAAGAAGGCGAAGGAGGAGACGACGATGGTCGCGGCGGTGACGCCGAAGTCGAAGCTCGCAGCGAACTGCGGGAGCACCGGGGCGATGATCCCATAGCCCAGCGCCACGATGAAGGCGGCCGCGACGAGGACGTAGATCTGCTTCGGGAGTCTGCGATCATCTTCCGTGGCTGCGTCGGTGGGGTTCGCGTCCGGGCCTGTCTTCTCGTTCTCCTCGCTCACAGCGTATCGAGGAACTGTTCGGGCTCGGGCAGGGGGCGGGTGCTCGTCTGCAGGCGCTGTCGGTAGCGGTCCGGGATCGCACCGATGTAGAACCAGCCCATGAGCAGTTCGTTCGCCTCCAGTCGGTGCAGACGCCGCACGGACGGTTCGTTGGTGAGGTTGCCCGAGCGCCACATGACGCCCCAGCCGGCCTGCCACAGGGCGAGTTCGAGCAGGTGCCCGGCTCCGGCGGCGACGGCGTGCTGTTCCCAGTCGGGGACCTTCGGGTGGTCGGACGATGAGGAGACGAGGGCGAGGATGAGTTCGGCTCGCAGGGGCTTCTCGTTGATCTCGCCGGGTTTTCTTGTCACTCCGGCCGCTTCGTCGAAGGCCTCGCCGAGGCGGATGCGGTCGTCCCCGCGGATAATGAGGAAGCGCCAGGGGCGCAGTCCCTTGTGGTCGGCGACCGAGGAGATCGTGCGGATGATCTCCCGCAGGTCCGCATCGTTCGGGGTCAGGGATTCGACCTTGGAGATCGAGCGGCGGGCGGCGATGGCGCTGAGCACGGGGTCGGCTGCGATGTCGATCGCAGTCGGCGTCGAATAGTCGGGTCCGCGTGAGCCCGCCGAGGTGGCCGAGCCGTGTCCCTGATCAGGCGCGGTATCGGTCGCGCCCGCCTCGGCGCCGCCGTGGACCGTGGTGCTCTCAGATTCCGCGGCGAGCTTCTTCGCCCACGTCCCGGATTCGCCGTCGAGGAAGTGGGCGCGCGCCCGCTCCTTGGCGAGCTTCCGCGCCGCCTTCTCCTTCGGACAGTCGGACTTCCTCTTCGAGCCCTTGTCCTTGTGCTTGCCCATTCACCCCACCCAATCCGCAAAGGCCTCCCGTGCGCGGGAGAGCTTCGGATCAATGATGACACGGCAGTAGCCGTTGTCGGGGTTCGCGGTGTAGAAGTCCTGATGGACCGCCTCGGCGGGGTAGAACGTCGAGAGCGGTTCGAGGGTGGTCACGATCGGAGAATCGAAGAGTTCCTGCGCCTGCGTGATGGCGGCGGCGAAGCGCTCCTTCTCCGTCTCGTCCCGGTAGAACATGGCCGAGCGGTACTGGGTGCCGACGTCGTAGCCCTGGCGGTTGAGGCTCGTCGGGTCGTGGCCGGTGAAGAAGAGTCCGAGGATGACGCTCTCGGGGACCACGTCGGCGTCGAAGGTGACCTGGAGCGCCTCGGCGTGGCCGGTGGTCCCGGAGCAGACCTCACGGTAGTGCGGGTCCGGGGTGTGACCGCCGGTGTAGCCGGAGATCACCGAGGTGACTCCGGTGGTGCGCTGGTAGACGGCGTCGAGGCACCAGAAGCAGCCGGCGCCGAGGGTGAGGGTACGAAGATCGCTCATATTTCCTACAACGATGTGCGCGTGCGCTTATTCCCGGAGCACCGACATCAGGACTGGCTCACATCACCATGGCGCTGGGCAGGGAGAAGCCGAGTTCGGCCGCGGCCTGCTGTGTCGAGGGCTGATTCCAGAATCGGGCGACCGAGGTGTTCGTCGCCAGGGAGCGCATCTCGGCCTTGTCGAGGAACAGGATCCCGGACAGGTGGTCGGTCTCATGGGCGACGATGCGCGCCGACCAGCCGGTGACCACCTCGGCGAGGGGATTGCCGTCGAGGTCGAGACCTCTCAGGTCGATCTCTCGGGGACGGGCGACGACGGCCTGGTAGCCGGGGATCGACAGGCAGCCTTCGAAGAAGGCGACGTCCTCGGAACCGGCACGCTCATACTCGGCGTTGAGGACCACGCGCAGGGGCATGGGGTGGCGCTGCCGCACCTTCGCGACCTCGGGGTCGAGGCTGCCGGGGTCCTCGGCGACGAACATCGACAGGCCGATGCCCAGCTGTGGCCCGGCGAGGCCGACGCCCGGGGCTGCGAGCATGGTCGCCCGCATCACCTCGGCGAGTGTCGCGAGTTCGCCGTCGTCGACCTGCCCGTCGAAGGGGCGGGTGGGCGAGCGCAGGATCGGGTCCCCGGCCTCGACGATCGGGGCCACTCCCCCGTTGTCCGCCGCGGCGGTCAGCACCGAGCGGATCTGGGCGGCGATTCGAGTGTCAGCGTCGTTCATGTTCTGCTTCTTCGTGTGTTCAGACGGCGCGGGCGACGATGAGCTCGGCGTGCTTGAGCAGCGGTGCGTCGATCATCTTGCCCTCATAGGCGAAGGCGCCCTTCTCGGTCCGCGCGAGTTCGAGGACGGCGTTCGCCCAGGTCAGCTGCTCCTCGCTGGGGCGGAAGGCCTCGCGGACGACGGGCACATGGTTGGGGTGGATGGAGACCTTGCCGCTGAAGCCCGACTGCACGGCATCCTCGGACTCTTCACGCAGTCCGTCGAGGTCGGGGATGTCGGCCCAGATCGAATCGAGGGCGAACTTCCCTTGGGCGCGGGCGGCGAGCAGGGTCGAGTTGCGGACGTGCTTGGCGACGTCGCGGTAAGTTCCGTCGGCCTTGCGGGAGGATCCGCCGCCGAGGTCGGCGATGAGGTCCTCGGAGCCCCACATCAGGGCGTAGGCGTTGGGGGCGGCGGCGATCTCGGCGACGTTGATCGCGCCGAGTCCGGTCTCGATGAGCGCGATGACCTGGTAGTCGGAGAGGATCGTCAGGTCGGAGGCGTGCTCGGACTTCGGCAGCATCACGGCCGTGTAGTCGGTGCGGGCGAGCATCCGCAGATCCTCGCCGAGGTGCTCGGAGTCGCGGGCGTTGACGCGCACGACCGTGCGGCTGGGGTCGAGGGGATAGTCGATGATCGCCTCGCGGGCGGCGGCCTTGTCACCGTCGTTGACGGCGTCTTCGAGGTCGAGGATGACGATGTCGGAGCGTTCAGCGGCCTTCGTGTACCGGTCGGGGCGGTCGCCGGGGCAGAACAGCCAGGCGGGTTTGAAGTCGAGTGCCATCGTGGAGCTCACTTTCCGTGTGCGGTGTCGTCGGTGCCGGGCTTGGCGTGGGACGAGTCGAACATCATGGTCTGGCGGACGGCCTTGGCCACGAGCGTGCCCTCCTGGTTGTAGCCGCGGTGTTCGAGGGTGACGATGCCCTGACCGGGGCGCGATTTCGAGGCCCGTTTGTCGAGGATCGTCGTCTCCGCGTAGAGGGTGTCGCCGTGGAAGAGCGGGGCCGGGAAGCTCACCTCGGAGAAGCCGAGGTTGCCGACGATGGTGCCTTGGGTCAGCTGGGTCACGGAGAGTCCGATGAGGGTGGCCAGGGTGAACATCGAGTTGACGAGTCGCTGGCCGAAGGGTTCGGTCTCGGCGAAGGCGGCGTCGAGGTGGAGGGCCTGGGTATTCATGGTCACGGCCGTGAACCAGGTGTTGTCCGCCTCGGTGATGGTCCGGCCCGGGGCATGCCTGTAGGTGGCTCCGACTTCCATCTCGTCCAGCCACAGACCCCGTTGTTCGATGACCTTCTCGCTCATGTGTCTCTCCTCACTCGTCGTGATTCGAGCTTATCGCCTGTGCCGGGAGGTCTGTGAACCCGGGGCGGCTTCGGTAGCCTCGGTGACTATGACCATCACGCGCAGACTGTTCGTCGTCGCCCACCCCGAGTCCCGGCATCACGTCGAGGGGCGCGTCGGCGGATGGTACGACTCGGAACTCACCGAGCGCGGACTGCGGCAGGCGGACGCGATCGCCGCGGAACTGCGGCGGCGCATCCCGGCGAGCACCTCGGCGGAGGTGTTCTCCTCGGATCTGCGCCGGACCTGGTCGACCGCCGAGGCGATCGCTAAGTCCCTGGGCGCCGTTGCCTCAGCTCTTCCGGGCCTGCGTGAGAAGTCCTATGGAGTCGCCGAGGGGCGGGAGCAGTCGTGGCTCGATGAGCGCTTCGTGTTCCCTCCCGTGCCCGAGGCCCCCTTCGACCATGGCCTCCGCCTCGACCATGTCGAAGGCATCGACGGAGCGGAGACCAGGCGCGAGGCAGGGGCACGGGTGTACGCGGCAATGGACAGCGTGCTGGCGCGGCCGGCGACTGAGCAGGTGGTCGTCACGCATGGGTTCGCGCACTCCTTCGTCGTCGGCCGGTGGCTCGAGCTGCCGCTCGAGGCGATGGGTCGGGCGACCTTCGCGGCCACCTCGGGGTGCATCACCGAACTGAACGAAGACGATGTGTTCGGCAATCGGACCCTGCGGTCGCTGGCTGCGGTGGACCACCTCGGCGATCTTTGATGTGGTTCGTCTTCGAGTGGAGCACCTCCGATGCTCAGCCAACTATCTCGGCGTCGAAGACAGTGAACGCGGAGTTCCAGCCGTCGTAGGCGCTCGCATCGGTGCCCGAATCGTTGGGGAGGCCGATGACGGTGAAGGTCATCCGCGTCGACTCGGCGTCGGTCTCGTCGAAGACGATGCTGACGAGCGGTGCATCGTCGATGTCCTCGGGACTCCCCCACGTGAAGTCGAGCCGCCGAGGCTCCTCGATGCGGCGATACCGCCCGGCGGTCGGGAACTCCTGACCGGTGTCCGGGATGCGCATCGTGTAGGTGTAGGTGCCGCCGACGCGCAGGTCCACGCTCACCGATTATCGCGGGGTGACGAGGGTTTCGGGGTGGAACCAGCGGGCCATGACGTCCGGGTTCGTCCAGGCTTCCCACACGCGGTCACGGGGCGCGGCGAAGTCCCGGACGATGGTGAAGCTCGGCTGGTCGGCGGGCGTGGTGTCGGTGGTGGTGTCGGTCGTGTTCATGATGGTTCTCCTCCTTGAGTCGATCATTCTTCCGCTGGCGAGGTGGCTCGGTCGCGGCCGGGGCCGTCCTCGGCGAGGACCGTTTCCAGATTGTCGAAGCGCTGCTGCCATTCCTCATGCGCCGCGAGCAGCCACCCGGTGGCGCCTGAGAGATGCTCGGCGTTGAGCGAGACGATTCGCCGCTGTGAGTGCTTCGTCCGGGTGATGAGCCCGGCCTCCTCGAGGACCTTGAGGTGCTGGGAGACCGCGGGCCGGCTGATCGGCAGCGGATCGGCCAGCTCTCCGGAGCTCAGTTCTCCGCCGCGCAGACGATCGATGATCGCCCGTCGCGTCGGATCGGCGAGAGCCCCGAAGACGAGGTCAAGATCCATTTAACCACTTCCTTAATTAAGCAGTTCCTACAATACATCTCCGCGATCAGGAGTCAAGGGTGAGTTCACTTCCCGCTCCCCCGCCGATCATGAACGCGACTAGGCTGGGGGTGTGCCGCTTCGGCCCACCCGCTGACTCGAGGAGAGAGATGGATCGCGATTCGATCGACTGCTGGCTGACCGACATGGACGGCGTCCTGGTCAAGGAGAGCAATCCCCTGCCCGGCGCCGCCGAGCTGCTGGCGCAGTGGCGGCGGGCCGACATTCCCTACCTGGTGCTTACGAACAATTCGATCTACACCGCCCGCGACCTCTCCGCCCGGCTGCGCTCGAACGGACTCGACGTACCCGAGGCGAACATTTGGACATCGGCGATGGCGACCGCGGACTTCCTGTCCAATCAGGTCGAACACGGCACCGCCTACGTCGTCGGCGAGGCGGGGCTGACGACGGCGATCCACGAGACCGGCTTCGTCATGACGGAGAGGGATCCGGAGTTCGTCGTCGTCGGCGAGACCCACTCGTACTCCTTCGAGGCGATCACGAAGGCGATCCGGCTGATCCAGGGCGGCTCCCGCTTCATCGTCACCAACCCCGATGCCACCGGCCCGAGCCCCGAGGGCATTCTGCCCGCCACCGGGGCCATCGCCGCCCTGATCACGAAGGCCACGAACCGCGACCCCTACGTCGTCGGCAAACCGAACCCGATGATGTTCCGGTCGGCGCTGAACAAGATCGGCGCGCACTCGATGAGCACCGCCATGATCGGCGACCGGATGGACACCGATATCATCGCCGGTATGGAGGCGGGCATGCACACCGTGCTCGTCCTGTCCGGAATCTCATCCGCCGAGGATGTCCGCCACTTCCCGTTCCGCCCCAATGAGATCGTCAACGGCGTCCACGAACTCCTCGACGTTCCCCTCGAACAGCGCGAGACGCTCGGCCCCGACGTCACCGGCTCGGCCTGAGCAGGCGCGGCCTGAGCGGTCGCGGCGGGACGCCCGAATCCACCTCGGCTGAGACGCCGCCTCCACGGGCGCGGCCTCCGTCGTACCAGCCAGCCCACACGGTTCTCCCGCCGAGAAACGGGGTAAGTGTCGAAACACTGACTTAGTGCACGCCACTCCCAGCCAAAACGGGCTCAGTGTCGAAACACGCATGTGTACACCCGCGATTCGACACTCAACCCGTTTTCAATGATTGGCCTCAACCCTCCAGCTCAGCCTTGACCAGACTTTTGATGACGTTTAGTACCGTTTGATTGAATTTGGCTTTCATCATCGACATACTGATTTCATGTTCCAGGTACTCACTGCGCAACAGCTCCGCGAGCTGGGCATGTCTCGAGCCCATCTGGCTGAGTCCGAGCTTTGCTGCCTGCACAAGGTGAGACGAGGCCACTATGTGGTCACTCGCAGATGCAATCGAGGTCACCATCAAGCGATTGCTCATCTGTCCAGCGACGAAGAGACCACATTTCCCACGGAGTACGGCGACATTCGGGACCGGGCGGAAGCGCTTCGCCTGCAGATCGCCTGCCGCCGCGATTCGCTTCCGCCCAACGCCGTGTTCTCACATGTTTCGGCCGCACTCATTCACAACCTCGATCCAGTTCTCACTGGAACGTCGAAAGTCGAGATCTCGCGACAGTCCCCCACCCGAAATTACAACGGGCTCTACAGCTACTCCCGTGCACTCTCCGCCGGGGATACGACAGACGAGTCGCCTATCCGGCGACGACTCTTCCCCGCACTCTGGCTGACTTGGCACTCGATCATGCACTCGAAGTCTCCGTTCCACTCATGTCACAGGCACTGCACGCCGGCACCGTGACACCCTCTGACATCGAGGCGTTCGTGGCGCACGGCCGACGTGGCCGAAGACGAGCCAGACTCGCACTCGAACTTGCCGACGCCCGACACGAGTCGCCTTCTGAAGCATTCTGCGCAGTGAAGTTCTATCGGCATGGGATCACCGGAATGGTCCCTCAGCTCGACGCTTTGACCGAGTCGGGCGAGTTCATCGGTCGCAACGACTTTCGCCACAAGAAGGCCCAAGTAGCAGTCGAAGTCCACGGAGTCGGCAAGTTCTACCTCAACTCGAATGGTCCCGACGAGGCTGCGAAAACGAGCCATCAGCGAAACATGGACTTGCTCAATGCCGGCTTCACGGTGTTCAATCTGAGCTTCGGCGACCTGTTCCGGCCGCGGATATTCGCCGAGATCAAGCGCAGCATTGAACGGGCTACCCGCACGTTTCCGCCGAAGACAGACTGAGCGTCGAGACACTGGCTCGCCGCAATCCCGCCCGCCCAAATCGGGTTGAGTGCCAAGAAACACATGTGCACACCCGCACTCCGACACTTAACCTGTTTCTCGCGAGCATCACCAGGTGCGAGGCCGCCTCGGTGGGCGCTTCCTACTGCAGTGCCGAGGTCAGGCGCATCGCCGATTCCATGTACCGGCGGATCAGGGGGCGCTTCTCCCATTCCTCGAGAGAGAGCTCAGGGCTGACCCGTTGGTAGTCGGCGATCACCTCGTTGATGTCATCGACGAGGTCCCCGCCGGTCGTCAGCAGGCTGATCTCGTAGTTGAGGCCGAAGGAGCGCATGTCCATATTCGATGAGCCCATCACCGCGTACCTGTCGTCGACGACGAAGCACTTCGTGTGCAGAACCTCGGGTTTGGGGAAGAAGAAGATCCGCACCCCGGCCTCGAGCAGGGACCGGTAGTAGGAGGATTGGGCCCGGTCGACCATGAACTGGTCGGCCTCCTCGCTGACGTAGAGTTCGACGTCGACCCCGCGCCGGGCGGCCGTGACGACCGCGGCGAGCAGGGACTCATCGGGCACGAAGTAGGGACTGACGATCGCCAGCCGCTTCTGCGCCAGATACATCATCGAGGTGAAGACCTTGAGATTGGGCTCGGTGGTGAACCCCGGCCCGGAGGGGATGAGCTGCATCGCACTCGTCGCACCCCCGACATCGGGCTGATGGTCATCGCCCTCATAGGGCCTGATCCCCAGGGCCTCACCGCATTCGGTGTACCAGTCGGTGGAGAACACGGCTTCGAGGCCCGCGACGATAGGGCCGCTGAGTTCGACCATGATGTCGTGCCAATGGCGGCCGATCCGCACGTTCTTCTTCTTGAGATAACTCGAATCGATCATGTTCTGCGAACCCATCATCGCCCGCTTCCCATCGACGACGAGGAGTTTGCGGTGGTTGCGCAGGTCGATCCGGCGCAGCTTTCCCCGCCACGGGATGAACGGCAACATGAGATGCCAGTCGATGCCCGCCCGACTCAGACGCTTGCCCAGACGGTGGAAGCCGGGATACTTCCGCGAACCGATGTGGTCGAAGAGCACCCGCACCTGCACACCGCGCTCCACGGCGCGTTCGAGGGCGCAGAAGAAGATGTCGGTGGTGGAGTCCCAGGCCATGATGTAGATCTCGGCATGCGCGTACTCCTCGGCAGCGTCGACGAGTTCGGTCATCCGGCGGATGCTCTCCTCGTAGTCGGAGATCACCCCGTGGCTGTCCCCGGTGACCATCGGCAGCGCGGTCAGCGAGCGTCCGAGCTGGGCGACCGAGACGAATTCACGCGGGGCGTCGAGCGACGGCGGCACATCGGGCAGCTCATCGGCACCCTCGTGCATGAGTTCGTTCGCCTCGGCCTGGATCCGCGCCCTGCGCTGATTGATATAAGGGCTGCCGAGCAGCAGGAATGCCGGGATCCCGACGATGGGCACGAAGAGGATGAGCAGCAGCCACGCCGAGGACGAGGACGGCCGGCGGTTCTCCGGCACCACTCCGATGGCGATGATCTTCGCCGCATATTCGATGACGAGCCACGTCACCGAAGCCACGGTCGCTACGACGCTGAGATCCATGCACGCCCTCCTCGCCTGCGTTCGCGGCCCTGTGGTTCACCGGCGGCCGGACCTGTGGCCGCTCCCGGTCAACACTATCGGTTCGTCGCGCGGGCCGAAGCGCAGGGCGAGCCGACGCGGTCAGCGGAGTCTCACCGACGCGGTCAGCGGAGACGCACCGGACCGGTCAGCTCACTCGGACCCTCAGATGCCGAGTTCGCGGGCGATGAGCATGAGCTGGACCTCCGTGGTGCCCTCGCCGACCTCGAGGATCTTCGAGTCGCGGTAGTGGCGGGCGACGAGGTACTCGTTCATGAACCCGTAGCCGCCGTGGATCTGGGTGGCGTCGCGGGCGTTGTCCATCGCCGCCTCACCGGCGACCATCTTCGCGATGGCCGCTTCCTTCTTGAACGGCAGTCCGGACAGCATCCGCGAGGCCGCGAGGTAGTACGCGGAGCGTGCGGCGACGACTCGCGCCTCCATGCGGGCGATCTTGAAGGAGATGCCCTGGAAGTCGGAGATCGGTTGGCCGAAGGCCTGGCGTTCCTTCGCGTACTTCACCGATTCGTCGACGCAGCCCTGGGCGGCACCGACGGAGAGTGCGCCCACGGCGATGCGGCCTTCGTCGAGGATGCGCAGGAAGTTCGCATAGCCGCGCCCGCGCTCGCCGAGCAGGTTGGCCTCAGGCACCTGCACATTGTCGAAGGTCAGGGGGTGGGTGTCCGAGGAGTTCCAGCCGACCTTGTCGTATGCCGGTTCGGCGGTGAAGCCGGGGGTTCCGGTCGGGATCATGATCGTCGAGATCTCGGGGACCTCACGACCGGACTTCGAGGTTCTCGTCCCGGTCACGGCGGTAGCCGTGACGAGGCGGGTGATGTCCGTGCCCGAGTTCGTGATGAAGCACTTGCCGCCGTTGATCGTCCAGGTGCCGCCGTCCAGGGTGGCCTTGGTCCGGGTGCCGCCGGCGTCGGAGCCGGCCTCGGGTTCGGTCAGGCCGAAGGCGGCGAGTCCGGAGGCGTCGGTGAGCTTGGGCAGCCATTCGCGCTTCTGCTCCTCGGTGCCGAAGCGGTAGATCGGCATCGCGCCCAGCGAGACTCCGGCCTCGAGGGTGATGGCCAGCGACTGGTTGACGCGCGCGATCTCCTCGATGGCCAGGCACAGCGCGAAGTAGTCGCCGCCCATGCCGCCGTACTCCTCGTCGAAGGGCAGACCGAAGAGGCCCATCTGCCCCATCTTCGCCACGAGCTGATAAGGGAACTCGTGCTTGGCGTCGAGTTCGGCCGAGACCGGCGCGACCTCTTCGTCGGCGAATTTCGCGACTCCTTGGCGCAGGTCCTCGTATTCTTCGGGCAGCATGCCCGGAACGAAAGCTGTCATGATTTCCTCCCCGCTCTGTGCGTGGTCAGTTGGTTGGTTCATCGGCTGGTGTGGCAGTTTGCTCTGATTCTTCGTCGACGACGGTGGCGAGCACCTCGTCGAGTCCGACTTGGGTTCCCTGCACGGCGGTGACGGTGACGATCCCGGTCGCCGGTGCGGTGAGCACGTGTTCCATCTTCATCGCCTCGATGACGACGATCGGGGCGCCGGCGTCGACGTGGTCGCCGGACTCGACGCGGATCGCCACGACGGATCCGGGCATCGGGGCGAGCACCTCGGCGCCGCCGAGCCCGGGTGTCAGTGAGGTATCGGCCTGCGGTCGGGTGAAGACGTGGATGCCGCGGTCGCTGCTGACCCAGATGCTGCGGTCGCGCGCGTCGGAGAAGACCCGTGCGGTGTGCTGGATGCCGTCGAGGACGACGTGCCACTGTCCCACATCGTCAACTGTGACCTCGCCGATTCGCGCCTCGATCTCGGCGAGCTCTCCCCCGCTGCTCAGCGCGACCGTGGGTCGGAAGTCGGGACGTGAGGTCCGCCATGCAGTCGGACGATCCCACGCCGAGTCGGTTTCCGAGTTCCGCGACAGGTGATCGGCTGTGACGGCCCCGGTCAGGCTCGCCCCTGCCGCACCCGTGGTCAGGAGCACCGCAGCCGCGGCGACCTGAACGTCGACCTCGCTCGCGGTGTGGGCCAGCCGGCCCTCGCCGAGGTTGTCGATGAGTGAGGTGTCGAGCTCCCCGGAGATGACCCGGCTGTCGGTGGCGAGCGTGCGCAGGAAGTCGATGTTCGTGACGATTCCGGGCACCGCCGAGGCGGCGAGAGCGGCATCGAGTCGCTTGAGCGCCGCCGTCCGATCGGGGGCATGGACGATGAGCTTGGCGATCATCGGATCGTAGTCGGAGGCGACCTGCTGTCCTGCCTCGAGCCCGGCGTCGACGCGGATGCCCTCACCGCTCGGGAAGACGACGTCGAGTGCACGGCCGCCGGTGGGCAGGAACCCACGGGAGGGATCCTCGGCGTAGATGCGGGCTTCGATCGCATGCCCGGACATCGTGATGTCGTCCTGGGCCAGCGGCAGCACCTCTCCGGCACCGACGCGCAGCTGGAGTTCGACGAGATCGACTCCGGTGACCTCCTCGGTGACGGGGTGTTCGACCTGCAGCCGGGTGTTCATCTCCATGAAGAAGAACTCCTCGGGCCGGTCGGCGCCGACGATGAATTCGACAGTGCCGGCACCCACGTAGCCCACGGACTTCGCGGTCTCGCAGGCGGCCTGGCCGATCCTGGCCCGCGTCGCCTCGTCGAGCAGAGCCGAGGGGGCCTCCTCGATGACCTTCTGGTGGCGGCGCTGCAGCGAACATTCACGTTCGCCGAGGTGGATGACGTTGCCGTGCGCATCGGCCATGACCTGGACCTCGATGTGGCGAGGGGTGGCAACGAGGCGTTCGAGGAAGAGGGTGTCGTCGCCGAAGGAGCTCGCGGCCTCTCGGCGGGCGGTCTCCAAGGCTGCGGGCAGATCGGCAGGCTCGAAGACCGAGTGCATGCCTTTGCCGCCGCCGCCGGCGGAAGGTTTGATGAGCACGGGGAAGCCGATGTCCGCAGCGGCCGCGACGAGGGACTCGTTGCTCATGTCGGCGTCCTTGGTGCCGGGCACCAAGGGAACACCGCGCTGGGAGACCGCGTTCTTCGCCGTGATCTTATCGCCCATGGTCCGGATGGCGTGCGGGCCCGGGCCGAGGAAGACGATTGCCGCGTCATCGCAGGCCGCGGAGAAGTCGGCGTTCTCGGAGAGGAATCCGTAGCCGGGGTGGATCGCCTCGGCGCCGGTGGCCCGAGCCGCGGCGATGACCTTGTCGATGCGCAGATACGATTCGGAGGCGGCGGCCGGACCGAGGTGCACGGCGGTGTCGGCGGCTTTGACATGAGCGGCGTGGGCGTCGGCGTCGGAGTAGACGGCGACGGTGCGAATGCCGAGTCTGCGGCAGGTGCGGATGACGCGGAGCGCGATTTCGCCGCGATTGGCGATGAGGACCGTGTTGAACATGGAGGGGCTCACATTCTGAAGACGCCGTAGCCGCTGGCGTTCAGCGGGCGTTCCATCGGGGAGAAGCGGGCGAGGTCGAGGGCGAGGGCGAGCACCTGGCGGGTGTCGCCGGGCTCGATGATGCCGTCGTCCCAGAGCCGTGCCGTCGAGTAGTAGGGGTTGCCCTGGGCTTCGTACTGGTCGCGGACGGGCTGTTTGAACTCATCCTCCGCCTCGGCGCTCCAGGTCTCTCCGCGAGCTTCGATCTGGTCGCGTTTGACCGTGGAGAGCACGCTGGCCGCCTGTTCGCCGCCCATCACGGAGATGCGGGCGTTGGGCCACATCCACAGGAAGCGGGGTGAGTAGGCGCGGCCGCACATCGAGTAGTTGCCGGCGCCGAAGGAGCCGCCGATGACGACGGTGAACTTCGGGACGCGGGCGGTGGCCACGGCATTGACCATCTTCGCGCCGTGCTTGGCGATGCCGCCGGCTTCGTAGTCGCGGCCGACCATGAACCCGGAGATGTTCTGGAGGAAGATCAGCGGCACGCTGCGCTGGTCGCAGAGCTCGATGAAGTGGGCGCCCTTGACCGCGGATTCGCCGAAGAGGATGCCGTTGTTCGCGACGATGCCGACCGGATGGCCGTCGAGGTGGCCGAAGCCGGTGACGAGGCTCGTGCCGTATTCGGCTTTGAATTCGTGGAATTCCGAGCCGTCGACGAGGCGGGCGATGACTTCGCGGACGTCGTAGGGAGTGCGCGAGTCGACGGGGACGACCGAGGTGAGTTCCTCGGCCGCGTACGCGGGCTCGCGGGGGTCGACGACGTCCCAGTTCGGTGCCACCTTCGGTCCGAGCGTCGAGACGATATCGCGCATGATCTCCAGAGCGTGGGGATCATTGGCCGCGAGGTGGTCGGTGACACCCGAGACCCGGGAGTGCAGCGCTCCGCCGCCGAGCTCCTCGGCCGTGACTTCCTCACCTGTCGCGGCCTTGACCAGGGGTGGGCCGCCGAGGAAGATCGTGCCCTGATCAGCGACGATAATCGATTCGTCGGCCATCGCGGGGACGTAGGCGCCACCGGCGGTGCAGGAGCCGAGGACGGCCGCCAGCTGCGGAATGCCTGCGGCCGAGAGCGTGGCCTGGTTAAAGAAGATCCGACCGAAGTGCTCACGGTCGGGGAACACGTCATCCTGGTTCGGCAGGTTCGCACCGCCGGAGTCGACGAGGTAGATGCACGGGAGGTTGTTGTCCTTCGCGATCTCCTGCGCGCGCAGGTGCTTCTTCACGGTGACGGGATAGTAGGTTCCGCCTTTGGCCGTGGCGTCGTTGGCGACGATGACACATTCGCGTCCGGCCACGCGACCGATGCCGGTGATGATGCCGGCCCCGGGGCTCGCATCCTCGTACATGCCGTTCGCGGCCAGCGGCGAGAGTTCGAGGAAGGGGGTGCCGGGGTCGAGCAGGTGTTCGACGCGTTCGCGCGGCAGAAGTTTGCCGCGATCGATGTGCCGCTGCCGCGATTTCTCGGGTCCGCCGAGCGCCGTGGCCTGCACGCGCTCCCGGAGCTCGGCGATGAGCTCGGCGTGGGCGTCGGCGTTGACCTGCCCCGCTGCCGGACTGACCGCAGTTCCCACTGCTCTCATTCCACTCCCCATTTCAGTTAATGAATCTTAACTGACTGCTATGATACTGCTCACAGGCGAAAGTGACAATGCGGGGGCGAAAGGAGGCGAGAGCGTGAGAAGCGAGGGCACGGACGCAGCGAAGAACTGCTCACCGACCGCGGCGAAGCCGACTCCCCGCGCCGAGGCGAAGGCGGCTCGACGCGAGCAGCTGCTGAGTGTGGCGAAGACGCTCTACGCCCGGCACGGCTTCCACGGGGTCAGGCTCGACGACCTCGGCAAGGGAGCCGGAATCTCCGCCCCGGCGGTCTATCGGCACTTCGATTCGAAGGAGGCCGTCCTCGAGGAGCTGCTCATCGGGATCTCGGAGTATCTGCATGCCGGCGGTACGCAGATCATCGCGGCGCACGAAGAGGCGGCGGCCGCCTCGGCGCTGGGGGCTCTCATCGATTTCCATGTCGAGTTCGCGATGAGCGAGCCCGAGCTCATCCGCATCCAGGATCGCGACTTCACGGCTCTGCCGGAGGAATCGCGGCGGACGGTGCGCCGTCTGCAGCGTTCCTATGTCAGCGCCTGGGCCGATGTCGTCTCCCGCCTGCACCCCGAGTGGTCGCTCAACGCTGCGACGGTGCGGGTGCACGCGGTGTTCGGGATGATGAATTCGACCCCGTACCAGGCTCGGCGATCAAGCGCCGAGGTGGTCGGGGTCGAATTGCGCGCCGCCGCTTCCGCGGCGCTGGGGTTGGCCTGAGCCGAACCCGTTCAGGGCTGATCAGGGAACGATGACGATCTTGCCGCGGGTGTGACCGGCGGCGTTGTCCTTGAAGGCCTGCGGCACCTCGTCGAGGCCGTAGGTGCCGGCCACCTCGACGGTGAGCCGACCTTCGTCGACGAGCTGGCCCAGGCGGGCGGTCTCGGATCCGTCGGGGCGGACCCAGATGTAGCGTCCACCGTGTTCGGACACGCTCGGGTCGGCGACCGAGGCGTGAGCTCCGCCGTCGGCGAGGACGGCCAGAGTCGTCTCGAGCTGTTCGCCGACGTAGTCCACGACCCCGTCGACCTTGCCGCCGGCAGCCTCGAGGACACGCTCGACCACGCCATCGCCGTAGGTAACGGGTTCGGCCCCGAGCTCACGGAGGTAGTCGTGGTTGCGCTCCGAGGCGGTGCCGATGACGCGGGCGCCCGATGCCCGGGCGATCTGCACGGCGAAGCTGCCCACTCCCCCGGACGCACCATGGACGAGGACGGTCTTTCCGTCGATCTCGCCGAGGGCCTCGAGGGTCCGCAGAGCGGTTCCCCCGGCCAGCGACAGCCCGCCGGCCTGCTCCCAGCTCAGGCTCTTGGGCTTCGGTGCCACCGAGCGGACGGGCACGGCGACCTTCTCGGCGAAGGTTCCTGTGCTCAGGACATCCTTGCGGGCGTAGGCGATGACCTCATCGCCGATGGAGAATTCGGGGGTGTCGAAGCCGAGTCCGACGACGACTCCCGCAACATCCCAGCCCGGGGTGACCGGGAACTGGACGGGCATGAAGGAGTCGAGGTGCCCGCCGACGAGCTTCCAGTCGACCGGGTTGACGCCGGCGGCCTTGACCTCGATGAGCACCGAGGCCGGCGGCAGCTTCGGATCGTCGACCTCGCGGACGGTGATGTCGTCGAGGTTGTCGGTGTACTGGTCGTAGACTGCTGCGCGCATGGCAATGGCCTCCCGGTTGTCGTCTCGGTGACTGAGGTATCAGTGTGTCCGGACAACACCGGGAGGCCAGCGGCCTATTCCCTGCGGTGGGAGATCCTACGTGGTGGGAGATCCTATGGAGTTCCTACGTGGCCGGAGCTCCTACTCGTAGGTCTCGTTCGTCTTCGCCCGCTCGACCAGTGAGGCCGGCGGGGTGAAGTGCTCGCCGTAGTTCGCCGCGAGTTCCTTCGCCCGCTCGACGAAGCCGGCCAGACCGCCCTCGTACTGGTTGACGTATTGGAGGACGCCGCCGGTCCAGGCGGGGAAGCCGATGCCGAAGATCGATCCGATGTTGGCATCGGGCACGGAGGTGAGCACTCCCTCGTCGAGGCATTTGATCGTCTCGATCGCCTCGGCGAAGAGCATCCGCTCCTGCAGATCGGCAAAGGGCTGATCCGTGGAACCGGACTCGAACTTCTCCCGCAGCCCCGGCCACAGCGTGGTCCGCTTGCCGGACTCGTCGTAGTCGAAGAAGCCGGCGCCGTCCTTGCGTCCGGTGCGGCCCTGCTCGACCATCCAGTCGATGACGGACTCGGAGGGATGCTCGACCCAGGTGCCGCCGGCCGCCTCGGTGCCGGCCTTCGTCTCCTGGCGGATCTTCTGGGACAGGGTCAGCGTCAGCTCGTCGAGCAGCTGCAGGGCACCGGTCGGGTACCCGGCCTGGAGAGCCGCCTGTTCGACGGTGGCCGGCTCCACGCCCTCACCGACGGCGGCGACCGCCTCGGCGATGTAGGTGCCGATGACACGGGAGGTGTAGAAGCCGCGGGAGTCGGTGACGACGATCGGGGTCTTCTTGATCTGCTGGACGAGGTCGAAGGTGCGGGCCAGGGTCTCGTCCGAGGTCTTCTCGCCGCGGATGATCTCGACCAGCGGCATCTTGTCCGCCGGCGAGAAAAAGTGGACGCCGATGAAGTCCGCATCCCGGTCGACTCCGGTGGCCAGTTCCGTGATCGGCAGCGTCGAGGTGTTCGACCCGAGGACGGCGTCGGGAGCGACGACGTTCTGGATCTCCTGGAACACCTGCTGTTTGACGGGCACGGATTCGAAGACGGCTTCGATGACGAAGTCGACCCCGGCGAAGTCCTCGACCGAGGCGCTCGGGGTGATCCGGTCGAGGACCGCCTTGGACTTCTCTTCCGTGGTCTTGCCCTTGGACAGGGCGGATTCCTCTCGCTTGGCGGCGTAGGCCTTGCCCTTCTCGGCGGCGGCGAGTTCGACGTCCTTGAGGACGACCTCGATGCCGGCCTTGGCCGCGGTGTAGGCAATCGCCGCGCCCATCATGCCCGCTCCGAGCACACCGAGCTTCGTCACCGGCCGGGGCGCGATGCCCTCGGGTCGGGATCCGCCGGAGTTGATGTGTCCGAGGTCGAAGAAGAAGGCCTTGATCATGTTCTTCGCCACGGGAGTGTGGGTGAGGTGGACGAAGTAGCGGGTCTCGACGGCCAGAGCGGTGTCGATGTCGACGTAGGCGCCTTCGACGGCGGCGGCGATGACCGCGCGCGGGGCCGGCATCGGCGCACCCTTGGTCTGGCGGCGCAGCAGTGCCGGAATCGCCGGCAGCATGGCGCCGAGCTTCGGTGATGTCGGGGATCCGCCGGGGATCTTGAAGCCCTTGACGTCCCAGGGCTGAGCGGCCTCGGGGTTGGCCCGGATCCAGTCTCGGGCCCGATCCTCGAGTTCGGCGAGAGGAGCGAGCTCGTCGACGAGGCCGAGGTCGAGGGCGTCGGCGGCCTTGAACTTCGTCGAGGGCAGGATCGCCTTCTGCAGGGCCTCCTGGATGCCGAGCAGTCGCACGGTTCGCGCGACGCCGCCGCCTCCGGGGAGCAGCCCGAGGGAGACCTCGGGGAAGCCGACGCGCAGGCTCGAGACGCCGTCGGCCGCGACCCTGTGGTGGGAGGCCAAGGCGAGTTCGAGTCCGCCGCCCAGGGCGGCGCCGTTGATCGCGGCGACGACCGGCCTGCCCAGGGTCTCCAGGCGACGCAGCAGGGACTTGACGTGATTGGTCTGTGCGGCCTCGGCTTCTGAGTTCTCGGGGTCGGCCGCGCGCAGCTTGTTGAGATTGCCGCCGGCGAAGAAGGTCTTCT
The DNA here is from genome assembly GCF_021023135.1 of Brevibacterium sp. CCUG 69071. Lineage (GTDB taxonomy): Bacteria > Actinomycetota > Actinomycetes > Actinomycetales > Brevibacteriaceae > Brevibacterium. The sequence goes on from NZ_PGFV01000005.1 coordinate 242,104, forward strand.
TCGCCGAGGTGAGGATGACGCCGGTGATGTCGTCGACGTTGGCCTCGAGCCAGTTCACGGTGCCCTCGAGGGCGGCCGCGAAGTGCTCGTTCATGGTGTTGACCTTGGCGTTCGGGTCATCAACGACGACCGTGACGATGCCCTCGGCGTCGGTGGTGTGTGCGTATTCCGTGGTGGAGTTGTCAGTGTTCGTCATGTCAGACCCTTTCGATGATCGTCGCGATGCCCATGCCGCCGCCGATGCACAGCGTGACGAGGCCGCGCTTGAGGTCGCGGCGTTCGAGTTCGTCGAGGACGGTGCCCAGAATCATGGCGCCGGTGGCTCCCAGGGGGTGGCCCATGGCGATGGCGCCGCCGTTGACGTTGACCTTCTCGTGCGGGATGGACAGGTCCTTCATCCACTTGAGGACGACTGCGGCGAAGGCCTCGTTGAGCTCGAAGAGGTCGATGTCCTCGACGGTCAGGCCCGCTTTGTCGAGGACCTTCTGGGTGGCCGGGGTCGGTCCGGTGAGCATGATGGTGGGCTCGGATCCGGTCACGGCGGTGGCGACGATGCGGGCGCGCGGCTTCATTCCCATCGTCTGGCCAACCTCGGCGTCGCCGACGATGACGAGGCCGGCGCCGTCGACGATTCCCGAGGAGTTCGCGGCGGTGTGGACGTGGTCGATGGCTTCGACCCAGTGGTACTTCTGCAGGGCCACCTCGTCGAATCCGGCCTGGGCGGCGACCTTGGTGAAGGCAGGGTTGAGCTGTGACAGGGATTCCACGGTGGATCCGGGGCGCATGTGCTCATCGCGGTCGAGGAGGGTGACCCCGTTGATGTCCTTGACGGGGATGATCGAGTTCGCGAAGTAGCCGTTCTCCCACGCCGAGGCGGCGCGTTTCTGGGATTCGGCGGCGAAGGTGTCCACGTCGGTACGGCTGAATCCTTCGGTGGTGGCGATGAGGTCGGCGCCGATGCCCTGGGGCACGAAGTAGGTGTCGAAGTTCGTCGTCGGGTCTTGAGCCCATGCGCCGCCGTCGGAGCCGAGGGGCACGCGGGACATCGATTCGACGCCGCCGGCGAGGACGAGGCTCTCGAAGCCGGAGCCGACCTTCTGGGCGGCCATGTTGACGGCTTCGAGCCCCGAAGCGCAGAAGCGGTTGATCTGGACCCCGGCCACCGATTCGTCGAGACCGGCGACAAGGGCGGCGGTGCGGGCGATGTCCCCGCCCTGCTCGCCGACGGGTGAGACGACGCCGAGGACCATGTCATCGATGGCCTTGTCGTCGAGGTCGGGATTGCGTTCGCGCAGGGCATCGATGAGCCCGGTCACGAGGTCGATGGGTTTGACACTGTGCAGCGCGCCGCCGCGATTCTTACCGCGCGGGGTGCGCACCGCATCGTAGATGTACGCTTCGCTCATGTGGTCCTCACAGTCCTAGGGAGCGTCCGGGGACCCCGAGTGGGATCCCTGACGTGGATGAGTCGATGACGGCCGAACGGCCGCGCGGCTGATCGATCGTTCAGTAACATTCACACCCCCATTCAATACCAGTTGGCTGTGACGGTCAACACGAACCAGGGGCGCGTCCCAGCGTTCGAGCGAGGATGGGGGTGTGACCAAAATCACTTTCTAAGACCGGTTGGCGAATGCCGGAAATCACGCCCGCAGTGCTTAGAATTGGTCCATCTAACACTCTTAGTTTCCCGGAGAATCATGTCCTCGATCATTCCTGCCCGAATCACCCCTGCTCGTTTCGGCTCGAAATTCCTCGCACTGTTCCTGGCCCTCGGTCTGCTCGCCGGCCCTATCGTGCTCGACGCACCCCCGGCCGAGGCCGCGACCAAGAAGTGTTCGGCGAAGATGTCGAACTCGAAGCCGCGCCAGTACTCGAACACCTGGGTCAATGTCTCCAAGGTCGGCTCGAAGGCGAAGATCACGACGACCGCGCACTACAAGACGACGAAGACGCAGAAGAAGGCGACCGCCTCGAAGAAGGGCAAGGCCTCGCTGAAGTACTACATTTCGGGTGCGACTCCCGGCAAGAAGGTCTCGGTGACCGTCGTGGCGAAGAAGGGCAAGACGACCTGGAAGTGCTCGACGTCGTTCAAGCCGAAGAAGAAGTAGCATCGTTCCACTCGCCAGCGACCACACCCACGACGAGTATTCTCTGCCGGATACTCTCTGGTCGGAGCTGGGCCACACCCTGTGGCTCGTCGCCATCGGTGCCAACATCGTCACCATCCTCGGTTTTGTCGCCGTGGAGTACGGGCGGCGGCTGAACTCGACCGTCACGGTCGTCATCGGCACCGTGGCACTCTGCCTCCTCATCGGCGGCTTCTTCGTCGAGTTGGGGCAGGGTTTCTACGTCGACGACGAGGCAATGTGGACCTGTCCGTCGGGCATCAGCGGCGTTCAGATCACCGAGTCGGCGAATCGGTCGCTGCCTGCCGGCATCGTCGAGTGTCGCAGCGATTCGCGCAGGAATCTCGTCGTCGGACTCATGCTGGCCGGAAGCGGACTCACTCTGGCGACTGTCGCAGTCGTGCGGTCCGCACGTCTCTGTGCGCGCACCGCGAAGCCCGCGGTCGCCGCCGTCGTTGGATACGATGCACGTCGGTGACCGGTGGTTGATTGACCCTCGTGGGCAAGAAGCGTAACGTCCGAATTCAGATACCCCCTGGTGGTATTGGTGAAGGAGGTGTTCGATGAGCAGCCACATGCATGGCGGACACGACGATGCTCACCACAGCGACGATGGTCACGCATCGGGCCACGCCCATGACATGTCGGGGATGGCGGTCGGGGCGACATTGCACTGCCTGACGGGGTGCGCGATCGGCGAGATCATCGGGCTACTTGTCGGCACCGCCGCCGGCTGGTCGAATCTGCCCACCACAATCCTGTCGATCGGACTGGCGTTCGTCTTCGGCTATTCCCTCTCGGCACTGCCGCTGGTGCGCGGCGGCATCGCACTGTGGGCAGCCCTGAGCCTGGTCCTCGCCGCCGACACTCTGTCGATTGCGACTATGGAGATCGTGGACAACCTGGTGATGCTGGTGATTCCCGGTGCAATGAATGCCGGCCTGCTCAATCCCATCTTCTGGGTGTCCATGGCAATCTCTCTGACAGTTGCCTTCTTCGCCGCCTGGCCCGTCAATCGAGCCCTGCTGCGTGGCGGGAAGGGGCACGCCATCACCCACCACGCCCTCGGCGATGACGCGGGAATGGACAATCGGCCTCTGGTCATCGGCATCAGCGCATTTCTGCTCGGAGGCTTCGTCGCCTCGCTCGGTTCGCTGCTGAGCTGATCCCGGGAAGTTGCCCTGCGGATCCTGCTCGACAAGGATAAGAGCATGGAAGAGTCCACTGATGGCGATGCGCTCCCCCTGACCGGCAAGCGGATCGTGCTGACGGCCCAGAGGCGAGCCGAACAGTTCGCCACCGCGCTCGAACGGCGTGGAGCGACTATCATGCATGCACCGACCCTGTCGGTGGTGCCGCATGTCGACGATCCCGAACTTCTCGCTCGCACTCGCGCTCTCATCGATGAGCGGCCCGACATCGTCGTCATCACGACCGGCGTCGGGTTCAGGGGGTGGGCGGAGGTGGCCGAAGCCGGCGGGCTCGCCGAGCAATGGCATGCCATGCTGTCCGAGGCTCGCATCATCGCCCGCGGGCCGAAGGCACGAGGGGCGATTCAGGCCGCCGGACTGAAAGCCAGCTGGGTCGCCGAGTCGGAGACCAGCGCGGAGATCCAGGAGAAGCTGCTCGAAGCAGGCGTGAACGGCGAGCGCATCGCAATTCAGCATCACGGGTCTGGAGCCGACGGACTCAATGAGGCGTTCGACGCCGCCGGCGCCGATGTCTGCTCGCTGGTGATCTACCGGTGGGGGCCTGCACCCGATCCCGATGCCGTAGTGGCTGCCGTCGAATTGGTTGCACGCAGGGAGTGTGATGCGGTGGCCTTCACCTCTGCACCCGGGGCTTCCGCCTTCCTCAAGGCAGCCGAGGAACAGGACTTGCTGCCTGAGGTCATCGCCGCGTTCACGGACGAGCACCGGGTCCTTGCCGCAGCCGTCGGCGACGTCACCGCCGCGCCTCTATGGGACCACGGGATCAAGGTGGCGATTCCTGCTCGCTTCCGGATGGGGGCGCTCGTGAACACCTTGGTCGACGAACTCATGGGCACGAAAAACTCCCCTCTCGCAGACGGTTGAGTCTGGCGATTAAGCAGTTTCCGAGCCGCCTGCGGGAATTGAACCTGCGACCCATTCATGATGCGGGTGGGCCAATCGTTTCACGCGATCAGAATTTCTCTTGATGCTGGCCAAACCTTATCGACAGCAAATCTTCGTTGCTCCAGTTCGCTTGACGATACTCAGGATTGCCGAGTCAGTGCCGAGATAGCGCGCCAGCTGAGCGCTGGATCGAGCCAGGCTGCCCGTTTCATTCATTGTCAAGCATGACCGCCTGACGGTGACGTGGGATGTCTCCTTCGAGTACTGATCCGGCAATCCACAGAACAGCGCTGACATCCTCGATACGACAGTCGATAACACCCAGCCCGGGTCGATCATCTTCCTCCACCCCTGGCCCGGCAGGACAACAATACAAAACGTCGTCGCTCCCGTCATCGATCGGCTGAAGGACCGAGGCTATCGGTTCGTCACGGTCTCTGACCTCATCAGATGGCGCCCAGCAGCAGGGATCACATCGAGGACATTGCGCTCAAACCCTTCCTCGACCGCGGCGATTTCAATGTCACCACCGATGAGCAGATCCGAGCCTCCGATGTGTCGCGACCGACTGCAGGTCTCATCCGGCATCCGTTCGTCAGCACTTGAACTCACCCCCACCTGGCGAGTCGAACTCACGGACGCACTCATGGACACTTCCCACTATGACGGTTATGCGGAACCGGTGCGAGGCAGCTGCGGCCATGGCGATCGGGCTGTTGCAGCGGACATAGGCGCGGCCTCGGGCAAGTACCGATGTTCTCCGGACCGCTTTCAATGAGGCGCAATTCCTCACGACGACTCGATCCGACGCGGACTGAGCAATCCAAGAACATCATCGACGACCGCTTCTCGGCGCGAGAGCACGACACGACACCAAGGCTCATCAGCCCCGACTTCCCCAGTTTCGAGTATGTGGTTCTGCAGTTCGAGCCAGTGTTCCCAGTGCCGCTTGAAGGAATAGCTGCGGACGACTCTTTTCCGTTGCGTTTGACCCTTGAGCGCCGTGTCACGATTCGTTTCGATGTAGATGATCATCGGGCGGTACCCACACAGTCGGGCAAGTTCGACAATCATTCGTCGACTCCAACGTCGAGTTCCCGGGTCATGGACCACAAGAGAACCGCGGCCGCGGTTGAGAATCCGGGCGAATACCCAGAGATGGGCGATTACGTGGACGATTGGTCGACCATACGCGTAGGGCAACCACGGCACCAAGCGACGCAAGCGACAACGTACACGGTCCGGGTCCGCCATACGAAGCCCGGGAGATTGAATCCGCAGAGCCTTGAGTGCCTCAGTCTTGCCGGCACCGGGGACGCCGGCAACAACAATGAGTGGGGTGGCCGGTGCGTTGGCGCGTTCAGCGGATTCTACTTGAGGTTCCTGGCATCGCCTGGCGGCTGAGATGCTCTGTCGTCGACTCACTTCAGACCATTGCGCGCGGGACTTGATTGCGTGGTTCTATCGGCGACCGGCGGGGCGGTCATTGGGGTCATCGTCATCGAGGCCGATCGCCCGATCGGCCGCGTCACGAGCTTTCTTGATCTTCTCGTCATGGCGTCCTCCGGTGGCCCTGCGCGCGGCGGATTCGGCCTGGTCGAGGAGCTGCCGGCCTTTCCCTCCCCGGAGTGCGGCCTTGAACTTTCTGACGTAAGAACCGAGTCCCATGATGGCCTCCCTATGTCCGCTAGTGTGAGTAAGCATAGAGGCGAAGTCTGCGACTCGAAGGTGAAAGGCGTGACAGGACCCTGATGTTGCGATCCCCCAACGTTGACCCCGACTTCGCGATCGTTCGTTGCGGCCAAAAGACCGGCTAAGCATCCGGTCGACGCGCGGATTGCTGCCGGTGAGTCAAACCAGCCGGGCGTTGCCTGGTCGCCAGTAATCCCCGGTCATGGCTTGCGGCCGGGGACCGGTCGAGACCGGTCCGGAGTCGTCGCGGTTCTGCACCTATGCAAAGCACGACTGCCTCGCCATGCGCCCAGCATGAATCGGCCCGCCATCGCGCGCCGATTCTGTCCGCGGACTTGCAGGTTTCGGGCAAGCCAAATTGAAGCGCTCAGCAATTTCGTCGCGGACGAATGATGCATGCGAGGGTGCAGACGCATTACGCCGCTGCGGCGCTAGTCGCGCAGACGTTCACGCCTCCGAACGATGCTCGTGACCCTATCTGTGCAGAACCTCGACCACCGGTTCCAGGCTCCTGCCCTCATCTGTGATTCGATACGTCACCCGCGGAGGGACAGTGGGTTCCACTTCACGATCGACGAGGCCGTGTTCGACTAGAGCCTTCAGTTCGCTCGAGAGCACCTTCTGCGATATTCCGATGACCGGCCTCTGCAGGTCCGCGTAACGACGCTCTTACATGAGTAGCTCCCACAGCACCAGCATCGTCCATCTACCGCCGACGATGTCGATGGTGGTCCGCATGACTTCACCGCAATAGTCCCGTGCTGTCGCTGACATGTCCTACCTCGAAGATGGCTGCTGACCTGAAAGTGCCGTCTTCCGGGTTCGCTGTGTATCAAGCAGGCTAGTTGAAGAACGAGCCGAAGAACAGAAGGAGAAGCTATGCCCATCGTCAATCTCGACATCGTCCCCGAACTCATGAACGGCGACAGGGAGTCGCAGTATCGGAGAATCACACGTGGCATCACTGACGCGATTGTATCGAGTACGGGAGCGCCTGCGGAATCCGTGCACGTGCTGATCAACGAGGTCTCCTCCGCGAAGTATGAGGTCGGAGGCACCATGCTGAGTGAGCAGTTTGACCGCGCGGAGCAGGCAGTGCCGTAGCAGCTTGGAGTCAAGACTCGAATGCCCCAGCCCACCACTCCGGTGGGCTGGGGGCCTATTGTCGTTTCCGTTTCGAGTTACTTCAGTGAAGCGCGAAGTCGAGGACCTGTTTCTCGCCCAGGTGATTTTCCCAGGTCACTTGCAGCTGACCTGTTTTCCTCTCCGGGGGTGGAGCTAGTTCGAACTGGACGTGTTGGCCCGGTATCAGTTCGGGCACGCTGATGTCGCTGTGCACGTCACCGGTGATTGCGACGTGGTACGCGGCGGTGTCGCCATTGCGGAGGGTGCACTCGTCTTGGCTTTGTTGAATCAGTTCCATGATTCGCTCCTGCGGTTGGCTGGGCACCGAAGTATACCGGGCGCTACTGGGGAATTCTCAGAGCGGCGTGGGGACTACCTAGCACTGTCGGAAGGTGCAATGGTGTGGTCCCATGGGTGATATTCCTGGTCTCCTTCTGTCCTGCGAGAGCGCGACCAGGTGACGATGGTTGCAATCCCAGCACCCACGACCGCTGCGACAGTAAGAGTTAAAGCCATTTTGATCAAATCGCGAGGAATTGACATAGGTAACCACCTTCTAGCATCGTCGGCATAGCAATTGAAGTATACCGTCGATGCTCGCATCGACGGGTTGGCCTCGCTTCACGGTTGAGCCCTCTGCCGCGTCACTGCCTCGGTCAATATTAGACCGCATGATCGGGTCCAGTGACGTCTGCAGTGGAACGTGGCGCGAATGGCAGAAGATCCTAAACCAGGAACCTGCCCGTAGCTCGTTACGTCATCGCCCACCCGTCCCGGTGCGTGCTCGCGTCCAGCGGGCTGGTGTCGGCGAGGTCGGCGACTCTCCGTTGCCCGATCGGTCCCGGCCCTCGCCGGTGAGAACTAACTGGCCCCGCCGTGGCGCCAGGGCCGTCCCGTGCATTCAGCGTCTAGAGTGTTTCCTTATGCACTCGATCACGCTTGTCGCAGATCGACCGAGTTTCGCAGCGCGATCCGCCACAGTCAGATCGGTGCGACTCACAGCGAACTCGATGTCTTCTTGGCTCCATGGCCGCCACAGGTTCGCCGCTCGCTCGCTTTTCCTCGGCCCGGCCTGAACACCCCACTCGCGTAACCACCTGCCAACGGGGGACACCCCCACCCCGACTGCCGCGGCAATATCAGCAACACGCTCACCAGACTCACGGCGTCGCGTGATCTCAACCCGCAGGCGCTGCTTGTCTTCGGCAACCGCATAGCCTCGCCCTGGCGCAATAGGACTGATGCCTCGGCGGTACCGGGCATAACAGCGCCTGCACAGGCCCCGCAAGACAGCAGGTCGGTCACACCAAACAACAGCACAAGTGGTCATGATGGACTCGACGATGAGGGCATGGGCTCAGGGTAGCTGATGAAGAATCGATGCCCCCGGACTCAACGCGGGTGGACCACCTAGCCTGATGCTCGTCTGCCATGACACCTCTGTAGATTCGGGTGTGATCGTGCGGCCGGGAGCTAGGTTGTCGGCGCACTACTGCTCTGCCGAGGCTAATGGAAACTAGGAACAGTGAGTGACTAAGCTGAGCTTCCTCCAATCTGCAAAAAGCTCGAATCCTACTGCTGACGCCAGGAAAGTAGACGCAGCATTATCGAATTGGCACCGGTACTGCGGTTCGGCACCTTGAGCCAAGGCATCTGCCGTAATCGCTCGAACGGTGGCTTTGGCTAGACCATTCCGGCGTGCTCTCGAGAGAGTAATCACCCCGATGTCTGCAATCTGAGTGTCCTGCAGAATGTACATGCTGGATACTGATGCAAGTGACTCGTTGACAAACGTTCCGTACACCAGCCAATCGTCAAGTTCCACGAGCGCTTCGTCGAGATCTGTCTGTGGCGCGGCCTTCGTCAAATCGGAGAATGCTTTTTCATCGGCTTGAGTCAGACGTCTAGTTCGTGAATCCGATTCCTGTTCCTGCATTCCTGCACGACGGTCCTCTGGTACATACAAGAGGCGGATATGTTCTTGCGGGTCGTAGGCGAGGCCGTCGGTCTCGACGAGGTGCTCAGCTTGCTGAGCGGTGATGATTTCACTATCCCGGAGTCCGAACTGGGAAGCCAGTTCGGCTGATGTTGTGACGATGGTAGGCCCGCCCTGGACTCGCAAGATGGAGACTCCCTGATCACGGCCATGGTGGTCAGTGACAGCAACGAATGCCTGATGAGACTGCAGTTTACGGGCTGCCGGTGGTATCCACCGCTCGATGACAGATAAGTTATACATTGCGGTTCCCACTTCAATCGGTTGACGCGATTCCTCATATTGCACCATAGGCTCAAACCCACAGCCTGAGGGCATTCTTCCACGGCCCCCTAAGCGTCATTCGGTTCTCGCGCCTCCCGAGCGGAAGCGACGTCGTCGACGACAACGACGATGTGTCGCAGACTCGTGATCAAAGCTCCATAGAGCGGCCAGGAGGTTTCGGGCAGCTTTCCATCGCCTGAGAGGTTCTTCGCCAGCGAGTCCAGACGATCATAGACCGGTTCGACATCGGCGTCAGGGTCACTGATGGAGTGACCGGTGTCCTTGACGATCTCAGCCCACTTGCGACGGAACCGTGTGTCCCATTCCCCCTCGGCATACGAGGCGTCTCTGAGCGTGCGAGCTAAATTCCGCAGGTGTGAGATTCCTTCATCGACGCGAGAGAGAATGTTTGAGTAGTCCTCTTCCCCTGCCTCATGGTGCTCTCTGTTCGCTCGCTGGTTCTTGAGCGTCTTTCGCAGGTCTCCTCTCGGGTTCGCCTTTCTGCTCTCTCGCGCGAAGCGCACGGACTGCCAAGCGGTATTGAGTTCGTCGGTCATCGATTCTGTTTCGCGGAACCAGTCCTCAGCCCGGTCGGTGTCCCAGGAGTCGCTGAATTCGTCTGACATGCTCATCAGGACGTCGCCCATGCGCCGATTGATGCTGTCGACGTAGCGGGAAGCTTGCCGGTCCCGAATCGGCGGGATGATGATGAGGTTGACAGCGAGACCGACCGCGACGCCGAGCGCGATCTCGACGATGCGTTCCACGAGCAGGGGCTGCTGACTGTCGAAGCCGCTCCCAAGGACGAATATCGCTGTGGTGGCAATGGCGATCCCCTCATCGCGGATCCACGTCACGCGAGCTCCGATGAGTCCGACAAACAGTGCAAGAGCAAACGTCCACAGGCTGACCCCGAGGAAGCTGCCGATAAGGAACGACAGGCCAACGCCGATCGCCGAGGCCACCGTCGACTGCGCACCTCGAGAGAGCGACCGGTAGACCGTCGCGTGAACGGTGAGGAGAGCGGTCCATGGTGCGAGGAATGGCATGGCCGAGTCAAGGATCGTGATCGACAGCCACCATGCCGCCGTGGCAGCGATGACTGTCTTCACGATCTGAAGGGTGTCAGTGGTGAATTCTGGGCGTTGCAGGGTTTCGATGATCTTCTTAGTTGCCATTGGCGAGGTTTGCTCCGAGGTAGCTGCGCGATATATGCCGATTACAGCGTAAACGCAGATCCTTCTGAGTCTGAAATTCGGAATCGTTGAGGATTATGGGCTCATCGTAATTGAGAGTGTAGAACCGGTCTGAAACCACCGGATTCGAGTAGACACCTCGCGATGTGATGCGTGAGGTTGCGGAATCCCAGCGCGGACCCGCGGAGATGTTCGAGTCTGCCGTTGATCGCTTCAGTGGGACCGTTCGATGTTCCCGGTCGGGTGAAGAACGCGAGCACATCGGAGGCTCGACGCTTCAAAGTTCGTCCTAAGCGTTTGAGCTCGACAAGTTCGGATGGCAGATTCGTTGTCAGGGCGTCGATGACCGTTTGCAGGAGAACTCGGCGACGTACCTCGTCGAGTGCATCACCGGCGAGTTTGACGACGTGGAAGGGGTCCATGACTTCGACAGCGTCGGGCAGTTCTTCGGCTGAGGCTGTTTTGAACCCGGAGAATCCGTCCATCGCGACGACGTCGATGCCCTCACGCCAGTCCCTCGGACGGGCCTTCAACCATTGCTTGAACACCTGCTTCGACCGTCCCGGCACCATGTCGAGCAACCGCGCCGGACCTGCTGCCTGGCTGATCGGGGTGAGGTCGATGATGACGGTGACGTACTTGTCACCACGCCGTGTGTGCCGCCACACGTGCTCGTCGACACCAATGACGGTGACCCTGTCGAAACGGGTCGGGTCGTTGATCAACAACCGGCGACCTTCAGCGAGGATTGCGGAGTTCGCGGTGTGCCAGGACACGGCGAGTTTCGCAGCGATCACGGACACAGTATCGTGATCGATGACGAGAGCACGCAACGCCCAGTCGAGGCCGGTTCGAGAGATCTTCGCTCGCGGTGGTGCCGCAGCAGTGGTGTCTTGCCGCCATACCAGGCCGCACTCGACGCATTTGTAGCGGCGGAGGCGAATATGAAGCGTGGTCGGTCGGTGGCCGAAAGGTTCGTGGGCCAGACGACGGACGACGGTATCGCGGACGATCTCGTGCCCACCACACCGACGGCACCAGTCATCAGCAGTGTTGGGTCGGCATTCCAGAATGGCTGTGTGTCCGGTGATGTGTTGGCCGGTGCAGGTGAGATCGAGGGTGTCGAGCCGGCAGAATCTCGTGAGGTCAGGGGTTGAGAAAGTAGGCTTGGCCACGTCGAGGTCTTTCGGATGGACTGTGTGAGAACTTCCATCATCGGAAGACCTCGACGTCTATCCGGGCAGCGCCACACCGTGTCCTGGAATCACAGATCTACACTCTCAATTACGAAGAGCCGGATTATGTGCGCAGTGACACTATCGAATGCGACCGACTGCCAGTACACCATCGAAGGATTCGACCGGTGAGTTGCCCGGTTGCGCCAGTCGGCACCGCCCGAGTTTGTAGATATATCGCAAGCGATGATGCCGACATCGTGCCACAGCCCCGCACAACACCACGGCTCGCACAGTCGCATCCTGAGGTAATTGCCCTCACTGTCGAGGGGCCTCTTCCAAAGTTGAAATATACCAGATCCAGTCTCAGGTGCGACCCTGAAGCACGAGCGACTGCCTCACGCAGGTTGCGAGTCAAATAGTCCAACTATTGAGGCTAGGAACCCGAGTACGAAGACCTTATGAGAATTCCGAGACGACCAGCAAGAACGCTCACCCGGCTCAGGGCACCTCACCTGAAGATCGTCAGGTGACGTTGGCCAAGACAGCAGAAGGTGAGTGAATTTCTACGCAAGACCGTTCGGGCCCTCTTCATATACCCGGTCGCATAGTCGGCTCACTCTTCGAATTCACAATGAATGGTTGAACTGACGAGCATTGCTACACTGTGCGGGCCATCGACGACAAAGCCGCCATCTTCAACACAAGCTCCGGGCACGCGTCTCCGTCATGCAAGAGACCCCATGCAGCGCCTCAGGTCACTGACACTTTCTTTGGGTCGACATCGTTGTGCCGAGGCAGCCATTCAGTGGGGCAGTAAAGAAAGCCCTCTGACCAACATACTTGCTGGTCAGAGGGAGTTGCCGAGCCGCCTGCGGGAATCGAACCCGCGACCTATTCATTCTGAACGATCGTGAACCTGAGAGCATTCGAGTGGATACCGAAGTCGATGTGATGACCGCTTGACCTGGGGCGATGATCGAGTCGGGTGCGAGTGGCGCGTGATCTCTGGGCGAGCCGACTTGGGTTCAAAGCGCATCGTAAACGCATCATTTCCCCTCCCACCACACATCATCCGGCCGCAACCACGCACCCAGCGTAGAGCAGCGGCGGTCATGTAAGCGCACGTAGATCGCCCCATCGAACCCGAGGCGCTCCGCGGTGCCGTCAACCCACTCCTCGCCGTCGCTCTCCCACTCGATGCGGGCACGGACCGGGACAGGCGGACGGTTACGGAACGACGGACGGGCACCCTCTTCGTTGAGGATCTTCTGCCAGTACTTCCAGGTCGCTGTGCCGTAGTCCTCGGTCATGAGGTCATTGTGCACTCGGGCGCGGACACGACACAGACCCCCACCGCGTGATGCGATGGGGGTCTTGTTGCGTCCGAGGTCAGTGTCGGGGCTGGTAGTCCTCGGGTGGTGGGGTATCGTCGACCTCGGCGTCGAGCTGCGCGTCGAGTGCCGCCTGCTCGTCAGCCTTGTGCACTTCGAGCTCGTCGAGCACCTCGGGGGCGTCCTCGTCCACGACTTCGTCCTGGTCGTCAAAGAATGCTTCCTCGCCGACGACGTTCGGGCCGCCGTCATCCTCTGCCGGGATCTCCTCGGCGTTGGTGAACGAGGGTCCGGAGCCTGTGCCGCCGCCGGCGATGGACATCAGCACGGACAGGAGCGTGGCCGTGGCCGTGACAGATGCGATCTGCGCCCAGTCAAGGGCCAGGAGTCCGACCTGGTCGGTGCCGATGAGAGCGATCGCCGTCTGAGCCGCGGTACGGAGGGCGCGTTCGGCGGCGCCCTTCCAGAATTCTTTGGATGCGTAGTTGCTCATGATGTGTCCTTTCAGTCCCGGAGACCCGAGACGACGATGTTGGAGGCGGTGGCCTTCTTCGCGGAGGTCTTGAAGATCAGGCGCAGGCGCGGGGACTTCCCCTTGTAGTCCTTGAACAGCCCATAGGATCCGGTGACGGTCTCGGTGGTGTTCGCGGTGACCTTCACAGTGGCGATCTCGCGGGAGATCTTCGTGGGCTGGCCCTTCTTGTACATGACCTCGGCGAGGATCAGATACCCGTGCTCTCCGGCCTTGAGTCCCTTGATGTCGGCTTTGGCGGAGACGATGAAGTCAGCGGGGCCGACGAGGATCGAGTAGTTTCCCTTGTCGTCGATCTGCAGGTGACGTGTGCCGGTGGCCTTCTGTGCCTTGCGGCGGCTGGTGGTGATTCTCTTGGACATGCCGAGGACTCCTTCTGGTTCGGCTGGTGTGGATGCTTCGGCGGATGCCGAGGTGTAGTTGAGGCGGATGCCGCCGCGGACGAGCGAGAGGGGCCTGGTGCGGCGGTGGACTCCGCCACCGTCGCGCTGTGACCCGCCTGTTCCGGCTGAGGTGTTGCCCTCGATGGTCTTGACCGCCCCGCCTGCTGCGTCTGCTCGGGCGAACGCGATGTGGGAGAACGTGAACACGACGAGGTCGCCCTTGCGGATCTGTGAGGGCGCGACCCACCTGCCGTGCTGGATTGCCCAGTTGCGGCAGACCGCTACACCCGCTGAGTGCGGGTAGTCGATGTTCCGGCGCATCCCCGATTCCTCGCAGATGACCGACGTGAACGCGGCACACCAGGGGTAGGCGGCGCCGTTGACCTCGCGGCCGTAGAACTTGTCGTTGAAGCGGGTTCGGTTGTTGTACTTCTCGGTGTGGCCCACCCACGAATCAGCGCGGGAGATCACTTCCTGGACAGTGGCCATGAGCCCTCCTTTTCGGGCAAAGAGAAAGCCCCTGGCCGGTCGGCTGAGGCTTGTGGTTGGAGATCAGATGTCTTGGTAGGGCAGTCCTGCTTCGGCGAGACGGAACCGGGCTGTGTCGAGTCGGTCGTCGGTGGCCTTGTGGGCTTTACGTTCCCGGTCGAGGAGTTCCTGCAGTTTCACGCTCTCGGTCTTCGCGTCCGTGAGTTGGTCCTGCAGGGACTTCACGAAAGGGTCGACGACTTCGCCTTGGACGACGTCGACCGCGGGTGGTTTCGAGGACCTCAACCAGCGGCGGATGAGCCCGTAGAGGATACCGACGATGCCGCCGGCCCCGAAGAGGACGCCGAGGATCGTGGCAAGGTGGCCAAGGATTGATTCGACTGTGTCGAGCCACACTGGTCACCTCTCG
>NZ_PGFV01000006.1 GCF_021023135.1 Brevibacterium sp. CCUG 69071
TCGCGCGAGGGTGCTGGGCCGCCGTCAGGTAGCAGTGGGGAAATTCTTCTGAGCAGGTTGACTCCCGGCCGCGACCCTGCCTATGCTTGATTTCATCAAACGGAAATGAACTTCCACGATACGAAAACAGTGGAAGTCCGTACTCGCAGAGACGCGAAGGAGAACACCATGGCGACATTCGCTTTCACCGATGCCGACAGCTACGTCCTCAACTGCTCAACCCTGCTCACCGAACTGCCCGTCATGGAGCGTGCCCAGGCGGCCAAGGACGCCGGGTTCGGCCAGGTCGAGTTCTGGTGGCCCTTCGACGGCAACCCGCGCCCCACCTCGGCGGAGGTCGATGGGTTCATCGCCTCCCTCGAGTCCGCCGGAGTCGAACTCAAGGGCCTGAACTTCTGGGCCGGGAACATGGCCGGCGGCGATCGCGGCATGGTCTCGATCCCCGGTGCCGAGGCCGACTTCGCCGCGAACGTCGAGATCGTCGTCGAGATCGGGCGCCGCACCGGCTGCCGCGCCTTCAACGCCCTCTACGGCCTGCGGGTCGACGGCGCAGATCCCGAGGAGCAGGACCGGATCGCCGCGGCCAACCTCGAGCTCGCCGCGAACGCGGTTGCCGCAATCGGCGGCACCGTCCTCGTCGAACCCGTCTCCGGGGCCGAGGCCTACCCGCTCAAGCGGGCCGCCGACGCCGCCGAGGTGGTCGACCGGGTGCGGGCCCGCGGGGTCGACAACATCGCCGTGCTCGCCGACTTCTTCCATATGTCGATCAACGGCGACGACGTCGCTGCGGTCATCGAAACCGATGCGGCGAAGTTCGGCCACATCCAGATCGCTGACGCCGCCGGCCGCGGTGCGCCGGGCACGGGCGAGCTGCCCCTGCAGGATTGGATCAACCGCTCCTACGAGCTCGGCTACACCGGGGCCATCGCCCTCGAATACAAGCAGGACCGCGAGACCGCCTTCGAGTGGCTCGCGAACTGAGACCCCTCTTTCCAGACACAGCAGTGAGGACACGAACATGAGCAAGACAATCGCATTCATCGGACTCGGAATCATGGGCCTGCCGATGGCCAAGAACCTCGTGAGCGCCGGCTTCGACGTCCGCGGCTTCAACCGCAGCCCGGAGAAGGCCCAGGCCCTCGCCGAGGCGGGCGGCCAGGCCGCCGGAACCATCGCCGAGGCGGTCGACGGTGCCGAGGTCATCATCACCATGGTCCCCGATTCGCCCGACGTCGAAGACGTGCTCACCCGTGAGGACGGCATCCTCGCCCACGCTGCGGCGGGAGCCACCTGGATCGACTTCTCGACGATCCGCCCCGATGTGGCCAAAGGCCTCGCCGAGCAGGCCAAGGCCAAGGGGCTCAAGGCACTCGATGCCCCGGTCTCCGGCGGCGAACCCGGAGCCGTCGACGGAGTGCTCTCGATCATGGTCGGCGGAGACCAGGCCGACTTCGACGCCGCTGCCGAGGTCTTCGACGCCGTCGGCAAGACCATCGTCCTCGTCGGTCCCTCGGGCTCCGGCCAGACCGTCAAGGCCGCGAACCAGCTCATCGTCGCCGGCAACATCGGCCTGCTGGCCGAAGCCGTCGTCTTCCTCGAGGCCTACGGGGTCGAGACCACCTCGGCACTGCAGGTCCTCGGCGGAGGACTGGCCGGATCGAAGGTCCTCGAGCAGAAGGGGCAGAAGATGCTCGACCGGTCCTTCGAACCCGGCTTCCGACTGGCCCTGCACCACAAGGACATGGGCATCGTCACCGCCGCCGCCCGCGAGGCCGGCGTCGCGATCCCGCTCGGCTCATCGGTGGCCCAACTCGTCGCCGCGACCGTCCAGCAGGGCAACGGGGGACTCGACCATTCTGGTCTCTTCACCGTCGTCGAGCAGCTCTCCGGCAAGCAGTAGGCCCCACCACGAACCGAGCCGGCGACAACGTCGTCGCCGGCTCACCAACGCAAAGGACAGAACAATGACACGAATGCGCGCAGTTGACGCGGTGGTGCTCATCCTCGAGAAGGAAGGTGCCACGGAGACGTTCGGCCTGCCGGGCGCGGCCATCAACCCGCTGTACTCGGCGATGAAGGCCCACGGCGGCATCCGCCACACCCTGGCCCGGCACGTCGAGGGCGCCTCCCACATGGCCGACGGCTTCACCCGGGCGGCCGCCGGGAACATCGGCGTGTGCCTCGGCACCTCGGGACCGGCCGGCACCGACATGATCACCGGCCTCTACGCCGCGGCCGCGGACTCCCAGCCGATCCTCTGCATCACCGGCCAGGCGCCCGTTGCGGTCCTGGACAAGGAGGACTTCCAGGCCGTGGACATCGCCTCGATCGCCGCTCCGGTGACGAAGATGGCCAAGACCGTCCTCGAGGCCGGACAGGTGCCCGGGGTCTTCCAGTCCGCCTTCCAGCTCATGCGCTCGGCCCGCCCCGGTCCGGTGCTCATCGACCTGCCGATCGACGTCCAGCAGACGGAGATCGATTTCGACATCGCCACCTACGAACCGCTGCTGCCGTCGAAGCCGGCGGCCACCTCGGCGCAGGCGGAGAAGGTCCTCGACCTCATCGCCGAGGCGAAGCATCCGCTCATCATTGCCGGCGGCGGAATCCTCAACGCCGATGCCGCCGAGCGGCTCGTCGAGTTCGCCGAGGCGACCTCCATCCCGGTCTCGCCGACGCTCATGGGCTGGGGGACGATCCCGGACAACCACCCCCTGCAGGCGGGCATGGTCGGAATCCAGACCCACGTGCGCTACGGCAACGCCTCCTTCCTCGAATCCGACCTGGTCATCGGCATCGGCAACCGCTGGGCCAACCGCCACACCGGCGACCTCTCGGTGTATCGGGCGGGGCGGAAGTTCGTCCACATCGACATCGAACCCACCCAGATCGGACGCGTCTTCTCCCCGGACTACGGCGTCGTCTCCGATGCCGGAGCCGCCCTCGACGCCCTGCTCGCCGCGGCGCGTTCTCGCAGCGGCGGCGCGAGCCTGCCGGACTTCTCCGAGTGGGCGGGGGAGTGCACGGCGCGCAAGTCGACCGAGCATCGGAAGACGAACTACACGGAGATGCCGATCAAGCCGCAGCGTGTCTATCAGGAGATGAACGCCGCCTTCGACGAGGACGTGACCTATGTGTCGACGATCGGGCTGAGCCAGATCGCCGGAGCCCAGATGCTCCACGTCTACAAGCCCCGCCACTGGATCAACGCCGGTCAGGCCGGGCCTCTGGGGTGGACGGGACCGGCCGCGCTGGGCGTGGCGAAGGCGAAGCCGAACGAAACCGTCGTGGCCCTGTCCGGAGACTACGACTTCCAGTTCATGATCGAAGAGCTCGCCGTCGGTGCCCAGCACAGGATCCCGTACGTCCATGTGGTTGTCAACAACTCCTACCTCGGCCTGATCAGGCAGTCGCAGCGCGGCTTCGACATGGACTATCAGGTGTCCCTGGCGTTCGAGAACATCAACTCCACCGGCAGCGCTGCCGGCTACGGAGTCGACCACGTCGCCGTGGCGCAGGGACTCGGCTGCAAGGCGCTGCGGGTCGAGGACCCCGAACTCATCGGCGAAGGGCTGCGGGTGGCCAAGGAGCTCATGGACGAACACCAGGTCCCCGTCGTCGTCGAGGTCATCCTCGAACGGGTCACGAACATCTCGATGGGTGCCTCGCTCGATAAGATCAACGAGTTCGACGTGCTCGCCCAGACCCCGGCCGATGCGCCCACGGCGCTGACGCCGATGAGCGAACTCGTCGCCGCGAAGTAGAGACCGCGTCGGCCGACACACGGCGCACATATTGGTATACCATGGCCCCGGGGGAGTCGCACAGGCTCCCTCGGGGCCGTTCCATCCGACCACGGCGGTCGGATCAACGAGGAGGATGCATGAGCAATGACGACAGCTTCGACCTGATCATCCGCGCCCGGCGGGCCGCCCTGCCCGCAGGCGTGAGCGCGGCCGAAATCGGCGTCCGCGACGGCGCGATCGCCCAGATCGCCACCGGTGAAGACCGACTGAGCGGGACCGCCTCGGCGAGTGCCGAGGTCATCGAGATCGACGAGTCGCAGGTGCTGCTGCCCGGACTCGTCGATTCCCATGTCCACGTCAACGATCCCGGCCGCAGCGAATGGGAGGGCTTCGCCAGCGCCACCCGCGCCGCAGCCGCCGGCGGAGTGACGACGATCGTCGACATGCCCCTGAACTCCCTGCCGCCGACCGTCAACGTCGATTCGCTGCAGATCAAGCGCGAGGTCGCCGGTCCCAAGGCCTTCGTCGACGTCGGCTTCTGGGGTGGGGCGATCCCGGGCAACACCGCCGACCTGCGCCCGCTCTTCGACGCCGGAGTCTACGGCTTCAAATGCTTCCTCGAGGACTCGGGCGTCGAGGAGTTCCCACCGCTCGAGCCCGCCGAGATGAAGGCCGACATGGGCGAGATCGCCTCCTTCGACGGGATGCTCATCGTCCACGCCGAAGACCACGAGGTGATGGCCGAGGCGCCGTCGTTCTCGGGCCCCAAATTCAGCGACTTCCTTGCCTCACGGCCCCGCGAGGCCGAGAACGTGGCGATCGCCCGCGTCATCGACGCCGCCCGGGAGACCGGAGCCAGGGCGCACATCCTCCACCTCTCCTCGGCCGATGCGCTGCCGCAGATCGCCACTGCCAAGGCCGAAGGCGTCAGGCTCACCGTGGAGACCTGCCCGCACTACCTCGTCTTCACCGCCGAGGAGATCCCCGACGGGGCGACGACGCACAAGTGCTGCCCGCCGATCCGCGAGGAGTCGAATCGGGAGGCGCTGTGGCAGGGGCTCATCGACGGCACGATCGACTGCATCGTCTCCGACCATTCGCCCTCGACCGCCGAGCTCAAACTGCTCGACACCGGTGACTTCGGGGCTGCGTGGGGCGGGATCTCGTCCCTGCAGCTGGGGCTCTCGCTCGTGTGGACCGAGGCCGCGAAGCGCGGGGTCGACCTCGCCGAGGTGGTCCGCTGGATGTCCGCGGCACCGGCCGCCGTGGCCCGAGTGGAGGGCAAAGGCACGATCGCCGTGGGCAACGACGCCGATTTCGCCGTGTTCTCCCCGGACGAGGAGTGGACGGTCGCGGCCACCGAGCTCTACCACCGCAACCAGGTCAGCGCCTACGACACCCGGACCGTGCGCGGACGAGTGACGTCGACCCTGCTGCGCGGCGCCCCCGTCGACTTCGACCAGCCGCAGGGCCGTCTCCTGACCGCCCGCTGACCCTTAAAAGTCCTCTCACTGCTACCTGACGGCGGCCCAGCAACGTGGCGCCACGTTGCTGGGCCGCCGTCAGGTAGCAGTGGGGGAGTTTGTGCTCAGGGTTATCCACAGTCTCATGTAGTATATTGCGATTTGTTGCCAGAT
The DNA here is from genome assembly GCF_021023135.1 of Brevibacterium sp. CCUG 69071. Lineage (GTDB taxonomy): Bacteria > Actinomycetota > Actinomycetes > Actinomycetales > Brevibacteriaceae > Brevibacterium. Next base: position 5,381 of record NZ_PGFV01000006.1, read on the forward strand.
GATGCAATTTAGTGTCTATGCATCTGTTTCTGTCGACCGGCAAACTTCACCGGCTGGGTTTCACCAAAGATGAAATCCGGCGAGCTCAGCGGTGCTGTCTCTCGCGCATCGCCCGTGGGCGTTATGTGGCCACCTCCGTCTGCGATGATCCGCGTCATCGGGCGATCTGGAGCGCGCTGTCAGAAGAAGAATTCGAGGCCCTGGCATCGCGAGGAAACATGCGCGACGAGATGGACCGGCTGAGATTGCTGATCCGGGCGCGGGCGGAGAAGGTGAATGCCGCATCGAGGCGGAACCGCGTGACAAAGGGCAGAGAGGTGTTCTCGCACATCTCGGCAGCGCTGATCCACGGGCTGGATCCGGCGTATTCCGCCACCGCACGCGTCGAGGCGCTGCGACCGAACGTCAGTCGGAAGTACAGGTATCTCCACGTTCGCAACAGAGAGCTTCCGAGAGACCAGACCACCGTGATCGGCATGTATTCTGCGACCACTCTCGAGAGGACGCTGGTCGACGTGGCCAGAGACTACGAGTTGGCCCTCTCCGTGGCACTCATCGATCAGGCGATCCGGGACGGACTCACATCGAGAAGTCATATTGCCGATCAACTTGATCGCTATCCGGCGGTACGCGGCGACGGTGCGGTACGTCAAGCGCTCGCCTTGTCCGACGGTCGGCGGGAGTCGGCCCCCGAGTCGATCGCAGCGGTTCGCTTCTTCGAACATGGAATCGAGGGATTCGAGCCTCAGGTGGAGTTCTTCGATGAGAGCGGTCGGATCTTCGCACGCGTGGACTTCTGCAATGTCGATGCCAAGGTGATCGTCGAGGTGGATGGGATCGAAAAGTACTTCATGGACGATGACGCCCGTGGGAAGCTTGCGAAGGAGAAGGCTCGGGAGTCGGCTCTGGAGTCACGGGGATACCGAGTCATCCGGCTGACATTCGGCCAATTGTTCCAGTCCGCGCCATTCGACCATATCCTCAACACGGTCGCGGCCCGGCTCCGACAGCGCTGAGACCTCCCCACTGCTACCTGACGGCGGCCCAGCAACGTGGCGCCACGTTGCTGGGCCGCCGTCAGGTAGCAGTGGGGTGGGTGGGGTCAGGCGCCGAGGCTCTTGCGCAGGCGGGCGACGTGGCCTTCGGCGTCGACGTTGTATTCGGCGGAAGTGAGCACTCCCTCCTCGTCGATGACGAAGGTCGAACGCAGAGTGCCCTCGAAGGTCCGGTCGCCGATGGTCTTCTCGCCGAAGCTGCCGTAGGCCTTCGCGAGTTCTGCGCCGGGATCCGAGAGCAGAGGGAAGGTCAGCGACTCGTCGGCCGCGAAGGCCTTGAGCGCCTCGGCGTCATCGGGGGAGACCCCGAGGACCTGGAACCCGGCCGCGGCCAGCGAGGACAGATTGTCCCGGAAGTCGCACGCTTCGGTCGTGCATCCGGGTGTGGCCGCCTTCGGGTAGAAGTAGAGGATCACCTTCTGCCCGGCGAAGTCCGCCTTCGAATAGGTCGTGCCGTTCGCATCGGCGAGGGAGAAGTCCGGTGCCTGATCTCCTGCGCTCAGCTGTGTCGTCATGCTGTTTCCTTCCGTCGGTGTTCGTTCCTATTGGTGGTCAGTTGCGGCTCGCGCCCACGCCCGTGCCTGCGCCCACGCCCGTGCCTGCGCCCACGCCCGTGCCCGCCGCGAGGAGCGCGCAGGCCTGGGCGGCCGTGGATTCGATGAGCTCGCCGGCTCGCTCGGAGAGCTCGCTCAGGTCGGCCGGCCCGTCGGCGATGGACAGGGCCGCGGTGATCCCGGCGGCCCGGCATTCGGCGGGACCCAGCCCCACGCGTCCGGCGATGACGATGATCGAGGCCCGGGCGGGAGCATGGTCCCGCACGGCAGCGACGACCTTCCCGCCCAGGGACTGCGAGTCGAGGGACCCCTCCCCAGTGAGCACGATGTCGGCCGATTCGAGGGCCTCGGACAGGCCGACCGCCTCGGCGACCATCGTCGATCCGGGCACCACCTCGGCGCCGAGCAGCGTCGTCAGGGCCAGGGGGATGCCTCCCGCCGCCCCGAATCCGGGGGTCGCTGCCAGCGATTCCGCCAGCTCCCGGGAGCCCGCGAGCACCTCGGCGAGGTGGCCCAACCCGGTGTCGAGGGTCTCCACATCGGCGGGGTCGGCCCCCTTCTGCGGGCCGAAGACCGCGGCGGCACCGCGCGGGCCGGTGAGCGGATTGTCGACGTCGACGGCGATGCGCCACCGGACCTGCCGGGCGCGCGGATCGAGACCGGAGTCATCGACCGCGGCCAGTGCCGCCAGCCCGCCGCCGCCGGGCGCGATGGGTTCGCCGTTCGCGTCGGTGAAGCGCGCGCCGAGGGCCGAGACGATGCCGGTTCCGCCGTCGGTGCTCGCCGAGCCGCCGATGCACAGGAGGATCTCCTCGACGCCGAGGTCGAGGACGGCGCGGGCGATGAGTCCGACCCCGTAGGTGTCGGCGCGCAGGGGCTCAAGGGCGACATCGGAGACCTGTGGCAGCCCGTTGGCCTGGGCGGCCTCGATGACCGCGGTCCGCCCGTCGGCGGAGACCCCGAAGCTCGCCGAGGCGGTTCTGCCCAGGGCGTCGACAACCTCGACGGTGCGCGGCGGCGTTGCCCACACGGCGAGCAGGGCGTCGAGGGTGCCCTCCCCGCCGTCGGCGAAGGGCAGTTCGGTGACTGTCGCGGCCGGGAAGACCTGGCGGGCACCGCGGGCCAGAGCCGCGGCGGCCGCAGGTGCGGAGGCCGAGCCCTTGAAGGAATCGGGCGCGCAGACGATGGTCGGGGTCTGTGTCGAAGCGTCGATGCTCATGGCCTCATTCAACCTCATTGTCGTGATCGCGGTGGCCGGGTGCCCACGGGGCGGACGGCCGCCGGCGGCTCCGTCCCCCATCAGTATCCATGATGCGGAAGAATGTTTCCAATTGGCGACCCCTGCAACTTGACATCCGCGCGGCCGGACAGCAGACTCGGATCAATCGAACGGAAATGGTATTCCGAAATGCGAAAGCCCATCGAGGAGGTCACCGTGGACCTGGACGAGTTCAACCGATTGCCCGAGGACGAGGCCCGCGCAGCACTGCGCCCCTGCCTCGACGTCGATCGGTGGATCGCCGAGGTGAGCGCCGCCCGTCCGTATCCGGACGTCGACTCCGCGCTCGCCGCCGCCCGCAGCGCCGCGAACCCGCTGACGCCGGAGGAGATCGATGCCGCGCTGGCCCATCACCCGCGGATCGGGGAGAAGGCCGCAGGCGATTCCGCCGAGGCGGCCCATTCGAGCCGTGAACAGGCGGGTCTGGGGCAGCTCGGCACCGACGTGCAGTCCCGTCTGGCCGCCGGCAACGCCGCCTACGAAGAGCGCTTCGACCGGGTCTTCCTCATCCGCGCCGCCGGGCGCGACCCCGAGGAGATCCTGGCCGAACTCGAACGCCGCATGGACAACACCGACGACGCCGAGCTCGCCGAGGTCGGCGAGCAGCTCATCCAGATCGCCGCCCTGAGACTCGAAGGAGCACTCACATGAGCTTCATCTCCGCCCACGCACTCGATTCGACCCTCGGCACGCCCGCCCGGGACCTCGAGGTCAGCCTCTTCGACGGAGACGAGATCATCGCCTCGGCGCGCACTGACGACAACGGTCGTGTCTCGGAATTCGGACCGGAGCACCTCGAGGCCGGAGACTATCGGATCGTATTCTCTACCGGCGACTACTTCGCGGCCCAGGGGCAGGATCACTTCCATCCCGCGGTCACGATCGACTTCACGGTCAAAGCCGGTGAAGCGCACTACCACATTCCGCTGCTGCTCAGTCCATTCGCCTACAGCACCTACCGCGGCAGCTGAAGAACCGCACCACCTATAGACACCAGGGGAAGCAGGCCCCCTGCAGGATCTGGATCCTCAACAAACCGCCGAAGCCCAGCAGGGGCCTCGCAGATTGATTGGTCACGGCGCGCGCCCTCGGAGACGAGCAGATGCGAGCGCCGACAGAGCTATAGGAGCACGAACATGAGCACAGTGAAACTGACGACGAACCAGTACGGCAAGGCCGAGAACCGGCTGATGCGGGTCTACCGGGACTCCGAACGCCACGAGATCCGCGATCTCAACGTCACCTCCCAGCTGTGGGGCGACTTCGAGACCGCCCACACCAAGGGCGACAACGAACACGTCGTGGCCACCGACACCCAGAAGAACACGGTCTTCGCCAAGGCCAAGGAACTCGGAGTGAGCTCACCCGAGCAGTTCCTCCTCGGCCTGGCCGAGCACTTCACCTCGAGCTTCGACTGGGTCACCGGCGGACGCTGGGCGGCCGAAGAATACGGCTGGGACCGGATCAACGATCACAACCACTCCTTCTACAAGGCCGCCCCGGAGACCCGCACCGCGGTGCTCACCCGCGACGGTGAGACGAACACGCTGATCTCCGGCTTCTACGGACTCACGGTGCTCAAGACCACCGAATCGGGCTTCGTCGGCTACCCGAAGGACAAGTACACCACCCTGCCGGAGACCGACGACAGGATCCTCGCCACCGACATCGCCACCCGCTGGATCTACAACACCACGGACCTCGACTTCGAGGCCGTCTACACGCGTGTCAAGGAAATCATCCTCGACTCGTTCACCGATCACTACTCGCATGCCCTCCAGCACACCCTCTACCAGATGGGTGAGAAGGTCATCGAGGCTGTTCCGGAGATCGACGAGATACGCTTCTCCTGCCCGAACAAACACCACTTCCTCTACGACATCGAACGCTTCGGGCTGGAGAACCCGAACGAAGTGTTCATCGTCGCTGATCGGCCCTACGGGCTGATCGAAGCCACATTCACCCGCGACGGCGTGGAGGAGAACAAGGAGGCCTGGGCGCAGATCGCCGGCTTCTGCTGATCAGAGAAGTTCCATCTCCGGGCTCTCGGGGCACCTCCCCGGGAGCCCGGAACCCCGTGAGAAGGAAACCCCGATGACCCAGACCACATCCTCGGCGATCCCGAGTGAAACGCCCGAACAGGAAGTCGACGAATGGCTCGAGTCCTGGGAGGGACTCGTGGCCGAGCGCGGCACCCTGCGCGCCGGCGAGATCATGGAGGCCCTGCGGCTGCGCGCGGCCTCGAACTCGGTGGCCCAGCCGAAGGTGACGACGACCGACTACGTCAACACTATCCCGGCCGACCAGGAACCCGAGTATCCAGGCGATGAGCGCCTCGAGCGCAAGTACCGCAAATGGCTGCGCTGGAACGCCGCGATGCTCGTCCATCGCGCCCAGCGACCCGAGATCTCCGTGGGCGGTCACATCTCGACCTATGCGGGTGCCGCAACCCTCTACGAGATCGGGTTCAACAACTTCTTCCGCGGCCAGGACCACCCCGGCGGCGGCGACCAGGTCTTCTTCCAGGGCCACGCCTCCCCGGGCATGTACGCCCGCGCCTTCCTCGAGGGGCGCTTGAGCGAGGCCGACCTCGACGGCTTCCGCCAGGAGGCCTCGAAGTCTCCGCATGGACTCAGCTCCTACCCGCATCCGCGCCTGATGCCCGAGTTCTGGCAGTTCCCGACCGTGTCGATGGGCCTCGGCCCGATCAACGCGATCTACCAGGCGCAGATGAACCGCTACCTGCACAACCGCGGCATCAAGGACACCTCCGACCAGCGGGTGTGGGCCTTCCTCGGCGACGGCGAGATGGACGAACCCGAATCGCGCGGGGCGCTCCAGCTCGCGGCCAATGAGGGACTCGACAACCTCACCTTCGTCGTCAACTGCAACCTGCAGCGCCTCGACGGCCCGGTCCGCGGCAACGGCAAGATCGTCCAGGAGCTCGAAGCCGCCTTCACCGGCGCCGGCTGGAACGTCATCAAGGTCCTGTGGGGCCGCGAGTGGGATTCCCTGCTCGACAACGACCACACCGGCGAGCTCGTGCGGATCATGAACGAGACCCTCGACGGGGACTACCAGACCTTCAAGGCCGAATCCGGCGGTTTCATCCGCGACAACTTCTTCGGCCGCTCCCCGACGACCAAAGGCCTCGTCGAACACCTCTCCGACGACGACATCTGGAACCTCAAGCGCGGCGGCCACGACTATCACAAGGTCTACGCCGCCTACCGTCACGCGGTGAACACGAACGGCAAGCCCACCGTCGTCCTCGTCCAGACCGTCAAAGGCTACGGCCTGGGCACGAGCTTCGAATCGCGCAACGCCACCCACCAGATGAAGAAGTTCACCGCCGCCGACGTCAAGGCCTTCCGCGACCGGATGGACATCCCGATCACCGACAAGGTCATCGACGAGGACCCCTACGCCGTGCCGTACTACCATCCGGGCACCGACGCCGAGGAGATCGAGTACATGCTCGAACGCCGCCGGGAACTCGGCGGCTTCCTCCCGGCACGCAAACCTGAGCATTCCAAGAAGACCCTGCCCGAGGTGTCCGACAAGGCCTTCGCGCAGACGAAGAAGGGCTCGGGGCAGCAGCAGGCCGCGACGACCATGGCCTTCGTCCGCCTGCTCAAGGACCTCATGCGGGAGAAGGGCATCGGCAACCGGATCGTGCCCATCATCCCCGATGAGGCCCGGACCTTCGGCATCGACGCGTTCTTCCCGACCGCGAAGATCTACAACCCGAACGGGCAGAACTACCTCGCCGTGGACCGTGAGCTCTTCCTCTCCTACAAGGAGGCGACATCGGGCCAGCTGCTCCACGTCGGCATCAACGAGGCCGGGGCAGCGGCCGGGTTCACGGCCGCCGGCACCGCATACTCCACGCACGGCGAGCCGATGATCCCGATCTACGTGTTCTACTCGATGTTCGGCTTCCAGCGCACCGGCGACGCCTTCTGGGCGGCCGGTGACCAGATGACCCGCGGGTTCATCATCGGCGCCACGGCTGGTCGGACCACGCTGACGGGCGAAGGCCTCCAGCACGCCGACGGACACTCACCGGTGCTCGCGGCCACCAACCCCGCGGTCGTGAGCTATGATCCGGCCTACGGCTACGAGATCGGGCACATCGTCCGCGACGGCCTGCACCGGATGTACGGCGAGCACGACCTCGGCGAGGACGCCCGCAACGTCATGTACTACCTCACCGTGTACAACGAGCCGATGCTCCAGCCGGCCGAGCCCGAGGACGTCGACGTCGAGGGGATCCTCAAAGGAATCCACCGCGTCGCCGAGGCGGGGGCCGGGGACGGTCCGAAGGCTCAGCTGCTCGCCTCCGGCGTCGCCGTCCCCTGGGCCCTCGAGGCCCGCGGACTGCTCGCCCAGGACTGGGGCGTCGATGCCGCCGTGTGGTCGGTGACCTCGTGGTCCCAGCTGCGCCGCGACGGACTCGCCTGCGAAGCGGAGAAGCTCGAGAACTTCGAAGCCGAGCCGCGCACCCCGTATGTGCGACAGCGACTGGGGTCGGAAGCGGGGCCGATCGTGGCCACGAGCGACTTCGACTCCACGCAGCCGGACCTCATCCGGCCCTTCCTCAAGCAGGACTTCGCGACCCTGGGAGCCGACGGCTTCGGCTTCTCCGACACGCGGGCGGCCGCGCGCCGTCACTTCAAGATCGATGCCCACTCGATGGTCGTGCGGACCCTGCAGCTGCTCGCCGACCGCGGTGAGATCGCTCGCAGCGTGCCGGTCGAGGCCGCGAAGAAGTACCGTCTCGACGACGTCAACGCAGGCACCTCCGGCACCGCCGGCGGCGATTCCTGAAGCAGCTCAGTCCCCGCGAAGCAGCTCAGGCCCCGCGGCGCATGTCCTCGGAGATGCGCTGCGCGGCCGAGCGCAGGAGCGGGATGGCGCGGTCGGCGAAGGCCTGATCGACGCGGCTGATCGGGCCGGAGACCGAGATCGCCAGAGGAGCGGGAGCATCGGGGATGGACATGGCGAAGCAGCGCACCCCCAGCTCCTGCTCCTGCTCGTCGATCGAGTAGCCGCGCTCGCGGATGCGCTCGAGCTCGGCCTCGAGCGCCTCCAGGGTGCCGATGCTGTGTTCCGTGGGCGTCGGCATCCCCGCAGTGGCCACGATGTGGCGGACCTGCTCGGCCTCGAGGCCGGCGAGGATGGCCTTGCCGACCCCGGTGTCGTGCATATGGGTCCGCCGGCCCACCTCGGTGAACATGCGCATCTGCCGCTGGGAGGCGACCTGATCGACGTAGACGACCATGTCGCCGTCGAGGGTCGCGACGTTCGCGGACTCGCCGAGCTCCTCGACGAGCGTGCGCAGATAGGGGCGGGCGATCGCACCGAGCTGTTCCCCGGCGAGATTGCCGAGGCGGACCAGCCCGGGCCCGAGCGCATAGCCGCGGTTGGGCAGCTGCCGGACCACGCCGAGGTTGACCAAGGTGTTGAGCAGGCGGTGGATCGTCGGCAGCGGTAGATTCACATCGGCGGCGATGTGACTCAGCGTCGCCGAGCCCGAGGAGTTCGCGATGCAGTCGAGCAGTCCGAAGGCGCGCTCGACGGACTGGACTCCGCCCTTGGTCTGACGAATCGCGGGAGTTGCCGTGTCGTTGCTTGTCATCGGAGTTCCTCTTCCTCGATCTGTGACGGTCGTCGCCGACTCGACTCTGAGTGCCGGGGCGAAGGTCCGCCTCGCTGAGCCCAGCGGCTGCAGCGAAACTATCGGCCAGTCTAATCCCGAAATGGAAGAAACTTTCCACACTCAGTTGGATATTCCACAATACAGAAGTTAGTATCCATAGTACGGAAAATGCATATCAGAGAGGATATCAACCATGGCTGCTCCCAGTCCCGGCTACTCCATCACCCTTCGCGTGGCGACAGCGGTCGGCCAGGCAGCGACGTCCGATCTCGTCGCCGCTGCAGCGGCCACGGGCGCCGCGGTCATCGCCCTCGACGTCGTCGAATCGACTCCGCACACCGTCATCATCGATGTCAGCGCCGACACCCGCGACACCGCCCACGCCGAGGAGGTCGCGGCCGCGCTCGGCAAGCTCCCCGGCGTCGAGGTCCGCAAGTCCTCCGACCGGACCTTCCTGCTCCACCTCGGCGGCAAGCTCGAATCCGCCCCCAAGGTGCCCCTGCGCAACCGCGACGACCTGTCCCGCGCCTACACCCCGGGCGTGGCCCGCGTGTGCAAGGCGATTGCGGAGAACAAGGCCGATGCCAGGCGCCTGACCATCAAACGCAACACCGTCGCCGTGGTCACGGACGGGACCGCGGTCCTGGGCCTCGGTGACATCGGCCCCGAAGCCGCGATGCCGGTGATGGAGGGCAAGGCCGTGCTGTTCAAGCAGTTCGCCGGGGTCGACGCCTGGCCGGTCGCTCTGGACACGAAGGACACCGAGGAGATCATCTCCATCTGCAAGGCCATCGCCCCGGCCTACGGCGGCATCAACCTCGAGGACATCTCCGCCCCGCGCTGCTTCGAGATCGAGGCCCGGCTGCGCGATGAGCTCGACATCCCGGTCTTCCACGATGACCAGCACGGCACCGGAATCGTCACCCTCGCGGCCCTGACGAACGCGCTCAAGGTCGTCGGGAAGAAGATCGAGGATCTGCGGATCGTCGTCTCCGGAGTCGGCGCGGCCGGCAATGCGATCATCCGCCTCCTCCAGGTCGCGGGGGCAGAGAACATCATCGCCTGCGGTCGCGACGGGGCCATCGGCCCGAACTCGAAAGTCGACACCGAGCACAAGAAGTGGCTGCAGGCCAACACGAATCCGGAAGGGTTCGAAGGCACGCTCAAGGAAGCCGTGGTCGGCGCGGACGCATTCATCGGCGTCTCGGCTCCCAATGTACTCGACGGCGATGACATCAAGGCGATGAACTCAGGCGCGCTCGTCTTCGCGATGGCCAACCCGGACCCGGAGGTCGACCCCGCCGAGGCGCTGAAGTACGCGGCCGTCGTCGCCACCGGGCGCAGCGACTACCCGAACCAGATCAACAACGTCCTCGCCTTCCCCGGCATCTTCCGCGGCCTCCTCGACGCCGAAGCCACCGATGTCGATGAGAACATCATGGTCGCCGCCGCCGAGGCGATCGCCTCCTGCATCCCGGAAGAGGAGCTCCACCCCGGCTACGTCATCCCCTCGGTCTTCGACCCCGAGGTCGCGAAGAAGGTCGCCGAGGCGGTCGCCGCCGTATCGAGGTGAGTGGCGTCCGGGATGGAATGAGAGACAATGAGCACAGGCCGTGCGATGACGCCGGAGACTCGCAGCCCGTGCAGAGAAAGTGGAAGTGACAGTGGAACAGAGAACCTTGGCCGAGATCGACTCGCTCCTGTCGGAGACCGATGCGCTGCTGCGCACCAGCTACCCGGGGGAGCGGGATGCCCGCCAGCCCGTGCACACCGTCTATGTGCCCGGTCATGACACCAGCCCCACTCTGCCCCGGGACTGGGGTCGTCAGGCACTCGACGCCGTGGAGTCCAACGGCGGCATGGTCCAACTCGCCGAGCGCGTCATCATCGCCGCCCGCAAGGAGGCCGGGGCCGTCTCCGGGTCGATCGTGCCCAGTCTCCACCAGATCGCCCGCGAGGCCGAAATGCTCGCCGAGGCGGTCACCGAGAAGCTGCGCAGCGAACCCATCGAGGATCTCCGTCTCGACTTCGAGGACGGCTTCGGTCGCCAGTCCGATGAGAGCGAGGACCGGTGGGTGAAGCAGGCCGCCCGCGATGCGATCGCCGGTCTGTCCGAGCCGGCGGCGCCCGCGTTCTTCGGCATCCGCTTCAAGTGCATGGAAGAGGAGACCCGGGCACGGGGTCTGCGGACCCTCGATCTCTTCATCTCCGAGGTGCTCGCCGCCCACGGCTCCTGGCCGTCTCAGCTCGTCCTCACCCTGCCGAAGGTCAGCACCGTCGACCAGGTGCGGGCCATGGTGCTCGCCTGCCGATCCCTCGAAGCCGAGCACCACCTCGGCGAGGGCACGATCCGCTTCGAGGTCCAGGTCGAGACCCCGCAGCTCATCCTCGGCGCCGACGGCACCGTCCCGGTGGCCACGGCCCTGCACGCGGGGGAGGGGCGAGTGACCTCCCTGCACTACGGCACCTACGACTATTCGGCCTCGATGGGTGTGGCCGCCGCCTACCAGGCGATGGACCACCCGGTCGCGGACTTCGCGAAGAACCAGATGATGCTCGCCGTGGCCGGCACCGGCGTCCACCTCTCCGACGGCTCGACGAACATCCTGCCGGTGGGCGAACCCGAGGAGATCCAGCACGCCTGGAGCCTCCACGCCGGACTCGTCCGCCGTCACCTGCGGCGCGGCATCTACCAGGGCTGGGACATGCACCCCAACCAGCTGCCGACGAGGTTCCTTGCGACCTTCAGCTTCTACCGCGAGGGCGGGGCGAAGGCGGCCGGACGACTGCGCAGCTACGTCTTCGGGGAGGACTCCGCGGTCCTCGACGAACCGGCCACCGCCAAGGCCATGGCCCGCTATCTCTCGCGCGGCCTGGCCTGCGGGGCGCACACCGAGGAATTCCTCACCACCCGCACGAACCTCAGCCTCGGCGAGCTCGATCGGCTCGCCCGGACGGGATCACTGAACTGAACCGCATGACCGAGAAGGAGACCCCACCCATGACGACGACCGACCCGTACACCTACTTCGCACCCACCGGCGGGCATCCGCCGCAGTCGGACCTGCTCACCGACCGTGCGATCGTCACCGAGGCCTACACGGTCATCCCGCGCGGAGTCATGCGCGACATCGTCACCTCGAACCTGCCCGAGTGGACGGGCACCCGGTCGTGGGTGCTGAGCAAGCCCGTGGCCGGGGGAGCGGTGACCTTCTCGCAGACGATCCTCGAGGTCGCCCCCGGCGGCGGCTCGGACTCACCCGAACCGCAGCCCGAGGTCGAAGGCTTCATCTTCCTCATGGCCGGGCAGCTCACCGTCACCCATGAGGGACAGGCCCACGAGCTGAGTCCGGGCGGGTACGCGTTCCTGCCCGCCGGGTCGACGTGGAGTGCGAAGTCCACCGGCACCGAGGCGGCCCGCTTCCACTGGGTGCGCAAGCGCTACCAGGAGGTGGCCGGGCTGACCCCCGAGGCGAAGTTCGGCAACGAATCCGATGTCGAGCCCGCGGCCATGCCGGGCACCGACAACCGGTGGCGGACCACCCGTCCGCTCGATCCGGACAACCTCGCCTACGACATGCATGTCAACATCGTGACCTTCGAACCCGGCGCGGTCATCCCGTTCGCCGAGACGCATGAGATGGAGCACGGCCTCTACGTCCTCGAAGGCAAGGCCGTCTACCGGCTCAACGGCGACTGGGTCGAGGTCCAGGAGGGCGACTTCATCTCGATGCGCGCCTTCTGCCCGCAGGCCTGCTACGCCGGCGGACCCGGCCGCTTCCGCTATCTGCTGTACAAGGACGTCAACCGTCAGGTCGAGCTCTGAGAGCTCTGCGCCACCGGCGGTGAGAGCGACAACCGCTTGCCAGAAGGCCCTGCGTCCCGAACTGGTTCAGGTCGCAGGGCCTTCTGGCAAGCGGTAACGCCGCGGCGGCAGCGGCTCAGATGAGCTGCAGGGTCCGGGCGGTGTACTCGGAGAGTTCCTTGAGCAGGGTCTCGTCATCGGCGAGGCTGTGGCCGAGCGAGGGGACCATGTCCTTGAGCGAGGGCTCCCAGTCCGCGTACTGGCGGGGGAAGCAGGTCTTGAGCAGGTTGAGCATGATCGCCACGGCCGTCGAGGCACCCGGTGAGGCGCCGAGCAGGGCCGCGATCGAACCGTCGGCCGAGGAGACGAGCTCGGTGCCGAAGCCGAGGACTCCGCCCTTCTTCTCGTCCTTCTTCATCACCTGCACGCGCTGACCGGCCTGGATGAATTCCCAGTCGCTCGGGTCGATGTTCGGGATGAACTCGTGCATCGACTCGAAGCGGGCCTTCTTCGAGGCGGCCAGCTCGCTGACCAGGTAGGTGACGAGGTCGGTGTTGTCCTTGGCGACATTGAGCATCGTCGCCAGGTTGTTTCCGCGCACGGAGAACGGCAGGTCGGTGAAGCGGCCGCCCTTGAGGAACTTCGGGGAGAAGCCGGCGTAGGGGCCGAAGAGCAGGTAGTCCTTGCCGTCGACGACGCGGGTGTCGAGGTGCGGCACGGACATCGCCGGGGCGCCGAAGGAGGCCTGGCCGTAGACCTTGGCCTGATGGCGGGCGACGAGGTCGGGGTTCGAGGTGCGCAGGAAGATGCCGGAGACGGGGAATCCGCCGTAGCCGCGGCCCTCGGGGATGCCGGACTTCTGCAGCAGCGGCAGGGCACCGCCGCCGGCGCCGACGAAGACGAACTTCGCACCGATCCGATGGGTTTCATGGGACAGCTGGTCCTTGACGGTGACCGTCCAGCCGTCGGAGGCGCGGTCGAGGTCGGTGACCTGGTGGTTGGTGCGGACCGTGGCGCCCTTGTCGGCGACGTAGCTGAGCAGCTGACGCGACAGCGAGCCGAAGTCGACATCGGTGCCGAGCTTGGTCCGGGAGATGCCGTTGACCTGGCCGGGGCCGCGGCCTTCGAACATCAGCGGCAGCCACTCGGCCTGGGTGGCGGGGTCGTCGGTGAACTCCATCTCGGCGAACAGCGGGTTGCGGACCATCTGCTCGCGACGGTTCTTGATGTAGTCGCGTCCCTTCTCACCCCGGCCGTAGCTGATGTGCGGGACCTGGTTGATAAACGACTTCGGGTCCGGCAGGACGCCGTTGTCGACGAGGTGCGACCAGTACTGACGGGAGTGATGGAACTGCTCGTTGATCTGCGAGGCCTTCTTCAGGTCGATGTGACCGTCGGCGTCCTCGGGGGTGTAGTTGAGTTCGCAGAGGGCGGCGTGTCCGGTGCCGGCGTTGTTCCACGGGTCGGAGCTCTCTTCGGCGACGTAGTCGAGCTTCTCGTAGACCCGGATGTCCCACTCGGGCTGAAGCTCGGTGAGCATCGCACCCAGGGTGGCGCTCATGATGCCGCCGCCGATCAAGACGACGTCAACCTTTTCCTGCGTTGAGGGCATTTCGACTCTCATTCCTCGTCACTGAACTGTATGGTCTTCGACTCACAGACTACTCTCCGGCCGCGGCGAACCGATAACCCGGGGAGGGGTGACGGACGGCCCGTGCGAGCAAGCTCACAACCGGCATGCGTCCCGTCGGCGACTCGAATTCCGGCCGTTCGGACCTTTTGCGCGGACACCCTGTGTCGGCCGCCACAAGGTATGCAACTATGGGCACATGTCGAATCGATTCCGTCTTCGCGAGGCCCTCAGCCAGTTCCCGCCCTATGTCCCGGGCAAACCTCCCGTGCAGGCACCCGGCCTGACCCCGTTCAAACTGTCCTCGAACGAGAACCACCTGCCGCCGCTGCCGGGTGTCCTCGACGCGGTCACCGACGGCGGACAGATCCCCGCGAACTATCCCGACCCGAAGTCGACGAAGCTCGTCGCGGATCTCGCCGACCACCTCGGCGTGGAGCCCGCGGAGGTGGTGCCCGGTGCCGGCGCCTCGGAGGTGCTCTCGGCGCTGACGAACATCACGCTCGAAGCGGGGACTTCGGTCGTCTACCCCTGGCCCTCGTTCGAGATGTACCCGATCCTTGCCGCGGCGCGGGGAGCCGAGAAGCGGGCCGTGCCGACCCTGCCCGACGGCCGCCACGACTTCCAGGGGCTGCTCTCCGAGATCGACCAGACCACCGGGCTGGTCCTCCTGTGCTCACCGAACAACCCCACCGGACCGGCGATCACGACCGAGGAACTCGACGGCTTCCTCGCCGAGGTGCCCGCCGACGTCATCGTCGCCCTCGACGAGGCGTACTTCGAATTCGCCACCGGCGCCGAGGCAGTCGACGGTCTGGCCGCCTACCGGAAGCACCCGAACCTCGTCCTCGTGCGGACCTTCTCCAAGGCCCACGGGCTGGCCGGTCTGCGGGTCGGCTACGGAGTCGCCGATGAGACGATCGCGACCGCCCTGCGGCAGGTCATCGCCCCCTTCAGCGTCACCGCCGTCGCCCAGGCCGCGGCCGCGGAGTCCCTCGGGAGGGTCGGAGAGGTCCTCGTCCGGGCCAAGCAGGTGGCGGCCGACCGCGACCGCTTCGCCGCAGATCTGCGCGAACTCGGCTTCGACGTCCCCGATTCCGAAGGCAACTACGTGTGGGTGGCCCTCGACCCCGAGGAGGCCGTGGCCTTCGAAGGGGCCTGCGCCGAGGTGGCCGTGGCGATCCGCCGACTCACCGGAGGCGTGCGGATCAGCATCGGCCCAGACGAGGCACTCGACCGGGTGCGCACGGTGGCGGCGACCTTCGCCGCCGAGCGCCGGGACCGGTCCGCGCAGGCATGAATCCAGACGACCTGTCGGCACGGCTGAGCCCCGGGGCACTCGTGACCGACGCTGATGTCATCGCCGCCCACGCGGCCGACAAGGCCCTGTTCTGCCCGGCCGGGACCGCCTCGGCGCTGGTCAGGGCGCGCTCGGTCGACGACGTCGTGTCGGTGATGCGCTTCGCCACCGAGCATCGGATCCCCGTGGTCACGCAGGGGGCGCGGACGGGATTGTCCGGGGCGGCCAACGCCGTCGACGGCTGTCTGCTGCTCAACGTGGCGGGCCTGAATGAGATCCTCGACATCGACCCGGTCAATCAGACCTGCACCGTCGAACCCGGTGTCATCAACCAGGACCTCAAATCGGCCCTGGCCGAACACGGTCTGTCGTATCCGCCGGATCCGGGATCGGTGGCGATCTCGACGATCGGCGGCAATGTCGCCACGAACGCCGGGGGCATGTGCTGTGTGAAGTACGGGGTGACGAAGGACTACGTGCGCTCGCTGACTGTCGTCCTCCCCGACGGAACCCTGACCCGGTTGGGCCGGGTCACCGCGAAGGGCGTGGCCGGCCTCGACATGGCCTCCCTGTTCATCGGCTCCGAGGGGACCCTGGGCGTCATCGTCGAGATCACCCTGGGACTCAAGCCGCTGTTGAGCCCTCCGATCACCGGGGTGGGGATCTTCCCGTCGATGGCCGCCGCCGGACACACGGTCACCGAGTTCATGTCGAGCGGGGCGGCCCCGTCCCTGCTCGAACTCATCGACGGTCCGACCGTGGGCATGCTCAACGCCTACGGGGACTTCGGTCTGCCCGACGGCGCCGGTGCCCTGCTGCTGGTCCAGTCGGATGCTCCAGGTGCCGGCGGTGTCGCCGAGCTCGAGGCGTTCAAGACCATCGCGGAGGCTCAAGGGGCCGATGAGGTGTTCTTCTCGGATGATCCGGCCGACTCCGAGATGCTCGTGGCGGCCAGGCGGGCGGTGTCGCCGGCGATGGAGAAGTATGCGAACAGCCTCGGCGGGGGAGAGCTCATCGATGATGTGTGCATTCCGCGCTCCCGGCTGGGGGAGTTCTTCGAGAGTCTCGCCGCCATCGACGCCGAGGCCGGGGTCGAGGTGGCCACGGCCGGTCATGCCGGGGACGGGAACATGCACCCGAGCGTGCTCTTCGATGCCTCAGATGAGGCCCAGGTCGCCGAGGCGCGGGAGGTGTTCGCGTCGATCATGCAGCTGGGTCTCGACCTGGGTGGCACGATCACCGGTGAGCATGGGGTGGGTTACCTCAAACGCGACTGGCTGGTCCGCGAGCTCGACGAGGGAGCCCGGCTGCTGCAGGTCAGCCTCAAGGAGGCCGTGGATCCCCTCGGCATCCTCAACCCGGGGAAGATGCTCGGCTGAGACCACCCGGCGGCGACCCCGTATGACGCCGTGTTGCGCACGATGACCGGCCAAGGGCATCGCTTCGCCTCGGCGGTCTATCGTCTGTGACATGACTCTCACACAGTTGCCCATCCTCGACCTCAGCCGCGCCGAGGACCCCGCTACGGCCGAGGCATTTCGTGCCGACCTGGCCCGCATCACTCACGAGATCGGATTCTTCTACCTCGTCGGGCACGGCATCCCCGACGCCGAATTCTCCCGCATCATCGAGGTGGCCGAGCGGTTCTTCGCCCTCCCGGAGGAGGAGAAGCTGGCGATCGAGAACACGAACTCGCCTCACTTCCGCGGCTACACCCGCACCGGCGGGGAACGCACCCGGGGGAAGGTCGACTGGCGCGAGCAGATCGACATCGGACCCGAACGTGACCCCGTGGCTGAACCGGTCCACGACTTCGACAACCTCACCGGCCCCAATCAGTACCCGGCCGCACTGCCCGAACTGCGGGAGGCCACGGACTCTTGGCATGCTCAGCTGACCGAGGTCGGGAATCGGCTGCTCGGCCAGTGGGCGCTCAGCCTCGGACAGGAGGCCGACCACTTCGCCTCGGCGTTCGCGAACGACCCCGAATCGTTCATCAAGATCGTCCGCTATCCCGCCGCCGAGGACGATGCCGTGACACAGGGAGTCGGCGAGCACCGTGACGGCGGAACGCTCACCCTGCTCTACCCGCAGCCGGGAACCACAGGCCTGCAGGTCCAGACCGATGACGGTTGGATCGACGCCGACCCGATCGAGAACGCCTTCGTCGTCAACATCGGCAAACTCCTCGAGGTCGCCACGAACGGCTACCTCAAGGCCACGGTCCACCGGGTGCTGCCGACCCGTCCCGGCGAGGACCGGATCTCCATCCCGTTCTTCTACAACCCCGCACTGAGCTCGCAGCTGCCTCCCGTCGACCTGCCCGCGGAATTGGCCGAGAAGGCGCGCGGAGTCTCCGTGGACGAACTCGACGCGCTGCACTCGGTGTACGGGGAGAACGCGTTCCTCTCCCGCCTGCGCTCACATCCCAATGTCGCGCAGAGGCACTACCCGGAGCACGTGAGCTGAACTGAGCTGAGCTTTCAGCCTCGGCCGATCCCCGAGGCCAGGGCCGCGATGTGGTCCGGCGTGGTCCGGCAGCAGCCGCCGATGAACAGCGCTCCGGTCTCCGTCCATTCGTCGACGGGCCAGGAGCCGACTCCCGCCCCGTTGCTGTCCTGCCAGGTCATGGCTTCGGCGTCGTAGCGCTCGCCCGAGTTCGGGTAGGCGATGAGCGGCAGATCCGTGTGTGCGCCGAGCTCGCGCAGCGCCGGGGTGACCAGGCCCGGACGGACGCAGTTGACGCCGATCGCCTCGATGCTCGCCGAGGTGGACGCCGCCTCGGCGAGATCCGCCAGGGCCGATCCGTCCGGCAGGTGGGTCCCGTCACCGGCCAGCGTCACACTCAGCCACGCGGGAAGCCCGTACTCGGCGGCGAGCCGGCCGAGGACCAGGATCTCGTCGATGCGCGGCTGCGTCTCGATCGCGAGCAGGTCGACTCCCGCTTCGGCGAGAGCCTCGATGCGGGGACGGTGGAAGTCGGCGAACTCGGCCTCTGAGAGGCGGTAGTCGCCGGTGTATTCGGAACCGTCGCCGAGTGCGGCACCGTAGGGGCCGATGGAGCCCGCGACGAGGGCTTCGCCGCCCGCGGCGGAGCGAGCGACCTCGACGCTTCTGGTGATGAGTCCGCGGCCCGCGGCGGCATCGATGCCGGCCCGCGTGAAGCCGAGGGGGGTGGCCTGGTAGCTCGCGGTCGTGACGATTCGGGCACCGGCGCGGATGAAGGCGGCGTGCACCTCGGCGATGGTGTCGGGGTCATCGCGGAGCAGGTCGGCCGACCACAGCTCATGGCCGAGGTCGACGCCGCGGCTCTCCAGTGCGGTGCCCAGCCCGCCGTCGATGACGATGGGCGTGCCGGTGTCGAGTGCGTGCTCGAGCGTCTCGGTGAAGGTCTCGGTCATGGTCCCAGTTAAACTTGTCCGGTGAGCCCATTCGAATCCCCTGCAGCATCTGAGACAGCCCCCGACGCCGAGGTGGGGGTCAACGACCGTTCCCGATTCGGATTCGAGGTCGGCACCCGGCTCGACACCGGCGGACGCACCGGCGTCATCCACACCCCGCACGGGGACATCCAGACACCGGCGTTCATCCCGGTCGGCACCAAGGCCACGGTCAAGGCGGTCCGCCCCGACGAGGTCGCCGAACTCGGCGGGCAGGCGGTGCTCGCCAATGCCTACCACCTCTACCTCCAGCCCGGATCCGATCTCATCGACGAGGCCGGCGGGCTGGGGAAGTTCATGAACTGGCCCGGACCGACATTCACCGATTCCGGCGGCTTCCAGGTGATGAGCCTGGGCTCGGGATTCAAGAAGGTCATCTCGATGGAGTCGACAGGCGAGCAGAACGATGAGCTCGTGGCCGTGGGCAAGGAGCGGCTGTCGAACGTCGACGACGACGGGGTGACGTTCAAATCCCACCTCGACGGGTCGATGCACCGGTTCACCCCGGAGATCTCGATGGGCGTCCAGCACGAACTCGGCGCCGACATCATGTTCGCCTTCGACGAGCTCACCACGCTCGTCAACACCCGCGGCTACCAGGAGGAATCGCTGGAGCGGACCCGGCTGTGGGCGATCCGGTGTATCGAGGAGCACCAGCGGCTGACCGCACAGCGCTCGCACCGCCCCTACCAGGCGCTCTTCGGAGTCCTCCAGGGTGCGCAGTACGAGGACCTGCGGCGGAAGGCCGCCCGGGACTTAGGCTCCATGGACTTCGACGGCTACGGCATCGGCGGGGCGCTGGAGAAGGAGAACCTCGGCATCATCATCCGCTGGGTGTGCGAAGAGCTGCCGGAGAACAAGCCCCGGCACCTGCTGGGGATCTCGGAACCCGATGACCTGTTCGAGGCGATCAAGACCGGTGCTGACACCTTCGACTGCGTCTCGCCCTCACGCGTGGCCCGGAACGCCGCGATCTACACCCGCGACGGCCGCTACAACCTCACCGGCGCGAAGTACCGGCGCGACTTCGGTCCCCTCGACCCGGACTGCTCGTGCTACACGTGCCAGAACTATTCGCGGGCCTATCTGCGCCACCTCTACAAGGCCAAGGAGATGCTCTTCTCCACGCTGTGCACGATCCACAACGAGCACTTCGTCGTCTCCATGGTCGCCGAGATCCGGCAGGCGATGATCGACGGCCGCTTCACCGAACTCGAGACCGAGGTCCTCGGCCGCTACTACGCCTGAGAGTACCCCGTTGTCGCCGTTCACGCGCGGCATCACAAGGCCACCGCGGTGCCGCGCATGTTCTGCGCGGGTGTGCGCGGCCGACGGTTCGCTCAGTCAACACTTAGCTCGAAAACATCGTCTCGGGTGACGATGTTTTCGAGATTCGCGTGGACTGAGGCGCGCGTACCGACACCCGGCACTGTGGACAGTCGCCGATACGTCAATGGATACCTCGAGTCACAGCGGTCAGCCGGCCCGGCGCGCCTATCGACTCGCGTCGGCGGGCAGATCGTAGCTGGGTTCGTGCTTCTTGACGATCTTGATCACGCGGTAGGTCACCGGCATGAGGATGACTTCGACGGCGACCTTGTAGACGAAGCCGACGATGATGTAGTTGATGAAGTCGAGGCCCGGGATGACTCCGGCGAAGGCGATGATGCAGAAGAGCAGGGTATCGACGAACTCCCCGACACCGGTCGAGGTGAGCAGGCGGACCCACAGCTTCGATTCGCCCATCCGCTTCTTCACGGCCACGAGCACCCAGGAGTTGAGCAGCTGGCCGACGAAATAGCCGACCAGGGAGGCCGCGACGATGCGCGGGTAGAAGCCGAGGACCGCGGCGAAGGCGTCCTGGTTCTCATACCCCGGCCCCGGAGGTGAGATGAGGACGAGCCAGAAGACGAAGGTCGCGAGGATCTGCAGACCGAAACCGGTGATCACGGCCTTGCGGGCGGCCTTGAAGCCGTAGACCTCGCTGATCACGTCGCCGAGGATGTAGGCGATGGGGAAGAGGAACGCTCCGCCGTCGGTGACGATGGGGCCGAAGCCGATGACCTTCGTCGCGGAGATGTTGGAGATGATGAGCACCGCGGCGAAGACGGCGAGGAACACCGCGTAGTAGCGGCCCCGGGAGGATGCGAAGGCCGCGAGGCGGTTGGTCGGGAGGTCATCCGCCGGGTCGTCTGCACGACCCGGCCGTCCAGACTCGGATTCAGGCGTCGTCGGCGACAACGGTGATCTCCTTCCCGTTCGTCACCGCGAGCAGCTGCGAGTACGTCAGCGGCATCATCGAATTCGGCGTCCCCGCGCCCGCCCAGAGCACGGGGTGCGCGGCCAGGGTGACATCGACATAGGTCGGGATCGCCTGCGGGTGCCCGCAGGGGGCGACGCCGCCGATGACCTGGCCGGTGGCTGAGCGGACGAAGTCCTTGTCGGCGCGATCGAGAGAGTCCACGCCGATGAGCTTCGCGACATGGTCGGTGTCCACGCGGTGGGCTCCGGAGGCCATGATGAGGACGGGTTCGCCGTCGGCGGAGAAGATCAGGCTGTTCGCGATCGCCCCGACCTCGACTCCGAGCTCTGCCGCCGCCGAGGCTGCTGTCGGGGTGGCATCGGCGAACAGTTCGATCCGGGGTTCGATGCCCGCGGCCTCGAGTGCGGTCGCGACCTTCTCGTGGTTGGGGTGCGGGTCGGGTGCCTCAGCCGCCGAGGCGGTCGTCGGCTCGGGCTCGGATTCGACGTCGGGTTCGGGCTCGGCATCGGCCACCGGTTCGGCCAGCCCGCGACGGCGCAGCAGGGGAGCGACATCGGGGCGGGTGCCGAAGAACTTCTCGATCGCACTCATCGGATCCACCGAGTAGCCGGGGGCGAGGATGGCTTCGCGGAAGGCATCGCCGGCCTCCCGGTTGAGTCCGCCCTGGTTCTCGAACCATTCGCTGACCCAGGCCGCGATGACCTCGGAGTAGAGGTAGGAGTAGTAGCCGGCGGCGTACCCGGAGGCGAAGATGTGCCCGAAGTATGGAGTGCGGTAGCGCGGAGGCACGAGCGGGGAGAACCCGGCGGCGGCGAGGACCTCGGATTCGAAGGACAGGACGTCGGTGATGTGCTCTCCGGCCTCGAGCGAATGCCAGGACAGGTCGAGCATCGCGGCGGCGAGGTATTCGATGGTGGAGAAGCCCTGCCCGAACTTCTCGGATTCGATGAGGGCGTCGACGAGTGTCGCGGGCATCGGCTCACCGGTGTCGACGTGTTTGGCGAAGTGGGGGAGCACCTGCGGGTGGAAGGCCCACATCTCGTTGAGCTGGGAGGGGAATTCGACATAGTCGCGCGGCACCGAGGTGCCGGCGGTCGAGGGGTAGGTCGAGTTCGCGAACAGGCCGTGGAGGACATGGCCGAATTCGTGGAAGAGGGTGGTCAGCTCGGTCGGGTTGAGCAGGGTGGGTCGGCCCGGTCCCGGCTTCGCGAGGTTGAGTGAGAGGGTGACGACGGGCAGGTGTCCGGTCAGCCGGGAGGAGGGGACGAGTTCGTCCATCCAGGCGCCGCCGCGTTTGGTGTCTCGTGAGTAGGGGTCGAGGAGCACGAGCCCCAGGGGGCGTTCGTTGGCGTCGGTGACCTCGAAGGCGCGGACGTCCTCGTGCCAGCCGATGATGCCCTCGCGTGGGGCGAAGGTGATTCCGTAGAGTCCGGTGGCGGCCCGGAAGACGCCCTCGGTCAGCACGGTGTCGAATTCGAAGTACTTGGCCACCTCGTCGGGGTCGATGCCGTACTCGTCGTGCTGGAACTTCGTCAGGTAGTACTTGACGTCGGAGGCGGGGACGTCGTCGAGGCCGTAGCGCTCCTTCACCGTGGCCAGTTCCGCATCGAGCTGGGCATTGGCCGGGGCGATGAGGGAGGACACGATGTCCGCGGCGGCATCGGGGTTGCCGGCGGTCTGGTTGTCGATCGCATAGGAGGAGTAGGAGGGGTAGCCGAGCAGCATCGCCTGCAGTGCGCGCAGGGCGGTGGTGTCGGCGACCTGGGTGCGGGTGTCGCCTTCCCCGCCGCGGGATCCGCGGGCGGTGGAGTTGCTGAGCACGTGGCGGCGGGTCTGCGCGACTTCGAGGGAGCCGAGGGCGAGCTGCTGGGTGAAGTTGTTCAGGGTGAGCAGGAAGCCGTCGAGTCCGCGTTCGGCTGCGCGGGCGGCTGCGGCGGCGATCTGGTCCTCGCTCAGACCCACAAGCTGCTCGGCATCGCTGAGGTGGACGGCGAGTTCCTGCGTATCCGTCTGCAGAGCCCGGGAGAAGGAGGTCGCGAGGGTGGTGAGTTCGGCGGCGATCGTCGTCATCTGCTCGCGTTCCTCCTCGCCGAGGCGGGCTCCCGCCCGGACGAAGCGGTCGACGGTGAGCTCCTGCTGCCGTTTGTCCTCGGGGTTGAGGTCGGTGACGTGGACCTGTTCGATGCGGTGGAAGAGGTCGACGTCGAGCAGAATCGCGGTCTCGGTCGCCGACAGCAGGTCCCGCGCCTCGGCGAAGGCCTCGTGGAGTTCGGGACGGAAGTGGTTCGATTCGATGGCGTTGAGTACCGAGGTGATCCGCGACATCGGCACGGTGGCGGATTCGAAGCGGACCGTGGTGGAGAAGAACGTCACCTCGGTGTCGTCGGCGATGATCGCGGCCACCTCGGCGCGGGCGTAGTCGGTGGCTGTGTGCACCGCGCTCAGCATCGATTCGGGGGTGACCTGGGAGAAATCGGGGAGAGAATAGTCGCCCTGCGGGTCGAGGAAGGTCTCCCAGACATCGATGCTGTTCGGATCGGAGCTCATTCTCGACGTACCACTTTCTTCACGTATGGGTTCTCGCCCACGATCCTAACGTGTGTCGACCTCGGCGTGCATGAACGCTGACTACACTGGAGGCCATGGGCACAGGTCAGGGGGCGTCCCTCTCACTCAACAGCGCGTTCAGGGTCGGCTTCACCGGCACCCTCGGCGTGGGACTGGCCATCGGCCTGATCATGGCCCTGCAGTCCGTGGCCACCGTCATCATCTACATCGGTCTGGCCCTCTTCCTCGCACTCGGGCTCGAACCGATCGTGCTGTGGCTGACCGAGCGCAAGCTCTCACGGTCCCTGGCCGTCATCCTCGTCGTGTTCGCGTTCATCGCCATCGTCGCCGGGGCGGTGCTGCTCATCGCTCCGGCCGTGATCAGTCAGATCCAGCAGTTCATCGACGACCTGCCGGACATCGTCGCGGACCTCGCGACCACCGGGTGGGTGACCGATCTCGAGCAGCGGTTCACCGGTGCCGTCGACCTCGACGCGATCTTCGCGAGCATCAGCGACTGGGTCTCCGATCCGCAGAACGTCCTGTCGTTGGGCGGCGGTGTGGTGTCGATCGGGGCGGGGATCCTCAGCTTCATCACCGGTGTGATCATCGTCGTCATCCTTACCATCTACTTCGCCGTGACCATGCCGACGATCAAGGCGGCGATGATCTCGCTGGTCGCGGCAACTT
This sequence comes from Brevibacterium sp. CCUG 69071, assembly GCF_021023135.1. Classification (GTDB taxonomy): domain Bacteria; phylum Actinomycetota; class Actinomycetes; order Actinomycetales; family Brevibacteriaceae; genus Brevibacterium. The sequence goes on from NZ_PGFV01000006.1 coordinate 29,606, forward strand.
CACGTCCGACCGTGGAATCCGTCACCGAGGAGGTCACCCGATCCATCGGACGCTACGTCCTCGGGCAGGTGTCCCTGGGCATCGTCAACGGCGTGTGCTCGGCGATCTTCCTCACCATCATCGGTGCGCCCCTGCCGGCGCTGCTCGCCTTCGTCGCGTTCCTCGCCTCGCTCATCCCGCTCGTCGGTCCGATCACCGGTGCGATCATCATCACGGCATCGTGCCTGATGGTCTCGCCGGGGCTGGGCATCGCCGCGGGCATCTACTACCTCGTCTACATGCAGGTCGAGGCGTACCTGCTCAGCCCGCGCATCATGAATAAGGCCGTCGACGTGCCCGGTGCGCTGGTCATCATCGCCGCGATCGCCGGCGGCACCCTGGGTGGAGTGCTCGGTGCCGTGGTCGCCGTGCCGGTGGCCGCCTCGGGGCTGATCGTCATCCGCAAGGTCGTCGTGCCTGCACAGGACAAGAGGTAGGGCTAGCGGGGCCGGAACTAAGGGGCTCGTCGACTGGTGCATCTCAGCATTCAACAACAATTGGGTCTCTGGAATCCTCAATTGAATTTGGGCGTCTGGCAGAATCGTCCGATGGTTGGTTTTCATCACGTTGAGGTGTGGGTCCCCGATATCGACGAAGCTGCACGGGACTGGGGGTGGCTGTTGGACCGCCTCGGCTTCACCCTTGAGAGCACCTGGACACAGGGGCAGTCTTGGGCCGCCGGCGGGACTTATCTGACTCTGACGACATCCCCGAACATGAGCGCACAGGCCCACGATCGACGGAGGCCGGGAATGAACCATCTTGCCTTCGAAGCAGGCAGTCCCTCGAATGTGGACTCGATCATGACGGATGCAACGAACCACGGATGGCTTCCTCTCTATCACGATCGCTACCCGCATGCGGGCGGCGGAGAACACTATGCCGGTTGGCTGGAGAATGCCGCAGGGTTCAAGGCTGAGGTTGTGGCAGAACGGTTTTCTGCGGAAGAAACTTCTGGCTTCTGAGGAAGCTCCTGGCTAGTCGGAGTCGTGACTATTGGGAGTCGCGTCCGCGTGACTTGCGGACGATGAAGCCGATGATGAATCGGCAGAGGTAGTAGGTGCCGAAGTAGCCGATGACAGCGACGACCAAGGTGACGAGCAGGTTGGACTCACCGGTCCCGATCACGGACAGCGTGGCGAAGACCGTGACGGAGATCGCCAGGAGATAGGGGATCAGCCGCAGGGTCGGGTTGTCGATGTCGCGCATGAGTTGAGGGTACCAAGACTCGTGACCGGCGCCGAGGCGGCGGTGGCGATCGCGGACATCGTCCGGTCGACGCCGGGTTAGGATCGGTGGAATGACACAGACACAATGGAGTGCGGTCCGTGACGTTCACGTTCCCGATGAGGTCGAGCGTCTGCTTCTGACGGTGCCCGAGTGGTTCGGCCGCCCTCAGTCCAATGCTGAATACGTCGATGCTGCTCGCAGCATGGAGACATGGACGGTGAGAAACGATACCGGACAGGTTATCGGCGTCACTCTCATCTCTCACCATTTCCGTCGATCGTCAGAGGTCCACTTCACCGTGGTCGATCGATCTGCCCACGGGACAGGCGTCGGCACCGCGATGCTGCAGTCGATCTGTGCCGATCTCCGACAAAGGGGAGCCAAACTGCTGCAGGTGAAGACATTGGGTCCCTCGCACCCCGACCTGAACTATGGTCGTACGCGGTACTTCTACGAGAAGATGGGGTTCATTCCTTTGGAGGAGACAGACCTATGGGGCGAACGCACTCCCTGCCTGATTATGGTCAAGACTCTGGAATGACGCTGCCGCACTGGCCCCAGGTCCGTCCGGAGCAAGGGGCGATTCAGTTGCGTCCGGTCGAGGTCCGTGATGTCGCGATGGCGCAGGAACTGTCCACGGATCCCTATGTGCCGTTGACCGGTTCGCTGCCGGGAGATGCCACCGCGGAGGAGGCCCTGGCGTGGGTACGGAGACAGCAGGGCCGGCATGCAGAAGGTAGTGGCTTCTCCTTTGCGATCGCGCGCCGATCCGATGATCGGGCGATCGGACACTGCGGCCTCTGGTTGACAGAGATCGACGAGGGACGCGGGACCGCTGGGTACGCCATTGTGCCGTCCGAAAGGCGACACGGATATGCCGCAGATGCACTCACTGCCTTGACGAATTTCGGCCTGTCGATTCCTCAAGTGAAACGAATCGATCTGTTCATCGAACCCTGGAATGTTGCATCTCTCCGCACCGCCGAGCGATCCGGATACCTGCGGGAGCGATTTCTCACGGGGCACAAGGAGATCGGCGGTGAACGCCGTGACATGTTCGAATACTCGACAACTCATCGGAGGAGAAGCCGTGACTGAATGGCTGAGAAACATTCGCGCCATCGTCTTCGACGTCGGTGAGACCCTCGTCGATGAAACTCGTCTGTGGACCGATCAGGCGGAACACGCCGGTGTCACACCGCTGTCATTCTTCGCCATGCTTGGGGCACTCATCGAACGAGGGGAAGACCACCGACTAATCTGGACGGAGTTCAGCGCGCAAGCTCCTCGGGAGTCACCTCGTATCGGGCCTGCCGATCTCTACTCCGACGCGATCGCCTGCATCGAGACGGCGCGATCAACGGAGAAGATCGTCGGAATCGCCGGCAATCAGCCTGCTGGACTCGACTCATCCCTGAGCTCGTTGGGATTCGACGTCGACTTCATCGCCTCCTCGAACGATTGGGGAGCGCAGAAGCCCTCGAAGGAGTTCTTCGCCCGAGTGATTTCGGCAGCGAGCGTTTCTGCGGAAGAGATCCTCTATGTCGGAGATCGACTCGACAACGACATCGTGCCGGCAAGCTCGGTGGGCATGCGCACAGCGTTCCTGATCAGAGGACCGTGGGCGCATATTCACCGGCACCGGCCCGAAACGGAGCTCGCGGACGTGAAACTCGACTCGCTGGAACAGCTGCGTGAGATGCTTCTCGCCGCAGCAATTCGACCGACCGCGGAAAGCGACAGCGAAGATGGCGACTGACCCACTCGAACTTGCCTACCCCTTCACCGGGCGGTGGTTGGTTCAGAACAGTCCCGCCGATCGTGTGCCGAGCCACGGGACGGTCCGGTTCGCGAGCTCGTATGCGATCGATTTCGTGCCGGTCGATGACTCGGGACGATCGGCCGCATTCGGTCTCCAATCACTGATTCGTCCGGAACCTCCGGAGAAGTTCGTCGGATTCGGCCGCGCCGTTCTTGCCCCGGCCGAGGGCACTGTCGTGGCCGTCCACGACTCCGCGCCCGATCATCCTGCCTACCGTGGCCTGCCCTCGCTCGGCTATGCGCTGACCCAACGCAGGCGTGTCGACGCCGGATGGCTCGCGCTCGCCGGCAATCACGTCATGATCAGGACCACCCGCGGAATCGTCGCCCTGTGCCATCTTCAACGGGGCAGTGCTCAGGTCTCGCCAGGAGGGGATGTGCGGATCGGCGACGAGATCGGCCGGTGCGGCAACTCCGGCAACAACACCGAACCGCATCTGCATGTCCAGGCGATCGACGCTCTCGACATCTCGCGCGCAGCTGCTGTGCCGATTCGATTCGGCGAATCACTGCCCGCCAGCGGCACCATCGTCGAAGGGTGAGCCACCCCTCCCAACTCCATCACGAAGCAGTGACAGCTATTGTCCACGCAGACTCTGCGGCTTAGGGTGAGAGAACACGGACACATCCGCTCCGCACGGTCGACCGAGACCGGAGGCAGCACGCGAAACAGCATGTGACACGGGGTGGATGGACTCACACGAAGGAGTGTCATGGCAGTCTACTCAGCACCTGGTACCGAAGGTTCTCTCGTCACGTTCAAACCGCGTTACGAGAACTACATCGGCGGGGAGTGGGTGCCGCCGAAGAACGGCAACTACTTCGAGAACATCACCCCCGTCACCGGCCAGGCATTCACCGAGATCCCCAGCTCCACCGCCGAAGACATCGAAACCGCTCTCGACGCCGCCTGGGCCGCAGCCCCCTCCTGGGGCAAGACCTCGACGACGGAACGCGCGAACATCCTCCTCAAGATCGCCGACCGCATCGAAGAGAACCTCGAGATGCTCGCCGTCGCCGAGACCTGGGACAACGGCAAGGGAATCCGCGAACCTCTCGCCGCCGACTTGCCGCTGGCCGTCGACCACTACCGGTACTTCGCCTCGGCGATCCGGGCCCAGGAAGGCGGCATCTCGCAGATCGACGAAGACACCGTCGCCTACCACTTCCACGAACCGCTCGGCGTGGTCGGACAGATCATCCCGTGGAACTTCCCCCTGCTCATGGCGACCTGGAAACTCGCCCCAGCCCTGGCCGCCGGCAACTGCGTCGTCCTCAAACCCGCCGAGCAGACCCCGGCCTCGATCCTCGTCCTCGCCGAACTCATCGGCGATCTGCTGCCTCCCGGTGTCCTCAACATCGTCAACGGCTTCGGCGTCGAAGCCGGCAAGCCGCTGGCCTCGAACAAGCGCATCCGCAAGATCGCCTTCACCGGTGAGACCACGACCGGGCGTCTGATCATGCAGTACGCCTCGCAGAACATCATCCCGGTGACCTTGGAGCTCGGCGGCAAGTCACCGAACATCTTCTTCGAGGACGTGCTCGCCGCCGATGACAGCTTCCGGGACAAGGCCCTCGAAGGCTTCGCCATGTTCGCCCTCAACCAAGGTGAGGTCTGCACCTGCCCGTCCCGGGCGCTGGTCCAGGAATCGATCTTCGACGACTTCGTCGCCGCCGGCATCGAACGCGTCCGCGCGGTCAAGCAGGGCAACCCGCTCGACACCGACACCCAGGTCGGTGCGCAGGCCTCGAACGACCAGTACGAGAAGATCATGTCCTACCTGCAGATCGGCAAGGACGAAGGTGCCGAGGTGCTCATCGGCGGAGACAAGGCCGAACTCGACGGTGACCTCGCCGGCGGCTACTACATCCAGCCGACGATCTTCAAGGGCAGCAACACCATGCGGATCTTCCAAGAGGAGATCTTCGGACCCGTCGTCGCCCTGACCTCGTTCTCCGACTACGACAATGCGATCGCCACGGCCAATGACACCCTCTACGGCCTCGGCGCCGGAGTCTGGGCACGCAACGGCAACACCGCCTACCGGGCCGGTCGCGACATCCAAGCCGGTCGCGTGTGGGTCAACAACTACCACTCCTACCCGGCACACGCCGCCTTCGGCGGATACAAATCCTCGGGCATCGGACGAGAGAACCACAAGATGATGCTCGACCACTACCAGCAGACGAAGAACCTGCTGGTCAGCTACTCCGAGAACGCACAAGGATTCTTCTGATGACCGACTCAACCGACACCGCAGCCCTCGAATCCACACCGACGATCGACGGTGAGGAGAAGTCCCGAGTGGCGATGACCCAGGCCACGGTCGACCTGCTGGCCGACCTGGTCGCCAAACACGGACAGCTGATGTTCCACCAGTCCGGGGGCTGCTGTGACGGTTCCTCACCGATGTGCTTCCCCGAAGGCGACTTCCTCACCTCCGAAGCCGACGTGCTTCTCGGACACTTCGAACTGCCCATCGACGGCACCGAGAAGGCCGGACTGGACTTCTGGATGTCGACCGAACAGTTCGAATACTGGAAGCACACGCACCTGACCATCGACGTCGTCCCGGGACGCGGCAGCGGTTTCAGCGTCGAATCACCGACGGGCAACCGCTTCATCATCCGCTCCGCCCTCATGGACGTCGCCTGAGGTCAGTCGCCTGAGGTCAGAGGGACCACCCGGTCAGCGGGTGCTCAGCACCTCCGGCTCTCCCAGGGAGAGCATCAGCCGATTCGCCCAGTTGAAGAACGCCGCGCAGCTGAGAGCGTCGACGATGTCCCCATCGCCGAGGCCCGCCTCCCGCAGCGTCGAGACGTGCGTGGGACCGAAGGCCTGCGGGGTCAGGGTGAGTGCGACCGACGCATCGACCACGGCGTCCCAGACAGGGTCGCCGAGGTCGGAGCGCTCCGCGACCCCAGAATCGAGCAGCTTCTGCACGAGTTCCCCGCGACCGGACTCCGCGGTCGCCCGATCGGAGTGGATCGAGGCGCAGAACAGGCACCCGTTCAGCCGTGAGGCCGCGGTCGCCGCGAGCTCCCGCTCGGCCCGACCCAGACCGTCGGTGACGTTGAAGAAGATGTCGAGGTCGGTCAGGGTCCGTGCCCGCAGCGCCGCCGGATCCCTGGCGAGGAGACGGAAGTACGGGTTCTTCGCCCGCCCGGCCTCGATGAGGGCCTCGCGCTGGACCTCGCTGAGGTCCGCCTCGGCGACGGGGGCGATCCACGGCACCCAGCCGAGACCCGCCTGCCGGAACAGCTGCGGTCGATTGAGCCCGGGGTAGGTGTTCACACGGTCACCGACCGTGGTCAGGGCTTCGGTCGCCCGCGCCGAGGTGGTCCCACCCTGGCCGTCGACCGTGCCGGTTCCGCTCTCGGCCTGCCCTGCCTGCGGCGGTGCGTCCGTGGCCGGGGCATCGGTGGCGGCCGGAGCGTGGGAGAGTGCGGCCAGTCCGGTGCTGATGCGGATCTGGAAGTTGAGGAACGACACGAGCTGGGCGAGAGTGACGATCGCATCCTCGTCCCAGCCCGCATCGAGGAGCAGCGCCAGATGCTCCGGCCGCGAATCCCGCGGGTGGAGGACGAGCAGATGTGCGAACTCGAGGCCTGCGACCACTCGGTCGCCCAGGGTCTCCGTCGATTTCGGGTCGGCTGCGAACCAGGGCCCGGGGACGTTCTCCGCTGCCAGTGCGGCTGACTCGAAGACACCGTAGGGCCCACGCACCGCGGCACGGGAATCAAGGGTGAGCACCGCCTCGTCGAGCAGCTCCGCGACCGCCCACGAGGCGGCTTCGTCCTCATCGCGGAGCAGGTCGCGGTAGAACTCCTCGGCCGCCGGCGCACCCAGCAGGCCCGCCGTGAATGCGGCCACGGCGTAACGATCCCGGTGGGGGAAGGAACCGACGTCCTCGGGTTCGAGCAGCGCCTCGAAGCTCAGCTGAGCATTCTCCTTGGCCTGCGGACGGTGGTCGCGGAGGGCATCGAGGCGATCACCGGCGGAGATTCCGGCCAGGGCGTTGATGATGTCCGTCATCTCAGGCCACCTGCCCTTCGGCCAGGCTCAGACCGAGCGCCGGGGCCACCTCGGTGGCGAGCAGCTCGATCGAGCGCAGGGCGACCTCGTTGGTCGCCGGTACCGAATGGACCTGGAAGCTGACATCGGTGACCCGGCCCAGCACACGGTCGGCCGAGAGCCGTTCGACCACCTCATCCGGGGTGCCCAGATACGTGTCGGTGGCGACGAGGAGCTCATCGAGGCTGAGGTTCGAGGTGTCATAGCCGACGAGTCGATTCGCTTCGGCCCGCAGCGCCGGTTCGGTCAGTGCCCGCAGTTCGGCGAGGTTCTCCGCATCGGCGACCACGGCCGTGCGGGAGGCGAGGATCCGCGGTGCCACACCCTCGGGCAGCTGCGAGAGGTAGGCGTCGATGACCGGCAGCTGCACCTCGTCCAAGGACGCACCCGTGTCGTTCTGGTCCCGCGGCTGCGTCCGGGAGAGCATGAGTCCGTCCCCGGCAGCACCGGCGGCCGCGGATCCGCGGGAGGAGAAGGTCGCCTGCCACAGACGTTCGGCAAGACCCGGGCGCGTGGCCGAAGAATCGGCATCGGGGCCCGGGTAGAGCAGATGCTCGGTGGGCAGGGAACGGCCGGCCAGCAGGGTGCGCAGGGTGGAGAGATTGTCCGCGAAGACCTCGCGGCGGTCCTCGAAGCTCGTGCCGAAGGCCGGGAACGACTTCGGGTTCCCACCCGATCCGAGGCCGATCTCGAGACGACCGGCGGAGAGGAGGTCGGTGACGGCGGCATCCTCGGCCACCCGCACCGCGTTCTCCATCGGCAGGGTGATGATCGCCGTGCCGAGTCGAATCCGCGACGTGCGCGCAGCGGCATGGGAGAGGAAGACCAGCGGCGAGGGCAGCCCACCCTCGGCGGCCGAGAAGTGGTGTTGGGCGATCCAGGCGGAGTCGAAGCCGAAGCGTTCGGCCTGCTCGATCTGCTCGAGGGCGAAGCGGTAGCGCTGCGCGGCGGGGGCGTCTTCGAGCAGGCGGGTGAAGAACCCGAGCCGCGGCCCGGCGGAGGACGTGGAAGGACTCGTCATATCAACTCAGCTTTCTGCGGTGGCCAAGGCGGTCTGGGCCGAAGGCTTCGGTTCCTCGGCGCCGGCCGCAATGGGTCGGGGGATCGCCTCGAGGAGGGTGCGGGTGTAGGTGGTGCGCGGGTGGGCGAAGAGATCCTCGGTGGGACCGTTCTCGACCAGGCGACCGCCGGACATCACCGACACCGTATCAGCGATCTGACGGACCACCGCGAGGTCGTGGGAGATGAAGACATAGGTCAGCCCCAATTCGGTCTGCAGCTGATCGAGGAGGTCGAGGATCTGCGCCTGCACGGTGACATCGAGAGCCGAGACCGCTTCGTCGAAGACGACGAGTTCGGGACCGGCGATGAGCGCCCGGGCGATCGCCACGCGCTGCAGCTGTCCGCCGGAGAGTTCGGCCGGTCGCCGGTCGAGGAACTCACTGGGCAGCGCCACCCGCTCGAGGGTCTCGGCCACGATGCCCGGCCGAGACGCCCGATCCCCGATGCGGAAGTTGCGCAGCGGTTCGGTCAGCGTCGCCCGGATCGAATGCTTCGGATCGAGCGCGGAATAGGGGTTCTGGTGGACGAGCTGGACCGTGCGCCGGAACTCCCGGAGTCGAGAGCGCCCGCCGCCGAGTTCGGCCGCATCGAAGTCGCCGACGCGCAGACTCCCGGACTGCGGGGTGAGGAACCCGGCCAGAGCCTTGCCCGTCGTCGTCTTCCCCGAACCGGATTCGCCGACGATGCCGTGAGTGGTGCCGCGGGCGATGGTGAAGGACACGTCCTCGACGCCGATGACCTGATCGCCTGTGCGGTCGTAGACCTGGGTGAGCGAATCGACCGCGACGAACGGGCGTGCGGAGGGATCGACCGCCTCGGCGCCGGTGGGGGACCGTCGGGCCTGCGTCTGCAGGGCCGGAGCATCGGCGAGCAGCCGCGAGGTGTAGTCAGTGGCCGGGCGGGAGAAGATCTGCCGGGCGGGCCCGGATTCGACGAGGCGACCGGACTGCATGACGAGGACTTCGTCGGCACGCTCCCCGGCCACCGCGAGATCGTGGGTGATGAAGAGGACGCCCATCCCGGTCTCGGCCCGCAGCTCGTCGAGGAGGTCGAGGACCTGCTTCTGCACGGTCACGTCGAGCGCCGAGGTCGGTTCGTCGGCGATGAGCAGACGCGGACGCAGGGCGATGGCGGAGGCGATGAGCACGCGCTGGCGTATCCCGCCGGAGAGTTCGTGCGGGAACTGATCGACGCGCTTCTCGGGCCGGTCGATGCCCACCTGGCCGAGCAGCTCGATGACCTGGGCACGGGCCTCGTGCCGGTTCGCACGGCGGTGGATCCGCAGCGCCTCGGCGACGGACTTCCCGACCGTCTGCAGGGGGTTGAGCGAGGTGCCCGGATCCTGCGGGACGTACCCGATCTGGGTGCCGCGCACACCCCTCCAGCCGGACGTCCCCAGCGAGAGCAGATCGACCTCGCCGAGGTGGATCTGCCCGGCCGTGACAGCCGCGTAGGAGGGGAGGAGTCCGATGGCGGCATTGGCCGTCGTCGACTTCCCCGATCCGGATTCGCCGACCACGGCGGTCATCGACGAAGGCCGGACCTCGAGGTCGAGGTCCGCGACGGCGGGGGAGGAGGTGCCGCCTCGGCGGGCGTAGTCGACGGTGAGTCCGGAGACGCGCAGCAGCGGTGTCACATCGCTCATGATGTCGCCTTTCGCAGGGTGTTGCCGATCTGGTGGGTGGCCAGGACGATGGCCATGACCACGAGGCCGGGCAGCACGGTCAGCCACCAGGCGGTGGCCACGAAGTTGCGGCCTTCGGCGATGATGAGGCCCCATTCCGGGGTCGGCGGCGGGGTGCCGTAGCCGAGGAACCCGAGCGTGGAGATCTGCAGGATCGCCGAACCGATCTGCAGCACCGCCAGGGACAGCACGGGAGAGATCGAGTTCGGGAGGATGTGGCGGATCAGCACGGAGCCGAAGGTTCCGCCCGAACCGTAGGCGGCGGCCACGAAGTCGCTGGTGTTGATGCTCACCGCCTGCGACCTGGACAGGCGGGCGAACTGGGCGATGGCGGTGACGCCGACCGCGATGGCCGCATTGATGGTGCCGAAGCCGAGGACGACGACGATCGAGAGGCTGAGCAGGATCGCGGGGATCGAGAGGAGAACGTCGATGAGCCGCATGAGCACATCGTCGACGAGTCCGCGGCGGGTGCCGGCGATGAGTCCGATCGCGGTGCCGACGATGAGGCCGACGCCGACGGCGACGAGGGCCGCGAGCAGCGACTGCGAGGCTCCGTAGACGACGCGGGAGAAGGCATCGCGACCGGTCTGGTCGGTGCCGAACCAGTGCTCGAGGCTCGGGGCGAGGAGTGCCGCGGTGTCCCCGCCGTCGTTGGGATCGTGGTGGGTGAACAGACCCGGGAACAGGGCCCAGGCGACCGCGATGAGCAGGACCAGCGCCGAGATGACGGTGGCCGGTCCGATCACGGTGCCGCCGCCTCGGCGCGGGCCGGCTCCGAGTCGGCGGGCACCCGGGGTGCGGGTGAAGACATCGGTGAGGCTCATGACTCGGACTCCTTGTCCTCGGCCCAGCCGAGGTCGACGCCGACGCTGCCGGCGGTCGTGCCCAGGGCTCGGCGGGTGCTCGCGTCGTGGCTCTTCCTGCCCGCCGAGGCGGCGCTCGGCTGCCGGCGCAGACGAACGTCGATGACGGGGTAGAGGAGGTCGACGATGAGGTTGATGATGACGTAGGCGAAGGTGGCGAGTGAGACCACAGCGAGCAGGATCGGGTTGTCGCGGTGGGTCACGGCCTGGGCGGTGATCTGGCCGATGCCGTTGCGGCCGAACACGGTCTCGGTGACCACGGCCCCGGCGACGAGTTCGCCGAAGACGAGCCCGATGATCGTCAGACCCGGCAGGATCGCATTGCGGACGACCGCGTGGATGAGGATCCACAGTTCGGAGGCCCCCTTGGCGGCGGTGACCTTGACGAAGCCGGAGGCCTTGACCTCGGTGATCGAACGGATGAGGACCTGCGCGATCGGGGCCGAGAGCGGCACCGCCACGGTCAGCGTCGGCAGCACGAGCGCCTCGGTGGGGCCGGGGGCGACGACGGAGACGAGGCCGAGCTGGAAGGAGAAGACCTGGATGAGCAGGATGCCCAACCAGAACACGGGGATCGAGATGAACAGGCTGGGCACCGAGTCGAGGACGCGGCGGATCCACGCGAAAGGACCGGTCGCAGGCCCGAAGGTGGCGAGCACCGCGATGATCACGGCGAGCACCAGGGCGGTGAGGAACCCGGAGAGTGCGAGCACCGCCGTCGAGGGCAGGGCCGCGGAGACGATCGTCGACACGGCCGCCCCGGTCTGCACGGAGAAGCCGAAGTTCCCGGTGAAGAAGCCCGCCAGGCTGAGGAAGTAGCGGCTGATCCACGATTCGTCGGCACCGGTGGATTCGCGGATCTCGGCGATCTGATCGGGGGACAGGCCCAGCGCCGGGTCGGCGAAGCGGGCGGTGACGCCGTCGCCGGGGATGAGGCTGAGCAGGATGAAGGCCGCGGTGAAGGCGAGGAGCAGCACGAGCACCGCCTGGCCGAGGCGGAGGGCGAGATAGCGGATGTCGAGGATCATTGCTCTCCTGCCAGCCAGGTGCTGTAGAAATCGGGACGGCCGACCGGTTCGGTGGCGAAGCCGTGGACGCGGCGCCGGAACGCGAAGACCTGGGGCTCTTCGAAGAACGGCAGCACATAGGCGTTCTCGACGAGGTAGTCCTGGACCTTCTCCGCGGCGATCTGACGCTTCTCGGTCACGGGTTCGGCGGCGAGGGCGTCGAGGAGTTCGTCGACCTTCGGGTCGATGGAGTCATTGGCTGCGTCCTCCCGGTCGGCGCCGTTGAGGAACACGTCGCGGTTGACCGAGGAGTAGTTCGACCGCAGATTGTCGTAGTCGGCGCGGGCGACCATCGAGTGGTAGATCTGCACGGTGTCGAGGTCGAGGGCGTCGAGGGTCTGCTTCGACTGGTCGCCGGGGTTGATCGACAGGCGCACCCCGACCCGGCGCAGCTGCTGTTGGATGAGGGTCTGGACCTCGTTCGAACGCGGCTGCGGCAGGGCGATGTTCACACTCAGCGCCAGCACCTGCCCGTCCCGGACCCGGTATCCCTGTCCGTTGCGCTCGCCCCATCCGGCCTCGTCGAGGAGGCGGTCGGCCGTCGTCGGATCGTAGGTCCACGATCCCGACTGGTCGTTGTACCCCATGGCGCCCTTGGCCAGCAGTCCCGTTGCCAGGGGGTAGTTGGGGGTGAAGAGCTTGTCGACGATCTCCTGCCGGTCGATCGCGGCGATGAGGGCCTGTCTGACGGCGATGTCGTCGAGGAGTGCGTGCCGGAACCGGAAGTTGATGCTGTTGTTGATGCCGTTGGTGGCCTTCGCGTAGAGGCGCAGACCCTGTTCGGTCACCCGTGGTTCGTCCGGGGCCTGGACGTCGCGGACACCATCGGCCTGGCCGGAGAGCACGGCACCGATGCGCACCGAGTATTCGTTGTTGACGAGGTAGTCGATGCCGTCGAGGTGGGCCCGTCCCTGATGGTCGAGGTGGGGCGGTGCCCAGTCGTAGTCCTCACGGGCCCGGACGGAGAGCTTCGTGCCGATGGTCTCTTCGGTGATGTGGAAGGGCCCGCAGGTGTGGATCTGCGTGGCACCTCCGGGGCCGAAGCCCTCGGCATCGAGGTCGAGGGAGGAATCGGCGAGCAGGCCCGCGTTCATCGTCGACGTGGCCTGCGCGAATCCGGGGGAGGGGGCGCTGAAGTGGAAGCGCACCCGGTGCTCGTCGAGGACTTCGGCTCGATCGTAGTTCGAGATCTGTTCGGACACCGGCAGGGTGCGGGCCTCGTCGCCCTTGCCGAACAGGTCGAAGTTCTTCGCCACGTTCTCAGGGGTCAGCGGCGAACCGTCCGAGTAGGTCACACCCTGCCGCAGGGTGAAGGTGAATGCGGTGGCCTCGGCGTTGATCTCGGGCAGCTTGGTGGCCAGCCAGGGGTGGAGTTCGAGGGTCTCCGGGTCCTGCCACAGCAGGCGGGCGGAGATGTTGTTCATGATGCCGCCGTTGGGATAGAAACCGACCGAGGGCGGATAGAGCAGGGTCCAGGTCTGCGGCTCGAAGTACGTGAGCACCCCTCCCTTGACGGGCTGGCCGTCGGCCAGGGGTGCGGTGTCCGTGGGCGTGCAGGCGCTCAGGGTGATGAGGGTGCCCAATCCCAGTCCGAGGCTGAGGAAATTGCGGCGGCCCAACGGGGTGCGGGCGGCGCGCGCCGAGGTGGAGGGACGGAGATCCGTCATGGCAGGTGGTCCTTCGGGCCGGTGGGATCAGAGACAGAACGAACGAGACGATAGCTCAACAATTGGAGCCGGTCGGGCTATTCCCGCTGCGACGCGCAATGCGTCGACATGGTCGGGGCATGGTCGTGTTCTGCATGGCTATGAGTTAAACGCATCGGCGTATCGGCGGTCAATTCGCTCGGGTTAATATTGCACTATGTTGCGCGCCTCCGACTTCGACCATCTCGTCATCGCCGTGCCCAATCTCGTCGAGGGTGTTGAGCAATTCGAATCTCGTTTGGGTGTCCGGGCCGTTCCCGGGGGATCACACCCGGGCCTGGGCACGGCGAACGCTCTGCTCGGGATCGACGGGCACAGCTATCTGGAGATCCTCGGCCCGGACCCGGACCAGGATCCCGCGCTCGCCGCCGGGCGTCTGGCCGGCATCGTCGAACCCACGGTGCAACGCTGGGCGGTCCGGCCTGAGGACTTCGACGGACTCGTCGCCGCAGCGGCGACGACAACGGACGTCGACCTCGGCGAGGTCCATGACATGGCCCGGAGGACTCCGGACGGGGAGGTGCTCGAATGGCGGCTGACCCGGCGGACCCCGCTGGCACTCGGCGGGATCCAGCCCTTCCTCATCGACTGGCTCGATTCCCCGCATCCCGCGAGCCGGGAGATGCCGCGCATCGGCCTCGAACGACTGTGGGCGAGCAGTCCGGACGTTGACGGGACTCGCAGTGTTCTGCGATCCTTGGGCGCTAACCTCGAGGTTGAGGCAGGCGAGACCGACCGTCTGCACACCACTCTGAAAGGTCCAGGTGGATCATGGACGCTCTGAAACCGATTCCCGCCGAACTCGACCATCTCATCGTCACGGTGCCCGAACTCGACGCCGGCGTCGCCGAGATCGAAGCCGCCACCGGAGTGCGCGCCGTTCCCGGCGGTCGGCATCCCGGCCGGGGGACCGCGAACTTCCTGCTCGGTCTCACCTCGAGGGGGTGGCCGGCCGGGGCGCACACGTACCTCGAGATCCTGGGGCCCGACCCTGAGCAGGCAGCACCCGCCGACGGCACCCTGCCGCTCGACGCCCACCTGTCGGCCGGGCTGACCCTGCAGACCTGGGCGATCCATCCGCCGGCGTTCCTCGCGAAGATCGCGGCCGCGAACACCGCAGGCATCGATTTCGGCGAGGTGCGGGACATGTCCCGGGAGACCGCCGAGGGGGAGCTGCTCGAGTGGCGGCTGACGTCGAAATCGCCGCTGCCGTTGTCCGGCGTGCAGCCGTTCCTCATCGACTGGGGAGAGTCCACCCACCCCGCCGAGGCGGCCCTGCCCGCCCTCGAGCTGCTCGAGTTCAGCATCGAGACCCCGAACCCCGAGGCCCTGCGCGGTGTGCTCGGGGAGCTGGGAGCCGGGGACGCGGACGTGGTGACCGGGCCGGAGAACCGACTGCACGCACGACTGCGCGGACCCGGCGGGACAGTGGAGTTCTGAGACTACACTTGCGAGTGTGCCGACTCATCCCCAGCCCCGCGCCCGCCTGCTCACCACGCTCACCGCAGTCTCCCTGCTCATCGGCCTGAGCGCCTGCGCTCCAGAGTCTGAACAGGAGACCCGCCCGACCCCGCATGCCGCCGAGACCGTCGGCGCGCCGAGCACCGGATCCGCGGCACCGAGTGAGTCCGGACAGCCCAGCCGGTCGCCCGAACCGAGTGACGATGCCGACTCCGAGGGAGTCGAGGCCGCCGGCGCCGCTGGAGTGAGTGAGGGTGACATCGACATGCACGGCAGCGGGAAATGGGACCGTCCGGCCGAGGAGACCGGCCCGAACCGGGACGAGGGCACGACCTTCAAGGTCGCCCTGCGCGTCGAGGACAACCTGCCCATCGATGTCGACGAAGCGGCCGCGTTCATCATCGGCACGCTCCAGGACGAACGCGGCTGGCAGGACATGGACGACGTCGCGATCGAGATGGTCGACGACGGCCAGGACGCGATGATCTCCATCGCCAGCCCCGACACCGTCGACGAGATGTGCCTGCCGCTGCGTACCCTGGGCAAGCTCTCCTGCCGCAACGGCAACAACGTCATCCTCAACGCCAAACGCTGGGTCTCGGCGACCGAGGAATTCGATGACATCACCCAGTACCGCCACTACCTCATCAACCACGAGGTCGGCCATGCGCTCGGCCACGGGCATGAATCGTGCCCCGGCCGAGGCAAGACCGCCCCGCTCATGCAGCAGCAGACGAAGGGCCTGCAGGGCTGCACACCCAACGGCTGGCCCTCGAAGGGCTGAGGCCTCAGTGCTTGGGTGAGTGCGCGCGCTCGCGCGAGTTCCCTCCGGCCGCCGCTCGCGTCGCGGTCTCGAACTCGATCTCATCATTGACCGATGACGAGCCGGCCGGTGTCAGCGAGCCTGGCTGCTCGACGACGGCGATGCTGTCGGTCGCAACGACCTCACGCGGAGGTTGGGCCTCCGGGCCGTCGACCTTGGTGGCCAGTGCCTTCTCCCGAACGAACAGGAGGGTAAGGGCGGCGATGATCCCCAGAGGGCTGACCCAGAGGAAGATCGGGACGAGGGCATCGCTGTAGGCGTTGATGATGATCGAGTGGATCGGATCCGGCAGCGAGGTGACCACCTCAGGGGTGAGCGAATTCGATCCGGCGCCCTTGAGCGCGGCGCCACCCTGCGGGCCCAGCGACTTGATCCCGTCCTCGAGGTTGGCCGAGAGCCGCGAGGTGAAGAGCGCGCCGATGAGCGACATGCCGAGCGTGCCGCCGATCTGACGGAAGAAGTTGTTCGATGCCGTGGCCGTGCCGACCATCGCCACCGGGAACGAGTTCTGCACGATGAGAACGAGCATCTGCATCGACAGTCCCAGGCCGAGGCCCAGCACGCACAGGCAGCCGATCACGACGAGCACGTTCTGGTCGGCCGAGACGAATGTTCCCATCAGGAAGAGGGCGACGCCGACGATCGCGCTGCCGATGACGGGGTAGTACTTGTAGCGACCCGTCTTCGAGACGATGAAGCCGACGGCAATCGAGGTCGGCAGCATGACTGCCATCATGGGCACCATGAGCAGCCCGGCCTTCGTCGCCTCGATGCCGTGTGCCATCTGGAGGAACGTGGGCATGTAGGAGAGCACCCCGAACATGCCGACCGCGATGCACATGCCCGCGATCGTGCACATGATGAAGTTCCTGTCGGTGAACACGAACATCGGAATGATCGGCTCGGGAACTGCCCGCTCGACGAAGACGAACACGACGGCGCTGAGCACGGCGATGCCGATGAGTCCGATGATGATGGGATCGTTCCAGTCGTACTGGTGTCCGCCCCATGAAGTGGTGAGGATGAGGGCGGTGGTGAACTCCGCGATGAGGATCATGCCTGCGTAGTCGACGTGCCGCTTGACCGAGCGGTCGGACTTGGGGACCTTGAGGAAGAGCATGGCGGCGATCAGCGCCAGCACTCCGAAGGGCCAGTTGAGCGCAAAGGTCCAGCGCCAGCCGGGTCCCTCCGTGATCCAGCCGCCGATCAGCGGTCCGGCCACCGAGGTGACGGCGAAGTTGGCGCCCATGATTCCCATGTACTTGCCGCGCTGGCGGGCGGGTACGACGGCGGCGATGAGGGACTGGGCGAGGATGATGAGGCCGCCGCCGCCGAGTCCCTGGATGACGCGGGCCGTGATGAGGACAGCCATGCTGTGCGCGGCGAATCCGACCACGGAGCCCAGGATGAACATGCAGATCGCGAAGATGAAGATCTTCTTGCGATTGAACGAATCGCCCAGCTTGCCGTAGATCGGCATCATGATGGTCGATGCCAGCATGAATGCCGTCGAGACCCACAGCATCTGATCGACGCCGTTGAGGTCGCCGACGATGGTCGGCAGTGCCGTTGCCAGCATGGTCTGGTTGAGCGAGAACATGAACATCGCCAGCATCAGGCCGATGAACAGCAGGATCACGGACGAGGTCTTGACCTCGGCCTCCTGTGTGGCGCCCTGCTCCGAAGGAGCGGTGGGCTCAGTCGCGGTGTGACTCATTTCAACCTTTCTATGACGGTCAGGAAAAGCTCTGTCGAGGAGGTGAACGCCTCGTCCACCTGGTCCTCGGCCAAGTTCTGTGCGGGATCGGACTTCGCCGATCTCAGGGTGTGCTCGATCGGAATGGAGCACAGCTGAGCCAGCATGCGCGTGGCGCTGGCTGCGGACTCCTCGTCCGCGAAGTCGACGCCGTGACGCTCGATGCGCCGGCGCACCCCGGCCAGGATCTGGTCGGAGTAGGACCGCCTCGTCTCCAGACTCAGCATGCTCAGATGCGGATACCGGGACAGGATCGTGCGCACCTTCCGCCTGTTCGTCGAGCGCGGCACGAGGAACTCGAAGGTGGCGCGGATCGTGTAGGCGAGGTCTTCGGCGAGACGCTCACGAACGGGTTCGAAGTCCTCGACGAACTGCTGCACCTCGGTGGCGAGGTCCGCGGACTCCGTGAAGCCGAGAATGGCCATTTCCTTGGTCGGGAAATAGTTGAAGAACGTGCGCGTCGAGACCTCCGCAGCCTCCGCGATGTGCGCGACGGTCACATTGTCGAGACCGTGATCGACGACCAGATCGACGGCAGCGGTGTGAATGGCCGCACGACGCTCTCGGGTCTTGCGCTCGCGCAGCGACACTTCTGGTTCGGAACTCACCAGAAAATTATGCATCTATTGCAATTTTGCATCAAGTGCAGAAGTGCACTTCATGCAAATATGGCCCGTGATCTTGATTACACGGCTTGACCGGCGCGGGAATAAGACCACCACCGCGGTCGTTGATTGAGTCGTATACGCTCAACTTTCCAACAGGAGGTCACGTTGGCCACATTCTTCGGACCCGCCGGTTCCGGCGGCGACTCGTTCGACGAGTTCCTCGCCCGCTACCTGCAGGGTCAGAACGGAGCCCGTCGGTCTCGCACCGTCGACATCAACCGGCTGCTGAGCAAGCGCAGCCATGAGGTCATCGAAGCGGCAGCGGAATTCGCCGGCCGCCACGGTCAGGCCGAGGTCGATGCGCTCCACATCCTGCGCACCATGGTCGACTCCGAACCCGGAGTCTCCGCGGTGCGTCAGGCCGGAGCCGATCCCGAAGCCATCGCCCGTGCCATCGAGGGACGCCTGCCGGCCACGGCCGACAGCGTTGCCGAATCGTCACCGTCGCTGACCGGCTCGGCTCAGCGAGCGCTCCTCGACGCCTACCAGGTGGCGCGCGCCTTCGGCTCGACCTACATCGACCCCGAGCACATGTTCTTCGCGTTCGTGCTCAACCAGGAGATGCCGGCCGGACGCATCCTCGCCCAGGCCGGGGTTACCCAGGCCGCCCTGCAGGCCGGAGCCGAAGCCGCCGAGGCGGGCGCCGGTCATCCCGGCGCAGAGGCCGAGGGCGAAGAGGAGACGATGCTCGAGAGGTTCGGCACCGACCTCACGGCGCTGGCCGCAGACGGTCGCCTCGACCCGGTCATCGGCCGCTCGCAGGAGATCGAGCAGACCGTCGAGATCCTCGCTCGGCGGACCAAGAACAACCCCGTCCTCCTCGGTGAGGCCGGAGTCGGCAAGACCGCCATCGCCGAGGGACTCGCCCAGGCCATCCACTCAGGCGAGGTGCCCAAGCAGCTGCACGGCAAGCGCGTGATCGCACTCGATATGCCCGGCATGCTCGCCGGCACCCGCTACCGCGGTGACTTCGAAGAGCGCCTGACCGGGGCACTCGACGAGATCGCCGAAGACGGTGAGCTCATCGTCTTCGTCGACGAGCTGCACACCCTCGTCGGTGCCGGCGGCAACGGCGAATCGAACTCGATGGATGCCGGGAACATCCTCAAACCGAGGCTGGCGCGCGGCGATCTGCATCTCGTCGGAGCCACCACGCTCAAGGAGTACCGGACGATCGAGAAGGACTCGGCGCTCGAACGCCGTTTCCAGCCGGTCACGGTCGATGAGCCGAACGTCGAGGACGCCGTGGCGATCCTCGAGGGTCTTAAGGACCGCTACGCCGAATTCCACGAGGTGACCTACACCGATGCGGCGATCCGCGCCGCCGTCGAACTCTCCCACCGCTACATCACCGACCGGTTCCTCCCGGACAAGGCCATCGATCTCATCGACCAGGCCGGTGCCCGGATGTCGCTGCAGCGCGGACCGGCGGTCGACGTGGAAGCGCTCAAGGCGAAGCTGAGCGAGCTTGAAGCGGAGAAGAAGTCAGCGATCGAGATCGAGGACTACGAACGCGCCGGACGGCTCCGGGACGAACTCACCGAGCTCGGCACCCGGATCACGGCCGCAGAGAACCCGGAGACCACCTCGGCGAACTCCGCCGATGCCGTCATCGACGAACAGCAGATCGCCCAGGTCGTCTCCCGGGCCACCGGAATCCCGGCGGCGCGGATGACGCAGAGTCAGAAGACGCGACTGGCCGGACTCGAAGGGGTCCTCCACGAACGGGTGATCGGACAGAACGACGCCGTGACCGCAGTGTCCAAGGCGATCCGCCGCAGCCAGACGGGGATGGGCGATCCCAACCGCCCGATCGGCAGCTTCCTGTTCCTCGGACCCACGGGCGTGGGCAAGACCGAACTGGCCAAGGCCCTGGCCGCGACGCTCTTCGACGACGAATCGGCGATGATCCGATTCGACATGAGCGAGTTCGGGGAGCGGCACACGGTCTCCCGCCTCGTCGGCGCCCCTCCCGGCTACGTCGGCTACGACGAAGCCGGTCAGCTGACCGAGCAGGTGCGCAGGCGCCCGTACTCGGTGATCCTCCTCGACGAGGTCGAGAAGGCCCACCCGGATGCGTTCAACCTGCTGCTGCAGGTCCTCGACGACGGTCGGCTCACCGACGGTCAGGGACGCACGGTCGACTTCCGCAACACGGTCATCATCATGACCTCGAACCTCGGTTCGGAGTTCATGTCCGGCAACCCGCTGGGCTTCAACTCCGGTGCCCAGGTCGACGCGGAGAAGGACCTCAAGGCGAAGGTGATGGGCCGGCTCAAGGAGTTCATGCGGCCCGAGTTCCTCAACCGCATCGACGATACGGTGATGTTCTCCCGCCTCGACCGGGAGCAGCTGCGGACCATCGTCGGCCTCCAGCTCGAGGCCTCGCGCAAGCGCCTGGCCGCGCGGGAGATCGCGCTCGAGGTCTCCGACGAGGCCCTCGACTGGTTGGCCGATCAGGGCTACGAGCCCGAGTTCGGTGCCCGTCCGCTGCGTCGGGCGATCCAGCGTGAACTCGACGATCGGATCGCCGACCTGCTGGTCACCGAGGCCGTGAGCGAGGGCGGAACCGTCCGCGCTTCGGTCATCGATGGAGCGCTGCGCGTGGCCCCAGGCACCGGATCGGCCATGGTCGCCGTCTGATCCTGCGGGATCGGCACGGCCGCACCGAGCACAGCGAACCGGCGTGAGCCGAGCAGAGCCCGGGGCGGAGGATGCGTTCCTCCGCCCCGGGCTCTTCGCGTGCATCCGGTCGGGGCGTGCATCTGATCGGCGCGTGCACCCGGTCCGCGCGTGCACCCGGTCCGGGTGTGCATCTGGTCGTCGCGCAATGCGGCGGTCGAAGAAGTCGTCGCCAGTGACGACTTTTTCCGATTTCGCAGTGATCGAGACGGACGAGGCTCCGCTCAGCTCTTCACCGGCTCGTTCGCGCCGAGGAGGCGGTTGAGCACCAGCCGTTCGCCGAGCGTCCAGGTGCTCGTTGTCAGTAGGTACAGGCCCGCGGCCAGCGGCACGAACAGGGCGATGATCGCGGTGATGAACGGCATGAAGCTCAGCACCTTCGTCACGCCCGAGAGATCGGGCATCGCCGGGCGATCAGCACTCGAGACCGCCGGCGACTGCGTGCTCGCCGGCTCCGGCATCGCCGGGGTCAGGAGGTGCCGGGAGAATCCGGCGACCACGGCGATGAGGACGACGAGCACGAGGTAGACGGTGATCGAGACCCCGCTGAGGTCACCGGCGCCCATGAGCGTAAAGAAGCTCGAACCCAGCGGGAGACCGAAGAGCGTGTGTCCGAGGAGTTCGTTGGCATGCCCGTTGACGAACGTATGGATGAAGAGCCCGTAGACGGCCATGAGCACGGGCATCTGCGCGAGCACGGGCAGACAGCCGGCCATCGGAGAGGCCTTCTCCTCCTTGTACAGTTCCATGACCTTCTGCTGCATGAGCTCGGGCTGCTTCTTGTACTTGGTCTGGATGGCCGTGATCTTCGGGGCCAGCCGCCGGCGGGTCATTCCGGCCTTGACCTGGGAGAGTCCGACGGGGATGAGCAGGCATCTGACGACGAGGGTGAGGACCACGACGGCCAGGGCCGCGCTCTGGGCTCCGGCGAGGGGTTCGAGCAGGGAGCTGAGTCCGGTGACGATCCAGTAGGCGGCGTCGACGAGCAGTTCGATGGGCGGGAATTCGTAGATGTTCATGGCGGTGCGTCCTTCGCTGAGGTGCGGTGATGGGCCGGTGGCAGCCATCGCCGGAACGACGCACAGAAGCACAACCTCGCCGAGGTGGGGGTGCAGTGGGAGTGAGAGCCCTCAGGCAGTCACACGGTCGTTCAGGCGCTGGCGCGAACGACGAGTGAAGGAGCTCTGGGCCGAGCGGTGCCGGGTGTTCCCGGTTCCTCGGGCATGCGGAAGTCACGGACCGCGGTCCGCTCATTCGGAAGGGTGGGCACCCGGGTGGCCAGAGAAAGCACCCTGACCAGGGCCGTCGATGCCCATGAGGCGATCGGGGCCAGCAATGCCGCGCCCAAGAGGACGAGCACGAGCATGTGGGTGGGGGACTGCGGGAGAGCCGAATCGACGTCGGAGACGAGCACGGCAAGCAGGAACTGCAGCGTCATCAGCAGATTCATCAGCATGGTCTCGTCCTCCTCTCCGTGGCCGATGCTAGCATGCGCACCTGCGCGGAGAGCTCAGTCCTCGGCGGCCTTGAGGAGATCGGGGTCCCGGGCGAGTCGCACGAGTGCCGCCGCCAGCCGCGCCAGGTCCTCGCCTGCGACCAGGTCGGCCAGCTCCTCGTCGCCCTCCGGCAATCCGGCAGTCTGCGCTCCCTTGCGGACCAGCGGGTCGAACGCCGGTCGCACCGTGGGCCAGACCTGCTGGACCTCACGCAGGAAGATGTTCGCCCCGGTCGGACCGACTCCGGTGAACTCCCGGAGCAGTGCGGCGATCCGGCGGGGCCGTCCCTCCGCCTCATCACGCAGCCGCCGCAGGTCTCCGTGCCACCGCTCGATGAGCAGTTCGGCGGCCTCTGCCAATCGGGTGGAGGTGCTCTCGTCATATCGGCGATAGCCGCCGCGGCCGAGCGCATCGACGCGCTGCTGCCACGTGCTCGCCCGCAGCCGCTGAGGTGTCCTCCAGCCCTTCGAGTGCAGCTCGCGCGCAGTGGTGAGGGCGATATCGGAGCCGATCGGCTTGGACAGCAGGAGGCTGAGGACGAGCAGCTGCCACAGTGGGGCCGGTTTGTCGCGCAGCGTGATTGCGGCGTCAGCGGCAAATGTGCGGCCGTGGGCATCGATGAGGCGTACGGCACGTTTTCGCTGAGTGCTCATGCCGCCGATCTTAGGCCGGTCCCGGGGCGGGCAGTCAAGAGCCGCCGGTGCCACAGAATCCGGGATCCATCCGCTCACAGCGGCATGGCACCGCCGTGAGCGGATTCGTGTTCCGCTGACCGGCGCACAAGGCCACAGTGAGGGCATGTACACACATCTTGCGCCATTCCTGCCGACCCTCTCCGACTCCGAGGACGATCCCGACACCAGCCCGATCCCCGAATCCCAGCGGATGCTCTACGCCTACCGCACCGTGGTCTTCACCGGGGAGCCGCGCGATGAGAACGGCATGGAGATCATCTCCCGACTCGTCCTCCTCTCCGCCGAGGACCCGCAGGCCGACATCCATCTGTGGATCAACTCGCCGGGCGGATCCGTGCCGATGATGCACGCGATCGCCGATACGATCGCGACCTTGCCGAACGACGTCGTCACGATCGCGTTCGGGTGGGCCGCCTCGGCGGGGCAGTTCGTCCTGTCCCTGGGCACCCCGGGCAAGCGCCTCGCACTCCCGAACGCCCGCATCCTCCTCCACCAGGGCTCGAGCGGAATCGGCGGGGCCGCCGCCGATATCGAACTCCAAGGCAGCGACCTCCGGGAAGTCAGGGACTCGGTGCTTCACCGTCTCTCCGCGGCGACGGGGCAGGACTATGACACGATCTTCGCCGATTCCCTCCGCGACAGATGGTTCTCCGCGACCGCGGCCCTCGAGTACGGACTCATCGACCGGATCCTCGACGATCCGGCCGAACTCCACGGAATGATCGGAGCACGCCGATGAGCCAGTACACGATCCCGAACGTCGTCGACCGCTCGGGCAGCAGCGAGAAGATCGTCGACGTGTACTCTCATCTGCTCGGCAACCGCATCATCTACCTCGGTGTGGGCATCGACGACGGGGTGGCGAACACGATCATCGCCCAGCTGCTCCACCTCGAGGCGAACAATCACGAGCTGCCGATCCACCTCTACATCAACTCTCCGGGCGGCTCGCTGACGGCGATGACCGCGATCTATGACGCAATGCGCCACATCCGCGCGACCGTGGCCACGACCTGTGTGGGTCAGGCCGCTGCCGATGCCGCGGTGCTCCTGGCCGCCGGTCAGCCCGGGCAGCGTTCGATGCTCGAACATGCCCGTGCGGTGCTGCGCCAGCCCTACGCCGAAGGGGCGCGGGGAACCATTCCTGATCTCATCCTCGCCGCCGATGAGATGTCCCGGCAGCGCCGTGAGGTCGAAGCCATGCTCGCCCGCGGCACCGGTCGCAGCCTCGAGCAGATCCATGCAGATCTCGATCGGGACCTCGTCCTCGACGCCGAGGCGGCCAAGGAGTTCGGGCTGATCGACCAGATCCTCTGAGGCCTCGCCCGGAGCAGGGAACCACGCGTACTCCGCGCAGAGGGCAGCGCGATACTCCCCGGGGATGACGACGCAGACCCGGGCGGGTGACTACGATCGGAGAATGAGCCGAACCCTGGGCCTGTCCGCGATCGCCCTGCTGCTGCAGCTGCCGTTCGCAATCGTGCTCGCCGCCGGCTCGGATGCCGGAATCGTCGCCGGCGCCGTCCGCATCGGCGTGGCCCTGGCCTCACCGCTGGTCTTCCTGATCCTGGCCCGCCGCCCCGGCTTCCGTGTCGCGGTGCTCGCGGGTCTCACGCTGCTCGACATCCTCGTCTGGGCGGCACTGTCCTCGGCCGTCGATTCTCCGGGCGACTTCGGCTTCGTCGCCGGCCACGGGAGCGGAACCGGGCCGCCCTGGTCACAGGGATTCGCCGGACCGGAGATGACCCCGTTCTATGCGGCCTACCTGTTCGCGATCGTCGCGGCCATGCTCGGCGGGCAGACCGCGCCGGCGATCGCTTCGGCCGCCGGGGTGTGGCTCGGTGCCCTGCTGATCGGTCCGCTGTTCGGCGTCGACTGGTCGGCCGGTCGGGTCGCCTCGGCGAGCATCGGCCTGGCCATCGCGGTGGGAATCGGAGCCTTCGTCCGCAGGCGACGCGAGACCAGACGGCGGGAGGCCGCGGCCACCGCCGCCCGCCACGCCGAGGTGGTCCAAGACGAACGCCTGCGCATCGCCCGCGACCTCCACGACGTCCTCGGCCACTCGCTGTCGCAGATCAACGTGCAGGCCGGGGTCGGTGAACACCTCATCGACCGAGACCCCGAGCAGGCTCGGGCCGCACTCGCGGCGATCAGACGGCTGAGCAGCACCGGGCTGAACGAGGTCCGGGCGCTCCTGCATACGATGCGCTCGGACATGACCGGCGCAGAGGGCAGCGAGGATGCCCCCTTGGCCCCGGTGCGCGGCCTCGACGACCTGCCCGCGCTGATTGCGAGCATGACCGGGGGACCGGCCATCGACCTCGACGACCGGCGACCGCTGGCGGCCGACGGCACTCGTCAGCGTCCGGGTGAGGCCGTCGGTGCCGCCGCCTACCGGATCGTTCAGGAGGCCCTGACCAACGTCGTCCGGCATGCTCGCGCCGAGGCCGCCCACGTCGAGATCGCCCGCACCGAGACGCGCCTGCACATCCGCGTCCACGACGACGGCACCGGGCTCGGCGAGGCGCAGGAGGGGACTGGGATCATCGGGATGCGGGAGCGAGCCAAGCTGCTCCACGGCACCGTCACAATCACCTCGGCGTCGGAGACCGGAACCGCAGCCGCATCCGGCACCGAGGTGGCCGCCGACCTGCCGTGGACGACGGCCGAGCCCGGCCGCACAGTAGAGGACGACCGATGACCGCGATCACCGTGGCAATCGCCGACGATCACCAGCTGGTGCGGGCGGGCTTCGCCTCGCTGCTCGACTCCGAGGACGACATCTCCGTGACAGTCCAGGCCTCCGGCGGTGAGGAGCTGGTTGAGAAGGTGCGGGCGACCCCGGTCGATGTGGTCCTCATGGACATCAGGATGCCCGCCGGGGACGGTCTGTGGGCGACCGAGGAGATCGCCGCGAACCCGCGGCTGGACGGAGTGCGGGTGGTGCTGGTGACGACCTTCGGCCTCGACGACTACATCGTGAGGGCCGTGCGGGCAGGGGCCAGCGGGTTCCTGCTCAAGGACACCGAGCCGGTCGATCTCATCCGTGCCGTCCGCGTCGTCGCCGCAGGCGAGGCGCTGCTTTCACCCGAGGTCACGAAGTACCTGCTGACACGCATGTCACTGGGCCTGCGAACCGGACCTGAGCACGGACTCGAGGCCCTCACCGAGCGGGAGCGTGAGGTCCTCGCCCTCGTCGGCCAAGGCCTGTCCAACGACGAGATCGCGGCCCGACTCGTTCTCTCACCGCTGACGGCGAAGACCCACGTCTCGCGGATCATGACGAAGGTCGCCGCCCGCGACCGCGTCCACCTCGTCGTCCTCGCCTACGAATCCGGGCTCGTCTCACCCGGCTGGTTGGGCGAGACCTGAGGGCGTCATCCCCGGGGAGCAGCCGCAGTGACTCCCGGCGGGGGATTCGCCGAGGCGGCCGAGAGCGAAGGATGGATGCCAGGTCCACGACACCCGTGGACACCTGACAAGGAGGCATCATGCATATGGAACACGGACCCGGTCTCTGGCCGTTCTTCGTCCTCATCCCGATCTTCTGGGTCGTCGTCATCGGCCTGGTCGTCACGCTCATCATCACCCTCAACCGTCGCCGCTGGCGCAATGCCGGGGGACCGCCGTGGGCGGATTCGCGCAACCAAGGCGTCAGGAGCGCCGAGGCGACCTTGGCCGAGCGCTTCGCCCAGGGGGACATCGAGGAGGCCGACTACCGGGCCAGGCTCGAGGTGCTGCGGGCCAATCGGCCCGATCCGGGCAACGGCTGATCAGGCCGCCAGAGACAGCTGCGCCCGTCCGCGCAGGGGAGCGGCGGGTGCAGCTGTCGCCCTGCCCGGAGAGCCCAGAGCGCTGAGCTGCAGGGATCCCTGACCGAGATCGCTCGCAGCGAGCACGAGGACCTGCGGGAGTTCGAGCCCGAGGACCACGGCGATCGCCTCGATGACCTCGGAGGAGGGGTCCTTGAGACCGCGTTCGACCTCGGAGAGATACTGGGTCGAGACCCCGGAGCGTCGGGAGACGGCGGCCAGCGTCAGAGCGAGGCCGGTGCGGCGCAGACGCAGCACCCGGCCCAGCGCCTCACGCCAGAGCAGCGGGGGAGTCCGATGGTCCTCACGATGTGCGTCCATGCTGCGAGCCTAGGGGCAGACGGGCGCGGCTGCGAGGGTTTCTGCTGTGAGCAGATGGACGCAGACTCCGAGCCGATCGACACGGGTTCGGAGACTCTTCTCACACAGGTTTCAAACTTTTTGAAACTTTAAGTTAGGCTGGCCTTTGTAAAACACGAGGGATCCCATGGAATCCCACTTGTCGAAGGGGCAGAAATGTCAGCTCAACTCTTGCGTCGATTCGCCGGCGCGGGAACGGTCATCGCGTTCGCGCTCACCGCAGGTGCCTGCAGCCAGGATTCGAAGGACACCGAGGCTCAGGCTGCGGGTGATTTCGAGCCGGTGACGATCGAGCACGCCTTGGGCAAGGCGGAGATCAAGACCGAACCCGAACGCGTCGTCACCCTCGGTCAGGGATCGACCGAGACCGCCATCGCCCTGGGCAAGACCCCGGTCGGCATGGAGGAATACGCCTGGGGAAGCGATGACTCCGGCTACATGCCGTGGATCCACGAGGCCATCGAGGAGAAGGGCGAAGAGCTGCCCGAGCAGTTCCAGGGCGACACGGAACTCGACGTCGAGGCGATCGCCGAACTCGATCCCGATGTCATCCTCGCCCCGTGGTCGGGCATCACCCAGGAGCAGTACGATCAGCTCACCGACATCGCCCCGACCGTGGCCTACCCCGAACAGCCGTGGACGATCGAATGGGACGAGCAGATCACCACGATCGGCAAGGCCCTCGGTGAGGAAGAGGAGTCCGAAGGGCTCGTCGAGGACATCAAGACCCAGCTCTCCGATGCCAAGCGCAATGAGTACGAAGGCCTGACCTTCTCCTTCATCTACAACTCCGGACCGGGCACCCTCGGCGTGTTCTACCCCAGCGAACAGCGCGTCTCGATGGTCTCGGCACTCGGGCTGACTCCCGACCCGGTCATCGACGAACTGAAGAAGGACTACGACGAACCGGGCACGGATTCGGCTCTCATCGGTCTGGAGAACGCGGACAAGCTCAACGACTCCGACCTCATCTTCACCTTCTACTCCGATGAGAAGAGCCGGAAGGAGATCGAGGGACAGAGCGTCTACGCGAACATCCCCGCGATCAAGGCCGGAGCGGTCGTCGCCCCTGATGACCAGCCCTTCGTCACCGGCTCGTCGATCATCAACCCGCTCACCGTCCCCTGGACGCTCGAGCGCTACGTGCCGATGATCGACGAGGCAGTGAAGAAGCTCGACAAGTAGAGTTCAGCGGTCTCGGCCACGGGCCGATTCGAGTTCGGCCCTGCGCCGGGCCCAGGATCCGGCCAGGTCGAGATCGTCGACGAGCCAGGACATGTAATCGTGCATATTGACCACCCGGGCATGGGCATCCGTGCCCGGGTGGACTGCATTCAGCGCCGAGGCGGCCAGATCCCGTTGGGCACGGAGGTAGGGCACCTCGCGGGCGAGGAAGCCGGCCCACACATCGGAGTCCATGATGAAGTGATCGGCCCGGGATCCCGGTCTCCTGATCCGGCGCACGAAGCCGGCACCGACCAGTCGCCTGGTCGCACTCGACACGGTGCCTGCGCTGATGCCCAGCGCCTCGGTCAGCTCCGCGGCCCGCACCCCCTCGGATTCGTCGACGAGGAGGTAGCCGGCGATCCGACCTTCGAGAACCGAGGCGCCAGACATCGACCACATCGTGCCGAACCGAGTGCTGAACTCGATCTGGAAGTCCTTCGCCGAGGCGGCCCCGGCCTCACCCTCGGAGCGCATCAGTCGAGTGCGCTCAGCTTCTTCCAGTCGTCCCAGTCGTAGACCCAGTCGGAGATGTCGCTGGCCTCGGTGGAGAGGCTGACATCGGAGCCGGTGATCTCGACGGGGTCGCCGTAGATCGCCGAATCGTAGTACTCCTTGGCACGTTCGGTGCTGAGGTTGATGCAGCCGTGGGAGACGTTGGCCGAACCCTGCGATCCTGCCGACCACGGGGCGGCATGGACGAACTCGCCGTTGTTGTGGATGCGCACCGCCCATTTCACATCGGTCTCGTAGTCCCACTGCTGGGAGGTCATCGTGTAGTCGGCGGCCTTGGCCATGACCACATGGATGCCGTTGTAGGACGGCGACTTCTGGGCGCCCAGGGAGGCGGGGAAGTCCATGATCTCCTTGCCGTCGCGGGTCACGGTCATCCGGTGGGTCTTCGCGCTCGCCTCGACGACCTGTTCCCGTCCGATCTCGAAGTCGAGGGAGAGGTCGTTCTGGCCGACGCTCGACTCACCGGTGGGGACGTTCTTCAGCGGGGCGTCGACGGAGACCTTCGAATGTGCGGGCCAGTAGTCCTTGGGGCGGAAGTGCAGACGTGACTCCGGGTCGTCGGGCAGCCAGGCCCAGGACCCCTTGACCTTGCGCTTCTTGCCGTCCTTGTCGGTGACCTTGACCGAGAGGCGGTGTTCGACGTCGTCGCGGTACTCCTTGGACACGGTCGATCCGAAGGTGAGGATGATCGGGGCGGCGACCCCGACGGTCTGGTCGTCGGAGAGGACGGTGCGCACGGCCATCGGCGAGGAATCGCTCGCTCCGACGTTCACGGTGGTGGTGAACTCGTGCTCCTGGCCGTCCTCGGTCGTCGCCGTCGCCGCGACCTCGTAGGTGCTGTCGGCGACGAGGTCGTAGTCGGAGATCCACGCGGTCGCATCATCGGGCGCCGCGACGGCGGACTTCTTCTTCTCGTCCGATTTTGCTGTCTCGTCGGATTTCGGTGTCTCGTCCGAATCGGCGGATTCGCTCGGCTCAGAGGATTCGCTCGGTTCGGCGGAGTCTTCGGTCTCGTCATCGGTCGAGCCGAGGGAGCCGGATCCGGCCTTGGCGTCCTCATCCTCGGCATCGAGTTCGGCGCCGGTGGAGTCGAAGAAGACCCCGGGGTCGGCCGAGATGCGCGGGTGTTCGGAATCGGTGATGGAGATGTCGGTGAATTTCGCGTCGGCGACGGTCAGCGAGATGCGCTTGCCCGGTTCGAGTTCGATGTCCGAGCCCGATTCGACGGCTTGGCCGCCCTGGGCGGAATCGCTCGCGGTGGGGGAAGCTGAGTCCGTGGGGGCCGCCGATTCGCTTGCGTCCGAGGTCTCGTCGTCTGAGTCCGCAGATGCGGCCTTCGCCTCCGCCTCGGAGACCGCACCGACGTGGAAGGTCGGCTCGGGAGACGCTTCGGCGGACTTCTTCGCATCATTGCGAGTGGAGTCGGGGTCGGAGCTCGAGGGAGTGCAGGCCGTCAGCAGGGCGAGCACCGACAGAGCGGCGAGCGCCCCTTGGATCTTCTTGGACAACAGGGAACCTCGTTCGAACACAGGGATGAGAGCTGCAGACCATGCTAATGAAGCCAAATCACGAAAGTATTAACGAAATGGCCTCGCAGCCGCGAAATTCGGCGTTCGGGACGTCGAAAGTCAAGGCTGACCTGGGCTGACAGCGACAAAGGGGAGTTGTGGAATTGTGACCTTGGGGGAATGAGGACTCCCCGTGCACCCGCCAGAGCTCGCTTACCCTTGCTGCCTTCCGGCCCTGGGGGAGTTCACAAGATGACGCCGCACGGGGAGCCAGCGACCAGTCTAGTCGAGAGCATCCCTGCCAGCCAAAACGAGGTCTCTCTCCCGCGTTCGCGCCCGCCTGCTCAGGCGCAGCAGAGCCAGCGCACCGGCCCCGAAGGCCAGGCTGAGGACCACCTGGACCAGGCAGGCGAGGGCGAAGGCGTCGTCGTAGCCGACGTCGAGGATGAACACGTGGAAGAGAGCGCCGAGGAGGGCCACCCCGACCGCGATCCCGGCCTGCTGCATCGTCGAGATCAGCCCACCGCTCAGGCCCGCGACACGGTCGGGGACCGCCCCGACGACCGTGCCCACGAGCGGACCGAACTGCAGGGCCTGACCGGTGCCGAGGCTGAGCGCCGGAATCTGCAGCCACAGGTTCCAGCTCGACTCCGGGGCACTCGCCGAGACCCAGGCGACTCCGATGAGGCTGAGCACCTGCATCGTCGTGCCGAGCAGCATCGTGCCCGGGCCGCCCAGCCTGCCGACGACTCGGGGGACGAGGAGGGAGACGAAGAGGAAGGCCGCGGCGAAGAGACCGAGGGCGATCCCGGAGACCCAGGCCGGATCCCCATGGCCGGTCTGCGAGGTCAGCGAGAAGTTGAACAGGAAGGTGCCGAAGCCGGCGAAGAACACCAACGCCATGAGCATCCCGATCCAGGCGGCGGGAACACGGACCACCTGCGGCGGGATGAGAGGGTCACGACCGGCCGCCTCGGCGCGGTTCTGCCAGATCGCGAACGCCGCCAGCCCGAGCACTGACACGGCCAGGAGGAGGCCCGGCAGCGGCAGCCACCCGGTGACGGGGCCGAGGGCGAGACCGATGACGAGGGCGACCATGCCGATGCCGAGCATGATCGCACCCGGCAGATCGAGCGGACCGGGGTGAGCGGAGCGGGACTCGGTGAGGCGCAGCGAGCCGAGGAATGCGGCCAGCGCCACGAGGCCGCAGGACAGGAAGGCCGCACGCCAGCCCCAGGTGTCGCCGAAGGCTGAGATCAGCCCGCCGCCGAGGACCTGCCCGCCGACGGTGCCGACGCCGGAGAAGGCGCCGAAGAGGCTGAGCGCCTTGAGTCGGGCGGAACCGGTCAGCGCATGTTGGAAGCTCGCGAGGATCTGCGGCATCATCACCGCCGCGGCCAGGCCCTGCGCGGTCCGGGCGATGAGCAGGGTGAGCGAATCGGGGGCGAGGCCGACGCCGAGGGAGACGAGGACGAGCGCGCCGGTGCCGATCGTGAACAGGCGGCGGCGTCCGAAGCGGTCGCCGATGCGCCCGCAGACGATCAGCCCGGCCGCGAAGGCCGCGGAGAAGAGCCCGACGACGAGCGCCGAGGTCGAATCATCGGCACCGAGGTCGGACTTGAGGGCCGGGATGGCCACATTCGACACGGAGAACATGAACGTTGCGAGGAACGCGCCGAGGTGCAGCGGCCACAGGGTCGGGGCCGGTACGGAGCCGGCCATCGCCTCGGCGTCGGTGGGCAGGACTGACTGCGTGGGGGAATTTCTCATGACTCCAGTCTCGGGGCCGGGATGCGGTTGTGGGAGGGCGTGCGGATGGTGTTGGTCGCACCACCTGGATGAGCCAGGCGGATCGGGCGGACAATGGAAGCATGGCACAAGTGAGAACCGAAGAGCTCGGACGATTCCTGCGCTCGCGGCGCAACCGTGTCCGCCCCTGCGATGTGGGCCTGGCCAAGGGCACCCGCCGTCGGGTGCCCGGACTGCGGCGCGAGGAGGTCGCCGTGCTCGCGAACATCGGCACCAGCTGGTACACCTGGCTCGAGCAGGGCCGGGAGGTCCACCCTTCCGAATCGGTGCTCGAATCCATCGCCGAGGCGCTCCTGCTCGACCGTGAGGAGCGTGCCCATCTCTTCCTGCTCGGCGGGTACCCGGACCGGGTGGCGAACCCGGGGGACTCGGCGGTCGGCGAGCAGATGCGCACCCTGCTCGACGAGCTGCTGCCGCTGCCGGCGATGGTCACCGACCCGAGGTACACGATCCTCGCCTTCAATTCCGTCGAACGGTAACTCGCCTCCGACCTCGAGGAGCTCGCTCCGGCCGACCGCAACTGTGCGATCCAGTCCTTCGAGAGTCCGGAATGGGCGCGGACGTTCCATTCCGACGACGGCCATCGGGCGCAAGTCGTGGCGAAGCTGCGTGCCTCCTATGCGGAGTCGATCGACGATCCGGAATGGTCGCCGCTGCTGAGACGGCTGCGGGCGCATCCGGAGTTCTGCCGCCTCTGGGACTCCGGGACTGTCGGTCGTTCGGTGGGGCGGGTGAAGACCATCGAGCACCCGTATGTCGGCACGCTCAAGCTGACGATGACGACGCTGATCGCCCAGGAGAACCAGCGGCTGACGCTCTCGGTCTACCAGCCGGTCGACTCGCTCAGCCGTTCGCGGCTGGAGACCCTGCACGGCTGGATCAACGACGGCAGCATCGAACGCAAACGCGCCGAGGCGGGCCCCCGGCGCCACCTCCACGCCGTCGGAGACTGAGCCGCCTGCGGCCGGGCGCAGTGCTCGAGGCGCTGTGCTCGGGACCGCGTGGCCGTAAGCGGGCCTGACTCATTCACCTCGCAATCGTGTGATGATTCACACTCGGCCACTGCGATTTCGCATTGTCGTCATGACTCGGATAAGCTGATTCGCGGAGGATTCGCCTAGTGGCCTATGGCGCTCGCCTGGAACGCGGGTTGGGTTAACGCCCTCAGGGGTTCGAATCCCCTATCCTCCGCGCGAAGCAGAAGCCCCGCACCCGAGACACTCGGGAGCGGGGCTTCTGCGCGTCCGCAGGCGCCCGGCCCCTCGGTCAACGCGAAATCCGAAAAGGTCGTCTCCGCTCGGACTCATCGGCGTCGGTCAACGCGAAGCTCGAATAAGTCGTCACTGGCGACGACTTATTCGAGCTTCGCGTTGCCTGAGCGGGTGAGCTGCCTGCGACAGTCTCGCGCGGAAGAGAATGCGTCCCCGTGTGACCCGATGCGAAGCAATGCGTCGATCGTGTGGGCTGGATCACCGGCGGTTCGTAGGCTGGCAGACACCTTCCGACGAATGAAAGGGGCCTGACGCCGCGACAGAGTCCAGCACCAGCACGTACATCTCCGCCAATCCCGTCTCCACGGGCGAACCCGAAGAGCTGAAATTCGCCTACTGGGTGCCCAACGTCTCCGGCGGCCTGATGGTCTCGAACGTCGAGCAGCGCACCGACTGGGGCTATGACTACAACGTCAAGCTCGCCCAGACCGCCGAGAACGTCGGCTTCGAATACGCACTCAGTCAGGTCCGCTACCTCTCCAGCTACGGGGCCGCCCAGCAGCACGAATCGACCTCGATCTCCCTGGCCCTGCTGCTCGCGACGGAGAGGCTCAAAGTCATCGCCGCCATCCACCCCGGCATCTGGGAGCCGATGGTGCTCGCGAAGTACATCCTCACCGCCGACCAGTTCTCGAAGGGCCGCGCAGCGATCAACGTCGTCTCGGGCTGGTTCAAGGACGAATACACGAAGCTCGGCCTGCCCTGGCTCGACCACAACGAACGCTATCGCCGCTCCGCCGAGTTCATCGAGGTCGTGCGCAAGCTCTTCACCGAGGAGAACGTGCGATACCGCGGCGACTTCTACACCGTCAACGACTTCACTCTCCGGCCCGGTCCCTATCCAGTCGAAGGTCGGCCCTACCCGGAGATCTTCCAGGGCGGGAACTCCACCGCCGCCCGCGACAACGGAGGTCGTCACGCCGACTGGTAATTCTCCAACGGCAAGGACTTCGAGGGCTTCCGCGAACAGTATGCCGATGTCACGAAGATCGCCGAAGCGAACAACCGGAAGGTCCGCTTCGGGCTCCACGGCTTCGCGACACCGAGGCCGAAGCTCGCGAACAGCTGCGCGAGATCATCGCCCACGCCGACGAAGGATCGGTCAACGGCTTCCGCAAGTCCGTGCAGGAGGCCGGCGCCTCGACCTCGGACAAGAAGGGCATGTGGGCCGATTCGAGCTTCGAAGACCTCGTTCAGTACAACGACGGCTTCCGCACCCAGCTCATCGGCACCCCCGAACAGGTCGCCGACCGGATCATCGAATACAAGAAGCTCGGTGTCGACCTCGTCCTCACCGCGTTCCTCCACTTCCAGGAGGAACTCGAGGCCTTCGGCAGGACGGTCATCCCGATCGTCCGCGAGAAGGAGGCCGAACTGGCCGAGAAGGGCATCCTCCTGCCCGCCGGAGCCTGAGCCCGGGCCGGAGCCTGAGACCGGCCGCGACCGCCAGGCCTACTTCACGCTGAAGCTGGCCGACTTCAGGCCGAGCTTGCTGCGCAGCTGGACCCCGGTCAGGCTCGCGGTGGCGCCCTTCGTCGAGGTCGCCTTCGCGGTCCTGACCAGTCCGGCTCCGGTCCGGGTCACGGCGAGTGACTTCACGTCCTTGAGGCCGAAGGCCTTGGCCATGGCGGACTGTGTGATCGTCACGGACCAGGAGGCGTTCGGGTTGCCCGCCGCCTTGGACTTCGAAGCGGCGTCGTCACGGGACTTCAGGTAGGGCACCTCGCTGCCCCACACCTCGGCGGCGGAATTGGTCTTCCCGGCCGAGGACGACGAATACACGGCATCGATGAGCGCGCCCTTGTAGGCGACGACCTTCGCCGTCTTGACGCTCGCACCCGAACCCGACTGGGTGGCGGCCACGGCCTTGCGCCACGGCGCGCTGCCCGAGGCGTTCTCATGCTTCCAGCCCATGAAGTGCTGGGAGGCGACCTCATCGTAGACATTGCAGCCGCAGGCGGACTTGAGCGATCCGAGATTGCGGTAGGCGTAGGTGCGGGCGGCGATCGCCTGAGCCTGCAGGGCCGCGGACTGCCAGGAGGCGGGCACCTCGGCAATGCCGGGCAGGTACTCGCTGTTCGTCCTCATCACACCCAACACGTTGAGGGCCTTGTTCAGCTGCCTGACCTCGATGCGTCCGTGCCGGTAGACCCCGGTCGACCCGTTCTGCGCATGAGCGACCGACACCGTCGTCTTCGACTTGCCCGACCAGTATCGGGTGCCCTGCCATTCGACGGCCAACCAGGTGGCCTCGTAGGACTTCCCGCCGACCTTCGCCTTCACCTTCCCCGCCGAGGTGCGCTCGAGGGTGAGCGCCGATCCCGATTCGACGGTCTTGCCGCCGACCTTGACCCGCAGGCGACCGGAGTTCGGTGTGATCGTGGCCGTCTTGCGTCCGGCGAGGAGCTGAACCGTGATCTCGGAGTTCGCGTTCTTCGCCAGCGTCTCGACCTTCGCCGGATTGTAGTAGTGCTCGAGGATCTGGGTGGCGCTCTTGCCGGCCGCGGCCATGCCGCGGGCCCCGTACTGGCTCATTCCCACACCGTGGCCGAAGCCGGCGCCCTTGAGCGTGAACGAGGCCGGCGTCTTCGTCACCGAGACCTTCGCGCCGCCGGACTTGGTCCAGGTGATCTGTCCGTTCTGGAAGTTCTGGCGGGTCTGAGACCCGGAGCGGTATTCGTTGCTCGTCGGGTAGCCCAGCTGCCCCCGCTCCCAGCCCGACTTCTTCCAGGCGGTGCGGATGGCGCCCCAGGTGGCGTGGGCTCCGGTGGCCTTCGTCCAGTGGATCGTTCCGTTCCTGAACGTCTGGTAGCAGCCTTTGTCCTTGAGCGTGCACCGCTCCGGAGTCGTCGGGGGACCGAGTCGTCCCGAATCTCCGCCGAGGCTGCGGTGCACGGTGCCGATCGCACCCTTCGTCGGGTACGCGGCATGGGCAGGGGCCACTGCAGGCGCTGCAGCGAGCAGCAGAGCGACGAGAAGACAGGAGAGAATTCCGGACGTCACGCGTCCGGCCGGGGAAGCTGGCATAAACTGATCATAGACAGTGCTGTCAAGACCGCGGGTGAATGGGGAGGGAAAACCTTCAGGCGGCCTGACATCCCGGGCACCAGAACAGGTTCCTGCCCGCCACGGTTGTCGTGAGAATCGGGGCGCCGCAGATCAGACAGGGCTGGTTCTGGCGACGGTAGACGTAGACCTCGCCGCCGTGATCGTCCTGCCTGGGTTCGCGTCCCATCGCTTCGGGCTCGTGCTCGGGTCGGACGGTGTCGATGCGGCCGCGCGCCCGGCCGACTTCCATGAGTTCGACCGTGTCCGTCCAGATCTGTTCGGCACGCTCGCGACCGAGCGATCTGCCCGGTGTGCGCGGGTCGATGCCGAGCCGGAA
The DNA here is from genome assembly GCF_021023135.1 of Brevibacterium sp. CCUG 69071. Taxonomy (GTDB): domain Bacteria; phylum Actinomycetota; class Actinomycetes; order Actinomycetales; family Brevibacteriaceae; genus Brevibacterium. The sequence continues at coordinate 66,622 of NZ_PGFV01000006.1, forward strand.
CAGCACCTCGGCGCGGTAGATGTTGCCGGTTCCGGCGATGACCGCCTGGTCCATCAGCAGGGTCGCGATCGTCGACCGGGAGCTCAGCACCCGGTCGACGAACTTCTGCGCGTCTGCCTCGGGCCGCAGCGGATCCGGGCCGAGCCGGTCGATGACGGCGGCCACCTCGGGAGGGTCGAGGAGTGCGCAGGTGTTGGGACCGCGCAGATCGGCGGTGGTCTCACCGTCGCTGAGTCGCCAGCGGACCTGTCCGACGACCGCGGGCTGTCCGGGCAGCAGGCGCATGGTCCCGTAGATTCCCAGATGGATATGCACCTGGGCCTCCGTGGAGGCGAAGCCGACGAAGAGGTGCTTGCCCCACGCCTCGGCGCTCTCGAGCACGTCCCCGTCGACCAGCCCGGCGCCGGTGAAGCGCCCCTGCGGACTCGAGGAGGCGACCCGGTGCCCGGCGAAGAGGTCGACGAGGTCGTGGGCGAGCCGGTGGATAACATGACCTTCGGGCATGTCCGCCGGTCAGCTCAACTTGTCGGCGATCGCTGAGTTGAAGGCGTCGAGGTCACCGGGGTTGCGGGAGGTGATGAGGTTGCCGTCGACGACGACCTCGGAGTCCTCCCAGTCGGCACCGGCGTTGACCAGATCGGTCTTCGTCGCGACGAACGAGGTCAGCTTCCGGCCCTTGGCGACCCCCGCCTCGGCGAGGATCCAGGGAGCGTGGCAGATCGCGGCGACCGGCTTGTCGGCGGCGAAGAACGCCTTGACCAGGGCGACGGCATGCTCATCGAGACGCAGGGCATCGGCGTTGAGAGTGCCGCCGGGCAGGACGAGGGCATCGAAGTCATCGACCGAGGCTTCTGCGACGGGGACATCGACGGTGAACTCATCGGCATGCTCCCAGTCGCCCTCCATCGCCTGCAGGGTGCCTTCGGAGGGGGAGACGATGACGGTGGTGGCACCGGCCTCGTCGAGGGCTGCGCGGGGGCTGGTCAGCTCGACCTGCTCGACACCGCGGGTGAGGAGGAAAGCGACCCTCTTATCGGAGACAGCCATGTTCGAACTCCTTTTCTTCCGTGTGTTCGCGTCGAGTGCGACGCGAGGCGGTGCTGGGGGCACCGTCGTTGACAACGTCACCGGACGGGCCTGGTATTCCGATCCTGTATTCCGAACCTGCCGAGTTCAGCCGTTGAGGTGTCCTCGCTGCTCGGCGCTGAGCGGGGTGGCCGCGATGCGCAGCACCACCTTGCCGGCCGGATGCTGGGTCTGGAGGAAGCGGTATGCTTCCTGCACCTCATCGAAGGCGAAGGCCCGAGCCACCGGCAGGTGGACGTGTCCGTAGGCGATGGCCTTGCCCAGCCATGCCAGATCCTCCCGGCGGGCGACCGCTTCACCGTCGATGTGGACGCCGTGGGTGTCTGCGACCTGAGGTCCGGCGCCGATCGAATCGATCCGTTCGGCCGGCACACCGAGGGCCAGCAGCTCCTCGATCCCTTCGGTGCCCTGGGTGGAGAAGGCGGCGTGGATGCCCTCGGGTGCCCCGGCACGCAGACGCTCGGCAAGACCGTCACCATAGGCGATGGGTTCGATCCCGAGGCTGGCGAGCAGACCGAGATTCGCGTCGCTGGCGCTGCCGATGACCCGGGCGCCGAGGTTGACCGCCAGTTGGGCGGCGATGATCCCGACCCCGCCGGAGGCTCCCGAGACGTAGACGGTCTCGCCTTCCTGCGGTGCGATCGCGCGGATCCCGGCCACCGCGGTGCGTCCGGCGATGTAGAGGCCGCCTGCCGCGTCGAGTCCGAGGCCGCGGGGGATGAGGTCGAGCCGGTTCTCCGGGTCCTCGATGAGCAGCTGCTCGGCGATCGACCGGTGGGGGAGTCCGCCGAAGACGAGGTCGCCGGGCTTGAAGTCGCTCACGCCCTCACCCACCTCGGCGACGACTCTGGAGAAGTCCGCGCCGATTCCGGCGCTCCCCGACACTTCACCCATCCCGCCGGAGAGGATCTTCCAGTCCACGGGGTTGAGTCCGGCCGCACGGACGTCGACCTTGACCTGGCCGGGTCCCACCTCGGGGAGGGTGCCGTCGACGATCTCGAGCCGATCGAGATCACCGTTGCTGCTGTAGCGGACGCTTCTGGTCATGGAACACTCCTTGTCTGCTGTCGATCAGGCCGCAGGGCCCTCACGGGGCCGCACTGCGGTTGATGTGGACGATAACGACCCGCAGAAGGGGTTTGTTCCCGGCCCGGCATCTGGCGTCATACGACGACGCGAGGCGACTCCGAACGATGTCGGGGTCGCCTCGCGGTGGGAATGTGTCCGTGGTGCCTGAGGGGAGGTCTCGGCGTTCGGTCGCGTCTCAGCTGATGTTGGGGAACTCGAGCTGGTAGCCGACGCCGGCGCTCGTCACCGAGGTGACCTTGACCGTTCCGTAGTGGGTCTTGCCGCTGTCGGTGACCTCGCAGTTGGTGCTTCCGCGTTTGGCGATGATCCTCAGGTCGTAGCGGCATTCGACGATGTCGACGTAGACGCCCTTGTCCGCGTAGGCGTTCTTGATATCTGCCTCGAGGTCGGCGGCGGGGATCGTGCCGTTGCCCTGATCGTCGAGGTCGACGCCCTCTGAACCGCTGCCCTCGCCGGAGGAACCGGAGCCGGAGGCCCCGGAATCCGAGGCACTTGAGCCCGAGGCCCCGGAATCCGAGTCTGCGGTGCTGGTGGAGGCGGACGAATCGGTGACGGTGCCCGCCGAGGTGCTGGTGCCGCTGCTCGTCGAGGTGCCGGAGGTGCCCGAGTCGCTCGCCGAGGTGGAATCGGTGGCCGTCGTGGAATCGCTGCCCGAGGTCGAATCCTGTCCGGCGTCCGAGCCGGGAGCGGACTCCTCGGCGACCGTTTCCTCGGTGGGTTCGGATTCGGCCTCGCCCGGGTCGGTCGAGGCCTCATCCTGGAGGGTGTCGTCCTGGCCGAAGGAGATGTGCATATCGCAGGCCGAGAGAGTCAGGGTCGCGGCGAGGGCTCCGGCGACGGTGATGGTCTTGAGGAGGATCGGGGTCTTCATGATGTGCTCCTTGGCAGGTGCTGAGGATGTATCGTTCGTTCGTACATGACAAGCCTCTCAGCGCACGTGCCTGACCAGGGCCGATTCCTGTTCGCATCCGGTGACGGGTGTTGCAGGTCGGTTACATCGCCCTATTCTTGGAGAAGTTCTCCCCGGTGATGTCGAGAACAGCCGCTCGGCTCCGTCCCAGGGGTGTCAGCGAGCACAACCCGTGCGAGCGGCGATGGACAAGGAGACGATCATGGCCAAATACCTCATGCTCAAGCACTATCGGATGCCGAGCGAATACATGGACTACACCCCGATGGATCAGTGGGCGCCGGAGGAGGTCGACGCGCATGTGGCCTACATGAACGACTTCGCCGATCGGCTCAGGGAGTCCGGCGAATTCGTCGATTCCCAGGCGCTCTCACCCGAGGGCACCTTCGTCCGCTCCGGCGGCCCCGGGCAACCCCCGGTCACCGACGGGCCCTTCCCGGAGACGAAGGACCTCATCGCCGGGTGGATGGTCATCGACGTCGGCTCCTACGATCGCGCCCTCGAACTGGCCGGTGAGCTCTCCGCGGCCCCGGGCAAGGACGGTCAGCCGATCCGCGAATGGCTCGAGCTGCGCCCCTTCCTGGGCGAGGCCCCGACCGTCACCGACTGAGCTCATGGTCGCTGACGACACCCTCGCCGAGGTGGAGCTGCGAGAGCTCGTCCCTGCAGTGATCGGCATCCTCCGCGGCCGCGGAGCCGACTTCGCGGCTGCCGAGGATGCCGTGCAGGAAGCGCTCATCGAGGCCCTGTCCGCATGGCCCGCCGATGCGCCGCGGGATCCGCGCGGGTGGCTGGTCACCGTGGCCTGGCGGAAGTTCCTCGATGGCGTGCGCTCCGACGCGTCCCGGTCGCGGCGGGAGGAGCGCGTCACGCTGCTCGACGGTCTCGACGAGGTCCGTTCGGCGGGGGAGTCGGTCTCGGTCGATGACTCCCTCGAGCTCTACTTCCTCTGCGCACACCCTGACCTCGCCCCCGCCTCGGCGGTGGCCCTGACCCTGCGCGCGGTCGGGGGACTGACAACGAAGCAGATCGCCACCGCCTACATGGTGCCCGAGACGACCATGGCCCAGCGGATCAGCCGCGCCAAACGCACGATCGCCGGGCATCGGCTGGATCGCCCCGGCGACCTCGGCTCGGTGCTCACCGTACTCTACCTCGTGTTCAACGAGGGCCATTCCGGCGATGTCGACCTCGCCGCCGAGGCGATCCGGCTGACCCGCGGACTGCGCTCGCTCAGCGATGACCCCGAGGTCGCCGGACTGCTCGCGCTCATGCTGCTCCACCACGCCCGCCGGTCCTCCCGCTTCGACCCGGCGGGACGGCTGATCGCCCTGGCGGACCAGGACCGGGACCGGTGGGACACCGCCCTCATCGCCGAGGGGATCACGATTCTCCAGGCGGCGCTCGCCCGGGATCGGGTCGGTCCGTATCAGGCGCAGGCCGCGATCGCGGCCCTCCACGCGGATGCCCAGCGGGTCGAGGACACCGACTGGGTGCAGATCCTCGACTGGTACGACGAACTCACGGCCCTGACCGACAATCCGGTGGTGGCGCTGAATCGAGCGGTCGCACTCGGTGAGGCCGACGGGCCGCAGGCAGGTTTGGCCGCCCTGGGGGAGCTGGCCGAGGACCTGCCCCGCTATGCCGCCGTCGAGGCGCATCTGCGCGCGGCCGCTGGCGAAACGGACCGGGCCGCCGAACTCTTCGCGGCGGCCGCCGCGCGGACCTCGAACCTCGCCGAACGCGATCACCTGATGCGGCGGGCGGCGGAGCTGAGGGCCTCATTGTGATGAAGCAGACGTGGCGATGCCCTCGGTTTCGGGCGACCGGCCCGGTCCTCGTGGCATACGATCGAAATGATCCCCACCACGTCATCGACACCGCCGAGGAGGCACACCGAGGGTGAACCATGTCCAGGAGTTCTTTCGCGTCCCACCGTCCGAACGCGATCACATCCCCGCATTCCGGATCGCCCTGGGTGTGGCCGTGCCGCTGCTGGTCCTCCTGTTCATCGATCGCCTCGACCTCGCCGTCTACGCAGCCTTCGGCGCCTTCACCGGCATCTACGCGCGTTTCGAAGCCCCGCGCTCGCGACTGCGACGCCAATCGATCGCGGCCGGAATCCTCGTCGTCTGTGTGGGCATCGGCGCCCTGCTGGGCGCGCTCGACGCCTCGATCTGGGTGCTCATCGTCGTCACCTCGCTGGTCTCGGGGTTCGGTGCGGCCACCGCTCTGAGATTCCGGCTCAAACCCGGCGGATCGATCTTCTTCATCTTCGCCACTGGTGCCGTGGGCTCGATCCCGAACGGCGCCTCGGTGCCGACGGCCATGCTCGTCGCCGCGGTCTCGGCCGGACTGAGCATCGGATTCGGGGCACTGGCCCACTTGGCCGGCGAACGGGTGCCCGCGGAGAAGGCCACATACGTCCGGGTCGGGCTGTCTCCCGTCGGCAAAGGCGATCTGCTCGCCCATGCCGCGCGGTTCACCATCGCCCCGCTCATCGCGGGCATCGTCGGCACCCTGCTCATCGATGTGCTGCCGCTGCTGTCCCACAGCTATTGGGCGATGGTCGCCGCGGTCGCTCCGATCGCCGCTCCCGGTCGTTCGGCCCGACTCAAACGCGGCCTTCACCGGGTCGTCGGCACTTTGGGTGGAGTCGTCGTCACCGCGTTCCTGCTCTCGTTCCCGATCGAGCCGTGGCAGATCGTCGTGTGGGTCATCCTGCTGCAGTTCCTCGCCGAGATCTACGTCCTGCGCAACTATTCGGTGGCCCTGTTCTTCATCACCCCGCTGGCGCTGCTGATGACGCAGCTCGGCCATCCGCTCCCGGTCACTGAACTGCTGACCTCCCGGGCCGTCGAGACCGTCATCGGCGTCTTCATCGGACTCATCGTCGTTCTCCTCACCTTCAGCCGTGCCCCGCGGCCCTTGGTCCGGTCCGGCGAGGACCCGGCCGGTTGACCGAGCTGGGCGCCCGCGTGCGGTCTATCATGATCACACGTCGTTGCCCCACCCTCAGATCCGGAAGGCCCTCATGTCCACGACCGCAGAAGTCCTCGATGCCCTCGCCGCGCTCGAGGATCCGAAGATCCGCGCCGTCAATGAGAGGCACGGCGACGACCACGGGGTCAATCTCACAAAGCTGCGCGCCGTGGCCAAGGACCTGAAGAAGAACGATGAGCTCGCCGCCGAACTCTGGGCGACCGGTGACACCGCCGCCCGCCTCGTCGCGATCCTCATCATGCGACCCCGTGCCTGGGACCTCGAGCAGCTCGACGCGATGCTGCGGGACGCCCGGGTCCCGAAGGTCCACGCTTGGCTGGTCAGCTACATCGTCAAGAAGTCACCCCACGCCGAGGTGCTCCGGCAGTCCTGGTTCGACGATCCCGATCCCGTCGTCGCCTCCGCAGGCTGGGCGCTGACGAGCGAGAGGGTGAACAGGAACCCGGCAGGGCTCGATCTGCCTGCTCTGCTCGATACGATCGAGGCGAAGATGGCCGACGCCGAGGAGCGTCTGCAGTGGGCGCTGAACGAGACTCTGTCGTATATCGGCATTGAGAACCCCGAGCTGCGGGAGCGGGCCATCGCCATCGGCCACCGCCTCGGCGTGCTCGAGGACTATCCGACTCAGCCGGGCTGCACCTCTCCCTTCGCACCGAGCTGGATTGCGGAGATCGTCCGCCGCAGGTCAGACGAGTCGCCCACGGACGCCGCCGACTGAGGCGGCGCGGGCACGTTATCCGAGCGTGCGATGGCGTCCGATCGGCAGCATCAGCGGCTGCCCGGACACCGGATCCTCGATGATCCGATTCTCCAGCCCGAACACGTGCTCGACATTGGCTTCGGTGAGCACCTCGGCGGGGGTGCCCTGAGCGTGGATGGTGCCGCCGGCGAGCATGACGAGTCGGTCGCAGTAGCGGGCGGCGAGGTTGAGATCGTGGAGGACCATGACGATCGTGACCCCGGAGCGCTGATTGAGCTCGGCGAGCAGATCGAGGACTTCGACCTGATGGTTGACGTCGAGGAACGTCGTCGGTTCGTCGAGGAGGAGGATATCGGTCTGCTGGGCCAGAGCCATCGCGATCCACACCCGCTGCCGCTGACCGCCGGAGAGTTCGTCCACGGGCCGATCCGCGAGCTCCGCGGTGCCGGTGGAGTCCAGGGCCTCGGCGACGGCGAGGTCATCGGCGGCACTCCACCGGGAGAACGCGCCCTGATGCGGATGGCGACCGCGCCCGACGAGATCGGCGACCGTGATGCCCTCCGGGGCGATCGGCGTCTGAGGAAGGAGTCCGAGGGTGCGGGCGAGCTTCTTCGCCGGCATCGCATGCACCTGCTGACCGGCGAGGACGACCCGACCCGAACGCGGGGTGAGCAGCCGGGACATGGATTTGAGCAGGGTGGACTTGCCGCAGGCGTTGGCTCCGACGATGCCGGTGATGTCTCCTGCGGGCAGGGTGAGGCTGAGTCCGGAGATGATGTCCGCGTCCCCGTAGGACAGGTGCAGGTCCTCGGCCGCAAGCGAATGGTCCGTGGTCACAGGGAGCCTCCCGAACGATTGATCCTGATGATGAGGTATATGAGATAGGGGGCACCGAGGATGCCGGTGATGACGCCGACCGGGTACCGGGTGCCGAGTGCGAACTGACCGACGAGGTCGGCGACGAGCACGAGGAGGGCGCCGACGAGGCCCGCGGGGATGAGCGGTGACGGCCCCGGACCGACCAGCCGAGCCGCGATCGGCCCGGACAGGAACGCGACGAAGGCCACGGGGCCGGCCGCTGCGGTGGCGAAGGCGATGAGGCCGACGGCGGTGACGATGACGAACAGGCGGGTCCGCGACACCCGCACGCCGAGGGCCTCGGCGGTGTCGTCGCCGAGCTGTGTGATCGAGAGATTCTTCGACTGGCCGATGAGCAGCGGGGACAGGACGATGAGGGCGATGAGCACCGGAAGCACGGCGTCCCAGTTCGCTCCGTTGAGGCTGCCTGCCAGCCAGCGCAGCGCCTCCTGCAGGTCCCACTGTGCGGCCCGGGTCAGCTCCCAGTTGATCAGTGCGCTCAGCATCGAGGAGATGCCGATGCCGACGAGGATGAGGCGGATGCCCGCCGCTCCGTTCTTATACGCGAGCAGGTAGATGAGGAGGGCCACCGCGAGCCCGGCGACGATCGCGAAGACCGAGACGCCGGTGGTCCCGAGGCCGAGGGTGATGATCGCGAACACCGCGGCCGCCGAGGCCCCGGAGCTGATGCCGATGATGTCGGGGCTGGCCAGGGGATTGCGGAGCATGGTCTGGAAGGTGACTCCGCCGAGGCCGAAGCTCAGTCCCACCAAGAGCGCCAGCACCGCACGCGGCAGACGGAGACGACCGACGGTGAATGAGGCCCCGGGGACCTGGTCGCCGGCGATGACGCGGATGACCTTGTCGAAGGAGTAGAAGGTCTGCCCGACCATGAGGCTGGCGAGGAAGCACGCGATGACGAGCACGGCGAAGATCACGACGGTGCTCGTCCAACGCTTCGCCCGCGCCCGACGCAGGCCGAGGACCGCCTCGGCGGTGGGTGTCAGTGGGGTGGTGCTCACAGGGATCGGACCTTCTGACGGCGGACGATGGCGATGAAGAACGGGGCGCCGATGAGTGCGGTGAGGATGCCGACATCGAGTTCAGCGGGGCGGGCGACGATGCGTCCGAGGATGTCCGAGGCGGTGAGCAGGCCGGCCCCGGTGACCGCGGAGAACGGGATCAGCCACCGGTGGTCGACGCCGATGAGCAGGCGACAGGCGTGGGGGATGACGAGGCCGAGGAAGCCGATGGGTCCGGCCACGGCGGTGGCCCCGCCGCAGAGGATCACCGCACCGGCGGCAGAGAGGAGGCGGGTGAGGCCGACGTGCTGGCCCAGGCCCGCGGCGAGTTCGTCGCCGAGGGCGAGGGCGTTGAGCCCCGGGGTGCAGTAGACGCTGATGAGGAAGCCCGCGATGAGGAAGGGGACAATGAGCAGGACCGAGTCCATGGTCACCCCGCCGACCCCGCCGATCTGCCAGTCCCGGGCGAGATCGGAGATGTCACCGCGGGGGAGGACGACGGCGGAGATGAACGAGGACAGGGCCGCAGCCGTTGCGGCCCCGGCCAGGGCGAGCTTGAGCGGGGTTGCGCCCTGCCGTCCGAGGGACCCGACGGCGTAGACGAACACCGAGGTGATCGCGGCACCGGCGATGGCGAACCAGATGTAGCCATCGGCGGTGGACAGTCCGAAGAAAGCGATGCCGATGACTACGGCCAGCGAGGCCCCGGTGTTGACTCCGAGGATGCCCGGGTCGGCCAGAGGGTTGCGGGTCACGCCCTGCATCACGGCGCCGGAGACGCCGAGGGCCGCGCCGACGCAGACGGCAAGCAGGGTGCGGGGGATGCGCTTGGCCACCGCGGCCTGATCGAAGCCGCTCGCCGAACCGCCGTAGGCGGCGAGCACGTCGTCGAGGCCGACATTGCGAGAGCCGATCATGGTCGAGGCGATCATCAGGATGACGACGAGCACGAGGGCTGTCAGCATCCACATCAGGCGGACGTGAGTCGACCGCCGCAGCCGGGCGGCGGTCGACTCGACTGTCGATTGAGCTGTCATCGAGGTGGGTGCCTAGTTCTGGTTCGAAGCGGCCTTGTCGAGTTCGTCGAGGTAGTCGTCGAGGATGAACGAGATCGACAGCGGGGTCGGGTTCGCCGCGGTGCCCAGGGGCTGGTCACCCGGGAGGTTGACGATCGCCTCGTTCTTCACCGCGGGCATCTGCGAGAGCAGCTCATCGTCTTCGAGGGTCTTGACGAGTTTGTCATCGCCGTAGGTGACGATGATGTCGACGTCGTCGAAGACGTCGGCCTGTTCGGCGCTGACCGTCGAGGAGAACTGGTCGGTCTCCTCGGAGGCCTTCGCGATGCTGGCCGGAGCCTTCATCCCCATGTCTTCGAAGAACATCGCACGGGTGTCATGCGTGGTGTAGAAGTTGACCTCGGACAGGTCGGAAGGGTCGACGTGGGTGAGGAACATCGTCGACTTGTCCTTGATCGCCGGGTGTTCGGCGACCGAGGAGTCGATCTCGGACTCGAGGTCGGAGATGAGCTCGTCGCCCTCGTCCTTCATGCCGATGGCTTCGCTGTTGATCTCGATCATCTCGCGCCACGGGGTTCCCCAGGCCGTCTCCGGGTAGGCCACGACCGGAGCGATCTCGGACAGGGTGTCGTAGTCCTCCTGGCTCAGGCCCGAGTAGCCGGCGAGGATGACATCGGGCTGGGTGTCGGCGACGGCTTCGAAGTCGATGCCGTCGGTCTCGTCGAACAGGGTCGGGGTCTCGGCGCCGAGCTCGTCGAGCTTGTCCTCGACCCAGGGGAGGACTCCGTTGCCGTCGTCATCGCCGAAGTCGGCGCGGGCCATGCCGGCGGGGACGACGCCGAGGGCCAGAGGCACCTCATGGTTGGCCCAGTTGACGGTGGCGACGCGTTCGGGCTTCTCCGAGATCTCGGTGGTGCCGAGGGCGTGTTCGATGGTCACGGGTGTCCATGAATCGTCACCGCCCGAGGCGTCATCGGAGGACTCTGAAGGTGAGCAGGCAGTGAGCATAAGCGCGGCGGTTACGGCTGCGGTCAGTGCCAACGCGCGGGCAGGGCGGCGGGTCATTGTGGCCTTTCGACGGTGTGTGGTCGCATGGACGATGCGGAGGGTGCACAGCTCGGCTCATCCGCTCGAAGCAGGATGGTTTAGGTGTGCCTAAACAAACTATCCGAGGCGACTGTGCGCCGCAATCGAGCAATTCCGACAGGCTGTTGCGCCAAACGGACAGACCTGTGGTGGTCTCAGGCGCGGAACTGCCCGGGGGTTGTGCCCGTGATGCGTTTGAACGCCGTGGTGAAGGCGCTCGTCGAGGCGTAGCCGACGTCGAAGGCGGCATCTTCGATCGCGTGACCGAGGCCGATGAGGCTGACAGCGTGTTGGATCCGCGCGGTCGTGACCCAGCGGTTGAATCCCAGGCCCGTCTCGGCCTCGAAGGCACGGGTGATGGTCCGGGCGCTCGCCCCCAGGCGGTGCGCCCAGTCCTGGAGGCTCGTGTCATCGGCCGGATCCTCGGCGATGGCGGCGACGACCGGGGCCAGCAGCGGATTGTTCGGCCGGTGGAGGAGGAGTTCGTGGGCGGCCGGAGACATGACGTCGAGAATCATCGCCTCGGTCAGGGAATAGGAGTCGGTGTGGGCTTCGAGGGTCTGCAGGCGGTCGAGGAGGAGGCGGAGCAGCGGGGTGATCGCGATCGTGGTCGGGGTGTCGCTGACGTGCGGGTTGTCGACACTGAACTGTGCCGCACAGACGACGACTCCGGCCGGGGTCCACCCGGAGTGCGGGATCCCGGCCGGGATCCACATGCCCAAGGGGGCGGTGATGGTCCAGGTCCGTGAGCCGATCGTGACCGTGCCGACGCCGGCATCGCGCCACAGGAGTTCATGGGTGGGATGAGAGTGCTCGGCCCAATAGGTCTCCCGATCCATCTCCTCCTGGGAGCCGAGGATCCGCACCGGCATCTCCAGCTGTCCTGCCTCATAGCGGGGCAGCCGACGTTCGGCGACCCGGGCGGAGCCGGTGGCTCTGTCCGGGTCGGTTCGGGTGCGGAAGGGCTTGATCGTGGGCACCCGATCAGAATACGCGACGCGTCGGAGCGCGTGGGCGGCCCTTCGGTGCTCAAAATCGCTCTGGCATCCGTCAGTCCACAGTTCCGTCGCAGACACCGTCTCCCGAGGCGTTGTCTGCGACGGAACTGTGGATTCAGGTCACCTATTTCAGATTGAGGGGCGCCGCCAGACGGGCGGAGGCGCGCCCTCAGCCTCCGGCGAGCTCCGGGTGGCGGGTATGGAAGTCCGTGGACTGTTGGAACGCGTGCGCGGCCGAGAACAGCAGCTGCTCGCCGAAATCATCGGCGACGAACTGTGCGGCCAGGGGAGTTCCCCGCTGGGTGAATCCCGCGGGCAAGGTGATCGAAGGCATCCCGCAGCTGTCGATGGGGGCGGTCGGCACTGTGGTAGCGGCGAACAACTCGGGGTCCGAGCCGAGGCTCTTCATCTGCTCGACCGTCGGTGACCCGACTCCGATCCCGGGCAGCAGGAGGAGATCGATATCTGCCATCAGGGATCGCATCCGCCCGGTGAAGGCTCGCCGGGACTCGAGGAGGTGATGGTAGTCGACGGCGGAGAGGCCCCGACCGATGTCGATGAGTCCGGAGAGGTCCGGCCCGTATTCGCTGCGCCTGGCAGGGTAGGTCTCATCGTGGACTCCGGCCGTCTCGACCCCGCATAATGCTGTCCAGTCCTGGGCCGCGGCCAGGAAATCCGGAGTCCGCACATCGATGACTCGCCAGCCCAGTTTCTCGATCGTCTCAATCGTCGATTCCAGCATCGCGTTCGTCGGCGCGTCGAAGTGGGCCTCGGCCAGTTCGCGGTCGAAGCCGACCACCGGGCTGCGATCGAGGCGTAGGTGCTGGCTGTAGCGAGGCACCGGTTCGAGCGCCGAGGTGGGATCGTGCGGATCGTGTCCTGCGATGGTCTCGAGAATGATTGCGGCATCGCGGGCACTGCGCGTCATCGGTCCGATGTGATCGAGGCTCGGTGCGAGTGCGAAGATGCCGTGCCGGGAGACGCGACCCCAGGTGGGTTTGAGCCCGGTCACCCCGTTGGCTGAGGACGGCAGTCGGATCGACCCGCCCGTGTCCGAGCCCAGGGAACCGAAGCACAGGCCCGCCGAGGTGGCAACCCCCGAGCCGCTCGAGGACACACCCGACCAGGTGGCCGAGTCCCAAGGGTTGACCGGAGTCGGCAGGTCCGGATGGTGTCCGGTGAAGGCGCCCTCTGTCAGGCGCAGCTTGCCGAGGACGACCGCACCGGCCGCCCGAAGGCGGGAAACGACAGTGGCGTCGAAGTCGGGGCGGAAGCCCGAATGGATCGTCGTCCCGGCAGCTGTGGGTGCGTCGTGGGTGTAGGCGAGGTCCTTGACCGCTATCGGCACGCCGTGCAGCGGGCCGAGCCAATCACCGCGGGCAAGACACTCATCATTGCGTTCGGCTTCGGCAAGGGCGCTCTCACGCATGACTACGGCAAAGGCGTTGAGAGAGGGATCGAGGCGGTCGATCCGGTCGAGCAAGGCTGCGGTGACCTCCCGGGAGCTCAGCTGCCCGGTCTGGATCAGGCGGGAGATCTCGTGCAGTTCGCGGAATTCGACTCCGGTGTTCGCCGAGGTGGTGTTCATCGTGCCTCCTTGCATCGGATGATCCTCATGCTAGCCGGGAACTCAGTGGCGGTCACGCCTTCAGCCGCCGGCGAGCTCGCGGAGCGCCTGGATGTGGGCCTCGAGTCGTCTGCTGCCCTCTTCACTGATGGAGACCCAGGTGCGGGGGCGTTTGCCGACATAGCCCTTGTTCACGGTGACCAGCTCGGCCTTTTCGAGTGCGGAGATGTGGCGGGAGAGGACCGAATCCGAGACGCCGAGGGAGTCGCGGAGGAGTTTGAACTCAGCCCTCTCACGATTCTTCAGGCTCGAGACGATGCCCAGGCGGGTCGGATTGCCGAGGTCGGGGTCGATGCGGGCCAGGGAGTCACCGAGATCAGGGATCTCATCTTCCTCAGGAATGTCCTGATAAGGGTTCATGATCGCCTCCCCTTCAGCGGCGCAGGCCGACGAGGGCGACGATCGGGGAGGCGATCCACAGGAGACCGGCCGCGGCGAAGGGCACCCAGGAGGTCGGGGCGTAGGAGTCGACGACGATTGCGACGAGGTAGACGAGCATCGTCAGCGGCAGCCAGGTCAGCAGCAGCACCGTCGACCGGCGGCTCCAGCTCAGGGCCTTCGAGATGTAGACGATCATCGAGGGGATGAGCCAGGCGAGACCGGCGCAGAGGATGATCAGCTGCGTCATGTTGTCTTCGAGGATGCCGACGGCCACGAGACTGACCGAGACGACTCCGCTGAGGACGAAGAGCATCATCACCAGGGGCCAGGCGTCGCTCGATCGCGCCTGCCGCTGGGTCGCGTCGACCTGGGCGAGGAGGTCGCTGGCCTGTTCCGGGGTGGGGGTGGCGTTCATGGCTGCTCCTTCGGTGGGATTGGTGCCAGTGGTTCGGCGACTTCCGCGGTGGAATTAATTTCATTCTAGCAAATACTTTCCATAATGGAAAGTAGTTTCACCGAAAAGTTCGTACTGTCCCCGTTTCCCCGTTTCCCGGTTCCCGCCTCGCGGTCTCAGGCCAGCGCCGAGGCGGCCACCGTGGCCGCGAGCTCCGTGGCCTTCTCCAGATGCTCCGCTCCCACCTCGCCGGTGAGGACTAGGGGATCGAAGGCCAGCGACCAGCCGAGTCCGGTGGTGATCTGCCTCATCGCGGTCTCGGCACCGGTGGTGTCGTACCCGCCGTGGATCCAGTACGAGAAGGGCCGACCCGCGGTCGCTTCCCTGACATCGTCATAGGTGGTGTCGAAGAAGTGCTTGAGCGCCCCGGAGATGTAGCCGAAGTTCGCGGTGGTGCCGAGCACATAGGCATCGGCGGCGAGCACATCGGCCGCGCTCGCCTCCAGGGCGTGACGGACGATGACGTCGATGCCGCCCAACTCGGGCATCCGCAGCCCGGCCAGGGCCGCCTCGGCGATCCGATTCGTCGCCTCCGAGGGCGAATGATGAACGAGAAATACGCTGACCATGGGCTCAGCCTAACCCTCGGTGTGCGTCGCGTCAGTCCTCGCGCCTACAGTGGGAGGCGACGAGACACGAGGAGGACGCATGGCGATCATCGTCGACCCCCTGCGCGGGCGCCTGCGCCCGGAACCGAGCCACACCGACGGCGAGATCATCGAGGCCCTCACCGCCTCGGCGAGCTCCGATTGGGCGGTGCTCACCGGTGCCGGCATGAGCACGGACTCCGGCGTCCCCGACTACCGCGGACCCGACGCCCAGCCGCGACGGCCGATGACGATCCAGACCTTCCTCTCCCACCCCGACCAACGGGCCCGCTATTGGGCCAGGTCATGGGTCGGCTGGCCGCGGATGCTCAAGGCCCGCCCGAACCGCGGACACCGGGCACTGGCCCAGATCGACGTGGCCGGGATCGTCACCCAGAACGTCGACGGACTCCACCAGGCCGCCGCCGAGGAGGTCCCTGCTCCGAGCCCCGTCATCGACCTCCACGGCAGCCTCGACCGGGTCATCTGCCTCGACAACGGACACCTCTTCGACCGGGACTGGATGCAGCGGCGACTGAGCGAACTCAACCCCGACTTCGTCGAACTCACCGGCATCGACCCGATCGATGTCGAGACCGCTCCGGACGGTGACGTCGAACTCGAGGAGACCGCGGGGTTCCGGCTCGCCGACTGTCCGATCTGCGGGGGAGTGCTCAAACCCGATGTCGTCTACTTCGGTGACTCGGTGCCGGTGGAGCGGCAGCGGGAGGCGAACCGCATCTGTGAGCAGGCGGGCGGACTCGTGGTGCTCGGGTCCTCTCTGGCAGTGCTCTCGGGGCTGCGCTTCGTCCGTGCCGCCGCCAAGGCGGCCAAACCGGTCGTCATCGTCACCGACGGCCCGACCCGCGGTGACGAGTTCGCCGATTTCCGCTCGGTCTCCCGGGTCGCTGACTTCGTTCGGGACTGGGCCGCTGAACTCGGCATTCAGGTGAGTCCAAGGCAGTGATGACAGACTTCCGAGCATGACCAATCTTGCTCGCACCGAACGACTGCGCCTCGTCGACTCCGCCCGCCGTGCCGGTGAAGACGCCCCGACCCTGTGCGAGGGGTGGACGGTCCGCGACCTCGCCACTCACCTGATCATCCGCGAACGGCATCCCCGGGCGGCTCTCGGCACATTCGTCTCCCGGTTCGACGACGCGCTCAAACAGAAGGCGGACGAGTACGCGGAGATGCCGTTTCCGCAGCTTCTCGGTCTCGTCGCCGCCCCGCCGAGGTGGACCCCGGGAGCGCTGCCGGGTGTGGAGTCCGCGATGAACACGAGCGAATTCCTCGTCCACCACGAGGACATCCGGAGGGCGGCGATCGAATGGATTCCCCGGCGCCTGTCCCGGTCGGAGAACGCCACCGCCTGGTCGCAGGCGAAGCTGATGCTGCTGCCGTTCGCGGCCAAGGCCGACGGCCCTGTCGAAATCAGCAGCCCCGAATTCGGCAGCCGCAGGATCGGGAAGAAGCGCGGCGACTCGGTGACGATCACCGGGGAGCCGCTGGAGATCCTGCTCTACCTCATGGGACGTCAGCGGCACGCGCTCGTCGACGTGAAGTGAACAGCGTGAAGTGAACGGCGTGAAATGAGTGCGACTCGGGAAAACCCCCGTCGAGGTCAGAGGTTTTAAGCATTCACTCAGCTGACGCGGATTCCTAGGCTGGTCTCAACAGCCAACGCAGAAGGAGAGACCCAGCCATGAATGCACCGACCGATCCCACCCCGGGACAGCACCAGCACACCGACTACCAGCAGCACACCGGCCCCCAGTCGTACGTCCCCGGCCCGACACCGAGAGCCGAAGAGGACCCGGGCAAGGTCCTCGGCATCATCTCACTGGTCGCGACACTCTCGACGTTTCTCGGCTTCAACTTCCTCGGCCCCATCGTCGGCATCGTCACCGGCTACATGGCCCGCAACAACTCACGCCGGGCCGGCTACGCCGACAACGAGATGGGCAAATGGGGCTTCATCCTCGGCATCGTCTTCCTCTCCCTGGCCGCACTCGGCGGTCTGCTCGGGCTCGGGTTCGTCGGAGCGGCCGGACTGTTCGGACTGCTCGGGGCCTGAGCTCCTCAGTAGCCCACCCAGGCTCCGCGCTCCTGATCGAGCACCCGCGGATGAAGCAGCGTCGAGGCCTCCACCTCACCGACCGACGAGCGATCGCGGTCGGGTGGGAACGTTGTCGAAGCGGCGAGCACCTCGGGCGTGGCGAACTTCAATCCCCCGGGATGATCCCGGGGGATCGTCACGTCCGGACCTTGGCCCCCACCGTCGGGGACGGCGGCGAGGAAGTAGCCCCAGTCGCCGAAGCTGGGCACGTCCACGTGATAGGGCGTGGTAGCCAGGCCCGCCTCGGCGACTCCCTCGCCGATTCCCCAGTACGCGTCCGGGGCGAAGTAGGGGGAACCGGCCTGCACGACGAGGCGAGCCGAAGGTGACATCACCTGCTTGATCAGGCCGTAGAACTCGACGCTGTAGAGCTTCGAGGTGGCGACGTCATCGGGGTCGGGCAGGTCCGCGACGACGGCATCATAGTGTTCGTGCTTCGCCTCGCGCAGCCACGTGAAGGCATCGGCAGCGATCGTGCGCACCCGGGGATCGTCGAGCGAATCCTCGTTGAAGTCCGTGAAGTGCTCCGAGGTCCGCGCGAGTTCGAGGACCCGGGGATCGAGATCGACGAGGGTGACGGTCTCGACATCGGGATATCTGAGGATCTCCCGCACGGCCAGGCCGTCGCCACCGCCGAGGACGAGGACGTTGCGTCGCGGACCATTCATCAGCGGGTGGATGAGCGTCTCGTGGTACCGGTATTCGTCGGCCGAGGCGAACTGCAGATCCCCGTTGAGATAGAGCCGAGTGTCCCCGGTCTTCGGGGACTCGGTGAGCACGATCTCCTGATAGTCCGTGCGTTGGGAGTACACGATCGGGTCGCGGTAGAGACGCTGCCGGGTGGTCATCTCGATGTCATCGGTGAACACCCACACCGCGGTGAGACCCCCGACGATGACGACGAGGAGACCGGCGAGGATGACCTGCGTGCGGGTGCGGATCTGGGCCCGGAAGAGCCACAGGACGATGAGGATGCCGACGACGGTGTTCGTGATGCCCACCGCCAGCGCTCCACGCGGCAGACCGAAGATCGGCAGCAGCACGAAAGGGAAGGCGAGTCCGCCGACGAGCCCGCCCACATAGTCGGCGGCGAAGAGATCGGCGACCGCGCTCGAGGCCTTCTGCGCGCGGATGCGCTGCACGAGCTCCATGAGCAGGGGGATCTCCGCGCCGATGAGGGCACCGATTGAGAAGGCGAGGACGATCATCGCGACGGTGTAGACATCGGCGAAGGCGAACGCGAGGTAGAGGAGGATGACCGAGAGTCCGCCGATGATGCCGAGCGCTGCCTCGATGAGAGCGAAGGCGACGGCGGCGAACCGGGTCAGCCGTTTGGTCGCCAGTGAGCCGATGCCCATCGCGAAGACCATCACCGAGAGCACGATGGAGGCCTGGACGATGGTGTCGCCGAGGAGGTAGGAGCCGAGCGCGACGAGCGCGAGCTCGTAGACCATGCCGCAGCTCGCGCAGATGAAGACGGCCAGGAGGACGAAGAAGCGGGCAGGTCCCGGCTTCAGCGGCAGCGTTGCCGCAGCCGGATCGCCCACAGCGGTGTCTGTGCTCAAAGGAGCGCTGCGGCCATGATGCCCGCGATGCCCAGGTGTGCGGTGGCGTTGACCCACACCTCGGGGTGGAACTGATCGGGTTTGACGATGTCACCGAGCTTGCCCGGGGTGAAGGCGTCGATGAGCAGGAAGCTCAGGGCCATCAGAATGATGCCGACGATGCCGAAGACCAGGGTGGAGATGACTCCGAGGAGCAGAGCATCGGAGCTGGCCCTGATCGCGGCGATGACGATGATCGCGACACCGGCGAGGTCTGAGGCCACGAGCACCGCCGCGGTCCGCGACTTCTGCTGCCACAGCAGGACGTGGAGCTTGCCCGGGGTGAGGAGGTCAACGACGAAATAGCCGATGAGCATGAGCACGAGGCCGCTCACGGCATAGGAGAGGACGATCCCGATCTCCAGGAAGAGTTCTGCCAACATGTCTGCCTTTCAGAGTGCCATCTGTGCTGGTCGCATCGTGTCTGCCGTCATTTGCCCGTGCCGGGTCCGCCGCCGCGGAAGCCCGAGCCGTCGCCGTAGTTCGATCCGGTGGAGCTGCTGCCGAAGAAGGGCAGGAAGAAGAATCCTCCGCCGCCCGAGCCGCCTTCGTCATCGGAACATCCGCGCATGACGTTTCCGATGAGCACGAGGATGACGATGAGGGCGATGATCGTGCCGCAGCCGAATCGCCTCGGTTTCCGCCCCGAGTCGTTGTTCGCGGGCCCCGAACCCCAGCCGCCCGAACCGCCGGACGATCCGCGGCCGTTCTCGGCATCGAAGTCGAAGGAGCCTCCGCCCATGGAGACGTTCGGGTCGCGGCTCATGCGTCCCTCCTCAGCTCGCTGTGACTGTGCACCATCTGGCGGTGCTGCGGATAGCAGTGCCAGGTCTGCCAGGCCAGCCTGTCGGTATCAACGTGGGTCAGCGCCAGTGCGGTGAGCGCGCTCGGATCGCCTGGGAAGGAGACGACGAGGTGATCGTCGTGGGCGCCGGAACGCCCGACCACCTCGGCGGCGGCAGCGGCGAAGTCACCGGGCACCTCGGTCAGGGTGCAGGTGAACCGGTGCCGGGAGAACCCGGCCCAGATGCCGTCGGTGCTCCGCTGTGTGCCCCAATCGGGAGTCTCACCGGCGCCGAGGCAGGCGAAGGTCTCGATGAATGCGTCGTCGACGATGACCTGGTGGGAGGAGCCGATGACGCGGAGTTCGAGGCGGATATGCGCATCCCCGGTTCCCGCGGGGACGTCGACGAACCGGGAGGCCAGCGGGGTGATGGGTTCGTGATCGAGGGTGAAGCGCAACGCGGCGGCCGAGACGTCGGTGAACGCCACCTCGGCGCGCAGCGGCACCGTCGGCAGCGGGGGAGTGTGGGGGAGGTCGCGCATCAGCTGCTCGAGTAGATGGTGAAGGAGCCGACGGGAATGGACTCGCCGGTGCTCACCTCCCACCGCCCGTGGTCGAAGCGTTCGAAGGCTAGGAGCCGGTGATCGGCGGATTCGTAGTCGACATAGTCGACCCCGCCCTTCTCGTTCAGTCCGGTGGTGCCTTCGGAGCGGTAGGAGGCGGTGCCGTGTTCGACGAGCTGGTATTCGGTGCCGTCGATGGTGATTGTCTTCGCCTTCGGCTCGATGTCGAGCTCGGGGCGGTCGCGCCACCGGGAGACCTGCAGATCGGGGTCGTGTTCGACGGTCAGCCACAGTCGGGTCGCGGACTCGTCGGACTGGAAGAAGTGCTCGGCCCAGTCGTAGCCGCCCTCGGAGATGCGCAGAGTGCCGCGGACGAAGAACTTCTCATTGCCGAATTCGAGCAGATCGCCGGCCTTGATCGCTGCCGGATCTCCACCGGTGTCCTGTTCGGAGGCGAAGGGATCGCGGGGCCTCGGCGGGGTCCGGTCGGCGGTCTGTCGACGATGCTTCGCGGCGCGTGAGCGGATGACGAGCACGGTGATGAGGACGACGAGGATGAACACGAGGACGGCGATGATGATGTTGGGCGACACGGGTGCCTGCTTCGCTTCGGTGGCCGGGACTGTCACCGTTCACTGTAGTCGAATCGTCCCTCGAGTGCGGTCATCGTATCGACCGTGCGGAAGCCGAGATCGCGGTTGAGAGCGAGCATCGGCGCATTTCCGGTGGCCGTGTAGGTCTGGATCCATTTCCCGGCGGCCGCCTCGGGCACATCCTGGAGCTGACGCATGTTCGCGACCTTGAGGGCACGCCCGATGCCGCGGCCGCGGTGGGCCCGATCGACGAGAGTGTCCTCCTGGATGACGATATCCGGCTGATCGCGGGAGACCATGATCTCCGTGTAGCCGACCGCCCGATCCTCGACATGTGCCAGCGAGCTGACGAGGATCCAGCCGTGTTCGTCCATGCGCTCCTCATGGCTGCGGATCGCGGCAGTGTCGGCATGCCGGGTGCTGCGGGTGAGGTCCCCGACGGGCACGTCCTCATCCATCTGCACCCGCAGCATCGCCCAGTCCTCGAGGACCTCCTCGGGGCAGGTTCCCGTCCACGAGGTGACCGCGAAGTCCGGATCGGCGGCGACGACCGGCACCGAGGTGGCGGCCCCGGAATCCTTGTAGCGGTCCGCATCGGCGGTGAGATAGTCCGGCAGGTCGAGCAGCAGCCGATGCTCCTCGATCCCGATGCGCATGCCCCGCGACTGCGCGAATGCTATCCCGGCCGGACAGTAGGTCTCGGTCTGGACGACCTCGACCCTTATGCCTCCCGGCTGTGCCCCGCGCAGCAGCGCCTCGACCGCCTCAGCGAGTGCTGTGGCCACCCCTTGACGGCGGTGGGCGGGGGAGACGCCGAGTTCGACCTCGGCGGGGGCATCGGTGATGAGCGCAAGCTCCGCGCCGCCGACGGCCTCCCCGCCGAGGTGGGCCACGAGTGCGATGTCCTGCTTGTCGGTGCGGGGGTGGGCGAACTGGGCGAGCAGGGCCTCGGGGCTGCGCCACCACGCCGCCGTCCGCTCGGCGGTGTAGGCGTCGCGCATGAGCGCATCCCAGTCCTTCAGCCCCGAGGCATCATCGGGATCGATGCGTGTGATCTCGATCTCAGGCATGGTTCGAGTCGACCACGTCGGGCCCGGGTTTGCAAGGAACCGACTCACTCCTCGTCGGGGTCGGTGCCCTTCTTCCGGTCGGCCGCCTCGGTGCCGTGGTCGTTGTCATGCCGGGACAGGCGGGAGCCGATGTGGGCACCGGGCTTGTTCATCACGCGATGGATGAGGAGCGCGCCGAGGCTGAAGATGACGATGATGCAGACCGTGAGGAAGAGGACGGCACCGAGACCGGGTTCCATCACTTCGCCAGTCGCCGGCGGTCGAGCCAGTTCGCGAAGCGGGCGCGGAAGGTGCCCATGCCGACCGATCCGCCGACCACGATAGTGGGCTTTCTCCCCTGGGGAACCGCGCTGACCGAGGACCTCACGGTGCCCCAGGTCTTCGAGAGACGGTCGACGTTGACGCCCCAGTCGTCGGGGACGACCACGACGACGGAGCCCATGCCCGCGACGATCTCGACGTCGATGCGCTCGAGGTCGGTGGTGACCTCGAGGAAGTTGAGTTCGATGTTCGACATCGACGGTTCGCAGCGGATGACGGCGGGCACCAGCCACCGACCGCGGCGGTTCTCCGACTCCCACCCGGCCTTGAGCACGAGCGGCTCGGCCGAGTCCATGCCGATGTTGTTCGGGCGCATGACGTCCTGGCCTGGAGCCGGTGGGCGAGCCAGGCCAGAGCCGGGAGTCTGAGGCCGGAAGCGGTCGGAGGGCAGCTTCGTCGTCAGGTCGGCCAGGACCTCGTCGAGGTCGATGGGGAACTTCGCCGCCTGCACCTTCTCCATCCGCTCGTCGAGTTCCTCGACGGTGATCCGTCCGTCCCCGGCGGCCTCGCGGAGCACCTCGATCGCCTCATCGCGTTCCTGGTGGCCGATGCGGATGGACTTCGCCGGGTCGGTGGGGCGCGCCTCGGGGTCGTTCTCGTCGGGGCGGTTCGCGTCGGGGTCGGGGATGGCTGGACTCATGGACTCTATCGTGCCCGATGCGCACTGCCGTCGACAACGTCTGGGACGTTCCTGCCGGCCCGTGTGTCGTGTCAGTCGTTGGCATTAGGCTAGGGGCGTGTCCACCGCACTGTACAGAAGATACCGCCCAGAGACCTTCGACGAGGTCATCGGTCAAGAGCATGTGACCGATCCGCTGAAGGCCGCGATCGAACGCGGCCGCATCAACCATGCCTACCTGTTCTCCGGGCCCCGCGGCTGCGGCAAGACCACCTCGGCGCGGATTCTGGCCAGGTGCCTCAACTGTGAGAAGGGCCCGACCCCGGTCCCGTGCGGGGAATGCCCGAGCTGTCAGGACCTGGCCAACGGCGGCCCCGGTTCGCTCGACGTCGTGGAGATCGACGCGGCCAGCCACAACGGTGTCGATGATGCCCGTGACCTGCGTGAACGCGCCATCTACGCGCCCGCACGCGACCGTTATAAGGTGTTCATCCTCGATGAGGCGCACATGGTCACCTCGCAGGGCTTCAACGCACTGCTCAAGATCGTCGAGGAGCCGCCGCCGCACATCAAGTTCATCTTCGCGACGACCGAGCCGGAGAAGGTCATCGGCACGATCCGTTCGCGGACGCACCACTATCCCTTCCGCCTGGTTCCGCCCGAGGCCCTGGGCAACTACCTCGATGAGCTGTGCACCCGTGAGGGCGTGCAGGTCGCCAAGGGCGTGCTGCCCCTGGTCGTGCGCGCCGGCGGGGGGTCGGTGCGTGACACCCTGTCCGTGCTCGATCAGCTCATCGCCGGTTCCGGTCCCGACGGCGTGGACTACGGGCGGGCGATCGCGCTGCTCGGGTACACACCCGATTCGCTGCTCTCCGACATCGTCGACGCCTTCTCCGCTGGTGACGGGGGAGGGGTGTATCGCGCGGTGGAGAGAGTCATCGAGTCCGGTCAGGATCCGCGTCGCTTCGTCGAAGACCTCCTCGAACGCTTCCGCGACCTCATCGTCATCAATGCCGCACCCGAGGCGGCCCATGCCTTCCTGCCCGAGGTTCCCCCGGATCGGCTCGAGCGGCTGACTCTGCAGGCTCGCGGCTTCGGCCAGGGTGAGCTCTCTCGGGCCGCGGATCTGCTCAACCACGGGCTGACCGAGATGTCCGGGGCGACCTCGCCGAGGCTGCAGCTCGAACTCATCTGTGCCCGCGTCCTGCTGCCCGGTTCGGGACGCAGCCGCGACGCGGTGCTCAGCCGCATGGAGCGCATGGAACGCCGGATCGGCATGTCCGCGACGGGCACCGCTGCGAATGTGTCCCCGGCTCAGGTCGAGTCGCAGCCTGCCGGTCAGGCGGCTGGCGCTGGTCAGGCGGCTGGTGCCGGTCAGGTGGCCGATGCTGGTCAGGCGATGACGGGCGGGTCGGTTCCCGGGCCGGGGCAGGACGGTGCCTCCCAGCGGGCCGCCGCGCCTCAGCAGGGCGGCGCTGCTCAACAGGGCGGTGGCGCCGGTTCGGCCGTGCGCGGACCGTCGACTGCGTCCGCCGCCGCGCACGATGACTTCGATGACCTCGCCGATATCGCCGTCGCCGCCGAGTCGATGCTCAATGATTCCCCGCGTTCGGCCCAGCCGGAGGCGGCGTCACAGTCTGTGCCACCTATGCCACTTGCGTCGACATCGGATCAGGGGGAGTCGGGACCGTCGGATGCCGCGGCTCACGATGAGGAGACTCAGGCCTCTGCCGATCGACCGGAGGAACAGGCGAATCAGCAGGCTCCGGAGCGGCAGAATCCGGCACAGCAGACTCCGGCACAACAGACTTCAGCACAGCAGGTTCCAGCACAGCAGAGCCATGACGCGAGTGCGGGGCCGAACGAGACAGAACCTTCGGATGCCAGATCCCAGGTCGGGTCCGAAGTCCCGGATGAGTCTCGAGCACCGGCTCCGAACCAGCCCGAGGGTTCGAGTGATCCGACGGCTCCGGAAGCGGGCTCGGTGGCCGGTGCCGGCGAGATCGGCGGAGAGATCGAAGCGATTCGTCGCGCCTGGCCGAGCATCCTCGCCGCTGTCGAGAAGCGCAGCCGCCTGACTCGTGCGATCATCGCTGCCAATGCGATCCCGCAGTCGTTCTCCGACGGTGTCGTCTACCTCGGTTTCAACAATGCCGGTTCCGTCCAGGGGTTCAAGCAGCGCGATCATGCGGCTAAGCTCGCCATGGCGATCAACGATGTCCTCGGCATCCAGGCGCGCATCGACGTCGGTGATGTCGGTCGCGTCGGCGGCAACTCGGGTGGTGGTCCGGCGGGAGGTACCGGCGGAGGCGCCGGCGGCAAGGGAGCATCGGCTCCCGGGTTGAGTGATTCCGGTGCCAATCGCGGTCCGGCGCCCAGCCAGCGTCGCCCCAGCCCGCAGGAAGTCGCCGCGGTCGTCGGCACCCGCGAGGTCGACAAGCCTCAGGTCGACCACGAGAAGTTCTGGGAGACCGGCGGGTCGGGCGAAGGACCATGGTCCTCCGACGACGAGGAGGGAGAACAGCAGGCTGACACGGCCGACGTCTCCGTCGATTCCTCGCAGTCCAACGCTGCTGCGGCCTCGACTGACCATGCACCCGGCTCTGCACCTGAACCTGAGCCTGTACCTGAACCTGAGCCTGTACCTGATCCTGAGCCTGCACCTGAACCTGAGCCTGCACCTGAACCTGAACCTCAGGCAGATCAGCCTGACCAGGCAGATCCCGCCGATCAGCCTGATCTGGCACGTCCGGAAGAACAGCCTGACCCGGCAGATCAGGCACCGACAGCCCCGGCCGACGACCCCGTCGCCGTCAGCGACACTGCGGCTGGGGACGAGATCTTCGTCCCTGACCTCTCGGACGACGACTTCTTCGCAGCTTCGAGCGCTCACGACAGTGAACCCGCAGCCGGTCACGAGGGCGATTCGGCCACGGCCGTCGCCGCGGAGGACCGTCCTTCGAATCCAGCGCCGGCACCGGATGCTGAGCACCGGGAACCGACTGCGGCCGATGATGACGCCGCCGAACCCATGGAGTACGCCCAGCCCCGGTGGGAGGAGCCGACCTGGCACGACGCTCCTGCCGGTGGGGTGGCAGAGGGCGCCGAACCTGACAGCTCCGATTCGACGAGCGCCGGCAGCGGAGCGGTCGACGTCGGCGCGGTCGTCGTCCCGCCGCCGGATGACGACGACCTCGACTTCCTCGACGACTATGCGGGTGCAGACTCCCCGAGTTTCGCCGCGCCGAACGAAGCCGGGCCGAACGATGCGGTGCCGAGCCAGACTGCGCCCCCACCGCAATCGCACGGGAACGGTGGGGCCAAACCGTTCAAGTCCCGCTTCGCCGCGCTCGCCGAGAAGCACGGTGCGAGCTCGGCTCAGTCGACCCCCTCGGGCTACGGATCTCAGCGGCCGGCGAGCCCGGATGAGTCGTATGGCGGCAGCGGGGCATTCGGCGGCAACGGCTCGGCCCAGGGACAGGGTGCCGACACATCCGAGCAGCACAGCGGTTCCGTAGAGGACGAGTATGATCCGGAGACGGACCTCGACGTATCGGAGGCCCCGCAGATCGGAGTCGACGTGATCGCACGCGTCCTCGGCGGCGAAGTCATCGATGAAAGAGAAGTATGAGCGCGGTTTACGAAGGTGCCCTGCAGGACCTGGTCGAAGAGTTCGGCAAACTGCCGGGCATCGGGCCGAAGTCGGCGCAGCGACTCGCGTTCCACATTCTCCAGTCCGAGTCCGCTGACGTCACCGCACTGGCGCAGGCACTGACCGAGGTGAAGAAGCGAGTGCGCTTCTGCGATATCTGCGGCAATGTGTCCGAGGAATCCGAATGCACCGTCTGTCAGGATCCTCGCCGGGATCGGTCGATGATCTGCGTGGTCGAGGAGCCGAAGGATGTCGTCGCGATCGAACGCACCCGCGAATACCGCGGTCTCTATCACGTCCTCGGCGGCGCGATCGACCCGATGGCCGGAGTCGGACCGGACAACCTGCGCATCAAGGAGCTGATGACGAGGCTCCAGGACGGCGAGGTCAAGGAGTGCGTGATCGCCACGGATCCGAACCTCGAGGGTGAAGCGACCGCCACCTACCTCGTCCGCCTGCTCGGCACTCTCGGCGTGACCGTGACCCGACTTGCCTCCGGGCTGCCTGTGGGCGGTGACCTCGAGTACGCCGATGAGGTCACCCTCGGCCGCGCCTTCTCCGGCCGCCGCGAAATCGACTGACTTCGCCGCACCGGATCGCTCTCCGCCCCTGGCGCCGCCAGCGATCAGGGCCACCTGCAGCGATTGTTCGGCTACCTCCGAGCATTTTTGGGCCCAGATCTGCTCGGAAGTAGCCGAACAATCCCGCCTCAACCGTGCCGCGCGCTGATTTGAGCGCTGTGCGTCCCCGCCTCAACCGTGCCGCGCGCCGACTCGAGGACTGTGCGTCCCCGCCCCGGTTGTGCCGCAACCCTTGACAGCATATCGATTATCGTGAAGTATGTTGTTTATCGATATATCGAAGAACGATAGCAATCGCTTGGTCGCTCGCAGAGTCCATGGACTCGAAGGGTTAGGGACAAGGCGGGAACGGCCACCAAGGGAAGGCGCAGTCATGTCACCGAATACGGGACGCAACGAACACCCCGAAAAGCGCAAGGCCTTCGGCGCCGGCTACGAGCTCTGGGTCGGTCTGGCGATCGGCTTCTACGTCGTCTTCGCCGTCACCGAGCTCATCACCGACCTCGTCCACTCCGAAATCAGGCTGCCTCTGCAGTTCGAGTCCGATGCCGTCTCGACGCTCGACTTCCCCGAGGCGACCGCGGCCTTGAGCGGGCTCACTCAGATCACGGTGTCGACGGGCGACATAGCCGCCGGCGCCCTGGTCCTGGTCATCATCGCGAAGATCGCAGTGATCCTCACGTTCCTCGGAGCAGCAATCGCGATCGTGCCCGTCATCCGCGCAATCGCCGCGGGAACGCCGTTCACGACGCGCTCGATCAAGGCGCTGAGTGCGCTCGAGTGGATCGTGACCATCGGCTTCGTCCTCTATTTCGCAACGATGGTGCTCGGCAGCAACTGGGTCTCGGCAGAGATCGGCATCGCGAACGGGGTGGGACCGGGTGTCACCACGATGCAGGCCTTCCTCGTCCTCGGCGTCGTCGGCGGAGCCGAGCTCCTGCGCCGCTGCTTCCGTTCGGGAAGAGTCGCGCAGGAAGAGCTCGAAGGTCTCGTCTGATGGTCGAAGAGTTCGCGAACCTCAAGGTCAACTGCCATCTGGATGCGCTGCTCACCCAGCGCGGACTGAGTCTGACCGAACTGTCGAAGCGTGTGGGAGTCTCCCTGGCCAACCTCTCGGTGCTCAAGAACAACAGGGCGAAGGCGATCAGATACTCCACGCTCATCGCTCTCTGTCAGGCGCTCGACTGTCAGCCCGGTGACCTGTTCACCGTCGAAGCCGATCCATCCTGAGGCCACGACGCGAGCCGAGGGCCCTCCTGGTCCTCCCAGCGCCCGATGGGAGGGCCATCGGGGTGTTCGCGCCATCCATTCAGCGAGGTCACCGGGGTGTCTGAATGACGGGCGGCCGTGAAGTGAGATGAGCGACCTCATACAATGGTCGAGGTGCCGGTTAGCCGACACGGCTGAAATCCTGATCGATGCAGCACGAGACCTCCATGTTTGGAACCATGGAATCGATCGCCCGGCACGGAACTTATCAGCGATAAGGAAGAGACTGCAGTGAGCATAGTCGTCCAGAAGTTCGGTGGGTCCTCGGTAGCCGATGCAGAATCGGTCAAGCGGGTGGCCAAGCGAATTGTCGAATACCGTCAGGCCGGTCACGAAGTAGTCGTCGTGGTGTCGGCCATGGGGGACAGCACCGACGATCTCATCGACTTGGCCCAACAGGTTTCTCCCATGCCCCCGGCCCGTGAGCTCGATATGCTCCTGACTGCCGGTGAGCGCATCTCGATGGCGGTCCTCGCGATGGCGATCGCCAACCTCGGCGAGGAAGCCCAGTCCTTCACGGGATCCCAGGCCGGAGTCATCACCGATGAGCAGTTCGGCAAGGCCCGCATCATCGACGTCACCCCCGGCCGCATCCGTTCGGCACTCGATGAAGGCTACGTGGCCATCGTCGCCGGCTTCCAGGGAGTCAGTCAGACCGCGAAGAACATCACCACACTCGGTCGCGGCGGCTCGGATACGACCGCCGTGGCACTCGCGGCCTCCCTCGACGCCGATGTGTGCGAGATCTACACCGATGTCGACGGTGTTTTCACCGCGGATCCGCGCATCGTGCCCACGGCACGCAAGATCGATGAGATCGGTTACGAGGAGATGATGGAGATGGCCGCCTCGGGCGCCAAGGTCCTCATGCTCCGCTGCGTCGAATACGCCCGCCGCTACAACGTGCCCGTCCACGTGCGGTCCTCATTCTCTCGCAACCAAGGAACCTGGGTGACCGATTCACCCATCCCAGAAGCCTTCCGACAGGGGCGGGGACCATCGACCCCGGAAGCGGAATCAGAAACGGAGTCCACCATGGAACAGGCAATCATCTCCGGAGTCGCGCACGACCGCTCCGAAGCGAAGCTGACGATCGTCGGCGTCCCCGACGTTCCCGGCAAGGCCGCCGAGATCTTCAAGACCGTGGCCGGCCAGGAGATCGACATCGACATGATCGTCCAGAACATCTCCACTCGGGAACCGGGCAAGACCGACATCTCCTTCACCCTGCCGAAGACCGACGGTGCCAAGGCACTCGAGGCTCTCGATGCGGCGAAGGCCTCGATCGGCTTCGACCAGGTCCGCTACGACGACCAGATCGGCAAGCTCTCCGTCGTCGGCGCGGGAATGCGCTCCCACCCGGGCGTGACCGCGACTCTGTTCGAGGCCCTGAGCGAAGCCCAGGTCAACATCGACATGATCTCCACCTCGGAGATTCGCATCAGCGTCGTCACCAGGGAAGACCTGCTCGACGACGCCGTCCGCGCCGCCCATGCGGCCTACGGACTCGACAGTGATGACAACGAAGCAGTGGTCTACGGAGGTACCGGACGATGAGTGTGAATATCGGAGTAGTCGGAGCGACCGGTCAGGTCGGCGGCGTCATGCTCGATCTGCTGGCAGAGAACCCCGATTTCGAGATCGCGAGCCTGCGCCTCTTCGCCTCGGCGAGGTCCGCGGGCAAGACCGTCGATTTCAAGGGACAGTCCATCACCGTCGAAGACGCCGCCGAGGCGGATCCCAGCGGACTCGACATCGCACTGTTCTCCGCCGGTGGAGCCACCTCCCGTGGTCAGGCGGAGCGTTTCGCCGCCGCCGGAGTCATCGTCGTCGACAATTCTTCGGCCTGGCGCTCGGATCCTGAGGTTCCGCTCGTCGTCAGCGAGGTCAACCCGGAGGCGCTCGACACCCTGCCCAAGGGCATCATCGCCAACCCGAACTGCACGACGATGGCTGCGATGCCCGTGCTCAAGGCCCTCGATGCCGAGGCGGGTCTGCGTCGCCTCATCGTCAGCACCTACCAGGCGGTGTCCGGTTCCGGTCTGGCCGGAGTCGAGGAACTCGCCGGTCAGCTCGAGGCCGGGGTCGCCGACTCTCGGAAGCTCGTCCGCGACGGGTCCGCTGTCGACCTGCCGGAGCCGAACTCCTACGTCGAGCCCATCGCCTTCAATGTGCTGCCGATGGCCGGATCCATCGTCGACGACGGCCAGCTCGAGACCGATGAGGAGAAGAAGCTGCGCAACGAGAGCCGCAAGATCCTCGGCAAGCCGGATCTCCTCGTCGCCGGCACCTGTGTACGGGTGCCCGTGTTCTCCGGCCACAGCCTGAGCATCCACGCCGAATTCGACGCCGACATCACCCCGGCCCGCGCCGCCGAGGTGCTCGCTGCGGCTCCGGGAGTCGAACTCGACGAGGTGCCCACGCCGCTCAAGGCCGCCGGCAAGGACCCGAGCTATGTCGGCCGCATCCGCGCCGATCAGTCCGCGCCCGAGGGCAGAGGCCTCGTCCTCTTCGTCGCCAATGACAATCTGCGCAAGGGCGCGGCACTCAACACCGTGCAGATCGCGGCGCTGCTCGCGAAGAAGCTCGAGTCGCAGGCCGCCTGAGGCGACTGAGCCAGAGTCGGCCGAGCCGAAGACGAACCGCCCGGGAGCACATGCTCCCGGGCGGTTCGTCGTCATGTCGAGCCCATGCCGGGCACGGGATTCGCGTGGATCAATGCGAAGCTCGAAAAAGTCGTCACTGGTGACAACTTTTTCAGGCCTGGCGTTGCAACGGTGCACATCTGCGTCGGGACCGACGTCTCCGACCACGCATAAACGTAGTGCTATATATAAATATTTATATTAGTGGTGGGTCCCGAGTCTGAGTAGTGTGATCGTCGTTCAAACCTTGATCACCGCGCACACTCCCGAAAGGTCCACCATGACACCTTCCCGACTCGGATTCGCCACCGGGGCCATCGCCCTGACCTCGGCCCTCGCCCTCAGCGGGTGCGGGGGAGGAGCCTCCGGCGCGGATGCAGATAATGCCGACCTCTCGGTCGTGACCTCGACGAACGTCTACGCCGATATCGTCTCCCAGGTGGCCGGGGACTTCGCCGAGGTGACTCCCGTCATCGACGATCCCAACCAGGATCCCCACGACTACGAAGCGACCACCCAGGATCGTCTCAAGCTCTCGAAGGCCGACCTCGTCGTCGAGAACGGAGGCGGCTACGACGCATTCATGACGACGATGCTCGAAGCCTCCGACGCCGAGGTCGAAACCATCGACGCCGTGTCGATCTCCGGGCTGCCCGGCTCCGAAGGGCTCGGCAACGAACCCCACGACCACGGTGACGAGTCGGGCCACGACGATGAGGCTCACGCCGGCGGCCACACCCACGCGGATGAGGAAGACGGCTACGACCATTCCGAAGACGGCCACGACCACGGCGAGTTCAACGAGCACCTCTGGTACTCGGTGCCGACGATGACGAAGCTCGTCGACGAAGTCGCGACCCACCTCGGCGAGGCCCTGCCCGAGCACAAGGACGACTTCACGGCCAATGCCGAGGACTACAAAAAGACCCTGAACGAACTGCAGACGCAGATCGACGGGGTGAAGAAGGACCACGAGGACGAGAAGGTCGCGGCGACTGAACCGGTGCCGCTGTGGCTGTTTGAGGACATGGGCCTGGAGAACATCACCTCGGACGAGTTCCTCGAGGCCGTCGAAGAGGGCAACGACGTGCCGCCACTCGTGCTCAAGGACGCCGAGAAGCAGATCTCCGACGGAGAGGCAGTGCTGCTTGGGTACAATACACAGGCGGCCGGTCCGCAGGCGGAGCAGCTGAAAACCACGGCCGAGAAATCCGATGTTCCGGTCGTCGACCTCGGCGAGACCATGCCCGCCGATACGCACTACGCGGACTGGATGGGCGACTACATCACCGACATCTCCACAGCACTCGAAGGGCATGATCACTGACAATGGCCAAGGAATCCGACGCTTCCGTGCAACCTTCCGTGCGGGAGCCGGTGATTCAACTCCGCGACGCCGAACTGCGATTCGGCGATCGCGTGCTCTGGCACGACCTCGATCTCGATGTCTCACCGGGCGAGTTCGTCGCCGTGCTCGGCCCCAACGGCACCGGCAAGACCTCCCTGCTCAAGGTCCTCCTCGGCCAGAACACCCTGTCGACGGGATCGGCCGAAGTCAGCGGGCGGCGCGTCCATTCGGGGAATTCGGCGATCGGCTACATTCCCCAGCAGCGGGGAATCGACCCGCACACTCCGATGCGCGGACGCGACCTCGTCCGCATGGGCATCGACGGCCACCGATGGGGGACAGGCCTGTTCTCCCGAGGTCGGAAGAAGAAGGTCGACGAACTGCTCGCCTCCGTCGGGGCGCAGGACTACGCCGACGCCCCCGCCGGCACACTCTCCGGCGGTGAGCTGCAGCGGCTGCGAGTCGCCCAAGCCCTGGCCAACGATCCCTCGGTGCTCCTCTGTGACGAACCGCTGCTCTCTCTGGACATGCACCACCAGAAGGTCGTGGCCGCGCTCCTGCACGAGCAGCGCGTCAGACGCGGCACCTCGGTCGTCTTCGTCACCCACGAGATCAACCCGATCCTGCCCTACGTCGACCGGATCCTCTACATCGTCGGCGGACACTTCCTCATCGGCACACCTTCGGAGGTGATGACTACCGAATCGCTCAGCCGGCTCTACGGCTCCCCGGTCGAGGTGGTCCGCGTCGGCGGGCGGCTCGTCGTCGTCGGTGGCGAAGAGGAATGCGTCAACCACCATGTCCACTCCGATGAACTCGACCCGGAAAGGGGTGCGATCTGATGAGCGCCGCAGAGATCTTCGGCACCCTCTTCACCTTCGAGGACTACGGCGAGCTCGTCGCACTGCTCGCGAACTCACTCGTCGCCGCCGCGCTGCTCGGGGTCGTCGGCGGACTCATCAGCGTCTTCGTCATGGCCCGCGACATCCCCTTCGCCGTCCACGGAGTCTCCGAGCTGTCCTTCGCCGGTGCCGCCTTCGCCCTCCTCGTCGGCTTCGACGTCGTCGGCGGATCGATCATCGGATCGATCATCGCGGCCCTCATCATCGGTGTGGGAGGGGCGAAGGCCTCGGAGAAGAATGCCATCATCGGTGTCCTCATGCCCTTCGGCCTGGGGTTGGCGATCCTCTTCCTCGCGCTCTACGACGGACGTGCGGCCAGCAAGTTCGGGCTGCTGACCGGCCAGATCGTCGCGATCACGCCGGGACAGATCATGACCCTCGTCATCTGCTCCCTCGTCGTCCTGGCGGTCCTCGCACTCGTCTGGCGACCGCTCATGTTCGCCAGCCTCGACCCGGAGGTGGCTCGGGCCAAGGGAGTGCCGGTCTCCGTGCTCACGATCGTCTTCATGCTCACCCTCGGCCTGGCCGTGGCCCTGAGCGTCCAGGTCGTCGGCGTCCTGCTCGTCCTCGCTCTGCTCATCACCCCGGCTGCCGCGGCCACTCAGGTCTCGGCATCCCCTGTATGGGTGCCCGTGCTCAGCGTGATCTTCGCGGTCACCGCCTCCGTCGGCGGCATCCTCATTGCCTTGGGTTCACCGGTGGTTCCGATCAGCCCCTTCGTCACGACCATCTCCTTCCTCATCTACCTCGTCTGCCGCATCATCGGCGGTCGCCGCATGAAGTCCCTGCACCGCCGACGCACGGTCCGCGCCGCACGGCAGCACGAAGCCCCAGCGCTCACCACTCCCTGACGGCGGGGAGTGTCCGGGGGAGCGGATAGAGTTGGCGGAATGAAGAAACGTGCACTTTTCGCCGGGGCTCTCGCCGTTCCCGCGGCCGCCGGCATCTGGGCTGCGGGCATCGAACCGCACCTCTTCGCGATCCGTCGCCACACCCTGCCGATCCTTCCCGCTGGGGCCGAGCCGATGAGAGTCCTGCACGTCTCCGATCTGCATCTGGCTCCCTGGCAGAAGCATCGCGCGGCCTGGGTCAAGGCCCTGACCCGCCTGGAGCCCGACCTCGTCGTCAACACCGGAGACAATCTCTCGGCCGATATCGTGCCGGAGGTCATCGACGTCTTCGACGGCCTGCTCGACGTCCCCGGCGTCTTCGTCCTCGGCTCCAACGACTTCTTCTCCCCGCAGGCGAAGAACCCCGCGAAGTATCTGCGCTCACCCTCCGAGGTCAAGCACCGGGTCGAGCCCGATCTCGACGTCAAGGCGCTGGTGCGCGGGTTCGAACCGGATTCCGAGCGACCGGGCGCTCGCGGGTGGCATCTCCTCGACAACGCCGAGGTGAGCCTGACCATCCGCGGCACCCGGATCGACCTATGCGGCTTGGGCGATGCCCATATCGACCGTGACCGGATCCGCTTCGACGAGGACTCCGGAGTCGCCGAGGCGGAGCTGGAGTACCCCCGTTTCGCCGCCGAAGCGGGCCTGAAGGTGGGCGTGACCCATGCGCCGTATTCGCGGACCCTGGAGGCGTTCGCCTCGGCGGGGGCGGACCTGATCATGACCGGCCACACCCATGGTGGACAGATCCGGGTGCCCTTCTGGGGTGCCCCGGTGACGAACTGCGATCTCGATCGGACACGCGCGAGAGGTGTCTTCGGCTACCGAAAATCGACGGTGGAGATCTCGGCCGGTTTGGGCTTCTCACCGTTCTCACCGGTGCGTTTCGCCTGTCGGCCCGAGGTCAGCCTGCTCACTCTGGTGCCGAGAAGTTAGCTCGTTCATCGATTTCTGAAGATTTGCACAAGTCGTATTCGCTAAACTTGGCTTCATGGTGTCTCCTGAGTCAAATCCGAATCCGACCAAGATGGGCGCGTTCGCACAGTTCGTCGCCGTCAGCGCGGTGGCGGGAATCGTCGCCGCTGGTCTTGCCATCCCCGGAGTCGGTGTCGCAACTGCCAGTGCCAACAGCGCCGTCGAGATCTTCGATTCGCTTCCCGCCACCCTGGAGATCCAGGATCTCGGCCAGAAGTCGACGATGCAGGCCTCCGATGGTTCGGAGCTCGCGGAGTTCTACTGGCAGAACCGGGTCGAGGTGCCTCTCGACGAGGTCTCTCAGGACATGCAGAACGCGACGATCGCGGTCGAGGACTATCGGTACTTCGAACACGGCGGCGTCGACATCGAGGGCATCGCCCGTGCCGCGGTGCACAACCTTGTGTCCTCGACGACTCAGGGCGGATCGACGCTGACCCAGCAGTACGTGAAGAACGTGCTCGCGGAGAACGCCCACGCTGAAGAGAACTCCGAGGGTGTCGCGGCGGCCAAGGAATCCGAAGGCACCGCGGGCTATGCCCGAAAGCTGCGCGAAGCCAAGCTCGCGGTCGCGGTTGAGAAGAAGTACGACAAGAAGGACATTCTCAACCGCTACATGAACATCAACAACTACTCCGGTTCGCCCAATGCCTACGGTGTCGAGGCGGCGGCGTACAAGTATTGGGGGATCCACGCCAAGGATCTCAACATCCAGCAGTCGGCGATGCTCGCCGGCATCGTGCAGAACCCTTCGGCCTACAACCCGCAGCGGTTCCCCGACCAGGTCCTCAAGCGCCGGAACACGGTGCTGGGACAGATGCTCAAGTACGAGCACATCACGCAGAAGGAATACGACAAAGCGGTCAAGACCGACCTCGACCTCGACCTGCATGAGACGCCGAACGGCTGCTCCGCGGCCAAGAGCAAAGCCGAATTCTTCTGCGACTACGTCGTCAACGTGATCAAGAACGACAAATCCTTCGGCAAGACCGTCGATGATCGTATCGCGAAGCTCCAGCGCGGCGGTCTGACGATCAAGACCAGCCTCAATCCGGACATCCAGAAGATCGCCGACAAGCAGATCAAGAGCCGGGTTCCCGTGGGCGATCCTTCGGGTGCCGGCCACGCCTTGGTGACGGTCGAACCCGGCACGGGTGAGGTCATCGCTATGGCAGAGAACCGCGAATACACCGCGGGCGAGGTGAAGAAGAAGGACAAGAACAAGAAGACGAGTGTCAACTACACCGTCGACAAAAAGCACAACGGCGGCGGCGGATTCCAGGTCGGCTCGACGTGGAAGCCCTTCGTTCTGGCGACCTGGCTGAAGTCGGGCAAGAGCCTCAACGCCACGGTCAACGCGACCAAGCGAAACTTCCCCGCCAGCTCGTGGAAGTACGACGGCTGTCCGAACATGGCCGGTGACTGGGATCCGAACAACGCCGGCGACGGCAAGGGCAACGGATCGATGAGCGTCATCAACGCGACGAAGAACTCGGTGAACACCGGGTACGCCGCGATCGGCAACCAGCTGAACATGTGCGACATCATGGACACCGCCATGGACCTGGGAATCCGCTACGGCAGCGGTGAGAAACTCGACTTCAAGGACAAGTCCGGCTTCATCCAGGCTCTGTCCCCATCGTCGATCCTCGGTACCACAGAGACCACCCCCATCGCCATGGCGGCGGCGTTCGCGACCTTCGCGAACGAGGGCGAATTCTGCGGACCGAAGCCGATCACCGAGATCAAGGACCGCAACGGCAAGAAGATCGACATTCCCGGAGAGGGCTGCAAACGGGTCCTCGACAAGGAAGTGGCCAAGGGAGTGTCCTACGCCCTGACGCAGACGTTCAACGGCGGTACGACCAGCGGTCTGGGTATCGGTGTTCCCGCCGGTGCGAAGACCGGTACGACGAACTTCGAGGTCGGCCACACCTGGCTGCTCGGGTTCACAAAGACGCTGTCCACTGCTGTCTGGACCGGTGACCCGGCCGGCACCAGGGACTGGCGCAGGAACGGCTCCGGCAAGGTCAGCGGACAGGTCTTCGGCGCGACGATCTCCGGTAAGACCTGGCAGGCGTACATGAGCCAGGCCGTCAAACACACCAAGGGCAACACCGGCTTCCCCAAGCCCAGCGGGAAGTACTTCTCGGGCGGCGGCTCCAGCGGCGGCGGATCCTCCTCGACCGGCGGTGGCGGCGGCGGTACCGGAGGCGGCGGTGGAGGCACCGGCGGCGGTAACGGCGGCGGCAGCACTGGCGGCGGCGGAAACGGCGGCGGTGGCGGTGGAGGCACCGGCGGCGGAAACGGCGGCGATGGCGGCGGCGATGGCGGCGGCGATGGTGGCGACGGCGGCGACGGCGGAGGAGACTCCCCGGGCCTCGGCGGCAACTGACGCCACCGAGCTGAACGGCGATTCGAACGGCAACACGGGGCGAGACGATCATCATGATCGTCTCGCCCCGTTTCTGCCATGATGACGATGTCGCAAGCCGAAACGGTCCGGTCTCGGTTAGTGTTGGGAGCGATATCGACACCCATCGTCGATCCTCTGGAATCGAAGTGGCGGATGCTCGTCCCGTGCACCCGAGATTCCTGACAGACTGGGGTTTCTCAGCCGGATACAACTCAAGGAGAATCATGACCAAATGGGAATACGTCACCGTGCCGCTCATCGTGCACGCGACCAAGCAGATCCTCGACCAGTGGGGTGAGGACGGCTACGAGCTCGTCCAGGTCGTGCCCGGGCCGGACAACAACGGTCTCGTCGCGTACCTCAAGCGCCCCAAGGAATGACCTCAGGAGCGCACCAGCTCCACTGACACCCACCATCCCGGATCCACCCCGTCGAAAGAAGAGCCATGTCGAAGACCCTTGATCGCATCGCCGAGCTCGGCCTCGAACTCCCGCAGGTCGCCGCCCCCGCCGGTGTCTATGTGCCCGCGCTGCGCACCGGCAACTATGTCTACACCTCCGGTCAGCTGCCTGTCGTCGAGGGCAAGCTGCCGGCCACGGGCCACGTCGGTTCCGACGTCGATCTTGAGACCGCCTATGATCTCGCCCGGACCGCCGGACTCAACGCCCTGGCAGCCATCGCCGGAGTCATCGGAGACCTCGATACGATCGTCCGCGTCGTCAAGGTCACCGGCTTCGTCAACTCCGCCGATGACTTCACCCAGCAGCCGGCCGTCATCAACGGCGTCTCCGAACTCTACGGCGAGATCTTCGGCGACCGCGGACAGCACACCCGCAGCGCCGTCGGCGTGAACACTCTGCCGCTGGGCACCCCAGTCGAAGTCGAGGTCGTCGTCGAAGTTGAAGGCGATGCCGCTTAGCGGACGCACCCTTCCCGTCTCGTCGGAACTGCGGTGGCTCCTCGATCACTGGCAGTCCGACGGGCGGATGCCCGTTCCCGAGGCCCCACGACCCGCCTCGGCGATCGTCCTGATCAGGGACTCTGCCGAGGGCCTGGAAACCTATATCACCCGGCAGCTCGACGCCAGGGGAGTCGAGGACCGCAATCGCTGGGCCTACCCGACCTCGAGCCTGCGCCCGGGTGATGTGCGCAAACTGCCCCTGTCCGGGTGGAACTCGGCCCGGTGCGCCCGCGCCCTCAACATCGAGAACAAGTCCCGTGCCCTCAACCACTTCTCCGCCGCGGCCCGCATCTCCTTCGCCGCCGCGGGAATCCTTCTGGCCGAGAACGTCGACCGCGACGTTGTGGCCGCACCGCAGTCCGATTGGCACACCACCCGCACCCGGCTCTTCACGAACGAGGTCGCGTGGTCCCAGATCCTGCGCGAACGCGACCTCCGGCTTCGCCCGGACCTGTGCAAGCCCTGGCTGCGGTGGATCAACACCTCCACACAGCTGCACCGCTTCGACACCACCTTCTTCGTGGCCACGGTGCCCTTCGGCCAAGAGGTCGACTTCCTCTCCCCGAACGAAACCGCCGGTGGATGGAAACGTCCCGGCCAAGTCCTTGCCGACGCCGGGGGAGACCCCAACAGCATCGGCGCGAGCACCCGCCTGATCATCGAGAGCCTCCTCGAGATCCCCACCGTCGGGGCGGCCATGGCACAGGTCCGGAACCTCCACCCACTGCGCCCGGAGGTCGTCAGCGAAGACGGGGAGTGGAAGGTCGTCATCCAACCCGGCAAGGATCCGCACAGCAAGGGCACCCTGCGCGACTTCGAGGTGGCGGTCGGCGATGACGAAGGCGACCAGGGCCCGGGATTCCTCAGCTTCAACGACGCCGATGACGATGCAGAATCCGATGACGAGGAGACCGACGAACCATGATGATCCGCGCGAACAATCCCTCCCCGATGACCCTGACCGGGACAAACACCTACGTGCTCACCAGCCAGGACGACGCCTCGGCGGTGATCATCGATCCCGGACCGGAGATGGCTGAACATCGCCGGAACTTCCTCGCCGAGGTGGGCGACCGGGATCTGGCCGCCATCGTGCTGACCCATCAGCACGCCGATCATTCGGAGATGCTCGGAAGCGTCGAGGACTGGGCCCCCGAGGTCCCCGTCTACGCGGTGCTCGACCGGTTCTCCCGACACGTGGACCCGGTGGCCGACGGGGATCGGATCACCTTCGGGAACTCCCCAACCGATGTGCTCGAAGTCATCGCCACTCCCGGCCACACGATGGACAGCATCAGCCTCATCCACGCCGGTGCCCTCTACAGCGGGGATACGATCCTCGGGGAGGGGACGACGATCGTCACCCACCCGGAAGGCTCACTGGGGGACTACCTCGACTCACTCGACCGACTCCGCGGCCTCCTCGACGACGGCTCGTTCTCGATCATCGAACCCGCCCACGGACCGCGGATCGACAATCCCGCCGAGGTGATCGACTACTACCGCCGGCACCGCCGTGAACGCATCGACCAGGTCAGGGCCGCCTTGGACGAAGGCGCAAGGACCGCCTCGGAGGTCTGCGACATCGTCTACCACGACGTCGACCCGAGCGTGCGCGGTGCCGCCGAACAGATCGTCAAGGCCCAGCTGAACTACCTCGGCGCCCTGCCGGCGAACGAGGAATGAATCGGTGAATACACGAACGCCCCGACCACATGGCCGGGGCGTTCGTCGACGACTTGAAGTCAGCGGGCGCGGTTGCGCATACGCTCCATGTCGAGGATGACGACCGAGCGCGCCTCGAGGCGGATGAACCCGCGGGCGGCGAAGTCGGCCAGAGCCTTGTTCACGGTCTCACGGGAAGCGCCGACGAGCTGCGCGAGCTCTTCCTGAGTGAGGTCGTGGGCGACGAGGACACCGTCCGGAGCCGGCTTCGAGAAGCGGGAGGCCAGGTCGAGCAGAGCCTTGGCGACACGACCGGGAACATCGGAGAACACGAGGTCGCCGACGGTCTCATTCGTCCGGCGCAGACGCTGAGCCAGGGCC
Organism: Brevibacterium sp. CCUG 69071; assembly: GCF_021023135.1. GTDB lineage: Bacteria > Actinomycetota > Actinomycetes > Actinomycetales > Brevibacteriaceae > Brevibacterium. The sequence goes on from NZ_PGFV01000006.1 coordinate 106,800, forward strand.
TTGAGCAGGTTCATCCCGGCCTGCGGGCGATCCTTGAGCCAGGTGGTCAGGTCCTCGTGCTTGAGGCTGAGCAGCTCGGACTGGGAGACCGCGGTGACGGTGGTGGACCGTGGACCCGGATCGAAGAGGCTGAGCTCGCCGATGATCTCGCCCGGTCCCACGACGGAGAGCAGGTTCTCACGGCCGTCGGAGGACTCACGGCCGATCTTGAGCTTGCCCGTGGAGACGATGTAGAGCTCATCGCCGGCCTCGCCCTCGTGGAACAGCGCGGTTCCCCGACGGAGACTCCGCGGGTTCATGAACTTCATCAATGCGCTGGTGGCCTCATCGTCCAAACCTGCGAAGAGCGTCGCGCCCCGCACAACTTCAATGTCCACTGTGTCCTCCTTGTCGTGGTAATCACACATAAATCTACCTGGTCAACGGTATCGATACCAGCAAAGACGCGGGAGTGTGGCTGACTATTGGGAAACAAGGAGATCTGCCGGGTCCGTGTGAGGTGGGTGACTGCGGAAATCACAGCCACGGATTAGGATGGGGAATCGTGTTGACGGTGGCCGAGAAGAGTGCGCGGAAGTTCGCCAGGGAGACCCCTTTGGGCCGGACTCGGCGTGCCCGGAAGATCAATCGCATCCTCGCCGAGGTCTATCCCAACGCCGAATGCGAACTCGACTTCGCCACTCCGTTCCAGCTGCTCGTGGCCACCGTGCTCTCCGCCCAGACCACGGACATCCGCGTCAATGCGGTCACTCCGGGCCTCTTCCGGGCCTTTCCTGACGCCCACGCACTGGCGGTGGCCAACCTTGTCGAGGTCGAGGAGCTCATCCGCTCCACCGGCTTCTACCGGGCCAAGGCCCGCAACATCGTCAAGCTCGCGAACGAACTCGTCGACGAATACGACGGAATCGTGCCCGACACAATGGACCAACTCGTCAAACTCGCCGGCGTTGGACGCAAGACCGCGAACGTCGTCCTCGGCAACGCCTTCGACACCCCGGGACTGACCGTGGACACCCACATGGGGCGCCTGGCCCGCCGGTTCGGCTGGACCGAGGAGACCGACGCCGTAAAAGCCGAACACGACATCGCCGCCCTGTTCCCGACCAGCGAACTCACCCTCCTCTCGCATCGGGTGATCTTCCACGGCCGCCGCATCTGCCACTCCCGCAGGCCCGCCTGCGGAGCCTGCCCGCTCACGGCCGTATGCCCGTCCTTCGGCATCGGCGAACTCGACCCGGACAAGGCTCGGGACATGCTGAGATTCGAAATGGCCCCCGAGGCGACGGCATGAGTGCTGAGGCTCTCGGCGGGACTCCCGCGCACGACCCCGAGGTTCGGGACCGTGCCCTGCGGGCGCAGCTGAGCGAGCTTGCTGACTCCCACGGGTCCCCGCTGTGGCTGCGTCGTTCGAAGGCTCCAGGTGCGGTGACCGCCCGAGACGCCGCCGTGCTCATGCTCTTCGGTCGTGGCGGGACACCCCGCACCGAGGCGGGAGAAGCAGAGCTCACGCGACTGTCCGGACTCGGCGTCGAGGACGTCGACATCGTCCTCCTCCAGCGTGCGGCGACCCTGCGCCACCATCCGGGGCAGGTCGCCTTCCCCGGGGGCGGGCGCGACCCCGAGGATGCCTCGCTGACGGCCGCCGCTCTGCGTGAGGCCGAGGAGGAGGCGGGCATCGTCCCCGACTCCGTCGACGTGCTCGGGCAGATGGATCCGCTCTACATCCCCGTCAGCAAGTTCGAGGTCACCCCCGTCATCGGTCATTGGGTCAGGCCCGGAGCGGTGCAGGTGATGGACGAACGTGAGTCCTACTCCGTCTATCGGGTGGCGATCGCAGACCTCGTCGCCCCGGCCAACCGCGGCACCTTCGCCCGACCCGATCTCAAGATCTCGACTCCGGCCTTCGACGTCGGAGTGCTCAAGGTGTGGGGCTTCACCGCCGGCATTCTCGACTTCGCCCTCGACCGACTCGGCTGGTCGGCGGCGTGGGACACCGCGATGCCGATCGACATCGACTTCTGACTCGCCGAGGTGGTCCCGGGTGAGCGTGTCACCGCCGTCCCGCTTTGGCCGCGAATAGTCGGGCTGCCCAGATCACGGCGATGCCGAGGATCACCGCGCACCAGGCGGCCGCGAGCGTGCCCGCCGAATGAATGCACGGACGGCGCCGAACCCGAAGGTTCGACGCCGTCTGTGTCGCTCTGCTGTGCGGGTGTCCCTCAGTAACGGGGTCCCGAGGGGTTCTTCACGGCCCGTTTGACGGATGCGACCAGGGACTTGGCCGAATCGATGGCCGTGCCCGGAACCGGGTTGCCCTTCTTGAACAGGGGCAGTGCGATGAGCACGAGGATGATCGCGAGGACGGCGAGGATGCCGAAGATGATGAGGAAGCTTCCCCACCACGGCCAGCCGAGTCCCTCATGGAAGGCCGCTGCTCCCGCGAAGATCACCATGAACGAGGACAGGAACAGGAAGAACAGGGCGACGACGGCCAGTCCGGCACCGATGCCCAGGTTCTTCGCTCCGGCCGTCGCCTCGGCCTTGGCCAGGGCGATCTCTTCCTCGGCGATCGCTTTGGAATCGTCGCCGATGCCTTTGATCAGTTCGCTGATCGACCTTTCGGCCATGAGTGCTCCTATCGACAGGAAAGTGGACTATCTGACTCAAGAGTAGTCTGATCGGACCCGGTCACCAAAGAGGTGTCGGGCGAACTGTCGAAAAACCCGCTTGTTCAGGACTTCGCCACCGACTGCTCGATCTGATCCATCACCGAGGCGTCGGCGAGGGTCATCGTGTTGCCGACCTCCCTGTTCTCCGCAACATCCTTGAGCAGGCGGCGCATGATCTTGCCCGACCGGGTCTTCGGCAGATCGGTGACGATGTGGACCTTCTTCGGCTTCGCGATCGGTCCGATGTCCTTGCCCACGTGCTGCCGCAGCTCCTCGGCCGTCTCCGGGGAGTCCTCGACGCCGTTGCCGACGATGACGAAGGCGATGACGGCCTGACCGGAGGTGTCATCGGCCGCCCCGACCACGGCCGCCTCGGCGACCTTGGGGTGGGCGACGAGCGAGGATTCGATCTCCGCGGTCGACAGGCGGTGCCCGGAGACGTTCATGACATCGTCGACGCGACCGAGGAACCAGATGTCGCCGTCTTCGTCCCGGCGGGCGCCGTCACCGGCGAAGTAGGTCTCCTCGAACCGGGACCAGTAGGTCTCCTTGAAGCGCTCCGGGTCTTTCCAGATCCCGCGCAGCATCGACGGCCAGGGCTGTCGGATGACGAGCAGACCGCCCTCGGGTCCGGCCGGGTTCTCGCCGGAGTCGTCGACGACATCGACGGAGATGCCGGGGATCGGTCGCTGTGAGGACCCGGGCTTCGTCGACATCACGCCGGGCAGGGGAGCGATCATATGTGCACCCGTCTCCGTCTGCCACCAGGTGTCGACGATGGGGCAGCGCTCGCCGCCGATGACGCGGTGGTACCAGCGCCACGCCTCGGGGTTGATCGGTTCGCCGACGCTGCCGAGCAGGCGCAGGCTGGTCAGATCGTACTTCGCAGGGATCTCCTCGCCCCACTTCATGCAGGTGCGGATCGCCGTCGGGGCGGCGTAGAGGGTCGTCACCTTGTACTTCTCGACGATCTCCCACCAGCGTCCCTGATGCGGGGTGTCGGGTGTGCCTTCGTAGACGACCTGGGTGAGGCCTGCGGCCAACGGACCGTAGGTGACATAGGAGTGGCCGGTGACCCAGCCGACGTCGGCGGTGCACCAGAAGACATCGGTCTCGGGTTTGGCATCGAAGACGGCCTTCATCGAGTACACGACCTGGGTGATGTAGCCGCCCGAGGTGTGCAGGATGCCCTTCGGCTTGCCCGTCGTGCCCGAGGTGTAGAGGACGAAGACCGGCTGCTCCGAGTCGAAGAACTCGCACTCGTGTTCGGGGCTGGCCTGCTCGACGGTGTCGTGCCACCACTGATCGCGGCCTTCGACCCAGTCGACGTCCTGACCGGTGCGGCGGACGACGAGGACGTGGTCGACGGGTGTGTCCCCGTGGGAGAGCGCTTCATCCACGGCCGGCTTGAGGCTGGTGGGTTTGGTGCGACGGTAGCTGCCGTCGGCGGTGATGACCACGCGCGCCTCGGCATCGATGATGCGTGAGCGCAGGGCGTCGGCGGAGAATCCGCCGAAGACCACGGAGTGGGCGGCGCCGAGGCGGGCGCAGGCGAGCATCGAGATCATCGCTTCGGGAATCATCGGCAGGTAGATCGCGACGCGGTCGCCGGTCTTCACCCCGAGTTCGGTCAGTGTGTTCGCCGCCTTGGACACCTCGGCGAGGAGTTCGGCATAGGTGAAGGACCGGGAGTCGCCGGGCTCGCCTTCGAAGTTGATCGCCACGCGGTCGCCGTTGCCGGCGTTGACGTGCCGGTCGAGGCAGTTGTAGGCGACATTGAGCCTGCCGCCGACGAACCATTTCGCGAAGGGCGGGTCGGTCCAGTCGAGAACTTCCCCGAAGTCTTGGTTCCAGTCGATGAGATCGCGGGACTGCTCGGCCCAGAAGCCCAGGTAGTCGGCGTCGGCCCGCTCGTACTCATCGGCCTTGACGTTGGCGGCAGCGGCGAAATCCTCTGGTGGGGCAAAGGTCTCGGTGTGATCGGCTGAGCTGTCAGTCATTTTTCCCTCCGGCTTCTTTGGTGGATCGAAAATTCTAGTTGCACTGTATACCCGCGATGGGTGCTCGGGTCACCCCGATCCGAGCGATGAGCGGGGGAAGTGGGGGTAGCCGTCGCGCCCCGAATGTGCTACACGCCACATTTCCGTTCCTCCCTGGTCTCGCCGAAGTGGTCGGGACCGGTGCGTGCGCACCTGACAGAGAGCACAGAATGGGTGCATCGGCAGGTTCTGTTCTGCAAGGATGGGGTCAGAGTCTGTCAGGATGGACACTGCACAGACACAGGAATGTCGATGACCCTGTCCCCAAGATCGAGTGGAGTTAAGCGATGAGTTCGCCGCAGCATCCAACCGGATCCGGACCACAGCCGTGGCACGATCAGCCCTCGCAGCATCCCGGCGGAACCGGCCAGCCTCCGGCCGGACAGAATCCGAGCTTCGGCCCGGGCCCCGGTCAGTACGGCTCGGCTCCGAGTCCCGCCTACGGTTCGAACCCGGGCCCCTATGGTTCGGCACCCGGCCCCTACGGCTCGGGTCCGGGAGCCCAGAACCCTGGGCCGGCAGGATCTGCACCGGCCGGCTACGGTTCCGGACCGGGTCCCTACGGTTCGGGTCCGGGTCCCTATGGTTCCGCTCCAGGTCCCTACGGTTCTGCTCCCGGCCAGTTCGGTGCGGCGCCGCAGAAGCGCCCCCGCACGGGACCGGGTCTGCTCGGACCGCTGACGCTGCGCGACCTGTTCATCCTCTTCGCGGGACTGCTCGCGTTCATCGCTCTGTTCGTGCCCTTCCGGAAATACAGCTTCGAGACGTACACGCTGTGGCACTGGAACGTCGGTGACATGGGTTCGCTGGTCTTCACCGTGCTGGGGATCCTGCTCATCTCGGCGGCTGTGCTCGTCAACAAGCTCGGCAATGGTCGTCTGCGCGTCGGTTCGCTCAGCCTCGACCAGTTCATCTCGGTCGTCTCCGCAGCGGCATTCACCTATGCCTTCATCGATCTGCTCACCGCTGCCGTCTTCTGGCACGTCGGTGCCTACCTCGCCTTCTTCGCCTCCCTGATCGCGTTCTTCGCCGGAGTGTTCACGATGCTTCCCTTCTTCGCGAAGGAATTTTCCATCCGTGAGGAGAGTCCCTCGCATCCGAAGGCCCGCGTCGTTGCCCAGCGTTCGCCGCACCCGGCGCCGGTGGCGCACATGCCCGGGGACACCCCCGGCTTCGGCGGACCTTCCGGCGCACCGCAGTCCGGACCCGGACCGCAGGGTCACGGTCAGCAGGGAACCGGACAGCAGGGGCCCGGTCAGCAGGGGCAGCCCGGTTTCGCTCAGCCCGGTCAGCCCGGCCAGGCTGGTGGGCCAGGTCAGTTCGGCGGACAGGACCAGCCCGGAACCCACGGTCAGCCGGGGGGATCCGAGCAGTTTGCTCAGCCGGACGGTCAGAACCAGCCCGGCCCATTCGGTCAGGAACACGGTCAGTTCGGTCAGCAGCCCGGCCAACCGGGACAGGCCGAGCAGCCGGTCGAGACCGCAGCCGAGAACCCCTACGCCCCGCCTGAGCAGCGCAGGGAATCCTCGTCGAGCTCCTTCGCACCTCCGGCCGAGACCGGACAGGGAGTCGGGGGTGACCAGCCGGTCCAGAGCACCGGGTCGGGTCAGACCTACCTCGGAGCCTCGGACCCCCAGGATCCGAAGCACACGCAGAGCGAGCCGACTCAGACCTTCGGCTTCGGCGCACACAGTGCACAGGCCGCACCGTCGGCATCCGATCCCGCGTCTGCCGCCGACTCCTCGGTGACCTCGACCTCCGCCGAGGCGAGCCCCGAGTCATCCGCAGCCGCGGACTCCCGATCCGGTGACGATTCGGCTGCGAATTCCGAGCGCCCAAGTGCTGGGGCCGGCGCGGCCGCCGGTGTCGGGGCTCTCGGTGCCGGAGCCGTGATCGCCGGTGCCGCCTCGGCGGACTCGGATTCCGATGCACCTGTCTCCGACTCGAGCGTCTCCGCCTCTGATTCGCCCGCGTCCGACTCCGAGGCCGAGCGTCACCGGGGTCGGCATGCCGCCCCCGACGACGCAACGACATCGCAGCCGGGCGCCGCAGCCGATGATCGAGACGCACGGTCGAACGACCGCGGTGAGGAGCCCGCTGGGAGCAGCGCTGTCACCTCGGGCGAGCACAGCTCGCTGGCCTCGAAGGTCAATGCGCCCGAGCCCGAGGTCACCGCGACCGGCGGCGAGCGCTCCGAGGCCGGGGCAGACAGCTCCGAGGCCGCAGCCAACGGTGAGAAATCCGAGACCACCGATGCGGACGGACGCGGGCCGAACGACAACGTCCGCTCGACCGAAGCCACCGTCGTCAGCAGCCCGGCCGAAGCCGAATCGGGTGAGGCGCGGTCGGTCGCTCAGGAGCGCGCCGATGCGAACGGGGACACCGTGCCTGAGAGCTCGGAGCCGACGCAGTATGTTCCCGTCGGACGGTACGGAAACGGCGCGGACTCCCGGTCGGACCGTTCCGAGTCTGCCGAGCAGTCCGCGCGTTCAGCACAGACCGACCGCGCGCAGCAGCCTGAAGGTTCCGCACAGCAGCCTGAGGGCTCCGCACAGCCCGAGGTCTCGGATCAGGAGACAATGAAGCAGACGGCAGTCGATGCGGAACCGGTGAGGAATGTCTCCGGTGACGATCAGGGCAACCGCGGTGCGGACTCTGAGGGATCCGACGGCGAGCGGGAGGACGGCGGTCGCCCGATTATCCAGGCCTTCTGGTTCGCCGTTCCCGAACCCCGCGAAGCCGTGGATCCGACCACCGGAATGCCGGTGTTCACGATCTACCCGGGGGACTGGTACCTCAGCCTCGAGGACAACGGCTCCTGGTTCAAGGTCCGCGACTCCGAGGGACGCGAAGGACTCCTGCGCAACATCGACGGAATCCAGCGCGGCTGAGACCGCAGCCGACTCTCGCTCTGCGCCTGTGGATGCAGGTCGGCCGGCATGAACCCGAATGCTCGGGCTGAGGCCGCCGCAACGGCACACCAGGGCCGCTGAGCAGGAAAGACAGCGGCATCGACGTCGAAGGGCGTCTCCTGTGACTCGAACTCACAGGAGGCGCCCTTTGCGCATCCCATCCACAGGCACCCGTTCGTCCCTGTTGCGACCACTGCGTGCGGGGCACGCTGTGAGCATGCAGGTAGCCCTCATCACCGACCTCGGTGCGATCACCGAAGAATGCGCCCGAGTCGCCGAAAGCATCGGAGTCACACTCACGGTGCTGCCCCCGGACTCCGGCGGCTGGCAATCGGCCTCGCTCATCCTCCTCGGCGAGGACGTGCGCGAGGCCCCGGCCACGGACCATGCCGACCGCATCCTCGTCGTCCTCGACGGCGACGAACAGGGATCGGCCTGGAAACGGGCGGCCCACCTCGGCGCGGATCAGCTGGCGGTGCTGCCCTCTGCCGCGGAATGGCTGAGCGGGCGGATGATCGCAGCCATCGAACCGCCGACCGCTCCCGGTGTCACCGTCGGGGTCGTCGCCGGATGCGGGGGAGCCGGAGCCTCGGTCCTCTCCTGTGCCCTGGCCAGACGTGCCGGACCCGATGTCGACACGGTCCTCGTCGACGCCGACCCGCTGGGCGGAGGGCTCGACCTCGTCCTCGGGGCCGAACAGGTGCCCGGCCCGCGCTGGGCCGACCTCAGCGCCTCTCGCGGACAGCTGCGCCCCTCGACCCTGGCTCAGGCTCTGCCCCGTCACGAAGGCCTCGCGATCCTGTCCTGGGGACGAGATGACACCCTCGATCTCGACCCGGACGTCTTCGACGACTTCCTCGCCGCAGCCGGGCAGGCCTTCGAACTCGTCATCGTCGACCTGCCCCGCCACGCCCCACCGCAGTGGACGCGCCGCTGCCACCACGTGCTCCTCGTCTCCCCGGGCCGGGTCCGCTCGGCCGTCGCCGCCTCCCAAGTCGCCAAACGTCTGTCCCAATCCCATCCCGACGTCCGACTCGTCGTCCGCGACACCGGTGCCGGGGGCCTCGATGCCGAGCTGCTCGCCGATTCCATCGGTCTGAGTCTCGCCGGCAGCATCCGCGACGATCGGGGACTCTCGGCCGCCGTCGACCGTGGTGAGGGCATCCCCGGCGGTGCCCGCCTGGGCAGACTCGTCGACCGCCTGCTCGGGGAGTGGGTGGAATGAGCGAATGGCTCGATGCCTCCCTCGTCGCCGAGGTCCGTAAGACCCTGCTGGACGATCCCGGGCCGGTGACCACGGCCGCCGTCGCCGAGGCGGTCCGCCGGACCGGACGGGTGCTCGGCTCCAGCGCCCTCCTCGAGCTTGTGACCAGGCTGTCCGCGCAGCTGTCCGGGGCGGGACCCCTGCAGTCCGTGCTCGAGGTCCCGGACACCACCGACGTCTTCGTCAACGGGCCGCGGGAGATCTTCGCCGACACCGGCTCGGGTCCCGAGCTGCTCGACCTGTCCCTGGGCTCCGAGGAGGAGGTGCGGTCCCTGGCCGTGCGTTTGGCGGCGCTCGGCGGTCGCAGGCTCGACGATTCGAGTCCCTTCGTCGATGTCCGCCTCCCCGACGGGGTGCGGATGAACGCGATCGTCCCGCCGATCTCCGGGGACCACACCTCGATCTCCTTCCGCGTGCCCAAACGCTCCGGCTTCAGCTTCGCCCAGCTGCAGGACGATGGCTTCATCCCCGGCGAACTCGGCGAGATCCTCACCGAGGCGGTGTGCTCGCGGGCGAACATCCTCATCTCGGGTGGGACCGGTACGGGGAAGACCGTTCTTCTCGGTGCCCTGCTCGGTCTCGTCGAATCCGGTCAGCGCCTCGTCATCGTCGAGGACTCCAGGGAGCTCATCGTCGCCCACTCCCATATCGTCCAGCTCGCGGCCCGCCAGGCCAATGTCGAGGGCGGCGGCGAAGTGACGCTGACCGACCTGGTGCGCAACGCCCTGCGGATGCGGCCCGACCGCCTCGTCGTCGGGGAGTGCCGCGGTGCCGAGGTCCGTGACATGCTCACGGCGCTCAACACCGGGCATGAGGGCGGATGCGCGACGATCCACGCGAACACCGCCGATGCGGTGCCGAGCCGGGTGGCGGCCCTCGGTGCACTGGCGAATATGAGCCCGCAGGCGGTGTTCTCCCAGTTCTCAACCGCCATCGACCTCGTCATCCACCTCCGTCGGGTCGGGCCCGATCGAGGGATCACCGAATTGGCGATCCCGACCAGGGTCAGCGCCGAGGGTGTGGTGATGGAACCGGTGTGGGGACGTGCCTCACCCCAAGCGGAGGGCACCTTCAACCGCCGTGCTCTCGCCCGGTTCGAGGCCGTGCTCGAACAGAAGGCCGCCTGATGCTCACCGTCCTCGCCGTGCTCCTGGCCGTGAGCATCATTCTCAGTGCCCCGCTCGATCCCACCCGCAGGCTGCGCGAGCTGCTGCCGGCGGCAGGCGGCGGAAATGACGTCGGCGTCGGGGGCGGTGGCCGTCGTGGGCGCGCCCGACGGCAGGATCCCGAACAGGAGAAGCTGTGGGCCATCGGCACCGTCGAGAACGCCGCACATCTGCTCAAGGTGGGCATGACTCCGCAGGCGGTGATGGCGACCCTGAGCCGGCAGAACGAGGATCTGGGTCCGATCTCACGGGCGATCTCGCTGGGGGAGGAGCCTGGGCGGGCCATCGTCACCCGCAGTTCCGCTCTGCCGCCGGCCGCCGCCGAGGTGATGGCGGGCATGGCGGCGGTGTGGACCGTGTCCGAACGTTCGGGGGCGCCCGCGGCCGACATGATCCTCCGCTATGCCGCGGCCCAACGGGACGCTCTCGACGCCGACCGGGAGAGGCGGATCGCGATGGCGGGGCCCAGGTCCACGGTGCGGGTGCTCAGCTGGCTGCCGCTCATCGGCGTCGGACTCGGACTGCTCATCGGCGTCCGACCCGCCGAGCTGATCGCGGGACTGCCCGGTCAGCTGAGCGTCGGTCTCGGACTGCTGCTCTACATCCTCGGCCGCTGGTGGATGACGGCGATGATGCGAAGCGCCGAGCGGTGACGGTGATGATCGGTCTGCTGGTGGGAGTCTTCGTGGCGGCCGGGGTGCTGCTGTGGTCGGGGTCGACATCCGGCCGGCTGCAGCGACTGCTCGGGGCAGCGGGGCCTGGCAGGCCAGCGGGCGGATCGGTCGCGTCGGTCGCTGGCGGGACTGCCGACGTCGGCAGGTCCACAGTGTCGGGCGGGGCGGGCGACCTCGCTCGAACCGAGGGCGCGGTCGCCGATGATCAGCTGGCTTTCGACCTCGATCTCGTGGCGATCTGCCTGACTTCGGGCCTGCCGATCCCGGTGGCGCTGCACCTGAGCGCCGAGGCGACCGATGACCGCTCCGGACTGCAGCGGATCGGGCGGGCGATGACGATCGGCGGTCAACGGCTGTCCGCCGACGATCGACTTGCACCGGTGCTCGAAGTCTTCGAATTCTCCGAACACACCGGAGTCGGTCCGGCACCGCTGATCGAATCGGTGGCCAAGGAGCTGCGCGACTCCTCCCGCCGGCGCCGACAGGAGGCGGCCGCTGCCCTGGGAGTCAGACTCGTGGTTCCCTTGGGCGTGTGCATCCTCCCGGCGTTCCTGCTGCTCTCGGTGGTGCCCGTCATCATCTCCCTGCTCTCCGACCTCACGACCGTGTTCTTCTGAGTCGGGGTCCCCTCTGTCCGACTGCGCAGCTGAGGCCATCCGACTTCGCACCTGGGGCTGTGGACGACCGGGCGACGAGAGGCCGGGTCGCTCGAATTTTGAACGGGCGTTCAGGAGGGATTGGTAGGGTCGTTCTATGGCACAGGTAACACCCTTCAACCAACTGTCCAACGTCGAACAAGCCGAAGACTACGCCGAGAATCTCTTCACGGGTCGCTCCGTGAGGATGCGTCCGCTGCGCCAGGATGACCTGCCCTACCTCGAGCAATGGTGGTTCGACCCTTCGATCGTGGTGCTCCAGAATCACACGGTCCTGCCGCGCCCCGAAGGAGGGGTCTCCGAACAGTTCTCGCTGTGGAGCGCGAACAAGACCAGCGAATCGGTCGGGTTCAGCATCGAACTCATCGAAACCGAGGAGTTCGTCGGCCATGTGACCCTGTTCGAACGCGATCCCATCAACCAGTCCGCGACCCTGGCGATCGTCCTCGGACCCGAATTCCATGGCCGCGGCTACGGTTCCGATGCCGTGCGACTGGCGATCAAGTACGGATTCCTCCAGCTCGGTCTCAATCGCATCGAACTCCAGACCTGGGCCTTCAACACTCGCGGCATCGCCTCCTATACGAAGGCCGGATTCGTCGAGGAAGGCAGGCGTCGTGAGGCCGTGTTCTTCAACGGACGCCGCCACGACCAGGTGATCATGGCCATCCTCAAGGAAGACTGGGCCGGCCGGAGCTGAAGCGTCACCGCTGCGCTCTGCGATCGTCAGAGTCGTGCGCTCTGATCCTCACTGACGTGCTCGAGGCTGTGGACAGGACTCTCACTCGCGTGCCGGCGACCTGTGGACGGTGACCCCGTTTCCACAGGCTCGTCTCGAGCCCTCGACACCCTCGGTGCCTGCCCTCCAGGCTGAAGGTCCGTTCGCAGATCGCGAGCACGGACTTCCACCAGGAGGAGAACATGAGCGAGACCACGAGCACACCGCTGCCACCGCCGGAGAACGATGAACTCCCACCCGACTGCGCGGCACCACCCGGCATGGGGTTCGATGACAGAGACGAGTTCTGGGGCCCGGACGCCGGAGCGACCACGGCCGAATACGCGATCACCACATTGGCGGCCTGCGGATTCGCAGCCCTCCTGGTCGTCATCCTGAAATCGGGTCCGATCAAGGAACTCGTCACCGGTGTCATCCAGACCGCTCTCGGCCTTGGGGGCGGATCCTGACATGGACGGTCGGCGCTCTCGCGGGCGGGCCGAGGCGCGCGATGCGGACGCGGGGACGGCCACAGCGGAATTCGCCGTGGTCATGCCTGCCATCGTGCTCCTCGTCATCATGCTCACGGGAGCCGCCGCCGTCGGCTTCTCCCAGCTGAGGGCCTTCGACGCCGCTCGTTCGGCCGCCCGTGAGGTCGCGCGCGGAGAACCGCAGGCCGCCGTCGTCGATGAGGCGCAGAAGCATGCGGGAGACGCCGCGAAGGTCAGAGTCCGCGCCGACGGCGGGTACTCCACCGTGACGGTGACCATCCGACTGCCCGCCGCGATCATCTTCATCGACACGGTCGAAGCGAACGCGACCGCCCGGATGGAAGGACAGCGAGGGGACGGACAATGACGAACATCGTCGTCGGACTCGCTTCGATGGTCCTGGTGCTCGTCACCGCCATCGGCAGCCTCGGGCAGGCCTTCGTCGCCCACAGCAGAGCCCAGAGCGCAGCGGATCTGGCGGCACTGGCCGCCGCCGATGCCGTCCGCGGGCTCGCCGCGGGAGAACCCTGTGACATTGCGAAGGAGGTGGCGAAGAAGAACGGCGGCTCGGTGGTCGACTGTCGGGCCTCGATGAGCGAGCAGAGCGCGTACGTCGAGGTCGCCGTCGACATCCCCGGCCCGTTGCCGAAGGTCAAGGAGAAGGCCGTCGCCGGCAAGTGAACGCTTCAGCCCTGACGCGAGGCTCCTCAGCCGAGGAATCCTCTCGAGCGAATGCTCCGCTCAAGCGAGGGTCCCGCTCAGCCGAGGACTCCGCGTAGCAGTCGCAGGGCGGCGTCCTTCTCCAGGGGCTCATTGCCGTTGCCGCACTTCGGCGACTGCACACAGGAGGGGCAGCCGTCGATGCATTCGCAGGCGGCGATCGCATCCCGGGTCGCGGCCAGCCAGTCCTCGATGACCGTGCTGCCGCGTTCGGCGAAACCGGCCCCGCCGGCCAGACCGTCGTAGACGAAGACCGTGGCCAGGCCCGTGTCGGCGTGCAGCGCCGTCGACACTCCGCCGATGTCCCACCGGTCGCAGCCGGCGAAGAGCGGCAGCAGACCGATCGAGGCATGTTCGGCGGCATGGACGGCACCGGGCAGATCGGCCGCGACGATCTCGGCCTCGTCGAGCAGGGTCTGCGGGATCGTCCACCACACGGCCTTCGTCTGCAGGGTCCGCTCCGGCAGGTCGAGTTCGTGCTCGGCGATGATCGCCCCACCGCGCTTCGCCCGCATCCGGTAGGCGACGACCTGATCCTTGACGTCGACGGTGCCGCTGCACACGCTCACCCCCGACGGCAGGACTCGCTGAGCGTCGGTGGAGACGATCTCGATCTCCGTGGCCGAGCGCGGCTGCGTCGTGTAATCGACCTCGGAGCGTGCGATCAGAGCGATTCGCTCCTCAAGGTCGAGGTCGAGGACCGTGAAATCGGTGCCCTGATGGGTATACACCGCACCGGGATGGGCGCCGGTGTGCGCCCCCGATTCGTCGACCGTACCCAGCAGAGTGCCGGTGCTGGCCTCGACGAGGCGGAACTGACCGCCGCCGCTGCCGCGGATGTCGGAGAGATCCGTGGCGGGTTCGTCCTTGGCCCAGAACCATCCGGTCGGGCGGGCACGTAACAGCTTGCGCTCGACGAGGTCGGTGATGACCGAGGCGGACTCCGGTGGGAAGTGCACGAGGTCGGCCTCCCGCAACGGCACCTCGGCGGCGGCAGCGCACAGCTGACCGGAGAGCACATGCGGATTGCCCGGGTGGATGACCCCGGCATCGACCGGAGAATCGAAGATGACCTCGGGATGGTGGACGACATAGGTGTCGAGGGGATCGTCACGGGCGATGAACACCGCCATCCAACGCTGCCCGGCCCGACCTGCCCGCCCTGCCTGCTGCCACAGGGAGGCCAGAGTGCCCGGCCACCCGGAGATGATGACGAGATCGAGCCCGGAGATGTCGATGCCCAGCTCGAGCGCATTCGTCGAGGCCACTGCCAGCAGGCGACCCGAACGCAGGGCTGTCTCCAACAGGCGGCGCTCCTCGGCGAGGTACCCGCCCCGATAGGCGGCGACCTTGTCGACCAGCGAATCGTCGACCTGTCCGACCTGCTCGCGCACGGTCGATGCGAGTGCCTCGGTGCCGCGACGGGAGGCGATGAACGTGATCGAGCGATACCCGGCACACATGGCGTCGGTGATGACATCGGCGGCCTCGACCAGGCCGCTGCGCCGATCACCGCCGGGAGAGACCGGCGGTTCCCACAGTGCGAAGCTGCCCGCGGCGCGCGGGGAAGAATCCTCTGCCACGGCGTGGACCTCACGGCCGGTGAGTTTGGCGAAGGCCGCGGCGGGTTCGGCCATCGTCGCCGAAGCCCCGATGACCACGGGGTGCGCCCCGTAGTGGGCGGCGATGCGCAGCAGCCTGCGCAGGATCAGCGCCACGTGCGATCCGAAGACGCCCCGATACCGGTGGGCCTCGTCGATGACGATGTAGCGCAGGGATTTGAACATCCGGGCGAAGCGCTGATGCTGCGGCAGGATCCCCCGGTGGAGCATGTCCGGGTTGGTGAACACGATGTTCGCATGCCGCCTGGCCCAATCCTTCGACGCCTGCGAGGTGTCCCCGTCATAGGCGGCCGGGCGGACCCCGCGGACGATGAGCCGCTCGAGCTTGCTCAGCTGATCGGCGGCCAGCGCCTTCGTCGGGGCGATGTAGATCGCCGAGGAGGTGCGCAGCTTGTCACGGGTGGCCTGGATCGATTCGAGCACCGGCAGCCAGAACCCCAGGGACTTCCCCGAGGCGGTCGGCGTCGCGATGACCACATCGGACCCGTCCCGGGCGGCCTGTGCGGCCTCGAGCTGATGCTCCCACAGCTGATCGACGCCGATCGCATGGCAGGCGTGCTTGAGCTCTTCGTCGATCCAGTCCGGCCACTCGGCGTCGCGTTCGAATCGCTGCGGAATGTCCCGGACGTGGACGAGCCGCTCATCCCGGACACCGAAACCGGTGACGATGTCGAGGAGGGCAGAAGAGGTCATGGCCCTAATTATTGCGCAGTCGTTAGGATTCTTCTGTGACCGAACACAGTGAGACGATTCCCCGCGAGACGATCCTGGCCGACACCCTCTACCGGGCCGGCTACACCGAACCCCGGCTCCGACAGTTCTGGGGGTCCGCCGTCTCCGATGCCCTGGTCCGCAACAATGCGGCCCCGGCCATCCACGTCTGCCTGACCACTCTGGACTCGGAAGCAGCCGCGGAAGCAGCCTCGGAGTTCGACCGCAGGCTCGCCGTCCTCGCCCTCCTCTTCCACTTCCACCGCGAGGTCGAGGGCAGGCTCATCCGGGATGCCCTCGGTGAGGAGGCCTATGACATTGCCGTCGCGGCGGGGCTCATCGTCGGCCACGGCTGTGACGATGACACCACACCGGACAAGGCGCTCGCCCCCTTCGCCCTCGTCCCTTTCGAGCTGCCGGTAGGGGTGCCCCGAGGCTTCCGTCCCGGGGATGCGAACCTCTATCTCGTCAGCGACCACGGGACGCTCGTCGAGCCCGGCATCCTCGGCGGGGACTTCGTGCTCGGCCTCGGCGGGGCCGGTCGCACCCTGGTGTCCATCACCCCGCGCGAACGGGTCGAGCTCGCCGCCGACATCGGCACCGGCTGCGGAATCCAGGCCCTGCTGCTGGCCCGGCATGCGAACAGAGTCATCGCCACCGACATCTCGCACCGCGCCCTGCACCTGGCCGAACTCTCCGCCCGTCTCAACGGCATTACCACGATCGACTTCCGGCACGGGTCGATGCTCGAACCCCTGGATGAGAAGGTCGACCTGCTCGTGTCCAACCCGCCCTTCGTGATCACCCCGCGCACCTCGGAGGTCACCTTCGAATACCGGGACGCAGGCATGAGCGGGGACCGCCTCGTCCGCTCCCTGTTCGCCGCGATCCCCGAGGTTCTGGCACCGGGCGGACGCAGCGTCTGCCTCGGCAACTGGGAGACCACCTCGGCGAGCGATGAGGGTCCCGAAGCCTGGGTCACGGACCCGGAGACCTCCGTTCTCGTCATCGAACGGGAGACCCTCGACCCGGTCGCCTACGCCGAAACCTGGATCCGCGACGGGGGAGTGCCGCGAGCCGGTGAGGACTGGAACCGGGCCACCGCCGCCTGGCTCGACGACTTCGCATCCCGCGACGTCGCCCAGATCGTCTTCGGGTACGTGCTCATGTCCCGGGCAGATAACGATGTGCCAACGATTGCCCCTCCCGCCCCGGCAAGCCCCGCCACAGATCGGACCGAGGGGCTGCGCGCCCGGGTGCGGACCACCTCGGCGGCGGCGAACAATCCCCACGGACTCGGCGAATTCCTCTCCACGGTCTTCGCCCTGCGCAGCTGGCTGGCCACCGCCGAGGCGGGCGAGATCGCGGACACCGCGTTCACCCGCTCACCGGATCTCGTCGAACACCGCCACCATGTGCCCGGCGAATCCGAACCCACCTCCATCACCCTGGAACAGGGCATCGGCTTCGGACAGGTCTTCGACCTCGATACGGCGCTGGCCGGGTTCGTCTCGGTCGCCGATGGGAGCCTGACGCTGCGGCAGACCGCCAACGCCTTGGCGCAGCTGCTCGACGTCGACCCGGTGGCCCTCGAAGACCAGCTGATTGCCCAGGTCAGAGCGCTGGTGGCCGAAGGTGTGCTGCTGCCGGCCACGGAGTCGCCGGCGCCCTGATGAGCACGTGTTCCGGGTGCCGGTGACGGGGCCGAAGCGGGGGTCGGTCACAAGGACCGTGGGGCAGCGATCACAAGGACCGTGGGGGAATAGCGATAGGATCGAAAACCGTTGACCCCGAGGTCGGGCCGCTGAAGCCCGATGCACGGCGAGCAAGATCAACAGTGTTACATTGGGCCGGATCGTCCCTATCATCGATCACCCTGTGCCCCGAGAGGAATGTGAAAGCGTGACCACAACCGAGAAGAAGCCCCGTCGTCTCGTCATCGTCGAGTCTCCGACGAAGGCGCGAACGATCGTGGGATACCTCGGCGACGGTTATGACGTCGAGGCCTCGGTCGGACATATCCGCGACCTCCCGACCCCTTCGGAACTGCCCGCCGATATGAAGAAGGGGCCCTACGGCAAGTTCGCCGTCGATGTCGACAACGGCTTCGACCCCTACTATCGGGTCGACCCGGGCAAGAAGAAGAAGGTCACCGAACTCAAGCGACTCCTCAAGGACGCCGACGAGCTCTATCTCGCAACGGATGAGGACCGCGAGGGAGAGGCCATCGCCTGGCACCTGCTCGAGGTGCTCAAGCCGAAGATCCCCGTCAAGCGCATGGTCTTCCACGAGATCACCCCCGAGGCGATCGAACGCGCATTGGAGAACACCCGTGACATCGACGAGGCTCTCGTCGATGCACAGGAGACCCGACGCATCCTCGACCGCCTCTACGGCTACGAGATCTCACCGGTGCTGTGGCGCAAGATCCGGGCCGGGCTCTCGGCCGGTCGTGTGCAGTCGGTGGCGACTCGACTCGTCGTCGAACGCGAGCGGGAACGCATGGCCTTCGTCCCCGCCGACTACTGGGACCTCGATATCGATCTGGGTCTGCCCGACGGCACGAATCCCTTCGCTGCGAATCTCTCCACCCTCGACGGGGCTCGCGTGGCCACCGGACGGGACTTCAACGACAAGGGCCAGCTGAAGAACGCCTCGGCGACGGTCGTCGATCAGGCCCGGGCCGAAGCACTGGCCACGGAGCTCAACGGGTCGGCGAAGGATTCGCTGAGCGTCACCTCGGTCGAGTCGAAGCCCTACTCCCGCCGACCAGCGGCCCCGTTCACCACCTCGACCCTGCAGCAGGAGGCCGGCCGCAAGCTGCGCATGAGCGCACGCCAGGCCATGCGCACGGCGCAGTCGCTCTACGAACACGGCTACATCACCTATATGCGTACCGACTCCTCGGCGCTGTCCGGGCAGGCGATCGCTGCCGCCCGCAAACAGGTGACCGAACTCTACGGTCCCGAATTCGTGCCGCAGTCGCCGCGTCAGTACTCGAGCAAGCAGAAGTCCGCGCAGGAGGCCCACGAGGCGATCCGTCCCGCCGGTGACTCCTTCCGCACTCCGGCGCAAGTGTCCAAGCAGCTCGGCGGTGAGGAGTTCCGCCTCTACGACTTGATCTGGAAGCGCACCGTGGCCAGCCAGATGGCCGACGCCAAGGGAAAGACCGCGACGATCAAGGTCCGCGCCGAACTCGACGGCGGACACGACGCCGGCTTCAGCGCCAGCGGCACCGTCATCACCTTCCGCGGATTCCTCGCCGCCTACGAAGAGGGCACCGACGCCTCCCGCTACGACACGAAGTCCGGGGAGTCGCGGCTGCCGCAGGTCGAAGAGGGACAGGCTCTGTCCGTGGTCAAGGCGGAAGCCGACGGCCACACCACCGCACCGCCGCCGCGCTTCACAGAGGCCAGCCTGGTCAAGCAGCTCGAGGAGCTCGGCATCGGCCGTCCCTCGACGTATGCGGCCACGATCTCGGTCATCCAGGATCGCGGCTACGTGACCACCCGCGGCAACGCTCTGGTTCCGAGCTGGTTGGCGTTCTCCGTGGTCAGACTCCTCGAAGAGCACTTCACCGGACTCGTCGACTATGCGTTCACCGCGGATCTCGAGACCGAACTCGACCGCATCGCTATGGGCGAAGAGGACCGCAACGCCTGGCTGGCCCGCTTCTACTTCGGCGACCAGGGACAGGACCGTGAGGGGCTCAAGGAGGTCGTCGACGATCTCGGCGACATCGACGCCCGTGCGGTCAACACGGTGCAGATCAGCGAGGACGTGGCTCTGCGCGTCGGTCGCTATGGGCCCTACCTCGAGGTGGCGTCGCAGGTCGAGGGCGAGGATCCCAAGCGGGTCTCGGTGCCCGAGGACCTGGCCCCTGACGAACTGACCGCCGAGAAGGCCGCCGAACTCATCGAGACCCAGGGCGGCGAGGACCGCGAGCTGGGGACCGATCCCGAGACCGGTCATGCGATCGTGGCGAAGAACGGCCGCTTCGGGCCCTACGTCACCGAGGTGCTGCCAGAGCCCGAGGAGAAGCCGAAGCGCGGAGCGAAGAAACTGAAACCGCGCACCGGTTCCCTGTTCAAGTCCATGAATCTCGAGACTATCGACCTGGAGACCGCGCTGCGCCTGCTCAGTCTCCCGCGCGTCGTCGGACAGGACGACGAAGGCACCGACATCACCGCTCAGAACGGCCGCTACGGACCGTACCTGAAGAAGGGCACGGATTCGCGGTCGCTGACCGAAGAGGAGCAGATCTTCAACATCACCCTCGACGAGGCGCTGAAGATCTACGCTGAGCCCAAGCAGCGTGGCGGACGTCGTGCCGCGGCCCCGTTGAAGGAGCTCGGCGAGGACCCGGAGACGAAGAAGCCGGTCGTCGTCAAGGACGGTCGCTTCGGCCCCTACGTCACCGACGGGGAGACGAACGCGACCCTGCGCAAGGACGACTCCGTCGAGGCTGTGACCCTGGAACGTGCGGCCACGCTGCTGGCCGAGAAGCGCGCGAAGGGACCGGCGAAGAAGAAGGGCCCGGCCAAGAAGAAGGGCCCGGCCAAGAAGGCTCCTGCGAAGAAGTCGACGGCGGCGAAGACCACTGCGGCGAAGAAGACGACCACGGCGAAGTCGACGGCCAGCAAGTCGACTGCGGCGAAGAAGACGGCAGCGTCGAAGACCACTGCCGCCAAGAAGACGAGCACGGCGAAGCCGAAGACTCCCTGAGTCGGCTCGCCTCGTCGACTTGCGGACGATTCGTGATGTTTCACAGCGTTGAATCCATCACGGATCGTCCGCAACTCGGCAGCGCCTCCGTGGCTCGCGTGGCTCGGCAGCGCACGGGCGCCCGGGCAGCGCGTTGATAACCCGGCAGCGCGCCCGCAGCGGGACCCACGAGCTCGCCCTCCTGAGTGAGCAGAGGCAAGCTCGAGGCCTGAGCTCAGACCTCGCCCGAATCAGCTCCGGCCGCCCCAGCGGAAGTCCGCGCGAACTCCTCAAGAGCATCCCCGTCGAGGCGGTAGGTCTCCCATTCGTCCTGGGCCTTCGCGCCCAGTGACTCGTAGAACCCGATCGAGGGAGTGTTCCACTTGAGCACGCACCATTCGAGTCGGGTGTAGCCTCGGTCCCGGCACAGCTGCGCCAGCCGGCCGAGCAGCGCCTTGCCGGCACCGCCGCCTCGGTGCTCCGGGTCGACGAAGAGATCTTCGAGCCAGATCCCGTTCTTCCCCGTCCAGGTGGAGAACGAATGGAACCAGATGGCGATGCCGATGATCGCACCCTCCGCCTCGGCGACGTGACCGTAGGTGTTCGGATGCCCATCGGCAGGGAACATCACGGCCGCGAAGTCATCTTCGGTGGCCTCGACAGCCTCGGGTTCCTTCTCGTATTCGGCCAGCCCGTGGACGAGGCGGAGGATGGCGGGCAGATCCTCCCGGGTCGCTTCACGTACGGTCACGCTCATGTGTCTGCCTTCCTCGTTGTCTCCGGCTCTTCAGAGCCGGTGCTTGTCCACATAGTCCGGTACGGCCGCGAGCTCCGCGGGATTCGGGGACTCCGGCGCGAGCGGGTGGGCGTTCGCATAGTAGGCGGCGAACGCCTCGGCGACGGCATCGGTCCTGACCTCGGGATGAACCTCACTGATCGACCCTCCCGTCGCCGGGTCCCAATCGACGCCGAGCGCCGCTTCGACGTCGGTGAGAACGGCCCGGATCGGATCCGGGTCCTCGACGATGATGGAGGAAGAGAACAGCCACGCGCCCGAGACCACGCGCTGCGCGGTTCCGATGGCCTTGATCCGTCCGGCGACGTTGACGCTGTGCTCGCCGGGGCAGTATTCGCCGGGAATCTCGCCGAGGCGAGCGTCGATGCCGATCGACCGCAGCACCTCGACATAGTCGTCACCGAAGGCGGAGAATCGGGCGGTCGTGTTCGTGATGAAGGAATCACTGGGTTCGATGTGGTCGATGACCAGTGACCCCCGATGGTAGGCGGCAGCTCGCCCGCCGAGGCTGCGCAGAGCAGGCGTGAAACCGTGGTCCCGGGCCGCTTCGATCGCGGTGGGGAAGCCGGGCAGGAACCGATCCCGAGCTCCGAAGGCCAAGGTCGGAGCGGGCCGGTAGATCCGCAGGGTCGCCCCGCGCGCCCCGGTCTTGACCGAATCGAGCAGGACCCGGGCAAAGGCGAGCTCCTCGAGCGGATCCAAGCCCTCGGCGGCGACGCTCGTCATGGCCGTATTCTCACTGTGCACGCACACAAGAGTAGAGGATCGGGATCGGTTGCAGGAGATCGGACCGGGTTCCAAGAGATATGTCAGTCGGTACAGATAGTGTAGGGACGTGAGCATGTTGACGACTACAGGACATCGACTTCCCGGAGCCCCTGGCCGGCTGGTCACCGAGACCGCAGCGTGGGGCGCCCTCATCGCCCTCGTTGCGATCAGCTACATCGTGGCTGGCACGAGCGGATTCTTCGCCACCGTCGGCGGACGAGCCTTCACCGCCACGGCCGAATCGCTCGGCGCGGGCGGATTCGACAACCAGCAGGGAAGCCTGTCTCTGCTCATCGTCTTCGTACTCTCCTGCACCGGACTCTTCATTCCCAGCAAGGTCTTCGCGACCAAGGCGCCGGCGATCCGCAAGACGGCGCTGAGCGTGGCCGCGGTCATCGAGGCCGCCCTGCTCATCGTCCTCAGCCTCGCCCCGAGCGCCTGGCTGACCTGGGTCGCCGCACTGTTCCTCGGGGGAGTGGTGGGCCTGCTCATGAGCATCAGCCCATTCACGAACGAGAAGCCCTGGCGCCGAGTCGGAATCCCGGCGACCGTGCTCGTCTTCCTCTCCTGCGTCTTCCAGATCCTCGGCGGAGCCGCCGCCGGAACCCGGGCATTGGGCTGGGTGAGCCTGCTGGTTGGCATCGGCATGGCCGTCGGCGCCGTCATCGTATTCCTCACCCCCGAACGCGCGCTCCACGCCGAAACCGCGACGACAGGCTCCTTCCCCTCCCTCAAGGCCCGCGTCGCCCGACCGGCTGCGAGCATCGCCAACCCGTGGGTGTGCATCGCCCTGTTCGCCGTCCTCGGCACGACGTTCATGTTGGCTCAACCCACCGCTGTCGAACACAACTTCGGGCAGGCAGGGTATGCGCTCATCATCGCCTGCTGCCTGATCGGCTGGGCGATCGGCTTCGAGATGGGGCCGACCTTCGCACCCGGCATGTCGAGGCCACGCGTGTCGACCTTCGCGCTGCTCGTCTCCGGTGTCCTGCTCGTCGCCACCGGAGCCATCAACGAACTCTCCGGCAAGGTCGTGCTCTCGGCCGCCATCGCCTTCCTCGTCGGAATCGGCGTGCGATCGCAGCCCTATGACTTCTCACGTCGGATCGGCGCAGTGGCCGGCGCGGGGCTGGCTCTGATCATCAATGCGCTCGACCTCGGCGGAGTCGTCGATGTGGCTTCGACCGCCGATTGGCTGCTCGCCCCCAGCGATGTCGCCTTCATCATCATCGGCGTGGCCGCTCTCATCGCCGGCATCATCGGCCTCTTCGTCTTCGACCCGCACAAACTGCAGGGACTCTCGGTCGATATCGTCCACGGATTCCGTCCGCCGAGCAACGCCGAGAGCTCCGCCGGTGGCCTAGGGACCTCCGCCGAGCGCCTCGGCGCCGGTTTCTTCATCGCCATCGAAGGCGGGGACGGATCGGGTAAGAGCACCCAGATCAAGCGGATCTCCCGCGCCCTGGCCGACGAAGGCCACAATGTCGAGGCCACCCGTGAGCCCGGCGGGACCGAGCTGGGTCGACAGATCCGTTCTGTGCTCTTCGACTCGGAGAAGCCCAGTGCCCGCACCGAGGCGCTGCTCTTCGCCGCTGACCGGGCCCACCATGTGACCTCGTTGGTCGACCCGAGCCTCGATGCCGGGAACATCGTCGTCACCGACCGCTACATCGATTCGACGGTGGCCTACCAGGCTGCCGGCCGCAACTTCGATCCGAAGACGATCCTGGCCCTGAGCAGGTGGGCCACGCAGGGCCTCGTCCCGCACCTGACCATTGTCCTCGACATCGACCCGGAGGTCGCTGCCGAGCGGATGGGCAAACGCGCAGAAAGCAACTACCTCGACGAGGAGAACCAGCAGTTCCACCAGCGCGTGCGACAGACCTATCTGACACGCGCCCACAAGGAACCCGACCGCTATGTCGTCCTCGACGCCTCGGTCAGTCCCGATGAACTGACCGCGGAGATCCTCACCGCGATCCACGCCCGCCTGCCCGATGAGTTGAGCACACGCTCGGGTGCGGCGGCCGGTGCCGTGGCCGCCGGTGCCGGTGCGGCAACAGTTGCACCGCCTGCCGAGAAGACCTCCGACACCGAGGCGGCTCCCACATCCGCTTCCGAGTCGGCGTCCGACGACAGCGCCGAGGCGGCAGAGGAGTCCGAGTCCGACTCAGTCGCCGCGCGTGGAGCCGAAGGCGACTCTGAAGCCGGATCCGGTCACGGTTCGACCGCCGATGAATGGACTTCACCTGCGGACGAAGACGACGACACGCCCCCCGAACCCGGCACCCGGTTCGTCCCCGTCACCGGCGACCGCTTCCGGCCAGGAGCCGTCTCCGACGAAGAGGTCGCGGATTCCGAGCATTTCCCGATCGAACGCGTCGACCTCGGCGCCGACCTGCGCGACCCTGAGGCTAATGAGAGTCCGGCCTTCCCCGCCGGTGACGCCGAGGCAGACCCGGTGGATTCGGACCTGCCGGCCGCCGCTGTCGACGATGCGGATCGGAGCGACTCGGATGTCCGAGCCGATTCGAGCTCTGCGCGGGAAGATTCCTCGGATGAAGACGCCGCGACAACGGTCCTGCCCGCACAGCGGTTCACGCCGAGCGCACCTGCAGCAGGGGACGACGATGACGATGACAGCGTTCCCACGAACGTCATCGACACACGTTCTGCAGAGGAAGCCGAAACACGTGTGGTCAAGCAGGTCGACCACAGTTCGGATGATGATGCAGAGACCACGGTGCTGCCCGCACTCAGTGCTCGGGCGATGAGCCGTGAGCGGCTGCATGCGCAGGCGGAGATCGAACGTCAGGCGCGGGAGCGACTCCGCCGCCAGCGCGAGCGCAACAACCGTCGCTTCACCAACCCGGAGGATTCCTGAGGTGAGTGTCTTCGACGAACTCGTCGGTCAGTATGATGTGGTCACGCAGCTCGAATACGCGCTGCGCTCACCGGCGGCGATGACCCATGCATGGCTGTTCACCGGTCCTCCCGGGTCAGGACGATCGAACGCGGCTCGTGCCTTCGCGGCCGCGCTGATCGCCGGGGGAGAGGAGAACACCGAGGTGACCGCGCGGGTGCTGGCCGGTCATCATGAGTCCCTGACGATCATGTCGACCCAGAAGTCGGTGATCTCGATAGATGAGGTCCGCGAGCTCGTGTCCAAGGCGCAGTCCGCCCCGGTCAACTCCGCTTGGCGGGTCGTCATCATCGAAGACGCCGATCGGATGATGGAGCGCACGGCCAACGTTCTGCTCAAGGCCATCGAGGAGCCGCCTCCGGCGACGGTGTGGCTACTGTGTGCCCCGAGTCCGATCGACGTGCTCACGACGATCCGGTCACGGTGTCGACCGGTGCGTCTGCGCATTCCGTCTCGGGATGCCGTGGCGCAGCTGCTGATGGAGCGCGACAGTGTCGGTGAGGACAAAGCGCGGTGGGCCGCCGCGGTCGCACAGAACCATATCGGTCGGGCCAAGTACCTGGCCCTGAACGAATCGGCCGGAGCTGAGCGCAAAGCGATTCTTGCCATTCCCGGCAAGCTCACCTCGGTGGGGGCGACGATTCGTCTGGCCGGTCGCATCGTCGATGAGGCGGCCGAGACGGCGAAGTCGCGGGTCGAGGCCCGCAATGCCGCCGAACGCAGCGAGCTGATGACGACCCTGGGCATCGAGGGGGAGAAGACGGTCCCGCCATCGGCACGGGCGCAGATCAGGAAGCTCGAGGAAGAGCAGAAGCGTCGTTCGGTGCGGGCCCGCAATGATGAGCTCGACCGCATCTTCCTTGAGCTGATGAGCCTCTACCGCGACATCCTCATGTATCAGCTGGGAATGCGCGAGGGGTGGATCAACGCCGGAGAGGATGATCTCATCGCCGAGCAGGGAAATCGCGACGGAGCGGATACGACGCTTCTGCGCATCGATGCCATCACCGAGGCCAGGCGACGGCTGCAGACGAACATGTCGCCGGTCCTCATCGTCGAATCGGCATTTGTGCTGCTGTCGAATCCCTGGCTGCAGGAGGACCGCAGCGAAGCGCTCTGAGTCTCAGGCTCTTAAGTCTCAGGCTTCTGCGACTCGGTCTTCGTCGAGGAGTTCGCCGACGAGTGCGGCGGTGAGTTCGACCCGGCGAGGGATCCAGATCTGCTGGGCGTGCTCGGTGCGGGCGTGGGAGCCGCCGCCGACTGTGCCCAGTCCGTCCAAGGTCGGGGTCCCGACGCCGGCGGTGAAGTTCCCGTCCGAACCGCCGCCCACGGCGACCGAGCGCAGCGGAGGATGGCCTAGTTCTCCGCTCAGTCGTTGCGCCCGGGCGTAGAGTCCCATCGCCATCTTCTCTTCCAAAGGCGCGCGGTTGATCCCGCCCTTGAGTTCGATCTTCGCACCGGCGACCGTCGGCTGCAGGGCGCGGAGGGCCCCGTCGATGCGTTCCTGTTCGGCCACCGCGGCGGCACGGGAGTCGATGCCCACGACCGCCTTGGCCGGAACGGTGTTCGTCGTCGATCCGCTGTGCATGACCGTGGGGACGACCGAGGTACCCACTGAGGGATCGTGCAGGGCGGCGATGGCCACCACCTGGTTAGCGACCTCGATCGTGGCGTTGATTCCCTTCTCGGGCTCGACTCCGGCGTGCGAGGCCAGACCTGTGACCTCGAGCGAATAGATGGCGACACCCTTGCGGGCGATCTTGACCGCGCCGTCCGGTGCGCCGCTCTCGAAGACCAGGGCCGCTGTGGCACCTCGCGCTTCGTCCTCGATGATCGTCCGCGAGCCGGGGGAGCCGAGTTCTTCGTCGGCGGTGATGAGGATGCTGATGCCGTCGAGGTTGCCGCGCTCGTTGCGCAGCTGAGCCATGGCGTAGAGGGCGATGAGCAGACCGCCCTTCATGTCGTCTGCTCCGGGGCCGCGCACGATTCCGTCGTGGACGGAGTAGGGGAATTCGGAGAGCGTACCGCTCGGCCAGACGGTGTCATGGTGGCCGACCAGCACGACCTCCCGGGGGCCGGTGCCGAAGCGCCAGAGCACGTGCCGGTGCGAGTCGGTTTCGATGATCTGGGGTGCCGCCCCGAGCAGTCCGGTGCCGATGCGGGAGACGAGTTGGGCGCTGCGGGCCAGAGCTGAAGGGTCGTGGGAGAAAGACTCACATTCGATGAGCGCTCGGAAATCACTCATGAAGTCATTCGAGTCGAACTCGACCACGTACGTCACCCTTTTCAGTTGCGGAAAACCTGTCCCGTCAAGACTAACTGGTCGTGATCGGGACGAGTCGCTCGACGTCCCCGCGGGGACGGTGTGGGGGTCCTCTCATCGTTTTGACCACCGGTGCAGAAGTTGGCTAAAGTTAGGTCGGTTGCCGCCTTAGCTCAGTCGGCAGAGCGATTCACTCGTAATGAATAGGTCGCGGGTTCGATTCCCGCAGGCGGCTCGGCAACTCCCCTCTCACCAGGCTAAACAGTCTGGGGGAGGGGATTTTTTCATGCCCGGCACCCGGTGATAATGCGGTTACGATGCGCTTTGCAACCACTCATCGAGCACACCCACAACCCCAGTGGGACCGATGTTGAGCCTCTGCACGTAGTGCTTCGCCGTCACCCCAACCTCGGAATGCCCGAGCTGCTGGGACGCATTGTCCAGCCCGTCTGCCGTGTAGATCGTCGTCGCCACGGTCTTGCGGATCGTCTTCGGTGTCACCCAGTCGAGCTTCGCGATCTTCCGCACCTGCCGGAAATGTGCACGGTAATTCGACGGGTCACGCCATGTCCCAGTCTCGGATGCGAACACCGCTCCCGCTTCCGTCTCAGCCCGGAACTCCCGGGCCTCAAACTGACGGCGCAGAGCCTCGACCGCAATCGACGGCAGGTAGAGGACACGCTTCGAGGTCTCCGACTTCGGCGCCGGCTGGTACTGCATGCCACCACCATCTGCGCCCAGTGTCACGGTGCCCATGACGGAGACTGTCGGGGGAGTGGCTTCGAGGTCGACGTCGTCCCAGCGGATGCCGAGGAGCTCACCGATGCGCACACCGGTTCCGAGCATGACGTCGATGCTGTCGGCGATCTCGCGGCGGACGGGTTTGTTCGCGGTCACGGGCGTCGCCTCCCATGTTCGGGCCGCGGTGCGGAGGCGCTGGACTTCCTTGGCAGTCATGGCGCGCACCTCCTGCGGTTGCTCCTTCACCGTGGAGATCCCGAGGGCGGGATTCGTGGTCAGGGCGTCGAGGCGGACGGCGTCTGCGAAGATCCTGCGCAGCACGGAACGGGACTGTTTCGCCGTCGTCTGCCCGTGAGCGTCACTGATGCGACCCACACCCTTTTCAAGGCGGCCCGTCGTGCATTCGGTGAGCCTGAGCATCCCGAGCTCGGCGCGGATCCACTTCACCGATGCCCGGTATGTGCGCACCGTCGATGCTGGCGGGTTCGATGATTCGCGCCAGCGGGTGAACCAGTCGTCGGCGAAGGATCCGACGGTCATAGAGCCGGAGACTTCACCACCGATCGTCTGCTCTCGCATCTCCGTGAGGTGTTCGAGGAGCGCGTTGCGTGCGGCCTCCTTCGTCTGTCCGGTGCGGAACCGCGGGACGGTCTTGCCGTTCGCGAGGCGGAAGCGTGCCGTGGCTCTATAGTTCCCGCGTTTGCCGGAGATGCTGATGTTGCCCCATGCGCCCACGGGGATGGGTATGCGTGCCATTGGTCGTCACTTCTCTCTGCGATCGCGGATCCTCCGCAGACGGTTGATGATCACCGGTTCCATCCATGCTGCTTCTGGATCGTCGAGGAGCCGGTTGAGGATCTGGAAGTAGGTGGTGGCGGAGAACCCGAACCGTTCGCGTATCGCATGGTCCTTAGTGCCCCCGTACTTCGGGTACTTGCGTTCGAGGTCGAGGACTTGCCTGCCGAGGTCATCCACGGGCTGCTCCGATCAGTGCGAGCAGGGCCCGCTCGTTGGGGTGGAGGAACCGCAGACGGTCCTCCAGGACTTCGGGTGTCACCCACAGTTCGTCTGCGGCCTCGTGGGCGTTGTGGGCCCACCGGAACGCATCGACCAGGGCATCCCAGTCGATGAGCTTCTGGGCCGCGTACCGGCGTGCAGCGTTCTCTTCCGCCACTGTGGTCTTCTCCGTGTGGCCGAGATCGATGTGCGCGAGCTCGTGAGCGAGCGTGCACCGGCGTTCGACTTGGAGTAGGTCGGGTTCCATCCAGATCGCAGAGCTGCCGTCTGTGGCTCCACGCATTCCTGGCGGTAGGTCACGCCACGACAGTGTGACGTTCTCACGCGAACGAAGATCGCGCCAAGGATGATGTGTCATGGATCTGACCATAGTCAGACCCACGGACACGACACGCTTAGTCGTCGATCCTGTCGAACACGTGAGTCCTGGCTATCTCATGGCCCTCCGAGTGGGAGAGCTTGTACCCGCGAGCCGCTGCGCCTTTCACCAGGACGTCGTAACCGAGCTTCGAGTCCCTTGGCGTATGAACTACTGTCGGGGAGCCATCGAAAACTCGATCGAGGATGGCGTCAGCGTTCGACTCGTCCTTCTTTCGCTGGTTTTCTCCGGACGTGAACATGCCGAAGCCGATGAACGCGGCAAGTATGGGTAGGCCGATGAAGAAGATGACGCCCAGGATGAGGAGGAAGATGATGATTTCCATGGGCGAATCCTATCTGTAGTTCAGTGATCTGGCGATGTGTCTTCTCTTGCGCGTCGCTCGGCGTCCGATTCGCCGGCGTCGGCCGCTAGTCCGAGGATCTCGGCGAGCGGGGTTTCGTCTGCGTCGCGTTGCCGACGGTCGGCATCTTCCAATTCGTCCGCCGTCGGCCCGTCCTCTTCTGCCGGCTTCCCGCCGGCTTCACTCATGGGGGTGGCTTCGACATCGCCGTCACCTGCTTTCTTCTGTCTAGCCATCACCCTGACGAGTTCGGTGATCGCTCGCCGCTCGTCAAGGCTCAGGGTGTCTGCTTCCGGTGGGAGCTCGAACCGGTCGGCAGTCGGCGCTTGGCCGGCTGCTTTGCGGATCTTGTTCACATCGGTTCCGAAGACCGCGGCGAATGCCCGAAGGACTCGGTCGGAAGGTTCGGACGGGTGTGTGCCGTTGAGATACTTCCCCACGGCCCCGTTGCTCACCTTCATCCCGGCCTTCTCGCTACGCCGTTCAATCTCCCGAGTGGACCATTCCTGTGTGTTGAGTCGATTCAGGAGATCGGACAATGCGGTCATGGCAACACCTTCGGCTAGATACAGGGCGAAAACAAGCCTAGCCGTGAACGGTGTGTTCACAAATAACAACGGTGTAATTCGCTAGAACTAGGCGGCGTATAGAAACTTTCGGAATGGGCTTGAACAACAGCGTTCAAATGTGTAGTGTGTAGAACACAGCAAGCAGGGAGGTGAAAATGCAGAGTAAGCAGCCAGAGGTGCGGGTGCAGCAGGGGAATCTGAAGCTCGTCTACGACATGCGCGGGTACGAAAGCTACCGTCAATTGGCGAAGGATGCAGGCGTGAGCGTCGGAACCATCGGGAACCTCATGACCGACAATCCAGCGACCCGGCGAACCACGTGCACGTCCAAGACGGCCATGAAGATCGCAAAGGCCCTCAACGTGAAACCCGAGCAAATTTTTTTCTTCGAACTGTGTACTGTGACGCGAGCAGAGTGCGCCCCGAGCTATCCAGCAGGAACACTGCGGGCCGCTTAGGAGGCCGACATGCAACAGGACAAAGAGAAAGCCCCCAGCAGTGGAGTGCTGAGGGCAATGACAAAGGAGTAGCACCAAATGTCTAACAACCAGAATACCAGCCTCGTCCAGATCGTCGATGGCGTTCCGTTCACTACGTCAGAGATCGTGGCCGAGCACGCCGGAGTCAGTCATCAGGCGACGCTCAAGCTCATTGAAACTCACCGTGAGGTGATGGAATCCGAGTTCGGGCAGGTCGGATTTGAGTTCCGACCTGGGTACAACGGCTCGCAGGTGCGGTTCGCTCGCCTCACCGATGAACAGTCTTCATTCCTTCTCACGCTCACCCGGAACACGGAGAAGGTTGTTGCGTTCAAGGCCAGTCTCGTGAAAGCCTTCGCCGAGGCAACGAAGTCGAACGTCGTAGCTCTCCCGTCCCGCGCTGCTCTCGCGCAGATGGTTCTCGACGCCGAGAAGGAAATCGAGGCGGCGAAGATGCAGATCGAGCTCGACGCCCCGAAGGTCCGGTATCACGAGAAGTTCGTCGCCGAGATGGACGACGTGATGACGATCGACATGTTCGCGACCGACTGGGGGTCGACCGGCCCGAAGGTACGTGAACTTCTCCGCACCAAGGGGATAGCCGTTCGCCGCCTTCTCGGTCGCCGCTGGTCGAAGTCCAAGCAACAGATGATCGACGTCCATGAATGGCGCCCGCGTCAGGGGAAACTGTTCTCCGACTGGTTCGTGGTTCGGCCTCACCACGATGCCCCCCGGCACCACAACGGGCAGGTCCGAACGACCATGTACCTTCTGCGCTTCCACTCCGAAGACCTCGCGGTCAAGCTCGGCCTCACCGAACCGGCGATGTTCGATGGCGGTGACGCAGCATGACCACACCAACCCCACTCGACGCGCTCAAATCCGTCTGCCTTCCGGGCATTGACCAGCTCGACTACATCACCGAGCAGTTCATCATCGCATTCGATATCGACGAAGACGAGGACCTGATCGCGATGCTCGACAACATCAAAGAGTCGATGCACAAGGCACTGCAATCGCAGGTCACCTACCGTCTCGCGCCACCGATCATCGAGGGCACCGAGGCCTACCCGCACTCGAACACCTACGAAGCGGCGCGGATTTACTCGGACGGATCGCCCGTCTACAGCGACGAACCGTGCACGGTCCCCATGAAAGACGAGAACGGGATGACTCACCTGGTTCAGTCCACCCGACGCGTGTTCAAGCCGCTGCCAACAGGCGGTGCGGCATGACCACGACACTCGTTGCCTTCGACTGCGGGGCCGGTATCTGCCTTGAGGGTCGAACAGTCAACTCGATCATCATTGACCACCTCAAAGAGTGCCCAGAGTGCTATCGGCTGGATCAGGCTCTCGACAACCGCAACGAAGGGCTCTCCACCGTGGCCACCATGGGCGACCGCGACGCCAAGTGGCTGAACAAGCACGAAGGCGATGACGACTTCCCTCTCGAGATCTCCGGCGACGCTATCGCCACCTACAACCACAAGCACGAAGAAAAGGACGCATCATGAGCAACATCAACGAAGACATCAACAGCACCATCACCAGCGCAGTCAATAGCCGTGTCGAAGCGGCAGTGCTCGAAGCGATCAACAGCGGCGACACGATGAAGAACTTCGTCCACGCCGCCCTGAACACCAAGGTCAGCACAACCGGATACAGCCGCGAGGAGAAGCCGCTCATCACGCACCTCGTGCAGACGACCGTGCAGGAGCAGGCGAAGCAGGTCGTGGCCGAAGAGATCAAGAAGGCCGAGACGCAGATCCGCGAGGAAGTGCGGAAGGCGCTGCAGGAGTCCATCGGCATCATCTCAGACAGCCTCGTGGACGGCTTCGTCTCCAACGCACAGGGCCGATACCCGTCGATCGAGGTGAACTTCCGTGACAACCGATGACGAGACGGACCACTTCACAGCCAGTGACGTAAGGGCGTGGCGCAGAGGCAACTGGTACCTCGTGAGCCTTGACGGGAAGTTGATCTACAAGCGGTACTCACGGGATCGAGCGTTCACGCATGCGGCAGTCATCTTCCGGGGCAATAGGTCGCCTGACTATCCGAAGCAGCTGAGGCATCTCGACCACGTTGAGCTCGTCGGCGACTGGCGCTGGAAAACGCACTGGACTCGCAATCATCTCGTCGCACCGATCGAAGAGAGGTCCGACTCATGACTCGCCAGGGCAAGTTCCTCCTCACGGCCACCGCGCTCGTCGTTGTGGGTCTCGCGACTCTCATCGTCACCGGCGCTTTCCAGTACACGACGGACCGGAACCACCACCGCCAATCCACCACCGTCACCAACGACCACGTCACCAACTTCCCGTGGTCCCTACTCCCGGAGGACAAGCAATGAAGGGCATCGATCTCACCGAGTACTTCACCGCCGCGGAAGTCGCCGAGAAGCTCAAGTGCACACCCAAGCACGTGAACACGCTCCGCAAACGTGACGGTCTCCCCGCGCATCCACTCGGCGGTATCTGGCGCTACCACCCCGCCGAGGTCAAAGCCTGGATCGCGAAACAGGAAAGGAAAGCAGCATGATGCTCATCCACGTAGGAACGATCACCGCGAACTACTGCACCGACAGCTTCGTCCACGTCGAAGTCCGCACCGTCAACGGCAAGTCCGTGGACATCACCCTCCCCGCCGGCACTGAGGAGCAGTTCCTCAACGACCTCGAGGACGCGCTCGTGGAGATGCGAGACGCGAAAGACAAGGGCGCTGCTTTCCGACTTGATCGAGGTGCGGCATGAGACGCGATCGCCTTAACCCGAGGACGAACGAGCCCTACGGGAACTGCAAGGACTGCGAAGCAGTATTCGAGGCCAAGAGTGACATGTACGCCCACCTCGAAGAGTCCTCTAAGAACGCCCCGAGGGACGTCCACGGGACCAGGCGTCGTCACCGCGGCCAAGTCACTAACCCCACCCGAGAGGAGCGGATTGAGCGAGAAGTGGGATACGCGATCGAGTCTGCGACCTACGATTTCTGCTCCAAGATGGACGACCTCATTCTCGACGGACAGGTGACCGAGCAGGAAGTCAAGGAGGCGCTTCGCTACCACGATGACTTCGCCGAAGCCTGGGACGAGTCGATGTACGGCGGTGACGGCGAATGAACCTCACTCGTTTCCTCCTCGGACTCGTCATCGCCCTCGCGGGCCTCGCCCTCATCAGCGCCTCGGCCGGAACCGTCAACGGCGGCTTCATCTTCGGCGCACCCACCCTCATCATCGGCGGGCTCCTCATGAGCCTCGCACCCAAGAAAAGGACACAGAAATGACCACGAAACCCGACTACCGCGTCCCGAACGCGAAACTCATCCTCGCCGTCGACGCCGACCGCAAAGACTGGCTGATCACCCGCACGTTGGGCTGTGGAGGGTCCGACGTTGCCGTCGTCGCGGGAGGCGCCCGATACGAAGGCACCAGCCCCTTCACCATCTGGCAGGACAAGACCAGCGACGAACCTCCAGTCGAGGGCGACAAGGACATCTTCTGGTTCGGCAACGAATCCGAAGACATGCTTTCCCGCCGTTTCACCGCCGACACCGGCATCGAAACACGCAGGTGCGGCACCTACCAGGAGAAAGCCAACACCTGGGCGCTAGCGAACCCCGACCGCCTCACAGCCGACGGCGGAATCCTCGAGATCAAAACCACGAGCAGCTTCACCGACAACGGGAAGAACTACCTCGCCGGCATCATCCCCGAATCCCATGCGGCCCAGCTCACCTGGTACATGCTCGTCACCGGCCGCCACAAGGGATACATCATCGCCCTCGTTGACCGGAAGCCCATCATCCTCGAGCTCGAGTATGACGAGGACTGGGCACATGTGCTCTTCGTGAAGACCTGGGAGTTCTGGCAGTACGTCGAGTCGAAGACTCCGCCGCCCGTGGAGCTCGACACCGCAACCGCCTCGGAACTGTCGAGCCGCTACCCGCAGGTGGTCGACCCGGAGTCCGCTGTCGAGGTCATCGACCCCGAAGTTGAGGAAGCCCTCGACGTGCTGATCGCTGTCAAGGAACAGGAGACGGAGATCAAGACTGCGAAGGCCGACGCGGAGAAGAAGCTCAAGGCCGCGATCGGCGACAAGGAGTTCCTGACCCTCAACGGCAGGCCGATAGCCAAATGGTCGAACGTCGCTGGCCGCCGCACCTTCAATCAGGCCGCGGTCATCGAGAAGCTCGCCGCCGACAGGGGCGTCGAGGCTACGAAACAGAACCTCGACCAGATCAAGAACGAATTCACCACCCAAGGGGAGCCGGCACGACGGTTCACCCTCATCACAGAAAAGGCAGCATGACCATGAGCAACGAAATCCAGCACAGCGGATCCACCCTCGCCGTCCACCAGGACCAGCAGTTCTGGACCGACCAGCAGATGGCCGCGCTACAGCAGCTCGGCGTGGCAACGAACTCGCAGGGCGATCTGGCGGTGTTCTTCCACCAGGCTCAGAAGTCCGGACTCGACCCGTTCAAGCGCGAGATCTACATGATCACCCGCAAAGGTAAGCCGACCATCCAGACCGGCATCGACGGCTTCTACAAGATCGCTGACCGAGTGACCACGCGGACTCGTGGCACCTGGGGCATCTCGGAGACGTACTGGTGCGGAGCAGATGGCCAGTGGGTCGATGTGTGGCTCCAGCAGGGACCGCCCGCCGCAGCGAAGGTCATCGTCGAGCGCAACGGCTCAAAGTTCACGACCGTCGCACTCACGTCCGAGTACACGGCCACCGGTCCGATGTGGCAAAAGATGCCGGCCAGGATGATCGCGAAGTGCGCGGAGGCTCTGGCGATCCGCAAGGCGTTCCCGGAAGACCTCAGCGGACTCTACACGTCCGACGAAATGGCTCAGGCCGACAACAACCAGCAGGCCGCGAACCGTGCGCCCCAGCAGGCTCGCACCACGCGACGACCTCAGCAGCAGGTGCAATCCGCGCCGTCACCGGAACCGTCCGGTCGGAACTGGGAGGCCGAACTCGACGACTGCGCCACCGCCCAGGACGTGCGGAACCTCTGGAAGGCGTGCGCGACTGCGGGTGAACTCACCGACGAACTGAAGTCCACCTTCCAGGCCGCCGGCACCGCCCTCACGACCGCGGAAAACACGACGGAAGAGGAAGTGGTCGATGGGGTCCTCGTCGACGAAAACGGCGAGATCCAGGGAGAGGCAGCCTGATGGCAGATGCACGAGTAACCATCGAAGGCGGAATCGTCGCCGACCCGCGGTTCAACACCACCAACAGCGGCAAGCACGTCGCGAACCTCACGATCCGCGCCGGCAGGTCGAAGAAAAACGACGACGGCTCATACGAGCAGCTGTCATCCACGGCCTACGACGTCACGTTCTGGGGCGAACACGCTGACCTCGTGAGCGCGTTGAATCCCGAGAAGGGTTCGCAGGTGACCGTGTCTGGCACCATCACCGAACTCGCATCGTATGACGGGCAGAACGGGCAGTCTCTGTCCGCGAAGGTCAACGGCGACGGGATCCGCGTCTACCCGAAGCGGCAGCAGGGCGGAGGCGTCGGCCAGCAGTCCAGTGGCGGCAACTTTGGCGGCCACCAGTCCCAGCAAGGCGGTTGGGGCAACCAGCAGCAGACCCAGCAGTCTAGTGGCTGGGGGCAGAACCCATCGCAAGGAGGTGGGGGCGATGGCTCGGAACCGCCGTTTTAGTCGAACCGGAGCCGACTCTACCGACAACTGGAACCGCGGCGTCATTCCTCAGCGCGTGATGGACCGGGCTCACGAGAAGATCGTTCGATCCATGAACGGTTGCTGGATCAGCACCTACTCGACCGCTAGCCACGGTTACGCCCAGGTTGGGTGGCAAAGCAAGGCCGATGGGCGCGGCATGGTTCTCGCGCACAGGGCTGTCTGGGAAAAGTTCAATGGCCCAGTGCCGATCGGGATGACACTCGATCATCTCTGTCGTGAGAAGCGGTGCGTGAATCCTGCACACCTTCGGTTACTCGAGAATTTCGAGAACGGACGCCGCACACATGGGGCGAACTGGAAGCTCGGTGAATGCGCAAACGGCCACCCGAATTCGATGCTCGCTGAGGATCCACACCGCAAGGACAAGGCGGGAAACCTGCGGAGCGGGAAGCGGTGCGCCGGCTGCAGGAAGCTCCACCAGGCCCGCAACAACTGGCGCACACGCCACCCGGGCGAGCCGATACCGGAAGTCTTACTCCTGGCGTCTGAGCGTCGTGAATTGGGAGCAGCAGCATGAGCGACGATCGTTACGGCGAGGACTGGGAGGGTGCGATCTGCGCTCAGGTGGGTGCGGAGGTGGCGGATGGCATGTTCTTCGCCACCGACCGCACCCGGGTCGCCCAGGCTGTGGCGCTCTGTTGGGAGTGTCCACTGAGGGCAATTTGCGCACGAACCTCCCTCGAGGAAGAAGCACAAACCCCGGTGGATATGAGGTTCGGGATCCGTGGCGGTCTCACACCCGAGCAGCGCGCCCGACTGCAACCGAACCGGATCTGCCCGGACTGCGGGTCACCGATCGTCACCCGCGCCAAACACTGCGAAGACGACCAGGTGGAGCACCTGCGCACCTACCACCGGGACTACCGACGAGAAAGGCGGGCGGCATGAGATCGCGACCCGCACACCTGCACATCGTCAAGGACGGGCCCGGGGATTGGGGCGTGTACGTCGTCGTCGATGACGGGCGGTGGAAGATCGCCACCGAATGCACCGCCGAAGAAGCCCGAACCGTGGCCGTGCAGAAAATCGCGGCCAGGCAACCACGAGAGCTCGAGGTCACAGGATGAGTTTGGTCGAGGGGCAGCTCAGCATCTTCGATGAACTTGCCGAGCTCGAGGGAGCGAAGGCGCCGGCATGGTCTCCGGCGGAGATTGACGGCGAATGCGATCACTGCGGGGCGCTGGTGTCATCCCGGAACCCCATGGACAGGGTAAACCACGGTCGCATGGACGGCACTTGCACTTCTCGGGCGCTCTCGCGAATCCACGCATTGACCTCACTGCGAAGCCTTGATCCGGCCCAGCGCCGTGAGGCCCACCGGTGCATGAAGCACCAGGGCAAGAAGAAGCCTTGCACGCAGGAGTGTCTGCAACAGCAATACGAAAAGGACGCCGCCAGAGCCACTGAGGCATGGGGTGGCGACGAATGGAGAAACTCATGACCCCCATTTACACGGTCGGTGATATCCGGCCCGCACTGGCTAAGATCCTCGACCACTATCCGACGGTCGCTGACGCATACCGGGCGGCAGGTGTCTCGTGCGAGTCGTTCTACCGCATCCGCAAGGCCGGCGACGGACGGCGCGTGAAGGGTCCGACCGCGCTGCGCATCCTCACCCACGCTGCCGGGCTGCCCGATAAACCAGTGACTCGGCCCGGCGCGATCACGTGGGCAGAGGTCGCAGAATATGCGAAAACTCCCGAGGGCCGGGCGTTCGTTGCGCAGTGCTGGGCGCCACGACGGATGGGAGCCGCGGCATGACAGAGCTCATCGTCGACGTCCCTGAAAGATGGCTGCCAGTCGTGGGCTACGAGGGCCTGTATGAGGTCTCATCGATTGGCAATCTCAGGACCGTTGAGCGCAAGGATTCACTTGGCAGGCGACGCAAGTCTCGACCTCGGAAGCCTGCCCTCAAGCCGGACGGGTATCTGCAAGTGATGCTGTTCAAGGATGGGGTCAATCGCAACCACTACGTGCAGCGCCTCGTTCTCGAGGCCTTCGCGGGTCCATGCCCTCCACTTCGCGAGGCGTGTCACCGGAACGACATCAAGACGGACAACCGGGCCGAAAATCTCCGATGGGGCACCCGTCAAGAAAACATGATCGACCAGGCCCGGAATGGCAGAAGTGTCGGATCAAAGATGTCGGAGTGCATCAGGGGCCACGCCTTCGACGTCATCAACACCTACATCAAACCCAACGGGAATAGAGGATGCAAAGAATGCCGCAGGACAGCAGTGAGAGAAGGTCGCATCCGTCGATCCGAGGAGGCCGCGAAGTGACCGCAGAACTTATCGTCGATGTTCCCGATATGGAATATCTGTCCTCGAACGACCGCATGCACTGGCGGCCGGAACGGCAACGGAAGCGGGCCCTGCGCAACCGCGGCATGATGCTCGCACGCCAGGCCGGCCTCATCGTCCCGACGCCCGCGATGCTCATCGTCGAAGTCGGCCTGCGCACCGGTGGAAGAGCGGACCCGCCGAACGCTGAACCGACCGTGAAGTGCCTCATCGACGGCATCGTCGACGCCGGCGCAATCGCGGATGACAACAGCGACTTCATCACCAGCACCACATACCGCCGCGGTCCCCGCGTCACCGAGAAGGGCTGGCGCCGCATCCACCTGATCTTCCACGACCAGACCGTTCCATTTTAGGAGGACACCATGCAGACTTGCTCGATTCTCGACTGCGATAGTCCGGTCCTTTCCCGGAGTTTGTGCAACAAGCACTACATCCGATG
Organism: Brevibacterium sp. CCUG 69071; assembly: GCF_021023135.1. Classification (GTDB taxonomy): domain Bacteria; phylum Actinomycetota; class Actinomycetes; order Actinomycetales; family Brevibacteriaceae; genus Brevibacterium. The sequence continues at coordinate 145,895 of NZ_PGFV01000006.1, forward strand.
GAGTCGGCACGGAGACCCTGAATACCGGCGTCCGAGAGTCATTGACTCGCAATGCACTATCGATGGTTGCGCGAGGGGGCAATACGCCCGAGGGTGGTGCACTTTGCACTATGACCGCTGGCTCAACAACGGCAATCCCTGCGAAGTTCAAAAGCGTCGGGGAAACGATCTCGCAGCTCGATTCGCCGAGTACATCACCGTGACCGAAACGAACGATTGCATCGAGTGGACTGAAATGACCGACCGTGACGGCTACGGGCTGTTCTCGTTCGGCAATCGGCACAGACGTGCACATAGAGCCTCATATGAACTGCACGTAGGGCCGATACCGGACGGGTTAGTAGTTCGGCACAAGTGCGATAACCCGCCGTGTGTGAATCCCCTTCACCTCGAGGTCGGGACCGGTGTAGACAACACCAACGATCGTTTCATCCGAGGGAGAAGCGCAAGGGGTGAAAGCGGAGGGCGGGCGAAATTAACCGAGGCGCAAGTGCTCGAGATCCGCAGCATCTCTGACGATCTCAACTACCGCGAGATCGCAATGAAATTCAGCATCAGTAGATCAACCGTCTGGCAGATCGTCAGGCGAAAGACTTGGAGGCACATCTAATGGCAATCACGGTATACAGCACAGAATTCTGCACCCAGTGCCGTATGACGAAGCACATCCTTGAACGCGACGGCATCGTCTACACGCACGTCGACCTCTCCTCCGACCTCGACGCCTACCGATTTGTCACCCGCGAACTCGGGCACAGTTCCGCACCCGTCGTGTTCGCGGTCTTCCCAGACGAGCACGTGGAGCACTGGTCGGGACTGCAACCCCAGCGCCTCGAGAAATACATCGAAGCCACCAAGACAGGAGCAGCAGCATGAGAACCACCGCACGACTCGAAGGCGCCATCCGTCCCGGCTCCGGCATCTCGTTCGACGCCCAGAACACCATGAACGGCGGGTACTCAGAAGCCACGCCCGCGATCAAACGCAAAGCCAAGCGGGTGGCCGAAGAGTTTGTGCCGGCTGCTGATCTGCCTGATGTGCTCGCGATGCTCGGGCTGCTCCCACCACGACCAGGGAGGGGGTAGGCAGTGGCACGTGACTACGCGAAGATCATCACCCGCATCTGGGCCGACGATGACTTTAAGGGCCTGGGCGCGACCGCGCAGCGACTCTACTTCCAGCTCCTGTCCCAGCCAGACGTGTCCATGTGCGGTGTCGTGACGCTCGCTGAGCGCCGCTGGTCAATGCAGGTCGCAGACCAGTCCCTGGACGCCATCACCGACGACATCGCGGCCCTCGAGGGTGCGCGGTTCATCGTTGTCGACCGGGTGACGCAGGAGGTGCTCGTGAGGTCGTATGTGCGTCACGACGAGGCCTGGCGGTCCCCGAATGGCATGAAGGGCATCGACTCGGCTGTGCGCTCGGTACTGTCCGGGAGACTCAAATCCGTATGCCGGGGGGAGCTGCTGAAGATCGACACCTCGAAGCTCTCGGACTCGGTGAATAAGAACACCGGACGCTCAACAAGGGACTTCGTAAGGGGCTTGATAAGGGGTATCGAAGAGGACTTTGAAGCCCCTACCGAAGGGGCTTACCAAGACCCTTCCCAAGCCCCTAGGCAAGGCATGAATCGTTTTTCACACTCAACAGAACCAGAACCAGAAACCTCAACAGAACCAGAAACCTCACCAGAAACATCTTCTAGTCCGGGATCGCAAGCGACCCCCGACGAGCCGGACCCCGAACCCCGAGACGACGTTGATGGACTCCTCGACCTCCTGGACCTTGAGATCGAACGCAACGGCAACCGACCACCCAAACGCAACAAGACCAACCACGACGCCATGCGACTCCTCCTCGACCGCGACAACGCCACCGAAGAACAGATCGCCTACGTCGTCCGCTGGTCCCAGAACGACCAGTTCTGGAAAGCCAACATCCTCTCAGCCTCGAAGCTGCGCGAAAAGTTCCCACAACTCGTCGCGAAGATCCGCTCCGAAGCCGAACGACCAGCCCAGCGGGAGAAGCCCCGCAACCGAGCGCAGGAACGCATGGACCACAACCGGACCGTCATCGAGAACCTGCGCCGCATGGAAGAAGAACAAGACAACACCATCCAAGGAGAACTGCTATGAGACTCAGCGAAGCCGGCGAACTCCTCGCCCTCATCAGCGCCTACGACAACCGCAACACCTCCGAAGAAGTCTCCGCCGCCTGGTACGACCTCCTCACCCCGTACACCCTGCACGAAGCGAAACACGCGGCCAAGAAGCACTTCCACGAATCCACCGACTACCTCATGCCCGCCCACATCGTGCGCATCATCAAAGCCGAACGCCGTGCACGCCTGGCCAAGGTCGAGACCATCGTCCCGTCGCGCGCCGACATGACCGACACTGCCGCCGAACTCACTGCGACGAAGGCACTCTCGAAGGCCATCGCCTCCGGTGAACTCACCGCCGAGCAGTACGAAGACTACCGACGCGGAAACACGCCCTGGACGACCTACCGCCGCGGCCTCCACGAACTCAGGGGCGCAGCATGAGCACCGTCGACGAAATCCTCACAACCGGGCGATACACGGACAGGCGAGGGAGGGAGTGGGCGAAACATAACTACTATCACGGCACGGTCGAATGGATGCACCCCCTTGGCGACGGGACCTGCCACATCAACACGCCAACCCAGATGCGCCTGTTGATCGAACGCGACATGCATCGGGACGTGTGCGAGGGGCTCTACCGCTGCTCGAATCATCCGACACCCAAGGTGCTTGCGTACGCGGGGTTGTTCACCGTGACCAAAGCGCGACGCCTGGTCGAAGCTCCATACGACACTCTACCCGAGGCTATGGACGCTGCTCGTGCATTGGCGGTGAGGTCATGATCCCGCTCATCATCACCGCGCTGCTCATCCCCGGGGCCATATGCGCCGCCGTAGCCCTCGAACCACACATGGAGGCCTGGGCGACACGAAAGGCGCTCTACGAGGCACACAAAGCCTCCCACGCACCCCCTGAACACCGTTCAGGAAACGACAACCCCCTGCAAAAACACGGCACCAAACAAGCCGACAAGCACGGCGAGTCGGCGTAGCAACTCTTTGACAGAAAAGGACACGATCGAATTATGAAAGCTGATTGCTACAGGGACCACCACACGCAGATCGTGTTCGGGTCAGTCCTCAGAGACGAGCACGGGGCGGGAAGCTTCACTGCCGGCGTCAACGCCGCGTTGCGCTGGTTGGACGAAAACATTCCCTACCCGGGTGCGACGAAGGAGGAAGCACGATGAGCACTGAACCGTACACGCCCGACGAGGTGGAGCTGCGCGACTGCTACGCCTTGGTCATGGACGAGCGCGCTGGCGAGGACTACGACGAGGCCAAGGCCGACGCTGAGCGCGGGATCGCGAAGATCAAAGCGGATGCGCTGAGGGAAGCGGCAGAGGCTATATCGCTGGTGGTCATTCCTGGATCAGACGAGAACGACAATCTCGCCACCGCCGCCGCTCAAGGATGGCTCACCGGCAGGGCAAACCGGATCGAGGAGGAAGCATGAGTGAGTGCTGCGCGTCCGGATCGTGCGAGATATGCCAGGCACCACTGGGCTACTCGCAGTCATACCGTGACGAGATCAGAGACTACGAACCACCGTGGGTTCGACAACACCGAGAGGAGGGTTGGCGATGACCAGTGACAACCCGATCAAGGCATGGATCGACGAACACCGCGCAATCCACGCGGCGGCAACAGAAGGACCGTGGGGTATCGACGGACCAGCGCAGGCGGGACCGGATGACTCACTGGTCGTATACCCGAAGAATGACGGGGGCGCTATCGCCTATGTGCAACCAGCCTGGGATGACGCGACCGCCATCGTGGACGCCCACAACGTCACCGTCCCCACCGCGCTCTCAATGATCGAAGCGGTACTCGAACTGCATGTGCTCAATCTCGACTTCGACGGGACACCTTACTGCAAAGGATGCTCGATCCCATACGAAGTAACGACAACCTACCCCTGCCCGACTGTTCGTGCGTTGGATGGGGTGATCGACGGTGGCTGAGAGATGTAGGAACTGCGGTGTACGGGTCGTGGAATCGGGTTATCGGAACTCATGGAGCCCTCGATGGGTTCACCGGCCCGAGGGTGCGGCGTTCCAGGACGGTCAGTACGAGTACTGCCACACCACGCGGGCGGAACCAGAGGAGGGAGTGATCGACGGTGAATAGGAATGATCCGAAACCAGGGCAGATATGGCGACGGCTGTCGGACGGCCAGGAGACGACCGTGATCGCCATTCCAGACAGGCACTCGCTTCGACCCTACGTGTCGCACCAGGGCAAGCGATTGGCCTACACGGAACTACCGAACTTCCTGCGCAAGTACAAGCTCGTTCAGGAGGCCAACGGTGACTGAAAGCATCTACGACCGCACCTGCACCACTTGCGGGCACACAATCAACGACCACGACGCCAACGAATGCTGGACACGAAAGAACGGGAAACAATGCGACTGCGGATGGATGGTGATCGGGCATGAGTGACAGGGAAGAGATGCGGGACAGGATCAGGGACACCATTCGTTCCGGGGCCAGTGAAAGCGGCGTTGTCATGGCCAGCGAGGAGGCCGCGGCCATGGCCCAGGCAATCATTGATGACCTCGGGCTGACTGTGGAGGTCGCAGACAACTGCAATGACTGCGGCAACGGGCCAGAAGAACGCGTCGTCGGGAAATGGGAGAAGCAATGAACTGGGACGAGAAGGCTGAGGACTACGCCGGAGCGCACCACACGTACGAGCATCTGCCCGCCGAAGAGAATTACCCACGGCTCATCATGTTCAGGAAGGGTGCGAAATGGCAGCGGGAGCAGCTCCGCACCAAAGAGGCGGTCGAGAGGGTGGCTCGGGGACTTTTCGCACGCGACATGGGAGACGGCCCAGCTGCAGCGAAATGGGACAACGTGGCTGAGGGTATTCGGCAGAACTACCGAGCTGACGCCCGTGCCGCGATCACCGCACTGACTGGGGAGGAATCATGACGTACTCACCAAGCCGGCAGATGATGGCCACGGGGAACTTGTTCGCAGACTCGTTCCGTTACGGCCTCGAACGCTACGGCTCGAACCGCAACCGCCACTGGTGGGGGATCACCCACCGACAATGGCTGCTCAACAGCGGACGGTACATCAAGACCAGCGAACAGCGGGGTATGGGGCTCATGCAGTTCATCGCGGGACCGCTGCCCGAGTACAAGCCGATTGGGGAGGGCGGGCCAGAACTGGTCAACTTCCGTGCCGGTGGCGTCATACAAGACCCGCGGCTAATCCCGCGCCCCGGCGAGCACATCATCCACCCAGATGGGCGAGCGTGGAAGGTGAGGGAGTGACCGTCGAAGAGTTCTTGTCCCTGCCGCCGGGGAGCATTGTGAAACTCGACGACGGAACTCTCATCGAGCGAACCGTCAACCCGGACGTGTGGGCTATCGTCGGCCACCAGTACGACCCGATGGGTTCGAAGAATCAGGGTGTGCTGTTCACGCCACACATCCTCATGTTCCAGCGCAATCCTCCGAGCCTGGTGCGTGTACCCAAGGAGGGGCAGTGGGGCCGTGGGAGCGCCGATGGTTCCGCTACTGGTCGACCCGTCCCACCCGCACCCGTCGCCCTCGACAGCACCCGATTGACTGGTTCATTGCCGCACCAGTGAAGTCTCTCGCCTGGCTAATGAACATCGTTCAATAAACTTTCGTTTCACCGCGTGTCGGCCCTAGAAACTCTTTGACAGCCCAGAGCAAGCTGGGCGCATGATCATCAGGAACCTCACGGCCGAACACCTCGGGAAAACCGTCACACTCCCGACACTGGCGCACCTCGGACGCTGCGCACGCGGCACCCTCCACACCATCATCCTCAACAAAGGCACCGACACCAGCACCCTGACCATCAACGACCACGAACACGTCGTCCCCAACGGTGCCACCATCCACGTCACCACCGAAGTCAGCGGCCTGTAATGGGAAGCAACGGGCCGAACAAGAACATCGACCGCACAGGGTGGGATCCGAAGAAATGCTGGGCCAAATCCCGACGCTCCGGCAACCAGTGCCAGAACCCGCCAGTACGGGGCACCAGCCATTGCCGCATGCACGGATCCTCCACGAAGTCCGCGAAGAAAGCCGCCGAACGCAACCTCGAGCAAGAGAAGCTCGCCCGCGTCGCCCGCAGGTTGGGCACCCCGCACGAGAACCTCGACCCCGCGCAGGCACTCCTGGATCTCGTCGCCTCCAAGGCGGGTGAGGTGGAGTGGCTCAGGCACCAGGTGGAGCTGCTCGAGACCGATGGAGACCTCTGGTGGGGTGAGACCAAGGTGGTCGGCAAGGACCACCCCGAAGTCGGCTCACTGTTCGAACGCACCGAAGAGGCCCGTCAGCACATCGTGTACACGCTCCTGCACAAGGCTCAGGACCAGCTCGCCCGGTACGCCGCCGAAACGCTGAAGGCCGGCGTCGACGAGCGCCAGGTCAAGCTGGCCGAGCAGACGGGCGCCCAGTTCGAAACCGTCCTCACCTCACTCCTCACCGCGATCAGAGCCACACCGGACCAGATGCAGACCGCGGCCACCGAGATCCCGCGCATCCTCCGCAACCTCGCAGGAGGCGGCAAATGACCATCCAGCAAGTCCAAGCCCAACGTGAACGCATCCGACGCGCAGCAGGCCTCCTCGCCCTCGAACATGGCGTGGTCGGGTCCACACCCCCGGGACTGACCGTGAAGGGTCACGCGGAGTCCATCTACCAGGAGGGCATCACACAAGCGGAGAACACGGCCGCGACCGGGGCCATGTCCTGGGTGACCGCCGCCGAACTCATCGCAAGCACTTATGAGCAACTCGTTGATGACATGCAGAAAGCAGGGAAACCATGAGCAAGAAGAAGTGCAGGGTTGACGGGTGCACTCTCGCATACCGGAGCCGCGACTACTGCTGGAAACACCTTGCAGAGGCCAAGGCTGATGGCGAGGAGATTGTGGATTACAGGAGCAGAGGGCCACTCCCCGACATTCAGTGTCGCGTAGACGGATGCGAGAGCCTGTCTGCATACAAGATCAAGAAGCTCTGCGGGAAGCACTACCAGCGATTGAAAGCGTTTGGCTCGTTTGATCTTCCGGAGCCGCCGACAATGCGAGAAGTCCTGGAAAGCGGACGCGCAATCTCCGCTTCGGGCTGCTGGGAATGGACTGGCACAGTCGCGTCAACTGGGTACGGGCGATACGGGGGTTCTGATTACGTGCACCGACTGTCTCATGAAGCCTACAAGGGGCCGATCCCTGAGGGGTATCAAGTAGATCATCTATGCCGAAACCGCATCTGCTTCAACCCTGATCACATCGAAGCAGTGACGCAGGAAGAAAATCTGAGAAGGCAGATGGTGTTCATGGGAAGGAATGAAGCTGATGGGCGACTGGTCCGAGCCAATGGATGATGCCAAGTGGATGTCCCCCGACTGCCGAGGCGGTGCCAACCACCAGAAGTGCGACCTGCAGGCATGGGATGACATAGACGACGTGCCCACCGACTGCGGGTGCGACTGCCATGTGGAGGTTTCACAATGACCGAGAACCCGTGGCTGCCAATCGACACCATGCCACTCAGCACACTGGGCACAGCCGTTGACATCCTCGACGAACGACGCATCTACTCGAACGTCACCGTCGACAGGATATTCACCTCACGATGGAGCCTCGCCGACGAATACCAGCTCTGGCCAGGACAGGCCGCACGATTCTCAGACCAGGATCGCCTCTGCGTCCACATCGACACCCTCGACCGCCAGAAGCTCACTCTCGACTGCGCATCCCAATGGAGGCCACGCGTCACGAGAAGCGCACGCTCATGAGGCCAGGCCACGAAGACTGCCCCCACGAAACCCTCGAAGAGAAGGCACTCATGGACCCCGAACCACGAGTGGTCATCATGTGCCTCCACGAGCATCGTGAACCCGTCCTCGCATCAGACGGACTCGAGCAAATCCCTGTCGGCTTTCACTGCCACTGCTGCGGCAACGTGTGGAGCAGCCGCGACTACATCGAAAGAGGCTCCAATGTCTAAGTTCATCCACCACCCGGCGTTCGCCGCGATCATGACACTCATCGTCGCCCAGCAATGGTTCTCCCTCGGCATGCAAGTCCACAACGGATGGACCAGCCTGCTCGCCTTCCATCTGGTGCTCGCTCCGATCGCCACGGTCGCGGTCATCCTCTACCACTACTCCAGTCGCAAGGTTGCTTTCTTCAACGGGAAGATCGAAGGCATCGACACCGCGCTCAGGGGGTCACATGTCTGACCCAGCCCCAGCCCAGCAGATCCGGAACCTCATGGATTCCGTTCACGACGCCCTCACCATCTCCGAGCACCCGCCCTCACCCAAAGGCGACACCGGCGGCAGCACCGGCGCATCCAAACCACCCATGCCAGTGAGCATCCTCGACGCCAAGCTCGACCTGAAACAGAAGCTCGTCTCCTGGGCACTCATGATCGGCGAAGAGCGCGAGGTCGTCATCGACTGCGACGACAACAGCTACTCCCTCGCCGGCTGGATCTACACCCAAGCCGAATGGCTCGCGGAGCATGCCGCCCTCGACGACTTCACCACCGAGATCCAGGAATGCGTCAAAGCCCTCCGCCGCCCCTACGCCAGCAAAGACGAACGCCGCCTCGTCACCATCTTCGCCGGCGCACCCATCTACGCCTGGCCGTGGGAGACCACCGTGCGCCTGCCCGACGGTACCGTGCACCTCGCCCATACGCTGCGCGAAGAACTCAAAGGCCAGACCATGGACCGGACACTCGCCGCCCCCAACGTGTCCGCCGTCCTGCGCGAGATCTTCAACATGGACGTACCCGCCGACACGATCCGCAAGACCGCCAAACGGGGAAAGCTCACGAAGTACCCCGAGGGCTTCAATGTCGGGGAGGTCGTGGAAAGATTCGCGACACGCGCCCTGACACTTGTGTCCTGATTATTGTCCCGCTACTCTGTGAAATAGTGGATTCGTTCTCTCCCCAGAGACCGGTCCACTTTTCGCGTTCCCGGGGTGTTTCGTCACTTTTCTACCCGCGGAATGCGTTCCCCGCCCCTCGTCGTAGACGCATTCTGCCGGCTCCGAGGGGCACTAAACCAACCACAGCACCGGGCTCGCTACCTTGCCGTGGTTCGAGTTCCCGGTACTCGTCTCAAAACCGGGTCAACTTCATGGAGGTGCGTCGTGTCCATAGACTGGATGACGGCGCTCGCAGACAAACTCGAAGCGCAAACCACCACCACATGGGAATCACCACTCGACATCGCCCGAGTCATCACCCCAGGCACCATCCAAACCCCGGCGCTCGACCTCATAGACCAGGCGCTCATCGACTGCTACAACACCCCCGATGCTCGCCTGATCATCTCCATGCCGCCTCAGGAAGGCAAGTCGACCCGGGCAGCCAAAGACTTCCCCATCTGGGCGCTCACCCAAAACCAAGACACCCGCATCTTCTCCGCTTCCTACTCGCAGCGCCTCGCCGAACGCAACGGCCGCGCCATCCGCAACGCCATCGCCAGCCACCCCGAACTCGACCTCGAGATCGCCGACGGCAACAGTGCCGTCTCAGACTGGCGCCTCCAAGACCACACCGGCGGAGTCTACTCCACCTCAGTCGGCGGATCCGGCTCAGGACAACCCGCAGACCTCGTCATCATCGACGACCCCATCAAAGACCGTAAAGAAGCCGACTCACAGACCTACAGAGACAACGTCTGGGACTGGTACACCGACGTCGTCGTCGCCCGTCTCGCCCCCGGCACCTCCGTAGTCGTCATCCTCACACGCTGGCACGACGACGACCTCGCCGGCAGACTCATCGCCCAAGAAGACTCCGACTGGCACTTCCTCAACATTCCCGCCCGCGCCGACCACCGCCCTGAGAAGGGCGAGGCCGACATTCTCGGCCGCGAACCCGGGGAGTACATGATCTCCGCCCGAGGGCGGACGCAAGCCCAGTGGGCGAAGCGTGAACGCGAGTCCGGGCCACGCACCTTCGCCGCCCTCTACCAAGGCCGGCCCACACCGGACAGCGGGGGAGTGTTCCCACCAGAGGAAGACTGGGCACGCTACTCGCAACCCATGTGGGTCGAACGCCCAGACGGTTCCCGGATTATCCCCGGCCTACGTGAGAACGGATACGAGCTCATCCAGTCCTGGGACATGGCGTTCAAGGACACGAAGAGCTCGGACTTCGTCGTCGGTCAAGTGTGGTTGCGCGTGGGTATCAACGCCTACCTCCTCGATCAGATCCGCGACCGGTTGAACTTCAACGCCACCGTCGAAGCCGTGAAAGCCATGACCGCAAAATGGCCCCAGGCAGCCGCGAAACTCATCGAGGACAAGGCCAACGGATCTGCGGTCATCTCGCACCTATCGAAGTCTGTGCCCGGCATGATTCCCATCGAACCAGAGGGGTCGAAGCTGGCCCGCGCCAACGCGATCAGCCCCTTCACGTTCGCCAAGAATGTGATCCTCCCCGACGCGGCCCTGCAACCGAACGTGGCAGAGCTCCTGGGGGAGGCGAAAGCGTTCCCGAACTCCGCGAACGATGACACGATCGACGGTCTCTCCCAGGCCGTCTCCTACCTGCTGCTGCATGACCTCATCGACGAATCAGAACTCGTCGCCGAGGAATTCGCTGACGACGCAATCCCGATCAGCTACTTCTAACCGAACGGAGGCTCCATGGGTATTCGCAACTGGCTCGGCCTCCAAGAGTCCGCTGACCCGGAAGTGAACCGGCTTAAGGGCGAAGTCGACACACTGTCGTTCCGCCTCGAAGAATCCTACGAGCAACTGTCCCGCATGTTCTCCGAAGACGCTGGCTGGCAGAACCTCAGCGACCAAACAGCACGCGACCTCAGCCCAGAGGGGCGCAAGCAAGCCGCGCAAGCATGCCGAGTCATGGCGATCGGCAACCCGCTCATCGCCCGCGGTATCGCTGTTCGCACCGGATACGTGCACGGGAATGGCGGTATCGGAGTCGTAGCCGCGGACGGCAAAGAGACCGGCACCCAGGACGTCAACACCGTCGTCCAGGCGTTCCTCGATGATCCGGGGAACCGTGCCGCGTTCACAGGCCACCAGGCGCACGAAATCCTCGAACGGCAGCTGTCCACCGACGGCAACATGTACGCAATCCTGTTCACCGCACCCGACACCGGGTTCGTTCGCGTTCGCACACTCGACCCCCTCGAGGTCACGGACATCTTCACCAACCCTGAGGATGCCTCGGAACCGTGGTTCTACCGCCGCGACTACGTCGAGACCACGATCGGTGAACGCACCGCGAAGGTCACGACCCGGCAGAAAACCACCTGGTATCCGGCTCTCGGCTACAACCCGACCCGGAAGTTCCCCGTCATCGACGGCAACCCCGTCGACTGGTCCGCCGCCGTCCAGCACACGTCCGTGAACACTATCGGCAAGTACGGCATCGGTGACGCATACGCCGCCCTTCCCTGGGCTCGCGGGTACACCGGGTTCCTTGACGACTGGGCGAAGCTGACGAAAGCACTCTCACGTATCGCGTGGAAGATGTCGGGCAAGAAATCCGGCGCCCAGCAGATGCGATCCCAGCTCAACAGCCTCAACGAGGCTGGGGGAGTTGTCGCCTTCGACCCGAACACGCAACTCGAAGCGGTCCCGAAGACCGGGGCCACGATCGACGCCGAGTCCGGACGCCCCCTGGCCACCATGGTCGCGACCGCATTCGGTATCCCGGTCACGACTCTGACCTCCGATCCCGGGCAGACGGGTGCGCGTGCCGTCGCTGAGACCCTGAACCAACCGACGCGGCTGGTGATGCAGGGCCGCCGGGACGTGTGGACGGAAACATACCGGGCGATCCTCAACCACGTCATCGACCAGGCCGTCCTGGCACCGCGAGGGCCGCTCAAGGGTGGTGTGAAGGCTGACCCGTACACGGGCCGCCAGGAAGTGTCGCTCGGTAACCCCGATGACCGAACGATTACGTTCACCTGGCCGGAACTCGACGACACACCCATCGACGTCATGGTCAAGGCCATCGTTGACGCCGACGCCACCCAGAAGCTCCCGCCGCTCGAGACCATGCGTCTCCTGCTCCGTGCACTGGGGGTCAGGGACGTGGACGAAATCCTCGAACAGTTCACGGACGACAACGGCAACTTCATCGACCCGAACGTCACCGCCGGGGATGCGGCCGTGGATGCGTACAACCGTGGCGAGGATCCCGCAGCGGTTCTCAACCAGTAACGGAGGTGGTCCGGCGTGGCAATCACAGAGTTGACGCTACGTCGGGCCTCCGAACTGCGGGCCATGGTCGACGACTACGTCGACGCTTCCACGCGCGCACTCACCGCACGTTGGGCGCAAGCGTGGCAGGAAGTCGCTCAGGAGTGGCAGGACACGATCGCCGTCATCCTCGCCCGGAAAGCCGCAGGCGAACCCCTCACGCCCGCCCAGATCACCAACCTGGCCCGCACGCAACGGGCTTTGGCGATGACCGCGGTGAAACTCCGTGAGCTCGCCGCCGAACTGGGCCCGTTGCTCGAGGACAGTGTGCGGGAAGTCGTCGAACGGACCGCGGATCTCACCACCGGTGTCGCGGCGTCCCAGATGCCGCCCGTCGACTCGAAGCTGCTCCCGTCGTTCACGCGTGTCGACCAGCCGGCACTCGAGCAGATCATCGAGCGCACGATGACCGGCATTGTGGCCTCATCCGCACCACTTGCGCCGGAGGCGTTGGATGCTGTGCGGTCCTCGCTCATCAGGGCCGTGCCGAGTGGTTGGCACCCAGACAGGGCCGCCAGGGAGATGCTGAGGCGGTCCCGCGGGGCGTTCACTGGCGGTCTCACCCGCGCTCTCCGTATCGCCAGGACCGAGATCCTCGACAGCCATCGCGCCGCGAATGCCGCCCAGAACGCGGCGAACCCGGCTGTGGTGGCCCAGATCTGGACTGCGCAACTGTCGTCACGCACGTGCCCCAGTTGCCTAGCGCGCCATGGCACCGAGTACCCGAAAGATGCTGTCGGCCCCGAGGATCACGTTTGCGGAAGGTGCACGTTCACGCCGAAGACAAAGACGTGGGCCGAACTCGGCTTCCCCGACGTCGAGGAACCACCTGACCTGTTCCAGACCACAGAGGACTGGATCGATCAGAACCCCCACGACGCTGTCGCAGCCCTCGGCCCCGACCGGTACCGGATGCTCCAGGACGGGCAAATCAGCATCGCCGACATGGCCCGCCGCGTCGACAACCCCGACTGGCGGCCCAGCTACCAGGCAACCCCACTCGCAGACCTCCGAAAGGCGGCGAAGAATCCATGACAATCCTCAAGGAGACCGCAACCCTCACCCCCAAGGCGGGAGGGCGCGCCAAGATCGGCATCATTACACCCGGAGCTGGGTCAAGTGGGGTCTACCCGAAAGAGACCATCGAAGCTGCCGGTCGTGATCGCGTGTTCGCGAAGGGCACGCAGATGTTCTGGAATCACGCCACCGAAGCCGAGGACTGGAACCGACCCGAGGGCGACCTCCACAACCTCGTCGGCGTACTCGCCGAAGACGCCCACTGGGACGACGAATCGGGCGGACTGATCGCCGAGGCGAAGATCTACTCGCACTGGAAGTCGATCGTTGCCGACATGGCCGAGGACATCGGCGTGAGCATCCGCGCATCGGGTGAAGTCAGCGAGGCCAATGGCCAGCGCGTCGTCACCAAGCTCACCGAAGCCCGCAGCGTCGATTTCGTTACTCGCGCCGGGCGGGGCGGGAGGGTGATGGAAGTCCTCGAATCTGCCCGCCTGCGCGAAGGCATCAACGACGAGACACGCGACCTCCTCCAGAAGGCGGTGCGCGACACAATCGGCAACCGCGACATGTGGATGTACGTGCGCGACCACGATGACAGCACCGTCTGGTTCAGCACCGAAGGCCCATCCGACGTGCTCACCACGTTCGAGCAGAAGTACACGCGCAACGGCATCACTATCGCCCTCGAAGGCGAACCCACTGAAGTCGTGCCGACCACCGTGTACGTCCCCAAGACCACCCCAGCCCCGGTTGGGAATGGAAACCAGGAAACCAATCCGAAGGAGGCAGCCACCATGGCTGACACCGAGAACACCAACCGGGTCGACGAAGCCGACTCGAAGAACAAGAACGGCAGCGGCGGAGGTGGCGGCAACTCGGGCGAGACCGAAGTCGAACGCCTCAAGCGCGAACTCGCGGCCGCTAAGGCTGAGATCGCTGAGCTCAAGAAGGCCAAGGCGAAGGAAGCCCGCCGCACCGAAGTCGCCGGCATCGTCGAGGAAGCGTTCGAGAACCTCAACGCCCCCGGCATGAAGAACCGCCTCATCGACCAGCTCGCCGAGTCCGACAAGGACCAGGACCAGCTCATCAAGGACGCCAAGGAAGCCGCCGACGAACTCCACCAGCTCGGCCACGGCAACGGCCAAGTGCGCGGCCTCGGCGAATCCGCACCGGTGGACACCACCACCAACGTCAACGAGTCGGGCGCCCCCAAGCGCACCGCCGAGGACATCATCAACGCCCTGGAAGGAGCCGCCTGATGAAGAACCAGCGCTACACCGAGAACAAGCACATCGCCCTCCCCGCGGACAAGGACTACAAGTCCGGTGACCCCGCAGCCATCGGAGTCTACCGAGGCGTAGTCGTCGCCGACGCGGCCGAAGGCGAGAAGGTCACCATCTGGCTCGACGGCTCCTACGACATCCCCGTCACCGGAGCACTCACCGTCGGACAGGCCGTGTACCTCGCCGGAAACGGCACCCTCACCGCCACCGCCGGAGCCACCCCCTGGGGTGCGGCCAACGTCGCCAAGGCGACCGGCACCGGACCCGCCGAAGTCGCACCGCTGGGCATGATCCCCGGCGCTACCGCCTGATAGGAGCACACCACTATGGAAACCATTGACCTCATGAAGGAAGGCTTCCGTCGGGCACCCAGCCGTGACGAGAAGGTCTTCGAATCCGCGCAGCTTTTCGCTCGCGGCCGCACCGGAGCATCCCCGCTCGCCCAGGCTGTCCTCGTCGAGGCATTCTCCACGTCGGACTTCCCGATCCTGCTCGGTGATGCGTTCGAGAAGCAGGCACTGAAGGCCTACAAGGACACGCCGCTCGAGTTCGAGTCGATCGTCACCGACACCACTGTCGACAGCTTCGTGCGACGCAAGCTCGTCGACCTGTGGGGTGCGGACGCTTTCGAGCGTGTCAACGAGGGTGAAGAGTACAAGGGCGCGACCCTCAGCGAGACCGAAATCGAGCACGGCGCCGGCAAGTGGGGCCGCTCGTATGGTCTCACCTGGGAGCTGCGTCTGGCCCGTCGGTTCTCCGACATGGCCGACTTCCCTCGCTCCCTCGGAAACGGTGCGCGCAAGACCCAGAACAATGTTGTCGCCGACACCCTCGTCGACACCACTGGTTGGGCTCCCGGATTCTTCGGGACCGTCGATGACAAGCCGTTCACCCCGGAGAACCTCGACGCCGCAATCAAGGCTCTCGCCCTGCGCGAGAACCACCGCGGAGAGCTCGTGGAAACCTCGGACCTTGTCCTCGTGCACGGTCCGGCGCTTCGCGCTGAGGTTGCTCGCATCCTCACCGCGGCGCGGATCGTCACCAAGGTCACCAACGGGTCCAAGGTCACCGAGACGGAGGTCGACAACCCCTACCGGTCGATCGTCACCCCGCTCGAGTCCCGCACCGTCGCCAACCGCCTCGGCGCCGCCCACGCAGACGGATGGGCGCTCGTGCAGGGCAAGTCCTCGGACCTGCCGTCGATCATTCGCACGAAGCTCGCCGGCCACCCGGACGTCGACATCCGCGTGAAGCGCGACCAGGGCCAGTCCGTCGGCGGTGGCGAAGTCTCCATCGAGGACGGTTCGTTCAACGACGACACCATTTGGTACCGCGGTCGTTCCGTTGTCGGTATCGACGCCGGCTTCACCGAAGGCGTCTACGCCTCGAACGGTTCCTGACCCATCCCGGGCACGGTCCCCGCTCCGCACTGACCACCATCGTGCGGGGCGGGGAACGGCACAACCAAGGGAGTTGTGATGGTCGATTACAACGAACCGGCGCAAAAAGTGCGCCTATTGATCGGCGATCTCGATACTGGCGAAAACCAGATCTTCGATGGTGACCAGCTCAACGGGTTCCTAACGATCGCCGACGGGTCGATCAAGCGGGCAGCGGCCGACGCGATCGACGTCATCGCCTCATCCGAGGCTCTGATCTCCAAGGTCATCACTACTCAAGATAGAAGTGTTGACGGCAGTAAAACTGCCGACGCCCTCCGAAAGCATGCAGCATCATTACGGCAACGCGCCAAGGAGGAGGAGGATCTGTTGGACGAGGAGCCATACTTTATGGCGTTCTCTCTGGACGCAAACCCTCTCGCCGAGGGGGAAGAGCGTCGCTACGATGGGCGGCTGTGAAGTCTCTTCCGCAGAGAAGCTGCGGCGATAGCCGCGACTTCGATCGTGTAGTAGGTTCCACCGCTATACGATCGTCCTCCGTGGCCGACTTCGACGTGGTACTTCTTGAAGCGATTGCCTTTCCGAATGTGAACGTTTCTCACTCCGGTTCGAGAGGCTTTCTGCGGCCCCTGCCGATACTCATTCTGCTGAGTCCTGTCAGCCAGCCGCAGGTGATCTGGGTTGACGCAGTTAGTGACCCAGCAGATGTGGTCAATTTCGAGTCCTTCGGGGATCTCGCCCTTGAACCTCGTATAGAAGTATCGGTGCGCATACCAGGTCTTGCGGTCCTTGTTGAAGAGCCCGTAGTTCTGATCACTGAGCGGTCCGGTCCAGAGCCAGCAGGTGTCGGTCCTATCGACTCGACTCCACAGCAGCTCCTCGAACGGGATCGCCTGATCGCTGAACTTATGGACTTCTTCACCGCGGTTGATTTGTTTCCAATGGCTTGCGCAGAAGCCCTTCGCGTAGTGCTTGCGGTCGCAGTCTTCGAATGAGCAAGTGCCGGCGGATCGGTCAATGACCTTGTGTGGGTCACCGAACTTCTTGAACCGCTGGTAGTGCTTTGTGCAGTAACCGTGCCCGACCGCCGGGCCGTCGCAGTCGTCTATGGAGCAGGCATCTCGGACGCGAGGTTTCGTGATGCTCGGGTCTCCGTACTTGCTCCAGCGTTGATAGTGCTTCGTGCAGTATCCGCGAGCGATCGTTTTCTTTTCGCACCCGTCAAAAGAACAGAGGTTGTCAGTCATGCCTGAAGCTTCACAAAATCCGTCAAAGAGTTGTAAGGGCCGACATGCGGTGTTGGAGGTGTTTCTGATATGAGCCCCCTCCCCGCCCGCGGCAAGCTGAAAGTCCTCCCGAAGGGCTGGTCAGCTCACCATCGCCCTACCGCATACGGATTCCTCACCGGTGACTGTGCCGCGTACACGGCCGGACAGCCCGGCGACTGGACTCCCGGCGGTGGTCAGAGTGCAGGGGGCGAGGACACGAAGTGGGAGCACGCGCCGTGTTCGGCACAGTTCCTCACCCAATCAACCAGACCGGTCACGGTCGCTGACGGGGTCGAGGTGCTGGCCACGCACCGGATCTCAGTGCCGATCGCTTCCACGTGGTTGCACTACGGGGACACGATCGAGGTTCTCGACAACCCCGACGACCCGGCACTGAACGGTCGCGAATTCCAGGTCATCACCATCGAAACCGGGACGACGAACTGGACGCGTGACTACCTGTGCCAGGACGTGAACGCACGGGAATCGAGGGCCGCCTGATGGGACTCGACGCCAGCGAGCTCCGCAAGTTCGGCAACGACCTCACGAAGATGGGCGCGAACGCCAACCGAGGTGGACGGGTCGTCGTCGAGAAGACGGCGGCCGACATTTCCGGAGATGCCAAGAAGATCGCATTCGACAAGGGCGTGATCGACACCGGCAACCTCATCAACTCCATCGGCTACGACGTCAACCATCGGCCCGGAGAATCCTCAGCGGAGATCGGACCCACGGTCGAATACGCCGGCTACAACGAGTGGGGCACATCGAAAATGCCGCCCCGCCCGTTCCTTGGGCCCGCGTTCGATCGCAGGATTCCAGCCTTCGAGAAGGCCCTCGGTGACATTGTCGATGGCACGTGGAAGGGGTGAGCTAACACGGACATCATCACCCTCAACACATGGACACTCGACAGGCTGAAATCGATCGGCGTTGACGTGCACGACGGGCGCGTCCCGGACAGTGTCCCGACCACGACAGGCGGCTTCATCAAGCCATACCTGGCCGTGTGGACCGAGCCTCTGCGTGAACATGAAGAGCAACCACTCGACTACTCGAAGCAGGAGACGGCTGGGGCACTCACGGTCACGGCCGCCGGCGCGACCGCGGGAACGGTGCGCAACCTCTCGCAAGAGGTCATCCGCAAACTCCACCGCGTTCCAGCTCCCGGCGGGGGAGAATACCGGCACGTTGAGCCGTTCCTCAAAGTCCAGACCGACAACCAGGTGAGCCCCTCGCGGCTGTATCTGCCGCTGTCGTTCGAGTTCCAGCAGCCGTGAGGAGTCGTTCCGGTCGAGGGCATCTGAAGCCGCCCGACCGGAATTTGCGACTACTTCAACAGCTGCTTGGCCTTCTCCAGAGACACGTTGAAACCGTTCTTCTTCATGTGTTTCTGCAGGTCGCTCGGTGACTTCGAGCCTGAGCGGTTGAACCCATCGATAGCTGCCTCGAATTGTTTCGCGGTGTCATTGCTCAGTTTCTTAAATTCCTTGTCGTTCCACTCGATCTTCATTTCACCTCCCAACTACTTCTGTTGAGGGGATTCTACCCATAAGCCACGGCGACCCCGTGGCTTTTTTCATGCCCGAAAAGGAGTCGCTATGGCCGAAACCTTCGACCACTTCAAACACGCCTACGACAAACGCACCGGCGAGAAACTCCCGCACAAGGTGCCCGAGTCCTACTTCGAGATCTTCCCCGAAACGCTCTCGCCCGCGGCGAAACCGCAGGTGCGCAGCACAGCCCCGATCCGACCCACCACATCCCCCGAAGTCGCCTCAGTCGTTGAGGTCGTCAACAAGCAGGAAGGCAAGTAACCATGCCCACACCACTCGCAGATGGCAAGACCAAGGTCACCATCCTCCCCACCGCGCCCGCCAACCCGAAGGCCATCAGCCTCGCCGAACTCGAGGCCGGCATCGATGCATCGTGCGCGATCATGATGTCCGACTACAACGTCGGCGCCGCCACTTCCGAGTCCGTCGACGAGAAGGCCCTGTGCCAGGAAGGGAACGCGACAACCTGGGGTGCCAGCAACGGCACCATGGAGTTCACTCTCTTCCTCGACTACGACGAGGACCACAAGCTCGACGTCACCTCCGACCAGGGCAAGGCCTACGAAGCCGTGAAGTTCAAGGGCACTCAGGTGCACCTCGTGCAGCGCGAGACCTCAAAGACCTCGAAGGAAGACTGGGCCGTCGGTGACGAATACGAGTACTTCCACGGCATCGCCGACAACCCGACTCACATCGACCGTACCGGTTATGTGAAGCGGAAGGTGACGGCCGCGTTCCAGGAGATGGAACTGCACGGCGTCGTCGCGTCGACCACTCCCTGATCTCCGGATCATCCCCAAGACCCCAGTGGGCAGGTTCCTCCATGGCCTGCCCACTGGTCTACCCCCACATGGAGAACCCCACATCTTTCACATGGAGGAACAGAAATGGCTTTCAATCCCGACGACTTCATTGCAGGCATCAGCGCCGCTCAGACCCCTGTAACGATCTTCAAGGCCGCCGACGTGGCCGGCCATCTGCGCGCAGTCGAGGCTGATCTCGAGCTTCTGGCTGGAGCCGATGACGAGCAGACTCTCGACGCCGGCGCTGAACGCGCCGAGCTGATCGAGAAGCGCGACCGACTGCAGAATGAACTACAGGACTCCGCGGAGGAGTTCATTGTCCAGGCTCTCGAGCAGGACAGGATTGACGAGCTCACCAAGGAAGCGCGCAAGACGGCGAAGGACCGAGCCGATCAGGCAGCCAAGGACGCTGCGGGTTATGCGCGTGAAGAGTGCAGGCGAGCCGAGATCGGTGACGGCAAAGAGATCAAGGATGCGGTTCGGCGAGCATCACTGTCAGCGTCCGAGGCTGTCATGCGCAAAGAGGCAGGCATTCACATCATCTCCCACGCGGTCGTCACCGACACCGGCGAGCGTGCCTTCACTCCCGAGCAGATGCGTGTCGTGTCCGAGAAGCTCGGCGATACGCAGATGGACAAGCTCTACAAGGCGTTCTACGACCTGACGAGCAATGACCCTGGAGAGCTCATCCCAAAATCGCGGAAGCCTGGGCCGACGGTCGAGGACTAAACGCACTCACGCAAACCCGCACAGCACGGGCATGGGGCCAACCCGTGTCCGTGCTACGCGGGGAACGTAAGCCTGGGAAGAAGTGGTCGCAGAAGGACCGATCTCTAGCCCTGGCTCTCACGCTTTACGAGGCCGACCTTTGCCAAGGGTGTGGTCAACCGATGTCGCTGTCGTCAGGCGAGCACCCCCATGACTACGAGGTGAAGAACACCCGGTGCATGGCGTGCGCGGAGATTGAGGAATTCCAGGATTCCGGCAAGGCAAAGGCACTCGACAGCGGAACCAAGACATACGTGGTCGTTGACGAGTAACTAGCGCTTGAGTGCGGCAACCAAACGCACGATTAGGGCGGCGAAGGCTGAACCCACTGCCAGGAAGAGCGATGCCGCCAACACGACCGTGAATATCACCTGGACCGCCACGTTTGATGCAGGCGGGATCGCGAAGTGACCCACGAGCAAGAGAACGAAGTAGAGGACCGCGGAACAGATCGCCACCAGAAGCAGCAGCACTGAGCGCTTCTTGAGCTGGATGTATCGACGCTCCCTGCCGTCTGGCGTCGACGCATCAGACCGCGCTCCCGAGAAATCGGTAACCGGCTTGTACTGATTTCCGTGCCTGTTCGTCCTGGCCATGGCTAGTCCTATCCATCCCGCTTGTAGTCACCAAATCATATAGGAGGCCACTGTCATGACCGAAGTTCGTAGCGTCTCCGCCCTGCTGTCGGTGAAGGTCAACCAGTACAAGGCCGACATGGCCGCAGCCGGTAAGGCTGCTGTGGACGCGGCGAACAAGACAGAGACCGCTTGGAACAAATCCACTACCGGCGCAGGCCGTGCCATGAAGGCGGCCCAGCAGTACAGCCAGGAAATGACCACCGTTGGCGCCGGACTCGCGACCTTCGGCGGAATCGTTGTTGGGGCCCTCGGTCTCGCGACCAAGGCGACGATGTCGTGGGAGTCCGCCTGGACCGGCGTCATGAAAACGGTCGACGGGACACCGCGTCAGCTGGCGGACATCCAGTCGGGCCTGCGCGATCTCGCCAAGACGCTTCCCTCCACCCATGAGGAAATCGCCGCCGTCGCCGAAGCGGCCGGCCAGCTGGGCGTGAAGACCGACGATGTCGTGTCGTTCACGAAGACCATGATCGACCTCGGCGAGGCCACGAACCTCACCGCAGAAGAGGCGGCGACCTCGATCGCTCAGATCACGAACGTCATGGGCACCGCCGGCAAGGACGTCGGTCGCTTCGGAGCCACCCTCGTCGAGCTCGGCAACAACGGGGCCTCCACTGAGAAGGACATTCTCAACATGGCTCAGCGCCTGGCCGGCGCTGGCAAGCTCGCCGGAGCCTCAGAGGCCGACATTCTCGCCCTGTCTAACGCGATGGCATCTGTGGGCATCAGGGCAGAGCTCGGCGGTGGCGTGATGACGCGCGTCATGAACCGCATGTACGCCGACGTGAAGAACGGCGGCGAGGGGCTCGAAGAACTAGCCCGCGTTTCCGGTGTCACATCCAAGCAGTTCGCGCAGGCCTACGAAGAGGATCCCGTCCGGGCTGTCGCGATGCTCACCGACGGACTCAACGGGGTCAAGGAAGGCGGCGGAAACGTCGTCGAGACCATGAAAGAACTCGGCATCAAGGGCACCGAGGAAACTCAGGTCATGCTCCAGCTCGCCGGTGCCGGTGACCTACTCACCGAGTCTCTGGACATGGGTAAGTCCGCCTGGGAAGAGAACACTGCCCTCATCCAAGAAGCCTCCAAGCGGTACGAGACCGCTGAGTCTCGAATCAAGATCGCCGGCAACCAGATCAAGGACACCGCGATCACTCTCGGCGGAACCTTTGCGCCCGCAGTCGCCGGCGTAATCGAAGGGGTCGGTAATCTCGTAGGAATCGTGGGCCAGGCGCCCGAACCCGTCATCAAGCTCGGTGGGGCACTCGCTGGCGTCGTGGGAACCGCGTCCCTCGCCGCAGGCGGATTCCTCCTCCTTGCTCCGAGAATCGCCGACACGATCGACGCAGTGAACACTCTGCGCACGAAGTCGGAGGCCCTGGACAAGGTTCTCTCACTGCCCGGCGCGTCCAAGGCGAGGGGCGTTATTGGCGGAGTCACCAAGGCCGCCGTTGCTGCTACAGGTGCCATCACAGCCCTGATCGCGGCAGGAGCCGTCGCCGACATGTTCGCCGGCAATGTGAAGAGCACGCAGGAGCTGACGAACGCGCTCATCCAGCTCGATGACCAGAACAGTCTGAGCGTGGCGTCTCTCGACCAGCTGTTCCAAGTGACCGGATCGGGCGCCGCACACATCAACGGTTTCGGCGATGCCCTGGACATCATCAACCAGAACGGTTTCCTCGGCTTCCTCGACAACGCGGGATCGATGTTTGGCATCTTCGACTCAAACGCCGAACTCGCGAAGGACTCCATGGAAGCCATGGACCAGTCACTGAGCTCGATGATGTCCGCAGGCAACATGGACATGCTCGAGTCGAACTTCCGTGCGGCAGCTGAGTCGGCCAAGGAGTTCGACTACTCCGCGGGCGACGTGATCGCCAGCATGCCTACCCTGCAGGGCCAGCTGATCGAGCAGGCGAAAGCCATGGGGTACGCGACTGACAACGCGACTCTGGCAAAAATCGCACTGGGCGAGCTTCCCGTCAATGCGAACGCCGCCGCGGGCGCTGTCCAGGGTGTTGGTAGCGCGGCTGGTGAAGCATCGGACTCGCTGTCGGACATGCTCGATGGTCTTGTGGCACTTGGCCTCGCCAACCTGGATGAGCGCGAAGCGATGCGGCAGTACGAAGCCGCTATCGACTCGGTCACAGAATCCATCAAGGAGAACGGCACCAGTCTCGACATCACCACCGAGAAGGGCCGCAACAACCAGGACGCCCTCGACGGTATCGCCAGCGAGGGCATCGCTGCCGCTCAGGCCATGGCCGAACACGGAAGGTCGCAGGAGGACGTGCAGGGCCAGCTGCAGAACACCTACGACGATCTCGTGGCCGCGGGTAAGCAATTCGGCATCGGCGGTGACAAGGCCAAGAAGATGGCTCGCGAGATCCTCGAGATCCCCGACGGCGTCAGCGTGAAGTCCTGGATGGACGACGCGGCCAAGAAGGAAGCAAACGCGACAAAGAAGGCCGTCAACGACATCCCGAAGAAGGTCAGTGTCAATGTCGTATTCAACGTCACTGAGCCGAAGAACGGCATCAAGAACATGCCGGAGAACCTGCTCAACCCGAACAGGAACAGGAGCAAGAGTCCGGGAAGCCTGAATCAGTGGGATCCCAACTTCTACGGCGGCATCGACCTCAAGCCAATGGCCTCCGGTGGCGTCCTGTCGAACATCGCCGAGATGGTTCAGCCGAACACGTGGCGGATCGTCGGCGACCGCATGGACGTCGACGAGGCGTTCATCCCTCTCGATGGGTCGAAGCGGTCGTGGAAGATCCTCATGGAGGCGCTTTCCCGCATGCCCGGAGCAATCCCCATGGCCAAGGGTGGTATTGCGTCGGCTGAGAAGTCGGTGGATGCCGCGCAGGATCGTCTCAAGGCTGCGCGCCGGGCGAAGTCGGATGCGAAGTCCAAGACCGCGAAGTCTCAGGCGGAGCGTCGTATTCGCATCGCCGAGGACGAACTGTCGGCGGCGAAGAAGTCTCTGAAGTCCGCGAAGGACAAGCAGAAGGCTGATGAGCGTCTGGCGAAGATCGCGGCGGATAAGGCGAAGGAGGAGAAGGAGCGCCGACAGCGCGTCGGCGAACTGCAGTCGGATCTGCGTGTTGACATCCGTCGCGGCAACATCCGCGACCAGGTCACCGGCGGTCTGTCCGGAGGCTACTCTGCCGTGGATCGGCTCTTCGATCTCGGGTCCAACCAGGACCTCTCTCGCGGTTCCCGGACTCGTGCCACGTCTTCGGCCCGGAAGTTCGAAGCGAACCTCAAGGCCCTGTATTCGCAGGCCGAGAAGATCGACGCGAAGCTGAAGAAGGCTCAGGACCGGGCGACTGAGCTCAAGGGCATCAAGGACTCCGTGGTGTCCTCGCTGCTGGGTGGTCGTGACCTTGATGTGGGCACGTTCCAGACCAGAGTCGGCGGTCAGTGGCAGTCCCAGTCGAACCTGGGTCAGGCTGCGAAATCGATGAAGATGGACGTCGCCGGAATGAAGGCGTTCGCTGGGAAGCTGAAGAAGCTCACAGAGCTCGGCATCCCCGGAGCCATCATCCAGGAGATCGCGCAGGCCGGGCCCGATGAGGGTTCCAACATGGCCGACAGCTTCATCGGTGCCACTTCCGCTGAACGCAAGTCGTACCTGGGCGCCTGGAGCGACTACGAGAAGTACGCGAACCAGGCCGGCCAGTACGCAACGGAGGGCTTCTACAAGGGAGGCTCCGCCGCGGCTGACGGTGTGGTGAAGGGTCTCGAGGGCAAGCAGAAGAACGTTGAGTCCGCGATCGCCAACCTGGCGAAGGTCATGGAGTCCACGTTCAAGTCTGTGCTCGGGATCCATTCGCCGTCGCGCGTCATGGCCGACCTCGGTGGGTTCACTGCCGAGGGTCTCGTGCAGGGCATGCTCGGTGGTGTCACGGACGTACAGTCTGCGGCCGCCGCCCTGGGCGCTGCTGCTGTTCCGGGTATGGCGCCCACGGGTATGTCCTTCGACGTCACTGCCGCCCCTGTGGTGGCTGATGACGAGGGCATGGCGGGTCTTGCCATGCAGGACATGTCGGATACCACACTGTCGGCGATGGGGCAGATGAACCTGTCTGTTTCTGAGGGTTTCGCTGGCATGCTGGCGAACATTCAGGCCGCGCAGGCGGGGATGCTCCTGTCCACGCAGGAATCGCAGCTGGGGATGCTCACCAACACGCAGACGCAGAACGCGGCCATGCTGTTGGATACCCAAACCCAGCAGGAGGCCATGCGGGCGACTGTTGTTGAGAAGCAGACGGGTCAGCGTACTGCCGCGACTGAGCAGCAGGAACTGATGCGGCTGATGCTCATCGATAAGCAGTCGCAGATGAAGTCGAAGTCTGCCACTGATTTCGAGGAACTGAAGAACACCACCGGTGTGAAGTTCTCGGATATGCGGAAGAACACCGACTCCACTATGTCGGGCATGTACGGCGACTACGACTCCCGTCTCGGTGACCTGAAGGGTCTGAATAAGCGTGGGTTCGAGTCTTTGCTGTCGACGTCGAACGCCAACATGGAAGCGGTCCGCAAGGGCATCGACGGGAACATGCGGGATGCGAAACCCGAGCTCGGCGGCAGGTTGAACAACCTCATCGATGTTCTCGGTTCGTTCGCGGCTTCCGTGAACAAAGCGTTCGGGGATGTGGGCGTGAAGCTCTCGGCACCGAAGTCGCTGAAGTTCGAGTCCGGTGGCGTCATGCCTGGGTATTCGCCCGGGCGGGACATCCATCACTTCCAGTCGCCCACGGCAGGGAACCTGTTCCTGTCGGGTGGGGAAGCGATCATGCGCCCCGAATTCACCCGTGCTGTCGGCGGGGAACAGGGCGTGGAGGCACTGAACAAGGCCGCCAGGTCAGGTTCGGATCTCAACACTCTCTTGGGGCAGTTCGCCACAGGTGGAGTCATCCCGCGGATTCCGGGCGTGAATGCGTTCGCGGATTCGGGTGTGTGGCGGAACCTCTGGGCGATGACGAAGGAACAGTTCCCGAACGCTCGACTCACATCGTCTTACCGGCCCAACTCGATCACAGCGTCGGGGAACACGTCGCACCACTCTCGCGGTAACGCGATCGACGTGTCCCCATCGATGGACATCTTCAACTGGTGGCGCAACAACTACGGTGCAAACCTCGCCGAGCTGATCTACTCACCCGCGGGTGGCAAGCAGATCAAGAACGGTGCGAATTACACCTACACGGGCGCCGTGAAGGCCATGCACTACAACCACGTCCACATTGCCGCCATCCGGGCTCTCTCGGACGCAATGGCTGGCGGGTTGCCTGGTGCTGGCGGGGAGATGTCCCACCCGTTCCTCGACCGTGCTGGTGTCTCCGCTGGTGGGGATCTCACCAAGGCCTACCAGAAGGCTGCGGAGAAACTCACTGCGGACATCTACGCCAAGCACGCCAAGCAACTCCCCGACGGGATTGCCGGGCAGCTCGGTAAGGGCATCATGTCCATGGCTTCCGAGGGCCTCGTCGATAAGGCGAAGGACTACGGGAAGAAGTCCGGCATGGACTTCTCCGGTGTCGCCAACGGCCCGGTCAAGTCCATGGCGAAGCAGATGCTCGAGTCCATGGGCTGGGGCAACCAGTTCGGTGACCTGGACTGGCTGCTCACACGTGAGTCGGGGTGGAACCCGAACGCCCAGAACCCGACGTCGACGGCTTACGGCCTGTTCCAGTTCCTCAACGGAACCTGGGGGAGTGTCGGTGCGACGAAGACGAGCGACCCGAGGGCACAGCTTGAAGCTGGCTTGAAGTACATCAAGCAACGCTACGGGGATGTGAAGGGTGCCCGGTCGTTCTGGGAACGCAACCACTGGTACGAGGGCGGAACTACGAACGCCAAGCGCGGCCTCGCTGTCGTCGGTGAGCAGGGTCCGGAGCTGGTGAACTTCCGTGGTGGCGAGCAGGTCATGTCGACCACGGATTCCATGAAGTTCATGGCCGCGAACCGCACCTACATTCCGACCCAGTCAGGACCATCGTTCGATGCGTCAGCGTTCACTGATGCTGTCGCAACGGCTGTCCAGTCGAACGGTGTCACACCGGAGGCGGTGGCCGCTGCCCTGGATGGGGTTCGTCTCACGTTCCAGGCTGACGGGCAACAGTTCACGGGTGCTGTCACTGCGGTTGTCGGGGCTGGGTATGACCAGTCTCGGTCGCGTTTGTCGAAGTCGTCTCAGAAGATCGGAGCACGCTAAATGGAACTCCACAACGGCGAGTTCGCGATCAACGGGTACAAGTTCGGGTGTGGTCACAACGCGAACGTGAACACACTCAACGCCACCAATATCCGGTGGCGGGTCCAGGACCAGCCGAACCCGGTTGGGGACGACATTCTGCTCGGGCGTGACTTCATGGACCCTCAGCCGATCAAGTTCGGGCTGTTCTTCAAGGGGCAGACAGCCCAGGAGGTGGCTCAGGGTGCGGCGGAATTCGCCAACGCCTGGGCCGCCGCCCGGGACCGGAAACCCGGGGAAGTGTCTGTCCTTGAGATCGGGGCGCACGGGAAGACGTATCGCGCCTACGGCCGTGCCCGCGACCTCGACATTGACGACACGGAGATCTTCGCCCGCCTCCACGCCGACGGCACCGCGGTGTTCGACCGCAAGAACGGGCTGTTCTACGGCGACCCTGACACAGGCGGCGGGGGAGAGATCACACTCTCCATCACCCCGCCACAAGCCCGCGGCCTCGTGTTCCCTGTCGTGTTCCCGTGGGGGACATTCCAGGGAGGGCAACGGCAGGGCATCGTCAACAACCCGGGGCTTCGGTCGACCACCGACGTCACGATCACCATCCGCGGCACCGTCAACCGGCCTGTCGTGTCCGGGGACGGGTGGGAGATTGAACTAGACACGAACCTCGCCTACGACCGGTCCGTCGTTATCGACGCCATGAACAAAACCGTCACCCGCGATGACGATGTGTCCCTGGCAGGGAAGCTCACCCGAAAGTCGCGTCTCGATCAGATCCAAGTCCCTGCTGGGGCATCCGAGTTCAAATTCCGTGGCACCTCCGTTGATGGGTCGGCCACGGCCACCATTCGTTGGGGTTCTGCCCACACAAGTTTAGGAGCCTGATATGCCTCTACGTCCAGTCCCGTGGGCCATCGGAAACGGTGCCGAGAACAGTGTCGAGCTTGCCCGCGCAGGAATCACCTCCGCCACCTCCGGTGCAACGGGAATCGCTGAGCCCGGCGACTTTATCGTCAAGGCTCTGCCAACCCCCGGTGCCGCAGTTCGAGTTCACAAGGGTGGCGGTGTCATCAAATCCACCTACCCCGGCGTGTTTGGGCAGTCGTATGCGGTGCAGGAGCAGTCGTACACTGATGTTCCCGTCGCCGCCACAGGGTCATCTGCCGGTGCGACGAAGTACGTGTACGTGCTCATCAAAGACCCCCAGTACGGGGGGCAGAACCCGCCTTCAGTGGAGAACGGCCCCTACAACGACTACGCAGTGACAACAACGCTCCCAGTCGATCAGCCGTACCTGCTGCTGGCGAAGATCAACCAACCCAAGTCAACGGCGACGATCGCTCAAGCAATGATCGAAGATCTACGCAAGGTTGCCAATCCACTGTGGGAACCGATCCACAGGTCTCGCCCGTCGCTTTCTACGGACACCGGAATGAAGCTCTCCTCAACGACGGGCGAGTGGTTTCCGGGTGATGGCGCGGAGACTGGTGCACGGCAGATAGTCGACGTGCCGGACTTTGCCGTGAAGATGATCCTGAAGCCGTCATGGCTCAGCGTTCGCTACGACGCTGGGAAGAATGCGTTTGGGCAGTTCTGGCTCAGCTATGGCCCGAACGATAACCCGCTGAAGTATTCGACACAGGAATTCCAGTTCGATTCAGCTGGCGCGGCCGCGAACGCATACCGGACCAACTGGCTCGGATCGGCCTATGTGACTGTCCCCAAAGAGTGCCGCGGCGCGCAGATTACGTTCGCGTTTCGCGCCCGACGCGACCCTGCGTCCGCCAACAACGCGGCGAGTATGGATGGTCTTTCCGGTCTCGATTTGAGTGGGTTCTTCTTGCAGGTTGCTGACCCGTCAACTGAATAAGGAGCCTCATGTCTGAATGGCGTTACATTGCGAGCAGGCTCAACGGTGATGGTACTGAGACGTTCCTCGACTGGAATCTCCCTCTCTCTGACGTGTCCGTGCAGGAGTCCCTGTCCGGGCACGGGGGGCTGGATGCGAAGATCACGCCCGAGGTTGCGAGCTTGAAAGACGAGGACGGGAAACCGATCTTCGTCCCCTGGTCGACCGCGATCTACGCGGAAGCGTCCGGGCAGATCCGCGGCGGCGGCATTCTCACTCAACTGCCAATGGACGGGCCGAGTCTATCCCTGGACTGCGTCGGCTTCTCCGGGTACCTGGAGGGGCAGCCGTGGCTAGGGGAGGACAGGTACGACACTGCCGACCCGCTCGTTATTGACCGGTACATCGTCGAACAGTTCCAGAAGAAACCGTTCAATCTTGGCCTGGTTCCTGCTGGGGACAAGGAGTCCCAGCGGGTGCAGCTGTCCGAGACGGTGACGGGGAAGAAGGAACTCTACTACCTCGCACCGTGGGCCGGGACACTCGACCTGGATAAGGAACGCACCCAACTGGCCGAGATCGGCGGGTACGAGTGGACTGTCACACACCGATGGGCGGACGGCGACCAGGACCGTATCATCCATGAAATCGAGTACGGGTACCCAAAGCTCGGCTCCCGCCGCAGTGACCTCCGGTTTGTGGTGGGCGAGAACATCCCCGACAACATTCCCGCCACGGATGACGGTGACGAGTACGCCTCACACGTCCTCGTTCTCGGCTCCGGTCAGGGCCGCAAAATGATCCAGCCCTACGACAACCGGCCCACTAAAAGGCTCGGGCGGTGGAAGGTCATCACGGACAAGGCGATCGGCAAAGACCAGATTGCCAAGGAACGTGTCGCCGCGGAACTCAAAGCCCTGGGCGGTGACCTCGACATCACCGAAATCCAAGTCTGGGACCACGACAACGCACCCGTCGGAACCTACTCCGCCGGCGACGAAATCCTCATCCAGTCGGGTGTCGGGTGGGCTGATTTCGGTGACCTGTGGGTGCGCATTCTCGGTGTCATCCACCACCCGGAGAAGAACACTTCCACTTTGCAGATTCGCAGATCGGAGAAGATCACATGAGCCTGTATTCGCGTCTGGACCGCCTCGCTGCCGATGTTGCGAAGCTGGACCGCAAGGTTGACTCGGTTTCGAACGCACCGCAAGGCCAGCGCACGTCGATTGAGGGTGGCGGCTCATATGAGTTCAACGATGTCGACGGGAATCTGAAAGCCATTGTTGGCGGTCAGGAAGACGGTGGCACCACTATCAACGTCCTCGGCGGCCCCACGCCACCCACGCCAGTCGGGTTCACCGTCGACGTCGACCACGGAAAGTTCATCGTCCACTGGTCGGGTGACTTCGACGGGGACGCGCTCGCCCCTTCCGACTGGTCCCGTGCTGAGGTGCATGCGTCGCAGGATCCGTTCTTCGTTCCGTCCAGGGCGACGGCTCGGGGGTCGATTGTGTCGGCTGCGGGTGGTGAGGTCACGATCGGTGTCCTCAAAGGGCCGTGGACGGTCAAGATGCTGGCGTGGTCGCAGGCGGGGAAGATGTCGGCCCCGTCCGCCCCGGTCGATGTCGAGGTGCCGAGTTATGGCGATATCGTGCTCGAGGAGATCGACGCCGCCACGACGTTGATCAAGAACGCCGGTGAGATGCTCCTCGAGGGTCAGCAGACGCTCGCTG
>NZ_PGFV01000007.1 GCF_021023135.1 Brevibacterium sp. CCUG 69071
CCCAGCACCCTCGCGCGAGGGTGCTGGGCCGCCGTCAGGTAGCAGTGGGGTGGGCGGTCAGGCCTTGACGAGGGCTCCGTCGATCCAGACCTGGGTGATGTCGGCCGGGGTGCCGAGGGCGAAGATCTTCGCCAGCGCATCCTCGTCGGAGGCCGCATGGGTCAGGCCCACGTCGAGCGGCTGACCTTCGGTCGGACGCAGATAGGCGGCGTCGAAGCGCTTGCCGACCGACAGATCGCCGACCTCGTCGAGTTCGAGCGCCTCGGCGCCGGCGGCGGTGGCCAGGTGCAGCAGGTGGGCCCCGGAGAGCGGGACTCCCCCGGCGGGATCGAGCTGCTGCATGAAGTAGGCCTGCGCCCCCTCCTTGAGCAGGGAGAATCCGGTTCCCGCACCGACGTCGGAGCCCAACGCCACGCGCACGCCCGCCTCGATGTGTCTGCGCAGCGGGAAGAATCCGCTGGCCAGGGCCGAGTTCGAGGTCGGGCAGTGCGCCGCGGCGGCTCCCGCTTCGGCCATCCGCGCGAGCTCTCGGCCCCCGGGGTGGACATTGTGGGCGAGGATCGTGCGCCGGCCCAGCAGCCCGGCCCGGTCGTAGGTGTCGAGGTAGTCCTGGGACTCGGGGTGGAGCTCGGCGACGCCGGCGATCTCGTCGCGGTTCTCGTTCAGGTGCGAGGTGACCCAGATGCCCGGGTTCTCGGCCACGAGCTGCCCGCCCGCGGCGAGCAGCTCAGGTCCCGCGGAGAAGGAGAAGCGCGGGGTCACGGCATAGCGCAGCCGCCCCACGCCGTGCCAGCGGTCGATGAGCGCCTGGCCTTCGGCGTGCGAGCGCTCCACGTTCGTCAGCAGCGCCTCCGGGAGGTTGACGTCGCTGGTGACGAGGCCGGAGGTCACGCGCAGCCCCACCTCGGCGGCGCGGGAGAAGAGGACGTCCATGGCGGTCGCGAAGTGGGAGCCGAAGACCATCGCCGAGGTGGTCCCCGCCGAG
Organism: Brevibacterium sp. CCUG 69071; assembly: GCF_021023135.1. Classification (GTDB taxonomy): domain Bacteria; phylum Actinomycetota; class Actinomycetes; order Actinomycetales; family Brevibacteriaceae; genus Brevibacterium. Next base: position 986 of record NZ_PGFV01000007.1, read on the forward strand.
GTCAGTCCGGTGAGGAATTCGCCGGCCACGGCCCGGGCGTAGGTCTCCTCGGCCAGCTTCGCCTCCTCGGGCAGGGCACTGTGGTCGAGCCATTCGAGCAGGGGTTTGCCGAGATGCCCGATCGCCCTGACCTGCGGGTAGTGGACATGGGTGTCGACGAGGCCGGGAATGAGGACTCCCGCGCGCAGGTCGACGACCTCGGCCTCGGGATGGGCCGCCGTCGCGGAGGCGAAGTCGGTGCGGTCGGTGATGAGACCGTCGTCGACGACGAGGGCGACATCTGACTCCGCGCGCAGCTCACCGCCGGTGAAGGGACTCTCGGGGGTGTCGAACACGCGGGCGCGGTAGATGATCATGGTGATGCTCCTGTTTGCAGTGAAATTCGTGGCTGGGCTGCTCAGCCCATGGTGGAGATGAGTTTGGCGGCGACGCTGAGCGCGATCGTGGCCGGGCTCTTGCCCGTGAGTTCGGGCAGGCCGATGGGGCAGTCGATTGTGTCGACGAGAGCGGGTTCGTGGCCGTCGGCGATGAGGTTCTTCCGGAAGCGCTGCCATTTGGCGCTCGAGCCGATGAGTCCGATCGAGCCGAGGTCTCCCCGCCGCAGGGCCGCATCGCACAGATGCAGGTCCTCGGCATGGTCGTGGGTCATGATGAGCACGTGGGTGCCGGCCGGCAGTCCCACGAGCACCTCTTCGCCGACCATGGAGAAGGACCTCGCGATGTTCGCCACGCCGGCCTCGAGGCGGTCGAGTTCGGCGAGGAGCTCGGGCCGGGAATCGGACAGGTGGAGGTCGATGTCGTGGCGGCTGAGTATCCGCGCGAGTTCGAGCCCGATATTGCCGACGCCGAAGATCGCCACCGCTGCGGGCACCGGCAGGGGTTCGAGCAGCAGGTTGACCTCTCCCCCGCAGCATTGGCGGCCGTACTTCGCCGGAGCCTTGTCGTTGAGTCGCAGGGTCAGCATCTCCGGGGCCCGAGCCTCGGCATCGAGTAATTCGCGGGCGCGGGTGAGGGCCGTCATCTCGAGATTGCCTCCGCCGATGGTTCCATGCAGCCCATCGGCGGTGACGATCATCTTCGCTCCGGCCTCACGCGGGGCGTGCCCGCGCACGGAGGCAAGAGTGACGAGGACGGCCGGCACCCGAGCCCCGCGGAGCTCGGCTGCGGTGTCCATCCAGGTCATGACGGTACTCGTTCGCCTTCCCGGTGGTCGGCTGTCGCGGGCGAGGCGGCACGCACCGACTCGATCGCCCAGAACACCTGCTCCGGGGTCGCAGGTGAGGCCAGCTCCACGCCGGCTCCGCCCGGCCCGAAGGCGGCGACGGCCTCCCGCAGGGCTTCGCGCACGGAGAAGGCGAGCATCAGCGGGGGCTCACCGACGGCCTTGGACCCGTAGACGGCTCCCTCTTCGTGGGCTTTGTCCAGCAGCGAGACGTTGAAGACCTCCGGTGCTTCGGAGAAGCTCGGGATCTTATACGTGCTCGCCGCCTGGGTGGCCAGGCGTCCGCGACTGGGCCGGTCGGAGTCATCCCAGCGCAGATCCTCCAGGGTCAGCCAGCCGGCACCCTGGACGAAGCCGCCCTCGATCTGGCCGAGGTCGATGAGCGGGGACAGCGAGTCTCCGACGTCGTGGACGATGTCGACCCGACGCAGCGAGTAGGAGCCGTCGAAGCGGCTGACCTCGACCTCGGAGGCCGCCACCCCGTAGGCGAAGTACTTGAAGGGCTCCCCGGTCATCGTCGACAGGTCCCAGTGCAGTCCCTCGGTCCGATAGAACCCGGAGGCCGAGAGCTGGATCCGCTGGAAGTACGCGGTGTTGATCAGCTCTTCCCAGGTCACGGTCTTCTTCGACGACAGCGCGGAGACGATCCCGCGGTTGACGCTGACCTCGTGTGCCGGGGCCCCGAGCAGACCGGCCGCGACCTGCCGCAGGCGGCCGAGGATCTGCTCGCAGGCGTCCTTGACAGCGCCGCCGTTGAGGTCGGAGCCGGAGCTCGCCGCCGTCGCCGAGGTGTTGGGGACCTTGTCCGTGCGGGTGGGCGCGAGCCGCACCGTCGACAGGGGCACCCCGAGGGTGGTGGCCGCGACCTGCAGCATCTTCATGTGCAGGCCCTGGCCCATCTCGGTCCCGCCGTGGGTGATGAGGACGGATCCGTCCTTGTACACGAGCACGAGCGCCCCGCCCTGGTTGAAGGCGGTGAGGTTGAAGGAGATCCCGAACTTCACCGGGGTCAGCGCCAGGGCGCGTTTGACGTCGGGGCTGCCGGCGTTGAACTCGGCGATCTCGGCTTCCCGGGCCGCCACCTCGGCGTCGGTGAGGACCTGGTCCCAGGCCGCACCCATCCGCTCGGGATGGCGCACCGGCTGATAGTAGGGCGTGTCCTGACCCGCGGAGTAGAAGTTGCGGCGGCGCAGCTCGCGGGCGCTGAGCCCCAGTTTCGGAGCGACCCGACCGAGGATGTCCTCCATGACGAGCATGCCCTGCGGTCCGCCGAATCCGCGGAAGGCCGTCTGCGAGGTCTTGTTGCACTTGGCGATGCGGCCGTGGACGCGGATGTTGGGCACCCAGTAGGCGTTGTCGATGTGACACATCGCGCGGGTGAGCACGGGCTCGGACAGGTCGAGGCTCCAGCCGCCGTCGGCGGTCAGGGTCGCATCGAGGGCGAGGATCTTCCCCTCCTCGGTGAACCCGATCTTCCACGTCGAATGAAAGCCGTGGCGCTTGCCGGTCATGGTGATGTCGAGGGTCCGGTTGAGCCGCAGCCGCACCGGTCGACCGGTCAGCTTCGCGCCGAGGGCGGCGAGCGCGGCATAGCCGTGGGGCTGCATCTCCTTGCCGCCGAATCCGCCGCCCATCCGCAGGCACTGCACGGTCACCTCGTGGGCGGGCACCCCGAGGACATGGGAGACGATGTCCTGGGTCTCGGTCGGATGCTGGGTCGAACATTGGATGAAGATCTGGTCGTTCTCGTCGACGTGGGCCAGGGAGGCCTGCGTCTCGAGGTAGAAGTGCTCCTGCCCGGCGAACTCGAATTCGCCTTCGAAGACGTGAGCGGCATCGGCGAAGGCATCGTCGACCTGCCCCTTGTCGATGACCGGTTGGACGCCGTGGAAGCTGTTCGCTGCGATCGCCTCGGGCACGGTGACCAGGGAGGGCAGCTCTTCGGTTGCGACGACGACGGCGGCGGCTCCGGCCTTCGCGGCCTCGAGGTCCTCACCGAGCACCCAGGCGATGGGCTGGCCGAAGAACATGATCTCGTCGACAGGCAGCATCGGCTCATCGTGCTTGACGCCCTGGTCGTTGACGCCGGGGATGTCCGCGGCGGTGATCACCCGGACGACGCCGGGCACCGCGTAGGCGGGGTCGACGTCGATCGCCTCCAGCTTCGCATGCGCCTGGGTCGACTGCACGGGGAAGGCATGGAGGACGCCGGTGAGACGACCGACGAGGTCATCGGTGTAGAGGGCCTTGCCGGTGACATGGCCGAAGGCGCTTTCGTGGTGGTGGCTCTCGCCGACGATCGGGTCGACGGGGCGTTGGGAGAGCTGGCTCATCGCGTGGCCTCCTGGTTCATCGCGCCGAGCTGCTCGGCGAAGAAGCGTTCCAGGGAGGACCGCAGCATCGCGGTCCGATACTTGGCACTGGCCCGGTGGTCGTCCATCGGGGTGCCTTCGGCGGCGAGGGTCTCGGCCGCGGCGTGCACGGTCTCGAGCGTCCAGGGCCGCCCCTCGAGCATCGCCTCGGTGGCGCGTGCCCGCAGGGGGGTGGCCGCGACCCCTCCGAGGCCGATCCGCGCCTTGGCTACGGTTCCGTCCACGACGTCCACGGCGTAGCCGATGGCGACCGAGGAGATGTCGTCGAAGCGGCGTTTGGCGATCTTCTGGAAGGAGGTCAGAGGGGCCAGGGGCAGCGGGATGCGGATCGCTGAGATGAGCTCACCCGCTTCGCGCACCGTCTGCCGGTAGCCGGTGAAGTAGTCGGCCAGTTCGACCGTGCGACTCCCCCGCGCCGAGGTGAGCACGAGCTCGGCCTCGAGCGCGAGCAGAGCCGGCGGGGTGTCCCCGATCGGTGAGCCCGTGCCGAGGTTGCCCCCGATGGTCGCGGCGTTGCGGATGAGGCGGGAGGCGAACTGCGGGAACAGCTTGCCCAGCAGCGGGATCGACCCGCCGAGTTCGCGTTCGAGTTCGCTCAGGGTGCTCGCGGCGCCGAGTTCGATGTGCTCGTCGGTGCGGGTGATGCCGCGCAGTTCGGGCAGCCGGTCGAGCGCGAGCAGGGATTTGGCGCGGGCGCCTTTGATGTTGACCTCGACGCCCCAGTCGGTGGTCCCGGCCACGGGGACGACCTCGGGTTCGGCGGCGAGGATCTCGCCCGCCTCGGCGAGGGTGGCGGGACGACGGTACCGTCCCATTTGACCGGTCGCGGTGTCGGCGCGGTGGATGTCCGTGGTCGCCGAGGCGGGGGCGGGTCGGTCTCGACGCTGGGCGAGCACGTCGCCGGGTTCGGGCTGGCCGAGGGCGTAGGCGGCATCGCGGATCGGGCGGTAGCCGGTGCAGCGGCAGAGATTGCCGGACAGGGAGTGGATGTCGAAGCCGTTGGGACCGCAGTGCTCGCCCGGGTCGACGGCGTCGCCGGCGCGTTCGGGGCGGTAGTATTCGGCGGCCATGGAGGAGATGAATCCGGGGGTGCAGTATCCGCATTGGGAGCCGCCGCGCACTGCCATCTCCTCTTGGACGGGATGGATGTGTTCGTCGGCGGCGAGGCCTTCGGCGGTGACGACCTCCTGACCGTCGAGTGCGGCGGCCGGCAGCAGGCACGAGTTGACCGAGGTCCAGCGTGTGGAGTCCTCGGTGTCGGGGCGGGCGACGAGAATCGCGCAGGCCCCGCATTCGCCTTCGGCACAGCCTTCCTTGGAGCCGGTCAGGCCCTGCCCGCGGAGAAAGTCAAGGGCGTTGGTGTGAGGCGGGCCGTGGAATTCATGGGCCCGTCCGTTCACAGAGATCTCGGCGGTGGCCCGTTGTGTTGTCGGTGCGGACATTGCACTTACCTCCTGCGCCTCGTCGATGTGGCGCACAGTGCATGGTTGGAGCAGTTGCTTCGTTCTTCGTACTTCTGGTTATCCATGCGAACAGCAGCGAAGAACGTGGTGTCGGCTCGGGATCGGTTCGGATCCGGCATCGACTGTGCAGCTACTCAGTCGCCGTGGGCGATCCGGCCCTTTCCCCAAGCTGTGATCTCAGACATATTCGTCATGCTCCCAAGATAGCCGAAATCGGTCCGCGAACGAAGTAGAGGATGAATCCGGCGGAGACGACCCACAGCAGCCAGTGGACGTCCTTGCCGCGGCGGCTCATCGAGTGGATGAGGGTCCAGGTGATGAATCCGACGCCGATGCCGTTGGCGATCGAGTACGTCAGCGGCATCGTCACCATCGTCAGGAACACCGGCAGGGAGGTGCGGAAATCGCTGAGATCGATCTCGCGGATCTCGGCGACCATCATCGCGCCGACGACCACGAGGGCGGCGGCACCGGCCTCCATCGGAATGACGGCGATGAGCGGGGCGAAGAACATCGAGAGCAGGAACAGGATGCCGGTGACGATGGCCGCCAGCCCCGTTCTCGCACCCTCCGCGATGCCCGCTGCGGAGTCGACGAAGACCGTGTTCGACGACGCCGAGGCGCCACCGCCGGCCACGGCCCCCAGGCCTTCGACGATGAAGGCGCCGCGGATGCGGGGGAACATTCCGTCGGAGGTCTGCAGACCCGCGTTGCGGGCCAGGCCGGTCATCGCACCCATCGCGTCGAAGAAGTTCGTGAACACGAGGGTGAACACGAGCATCGTCGCGGCCAGGACGCCGATGCGCTCGAAGGAGCCGACGAGGTCGAAGGCGCCGATGAGCGAGAAGTCGGGCACGGCCACGAGCTGGCTGGGGATCTCGGGAGCCGAGAGGTTCCAGCCCTTCGGATCCGGGCTGACCGGGTCGCCGACCGTGCCGAGCTTCGTGATGGCCTGCACGATGATCGCGGCGATAGTAGCCACGATGATGCCGATGAGGATGGCGCCGGGGACCTTCCGGGACACGAGCACACCGATGAGGATGAGCGCGAAGAGGAAGATCACCGTCGGCAGGGAGGCGATCGAGCCGTCCTGGCCCAGCTGGACGGGCGGGCCGGACGGGGTGCGGGTGACGAATCCGGAGTTGACGAATCCGATGAATGCGATGAACAGGCCGATGCCGACCGTGATCGCGATCTTCAGCGCGTGCGGAACCGCGTGGAAGATAGCCGTGCGGATGCCGGTGGCGCCGAGCACGACGATGATGATGCCGTTGATCACCACGAGGCCCATCGCCTCGGCCCAGGTGACTTCCTGGACGACGGCGACGGCGAGGAAGCTGTTCATGCCGAGTCCGGCGGCGAGGCCGAAGGGCAGTCGGGCGACGACGCCGAAGAGGATCGTGATGGTACCGGCGACGAGGCCGGTGACCGCCGTCAGCTGGGCGAAGTCGAGGGCGCCGCCGACGACGTCCTGCGAGCCTCCGAGGATGAGCGGATTGAGCACGACGATGTAGGCCATCGCCACGAAGGCCACGAGGCCGCCGCGGATCTCCTGTTTGATCGTCGAGCCGCGACGAGTGATCTCGAAGAACCGGTCGAGCACGCCGTGGCCGCCCGTCTCCTCCGAGGCGGGACTCTTCTCCCGCTGTTGATTGTTGTCAGCCATTTTCATGGACCACCTCAGGTTGTTCGATTTGATCGGTCGGGAACATCGTCGTTCCGACCCCGCGCCTTGAACCTGCGCAATGAAATTCGACCGATCTCCGCAGCGCAATCCTCCCACACGGGGATGATTTCGCTATACGGAAAAAGGTTTCTGATTTCATCAGCACAGTTTCGCCGCTCCGTGCGAACGTGTCAAACATCACAATCGATCAAAACTTTTCATGTTCGTTCACTAGCTATCATTCACACAGTCATCTAGAGTGTCCGACTGTGGTGCACGACACCACCGAAGGACCATTCACCGAAGAAGTTGGAGTTACCCGTGGAAGACATCCGCCTGGACGCCCAGTGGGTCGATTATCTGCTGATCGCGATCTACTTCGCCTTCGTCCTCGGCATCGGCTGGTTCGCCAAACGCGGGATCTCGTCGAGCATCGAATTCCTGCTGTCCGGACGGAGCCTTCCCGCCTGGGTCACCGGTCTCGCCTTCGTCTCGGCCAACCTCGGCGCCGTCGAGATCATGGGCATGTCGGCCACGGGCGCCCAGTACGGCATGCCGACGATGCACTACTTCTGGATCGGTGCGATCCCGGCGATGCTCTTCCTCGGCGTGGTGATGATGCCCTTCTACTACGGGTCGAAGGTCAGATCCGTCCCGGAATTCATGCGCAAGCGCTTCGGCACAGGGGCCCACCTGGTCAACGCCCTGTCCTTCGCCATCGCGCAGATCCTCATCGCCGGCGTCAACCTGTTCCTGCTCGGCACGATCGTCAACCGGCTGCTCGGCTGGCCACTGTGGGTGGCACTCATCGTGGCCGCGGCGATCGTCCTGTCCTACATCACCCTCGGCGGTCTGAGCGCCGCGATCTACAACGAGGTCCTTCAGTTCTTCGTCATCGTCGCCGCACTGCTGCCACTGACGCTCATCGGCCTCCACCGCGTGGGCGGCTGGGACGGACTCGTCGAGCGGGTCAGCGGGGACGGGATGCTCGGTGCAGAGCAGCTCAACAGCTGGCCCGGTCAGCAGCTCTCCGGATTCGACAACCCCGTGCTCTCCGTCGTCGGCATCGTCTTCGGCCTCGGCTTCGTGCTCTCCTTCGGCTACTGGACGACGAACTTCGTCGAGGTGCAGCGAGCGATGGCCTCGAAGAGCATCAACGCCGCCCGCCTGACCCCGATCATCGGCGCCTTCCCGAAGATGTTCATCCCCTTCATCGTCGTCATTCCCGGCATGATCGCCGCCGTGCTGGTCTCCCAGCTCTCCGAGTTCAAGCAGATCTCGAGCACCGCCGGCGAGGCGGCCGCGCAGGCTCAGACGGGCGTGAACTACAACGACGCCCTCCTTCTGCTCATGCGCGAAGTCCTGCCCAACGGTCTCCTCGGCATCGCGATCGCCGGCCTGCTCGCGGCCTTCATGGCGGGCATGGCCGCCAACATCTCCGCGTTCAACACCGTCTTCAGCTACGACCTGTGGCAGCAGTACGTGGTCAAGGACCGCCCGGACGACTACTACCTCAAGGTCGGCCGCTTCGCCACGGTCGGCGCCTGCATCGTCGCAATCTTCACCGCGCTCATCGCCGGGAACTTCTCCAACCTCATGGACTACCTGCAGACGCTGTTCGGTTTCTTCAACGCGCCGCTGTTCGCGACCTTCATCCTCGGCATGTTCTGGAAGCGGATGTCCGCGACCGCCGGTTGGGTCGGCCTCGTCGGCGGAACCCTGTCCGCGGTCATCGTCTTCATCCTCGCCGAGACCGGAGTCCTCGACCTGCCGGGCCAGGGCGCGGCGTTCCTCGCCGCCAGCACCGCCTTCGTCGTCGACATCGTGCTCTCGGTCATCGTCACCTTCATGACCACGCCGAAGCCGGCCGCCGAGCTGCGCGGCCTCGTGTACTCGGAGACGCCGAAAACCGACTTCGATGATCCAAACGAACCGAAGCCCCCGATCTGGAAGCGCCCGGCCCCGGTGGCCGGCGTGGCGCTGATCATGGTCATCATCCTCAACGTGGTCTTCAGCTGAAGGAGCAACCGAGAACAATGAGCAGAAGCAACGAACTCACCAAGACCGCCGGCGCCTTCGACATCCGCAATGTCATCGGGGTGCTGCTGGGCATCTTCGGCATCATCCTGACCATCGCCGGCATCATCGGCCTGTCCCCCGACGAGGCGGAGCGGACCGGAGGCATCGATGCGAACCTGTGGACGGGGATCGGCTTGGTCGTCGCGGCGCTCGTCTTCCTCGTGTGGGCCCGCCTGCGCCCGATCCGCATCGTCGATGACGCCGCGGCCTCAGGCTCCGTCGGCAGCAGCGGAAGCGGAAGCGGAAGCGGCAGCGGCAGCGGCGCTGAGGCGGACTGACCGCCGCTGCTGACGTCCGGCGTCAGTCAACACTTAGCTCGAAAACATCGTCTCGTGCGACGTTGTTGTCGAGCTAAGTGTTGATCGACAGTACTGAGCACCGAGCAAAGGCGACATTTTCGGAATTCGCGTTGATCGAGCGCTTCCCTGACCGGTTCGATGTTGTGATCCTCCGGACGATAGAGAAAGCCCCGGAACTCTTGATTCATCAAGGATTCCGGGGCTTTTTCGCTGGCGGTGGCGGTGGGATTTGAACCCACGGTACGGGGTTACCGTACACAACATTTCGAGTGTTGCACCTTCGGCCGCTCGGACACGCCACCGCCGACAACTGTACAGTCTGGCGCACTCGGCGGCCAAATCGCTCAGGGGTGAGCTGAGCCACTCCCGACCGCTCCCCTCCGCTGCTGCCCACGCCCGGTTCGAGCCCGTGGCCGACCCCTTTCTCTGGACCGAAATGCCGACCAGACGCCGACGCCGAACAAGGCGATCGGAATGAGAGTGAAAGCGATCGCCACCTCCGGGACCCACAGCCAGAGGTAACGGGCGGGAACCTCGAGCAGGGCCGGGAGCAGCCACCACCCACACAAGCCGACGCCGAGCGACCCCACCAGCCAGAATGCCGCACGGACTCGACCTCCTCGCAGCCGAATGCCGAGCCCGACCACCACGAGTACGACTACCGCGACACCGAGGAGGATCAGCAGCCCCACCGGCGAGCTCCCGAAGTCCCCGCCGTCGCCCTCGTTCCCTCGGACCTCCTCGAACAGGCCCTCGGTGATGCCGAGAAGCTGTTCCTCATGCAGCAGCCCCGAGGCATTCATCGTCACCACCACAGCGACCTGCCGCTCACGATCAATATGGACGGCGCTGAAATAGCCGGGAACCGTGCCGGTATGCCAGACGACTCCGTCGCCCCGCACGCGCCACCCGAGTCCCATCGATCCTCCCCCGCCGGAATCGACCGGCTCTTCGATCATCTCGTCGATGCCGCCGGCGCCCCCCTCCCCGAAGGAGTCCTGGACGAAGCCGGCCAGAGCCCCGACCGACCCGCCCTGATAGCCGTAGCCCAGACCGGCGCCATCGCGCGGAGTCCGCCACGACAGCGCTCGGTTCCCCACGAACCGCGCACCCGGACTCACGTCATCGAGTTCTCCCACACCGGGGAAGAGCCTCGACTCCACTTCGGCCAGACCTTCGCCTTCCACCTCCTCGATGACGGCTTGGACGAAGACGAACCCCACACTGCTGTACGAATACGCACCGCCCGGATCACCGACGAGCTCAAGATCCTCCATCGCCGCAATGACGTCGCTCGCACGTCTTCCGGGGGCGTCGACGTCGAGGAATTCGGCACCGAAGGGCAATCCGCTCGTGTGAGTGAGAAGCTGCCGAATGGTGACCGACCGCAATCTAGGGTCCGTCGCCGGCATCTCCTGCAGATACTCCGACACCGGATCATCGAGCGCGAGGCGGCCCTCCTCGACCAGCCTCATCACCACCGTCGCGGCTATCGGCTTCGACACGGACCCCCAGAGCATCGCGGCATCGGGCTCGAGTGCCTCTCCCGCGGCATCCTCACCGACCGCGCGCACATCCACAGACTCGGGCGTCACCACGGCGACGGTCGCCCCCGGCACCCCCGCCTCGTCTATCGCCTCCGCCAGATCCCCTTCGATCCGGTCACAGGCCGCCTGAGCCCCGGGTTCGCCGTTGCGCAGCTCGGCAACCGCCGGCGCCGCCCACAGCTGGCCGGCAGCTACGACCGCCAGGGCCGCAGTGAGGATTCGACGGAGCGCGCTCGAAGATTCCCGTATATCCATACGGTTATTAAACCATATGCTGATACGGTAATGCCGTGCCACGAACCTCAGACCACGCCCAGCGACGCGAGCAGATCGTCGACGCCGTCCTGCGCACCGCCACGGAGTCCGGACTCGGTGCCGTCACGATCGCCCGCGTGGCCTCCACCGCGCAGGTCTCGGTCGGACTCGTCCAGCACTACTTCGACTCCAAGGACGCACTTCTGCGATCCTCCTACGAGGCCTGCCTCGACCGAATCGGCGCACGAGTCGAAGCCCTGGTCGAGCAGGGGGAACATGCGAGACTGCCGATCCGTGACATGATCGCCGCAGGCCTCGCCCAGCTCCTCCCCCTCGACGCGGAACGAGAGGCCGAGTGCCGCCTCCGTCAGGAGTTCCTCGGCATGGCGGCGCGAAACCCGCAGCTCACTACGACAGCGCGAGACCGCGAAGCCGAACTCGTCCACCAGGTGGAGACCGCTGTCACCAACGGAAAGGAATGCGGGGAGGTCGCGCCCGATCGCGATGCCGCCGCCTCCGCACGAGCGATTCTCGCTCTCTGCCACGGGATCATGGTCCGCTCCGCTCTCGGGATGACACCCGACCCGGCCCCGCTCGAGGCCGCGATCGACTCGGTCTTCGACGGGGACTGCTCGAGGAGCGTCTCCTCCGAGCGATCCGGCTAGCCGCGCTTGGCCGCGAAGAACTCGCCCAGCAGCGCACGGCATTCATCCGCGCGCACCCCGGAGACGACCTCCGGGTGGTGGAGGGCCGCGCGGTCGCGCAGCAGATCCCAGACCGAACCGGCCGCCCCGGCCTTCTCATCGAAGGCCCCATAGACGACCCGGGCGACCCGGGCTCCGACGATGGCCCCGGCGCACATCGCACAGGGCTCAAGGGTGACCACGAGGGTCGCGTCCTCGAGCCGCCAACGGCCGAGCGCCTCGGCGGCGGACCGCAGCGCGATGAGCTCGGCATGGCCGACGGGATCCCGATCGACCTCACGGCGATTGTGACCGCGCCCGATCACCCGCCCCGCGGCATCGAGGACCACGGCTCCGACGGGAACGTCGTCATGCGCGGGGGCCAGGACCGCCTCGGCGAGGGCGAGGTCCATCCAGGTCTGCTCGTTCAGCGGGCCGCCTCGAGCTGATCGGCGAAGCCGACGGCTTCACCGACATGGGCGACGACGCGCGCCGGGTCGGAGCGGTAGGACTCGACCTGGTCGATGAGGGTTGCGGCAGTGACCCCGCGGTCGGCGTAGATATCGGCATCACCGCCCCATTCGGCGTCGGGATCGAATTCGAGCATCTCGACCTCGTCGTCATCCTCCTCGTCATCGTCCTGGCCGTCCTCGTCCTCGTCGATCCCGAATTCCTCCTCGGGTTCGGACTCGTAGGCATCGGGCTGGGAGTCGAGGAAGTCGGAGAAGATATCGGCGAAGGGACTGAGCTCGACCGCCCTGAGGTCGGAAAGGAAGACCTTGACCTCATTGTCGGCGCACAGTCGGACGAGGCCGAACCACTCGTCCTCGTGTTCGATCACGGCCACGGCCTCCCCGTCCTCGGAGCCAGACGAGCGCATCATGTCGACGAGGCTGTCGAGGTCGGAGGCGTCCCGGACGTCGACATCGAGGGCACGGAAGCCGTCGGCGGATTCGGCAAGGATCTCAGTGAAGTACGACATGCCTCCATTGTGAACTCTCCCCCGGTCGTTGACCACAGTTGGACACGCGAAGTCGGAAACTTCTCCCGTACCATTTGGGTATGCGACTTCACGTAGCCGATCACCCGCTCATCGCCCACAAACTCAGCGTCCTGCGCGATCGCGACACCGACTCCGCCCGCTTCCGCCAGCTCACCGAAGAGCTCGTGATGCTCTTGGCCTATGAGGCCACACGCTCGGTCGCCGTCGAGGACAAGGAGGTCACGACCCCGGTCTCGACTTTCACCGGCACCACCCTGGCCGAACCCCGCCCGATCGTCGTCCCGATCCTGCGCGCCGGCCTGGGCATGCTCGACGGGATGCTGCGCATCCTCCCCACAGCCGAGGTGGGCTTCCTCGGCATGGTCCGCGATGAGGAGACGTTCCAACCCAGCGCCTATGCCGATCGCCTGCCCGATGATCTGCGCGGTCGTCAGATCTTCGTCGTCGACCCGATGCTGGCCACGGGCGGCACCCTGGCCATGGCCATCGACTTCCTGCTCGCGCGCGGTGCCCGCGACGTCACCGCCGTCTGCCTCGTCTCCGCCCCCGAGGGCGTCCAGCGCATCGAGGCCGACTACGGGGACTCGGCCGACGTCGAGATCTACACCGCCGCCCTCGACGAGAAGCTCAATGAGAAGGGCTACATCGTTCCGGGCCTCGGCGATGCCGGGGACCGCATGTACGGAATCGTGGACTAGAGGCTCACCGACCAGAAGCTCACCAGGGACGCGGCACCTCGGCGTGTGACGTCATATTTCGTCACAGTCGTCTCATTTTCGCGTCCATCATTGCAGTTCGACTTTTGTGTGACGAATAATGAAGCCATGACTTCTTCGACTCACTCGCTGCGAATGCGCATGGCACAGATGTGTATGCCCTGCGTTCGTGGCCGGTGATCGCCCTCCCGCTGTTCGGCCTCGAACGAGTACACGCCCATTCCGCAGCGGACTCTTCCAGTCACATCGGCCTCGAAGGTCGGAGCAAAGGACAGTCATGTCGAACCCAGAACCCGCGTACGTTCACCCCCGCAGTGCAGTCGCCGTCCGTCGCGCAGGAGCTCGCTTGAGCGCAGTCGATCCGCAGAATCCCCCGCATACCTACGGTCCCGCCGGTGTGGTCCCCTCACCGAAGGCCGCCCGCGGCATCATCGTCTACATCGGACTCGATGAGTCCAAGGCCGCCGCCGACGGCACCAATCTCTCGGCGATCGCCGGGGAACTCCAGGCCTATGCGAAGGAACTCGCCAGTCAGGCCGAGACCCAGGCCGTCATCGCCCTGGCCCCCGAAGGCCGCGGCAGCGACATCGATGCCGTCCGGGCCGTCGCCACCGGCTCCCCCGCCGCCACCGGAACACCGGCAGGAACACACGGCCCTGTGCGTTCGCGCATTCCCAACCGCATCCACCCTCCTGCACTCCGCGAAGAGGGCGAAGCGGCCGGCGCTCAGCGCGCCGGTGGCGGGCCCACGGGGGCCTTCGGCTCCCGTCTGGGTGAGAGCTTCCAGGGAACTGCGACCGAACGCCTGCGCATCGACATCCCTCGTCGCGAGGTCCGCATCGACGGCGAGCTCGTCGATGTGACGACGAAGGAGTTTGACCTGCTCGCCACCCTCGTCTCCCACGCCGACACCACCCTGCCGCGCGAAGACCTCATCGACGCCGTCTGGTCCGGAGGCGAAGTCCCCGATGAGCGGACCGTCGACGTGCACATCCGACGTCTGCGCCGCCGCCTCGGCGAATACGCTTCGGTGGTGCGCACAATGAGGGGATCGGGCTACCGCTACGACACCCACCCGGACGTCACCGTGTGGAGTGCCACCGCCCATCGCTGAGCCGGACCGCCTCGGCGAATCCGGGGTGTGAGGCGCATCGCAGGCCCCACCCAGCCCGGAGCCAGACTTCACGGTTAAGATTCTTAATCGATGAACCAGGCATATCCGCGCGCCCGACGAGCGCACAGTCCCGCGAAGGGAATCACCGCACTGATCTTCGGGATCCTCTATGCGGCATTCCTCCTGCTCCACGACCTGCTGCCCAACAGAATGGGCATCGCACTCCTCGTTGAGTCGATCCTGCCGTGGACCGGAGTATTCCTCGCCCTCGTGCTGCTCATGCTCCTCTTCCGGTTCTCGATCCTCTCGCTCATCGGCTTCCTCGTCCCCACGGTCGTCTGGGCCGCGATGTTCGGCGGCGCACTGCTGCCCTCGAGCGACGAATCCGATCCGGACCTCACGGTCGCCACCCACAATGTCGGCGCCCGCATGCCCGAGCCCACCGCCGCGGCGAAGAACCTCGTGGCCGCGGACCCGGACATCGTCACGATCCAAGAGCTCGAGTCCCTGTCGGGAAAGATCATCCACAAGGAGCTCGACAGCTCCTTCGAGCATTCGCAGGTCGTCGATACGATCGGCGTCTGGTCGAAGTGGCCGATCTCGAACGCCGAGGAGGTCGATCTGGGGCTGCAGTGGCCACGTGCCTTCGCCGCCACCATCTCAACCGAC
Source organism: Brevibacterium sp. CCUG 69071 (assembly GCF_021023135.1). GTDB lineage: Bacteria > Actinomycetota > Actinomycetes > Actinomycetales > Brevibacteriaceae > Brevibacterium. The sequence continues at coordinate 16,074 of NZ_PGFV01000007.1, forward strand.
CACGGCGACATCCGGTTCTATGCCGTGCACATGCCCTCGGTGCGCCCCGGGCATGAGGCGATGCGCAATGCGGCGATCCGCCGCCTGGCCACGGAGGTCTCCACCGACGAAGCCGACCACGTCATCGTCGCCGGTGACTTCAACACCGCGTCGACCGATTCCAACATGTCCGCCCTGGTGCCCCCGCTCGAGGATTCGCGTGCAGAGGCCCACGGAGGCTTCGGCTACACCTGGCCGGCACGATTCCCGGTCACCCGGCTCGACCACATCCTCTACCGCGGCTTCGACGCCACCTCCGACGAGGTGCTCAACCGCGGATCGAGCGACCATCGTGCTGTCATCGCCGGCCTCGACCTGAAGTAGTCTTCAGTTCGTGCACGCATCTCAGCTCGTGCTCGCGTCTCAGCTCGTGCACTGACCCGTCGGCTGCGGGGTGTTGGTGTTCGCTCCGGCTTCCAGCTCATCGGCGATCTCGGCGCGGGTGAGCGCATAGCCGGTCTCGCCGTCTGTGGCCGAACGCGCGAAGACCATGCCGACGACATCGCCGTTCGCGTCGATGAGCGGGCCGCCCGAATTGCCCTCCCGAACGATTCCGCGCAGCGAGTAGACCTCGCGCACTACAGAATTCTCGTCATAGATATCGAGGCCGCGGGCATCGATCTTGTCCCGCACTCGCGAGGGTGAGATTGTGTAGGGGCCGTTGGCGGGGAATCCGACGACCACGGAGTCGTCGCCGGTGGCCAGCCCATCACCGAAGTCCAGGGCAGGGGCACTGAGCTCCGGAACTCGCAGCACGGCCACGTCGGCCTGCTCGTCGAATTCGACCACCTCGGCGGCGTAGGGCCTGCCCTTGCCTCCGACCTGCACGGCGAGTTCGGTGGATCCGGCGACCACATGGGCGTTCGTGGCCACGAGGCCGTCACGGTAGACGAAGCCCGACCCCTCGGATCCGGCCGGGCAGGTAGTGGCGGTGGTCGTGATCTTGACGACCGAGTCCTCGACCTTGCGGCCGACATCGACCATCGCCGAATCCGGTTCGCCGACTCCCCGGATCTGCTCCGTCTGACCGGAGAACACCTGCGGGAACCCCGTCGCCTTGAGTCCCTGGGAGATATCGCCGAGGGCGAGCTGCGAGGAATACGGGATCGTCCGGTCGACGGCGGCGATGATCGTCGAGTCGGCGACCCACCGGTTCGGTTCGACCCAGGGCGTGGTGCGGATGAACCCGGCGGCCAGCCAGATGACGAGGACGCAGACGATGCCCCCGGTGACGGTTCCGCCGATCGCGTCGATGCCCTGCCCGAGCTCGGAGTCCATCGACTTCTTGATCCACGCGCCGATGCCGCTGCCGGCGAAGGCGAAGAGCACGCTGAGGACCAGCGGCATCGACGCCAGCAGCATCACCACACCGGGGTTGTCCATCGCGGAGGTGCCCTCGCTCAGGGATTCCACCAGCGGCGAGAGCAGCCGTCCCAGGATCCATCCGACGACGAAGCCTGCGGCGGTGCCGAGGCCGGTGATGAATCCCTGCCGGAATCCGGTGAAGAGCGCGGCGATTCCGACGAGGACGATGATGATGTCGACGAGCATGGTGGCGGCTATCCGGCCGTTCGTCTCGAGGCGGCGAGCAGACGGTCGCGGGCGGAGGAGAACTTCTTCAGCTGGAAGCGCTCGAGCGCGCGTTCGGTCTCCCCGCCGAGGCCGGCCAGCAGCCGCATGCGGGTGGTCGAGAGCTCACCCGAGGTGCGGATCATCGTGCGCATCTCCTGCTTGCCACCGGGGAAGGAATCCGCCCATTGACGGCCGAACTTCCGGCCCTTCCAGGTGCCGAGCATGTCGACCTCGGCATGGGTGAGCCATCCGGTGTTCGCATAGTCGCCGAGCATGTTCAGAGTATGCAGCCGCTCGCTGCGGCGCAGAATCAGGCCGAGTGTGACCCAGCAGCCGGTGAGAATGAAGCTGAGTACGATGAGGCCCGCGATCTGGGCAAACGGATGGATCTGTCCGAGCCCGGTCATTGTGCCGTTCCAGACTCCGTGCAGAATCATGCCGACGATCAGTCCCGGGAACCACATGAGGACGACGGCCCACCACGGCCATTTGCGGGCGGCGAGACCGATCGTCACACCGGCACAGGTGGAGAATGTGGTGTGCAGGAGAGGCGAACCGATGCAGCGCATTGCGAAGGTCAGGAACAGTCCTCCCAGCTGTCCGCTGTCCCAGGCCTGTGCGAGATAGAGGACGTTCTCTGTAAAGGCGAAGCCGGCACCGATGAGCGCCCCGTAGACGAGCCCGTCGAGGGGGCCTTCGAAGTGCCGTCTGGCGGCGAGGACGATGACGACGAGGAGGACGGTCTTCGTCGTCTCCTCGACGATCGGGGCTTGGATGACGGCGCCGACCGTACTGGGCATCCCGCCGACTCCGATCATATAGAGCGCGACCTCACCGACCAATGAGACGAACAGGGTGAGGATGACCGCGGCGACGGCGCCCCAGAGCAGACAGATGCCGAGCAGGAGCTTCGGCTGGGGTTTCCACCGGTCGAGCCAGAGGACGTAGGCGATGATTCCGATCAGTGGGATCGCGGAGAGTCCGATCAGGGCGAAGAGTCGCACGCCGAAGGCGATCCCGCCGATCAGGGCGAGGAGCAGAAGCCCGCCGACCAGGGCGACGAGCACGACGATGGCAAGGACGAGGCGGATGATATTGCCGGTCGAATCCGGAGCTTCCTCGACCGGCTGGGACTGGCGCACGGCCCCGGTCCACGGCGTCTCGGTGACCATCTGCTGGGGAGCCTGGACGCCGGCCCGGGTCCGCATCTCCTGGGTGACCGTGGGAGCGAAGCGCGGCTGAGCGTACACGCGCGGCTGCATCGGCGGGGCGTACAACTGCGGCTGGGCGGGCACCTGCGGTTGACCATACATCTGTGGTCCGCCGGGCATCGGCTGGCCCTGCATCGGTTGGCCCTGCAACGGAGGTTGTCCGGGGCCGTTCCCCATTCCCCCGCCGAGGTGGTTCTGCGCAGCCGTCCCCGGCTGAGGGATCGGGCGCTGGGGCTGCTGGGTTCCCGGACCGGGCCCCTGTTGCGGCCGCGGACGGAACCGATCGTTGCTCGGCTGCTGCGGCGGAATCGGCTGTTGATGCGGGGGCATTCCCTGTTGGGGCGGGCGTTGCATCGGCGGCTGCTGGGACGGCATTCCCGACTGCTGCGGTGGTCCCTGCGGCCGGACCTGCTGAGGTGGTCCCTGCTGCGGTCCGGGCTGCGGTACTCCCGACTGCTGGCCGTTGGGCTGCCTCGTGTCCGCGACTTTCGGAGGCTGCGCGCGGTGGGGTCCGGGGTTGTTCGGACCCTGCGAGCCAGGGCCGTTCTGTGCCGACATAGAGCTATCGTCCTTCTTTGTGGGGAATGACCGCAGTGCCAAGTTTACGGTCGAACGCTGACATCCCGCGCAGAATGATGTATCTGTCCAGCAACAGTTGAGTACTTCGAAAACTCACTCGCGCTCGATTCCCTGTGGACAACCCGCCGACTCAGCGGCCACCTCGGCGGGCAGATTTGGATCGTCGAAACCCGGGTCCAAAACGAACCGCGCTCGCACTGCTCTCACCTCGTCTTTCGTCAAGGACCGTGCGCCGACTTCGCTCCACAGCTCCGACGCGCTGCATTTCGACTCGCGTGCGATTTCCTGTGGACGGCGACAGGTGAATTCACAGGCACATTTTCGACCCTGGTCAGACTCACCCGGCCCAGCGTGAAATCGTGCCATGACTACTCACAGACGAATCGCGCTCCGCTCAGCCCTCCTCCTCATCGTCGTGGCTCTGGCCTCGCTCATCGGTCTCGGCCCGGCTATGGCCGCGGGACCGCCGGCGGCACTCGGCGAGGTCCCGATGCTCAAGTCCTCGGACACGTACGGTCCGGGAATCTGGCACCATGCCAAGGAAGGCAAGACCTGGTACGGCGCCTACCGGACGTTCAAGGACCGGCCCGCATACTGCATCGATGCGGGCAAGCAGTCGCCGCTGCCGAAGTACTTCACGAACGCGAAATCGACGGCGGTCACAAGTCCGGAGACCGCATGGGCGCTGCACACCCACTCCGGGTCGAAGTCCGATGACGTCCAAGCTGCGCTGAGCGCGCTGGCCAGGCTCGACAAGAAGGTCCCCCACGATCACACCGTTCCCGCGGAGAAGCCGAGCGATCTCGGCAAGAAGTTCGCCGGAGCGGCGAAGGAGTACTCTCGGATCTCAGCCGAGGCGAAGAAGTTCGCCGGGCCCTATTCTCTCGATGTCGCCCTCGAACCGGTGCTCGACCTGCCCGTGCTTGAACCCTATGACCAGGCGCAGAAGTCCGCCCCGGTGCCCGATCCTTCTCCTGGCCCCGGTGATGGTGACTTCGCGAAAGTCGAGGACCCCGGATCCGATGACGATTCGACATTGCGCATTCCCCGCACCGGGGAAGTGACAATGACGGTGACTCTCACCAGCGCCTCCGGTGCCCGAGTCCCCGACGTCCCGATCGGTCTGAAGATCAGCGGGGTCGAGGATGCCCCGAAGTCCCTGACCACCGGAACGAAGGCCACGGTGAAGAGGCTCAAGCTCACGGAACCGGGAACGGTCAGTGTGAAGGCGTCCGCGCAGGTGGCACCGGAGTCGGTGCTCCTCTACAAGCCGAACACATCGAAGCGGGTCCAACGGGTGATCACTCCGGACAAGCCCGACGCTCTCGAGGCGAAGGCTTCGGTGGACATGACCTCACAGCCGCGGGTGACCACCGAGATCTCGAACCAGAAACCTCAGCCCGGGGAATCGGTGACCGATGAGTTCACGGTCTCCGGTCTCATCGGCGACCACAAAGTCACCGTCGAACACGAGCTGTGGCAGACCGCGTCGAAACCCGAGCTGGGCAAGAAGAACGACGACGCCCGCGTCATCGGCTCGGTGACCTCGAAGAACATCGGCAACGGCACGCATACCTCCGAGGCGATCACTGTGCCCGATGACTTCCGCGGATGGATGTACTTCACGGAGACCATCACCGGAGACAAGGCGACGAAGGAGTGGAAGGGCGTCCACGGCCAGCCCCGGGAGACCGGATTCACCCCGTGGACGCCGAGTGCCGACACCGAGGCGGTCTACGAAGGCAGCACCACCCACGACGAGGTGCGGGTGTCGGGCCTGCGACCCGGGGCCGAAGCCGTGATCACCGTGACCGCCTACCACGTCGAGGAGGAGCCGAAGCAGTCCGCGGAGCCCTCGGGTGAGGAACTGTCGAGCCAGGACGTCACCGTCGTCGCCGACCAGGAAGGCACCGCGGAGATCGCGACCGAACCGGTGGAGATGCCGGTCGGCTGGGTCACCTACGTGACCTCGATCGCCGAAAGCGACGTGCACACGGCCTGGACGAGCGAGTGGGGCATCCCCGCCGAGACCGTGCATCGTCCGCCGGAGGAGAAGCCGAGCACGCCGCCGGCCCCGCCCGAAGAGCCGAGTGCACCGCCCGAGCAACCGAGCACACCGCCTGCCCCGCCGGAGCAGCCCAGCGCCCCACCGGCTCCTCCGGAACAGCCCGAGACCCCGCCGGTCGCACCCGTCGCCGAGGCGCCTGAGGCTCCCGCTCCCCCGGCCGAGCTGCCGCGGACCGGAGCCACCGGCAACGGGATGCTCATCGGAGCCGGCATCGTCCTCGTCGGTCTCGGCACCACGGTGCTGCTGATCACCGGTCGACGCCGCGGCGAAGAGTGATCCTCAGTCGTGCACCCAGGTCTGCGCCCACGCCCGGGCCCCGTTCATCATCAGTCCGACATCGGCGCCGACGAGGACGAACGAGGCTCCAGCATCGAGGTACTTCCGTGCCTGTTCAGGGTCGAAGGCGTTGACACCGACAGGCTTGCCGGCGGCCCTGACCGCCTCGAAGGTGGCCAGCACCGCCTCGGTGACCTCAGGATGGGTCTGCTGACCGAGCAGACCCATCGAGGCGGCCAGGTCCGAGGGACCGACGAACACGGCATCGATCCCGTCGACCGCAGCGATCTCAGCGGCATTCTCGACGGCGGTAGCCGACTCGATCTGCACTGTCAGGGACACGAGTTCCTCGGCCCGACCGAGATAGTTCTCCACGGCGTTCCACCGCGAAGCCCTGGACAGAGCCGATCCGACCCCGCGCACACCCCGCGGTGGGTAGCGCACGGCACGCACGGCCGCCTCGGCGTCGGCTTTCGTGTCGACCATCGGCACGAGCAGATTCTGTGCGCCGAGGTCGAGGTGCTGTTTGATGAGCACCTGGTCGTTGACGGGCACCCGGACCACAGGAGTCGCCGGGTAGCCATTCATCGCCCGGAGCAGGCTCGTCGTGGTCTCGAGACCGATCGGCGAGTGCTCGGCGTCGATGAGGACCCATTGCATCCCCGAGGATGCGGCGATCTCCGCGGCCACGGGCGATCCGGAACACACCCACATTCCGGTCAGGTACTCCTCCGCGCCCAACTCAGCCACCCGGTCGGTGAAGGTCTGCGGCAGGTCTACTCGAAACGGCATGTGATGACTCCCAACTCTCCGTAGTCGGCGTGGACGGTGTCTCCCGGGCTCACCCACATGGGTCGGGTGAACGATCCGGCCAGGACGGTCTCCCCTGCCTGCAGCACGTCGCCGTGTTCGGCGAGTTTGTTCGCCAGCCAGACGATGCCGCGGGCCGGATGGTCGAGCACGGCGGCGGCCAGCCCCGAGTCCTCGACGGACTCATTGCGGTAGAGCAGCGCCCCGACCCGGCGCAGGTCGAGAGCATCCACGGCCACGGGACGACCGCCGAGGACCATCGCCCCCAGGGCCGCATTGTCCGAGATCGTATCGACGATGGTCCGACCCTCCATTTCGATCCGCGAGGACAGCACCTCGAGCGCGGGCACCACGTATTCGGTGGCCCGCAGAACGTCGAAGAGGCTGACGTCGGGCCCGCGCAGCTCGTCCTTGAGCACAAAGGCGAGCTCGACCTCGACCCGAACACCCGAATACCGGGAGTGGTCGATGACCGAACCGGTGTCATAGACCTGGTCGGCGAAGATCGTCCCGTAGTCGGGTTCGGTGATGCCGGTGGCCTGCTGCATCGGCTTCGAGGTCAGGCCGATCTTGTGTCCGAAGAGTCGGCGGCCGGCCGCCTCACCTCGCCGGCGCCATTCGTTCTGCACGGCGTAGGAGTCCTCGACGGTCATCTCGGGGTACTTCGCGGTGAGCAGGCCGATCTTCGACCGGTTCTTCTCCGCGGTCGCCAGATCGTCGGCGATCGCTGCGATCGTTGTCTCATCGAGCATGTCTGCTCCTCCTCAGAGCTGGTGACCCAGCTTGAACTCGTCTTCGCCGTCGTCGGCACCCGAGTGCTCGCCGAACCGGCTGGAGGCATCCTCGCGCCGGGTGTAGGAGAACCCGTCGGCGCCGATCGTGACATCCATTTCGGAGGTGTCGGTGCGGGTGACGATCGGCACCGGGTTGCCGTCGAGGTCGAGGACGGTGGAGGCGTCGGTGTACCAGGAGGGCACGACCGGGTTGCCCCACCAGTCGCGGCGCTGATTGTCGTGGACGTCCCAGGTTACGCGCGGGTTGTCCGGGTCGCCGGTGTAGTAGTCCTGGGTGTAGACCTCGATCCGGTGGCCGTCGGGGTCGCGCAGGTAGAGGTAGAAGGCGTTCGAGACGCCGTGCCGTCCGGGCCCGCGTTCGATCGTGTCGGAGAGGCGCAGTGCGCCGAGCTTGTCGCAGATGGCGAGGATGTTGTGCTTCTCGTGCGTGGCGAAGGCGACATGGTGCATGCGCGGTCCGTCCCCGCCGGTCATCGCCGTATCGTGGACGGTCGGTTTGCGGCGCATCCAGGCGGCGTAGACGGTGCCTTCGGCATCTTGGATGTCCTCGGTGACGCGGAAGCCGAGGTTCTCCATGTAGTCCACGGCCTTCGGCACGTCAGGGGTGACCTGGTTGAAGTGATCGAGACGCACAAGTGCGCCCGGCGAGTAGAGGTCGTAGCGCCAGGCGAGACGTTCGACGTGCTCGACCTCGTAGAAGAACTCGTAGGGGAAGCCGAGCGGATCCTGGACGCGCACCGAGTCGCCGATGCCGCGCACGAACCCGTCCTTCTTCCGCACGACCGGGCAGCCGAGCTCGCGGTAGTAGGCTTCCGCACGGTCGACGTCCTCGGGAGTGCGCACCCGGTAGGCGAATGTGGCCGCCGCGGCCACGGGCCCCTGCCGCAGCACGAGGTTGTGGTGGATGAACTCCTCCATCGACCGCAGGTAGACGGTGGACTCGTCCTCCTCGGTGACCTGCAGGTCGAGCACATCGACGTAGAAGTCACGCGACTTCTTCAGGTCCGTGACGACGAGTTCCATATAGGCGCAGCGCAGAACGTCCGGAGCCGGGACGGAGGGAGTTGGGATTGTCTGAGTCATGGGTGAAGACCTTTCACTGCTTCCCGAAGACGGGATTGTGGACCTCGCCGAGGTTGATGTGCACGGACTGCTGTTCCGTGTAGAAGTCGATCGACCGGTAGCCGCCCTCGTGGCCGAGGCCCGAGGCCTTGACGCCGCCGAAGGGGGTCCGCAGATCGCGGACGTTGTTCGAGTTCAGCCACACCATTCCGGATTCCACGGCCTGCGAGAAGTTGTGTGCGCGTTTGAGGTCGGAGGTCCAGATGTAGGCGGCGAGACCGTACTTGGTGTCATTCGCGAGCTGCAGCGCTTCCGCATCGGACTTGAACGGGGTGATCGCGACGACGGGACCGAAGATCTCCTCCTGGAAGATCCGGGCGTCGGGGGCGACATCGGCGAAGACGGTCGGAGCGACGAAGTTGCCGGTCTCGAATCCCTCGGGACGTCCGCCTCCGGCGACGAGGCGAGCCTCCTCCTTGCCGATCTCGACGTAGGACATGACCTTCTCGAAGTGCTCGGGGTGGACCAGCGCGGCCACCTCGGTGTCGGGATCCGAAGGCAGACCGACCTTCACGCGCTTGGCCTGGGCGGCGTAGCGTTCGACGAATTCGTCATAGACGGATTCCTCGACGAGGATGCGCGAACCCGCGGTGCAGCGTTCCCCGTTGAGGGAGAAGACGCCGAAGATCGTGGCGTTGATCGCCGCGTCGAGATCGGCATCGGCGAAGACGACGGCCGGGGATTTGCCGCCGAGCTCCATCGACAGGCCTTTGAGCCAGGGAGCGGCGTTCGCGAAGATCGTCTGACCGGTGCTCGATTCGCCGGTGAAGGAGATGAGCGGAACGTCGGGATGTTTGACCAGCGAATCCCCGGCGAAGCCCTCCTCGCCGAAGCCGTTGACCATGTTGAACACGCCCGTGGGCAGTCCGGCCTCCTCGAAGATTCCCGGCCACAGGGAGGCCGAGAGCGGGGTGAACTCGGCGGGTTTGAGGACCACGGTGTTGCCGGTCGCGATCGCCGGGGCGAGCTTCCAGGACTCGAGCATGAACGGGGTGTTCCAGGGGGTGATGAGTCCGGCCACGCCGATCGGCTTGCGGTTGACGTAGTTGGCCTGGCGGCCGGGAACTTTGAACGCATCGTCGACCTGGGCGACGATGAGGTCGGCGAAGAACCGGAAGTTCTCCGCGGCGCGGGCGGCCTGCCCCCGGGCCTGGGTGATCGGCAGACCGGAATCGAAGGACTCCATCTCCGCGAGCTCCTGATTCCGGGATTCGGCGATATCGGCGATCTTATTCAGCACGCGTGCCCGCTCACGTGGCAGCATCCTCGGCCAGGGGCCTTCGTCGAAGGCCTGCTTCGCCGAGGCGACTGCCGAGTCGATGTCGGCCTTCTTTCCCGAGGCGGCCTTGATATAGGGCCGGTTGTCCACGGGGTTGATGACGTCGAATTCATCGCCGTCGATGGAGTCGACGAATTCGCCGCCTATGTAGTGGCGGATCTTCTCCGGAATTCCGGTGGGAGCAGCGGTGGTGTCAGTCATGACTTGTCCTCTTCTCTCTCTGTGGTCTTGGCTTGGGCTTCTTGATAGCTGTGCAGGGTCGCGGACCGATGGCCGCGCACCACCCGTTCGATCTCGTCCGCCGAGGCGCGGGCCCGGATCAGGGCGACGATGCGGGCGTGCTCGTCGACCGAGCCCAGTGCCCTTTCGGGCACGAAGGAGAAGGTCGAGTTCCGCAGATGGGCCAGCCGGTCCCATTCCACGGCGACCAGCGAGTGGAGCCGCTCGTTGGGGCAACGCCGGAAGAGCGCTGCGTGGAACTCGTGGTTGAGGCGGGTGAACTCCGTGGCGTCGAAGTCGTCCAGGAGCGCGCGCATGCGTTCGTTGATCGCTTCGGCCTCGGCGAGGTCGTCCTCGGTGAGGAACTCCAGCGCCTGGGCGGTTGCGGCTCCTTCGAGAATGGCCACGGCCTCCATGGACTGGGCGTAGGAGCTCTGATCGACCATGGCCACCCGGGCTCCGACATTGCGTTCGAAGGTGACGAGCCCGTCGGCCTCGAGACGCCGGATCGCCTCGCGGACCGGGACGACGGAGGTGTCGAGCTCGAGCGCGATCTGGGCGAGGACCAGCTTGTGGCCGGGGTCGAAGGTCTGGTCGGCGATGCGTCGGCGAAGCCAGCGGTAGGCCGTCTCCGCTTTGCTCAGCGAACCGGATTCTGCCGAGAGCTCGGCCTCGGAGGTCTCCCCGTCTGCGGTCTTCACTGAGTGTCCTTCCATGCCTCGAACTTCTCTTTCCATTCGCCCTTGGGTGGGAACAGGTTCTCGATGGGGTTGCCGGCCGCGACCTGCTCGGCGACCCAGCCGTCCTCGGTCTCCTTGGCCAATGCGGCGTCGACGACGTCCTCGACGAGGTCGCGGGGGATGACGATGACTCCGTCGTCGTCGCCGACGATCACATCGCCGGGCAGAACGGTGGCGTTTCCGCAGGCCACGGCCACTTCGGACTCCCAGGGCACGTGCTTGCGCCCGAGCACGGCGGGGTTGCGGGAGGTCGCGAACACGGGGAGGATCTCGGCCACCTCGGCGGAGTCGCGGACTCCCCCGTCGGTGATGACTCCGGTCGCGCCCAGGGCCTTGGCTCGCAGGGCCAGCACATCGCCGAGGGTTCCCGATCCGGCCTCGCCGCGGGCTTCGATGACGATGACCTCACCGTTCGAGATCGAATCGAAGGCCCGCTTCTGGGCGTTGTAGCCGCCGCCGTGGGATGTGAACAGATCCTCGCGGTTGGGTACGAATCGCAGGGTCTTCGCGGTGCCGACGATCTTGCTGCCGGGTTTCAGAGGTGCGACTCCCTCGATGACGACGTTGTTCAGCCCCCGGGAGCGCAGCTGCGCGGACAGGCCCGCGGTCGGGGCTGCGGTGAGTTTGGCACGCAGCTCCTCGCTCAGTGATGCGCTCGCGTCGGTCTCGGCTTCCGGCGGCAGGCCCGCTTCCTCACGCGATCCCCAGGCGTCGATGGCCAGAGCCTCGTTCACGGCGGGGGTGCTGCCGAGAGTTTCGTCGAAGTCGCCCGGGCCTTCGATCACAGTGGTGACGAGTCGTCCCGAACTGAGTTCGGAACCGCTCGCCGAGGTGGCCGTGACCTTGACCTCGACAGTGTCCCCGGGGGCGACGACGCTCGAGCCCGCCGGGGTTCCGGTGAGGATGACATCTCCGGGTTCGAGGGTCATGTGCTGGCTGAGATCGGCGACGATCTGGGTCAAGGGGAAGATCAGCTGCTCGGCTGACGTACCGTCGTCCTGCTTGACCTCGCCGTTGACCCAGGTGCGGATGCGCAGGGACTGCGGGTCCGCCTCGGCGGCGGGGATGATGTTCGGCCCCAGCGGGGTGTAGCCGTCGCGGCTCTTCGACCGCAGGTTCGAACCCTTGTCGGGCGTCTTCATGTCGTAGAGACCGAAGTCGTTGGATGCGGTCACGCCCTCGACGTGGTTCCAGGCGTCCTCCATGCTCACGCGGTGTGCGAGGGTGCCGATGACGACGGCGATCTCACCTTCGAAGGCGAGCAGCGAGGTGCCGGCGGGACGTTCGATGGTCTCCCCTGTGCCGGCGATGGAGCTGGCGGCCTTGAGGAAGTAGGACGGCTGGTCGGGCCGCTTGCCGCGCTGGGCGGAACGGGATTCGTAGGCCACATGGACGGCGATGACTTTGCCCGGTCGGGCCGGAGCACCAGCTGGAGTCGACATCGATCTCACACCTCATTTCGGTTGAACTTCACTCAGATCGTATATGATACGGTTCCGGAGGACAAGTAGTCCGCGTCACATCCTCGGAGCCGAGTTGACGGTGACGGCAGGACTCGGACACACGCCGAATTGCGACAGAGGAGTCATGATGAGCAGACCGCACACCCAGGGCCGAGTGGCCTTCGCAACCGTCGTGGGGACCAGCATCGAGTGGTACGACTACTTCCTCTACGCGGCAGCCTCCGGACTGATCTTCAACCAGCTGTTCTTCGGCCCACTGGGACCGACGATGTCGACCATGGTCGCCTTCGCCACGGTCGGCATCAGCTTCCTGTTCCGCCCTCTGGGAGCGTTCCTCGCCGGACATTTCGGGGACAAACTCGGGCGCCGCGTCATCCTCATCATCACCCTCATCGCGATGGGCGCCGCCACGGCGCTGATCGGCTTCCTGCCGACCTTCGATTCGATCGGCATCGCCGCCCCGATCCTCCTCATCGTCCTGCGCATCATCCAGGGCATCTCGGCCGGCGGCGAATGGGGTGGCGCGGTCCTCCTCGCCGTCGAGCACGCCGAACCGAGACGCCGCGGACTGCGCGGGTCCTACCCGCAGATCGGCGTGTCCATCGGGCTCATCCTGTCCTCGGGCGTCCTCGCCCTGATGACCGCGATCGCACCGGGCGACGCCTTCCTCGAATGGGGCTGGCGCGTGCCGTTCTTCCTCTCGATCCTCCTCGTCGCGGTCGGCTACTGGATCCGCCGCGGAGTCGAGGAATCGCCCGTCTTCCATGAGATCGCCGAGCGCAAGGAGCAGGTCAGCAATCCACTGGGCAAGCTCTTCCGGAACCACTGGCTGCTCGTCATCCTCGCCTCCCTCGTCTTCGTCGGCAACAACGCCGCCGGCTACATGACCACCGGCGGCTACATCCAGAACTATGCCACCGACCCCACCGGACCGATCGGACTCGACCGCGGCCCCGTCCTCTGGGCGGTGTCCGCCTCGGCAGTCTCCTGGCTGATCTTCACGATCGTCGCCGGAGCAGTCTCGGACAGGATCGGCCGGAAGAACACCTATCTGCTCGGGTGGGCCCTGCTGCTCATCGGCATCTTCTCCCTCTTCCCGCTGGTCAACACCGGCAGCATCTGGCTGCTCTTCACCGCACTGGTCGTCCTCAGCGTCGGCCTCGGCTTCACCTACGGCCAGCAGCCGGCGATGTACGCCGAGCTCTTCCCCTCCAGCGTGCGCTTCTCCGGAGTCTCGGTCTCGTATGCGATCGGATCGATCCTCGGCGGGGCCTTCGCCCCGACCATCGCGAAGGCGCTCGTGTCCGCGACCGGCACGACCACCTCGGTGGCCGCCTATCTGGCGCTGATGACGCTGATCGCTCTGGTCGCGACCCTGTGCCTCAAGGATCGCTCCGGCATCCCGCTGGGACCCGACCACGAGGAGGAGCAGTCCGTCAGCCCCCTTGTCGGACATCACACCAGATGAGCCGAGCAACACCAGATCGTATATGAACTGTTAGTATTGAGAAGTCACGAAGACGTGTGATGGACCGGAGGTTGACATGCATTTTCACCAGCACGGCTATGTGTCCGCGGACCCGCGGATCGAAGCAGCGGCAGGCTGCGGAATCGATCGTCCTGAGGAGCTGCCCGATGAGGTCGATGTCCTCATCGTCGGCAGCGGCCCTGCGGGCATGATCGCGGCGGCACAGCTGTCCCAGTACCCGGAGGTGAACACCCGCCTCATCGAGAAGCGCGATTCACGCCTGGTCATCGGTCAGGCCGACGGCATTCAGGCCCGCTCGGTGGAGACCTTCCAGGCGTTCGGCTTCGCCGAGGAGATCATGCGCGAGGGATACCACATCGTCGACATGTCCTTCTGGAATCCCGACCCGGAGAACCCCGAGCACATCATCCGCACGGGGCGGCCGAAGGACGACGAAGCCGGCATCAGCGAATTCCCGCACCTTATCGTCAACCAGGCTCGGGTCCTCGACTACTTCGCCCAGTTCGCGAAGCAGTCCCCCGGCCGCATCACTCCCGACTACGGCATCGAGTTCGTCGACCTTGCAGTCGACAGGGACTCCGGCTCAGAGCATCCCGTTGCTGTCACCGTCCGTTACACCTCAGGTGAGCGTGCAGGTGAGGAGCGCACCATCCGCGCGGGCTACGTCGTCGGCTGCGACGGTGCCCGTTCCGGTGTGCGCAGATCGATCGGCCGCACGATGACCGGCGATCAGGCCAACCACGCCTGGGGGGTCATGGACGTGCTCGCGAACTCGGACTTCCCCGATATCCGCACGAAGTGCGCCATCTCCTCTAAGCACGGCAACATCCTCCACATCCCCCGCGAGGGCGGGCATCTCTTCCGCATGTACGTCGACCTCGGCGAGGTGCCGGAGGGCGATCAGCGCAAAGTGCGCCAGACGAGCATCGACGACATCATCGCCAAGGCCAACGCGATCATCACGCCCTACAGCCTCGACGTGAAGAACGTCGCCTGGCACAGCGTCTACGAGGTCGGCCACCGACTCACCGATGCCTTCGACGACGCCGACGACACGACTCCCGGTGCACCCTCCCCGCGGGTGTTCATCACCGGCGACGCCTGCCACACGCACTCGGCCAAGGCCGGTCAGGGCATGAACGTCTCGATGCAGGACGGCTTCAACATTGCGTGGAAGCTCGGGCAGGTACTCTCCGGCCGCTCCTCGCAGGAGCTGCTGCGCACCTATTCTGCCGAACGGCAGGTGGCGGCGAAGAACCTCATCGACTTCGACAAGGAATGGTCGACGCTGATGGCGACTCCGCAGGAGGAGCTGCCGGATGCGAGCTATCTCGAAGACTTCTACGTCAAGACCGCCGAATTCCCCGCCGGGTTCATGACCGAGTACGCCGAGTCGATGATCACCACGTCGACCGAACACCAGGAGCTGTCGACCGGATTCCCGGTGGGCAAGCGATTCAAATCGGCCAGGGTTCAGCGCAATTGCGATGGCAACTTCATCCACCTCGGGCATGAGGCGCGCGCCGACGGCCGCTGGCGGGTCTATGTCTTCGCCGATGCCGCGGCACCGACGCTCGCCGGGACAGACGCCGACGGTGCGGACACGGCGGGCGCTGCGGACGAGACGGACGCGACGCCGTCGAAGGTCGCGGCCCTCGCTGCCTGGCTCGAGTCCGATCCGGCTTCCCCTCTGGTGAAGTTCCGCCGTGAGGGCGAGGATCTCGACAGCCTTCTCGAACTCAGCGTCATCTACCAGCAGGGCCACACCGAGTTCTCCTTCCCCGATGTGCCGACGGCCTTCCGCCCGCACGTGGGAGAGTTCGGACTCGAGTATGTGGAGAAGATCTACGCGACGCTTGACGAGGAGGACATCTTCGAAGCCCGCGGCATCAGCCGCGACGGAGCGGTCGTCGTGGTCCGTCCGGACCAGTACGTCTCGGGCGTCTTCCCTCTGGACGCACACGAAGAGATCGGCCGCTTCTTCGACGGAGTGTTCTTACCCGAGCAGTGAGCTTCTGCCCTCGGTCCGGTCAGACGTCCGGGTCGAGGGCACCTCTGTGTCGCAGCGCTGCCGTACTCCCAGACGAAGAGATCCACCCGCAGATGCCCGCTGCCGTGAGGGCGAGAGCTCCGATGGCGTACACAGCAAAGCCGGGTGCCGGGCGGCCGACCTCCATGCCGCCCGTCGGCGTTCCGTCCTCGGTCTGACCGTCCCACATCATGATCGGCGGCGTGATGAGATACGAGCTCAGCATCCACAGGAGGGCGGCACCGAACAGGACTGCAGCAGCCGACCACCACTTCGAAGCGCCCACCAACCAGGGCAGGATCGCCAGGGTGAGGATGCCGATCCAGATGCTGATGGCCTCATGATCGAGGTATTCCAGCAGCACCGGTGAGTGTCCCAGGGAGGTGATGGTGAGGCTCGGACCTTCCTCGTTGCCGCCGTCACTGGTGTTGCTGTCGATGATGGGAACGACGATCGTGATGATCCACGCGACGACCGTTGCCAACGGCAGGAGTCTGGCCGCCAGCAGGAGCTTGTGTCGGCTTCGGGCCTTACGTTGGTCGACTGTGCTCACGGCTGATCTCCACTGCCGTCGACCGATAGCCGGTTGTGCCAGTTGTGCCGCCGGCGATTCCGCCGGCGCTGTTCGACAAGACCGCAGATGCCGGCCGCGATCAGGCAGAGGCTGCCTGCGGTCCACAGCAGAGCACCGGGAGCGGGCACAGCGACGACCTCGGCGGAAGCCCGACTGCCGTCATCGGCGGCGCCGTCCCACATGATCCTCGGCGGATCGCCGATCATCGTGATCAGACGGATGAGGGCGAGGGCTCCGAGCGCGGTGACGGCCGCGGACCAGATGACGAGCGACCGGACCAGCCACACGGTTACCGCGGCCGTGAGCACCCCGATCCAGATGTGCAGGAACGCCGGTCGGGCCGACTCGAGGTCGAGGACGTTCCCGCCGAGCGAGGTGATGACGATGCCGACCCGGACGCCGTCACCAACGGCAGCAGCCGGGTCATGTCCCTGTCTTCACACACCGCGAGGCTGCGGCTTCCCGGTCTTCGGCGATGAGGCCGCAGAAGCCGGCCGTTCCGAGTGCTCCGACTCCCAAGATCCAGAAGATGAAGCCCGGCCCCGGATAGGCAACCTCCATGCCTCCCGTGGGCCGACCGCCCGGAGTCTGCCCGTCCCACATGAGAAACGGTGGTTCGACGACCAGATACATCAGACAGATGAGCAGCAGCGCGGCAACGATGATAGCCACCCCGGACCACCACTTCGGGGCGCGGAAGACCCACGCCAGAGCGGCGATCGCGAGGATGATGAGCCACAGGGCCGCGAATCCGGGATTCTCAGTGACCCTGCCCCCGCTGTCCGCATCCCCCAAAGAGGTGATGACGATTCCGGGTCCCGTGGACGTGCGACTGTCGAGCACGGGCACGAAGATCGTGATGATCCACGCGGCGACCGTCACCAGTGGCAGCACCTGCGCGAGCAGTCTCAACCGTCGATGCTCTGCCGACAGAGCTCTCTTCGTGTCCATACGAAGAATTCTTCGCCGCGCGGCTGCCCCGCCGGTATCAGCGATGTGTCAGACTCGACACCTCATCCGACCTCGGCAAGGGCTTGGCGCAGGCACGCTTCGATCGCACTGTCCACAGCCTCCGCCGATACGGCGACCTGTTCCTCCCAGTCCCTGGCCTCGGCGGAGGTCAGCGGCAGGTACGGGAGCTCGACCTCTGTCTCCGGAGGCGATTCGTCCGGTTCAGCCCTGGACGGTTCAAGCAGTCCGGCCAGCTGCAGTCGCCAATCGTCCTCTCTCGGCGATGCCCGTGAACCTCCCTCGGCCCGGGGGTAGCGCATGCGCTTCATCAACGGCGGAGACACAGTCTCATAGGTGCTTCCGCTCGGCGTGGTGACGCTCAGTCCTTCGGCAGTGGCCTCGTGTTTCCAGCCGGGGTGCTCTTTTGTGTAGTTGCAGGCCGCGCACAGTCCCGAGCCGTTCTCCCACGAGGTGTCTCCGCCCGCCGCGTGAGGGTCCGCGTGATCGGCGTGCCGGATCGGGGCATCGCACCAGGGTGTCCGGCAGACATCGTCGCGGAAGACCACCATCTGTCGCAGCTGCCCGGTGAAGGCGCGTCCGCGCGCTTCCATTCCCACCAGCTACCCGTCGGCGGCCCTGGTGAAGAGGCGTCGGATGAGCACCTTCGCCTCGGTGGCGGCGAGGAAGTTCCGAGCCGTCTTCGCCGGGAGCGGTCCGAACCCGGGCAGCCAGGCAGGAACGAGTCCGTCGGCGAGCAGAGATTCGGCTTCCATGACGATATGCACCTTGGCGGGCACAGCCTGGGCAGAGTCCTGCCCGGTCAGCCGTTCGACGAAGGCATCGGCGAGCACCTGCCGTCGGCCCCGCCCATTGGCCCCGCCGGCGGCGATCACGGCCTCGGCCGCGGCAGTCAGCCCTTCGAAGACGGCGACGGCCTGCGGCAGAGGCAGGATCGCGGAGACTCGTCCCATGCCGTCGGCGATCGGGGTCATCGTCACCCGCCGATTCGCCGCGGCCTTCTCGGCTCGCTCGGCGGCGGACCGGGCGTCCATCTCCTCGGCCAGTGCCCGTGCCTCAGCGCGCAGACTGCGCAGCCCGGCCGGCCCGAGGCTGCCGCGCATACGGGTGTCGACCTTCCGACGGTCTTCGGGCTCGAGTACCGCGGTCTCCTCGACCATGATGCGGGCCTTGTCCTCGGAGATCTCGCCCGAGTTCAGCGCCTTGAGCGTGTTGGGCATGTCGGTCACGACCGCCCGGGCCGTGGTCAGGAACTTCCGCCCGGCGGCCGGTGAGACCTTCTTCGCGAGTCCGATCTCCTCACCGGAGCGGACGCCGCAGTCGCGTTCGGGAATCTGGTTCGCCCGATCCCTGGCTCGGCGAAGCTCGGCGAAAGCGACGGATTCCCGGGCCTGGGCCGCGACCACTGTCGCCTTCAGCTCTTCGAGCGCCGCGATCCGTGCGAGCGTCCCCGCCTCCGTCCACCCCACCTCGGCGTGACGGAGCATGTCTGAGAACCGAGCCAGCTCAGTCAGCAGATCGGGTTCCGCATCGACATCGGTGTCCATGCTCAACAGACTACGACTCGCCCCTGACGTAGAGAATGATAGGGACGAGTTTCCCGGTGTGACTCAGCCCCTGACTGACCCTCTCAGTGATGTCTTTTTCGTGATCTGTCCACCGGGGTCCTCGTCGTCCATCGAAGGAACCAGCCGGTGGGGACATGACCTCATAGGAGCGTGACTCCGTAGCACCGAAGTCTCGTCTACGTCCTGTCTGCCCGACCGACTGGCCCTTACCCCACCCAATCCAAGGGAAGAGGCAGTCACCATCATGACACCAACACAGGCGAATGTGTACGTCGGCATCGACACCCACCAGAACACGAACCACGTCGGCATCATCAACGAAGTCGGCAAGAAGCTCGGCGACAAAGAGTTTCCCACCACCAGCACCGGCTACCAAGCCCTCCTGACCTTCATCCTGTCCTTCGGCACCCTCCTCGCAGTCGGCATCGAGGGAACCGCTTCGTACGGCGCAGGCATCACCGCGTATCTGCGATCCCAGGAGGTACTCGTCAAGGAAGTCATCCGCCCCAACCGACAAACCCGCCGCGGCGGGAAATCCGACCCCATCGATGCCTACGCAGCGGCAAAAACCGTCGCCGCTGACCTCGATGACCTCCCGATACCCAAACTCCTCGGTGGAGCCATCGATGGACTCCGCATGACATTGAAAGCCCGAGCCTCCGCGCTGAAGGCCCGCACAGCTGCGATTTGCCAGATCAAGAACTTCCTCACCACCGCCCCAGCTCAGCTCCGGGAGACATATGCGCGCTACAGTGACACTGAACTGGTCCCTGCTCTGGCACGAATACACCCCTCTGGCGAGGACGACCTCGGTATAGTGCTGCGCCGCCTGGCGTTGAGGATCGAATTCCTCACCGACGAGATCGACGAAGCACAATCCCGCCTCGATGACCAGACCACCGCAATAGCTCCAGCCCTACGAGCAACGAAGGGCGTTGGTTCCATCACAGCGGCCAGACTACTCAACACCGTGGGCGAGAATCCCGAACGGATCACGTCGAAAGAAGCATTCGCGGCACTGTGCGGGACCAGCCCATTGCAGGCGTCATCTGGTAAGACCAGTCGACACCGATTGAACAAAGGCGGGGACAGGCAAGCCAACTCAGCCTTGTACGACATCGTCAAGAACAGACTAAATTGGGACCCGCGAACCCGGGCCTACAAAGCGAAACGAGAAGCCCAGGGCAAGAACACGAAAGAAATCATGCGATGTCTCAAACGCTACGTCGCGAACGAGATATTCACCCTGATCACCAGGCCACCCGCTGTTCCTGCTGTCGATGATCTGCGGCCCTTACGACAATCAAAGAAGATCACCCTGCAACTCGTGGCCCAACATTTCGGCATCTGGCCGATGAAGGTCTCAACCATCGAGCGTGGGAAATCCCGCGATGACGAATTTGCCTTGGCCTATCGAGAATTTCTCCTTCAAGCGGCTTGACAACCTATAGGAGCATCACGAGATTCTCACCGGCCTGACACGAGGCCCGTCACAAGGCTTCCGACAAAGAGAGTCGGCCTAGCTCACACCCCGTTGGATCCGGTTGAGGATCATGTCCATGGCGACGATATTGTGCCCGCCATCAGGGATGATGAGGTCCGCATTGCGCTTCGAGGGTTCGACGTAGAGTTCGTGCATCGGCTTGACCGTGCCCAGATACTGGTCTTCCACCGACTGCAGGGTCCGACCTCGTTCGACGACATCGCGCTTGATCCGCCGCAGCAGCCGGACATCGGCATCGGTGTCGACGAAGAGCTTGATGTCGAGCAGATCGCAGATCCGCGGTTCGGCGAAGATGAGGATGCCTTCGACGATGATCACCGGCGCCGGTTCGACGAGGGTCGTCTCGTCGCTGCGGTTGTGGATCGAGAAGTCGTAGACCGGGCTGTCGACGGGCTCGGAGGCCCGCAGCGCCGTGAGATGATCGACGAACAGGTCGTTGTCGAAGGCGTCGAGGTCGTCGTAGTTGACCTTCTCCCGCTCCTCATAGGTCAGCTCGTCGCGCCTGCGGTAGTAGTTGTCGTGGAACAGCACCGAGGGCGGCCCTGCGCATTTGTCGAGCAGCGCCTGGGTCAGCGTCGTCTTCCCGCTGCCGGTTCCGCCGGCCACTCCCACAACCAATGTCTCCACTGTTCGTTCTTCCTTCTCGGCGTCGACCTCCCTCAAATCTATACCACCCACCCGCGCCGAGGCGGTCCCCCGTGACCGTCGACACTCAGTCGAGGCGTCGGGTCAGCTGGGTCCACAGCTCCTGGTCGAAACGACGCCGTCCGAGCAATCCGGACATGTGCCGGACCGCATTGTCGACCTTCGCCCGCCACGGTTCGATGGCGGCTCGGGCGTCCCCGCGGCTCAGGGCGGCGAACATCGCTCGATCATCGCTGAGGATGCGGTCGCTGGCCGGGGAGTAGTCGAGTTGGAGGACGGAGATGAACAGACGCAGACGCAGGGTCAGGGATTCGAAGGTCCGTGCGGACTCGCGCAGCCCGGAGGCGCGTGCGAGCTCCTGCTGGAAGTGGAGGTCGGCATCCTCGACGTCGATGCCGCTCTTCGTCGCGGCCGAGGCTTCGACCTGTCGCAGAGCGATCCCGACGGAGACGAGATAGCGCTTCGGCCGCAGGGCCAGAGACCGCAGCACGACTTCGCCCACGGCCATGCGCGCGGCATAGAGATCGAGGACGTCGACGGTGGTGATGAGCGGGATCCGGGCACCGCCGCGGGAGCCGTCGAGGAGTTTGTCATCGACCATCCGGCGCAGGGCCGCGTCCACAGAGGCGCGTGGGACCTGCATCCGGGCCGAGAGCAGCCGGGGGTTGATCCTGTCCCCGGGCTGGTAGCCGGAGTCGATGATCTCCTCGCGCAGCGCGATCGCGAGGTGCTCGGTGATCGAGCGGGTCTCCTTCGGAAGCCAGGACGAGATCTCCATTGAGTCAGAAGTATTGGAACTTCTCGGACTCTCACCCTGCGACGTCGACCGCCACATGACCCCTTCGAGACCGTGGCGGACGCGCGCGGCGAGCAGGTCGAGCAGCGAGCCCGGGATGTCCCGGCAGGAAGCCAGATCGGCTCGCAACGCGGAAGTGAACTCGGCGAAGTCCCGATGCACCTCGACGGAGCTCACCGTGGAGGGCACCTCGGACAGGGGGTCGAAGACGAGGAAGCGCGTGCGGGCGCCTGTCCCGGCCGAAGTGTCATGGAGAAGTGCGAGCAGTTCGCCCGGATCCGCCTGCCGGTGCTCGCTGCCGAAGCGCTGGGGCCAGTTCCGGACTCCTGCGGAGCGCAGCGCCGCAACCACACCGGCGATGCGACGTTGGATGCGCCGAGGCGGGACCGCCTGCCGTGAGGCCGACTCCGCACCGCCGTCGGCCGTCCGGAACCCGACGACGATGAGCGGGAAGCCGGCGGCCACGACCGTGACCTCGTCACCTCCGGCCACCTCGGCGGTGGGGACAGTCATCCCCCGCACGGCCCGCGAGACGATGCTCTGACTCAGCCCCGTCGCCTCGGCGAGCGCCCGGGTCGAGTAGTCGCTTCCGGAGATGCGCGCACCCGCCGTGCCCACGAGCGCTTCGATCACTTGATCGGCCGTGGACTGGATCGGCGGACGTCCGTTGCGGGGACGATCGGCCAGGTCGTTCCTGCCCACCCAGCGCCGCAGACTCGACGCGGACACACCGAAGTCGACGGCCGCCTCGGCGATGGACGACTCACCCGCCGCGGCCACCGCCGCACGCCTCGTCTCTGTCGAATACATCACTCAATTCTATTACTTCTGACTCATGGTGTCTTCGCCGGGAACATCGACTCTTCACCGCCGAAAACCTGCGGCGCATACTGAGGGGAACGAATTCCGCGGCGGTTCGACGACGACGCTGCGGTCCGACCTACCGAAGGGGAACGAGCACGTGCTGCACACCGACACCGACCTCGACCAGCTGACCACCCGCTCGATCGACACGGTCCGCCGCTGGCTGCGCGTGGCGACGACGATGAGCGGGGCGAAGAACCCCGCCGCGGAACGCCTCTCCGCGGTCCTCTCGGATCCCAACGGCCTCGACTTCACGGTCGGCTTCGTCGACCGCGTCGTGCGCACCGATGACGTGCACGCCGCCGCCGATGCCCTGGCGGAGGTCGGCAAGCTCGCACCCGAGACCATGTCCGCCCTCGACCGGGCGCAGATCAAGACCGGCGCTGCCCTGGCGAAGATCGCCCCGCAGGTCGTCGTGCCCGCCGCCCGCACCCGACTGCGCCAGATGGTCGGGCACATGGTCGTCGACGCCCGCGACAAGCAGTTCGGCAAGGCCGTGTCGACGCTGACCGCCGACGGTCACCGCCTCAACATCAATCTCCTCGGTGAGGCCGTGCTCGGTGACGGGGAGGCCGACCACCACCTCGAGGAGACCCACCGTCTGCTCGCCCGCGAGGACGTCGACTATGTCTCCGTCAAGGTCTCCTCGGTCGCTTCGCAGATCTCGATGTGGGCCTTCGACGAGACCGTCGACTACGTCGTCGAGCGCCTCCGCCCCCTCTACAGCCAAGCTGCGAAGGCCCCGACCGGGGCGAAGTTCGTCAACCTCGACATGGAGGAGTACCAGGACCTCGAGCTTACGATCGCGGTGTTCACGCGCCTGCTCTCCGAACCGGAGTTCGCTGACCTCGAGGCCGGCATCGTCATTCAGGCCTACCAGCCCGATGCGCTCGGGGCGATCCAGCGGCTGAGCGAATTCGCCGCCCGCCGGGTCGAGAACGGCGGAGTCGGGCTCAAGGTCCGCCTCGTCAAGGGCGCGAACCTCGCCCTCGAGACCGTTCATGCCGAGATCGCCGGCTGGCCCGCCACGACCTGCGACTCGAAGCAGTCGACGGATGCCAACTACAAGCGCGTGCTGCACTGGCTGTTCACCCCTGAGCGGATGAAGGGCCTGCGCATCGGCGTGGCCGGCCACAATCTCTTCGACATCGCCTTCGCCCACCACCTCTCCGTCGACCGGGCCGTGACCGACCGGGTCGAGTTCGAGATGCTGCAGGGCATGGCCAGCGAGCAGGCCGCCGCCGTGACCGAGGACGTCGGGGACCTCCTGCTCTACGTTCCCGCCGTCCATCCGAAGGAGTTCGACGTCGCGATCTCCTACCTCGTGCGCCGCCTCGAGGAGAACTCCGCTTCGGAGAACTTCATGTCCGGCATCTTCGACCTCGCCAACGGCAATGAGGTCTTCACGCGCGAAGCCGATCGCTTCACCGCCGCCGTGCACCAGCTCGAGGGCATCCTCGCCGAGGACGGGGAAAGTGCACCGCGGCCGAACCGGAAGCAGGACCGGGCCGCCGAGGCTGATTCCTCATCTGCCGCGGCCGAGACCGTCGTGCCCACCGAGTTCCGCAACGAACCCGACACCGATCCGTCGCTGCCGGCCAACCAAGCCTGGGTGCGGAAGATCATCGCCGAGGCGACCGCCCCCGGATACCTCGATGACCGCCCGCAGACGCCGACGATCGAATCGACCGCGCAGCTCGATGGGATGATCGCCGCGGGTCGCGCCGCAGCCAAGGACTGGCGCGCACTCGGTGCCGCCGGCCGCGCCGAGATCCTCCACCGGGCCGCCGACATCTTCGCGGCCCGCCGCGGCGAGTTCATCGCCGTCGAGGCCGCCGAGGTCGGCAAGATGCCCTCCCAGTCGGATCCCGAGGTCTCCGAGGCCATCGACTTCATCCGCTACTACGCGCTCAACTCCCTCGAACTCGAGAACCTCGAGGGAGCCACGTTCACACCCGACGAGATGGTCGTCATCACTCCCCCGTGGAACTTCCCCATCGCCATCCCGACGGGCGGAACGGTGGCCGCGCTGGCGGCCGGTTCGGCCGTGATCCACAAGCCGTCGAAGCCGACACCGTACTGCTCGGCACTCATCATCGACTGCCTCTGGGAAGCCGGCGTCCCCCGCGAGGTGCTGCAGCTGTGCGCACCGATCGAACGGGAACTCGGCCAGCACCTGGTCTCCCATCCCGATGTCGACCGCGTCATCCTCACCGGCGCTTCGGAGACTGCGACCCTGTTCAAGTCCTTCCGCCCCGAACTCCACGTCAATGCGGAGACCTCGGGAAAGAACGCGCTGGTCATCACCCCCGCGGCCGACCGCGACCTGGCCGTGGCCGACCTCGTCCACTCGGCCTTCGGCCACGCCGGGCAGAAGTGCTCTGCGGCATCCCTGGGCATCATGGTCGGCTCCACCTACGACTCCGAGCGCTACCGTCGTCAGCTCATCGATGCCGCCGCCTCGATGGTCGTGGACTGGCCGGCCAACCTCTCTGCCACGATGGGGCCGCTGACCGAGGATCCCTCGGACAAGCTGCGCCGAGCCCTGACCAGCCTGGAGCCCGGCGAGTCCTGGCTGCTCGAGCCCAAGCAGCTCGACGACACCGGACGCCTGTGGAGCCCGGGCATCAAGGACGGGGTCAAGCCCGGTTCGTTCTTCCACCTCACCGAGGTCTTCGGACCCGTCCTCGGGCTCATGCATGCTGATGATCTCGATGAGGCGATCGAGTTCCAGAACGCCGTGGACTTCGGTCTGACCGGCGGCATCCACTCCCTCGACCCCGACGAGGTCGAGACCTGGCTCGACCGGGTCCAGGTCGGCAACGCCTACGTCAACCGCGGCATCACCGGAGCGATCGTGCGTCGGCAGTCCTTCGGAGGTTGGAAGCAGTCCTCGGTCGGTCTGGGCTCGAAGGCCGGCGGACCGAACTACCTCATGCTCTTCGGCCACTACTCCGATGATCCGGCTTCCCTGCCGGGCGTCTCTGGTGAGCAGGCCCAGAGCCTCGAGGCCGCGCAGGCCGATGATCGGCGCTGGCTCGAGCGCGAATTCGGCGCGGCCAAGGACCACACCGGTCTGCGCTCGGAGGCGAACATCTTCCGCTACCGTCCGCGTCCGGTGACTCTGCGCGTGACTTCGGCTGCGAGCCTCTTCGACCTCGAACGTTCGCTGCATGCCGCACGGACCGCAGGATCGACGGTGCAGCTCTCCGTCGCCGAGGATGTGCCCGCCGAGGTGAAGATCGCCGTGACGAACGCCGGTGTGGCCGCCCGCACCGAGTCCGCCGAGACCTTCGCCGAGATGGTCGCCGGGGGCAGCTACGACGACACCGTCGGCGCCCGCATCCGCGTGCTCGGGGAGCAGGAACCGGAGCTGCTGGCGGTCGCCGCGAAGCGTCCCGAGGTCGCGGTCATCGATGAGCCGGTGACCTCCTCGGGTCGGGTCGAGCTGCGCTACTACGTGCAGGAGCAGGCGGTGTCGATGACTCTGCACCGCTTCGGCAACCCCAGCCGCGACTTCCACGACCTAGCGGCCCGCCTCAGGTCCTGAGGCTTCCCCTCCCACTGCTACCTGGCGGCGGCCCAGCAACCTTGCGCAAGGGTGCTGGGCCGCCGCCAGGTGTTTGGGGGCGTGTCCGGGGTGACGTGTAAGCTCGGTCACATCTGCATCGCACAGCGGACTGCTCGAGTGTTCACAACGTGTTCACATCTTCGCCGCCGTGGCCGTCGCTCGCGAGGCTAGGGTGGATTGCGTTCTTGCCTGGGTGCGCTCGATGCGTGTGCCCGAATCGGACCTTTCGAAAGGCCTTCATGAAAGTCACGCCCACCCTCTCCTCGGCCGCCGCCCTCAGCCTCGTGACCGCTCTCGGTCTCGCCGCACCGGCGACGGCCGCCACCATCTCGGATGCCGCAGACGCCGTCCGGATCAGCGAGATCGCCTACACCCTCGATACCGACTTCATCGAGATCGCCGCCGACCCCGGCACCGACGTCTCCGGGTGGACGATCGGTTCGGTCACCCGCGGCGGCAGCGTGCAGGCCGAAGAGAACACGACGACTCTGCCGGAGAACACTACCGTCGGCGACTCCGGGGCGCTGGCTGTCGAGGTGCCGATCACGAATTCCGTGAAGTCCGGCAATGCCGCCGACGGGGACTACGGATCCAGCGCCTACGCGATCGACTCCGAGGACAGCCTCGTCGACTTCGAGCAGATCGGCGGAACGGTCGGCGGCAAGGGTGTCACGGGGACAAAAGGGAAGCACACCCCCGAGCCTGTCGTCGGTCAGGAGGCCGAACCCACCGGAACCACCGCCTCGACGGGTCAGTCGATCCAGCTCATCAACGGAGTCTGGAAGTCCCAGGCACCGACCCCAAATGCGCTTCCCGGCGATGACGGCGACGATGATGACAACGACGGTGACACCCCGGACGATGTCACCCCGATCGCCGAGATCCAGGGAACCGGCGCGGAGAGCCCGCTGCAGGGTGAGAGCGTCCGCACCCGCGGCGTCATCACCGCCGCCTATCCCGAGGGCGGGCTGAACGGCTACTACATCCAGACCCCGGGCACCGGCGGTGCGGAGGATGAGACCCCAGGCGCCTCGGACGGCGTCTTCGTCTACTCCCCCGACACCGTCGACGAGGTGAACATCGACGATCACGTCGAGGTCACCGGCACCGTGTCCGAGCGCTACGGCCAGACTCAGATGTCGGTGAGTGCGAAGAACTTCGAGGTCCTCAGTGAACCCGCCGAGGCGGTCAAGCCCGTCGAGGATGAGTTCCCCACCGATGCTGCCGAGCGGGAAGCCCTCGAAGGCATGCTCCTGCAGCCCGGCGGCGAGCTGACCGTGGCCGACAACTACAACACGAACACCTACGGCGAGGTGGTCCTGGCTCCCGGCGAGGGCACGCTGCCGCAGGCTACCGATGTCGCTCGCCCCGGCACCGAGGAGGCTAAGGCCATCGAGGCCGAAAACCTCGAGCGTGAGGTCGTCCTCGACGACGGTGCGACCGTGAACTTCCTCAACGACGACAAGGACGTTCCCCTCCCCTACGTCTCCAAGGATGAGCCCGTGCGGGTCGGTGCCACCGCGACCATCACCTCACCGGTCGTGCTCGGGTTCGATCATGAGAAGTGGCGGTTCCAGCCGACCACCCGCCTGACCGGTGAGAACGCCGAGGCGATCCAGCCGGCGAGCTTCTCCGACACCCGCACCGAGGCTCCCGAGGAGATCGGCGGGCAGGTCAGCCTCGCCAGCTTCAACGTCCTCAACTACTTCACCACCACCGGTGATCAGCTCGAGGGCTGCCAGTACTACGACGATCGCGAGGGCAACCACATCACCGTCCGCGGCGGCTGCGATGCCCGCGGCGCGGCGAACGCGGAGAGCCTCAAACGTCAGGAGACGAAGATCGTCACGGCGATCAACAAGCTCGACACCTCCGTCGTCTCCCTCATGGAGATCGAGAACTCGGCGGCCTTCGACGAGGACCGCGATGCCGCCCTGGCCACCCTGGTCGAGCGACTCAACCAGGCGGCCGGGTCCGAGAAGTGGGACTTCGTGCCCTCGCCCGCCGAGGTGCCTGCCGATGAGGACGTCATCCAAGGCGCGCTGATCTACCAGCCCGCCGAGGTGGCCCCGCAGGAGGACTCGACGATCCTTGACGATGAGGACGCGTTCTCGAATGCGCGCGAACCTCTGTCACAGGCCTTCGCTCCGAAGGATGAGGCCGGTGAGGTCGAGGAGGAGAAGACCTTCGTCACCCTGTCGAACCACTTCAAGTCCAAGGGATCGGGCGAAGGTCCGGGCAATGAGGACAACGGCGACGGTCAGGGCGCCTCGAACGCCGACCGCGTCAAGCAGGCGAAGTCCCTCGTGAAGTTCGCCGGCGAGCAGCAGAAGGCCGCGGACAGCGACTATGTCTTCATGCTCGGCGACTTCAACTCGTACACGCAGGAGGACCCGATGCAGGTCTTCTACGAGGCCGGGTTCAAGGATGTCGCCGCGGAGAAGACCGAGAAGTCGACCTATGTGTATCAGAGTCGGACCGGCAGCCTCGACCATGTGCTCGCCCTCGACACCTCCGGCGGCCGGAGTCAGGCGACCGGCGCCGAGGCAGACCTGCCGACGAGCGCGTTCGACGCGATCACGGGTGCCGATGTGTGGAACATCAACTCGGTGGAGTCCCTCGCTCTCGAGTACAGCCGTTTCAACTACAACGTCGCCGATCTCTACGCTCCGGATCAGTTCCGGGCCTCGGATCATGACCCGGTGGTCGTCGGACTCTTCGACGACGACTCGGACGGCGGAGACGACGAAGGTTCGGAGAACGCTGGCGGCTCGGATGACGCTGACGGGGCCGAGGGGTCCGCGGATTCCGCGGGCTCGGACGACGCTGATGGCGTCGAAGCCGATGCCGATGTTGGGGATTCCGGCAGCAGCTCGGCCGGCAGCGGCTCCGATGCTGACAGTGCTGGCTCCGACGGTGGAGATTCCAGCGGCAGCAACGCTGACAGCGGCTCGTCCTCGTCCGACGGATCGTCTGCATCGAGCGACGGCTCCTCGGACAGTGAGGCCGGAGGAGATCTGCCCCGGACGGGCACCGATCTGACGATCATGATGGCGATCGCTGCAGGCCTCATCGCGATTGGCGCGACCGTCGTCCTCATCGTGCGCCGACGCCGCCTGAGCTGACCAGCAGGCCGGCTACCGGGCCTCGACGGCGACCTTTCCCTGCATGAGCACCCGCGCGGTGCGGAACAGGGAGGTCGCCGTCGCTGTCTTCTGCGACGAGTCCCAGACGGCCGAGGCGGTGACCACGCCCGAGGGAGTCCCCAGGCGCACCTCGGGGCCGGTCCAGTCCGGGTTGTTCCGTGTGATGATGGCCCGCACGTACGAATCGTCGCTCGGTATGAGCGCCGCCGCGGCCAGGCACATCGCCGCGGTTCCCGGCACCGCTCTGTGTGCCTGCCCCATCGAGATGACGCGGACGAGCAGGTGGACGTCGCCGGCGGGAAGCTCGGTGCCGTCGAGCAGCGCGCTCGACTGCGGTTGGCTGACGACCGCGACTTTGGGCACGACCTGCGGCGCCGTCTCCGGGGTCTCGCACAGCCCCATGCGCACGGCGGCCTTACGCCGCAGTTCCTCGATGTGGCGCAGCGAATGGGCATTCGCGTCGATGGCCTCCGGAGATTCCGTGTCCTTGAGCGAGACCAATGTCGACGGCACGATGACCAGCGGCAGGGTCGCATCGACGAGTGAAGCTTCGAATCTCTGTCCGTCCACGTCGAAGTCATCGCGCGCCGCTGCCGTCGGCAGCAGCGCACCGGTTCGGCTGCCGGCAGGGTCGGGGTAGATGAGTTCGATCGGTGCACCTCGCCCGCTGACTCCGGGCAGTTCGAAGTCCCCCTCGACGGCCGCGCGCCCGTCGATGACGGTCAGCCCCACGTCGACGAGCTTGCCTGTGTTCGTATTGAACAGCCGGAACACGTGCCAGCCGTCGGAGGCCGAGAGCAATCCCGCCTCCAACGCGAAGGGAACGACACCCGAGGACAGATTTCCGCAGTTGCCCGAGTAGTCGACGACCGCCTCGGCGACGGCGACCTGCCCGAAGGTGTAGTCGAGGTCCACGCCCTCCCGCGCCGAGGCGGACACCACCATCACCTTCGACAGGGAGGAGATGCCGCCGCCCATTCCGTCGAGCTGACGAGCGAAGGAGTCCGGTGACCCCATCGCCGAGCTGAAGACGGAGTCCCTCGCGGACGTGTCCCCATCGTCGCCGAGCGGCGGCAGCGCGTCGGCACGGAAGAAGAGGCCTTTGCTTGTCCCGCCGCGCACGAAGGCGGCGTCGATCCAGCGAGTCATGATCCCGCCCTAGCGAGCGGAGTTCACCGTCCGGCGGCGCTGACCGCCTTCGGCACGATCGCCATCGCTGCGAAGCCGAGCACGGCGACGACTGCGAAGAGGTAGAAGCCCCACGGGTAGGCGATGCCGGCGGTGACCAGGGTGCCGGTGATGAAGGGGCCGAGGATCGCGCCGAGGCGGCCGACCGCAGAGGCCATGCCGAGTGCCGAACCGCGGACCTGAGCGGGGTAGATCGCGGAGACGAAGGCATAGACGAGGACCTGGGCGGAGAACACGAAGACTCCGGTGATGAACACGGCGATGTTGAGCAGGACCTGGCTGGTCATCGGAATCGAGAGCGCGGCGAGGAACACGGCGGCGAGGATGAACCACATGAGCACGATCGGCTTCGTCCCGTGCTTGTCCGCCAGCCAACCGGCGATGATGAGCCCGACCACGGCCCCGACGTTGAGGACGAAGAGCATGACGAGAGAGTCGGAGACCTCGTACCCGGCATCGGCCATAATCTTCGGCAGCCAGGTGTTGAGTCCGTAGACCAGCAGCAGGCCCATGAAGCTCGCCGCCCAGACGCCGATGGTCACGAGTGCGAAGCGGCCGACGAAGAGGCCGGCCAACCCGGTCTTCTCGGCGACTTCGGTGTTCGTGACCGCATCCACGGCCCCGGCCTCGGCATTCGCCGGGGCACCGATCTCGGCCTGCCCGGCGGCCTTCGCGGCCTGCGCGTCGAGGAAGGCCTGGGATTCGGGGAGCTTCCACCACAGCAGGGGAACCATGAGCAGGCCGGCGATGCCTCCGGCGGCGAAGAGCAGGTGCCAGTTGTGGGAGTAGAAGACCGCGAGCAGGGAGATCGCCACGGCACCTGCGTGGTAGCCGGTCATCGTCAGCGTCGTCGCCTTGCCGGTCTTGCCGGACTTGTTGTACTCGCTGATGTAGGCCAGGCAGCTGGGCATGACAGCGCCGAGGGCGAGGCCGGCGATGAAGCGGAAGATCGTGAACAGTGCGACGTTCGGGGTGAAGGCCACAAGCAGGGTGAAGATGCTGAAGACGAGCACGCAGATGATGATCGACCAGCGCCGCCCGAAGCGGTCGACGACCGGTCCGACGGCGGCCGCGCCGAGGCCGACGCCGACGAGGCTCATCGTCGCCACGAGCGTGGCGGCTTCAGGGGTGAATCCGATGGCGCCGGTGGCGATGAGTTCGGGGATCACCGCCCCGAGGACGACGAGGTCGAAGCCTTCGAGGGCGACGGCGAGCCAGCAGAGTACGGCAGGCCAGCGGGTGGTGGCCGCGCGTGCGGCGGTGGAAGCGGACATGGGTGTCTCCTCAGAAGGGGTACGGTGCGATCGTCGAGCGCATCGTGATCCATTGGGTCTCGGTGAAGGCCTCGATGTTCGCCTCGGCCCCGCCGAAGCGAGAGCCGTTGCCCGAGTCCTTCATGCCCCCGAAGGGCACGTTCGCCTCATCGGAGACGGTCTGTTCGTTGATGTGGACCTTGCCGGTGTCGATGAGGTCGGCGAGTTCGAGGGCCATGCCGACATCGCCGAGGATGCCCAGGGACAGCCCGTATTCGCTGGCGTTGACGAGTTCCGCGGCTTCTTCGAGGCTCGAGAATCGGCTCACCGGGGCGACAGGTCCGAAGATCTCCTGAGTCCAGGCAGGGTTCGAGGGGCTGAGATCGGCGAGCACGGTGGGCGGTACGAATGCTCCCTCGCCCACTCCCCCGGCGACGACGCGTGCCCCGTCGGCGGCTGCCTTGTCGATGATGTCACGGACGCGGGTGCGCTGGGTCTCATCGATGATCGGACCCAACGCGACCTCCTCGGCGGCGGGGTTCCCGACCGGCAGGTTCCGGGCACGCTCGGCCAACTGGTCGACATACTCCTCGTAGATCGATTCGTGGACGAGGTGACGGCCGGTGGTCATGCAGATCTGACCCTGATGCATCCAGGATCCGAAGGCCCCCGCCGAGGTGGCCGGACCGACCTCGGCCCCGGGCAGGACGACGAGTGCGTTGTTTCCACCGAGTTCGAGGTGGCAGCGTTTGAGCAGCCGTCCGGCGGCCTCTCCGACCTTGCGGCCCGCTGCGGTCGATCCGGTGAAGGAGATGACCGAGACTTCGGGAGCGGCGACGACGGCTTCGCCGGCGTCCCGGCCGCCGGGCAGGACCTGGAGGAGTCCTTCGGGCAGTCCCGCCTCGGCGAAGATCTTCGCCAGCGCCACTCCGCCGCAGACCGCGGTGCGTGGGTCGGGTTTGAGCAGGACCGCGTTGCCCAGGGCCAGCGCGGGGGCGACCGAGCGGATGGAGAGGATGAGCGGGAAGTTGAACGGGGCGATGACGGAGACCACGCCGGCGGGCACGCGGCGGGAGAAGGACCAGCGGGGTTCGTTCGAGGTCAGCACCTGCCCCTTGGGGTGGCTGGGCAGGGCGGAGGATTCAAAGCAGATCGCTTCGGCGCTGCTGACTTCGAGGCCGGCCTTGGCGGGGATGGCACCGGATTCGCGGACGATCCAGTCCGAGATCTCCTCGGCGTGTTCGGCCCACAGGGCTCCGGCCCGGCGCAGCACCGCGGCACGCTCGGCCGGGGTCTGCTTCACCCAGGCTTTCTGGGCTGCGGCGGCTCGGGTGGCGGCGGCGTTGACGTCGTCGGCGCTCGCGGCTCCGAGCCTGCCGAGGACGTTCCCTGTGGCGGGTTCGATCACCTCATAGGATTCGCCTTCGCCGGCGGTCCAGTCGCCGGTGAAGATCAACTCGTGCCAATCGGTGCCGAGGAAACTGTGCTCACTCATGATGATTCCTACTTCTTCTCGGGTCGGGTCTTCTCGGTGCTGATCTCGATGAGCATCGGCTCTCCGCGGTCGCGGGCACGCTCGGCCGCCTCGGCGAGCAGTCGCTCCAGTTCCTCTCGCGAGTCCGCATGCTCGGCGGACATTCCGTAGCCGCGGGCGATCGAGACGAAGTCGACCTCGCCGAGGTCGAGTCCGGGT
This sequence comes from Brevibacterium sp. CCUG 69071, assembly GCF_021023135.1. Taxonomy (GTDB): domain Bacteria; phylum Actinomycetota; class Actinomycetes; order Actinomycetales; family Brevibacteriaceae; genus Brevibacterium. The sequence continues at coordinate 49,535 of NZ_PGFV01000007.1, forward strand.
GCCTTGTCCACGCCGAGCATTCCGGCGAACCAGTCGAGGGCACCGTAGGTGCCGTTGCGCAGCAGCACGATGACCACGCCGATGTTCTCCTCCACTGCGGTGCGCAGCGCAGAGATCGAGTAGTGGGCGGAGCCGTCGCCGATGATGGCGAGGACCGGACGGTCCGGGTCGGCCAGGGCCACGCCCAGCGAGGCGGGCAGTCCCCAGCCGAGGCCGCCCGAGGCCGGGAAGAAGTAGGAGCCGGGGTGGCGGAGGTCCATCTGCGACCAGAAGGCGGCGTTCGTCGAGGTCGATTCGACGACGAAGCGTGTGTCGGCGGGCATGGTCTCCCGCAGGCTCGCGAAGACCTCCTCCGGGTGGAGGAAGCCCTCCGTCGCCGAGGCGGTCGGGGGTTCGATCTGCGTGTGGGCCTCGCGTGGGGCGGGGTTCAGGCCAGCGGCCAGGGCGATGATCGTCTCGACGGGGTCGGCGATGAGCGCATCGCCGAAGGGAGCACGGGCCGCGGCGGCGGTGTCCTCACCGATCTGGATGAGTTCGGTGCTCGGCGGCAGATATTCGCCGGGCTGCCACTGGTGGTAGCGGAAGACCGGTGCGCCGATGACGAGGGCGAGGTCGTGGGCACCGAGGATCTCGCCGATCGGGGCGATGCCGGCGGGCAGGACGCCGCGGAAGTTCGGGTGCTGGTTGGGAAACGGCAGGCGGGGCAGGGACGGTGCCGCCCAGACCGGGAGGTCATACGCCTCGGCGAGGGCGATCGAGAAGTCCCAGGCGCGTTCGTCGTCGACGTCGGGGCCGAGCACGAGGACGGGTGATTGCGCGGTGCGCAGCTTCTCGGTGAGTTCGGTGATGATCTCGAGGTCGACTCTCTGTGCCGGCCGCACGGTTCGGGAGAGTTGGTCGATCAGGCTCGCGGGCACCTCGACGTCCCAGTCGTCGTAGGGCACGGAGAGGTAGACGGGCCCGTGCTCGGCGGCGAAGACCGATTGGGAGAAGGCACGAGGGACGTCGGCGGCGGACAGCGGTTCGAGCGATTGGTGGACGAGCGGTTTGGCCAGGGCCGTGGCTTCGACGTTGGCGAGCATGACCTCGGGCCCGACCATGTCGCGGATCTGCTGGCCCGCGGTGATGACGAGCTTCGAGCGCGAGATCGTCGAGTTCGTCAGCGCGCCGAGGCCGTTGCCTGTCCCAGAGGCGGCGTGGAGGTTGATCAGGGTCGGCCGGTCGGTGATCTGCGAATAGCCGTCGGCCATGGCGACGACCGTGGATTCGCCCAGGCCGAGGATGTAGCGGGCGGGCAGATCCCTGAGGAACGGGAGTTCGTTGGAGCCGGGGTTGCCGAACATCGTCGTCATGCCGTGGAAGGCCATGAGTTCGTGGACCGCCCGACGGACGGAGATCGCTGTCATTGGCTCCCGCTTCTTTGAGGTCGACCGTTTCCGGCACTGATCTTGCACGTGGTGGCCACGCCTTCTCGAAAGAATAGTGATCGGGAACACGGTGTGCCATCGGTGATCCATTGATTGAGAAATCTCAGTGTCGGCGGCTACGATTGCGGCCATGGCGAACTCTCAATCGGGCGATTCGATGATCGATCGGCTGGTGCGTGTGCTCGGCTCGTTCGATCCCGAGCATCCGAGCCTGAGCACCGAGGAGATCGCCGACCGGGCGCAGCTGCCGAAGTCCACGGCCTACCGGCTGATCTCCGATATGACGCGCCACGATCTGCTTCAGCGCGACCCGAGCGGTCGGATTCGCATCGGCGTGGGAATGTGGGAGTTATCGAACCGAGCTTCGGACGCGGTCGATCTCGCATCGGTGGCCAGGCCGCACATGACGGCCGTCCACGACTTCGTCGGGGAGAACACGCAACTGGGGATCCTTCGTGAGCGCGAAGTCCTCATCATCGAGCGGATGTCGAAGCCGAGTGCGGTCATCCACCGCTCGAAGACCGCGGGGCGACTGCCGGCGCACGCGTCCTCGTGCGGGCTGGTGCTGCTCGCCCATGCGCCGAAGCATGTGCGGGAGGCCTATCTGCGAGGACCGCTGGCGGCGATCACGGAGCGGACGACGACGGATCCGACCGAGCTGCGCAGGATGCTCGCGACGATTCGGACCTATCATTTCGCGGAGCTCGTCGGCCATATCGATGACGGCACGACCGGCATCGCCGTCCCCGTCTTCGACGGTTCGGGGCTGACGATCGCCGGCCTCGGGGTCGTCGTCGACTCCGAACATCACGTCGGGGTGCCGGCGATCATGCAGGCTCTGCGGACCGCCTCGGCGGGGATCACCCGCGATCTCGAGGCGCAGGGACGCACCGTAGTCTGAGAGTGCCGACGACCCGCCCCGTTATCAGAGAGCCAACCCGATGAGAAGGGCGGCGACAGCGAGGAGAGGCAGAGTTCCCTGTTTGATCGCCGAGGCGCGCAGCGCGCGACTCGAGAGCAGCAGGACGAGGGCGGCGGCGAGCATCGATCCGGTGCCGGTGAGCACGAGGGTGAGGCCGACCGCGGTCGAGCTCGTCGCATAGACGATGATGCCGATGAATGCCGCGAGGGCGAGGAACAGGTTGTAGAAGCCCTGGTTGAAGGCCAGCGACTTCGTGGCCTCGGCTTCCTCTGCGGTGGTTCCGAAGGTGGCGCGCGCCCGTGGGCTGGTCCACGCGATCGATTCCATGAAGAAGATGAATACGTGGAGGGCAGCGGCGAGGCCGGCGAGGATGAGTCCGACGACCGTCATGCGCGGGCCGCGTATCTGGCACGTCGCTTCTCGGCTTCGACCTCACGGTTCTTCGGCGGGGCGTTCGTCACCAGGGCATCGAGCAGATGCTGAGTAACATGCGCGATCTCGTCGACGGCGGTGTCGAAGGCTTCCTGGTTGGCCTGGGACGGCTTCGTCGTTCCGGCGATCTTGCGCACGTACTGCAATGCCGCGGCATTGACTTCGTCCGAGGTGGCCTGGGGTTCGAAATTATGAAGGGTTCTGATGTTCCTGCACATGATCAAACGGTACCCCGCGGTCCTGACATGAGGTAGGGGGTGGCGCGGTGCGGCCGTCGATAGAATGACCGAGCACCCCTCAGCCTCACTCTCCTGGAGAACCATGACCGACGAACCGCAGCCTCAGGGCCTCCCCCTGTCGCCGAAGCAGATGGCGAGCGTCCGGTCCCTGCGGAATGACTTCTCACGTCTGCTCATGGAGCATCGCTTCGTCATCGATGAGCTGCTGACGAAGATCTCGATCCTGCGCGAAGAGTCCCTGCACACGCACAGCTACAATCCGATCGAACACATCACCTCACGGGTGAAGTCGCCGCGGAGCCTGCTCGAGAAGGTCAATCGGCGAGGTCTGCCCCTCGACATCGACGTCATCCGGCAGTCGATCACCGACATCGCCGGAATCCGCATCACCTGCAGCTTCATCGCCGACACCTATCACGTGCTTGAGACGCTCACCTCGCAGGACGATGTGCGGGTCGTGGAGATCAAGGACTACATCGCCCAGCCGAAGCCGAACGGCTACAAGAGCCTGCACGCGATCCTCGAGGTGCCGATCTTCCTCAGCCAGGGTCCGACGCCGGTGATCTGCGAGGTTCAGATCCGCACCATCGCGATGGATTTCTGGGCGAGCCTCGAGCACAAGATCAACTACAAGTTCGCCGGCGAAGTTCCCGACCGGCTCCTCGAGGAGCTCACGCAGACCGCCGAGGTGGCCAGCCAGCTCGATCGTCGGATGGAGCAGCTCCATGCCGAAGTCCACGACGGTGAACCCGACGATCAGTCCGATGAGGACTTCGATGGCGAGTCCCTGCGCATCCTGTGGGAGCTGAGCGCTCGCGAGAGCTGAGTCCTAGTGTGTTGTCGGTCTGAACCGACGGAACCAGGCGCCGGTGTTCGCCTCGTCGACTTCCGTAAGTTCCCAGTCGACGCGTCTGCCGCCGGGGACGTCGAAGATCCGTGTCCCGTCCCCGAGGAAGACCGGTACGACGAAGATCTGCAGCTCGTCGATGAGGTCGACCTCGAGGGCCTGCCGGGCGATGTCGGCACTGATGATCTGGATGTCCCGGTCTCCGGCGATGGACCGGGCACGGTCGACCGCCTCGGCGATGGAGCAGTTGAGGGCGGTCACGGAGGTGTCATCGGCCAATTCCTCGGGACGGTGGGTGAGGATGAACTCGGTGCCCGACCACGCTCCCCCGTAGGCTTCGGAGGTGAGTTCGTCACGGTCGGCAGCCTGGGCCTTGGCGGCGTCGTAGCCACGCCGGCCGGAGATGATGACGTCGACCTGGGAGGCCAGGTCCTCGACGGTTCCCTCGGCCAACGATCCGAGGCCGGACATCCAGGACATGTCGTGGTTCGGGCCGGTGATGAATCCGTCGAGTGATGCCGTGAAACCCCATGTGACTCGTGCCATCGCGCCCCCTTGAGCCTCAGTGGTTGCAGATTGCAACTGCAATGATTTAAGCATCACGCATCACGATGCGCAAGGCCCCAGCCGCACCGGGCTGTGAGCGAGGGAACCGATTCGGCCGGAATGGACCGCGCGATGACAACGTTGTCCCTGATGAGGGCCGGAGAGTCCGACCCGAACTCGGACAGGAAGCAGGTCATCTCAATGTCAGATTTCACCGGCAAGGTCGCACTCGTCACCGGCGGCGGCTCGGGACTCGGCGAGGCCATCAGCAAGGATCTCGCAGCCAAGGGCGCGAAGGTCGTCGTCACGGACATCAACCTCGACGCCGCCGAGCGGGTCGTCGGCGAGATCACCGGAAACGGCGGAACCGCCTCGGCGATCAAGCAGGACACGAGTAGCAAGGACGACTCGGAGAAGGTCGTGCAGTTCGCGGTCGACACCTACGGCGCACTCAACTACGCGATCAACAATGCCGGCATCGGGGGCAAGCAGCTGCCGGTCGGCGAGACCGACCTCGATTCGTGGGACAAGGTCATCGACGTCAATCTCAACGGCGTCCTCTACGGCATGCGCTATCAGATCCCGGCCATGCTGGAGGCTGGCGCGTCGGAGTCGGCGATCGTCAATATGGCCTCCGTCCACGGTTCGGTCGCCGCGATCAACAACGGCGCCTACACCGCAGCCAAGCACGGCGTCGTCGGCATCACGAAGAACGCCGCCGCCGAATACGGCGCTCAGGGACTGCGCATCAACGCCGTCGGCCCCGGCTACATCACCACCCCACTGCTTGAATCGAGCCTCGACGCCGACACCCTTGAGGGCCTCAAGGCCAAGCACCCGCTGGGTCGCCTCGGCACCGCCGAGGAGGTCGCCAAGGTCGTGAGCTTCCTGCTCTCGGGTGACGCATCCTTCGTCACCGGCGCCTACTACCTCATCGACGGCGGCTACACCGCGGTGTGACGTCAGTCCACCGGCTCCCGATGTGCAGCGATATTGATGACGTTGCCATCGGGGTCACGGACGAAGAATCGTCGGACGCCCCACGGTTCCGTGGTGAGCGGATGGACGATGTCGAGCCCGCGCCCGACCGCCTCGGCGAAGGCGGCATCGACATCGTCGACCTTGATCGAGACGACAGGGCTCTCCGGGGCCGCCGCATCCTCAGTGACGAGTTGGACGTGGGCACCGGTCTCCGGTGAGGTGAAGCGGGCGACCCAACCGAGGTTGAACTCTTCGGTTCCGAGTCCGAGGAAGCCTTCGTAGAAGTCCCTGGCTCCCTCGAGGTCGGAAACATGGATGTCGGCAATGACCTCATGGACCTTCACTATTCTTCCTCTCACCACTGATCGTGGTCGAAAACCTGGCAGAACACACTCGTCATCGAGTCGCTGAAGAGGACGAAGACCACCTCGGCGATGGTCTCCCAGCGCCCACGCTCCCGGCCGTCGACGATGACCGCATGGGCCGCCTCGGCGACATCCCTCGCCGACCACCCATAGACTCCCCCGCCGATGGCAGGGAAGGCCACCGAGGTGGCGCCGAGCTCCTCGGCCAAGTTGAGGCTCGACTCGAAGCAGGATTCGAGCACCTCGGGATCCGCCTCACCCTGGTAACGGTTCGGTCCGACGGTATGGATGACCCACCTCGCCTCAAGGTCACCGGCCGAAGTTGCCGCCGCCTGACCTGCGGGAAGACCGCGCGGATGGCTCGTGCGCCGGACCTCGCGGCACGCCTCGAGCAGTGTGGGCCCTGCCGCGCGGTGGATCGCCCCGTCGACGCCGCCTCCGCCGAGCAGACTCGAATTCGCGGCATTGACGATCGCGTCCACGACCGCCTCGGTGATGTCTCCCTCGAGTACCGTGATCTTCATGGTGCGAGTCTAGGGCATGTCTCCTTTATTGACGTAGCCACGTCAGGATCGCGCTGATCACGACAGCCGCTCGATAGGTGATCGCGAGTTTGTCATACCTCGTGGCCAATCCTCGCCATTGCTTGACGTAGGCAAACGAACGCTCCACGACGTTGCGGTTGCGATACGTAGTGGCGTCGAATGCGGGCCGACGCCCACCTTTGCTGCCGCGCTTCTTTCGAGTCGCGATCTGGTTCTTCTTTTCCGGAACGACCGCCCGAATGCCACGCGAACGCAGGTATTCACGATTGGTCTTGGACCCGTAAGCGCGATCGGCCAAGACGGTATCCGGACACGTGCGGGGGCGACCACTGCCAGCCCGCGGCACTCGAATATCGGCCAGCACCTGCGGCAGGATCACCCCGTCGTGGCGCTGTCCACCGGTGACTACCACCGCCAGGGGACGACCGCGTCCGTCGACGGCGTGGTGGATCTTCGTCGTCAGCCCACCACGTGAGCGACCGATCCCGTGCCCGGCCGGCTCAACCTGCGAATCGGGCAGATTCTTGTAATTCGACGTAGCCCCCTGTGTGCTGATCAGGGCGCGTCGTGTTCGTCGCGTGCTGGTGGGCACGGCTGATGGTGCCATCGACGGAGACGTTCCAATCGATATCACCGGCAGCATCAGCATTCGAAAGCACCTGGGCCAGGACGCGGTCCCAGGTGCCGTCAGCGGCGTAGCGGCGATGGCGTTTCCATACCGTTTGCCAGGGCCCGAACTGCTCACGAGGCAGGTCACGCCAGGCAATGCCGGCACGGTAGCGGTAGACGATTCCCTCGACGATTCGACGGTTGTTCTCAAACGGCCGGGCTCTCTTGCCCGTATTCGAGGGCAACAGGGGCTCGATCCGTGCCCATTCCTCATCGGTGAATACTTGATAGCGGTCTTGCGTAGTCACCCAACCAGCGTGTCAGCTCCACGACCTCGAATAAAGGAGACATGCCCTAGTCAGCGGAAGTCGGCTCTAACAGGGGTGGTGCGTTCGACCTCAGTAAGTCCGACCGGACGTACTCCGGGATTGAGAAGGGAAGGGGAAACATGTGCCGACTGCTCGGCTACACCTCCCCCACATCGCCGAGCGCGGCGGACCTCATCGGTGCCGATGAGTGCCGGCAGTGGCAGAATCTGGGGCGGCTCCATGCGGATGGATGGGGCACGGCGTGGATCGATGACGACCCCACCGGCACCGAGGTGGTCCAGCGGTTCCGCACGCCCCATGAAGGTGCCGATAATCCGCGGTTGACCGAGGCTCTCGACGCCGATGCCAGCACCGGGCGGACCGCTCACCTGCGGATTGTGACGACAGGGATGGCCGATCTCGAAGAGAACACTCACCCGTTTCTCGCCTCGGACATCGCGCTGGCCCACAACGGCTCGGTCCACCCCGTCGAGCGGCTGCGTGAGTATGTGACGACCGCCGAGGTCGAGCGTATCGGCGGGACGACGGACAGCGCGATCATCTTCGCGCTGATTCTGCGCAGGATGGACGAGGGCGAGAATCTCTTCGATGCGACTGTGGCGACGGTGCGGATGCTGCGCACCGACTTCGACCACCCGGGGATCAACCTGCTCGTCCTCTCGCCCGAGGAGATGATCGTCGTCCACGCGACGGCGGGCACGCCGATTCCCTATCTCGACGGAGACCTGCCGCCCGACCATCATGATCACTACTACCGGATGAGCTGGCAGCGCTTCGACGACGGCGCGACGATCGTCTCGTCCTCGGGCCTCGAGCACAGAGGGTGGAGTCTCATCGAGCAGAACACCGCGATGCGGCTGACCGTGGCCGATGGGGCGGAGAATGTGGTGCGGGTGTGAGACTCAGGCCTTCTGGACGGTGATCGTCCAGCTCGCGTCGGTGACCCGGTCGAAGTGCGTGACGGGATAGCCGTTCTCGGCCGCCCACTGCGGGATCGCCTCGGTGGCCTGGGTGCAGTCGAAGTTGATGACGAGTTCATTGCCGATCTCGAGGCCGCTGATCGCGTCCTTCGCCTCAACGAGGGGGAACGGGCAGACGAGTCCGTCGGTTTCGAGTACCTGCTTCACGCTGACCTGCTTTCTGTCGTCGGCACCGCGGCCGCCGACTGCTTGGGTTTGATGGTGGCCTTCGCGGCAACACCGGCGCCGACGATCATGAACAGCGTCGCCACCCAGCCCTGATACTCGAACTGAGCGGTCGAGACCATGGCGTTGCCGACGGTGCAGCCGCCGGCGATGGCCGCGCCCACTCTCATGCCGATGCCGCCGAGGATCGACTTGATGATGGTGGCCTGATCGCGCACACGGATTCGGAACTCGCCGGAGGCCTTTGCCGCGATGAAGGAGCCGACGAGGATGCCGATGACGAGCATGACGCCCCAGTCGATGAGCTCGGTGTCCCCGGTGGCGAGGTACCCGGTGAGATTCGCCGAGGGTGTCGTGATTCCCAGCCCGGAGTTGCGTCCCGTGGCCGCCGAGAGAGGCCAGGCGATCGTGGCGATGATGCCGATGACGACCGCAGTGGCGAAGGGGTTCCACCACCTCTCGGTGAGCAGGTGGGCCACAGTCCCTTCTTCCGCGGCGGCAGGGTCGCCAGCGGAGCCTTGAGCTTACGCTGGTGGTGGACGGTCACCCAGATCGCCACGGCCGAGATGATGACGACGAAGACCCACGGACTCAGCCCCGTGCTCGCCTGCACGCTTCCGCTCTCGAGGGTGATTCCGCGAATCCCCTCGGTGAATCCGGCGGCAGGGCCGAGCTTCATCACTGCCGAGAACAGGGCGTAGAAGATGAGGGCGAACCAGCTGCCGACTAGCCCCTCACCGGCACGGTAGTAGGTGCCGGTCGCGCATCCGCCGGCGAGCACCATCGCGAATCCGAAGATCAGGCCGCCGACGATCGAGGCGAGCCATGGGAAGGGCGAGGCCTCAAGAGTGATGACGCCGAAGCTGTTGAACAGGAACAGACCGATCGAATGCACAGCGATGAGCACGATGAGCGCGGAGAACCAGCGCGTGTTCCCGGTCAGCGTGAGATCGCGGAAGGCTCCCGTGACACAGAAACGCCCTCTCTGGAACACGAATCCGAGGACCAGTCCGACGAGAAGTCCGGTGAAAATCATGAATCTGCTCTCTGTAGTTGAGGGGTACCGAGCGATGGCAACAGCCATCCATATTGCTCAACAATTTCATGACCGTCAAGGAGGCATCGACCACTCCACATAGCCTCATGTGACTCAGATCTCACGAAAAGTATCTTGACGTCAAGATACTTTAATCGGCATAATTAGGGATACCTAACCTAACTAGGAGAGGCACGATGAAAGACATTCAGACATCTGACACCCAGACACTCACCGACGTTCAGGCACTTGCCGAATTCGTCGACAAGGCCTCGCTGGACATGCTCAGCGAACAGGCACTCGAACAGCTGAAGATCCGCGTTCTCGACACGATCGGCGTCGCCATCGGCGCCCTCGATGCCGAACCGCTCAAGGAGATCAGGGCACTCATCGAAGATCTCGATGCCGGCCAGGGAGCCACGCTGATCGGCGGCGGACACGCCAGCCCGGACCACGCTGCCTTCTACAACTCGGCCCTGAGCAGGTATCTCGACTTCATGGATGCCTACCTCGCCAAGGGCGAGACCAACCACCCCTCGGACAATATGGGCGCAGTCCTCGCCGCGGCCGAGCACGCAGACGCGTCGGGGAAGGACTTCCTCACGGCCTTCGCCGTCGCCTACCAGATCCACGCCCGCCTCTCGGACGTTGCCCCGGTTCGTGACCTGGGCTTCGACCACACGACGCAGGGTGCGTTCGCTGCGGGCGCCGCCTCGGCGAAGGCACTGGGACTCAACGCCGAGCAGATCGCTCATGCGGCCGCCATGGCCGGGACCGCGAACGTCGCCCTGCGGGTGACGCGCACCGGGAGCTTGAGCCATTGGAAGGGCCTGGCCTACCCGCACGTGTCGAAGGAGGGAGTCTTCGACGCCCTGCTCGCCGCGCACGGCATCACCGGCCCCGCCCAGGTCTTCGAGGGCAACAAGGGCTTCAAGGCCCTGGCCGGGGACTTCGATCTCGATTGGTCAGCCGAGGATCTGGAGAAGGTCACCGGCACGATCATCAAGAAGCACAACGCCGAGATCCACTCCCAGTCCGCACTCGATGCCGCCCAAGACATCCGCAGTCAGGAGGGATTCCGCGCCGACGCCATCGCCAGTGTGGAACTGACGACCTTCGACGTCGCCTACTCGATCATCGGCGGCGGCGAAGAGGGTGACAAGCGCTCCATCCGGACCAAGGAGGAAGCCGACCACTCACTGCCGTGGATGGTCGCCGTCGTCCTCCTCGACGGGGAGCTCAACCCGGCGCAGTACGAGCCCGAGCGCATCATCGACGATGATGTGCAGGACCTCATGCGCAAGGTCACGATCACTCCCTCCAAGGAGTTCAGCGACCGGTTCCCCGAGCACATGTGCGCCGACCTCGTCGTCACTCTCGGCGACGGCAAGCAGTTCCGGGCGAGCACCGACGACTACGAGGGCTTCACCACCCACCCGCTCGACTGGGCGGGCGCAAGGAAGAAGTTCGACGCGCTGACCTCCCCATTCGCCGAGGCGGGGCTGCGTGACGAGATCGCCGACCTCGTCCACGACCTCGAGAATCACCGAATCAAAGAGCTCACCGCCGTCCTCGCGCAAGTTCCCCTCGCGCGCAGCTGACCAAGCCTCCCCTGCCGGAGACCCCGGCACCCCGCCGACACAGTGTCGGCACCTGAAGAAAGGAAACACAATGTCGAACGCCATCGATTTCGATGTGTCCATGAATTTCGTCCCCCGCGCCTGGCGCCCGGCCAAGCCCCGCACGATCGGGATGACCGAGATCCGCGCCCCGTACTACTCGACCTTCGGCACCCGCCACCTCCAGGACGTCTTCGACGTCGCCGGTCAGTGGGTCGACGGCATCAAGTGGGCGGGCGGATCCTTCTCCCTCGTCCCCGCCGAGCAGGTCAAGGCGATGAGCGACATCGCCCATGACAACGGCTCGTACGTCTCCTCCGGTGGCTGGATCGAGACCGTGCTGCGCTACGGCGATGACGCGGTCGACCAGTACCTCAAGGAGGCCAAGGAGGTCGGCTTCGACGTCATCGAGATCTCGACCGGCTTCATCATGCTGCCGACCTCGGGCCTGGAGCGTCTGGTGGAGAAGGTCGTCAAGACCGGGCTCAAGGCCAAGCCGGAACTGGGCATCCAGATCGGCTCCGGCGGCGATTCCGGTGAGGCCGAGCTGGCTGCCGAGTCCGCCAAGGACATCGGTGACCTCGTCGATCGCGGACAGCGGGCCCTGGATGCCGGAGCCTCGATCATCATGATCGAGTCCGAAGGCATCACGGAGAACGTCGATGAGTGGAACACCGCTGCGGCGGCGTCGATCATCAACGGCCTGGGCCTCGAGAACGTCATGTTCGAAGCCGCGGACGGGCCAGTCTTCGAGTGGTACATCAAGAACTACGGCAACGAATGCAACCTGTTCGTCGACCACTCGCAGATCCTCCAGCTCGAGGGACTGCGCCAGAACATCTGGGGCAACAAGTCCACCTGGGGACGCGTGATCAACCCGGCTCCGGCGAAGTGAGGTAGCAGACGACGCTGGTGGAGAGCTCGGGCTGCACCGTCTAGAAGACGCCCCGAGCTCTCCTCATTGTCTATGATCCCAATCGCCCGTATCCGCGAACAGTCGCTCTCACCGGAGCCCGCCGTAACGGCTCACGTGAGGTTGCGGCAATTTCCGCCGAGTCCGGCAAGCAGCCCGGCGTTGCTCGCAACGGAGGCTGGCACCGATAGCCACCCGCTTGCGTGTTTGACTTGGAAAGCAATCTCCAGTTCCGATCCGAGTCCCAGCAATCCGCCGAGGAGGTTGGTGGGGACGTCTGTCGTGTATGAACCGTCGCCATTCGACGTGGTGTTCGAAGCAAGGCTGAACCCGGTGATAGGTGCCAGAACAGATCCGAGCCCACTGGTCGATGCAGTCACGACGATGTCGCCGAGTTGATAGCCTGCAGGCGGTTTCCAGAAGATCCGAACGCGAGCACCGACGCCGAGCACCCCAGGTTGGAACACGCAGGTCTTCGTCAATAACGGTGCGGGCACTGTTCCTGCTTGAAACGTCCCCCGGCTAGTCTCGGAATCGGTCCAGCCGGCGAGTGTTCCGTTGACTGCCGCAGGCCCGAGGACGAGGGCCAGGAAAGCGACTGAGGCGAGAACGGCTCGGCTTCTTATCCACCATGGCTTGGAGCGACGGATAGCTGTCATGACGACACCTTCCCGCGCTTCGTTCGCGTAACAACTGCCGAGCCGATCGCGATGAGCACGAACGCCGCGAGCAGGAACCACAGCCAGCCCTCGACACCGGTCCGCGGGAGGTCGCCGCCCCCACCAGGTTGATCCGGCCCCGGATCACCAGGACCGGCTGAGATCTCTTCGCCGTGACCGATCGCGGTGAGACGCACGCCGCTTGTCAGCCCGGCAACATCTCCCCCGTCAGCATTCGAGGCAAGAGTGACCGTCACCTGAATCCTCTGCTCCTCGTCACTGGTCATCTCTAACAACGAACGATTGCCGTTCGGGGCCTGCCCGAGATCGGCGATCGGAATGTCGGCGAGCAGAGGACGTGTCCCGCTCGGGCACTCCTGCGAGGCAGCCGTCCGCGGACAGGTGCGCACATCGACCAGCAGCGCCGAGGCTATCGGCTCCGACAACTGCCCGGCTCCGATTTCGAGTTTCACCGTGCCTTCGTCCGGCGCATCGGTCCACACGTCGACCGACCAGTTCGCCGAGGCGCCCGGACTGAGATTGCGCATCTGTGCTTCGTCGCCGAAGGTCTCCATTCTCAGATACTGGCCGTGGACCTCATTGGACGTCGCTTGCTGTGATTCGGCGGCGATCACACCGCTTGGGGCGAAGAGTTCTCCGCCAAGGAACATCGCCGCGATGATCGGCGTCGCTACCGCGTACTTCGGGGAACGGGCGGGTGTGCGAAGGGCTTCCACTTCGGAGCGCCGGTCATCAGTTGGGCCCTCAGGCGACTCTTCCTCATCTGTTCGGCGCGGCCAAAAGGCCCAGACGACGAGCAGGCTGGCTGCGATGGTGATGCCGCCGAGCAGGAAGGGATTGCGCCAGGACTGGATGATCGGTGCGACACCCGGAATCGAGAACATCACCTTCCGCACGGACTCCGCAGTGTAAGGCTCGGGATCCTTCACATCATTGGCGTCGCCCTGCATCTCGAAGGTCACCGGACCTGAGGACTCGTCCGGATTGTCGATGACGATCACTCGGTGTGTGACCGGCAACGTATCCTCACCGCGATCGACCGTGACGACGTCACCGACCTCCATCTCGGTCGCCGGGATCTCGCGGACGAAGGCGATCGATCCTGCCGGGATCGTCGGACCCATTGAACCGGTCTTGAACATCATGATCGAGATGTTGAAGATGAAGCTGAGAATGACCAGAACGATGCAGACCACCCCGAGGACGGCGAGGACGTTGAGCAGAGCGGCGCCGAGCCAGGCGCCGACTCGGCCCCGTTTCGCGGTGCCCTGTCGTGGATTCATCATCCGCCCTGAACAGACGTGGCTTTCCACGTCCACGTATGGTCGGCCGTTGAGCCCTGCGCGTCGTTGGGTGTGGTGTCGGGGAGGGCGACCTCGAAGCAGTACGCCTGAACCGATGCCGCGGCGGAGCTCAGGGACTGCGTCGAACCCGATTCGACTCCGGTTTTGAGTGGGATCCGCGACGCCCCGCCGAGAACGTACTGGGGTGAGCCCGTGAATGAAGCCTCACCGCATGTGAAACCGTTCATACCGCCGACCGTTGTCGCCTGAGTGACTGCGCGGTATGCGAGGCTGTTTCCGATACCGGTCCCAGGACTGCCGATGCCGCCACCGGACACCTTGACGTCGCCCTTCATCGTCGTGTTCGACGTCGTCTTCACGAACACCTTCGCATAGACCTTCGACCCGGGATACATATTCCCGGCGTTGAAGACCATCGAAGGGTTGCTCGTCCACGCCGTCCCGTCGACCGAGAGCTCGATGTTGAATCGCCCCGCCGCGAACGACCCGTTCGCCGTCTCCGTGTCGGTCCACGCGGCGACGGTGGCGGTCGCACCCACCCCGAACACCAATCCGCCGGCCAAGATCGCCTTGATCCGGCGGTTGCGCAGGCGTTTCCGGTTCTCTCGGATCCGGCGTCTACTCGCCGGGCGGGCCGACCTGTCGACCCGCCTCGACGAGAGGATGTCGCGCAGCGACGCGAGGAGATTGCGCATGGAACTCCCGCCGGACTACTCGGCCGAGGCCGCTGTGAACTGCCACTGGGCAGTCGCGGCGTCGCCCTCGGCGAGGTCATCACCCGCGGTGACGGTGAAGCACAGTGTGACTGGTGCGCCTGCAGCGCCGTCGGCTCCGGCCGCGAGGTTGAAGCCCTGCTTGCCCGTCGTCGCAGTGAGCGCGGTGCCGGAAGGCACGATCTGTGTGCCGGTCGCACCGACCTCGCAGGCGCCTGCATTGGCAACCTGAACGATCCCGTAGGTCAGGTTGGAAGCGTTGTCTCCCGTTCCAGCCGCGCTGGTGAGATCGACGGTCGCGTCATAGGTGGTCGCCTCGTCCAAACGCAGGACGAATGGCGCGGCCACCGCGTCGCCGGGTGACAGGTTGTCACTGGCCGGAAGTTCAAAGCTCAGAGAGGCTGCGCCGTCGGAACTCGTGTGGTCGCTGAAACTGTCTTCAGCTCCCGTCGTGCTGCCTTCGACGTTGAAGTCGCCGGCGCCGAAGACACCTTCGGCCCATTCCTGATCGGTCCATGCCGCGAGCGTGACTGCAGCTCCGACACCGGGGACGATGCCACCGGCGAGGATGGCCTTGAACTTGCGAGAGCGGGTGGATGGTTTCGCCACGATGGACTCCTTGATGCGGACGCGGGTGCGTGAGAGGCGGAAGTGATGACTCAATAATGACCGTTGAATTACTTTGATAACACTTTTATTCACCACGGACGTCTTTTGTTCCCAAAATGTTATATATCCGGCGCGGAGCGTCAACCCGCAGACCCGGCGCCGTCCGAACCTGATCCCCTCTACCCGAAGCGCTGATCCCATTCAATGAAAACTGCCTCGCCTCGTGTCAGTGACCAGGCGCACACTGTGAAGACAGACAAGGCAAGGAGGCAACGGTGCCGGAATTTCAGACAGACGTGGCGATCGTGGGTGCAGGCCCGGCCGGGCTCATGCTCGCCCATCTGCTCCACATCGCGGGCATCGATTCCGTCGTCATCGACAACCGCAGCCACGACGAGATCGCACACACCCACCGCGCCGGCATCCTCGAGGCCGGCTCCGTGCGCATGCTCGAATCCGCAGGCATCGAGTCACGTGTCCACACCGAAGGCCACCGCCACGACGGCATCGACATCCGTGTCAACGGCATCAGCCACTCCTTCGACTTCCCCGAACTCGTCGACGACTCCGTCTGGCTCTACCCGCAGAACGAGATCTTCGTCGACCTCGCCGCGGCCAGGGCCCACACCGGCCGGCCCACCTTCTACTCGGTCACCGACACCCGCCTCGGCGATGTCGAAACTGAGCGCCCCTGGGTCAGCGCGACCACCGAGGACGGCGAGAATCTCCAGATCAGCGCCCACTACGTCGTCGGCGCCGACGGCTCCCGCGGCCCCTGCCGGTCGATGATCCCCGACGACACCAGGCAGCGCTTCTTCCACGAATACCCCTTCGCCTGGTTCGGGATCCTTTGCGAAGCCCCGCCCAGCCACGAAGTCCTCATCTACTCCCGCTCCGAACGCGGTTTCGCGCTCATCTCCCAGCGCAGCGCGAATGTCCAGCGCATGTACTTCCAGACTTCCCCCGACACCGAGGTGACCGACTGGTCCGATGACCGCATCTGGTCCGAGCTCCAATCCAGGGTGGATGGTCCCGACGGATTCCAGCTCAAGACCGGACCGATCATCGACAAGACGGTCCTGCCCTTCCGCTCGGCCGTGACCGAACCGATGCAGCACGGTTCCCTGTTCCTCGCCGGAGACAGCGCCCACACCGTGCCCCCGACCGGCGCGAAGGGCCTCAACCTCGCCTTCGCCGACGTCTCCGTGCTCGCCCCGGCTCTGATCGCAGCCCTCAGGGACTCCGACGCCGAGGCGCTGGCCGGGTACTCGCAGACCGCGACGAAACGCGTGTGGAAGGCCCAGAACTTCTCCTACCAGATGACACGGATGCTCCACACCGATCCTGGCGCGGATGCCTTCGAAACGAAGCGCAGCCTCGGCGAGTTGGGATCCATCCTCGATTCCGACCACGGTCGCCGCTACCTGGCCGAATGCTATACGGGCTGGCCCCACGGCTGAGCCGCCCGCGAAGCACCCCACAGATTGCACACACGTACACACCGTCAGAGAGGGACGACAATGAGCGAACAGCAGCTCACCGAACCCGATGCGGTCGACGAGACGTTCCCGTCCTCGACCGTCATCGCCGAACCCGTGAAGGGACCGGACGACGCCGCCGAATCCCAGGCCACGCTCTCGGCCGAAATCAAGCAGATCGAAGCCGAGCACAAGGCCGCCGTCACGGCCGGCACACCCGCAGAGACGCAGCCGCGTCTGAACTACCCTCCCTACCGCTCCTCCCTGCTGCGTCACCCGACGAAGGACCCCCGCCACACCGACCCCGAGACGATCGAACTCTTCTCCCCCGCCTTCGGCCACCGGGACATCGGGACCCTCGAATCGGACCTGACGATCCAGGCCGGCGGCGAACCGATCGGCGAGCGCATCCGCGTCACCGGCCGCGTCCTCGACGGCAACGGCCGACCTGTGCGCAACCAACTCGTCGAGATCTGGCAGGCGAACTCCGCCGGACGTTACATCCACAAACGCGATCAGCACCCGGCCCCGATCGACCCGAACTTCACCGGAGTGGGACGGACCCTGACCGGCGATGACGGTTCGTATTCGTTCACGACGATCAAGCCGGGTCCGTATCCGTGGAAGAACCACCACAACGCCTGGCGCCCGGCCCACATCCACTTCTCGCTCTTCGGCACCGAGTTCACCCAGCGGATGATCACCCAGATGTACTTCCCCAGCGACCCCCTGTTCGCACTCGACCCGATCTACCAGTCGATCACCGACCAGAAGGCTCGCGACCGCCTGGTCGCGACCTACAACCACGACATCACCGAACACGAATTCCTCATGGGCTACAACTGGGACATCGTGCTCACCGGAGCGAACCGCACCTGGATGGAAGAGGACGACGATGACTGAGCAGACCACCACCCCCGATCTCACCCCGACACCGGGTCAGACCGTCGGCCCGTTCTACGGCTACGCCCTGCCCTATGAGCACGACAGCGAACTCGTCCCACCGGGATCGGCGAATGCCGTGCGCCTGCACGGAGTCGTCTACGACGGCGCCGGAGCCGTGGTACCCGATGCGATCCTCGAGATCTGGCAGCCCGACGAGACCGGCGAGGTGCCCCGAGCGACAGGCTCCCTGCGCCGCAACGGCTTCACCTTCACCGGCTTCGGCCGGGCCGCGGTCGACCCCGAGGGCGCCTTCAGCTTCTCCACTATCAATCCCGGACCCACCGAGGCGGGCAAGGCCCCCTTCATCAGCGTCGTGATCTTCGCCCGCGGCCTCCTCAACAGGCTCTTCACCAGGATCTACCTGCCCGAGGACACCGAGGCGCTGGCTGCAGATCCCCTGCTGTCATCCTTGGAGCCCGAGGAGCGCGGACGCCTCATCGCCAGCCGAGAGGCTGACGGATCACTGCGTTTCGACATACGGTTGCAGGGTGAGCAGGAAACACCCTTCCTCCGCTTCCCCGGACACGAGGACTGAGCCGCCGCCGACAGTGAGGACACACATGACCGAGAACGCCCCGCACACCCGCTTCCTCTTCGCCCCCGGCGATCTGCGCGGGGCCGAGGCCATCGACGATGTCGCCCTCGTGTCCGCGATCGGCAATGTCGAATCCGCGTGGGTCGAGGCGCAGGCACGCGTCGGGCTGATCTCCTCGGACATCCGCGCCGAGGCGACCGCCGGCATCGAAGCCGCGATCCGCACCCTGCAGGACAACCCCGGCGAGCTCGAGACCCTGGGCGAGAACGCTGAGGCAGGGGGCAACCCGGTCATTCCGTTCCTCGCCCACGTCCGCACCGGACTCGGCCCCGAGGCCGCTCGCGCCCTGCACCGGGGGCTGACCAGTCAGGACGTGATGGATTCGGCTCTCGGACTCCTCGTCTGGCGAGTCGTCCGGCAGATGCGGGCCCGCCTCGAGGTCATCGCCGAGACCCTCGTCTCACTCTCTGACGCCCAGGCGAGCACGCTGTGCCTGGCCCGTACCCTGACCCAACCGGCGCTGCCGACGACCTTCGGACTCAAGGCGGCGACCTGGGCCGCCGAAGTCCACGAGGTCAAGACCGAAGCCCCCTTCGTCGACTATGTGCAGGTCGGCGGGGCGGCCGGAACTCGGGCGGCGATCCGCCAGATGGCCGGGGACTCTACGGACTCCCTGCTGCGGGAGTTCCACGTCCAGCTCCGCGGCCCCGATGCGGCCATCACCCACGTCCCCGTGCCCTGGCACACCGACCGGGTCCGCATCCTCAACTGGGGCTCCCACCTGGCCCAGTGCGTGACCGTCGGAGCCTCGATCGCCCGCGACGTCCTCATCGGTGTCCGCCCCGAGATCGGGGAGCTGGCACTGGCCTCGACCGGCGGATCCTCGGCGATGCCGCACAAATCGAACCCCACCTCGGCGGTGCTGCTCCATCGCAACGGCATGCGCGTCCCGGGCGCCCTGTCGACCCTGACCACGGCCGCGGCCGAAGCCGTCGAGGAACGCTCCGACGGGGCCTGGCATGCGGAATGGCCGGCCCTGTCCGAGCTGATGACCCTGGCCATCTCCTCCCTCATCATCCTCGACGAGATGATCGAGGGCCTGAGCGTCAGCCCCGAAGCGATGCGCGCCAACCTCGAAGCGGCCAGCCCCGGAATCTACGGCGAGAAGCTCAACATCGTCTTCGGCGACCGGCTGTCCAAGGAGCAGCGAACCGCGATCCTCGCCCCGGGAGCCGATCCGCTCACCCAGCTGCGATCGGCCCTCGGCGACGAACCGGGGCTCGAGGATTTCTTCACCCCGGAGTCGAGCCTCGGCGACGCCGAGGACATCCGCCGCAGCATCCTCGCCGCTATCGACGAGACAGGCCAGCCGGAACCCGACCTGCCCTATTTCGACTGATCGACCGACCCAGCAGACTCAGAAAGAGACTTTCGTGGACCTCACCGCCTCCGTACTCGCCGCCCCGACGATCCCCTCCGCCGAGGCCCGCGCCCTCATCGTCCTCCCCTCGCTCGGCACCTCCGCGGCGGCCCTGTGGCAGCAGACCGCCAGCGCACTGTCGGAACTGAGCCCGGAGACGACGGTCATCGGCGTCGACCTGCCGGGCCACGGCCGCTCACCCCACGTCCCCGCGGGGACGTCAGAGGCCCCGCGGTGGTCGATGACGGACCTCGCCGAGGCGGTGCTGGCCACCCTCGACCGTGTCCTGCCCGATGCTGTGGACCCCGGTACCCCGGTCGATCTGGCCGGAGATTCCATCGGCGGGGCCATCGCGCTGCAGCTGGCCCTCGACCATCCCGAGCGGTTCGGCCGCGTCGCCGTCTTCTGCACGGGCGCGAAGATCGGCGAGGCCTCCGCCTGGGTCGAACGAGCCGAGACGGTGGCGACCTCGGGGACGCCGACGCAGATCATCGGCTCCGCCCAACGATGGTTCGGCGAAGGGTTCATGGACCGCGAACCCGAAGCCTCGGCCGCGCTGCTCCATTCGCTCCAGGACGCCGACCGCTTCTCCTACGCCGGACTCTGCCACGCCCTGGCCGGCTTCGATGTCCGTGAGCGCCTGTCGGAGATCTCGCTGCCGCTGCTCGCCGTCGCCGGTTCCGAAGACCAGCCCACCCCGCCGACGAAGCTCGTCGAGATCGCCAACGGCGTGCCCGGCGCCCTGCTCGAGGTCATCGAGGGCGCCGCCCACCTGGTGCCGGCCGAGGCACCCGACGTGGTCGCCGGACTGCTCAGTGACTTCCTCGCCGGGAAGGCCGGGAACGGCGGAACGACCGGTGCGATCGGGGACCCGGCGGCCTCCTCGGCGAACCTGCCCACCGCATCGGGACCGCGCGAAGCCAGCCGGGACGAGGTGCGGGAAGCGGGCATGAGCGTGCGCCGGGAGGTCCTCTCCGACGCCCACGTCGACCGCGCGAACGCGAAGATCGACGACTTCACCGCCGACTTCCAAGACCTCATCACCCGCTATGCCTGGGGTGAGATCTGGACACGACCCGGACTCGACCGGCGCATGCGCTCGGCCATCACACTCACGGCGATGATCGCCGGCGGCCACGAAGCCGAGCTCGCGATGCACGTCAAGGCAGCACTGCGCAACGGCCTGAGCCGCGAAGAGATCAAGGAGGTGCTGCTGCAGTCGGCCATCTACTGCTCGGTGCCGAGTGCGAACACCGCGTTCTCGGTGGCCTCGCAGGCACTGGCCGAGGTCGATGCGGAGGGCTGACGGCCCTGTTCGAATCGTCACATTGTGACCATCGGGCTTTCGGCCCGTGACCATGGGCAATAGGCTGGTGCGGTTGCGGTGCGCCGAGCGAGAGCTGCCGTGCCGCCGATCTCCCTGACCAACCCATCCCAGCGAAGGACCCTCATGAGCGACGCTCCAGTGCCACGTCGAGTCTACAAATTCGCTGTCTTCGCCCTGGCCATCGGTGCATTCGCGATCGGCGTCACCGAATTCGCGACGATGGGACTGCTGCCGCACATCGCCCGGGAGCTGGGCATCACGGTGCCGCAGGCCGGACATGCGGTCTCCTTCTATGCGATCGGCGTCGTCATCGGCGCCCCGCTGATCACCACGATCGCCGCGCACATGGATCGCAAGATCCTGCTGCTGTGCCTCATGGGTCTCTTCGCGCTCGGCAACTTCGCCTCGATGCTCGCCCCCGACGCCACCCTGTTCAACATCGCCCGTTTCGTCTCCGGCCTGCCCCACGGCGCCTACCTGGGCATCGGGGCGATCGTCGCCTCCTCCCTGGTTCCGGCAAATCGCCGCGGCCGGGCCATGTCGAGGGTCATGCTCGGCCTGACGATCGCGAACATCTTCGGAGTTCCCTTCGCCGCGGCCTTGGGCAACATGCTCGGCTGGCGCAGCGCATACGCCCTGGTCGCGGCCCTGGGCATCCTCACCGTCATCATGGTCGCCATCGCCGTGCCCCGGGTGAAGCTCGGCCAGGCACCCTCGGCCCGCGGCGAGCTCAAGGCACTCGCCCGCCCGCAGATCATCCTCACCCTGCTGGCCGGATCGGTCGGCTTCGGCGGCATGTTCGCCGTCTACACCTACGTCACCCCGACGATGACCGACGTCGCCGGCGTCCCCGAGACGGCCATCCCCTGGGTGCTCGCGGTCTACGGCCTCGGCATGACCGCCGGTTCGCTGATCGCCGGTCCGCTGGTCGACAAGTCCATCGAGCGCTCGGGGATCGGCGGCATGATCCTCTCCGCCCTCGTGCTCGCGACCTTCGGCGCGTTCACCCACATCGCGGCGATCGCGATCATCGCCCTCTTCCTCATCGGCATCGCCGGATCGATGATCACCACGGCCCTGCAGATGCGACTGCTCCGCGAATCCACGGATGCGCCGAGCCTGTCGGCGGCGATGAACCATGCCGCCTTCAACCTCGCCAACGCCCTCGGAGCCTGGCTCGGCGGCATCGTCATCACCGCCGGACTCGGCTACCGGGCTCCGGCCTGGGTGGGTGTGGGCCTGTGCCTGGCCGGACTCATCGTCATCCTCATTGCGATCGCCCTGCGCCGAGGCGGTTCCGCCGAGCACGCGAACCGCACCGTCGTCGACTGAGCTGGCTGTCGCCGGAGCTGGCTAGGATGGGGGCATGGATCTCCTCGCGCGGCTGCGCTCCCACGACCTGACCCACCGCCGACTCCCGGCCTTCGCCGTTCTCGCCGCACTGGCGATCCTCGCCCTCCTCGCGCTGAGCGCGTGCGGGTCCGGCGAGTCCGGTGATGATTCGGCGGAATCGGGGTCGGCCGACGGTGCCGGCTCGACCGCCTGCGCTTACCCGGCCGATTCCGACGGCGCGGCCAAAGAGGTCACGCCCCCACCGGAGTCCCCGGAAGCCTCCGGCGAGGTTGCGGCCACCGTGTCGACGAACGTCGGCGACCTGGCCGTCACCCTCGATGCCGATGGCGCCCCCTGCACCGTCAACAGCTTCCTCTCCCTGGCCGAGCAGAAGTACTTCGATGACACCGACTGCCACCGCCTGACCACCGAGGGCATCTTCGTCCTCCAGTGCGGCGACCCTTCGGGCACGGGCAGCGGAGGCCCCGGCTACTCCTTCGCCGATGAGGTCGACGGCTCCGAGAAGTATCCGGCGGGCACCTTGGCGATGGCCAATGCCGGACCGGATACCAACGGCTCCCAGTTCTTCGTCGTCTACGACGACAGCTCGCTGCCCCCGGACTACACGGTGTTCGGCCAGCTCGACGAGGACAGCACGAAGACCGTCGCTGACATTGCGGCCAAAGGCACGGACACCGGTGCAGGAGACGGAGCCCCGAAGGAGACCGTGACCATCACCGGTGTGAGTACGAAGTAGAAGAGTCTCGGGAAAATGCATCGAGGCCGCTGCCTCATGTGCTCTGAAACACTCGGATATTCAACTGATCTCATAGCCTGAGATCCGATTCGTGCGAATACTGAGACAAGCGTAGTGTCTTCTCGTTGCAGTTCGCTCGGTGCCCAAAAGCACCGGGCGAACTCATTGACACCGACACGAGCACCACCGAGCCCGTGCCTTCGTAATCACTTCAACAGCGGAGCACACACCACCATGTCCACCGAAACCCAGCACAACGGTCCCGGGGCAGCACCCGGAGCCGATTCCGACGCCATCGCCGCCACTCGGAAGAACAACACCCGCGGCAAGGTCCTCACCGCGTCGATGGTCGGCACGACGATCGAATTCTTCGACTTCTACGCCTACGCGACCGCCTCGTCGCTGGTCTTCCCGGCTCTCTTCTTCCCCAATCAGACCTCGACGACTCAACTGCTGAGCTCGTTCGCGATCTTCGGCGTCGCCTTCGTCGCCCGCCCCCTCGGCTCGATCATCTTCGGTCACTTCGGTGACCGTGTGGGCCGGAAGAAGACCCTCATCGCCTCCCTGCTCATCATGGGCATCGGCACCTTCCTCATCGGCCTGCTGCCGACCGCCTCGGCGCCGGGCTGGGCAGTCCTCGCTCCGGCCATGCTCGTCCTCCTCCGTTTCTGCCAGGGCGTGGGCCTCGGCGGCGAATGGTCGGGCGCGGCACTGCTGGCCACCGAGAATGCACCGAAGGGCAAACGCGCGATCTGGGGCACGTTCCCGCAGCTGGGCGCTCCCGTGGGCTTCATCATCGCCAACCTGCTCTTCGTCGGCCTCAACTCCTGGACCTCTCCCGAGGCGTTCCTCGCCTGGGGCTGGCGCATCCCGTTCCTGCTCTCGGCGCTGCTCGTCGCCGTCGGACTCTATGTCCGCCTCTCGCTCATGGAGACCCCGGCCTTCCAGCTCGTCGCCCAGAAGCAGCAGATCTCCAAGGCCCCCATCGGCCGCGTGTTCGCGACGAGCTGGAAGCCGCTCATCCTCGGCACGTTCATCATGCTCGCGACCTACGTGATCTTCTACTTCATGACCGCGTTCACGCTGACCTACGGCACCTCCCCGGCCACGACCGATCAGGCCAAGTCCGTCGCCGAGGCGGCAGGCAAGGACTTCGATCCCGCCGGGTTCGTCGCGGGGCTCGGCTATGAGAAGAGCGAGTTCCTCACCTATCTCATCATCGGCGTCGTCTTCTTCGGCATCTTCACCGTCGTCTCCGGTCCGCTGGCCGAGAGGCTGGGCCGGCGGAAGATGCTGCTGGGCGTCACGGTGCTCATCGCCGCCTATGGGCTCGTCGTCAACACCCTGTTCAATGCCGGCACCGCCGGTGTGGTCACCGGTCTCATCGTCGGGTTCATCCTGATGGGACTGACCTTCGGTCCGATGGCCGCGTACCTGCCGGAGCTGTTCCCGGCCAATGTCCGCTACACCGGCTCGGCCGTGTCCTACAACATGTCCAGCGTCATCGGCGCCGGGCCTGCGCCCTTCGCGATGGTCGCCCTGTGGCAGACCGAGGGAGGAACGATCTTCTGGTGCGGCCTCTACATCGTCGCCGCCGCGATCCTCACCTTCGTAGCCCTCTGGCTGGCCAAGGACACTCGGGATCTCGACATGGAGGATCAGCTGAGCTGACACCCCTTGCCTGACTGCTCCGCAGTCGTGATCGGCCAGGCGGCCGTCGTCCTCCGGGACGGCGGCCGCCTCTGTCAACACTACGATTTGGCAACGACCACCTCGGCGGCGTGATGTCGGTTACAGGTGTGACTCAGGACACGGTACGATTCCTTTCAGACGTTGCTCAGGTACGACCACCGGGCGACCCGCGATTGCGCGACGCAACCGTTACCGACTCACTGGAGGAACCATGAAACGACGCTTGACCCTGGCCACTGTGGCCGTCGGCGCCATGCTCGCCCTGTCCGCCTGCGGCGGTGGCGGCGATTCCGAACCCGCAGCGACGGCCGAGGGCGGTGTCCCCCTCGTCAAGGAAGGCAAGCTGACGACCTGCACGCACCTGTCGTATCAGCCGTTCCAGTTCGAGAAGGACGGCGAGGTTGTCGGCTTCGACGTCGACATCGTCGATGCGGTGGCGAAGAAGCTCGGTGTCGAGCAGGAGATCATCAACACCTCGTTCGAGACGATCACCTCGGGCGCCGAGTTCAACCAGGACAAATGTGATGTCGCCGCGGCTGCGACGACGATCACTCCCGAGCGCGAGGAAGCCACCGACTTCTCCGAACCCTATTTCGATGCGAACCAGGCGATCCTCACGAAGGCCGATAAGACCGCAGGGGACGCCTCCGCACTCAAGGGCTTCAAGATCGGTGCACAGGCCGGAACCACCGGCCTCGACTATGCGACCGAGAACTTCACGGACTCGGAGGTCATCACCTACGAGGACCTGCCGCTGTCCCTCGAGGCGCTCAAGACCGGTCAGGTCGACGCCGTCATCAACGACAACGGCGTGCTCTACAACTACAACACCGAGAACGAGGGCTTCGCGATCGGCTTCGAGATCAAGACCGATGAGCACTATGGCATCTCGATGAAGAAGGGCAACACGGAGATGAAGAAGGCCGTCGACGACACCCTTGCCGAGATCAAGGACAACGGCGAGTACGACGAGATCTACAAGAAGTGGTTCGGCGACGCTCCCAAGTGATTGCTGACAGGTCGGCCGGTCGAGGCTTTCGAGTCGCGGCCGGCCGTCTTCTCGCCTGAGTGCGACCAGCGACTCGTCTCCGCCGACCCGAGCAGCAGGTTCCACCGGCACCAGCACAGGTTCGCGACCATCCGACACATCCGTTGAAGGACTCCACCCATGTCAGCACCATCAGCAACCGGCAGCGGCGGCCCGACCGGCCCGGCCGTCCCACTCGCCACGGAGACCCCGAAGGCGAAGATGAGCAAGCGCCAGAAGGCCAAGCTCTCCCGCGGCATCCAATATGCGATCCTCATCATCATCGCGATTCTCCTCGTGCTCTTCGCCGATTGGCCGAAGCTCATCGACGCCTTCGGTCGCGTCGACATCGCCGCGGGCATGTTCCCCGAGGTCATCACGATGGCCTTGAAGAACACCGTGATCTACACCTTCTTAGGCTTCGCCCTCGGCCTGGCGATCGCCCTCGTCGTCGCCCTTATGCGCCTGTCCTCGGTGGGCGTCTACCGGTGGTTGGCCACGATCTACATCGAGTTCTTCCGCGGTCTGCCTGCCCTCGTCGTCTTCCTCGTCATGGGCTTCGGACTGCCCGTCGCATTCGACAACTTCAACCTCCCGCAGCTTGTCATCATCATGATCGCCCTCGGCCTCGTGTCCTCGGCCTATATGGCAGAGACGATCCGTGCCGGCATCCAGGCCGTGCCGAAGGGACAGGTCGAGGCGGCCAGGTCGCTGGGCATGTCCTCGTCCCGGGCGATGTTCACCATTGTCCTCCCACAGGCGATGCGCATCATCCTGCCGCCGCTGACGAACGAGCTCATCCTGCTCGCCAAGGACTCCTCACTGGCCTATATCCTCGGGTCCTCGGTCGATGGACGCGAACTCGCGGCACTGGGCCGGGCGGAGATCGTCAACACCGCAAACCTCACCCCCTTCATCGTCATCGCGCTGGCCTACCTCATCATCACGATCCCGCTGTCCTATCTCTCGCGAGTGCTCGAGCGCAAGTACGGTTCCGCAGATTCAGGAGTGAAATGATGAACGTCCCCACCACCTCGGCGAGCACCTCGACCCCGATCATCGCGATTCGGAACCTGCAGAAGAGCTTCGGCGAGAACCGGGTCCTCACCGATATCAGCCTCGACGTCGACAAGGGCGAGGTCGTCTGTGTCATCGGACCCTCGGGATCGGGCAAGTCGACGATGCTGCGCTGCATCAATACGCTCGAGACACCGACCGGCGGATCCGTCGTCGTCGACGGCATGGACATGACCGATCTCGATCTCGACATCGACGCCGCGCGGACGCGCATCGGCATGGTCTTCCAGTCCTTCAACCTCTTCGCCCATCTCACGGTCCGTGAGAACCTCACCATCGCCCAGACGAAGGTGCTGCGCCGGTCGAAGGCCGAAGCGAACAGGGCCGCCGAGGCGAACCTCGCGAAGGTGGGTCTGTCCGAGAAGATGGACGCCAAGCCGGGATCGCTCTCCGGCGGCCAGCAGCAGCGCGTGGCCATCGCCCGTGCGCTGAGCATGGATCCCGATGTCATGCTCTTCGACGAGCCCACCTCGGCGCTCGACCCCGAGACCGTGGGCGACGTCCTCCAAGTCATGCGCAACCTCGCCGAGGCCGGAATGACGATGGTCGTCGTCACCCATGAGATGGAGTTCGCCCGTCAGGTCGCCGACCGCGTACTGTTCATGGACGGCGGAGTCGTCGTCGAGGCCGGTCCGGCCAAAGAGGTCATCGGCAACCCGCAGGAGCAGCGGACGAAGGACTTCCTCTCCCGCGTGCTTAACCCCGGCCAGCTGGGGTAGGGGCTCGCGTGCACGGGACGTCCCCGCGGGGACGTTTCACTTAGGCTCATCACATGAGCACTTGGGACGCGACAGCAGCGAACGTCCTCGAACTGCCCTCTGGGCGGCTTGTTCGAGGGCGTTCTCTGCGTGGGTCGACTGCCGCAGATGCTGCGGCGGAGTTTGAGCTGGTGCTCCTCGGATCCCGCCGGCAATTCACCGACGTGGCCGAAGGCGCGCATTCCGCTGAGCAGTCCCGATGGGTGAAATGGCCCGACTTCCTGCTGCCGAGCGACCGTCACGATGCGGCCGCGGCCATGCTCGACCTGTGGACACGCGCCGAGTCATCGCGGGTGGGCGTCGCCTGCGGCGGCGGTCGCGGCAGGACCGGAACCGCACTCGCCTGCATTGCGATCATCGACGGAGTTGCGGCCGAGAAAGCGGTCGAGTTCGTCCGCGAAGGCTATGACCCGAAGGCCGTCGAAACCCCCTGGCAGAGACGTTTCGTCACCCGCTTCCCCGCACTCTTGGCACGTATCGCGCGGGGCTGAGCCCGACTATTCGTCGAGCGCAGGGTGGAGCGTCGAGAGTTGGCTTCAGGAAGTCGGCTTTCGGCGCTCCGGTCTGCTTTCGACACTCAGCCGCGCCTCAGAGCGTGAACCCCGCGGGGAACGGATCCGACGGGTCGAGCATGAACTGCGAAGTGGCCGTCAGCCAGGAGCGACCGGTGATCGTAGGAATCACCGCCGTATGCTCTCCGACGGTGGTCTCCTCGACGAGTCGACCGGTGAACGAGGTGCCGATGAAGGACTCGTTGACGAAGTCCGTGTTCAGCCCCAGCTGGCCACGGGCGTGGCGGACGGCCATGAGGGCGCTGGTGCCGGTGCCTCCGGGCGAGCGGTCGAGCCAACCGGGATGGTTTATGAGCACATGGCGAGCGTCGGAGGCACCCGAGTCCGGGGCGAGGAACACCACGTGCTCACAGCCGCGGAACCCGGAGTCCGGATGCACGGGTTCGATCTGCTCATTGACCGCGGCCATGATCTCTCGCCCAGCGGCGATGAACTCCTCGGAGCGGTTCCGCTCGAAGGGGATGCCGACCTCCTCGGCCGAGACGAACGCATAGAAGTTCCCACCGAAGGCGATGTCGCACGCCACGGCCCCGAACCCGGGCACCTCGACGGTCTGGTCGAGGGCATGGGCATAGGAAGCGACGTTGACGATGGTCACCGCCTCGGCCTTGCCATCGGCAACGGCCACCTAGGCGGTGATGAGTCCGATCGGAGCATCGAGGCGCACCGTCGTCACGGGCTCCATGACCGGGACCATCCCGGTCTCCACGAGCACCGTGGCCACGGCGATGGTGCCGGCACCGCACATCGGCAGCACCCCGGTGACCTCGATGAACAGCACACCCCAGTCGGCATCGTCGCGGGTCGGCGGCTGCAGGATCGCCCCGGACAGCCATCCGTGTCCGCGCGGTTCGCACATCAGCAGGGTGCGCAGGTCATCGGAGTTCTCGATGAACCACTCGCGTCGCTCGGCCATGGTCGTCCCGGAGAAGACTCCTGCTCCCCCGGTAACGACCCGCACGGGCAGGCCTTCGGTGTGGGCTTCGACGGTCTGCAGAAGACGGTTGCTGCGCATGCTCGCTCAGCTCTTCTCCGCCTCGGCGGCTTTGGCTTCGATCACATCCTGCGGCAGGATCACCCGGTACCCGAGCCTCGCCTCGTAGCCGTGGATCTCCCGGGTGTCGAGCGCGGACATGAAGTCGAGCACCTCGGCGGTGATGACCTGCCCGGGCACGAGGACCGGGAATCCGGGCGGATACGGGGTGACGAAGCCGGCCGACACCGGCCGCTGACCCGCCTCGACCCGACGGCGCAGCTCATGGGGCAGGACGTGTTCGATGTTCCACCGGCGCAGACCCGCATAGTAGGCGGTGCGCAGGTCACCATCGGGCAGCTGCTTCGAGGGATCCTCTGCCGGAACCTCGGCGGCATATTCCGGGGCGAAGGCGCTGAAGTCCGGCAGCGGCGGCATCACCGCGGCCGGTTCGTTCCGGGCGTCCGGAGTGTCGAGTTCGTGCGGATCGGTGAACTTCTGCGCCAGCTTGACGAGGACCTCGATGAGGTAGGCCACCGCC
This sequence comes from Brevibacterium sp. CCUG 69071, assembly GCF_021023135.1. Lineage (GTDB taxonomy): Bacteria > Actinomycetota > Actinomycetes > Actinomycetales > Brevibacteriaceae > Brevibacterium. Next base: position 79,230 of record NZ_PGFV01000007.1, read on the forward strand.
GACCGCGAGGTGCCGATGTTCGTCATGAACAGCACCGTATTGCGGCTCGTCTTATTCACCTGGATGCCGTAGCGGTCCATCAGGTGCTCGTGCTTGAACGTGTCCCCATCGACCCCGGTGCCGCTGATCTCGACGGTGATGCGACTGGGATCGACGACGAACTCGTCGGTCGCCCAGGCCTTCCAGAAGGTCGCCAGACCGTCACGCAGCGGCATCGTCCGCTCGGTCTCCCGGTACTCCGAGGGAATGAGATCGGCGGCGGTGAGCACGCGGAAGGTCTTCTTCAGCAGGGGGTGCCGGGCCACCGCCGAGGCGAGGCTCATCGCCAGGTCGAGCTGCTTCTGCACGAGGGCGAAGCCCTCCATCTCGACCTGCCGGCGGCCCAGGTCCAAGGAAGCGAGGATCTGATAGTTCGGGGACGTCGAGGTGTGCGTCATGTACGCCTCGTGGAAGGATTCCTCGGCCCCATGGGCGAAGTCCTGATCGTAGACGTGGACCATCGACCCCTGCCGCAGCGAGGTCAGGGTCTTGTGCGTCGACTGGGTCGCGTACACCCGGATCCTGGCGTCCGGCGGCGGCAGCAGCGATTCGTTCAGCCACACCTCGTCCGGTGCCGGCTGCCCGGTCTCGGGGTCGAAGAGCCTGCGCTGCTGCTCACGATAGGCGGTGGCGTGCGCGCTGGTGCCGATGACCTCTTCAAGGCGTTCGGCCGCGACCATCGCGGTGCGCTTGCGGGTGACCGGGTGGAAGCGGGCGAAGGCGAACCAGGCCTCGTCCCACAGGAACACGAGATCCGGTTTGATCGCGAGGCATTCGGCCATCACCGTGTACGGGTCGTAGACGATGCCGTCGAAGGTGCAGTTGGTCAGGGTGATCATCCGCACCTCGTCGAGGCGGCCGGCGGCACGGTAGTCGAGCAGGAGCTGCTTGATCCTATCGAGCGGCACGGCCCCGTAGAAGGCGACGTCGTTGAGCGGGTAGGCCTCGAGGTACGCGGTCCTGGCACCGGTGAGCATGAGCGCATGGTGATGCGATTTGTGGCAGTTGCGGTCGACCATGACGACCTCGTCGGGTGAGACCACGGCCTGGTGGACGATCTTGTTGGCCGTCGAGGTGCCGTTCGTGACGAAGTAGGTCCGCTTGGCGCCGAAGGCACGGGCCGCCAAGGACTGCGCCTTCTTGATCGTGCCCACCGGGGCGAGCAGCGAATCCAACTCACCCGAGGTCGCCGAGGTCTCCGCGAGCAGCAGGTTGAGGCCGTAGAAGTCGACGAAGTCGCTGATCCACTTCGAGCCGACGACCGATCCGCCGCGGGAGACGGGCAGGGCGTGGAAGACACCGGCGGGACGGCGGGCGTGTTCGCGGATCGCGGTGAAGAACGGCGTGTCGTAGAGGTGCTGGACGCGGCGCAGCAGGGACAGGTGGAGTTCGAACTGGTCCTCGCGGCGGAAGACGCGACGGAATCGGTGGGTCAGGGCACCGGCCAGGTTCTCGATATGGGCGCCGGCCATAAGGTAGAGGTCGAGCTCCGGGCGCAGACCGGCCAGCGTGTCGGCCAGGCGCAGCACCCGGCGAACCGAGTTGAGCGGACTCATCGGCGTCGTCGGCGAGGTGGCCGTGCCCTCGTGGGCGAGCGCCACCGCATTGCGCAGGTCCCGGCTGAGCACCTCCCGGGTCCGGTCGGTGAAGCCGGGACGGATGACGCAGGCGAGCAGGTTCGGGTTCGTCAGGGCCGCGACCACCGCATCGTCGGCGGTCGGGACGATGACGTAGTCGTAGATGAACTGGTCGGAGGCGTTGCGCAGCTTGAGCAGGTCGGTGTGCAGCTCATCGCGGCCGCCTTCGGTGGTCTCGTCGACGATGAGGACTTCGAAGCGAGGACGCGGGTCCTGCCGGTCCTTGTGCTCGGCGCGTTCCTCCTCGGTGAGGTCTTCGTCCATGACGTCGGGCACGGTCGTCCCACGCAGTCGGTTGACGGCTCGGGTGATCATGTCGTGGGCCCTGTCGAACTCCCCGTCGGAGAGCAGTTCGGCGATCTCCTCAACGTAGCGCTGACCGAATCCGCCCCAGTAGAGTTCGATGGTCTTCAGCGACCGCAGCGAGCGCCAGACCTCCCCGTCCTCGGCGATCATCGAGAAGTCCCCACCGCTCATCGCCAGGCGTTTGATCGCGAACTTGAGGTACTCCCAGGCATCGGAGCGCAGCCGCCAGGTGCTTGCCGGCATTCCCGGATCGCGTTCGAGCTTGGCCTTCCGCGGTCGGGACAGGAACCCGGAGCCGGCGTGCGTTCGAGGCGCTGCTCCGGCGGCGGATCGATCCGGCCCGAACGAAGTCGGTGCCGGATGGTCGTCGGAGTCGATGCCGGTCATGCGTAAGCCTCCTGGCTGTCAATCTTCTCGCTGGGACGGCGTCCCCCTGCGGATTCCGTTGTGCACAGATCATACGACCTCCCGCGACCGAATGGTCAACGGTGTGCCCATATGAGACGAAAGAATGATAAGCATGAAGCATGGGCAATTCAGAGCCGAAATCCGCCGGTCATCTTCTCGTCCGTGAGCTCGAGGCGCACGGAGTCCAACGCGCATACCTGGTCCCGGGCGAGTCCTATCTCGATGTTCTCGACGGCCTCCACGACTCGTCCATCCGTGCGATCGTCTGCCGCCAGGAGGGCGGAGCCGGCTACATGGCCGTGGCCGAGGGCCGGATGACCGGGGTGCCCGGCATCGCCATGGTCACCCGCGGCCCCGGGGCCTCGAACGTCATGGTCGCCGTGCACACCGCCTTCCAGGACGCGACGCCGATGGTCGTGTTCGTCGGTCTCATCCCCACCGCGCAGCGCGGTCGGGAGGCCTTCCAGGAGTTCGACCTGTCCGGCTGGTTCTCCACGACCGCGAAGAAGGTCCTCACCCTCGATGCCCCCGACAAGGCCGCCGAGGTGGTCGCCGACGCCATGCACACCGCCGTAGCCGGGCGGCCGGGTCCCGTCATCGTCGGTCTCCCCGAGGAGGTCCTCGTCCGGGAGACCACCGCCCGGACCCTTCCGCCGCGCACCCTCGGCTCCCCTGCTCCGTACAGCGGGGACCTCACCGAGCTGCGCGCCCGGATCCTTCAGGCCGACCGTCCCGTGCTCGTCATCGGCGGCGAGGACTGGTCACCGAGCACCTCGAAGCGCATCGCCCAATGGTCCCGCGACCGCGGCCTCGGCGTGATCGGCACCTTCCGCGCCTATGACGGCATCGACCATGCCGGCCCCAATTTCCTCGGCATCCTCGGCTACGGGGCCTCCGAGGTGGCGAAGAGGACCTTCGCCGAGGCTGACCTGCACATCTTCCTCGGCTGTGTCCGCACCGATGTGTCCACCGCCGGCTTCACCATCGGCACCGAGCAGAAGACCGTCGTCATCGGCCCCGATGCCGATGCCCACGGTCACTTCGGCCCCCTCGACCAGCACATCGTCACCTCGGTGGGTCGCTTCGCCCAATCGCTGTTCACCGAAGACGGGTCCCGCGCCTACTCGGTGTCCTCGGACGGGTCGATCGACGAACCCGCCGCCGAGGACTCCTCCCTGACCCCCACCGAGGCGGCCGTGCCGCTGCCCGAATGGATCCGTCGCGCCCGGGCCGAGTTCGAGGACTGGCGTGAACCACGGGTGGGCACAACCACCTCGGCGCCGGAGTTCGTCGACATGGACGAGGCCTTCGTCCACGTCCGCGAGCTCCTTCCGGACAACGCGATCATCACCTACGGGGCGGGGAACTTCTCCGGCTGGGCGACACGGTTCCTGCCCGCCCACGGATTCCCCTCGGCTCTGGGACCGCGGAACGGATCGATGGGCTTCGGGCTGCCGGCCGCCGTCGCCGCGGGTCTCGTCCATCCGGAACGGGCCGTGTTCTGCATCGCCGGGGACGGGGACTTCCTCATGAACGGTCAGGAGCTCGCCACCGCCGCCCAATACGGGATCGACCTCACCGTCGTCGTCAACGACAACTCCGTCTACGGCACGATCCGCGGCCACCAGGACCGCGAATACCCGGGCCGGGCGACGGGCACGACGCTGGTCAATCCCGATTTCGCGGGCATGGCTCAGGCCTTCGGCGGGCTCGGCATCAGGGTCGAGTCCACCTCGGAGTTCAGGGAGGCCTTCGCCGCGGTACTCGCCCACGAGGGACCGGCCCTCGTCCACTGCATCACCGATCCCGCGATCCGCGGTGCCCGGGCCTGAGCCTGAGCATGAAAGAGTGAGCTCATGAGAATCGACGCGATCTTCACCGACCTCGACGCCCGCACCCTCGATCCCGCACGGCCGCGGGCGACGAAGATCGGGGTCTTCGGCGGGCGGATCATCGGCTTCGACGAGGAGCTCGAGGGCATCGATGCCGACCGCGTCGAATCCCTCGGCGGTGCCACCGTTCTGCCGGGCTTCAACGACGTCCACTGCCACACCGCCTGGTTCGGACTCACCCTCGCCTCGATCGACGTCACCGCCCTGCCCGGCGGGCTGGACGAGGTCTACGCGGCCCTCGAGACCGCCGCGGCCACGACACCGGCCGGCGAATGGATCAACGCCACCGGCTACGCCCACCGAGACTACGACGGGCAGTACCCGGATCTGGCCCGGCTCGACGAGATCACCGGGGATCGGCCGCTGTTCATGCGCCAGACCTCGGGGCATGCCGCGATCGTCAACACCGAAGCGATGCGGCGGGCCGGGATCCTCGCACCGGACTTCACCGAACCCGTCGGCGGCAAGGTCGTCCGCGATGCCGCCGGGCATCCGACCGGACTGCTCGAGGAGACCGCTCAAGAACTCGTGCAGAACCTCATCCGGCCGTACTCGATCGACACGATCGTCGACGCCCTCGACCTCGCGACCGCACACTATGCGAAAGAGGGGATCACCTCCTTCGGCGAATGCGGCATCGCCTACGGCTGGATCGGCCACTCCCCCATCGAGATCTCCGCCTACCTCGCTGCCCGCGAGCAGGGGAAGCTGCGGGCCCGCGCCCAGCTGCTGCCGCAGGCCGACGGCCTCCATGCGATCGCGGCGAACTCCGCCGACGGCTTCGGCATCGGCCTCGATGCGGGACTGCGCACCGGCCTCGGCGATGAGCTCCTCTCGATCGGCCCGGTCAAATTCTTCATGGACGGGGCGATGAGCGGGGAGACCGCGGCGCTGCGTGAGAACTACGCGGGCAAGGATCACCCCGGGTATCTGCAGGCCGACGCCGCGGAGCTGCGCCGGCAGATCCTCGACACCTACGCCTCCGGGTGGTCGCTGGCCGTCCATGCGATCGGCGACGCGGCAGTGGACGCGGCCGTGGCCAATATCGTCGACGCGCAGAACCGCTATGGCAGGCGTGCGGTGCCCAACCGGATCGAACACGCCGGACTCGTCCACGAGGAACATCTGCGCACACTGGCCGAGAACGGCATCGTCGTCACCCCGCAGGCGGCCTTCGCCGAAGGCATCGGCGACGGGATGAACCGGTCGGTGGGCCCCGACCGGCGGCAGCTGATCTACCGCGCGAAGTCCTTCATCGACGCCGGGGTGATCCTCGCCGGCAGCTCGGATCGGCCCTGCGCCGATGGGAATGTGCTGCGCGGCATCGAAGCCTTCGTCACCCGGGCGACGCGCGAGGGCGACGTGATGGGCTCGGCCGCCGAATGCCTGTCACCGGACGAGGCGATCGCCGCGTACACGAAGGTCGCGGCGATCGGCTCCGGGCAGGGAGCGGACAAGGGGACGCTGAGTCGCGGCAAGCTCGCCGACTTCGTCGCCCTCGACGCTCATCCCGCCGAGGTGGCCCCGACCGAGATCGCGCAGATCCCGGTGCGGGCGACCGTCCTCGGCGGCGAGTTCACCCACGACGCCCGCTGACAACTACCTGACGGGGTCCCAACAACGTGGCGCGAGGTGTCTGGGACCCCGTCAGGTAGTCTTGGGAGGAGATTCGGGGTGGTCAGCGGGAGAAGTCAAGGTCGGTGAGGACCTTCTCGAAGACGCCGAGGCCGCGCTCGAGGTCCTCGTCGCTGATGTTGATCGGCGGGACCACATGGAGTCGGTGGTAGTTGTTGAACGGGATGACGCCGTGCTCCTTGAGCGCCCCGAGCACCGAGGCGACCTCGGGTGAGCCGCCGCCGTAGGGTGCCAGCGGCTCCCGCGTCTCCTTGTCCCAGACGAGTTCGATCGCCCAGAACGCACCGACTCCGCGGACCTCGCCGACGTGCTTGGAGTTCTCAGCGATCTGACGCAGCCGGGGCCCGATGATGTCCTCGCCGATGCGCGCGGCGTGGTCGATCATGCCTTCGGAATCCATCGCGGTCAGCGTCGCCACCGCCGCCGCGCAGGCCAGCGGGTGCCCGGAGTAAGTCAGTCCGCCGGGGTAGGCGCGTTCGCCGAAGGAGTCATAGATCGCCTCGTTCATGATCACCCCGCCCAGGGGCACATACCCGGAGTTCACGCCCTTGGCGAAGGTGATGATGTCGGGCACGATGTCGAAGTGTTCGAAGGCGAACCATTTCCCGGACCGGCCGAACCCGGCCATCACCTCGTCGGCGATGTAGACGATGCCGTGCTTGTCGCACAGCTGTCGCACTCCCTGCATGTAGTCGGCGCTGGGGATCATGATTCCGGCGGTGCCGGGGATCGACTCGAGGACGATCGCGGCGATCGTCGAGGGTCCTTCGAGTTCGATGGTCCGTTCGAGGTGGCGCAGGGCCCGCTCGGTCTCCTCCGCCCCGGTAGTCGCAGAGAACTCCGACCGGTAGAGGAAGGGGCCGAAGAAGTGGACGACTCCGGAGTCGCCGTTGTCGTTCGACCAGCGGCGCGGGTCGCCGGTGACGTTGATCGCCGTCTCGGTGCCGCCGTGATACGAGCGGTAGCGGGAGAGGACCTTGCGTTTGCCGGTGTGCAGTCGGGCCATCCGGATCGCGTGTTCGTTCGCGTCGGCACCGCCGTTGGTGAAGAAGACGTGGTCGAGTCCGGCCGGAGTGCGTTCGGTGATCAGCCGGGCCGCCTCGGAGCGGGCGGCGTTGACGTGGGCGGGGCTGATCGTGCACAGCAGGTCGGCCTGGTCCTTGATCGCCTGGACGACGGCCGGATGCTGGTGCCCGATGTTCGTGTTGACCAGCTGGGAGGAGAAGTCGAGGAACGACTGTCCCTGACCGTCGACGACGGTCGAGCCCGAGGCCCGGGAGATGGTCATCGGATCGTTGAGGCGCTGCGCCGACCACGAGTGGAAGACGTGGGCCCGATCGAGGTCGTAGGCGCGAGCCGATTCGTCCCTGATCGCTGTGATCTCGTCATCGCTGAGCTGCTGCATCTGCATCACCCTTTCACCACGGAGGAGGCTGTCCGCGCGCGTGATCTGCGCGTGTCCGCTCATCGTAGATCAGATTCGATAGAGTGACGAGCATGCCCTACCGGACCATCAGACGGACCGCCGAGGCGGAGGTCGAGATCAAGCGCTCACGGTTCCTCGCGCTTCTGGCTCCGGTCGTCGACGAGGCGGCCGCCCGCGAGGTCATCGCCGAGCGCCGGAGCGCCCATCCCAAGGCCCGCCACCACTGCACGGCGTTCATCCTCGACCCGGATTCGCGGACCCAGCGCTTCAATGACGATGGGGAGCCCGCGGGCACGGCCGGTGCCCCGATCCTCGATGTCCTGGCCGGGCACGAACTCACCTATGTCGTCGCCGTGGTGACCCGGTATTTCGGGGGAACCCTGCTGGGTGCGGGCGGACTCGTGCGCGCCTACGGTCAGGCCACCTCGGCGGCGGTGGGAACGGCGTCGATTGTGACGAAGCATGAGCTGGTGCCGGTGCGTGCCGGCGTCGACTACGCGCAGGCCAATGCGCTCGAACGCGGCGCCGAGGTGCGGGGCTGGTCGACGCGGGCCGAGTACGGCGCGCGTGTCGACGTGGATGTCCTCGTCCCCGTCGCCGAGGCGGAGGCGGCGATTGCGATGTACGCCGACCTCACGGCCGGTCGGGCCGAACCCGAGATCGGCGAGATCGAATGGATCTAGCCGCGGGGACGGTCGGTCACGGTCAGTCCAGAGCGGCGATCTTGCCGACCTGGGCGTTGGTGAGCATGACGAGGTCTTCGGGGCGGATCTCGATCTCGAGCCCGCGGCGTCCGGCGGAGACGAAGACCGAGGAATGCTCGAGGGCCGTGCGATCGATGACGACCGGGGCCGCATGGCGCTGCCCGAACGGGGAGACTCCCCCGACAGGGTAGCCGGTGCGGCGTTCGGTCTCGGCGACGCCGGCCAGCTGGGCCTTCTTCGCACCGCGGGCAGAGGCGAGACCTTTGAGGTCGAGCTGCCCGGACACGGGAACCAGTGCGGTCACGGGGGCGCCGTCGACCTGGATCATCAGGGTCTTGAACACCTGGTCGGAGCCGACGCCGAGCTTGTCGGCGGCTTCGGAGCCATAGCGACGAGTGCTCGGATCATGATCGAAGCTGTGCAGGCTGTATTCGATGCCTGCCAGGTTGAGCACTCGAACGGCCGGGGTAGCCGCGCTTGTCGTCTTGGTGGATGCAACTGTCATAAAGGGGTCGTGCCTCCTGCCCGTGGTGCGTCGGGACACGGCGGGCACTGGGCCCGAAGCTTCGCAGCTCCTGTGTTCCCGCCTCGACACGGACGGAATGTTGTATCGATGCTGATGGGTACCCGCCCACAATAGGCGAAGTGGAGGGCCGAGCGCCAATCAAAGACCCTGCGTGAAACGACAGTTCGACTTTTCACGTGCACGCGTCCTCGCTGGTGGTCGGTGCGCAACTCAGCCCCAGCCGAGTTCGTGGAGGCGATCGTCGTCGATGCCATAGAAGTGCGCGATCTCGTGGACGATGGTGATGACGATTTCGTCCTTGAGGTGATCGCGGTCGCGGGAGAAGGCGATGAGGTTGTCGCGGTAGAGGAAGATGGTGTCCGGCATCTCCAGACCTGAGATGCCGCGTTCGCCGACCGGTGTGCCGTCGTAGAGTCCGAGCAGGTTGGTGCTGCCGTCCTCGGGGCGGTCCTCGACGAAGAGGGCAACGTTGTCGAGTTCGTCGGTCACGCCCGCGGGCAGCTCGTCCAGCGCCTCGTCGAGGATCGCTTCGAACTCGTCGTCGCTGAGGTATTCCATGCCTACAACTCTAGCTTTCGCGCTCTGGAGTTCCCCTCGCCGAGGCGGGCCCCGGGTGGCCGAAATTCTGTGACCGAGGACACCCGTCTTCGTTTTGCATTCCGGGAAACCCTTGGGATAAGCTTAACGTCGTTGCCCACGGGGAATCCGAGAGCAAACTAGGCCCCCATCGTCTAGAGGCCTAGGACACCGCCCTTTCACGGCGGCGACACGGGTTCGAATCCCGTTGGGGGTACGGTGTAGGATCGAGAGGTTCCACATCGCAACAACAGCAAGGCCCTGTGGCGCAGTTGGTTAGCGCGCCGCCCTGTCACGGCGGAGGTCGCGGGTTCGAGTCCCGTCAGGGTCGCGGAGCATAAGGCTCTTCTTCGGAAGAGCCTTTGTTTCTCTCGGCATACTTCGGTATGCCGGCGACCAGGCTCTGTAGCTCAGTTGGTAGAGCGTTCGACTGAAAATCGAAAGGTCACCGGATCGACGCCGGTCGGAGCCACCACTTAGGAAGAACCCTCGCGATGATCGCGGGGGTTCTTCTCGTTCCGCGGCCCCTCCGCCATCGCACCCGCGGGCCTGCCGCAGTAGCATCTGCGCATGGGACTCCTTCGCTACTCGATCGACCTCACCCACGACGGCAGTTGCCACCACGAGGCCGGCATCCCGCCCGACGAAGAGTCGCTGCGCTACTGGGCCGCGGAGATGGAACGCGCCGACGGCCTCCTCCTCGGCCGGATCACCTACGAGATGATGGAGTCTGCGTGGCGGAGGCCGAACACGGGGGTGTGGCCGGAGTGAATGGAGGACTGGGAGAACCCCCTCGCCGAGGCCATCGATCGCGCGCACAAGTTCGTCATGTCGGGCACGCTCAGCAGGGTCGATTGGAACGCCGAATTGGTCGACGGTCCTGCGGCAGAGGGGGTCGAACGGCTCAAGGCAGAGCCGGGTGAGCGCCTATGGGTCGGCGGGGTGACCCTGCCGAAGGCCTTGGCGGACCTGGGGCCGATCGACGAATACGAATTCCTCGTCCAGCCGATGATCGCCGGACACGGACCGTCCCTGCCCGCGGGGCTGAGCGAACGTCTCCGGCTCGAACTGGTGGATCACCGTGCGCTGAGATCGGGGACGATGGTGCTGCGCTACCGCATTGCGCACTGAGGGCGTTCACCGCCTCCACCGTACCGAACCCAGGGATCGTACTGTACAGTAACTTACACCGATGGGAAGACCGTCGAACCTCGATGGTGCAAAGGAGCATACAGATGACACGTGGAACCCGAATTGCCGGAGCCCGGGTGCTGATCACCGGTGCCGGCAACGGAATCGGACGACTTATGGCCCTCGATGCGGCTGCGCGCGGGGCCGCGGAGGTTCTCATCTGGGATCTGTCGACCGAGAGCGGACAGAGAGTGCGCGAGGAGATCGTGGCTGCGGGCTCACGCGCCCGATCCTTTGCGGTCAATGTCGCCGATTCCGCGCAGGTCGCGGCAGCGGCCGAGGACACCGGGCCGGTTGACATCCTCATCAACTGCGCCGGGATCGTCACCGGCGAGAAGCTGCTGGAGGCCGACGAGAAGGCGATCCGCCGCGTCTACGACGTCAACACCCTCGCTCTGTACTGGGTCACCCGCGCCTTCCTGCCCGGAATGCTCGAACGCGACCGCGGCACGGTGGTCACCATCGCCAGCGCCGCAGGATTCACCGGCGTGGCGCGGCAGACCGACTACTCGGCGAGCAAATTCGCCGCCGTCGGATTCACCGAGTCCCTGCGTGCGGAGCTGCGCGCCGAAGGCAGCAAGGTCTCGACCCTCGTCGTCTGCCCGTACTACATCAACACCGGCATGTTCGAGGGTGTGACCACCAAATTCCCTCGCCTGCTGCCTATCCTCGAAGAGACCGACGTTTCGACCAAGGTCCTCGACTCCATCGCGTCCGGGCGCGAACAGCTGGTCATGCCCTCGCTGGTTCGCATCCTGCCCGGAGCACGACTGCTGCCCACGCGGATGTTCGACAAAGCGATGGACTTCCTCGGCGTGAATAAGACGATGGACCACTTCACCGGCCGCCGTCCCGTGGTCGCGGAAGCGAACACCGCCGCACCTGCCGAAGAGCTCAGCTCCGCCGACTCCTCCCCCGCGACTCGCTGACTCCTCACCCTTCGGACCGGAACTGACCGGCAAGGACTCCCGTGCTAGCGTGACCTATCTGCTGACACCGCTGACACACGAGGAGACTCTGCTTGGACATGGTGACCATCGCCCTCGTCGCGGCAATGCTTGTCGGCGCCACCCTGCAGCGCATCGCCGGAATGGGTTTCGCCATGGTCGTCGCCCCGCTGGCTCTGCTTCTCCTCCCCGGGCAAGAAGGCGTGGTCCTCGCCAATGTCTGGGGAATGGTCGCCTCACTCATCCTGATCTGGCCGGTGCGCAAGGACGTCGAATGGCCGAAGGTGTCCGTGCTTGTGAGCACCAGTCTGGTCGGCGCGCTCCTCGGGGCCGTGGTGATCCGCGCCTTGGACGCGAGCACCTTCAAGATCGTCGTCGGCCTCATCCTCATCGTCGCCATCCTCGTCTCCCTGGTCATCGCCGGTACGAGTTGGATGGCCAAACTCTGGCCGGCGACGACCATGGCGGGAACCGGCACCGGAATGCTCATTACGATGTCCGGCATCGGCGGACCGGTGATGACCGTGTACTCGGTCGTCACGCGATGGGAGCACCGCAAGTTCGCCGCATCGATGCAGCCTTTCGTCGCCGTCGTCTCCGGCATCGGAGCGGTCGCCGCCCTGCTGGCCTCCCCCGGATCGTTCCCGACGTTCGCCCTGCCCGAATGGTCTCTCATGGCCGCGGCTCTGCTGGCTGGTCTCTTCGGTGCCCGTTATCTGGAGCCCTTCATCACCCCGAAGGCAGGCCGGATCATCGTCGTCATCCTCGGCCTGCTCGGTGCGGTCTCGGCCGTGATCAGCGGCATCGGCATGCGCACGGCCTGAGCCTGAACAGGCCCGACCCATGCGTGGACGCGGCGGTCCGTGCAACAATGGCCGCGTCGACATGCGACTCGCATCGACCCCCAGCGAAGGAGCGATCATGAGTGACGAATCCACCGATCCCACACAGTGGCAGGACGAAGCGGAGTTGGATGAGCCCACCCTCGACGAACCCACGGCCGACGAGCTCGGCGCGGTCGAGGACACCGCAGCACTTGCCGAGGCCGAGGCCGAAGACAACGACCTCGAGCCTGATCCCGATGACGAGGATCCCTTCGTCGAGCCCGGAGCCGACGGCCCGGAAGGGACCGGCATCGAAGGTGCCGACGACGCCCTCATCGAGGATGCCGGCTGGGAGGACGAGAACGACGCCCCCGACCTCGACGGAGAGTTCGACACCGACCCGATCGCCGCGGCTGAGCAGGGCAACCGCCCCGGCGATGAGATGGTCAGCGATGACGACGACAATGACGAGGTGGCCGAACTCGCCGGGGACGACCTCGACGCCGATGCACTCTCCGAGGATGGCCTGGACACCGTGCTCGACGAGGACTGAGCCGCTCAGGTCATTCGCCCAGCTCCGACACCGTCCGGTAGGACAGCACGCCAGTCGTCTGCGCCGGGCGGTCGACGTTGAGCCTGCCGAGACTCTCCACCGCAGCTGAGACCGCGGCTCGGTAGAGCAGCGAACCCGTGCTGATCCGCGCCACCCCCGCCTCGGCCAGCTGCCGGCGGCTGAAACGCGGGCTGGCGAGGACGTTGAGCGGCAGCGTCGAGGCCGTGACGATCTGCTCGATGATGTCCACATCGAGATCGCCGGGCACGAAGACCCCGTCCGCCCCGGCATCGGCATAGATACGGAGCCGTTGCACAACCTCGCCGAGGTTGTCCTGCCCAACCCAGTACGTGTCGATCCGTGCGTTGACGAAGAGGTCGGGGAACGCGTCCTTGATCGCGGTGATCTTCGCGGCGAGCACTACGGGTTCGACGAGGCGGCCGCGGGTCGAATCTTCGATGTTGATTCCGGCGACGGCCAGGCCTGTGCCGCTCGGTGCGCCGGGACGGACGAATCGCTCCGCCAGGATGTCGACGACCTCGGCGGGAGTGTCACCGTACCCGTCTTCGAAGTCGCAGGTGAGCAGCCTCTCGGGCAGTACTGTCGCAATCCGGCCGATGAGATCGGCCATGGCTTCAAGGGTCTCGCGGTCCTCATCGACGGTACCGATTCCCGCCGCCACACCGAGACTCGTCGTGCCGACGGCACGGTGACCCGCCTCGACGAACAATCGGGCACTGGCGATGTCCCAGGCGCACGGCAGGATGAACGGCGCCCCGTGGACGTGGAGACGGTGGAATTCCGGGGTCGAGTTCACAGCTGGGTCACCTTTGCGGTCAGGATCCAGTCGAGCTCGTCCCGACCGGTCGGTGTGAGTGCGAGTGCGCGGCTGCTCGACCGCCGGGAGATCCAGGCCCTGTCGAGAAAGACTCGGCAGAGTTCATCACCGAGCCACCCGCCGAGGTGGGTCCGCCGTTCCGTCCAGTCCAGGCAGGGGCGTGCGACCGAGCGCGCCGATGCCGGAGAGGAAGGAAGATGGATTCCCCACACCTCGGCGAGGCCTGCGCGACCGGAGTCGGTCACGGTCACGGTGTCGTCGATCCACTGCCGGTCGGACAGCGCGGCGAAGATCTGGACGCCGAGGCGACCGGCGATGTGTCTGTAGCAGGTACGGGCCTCGAGGAGGTGACGGTCGCGGGTCTTCCCGGCCAGGGACGGTGCGGAGTCGACGCTGCGCCCGGCCAGAGCTCCCGTGTGTTCGAGCCACTCGGCGATGTCGTTCGAGGCCAGCTGGACATAGCGGTGGCGTCCCTGCCTGCGTTCGGCGAGGATGCCGCGGTCGACGAGCATGCTCACGTGTTCCGACATCGACGACAGCGGAATGGACAGGGCCCGGGAGAGCTCCGTGAGCGTCCAGGCCCTGCCGTCGAGGACGCTGATGCAGATCATCACGCGCGTGGGATCGGCGAGTGCCGAGGCGAGGGCGGCGATGTCCGGCGCCGATTCCGGGTAGCTCCTGCTCATGGCTCCATGCTAGAACCCGCTTGCTTCGGCGCGGATCGAAGTGTGTTAGAACGAGAGAGGAAAGGAGGCGTTCGTGTCTTCATCGCCTTATCCCCATCGACAGCGGTTCGACCTGCCGCATGCCGGGTCCGGTCGGCCGGTCCACCGCCTCGGCGTCATCGCCACAGTCGCCACCTTCGGCGGTCTCCTCTTCGGCTACGACACCGGTGTCGTCAACGGTGCACTCGAACCGCTGAGTCAGGACTTCGGTCTCACCGCCCTCTCCGAAGGAATGGTCGTCGCCAGTCTCATGATCGGCGCCGCCTTCGGTGCGGTCTTCGGCGGTCGCGTCGCCGATGCCTCCGGCAGACGCCGCACAATTCTCCTGCTCGCCGGGATCTTCATCATCGGCACCCTCGGCTGTGTGCTCGCCCCGGGCGCGGAGTTCCTCATCGGTTCGCGTTTCGTCCTCGGCCTCGCGGTCGGCGGCGCCTCGGCGACCGTGCCCGTCTATCTCGGTGAGATCGCCCCTTCGGAGAAGCGCGGCTCCTTCGTCACCCGCAACGAGCTGATGATCGTCGCCGGCCAGCTCGCCGCGTTCATCATCAACGCCGTGATCTTCAACGTCTGGGGCCACGTCGACTCCATCTGGCGCTGGATGCTCCTCGTCGCCTTACTTCCCGCGATCGCCCTGCTCGTGGGCATGATCTTCCAGCCCGAGAGCCCCCGCTGGCTGATCTCCAAGGGCCGCACCGAGGAGGCGCTCGCGGTGCTGAAGAAGGTCCGCTCCCCCGAACGTGCCGAGGCCGAAGTCGCCGAGGTCACCCACCTCGCCTCCGAGGACGCGAAGCAGTCCACCGGCGGACTGACCGACCTCGGCACCCGGTGGGTGCTGCGGCTGGTCATCATCGGTGCCGGTCTCGGCTTCTTCCAGCAGCTGACCGGCATCAATTCGGTCATGTACTACGGCACGCAGCTGCTCACCAACGCCGGACTCGACTCCGGTGTCGCAATCATCGGCAACATCGCCAACGGCGTCTTCTCCCTGGCCGGCATCTCACTGGGCATGTTCCTGCTCAACAAGCTGCCGCGCCGCGTCATGTTCCTCACCGGCTACGGGCTCATCGCGGTCTTCCACACCCTCATCGCGCTCACCGCGGTCGTCGTCCCGCCGGGACCGGGGCAGGCGTGGACGGTGCTCGTCTTCCTCGTCCTCTTCGTGTTCTCGATGCAGGGCACGGTCGGTCCGCTGACCTGGCTGATGCTCTCGGAGATCTTCCCGATGAAGATCCGCAGCTTCGCAATGGGCATCTGCGTGTTCGTGCTGTGGATCATGAACGCCGTCGTCGCCCAGTTCTTCCCGCCGCTCATCGAGGCGATGGGCATGACCGCGACCTTCGGCATGTTCGCCGGCTTCGCCGTCATCGCCTTCATCTTCCTCTACACACTCCTGCCCGAGACCAAGGACAAGGACCTCGCGGAGTTCGAGCGGGAGTTCAAAGCGAAGTACGGACGGAAGTAGAGAGTAAGGAGTCAGAATGTCAGTCGCAGTTGCCGTCACCGACAGCCCCGAAGGCCGCACGGCTCTCGAGAGCGCCGTGGCCGAGGCGCGCGCCCTGAAGACGGGCCTGCTGCTCGTCAACCTCACCCTCCACGACTTCGCCGACGAGGAGATCCCCCGCGACCTTGAGGTCACACTCATCAATCGCTCCGGCCGCCGGGACCGTGATCCGGTCACCGCGGTCCTCGATGAGCTGGCCGACCACGCCGAGGTGGACCGGCTCGTCCTCGGCGTACGTTCCCGCTCGCGGGTGGGCAAGGTCCTCCTGGGATCCGTGACCCAACGCCTCATCCTCCGCTCCCCCGTCCCGGTACTTACCGTGCGGGTACCGGAGTCCGCGAAGAGGGGCTGAGTCGATCATTGCCCTCGTGGCATAGGGTGGAGGGCGATCACAGTGGCGGCAGGGATGTCAGGAGGCAGTCGTGGCAGATGCGATGGTAGAGAGGTCGGCGGCGGACCGGCTCGAATCCGCACTCTCCGGCCGGGTCGACCGGACCGCGATGGACTCGGTCGCCGATCTCGCCGGGCAGGTCCCCCTCCCGGAACTCACCCGGCTCGTCCACACCACCACTCCCCTGCAGTCGGCCGTCCTCTTCCGCGTGCTCAACAAGGACGAGGCCCTCGCGGTCTTTGAGAATCTGACCCCGGGCTACCAGGCCGAGCTGATCCAGAATCTCCGCGAACCGGAGGTCGCCGACATCGTCGACGGTCTCGACCCCGATGATCGTGCCGAACTCTTCGGTGAGCTGCCCGCGAGCGTTGCCTCCCGCCTGATGAAGGGCCTCGACGCCGAGGAACGAGAGATGACGACGGCGGTCCTCGGCTATCCGAAGTCCGCGATCGGCCGGTACATGTCCCCGGAGGTGCTCAGTCTCCACGAAGATTGGACCTCCGCCGAGGCGATGGAGGTCGTCCGTGCCCGCATCGACGGTCCGGAGACCGTCTACCTGCTGCCTGTCGTCGGTTCCGGACGCGTCCTCCTCGGGGTGATCTCCCTGCGCAACCTCATCGCCGCCGCCGACGAGACGATCATCGGTGAGATGGTGCGCGAATCGATCACGACTCATGCCCAGACCGACCGTGAGGAAGCATCCCGCACGTTCCTCTCCCACCGCCTCATCGCGATGCCGGTCGTCGATGAGGAGAACCGCCTTGTCGGGATCCTCACCATGGATGACGTGCTCGACATCGTCGACGAAGAGGACGCCGAGGACATCGCCCGCTCCAGCGGCTCCGAACCCCTCGACCGCTCCTACCTCTCCTCGAGCATCGTCCGGTTGGTCAAGAGCCGCATCGTGTGGCTCCTCGTCCTCGCGGTCTCGGCGATCTTCACCGTCCAAGTCCTCGAGGTCTACGAGGACCGCCTCGATCAGGTCGTCATCCTCGCCCTGTTCATCCCCCTGCTCACCGGCACGGGCGGCAACACCGGCAACCAGGCCGCGACCACCGTGACCCGGGCTCTGGCCGTGGGCGAGGTCCGCATCCGTGACCTGGGAAAGGTCATCTGGCGCGAACTGCGCGTCGGTGCGCTGCTCGGTGCCGTGCTCGGCTGCCTCGGCTTCGCCATCGCCGGACTCGTCTACGGCTGGGCGATCGGCCTGGTCATCGGCCTGACCCTGCTCTCGGTGTGCATGATGGCCGCCACCGTGGGCGGGCTGATGCCGATCATCGCGAAGCGGCTCGGAGCCGACCCGGCTGTGTTCTCCAACCCGTTCATCTCCACGTTCTGCGACGCCACCGGACTGATCATCTACTTCACGATCGCCACTACGGTGCTCGGACTGAGCTGAGTCCAGCTCCACAACCACTGTCAAGTTTTTATTGACACCCGATGAGTGTCAACCTAGCCTTGACAAATGACCTCATTCAACTTTTTCGGAATCACCGAAGAACTCCCCTCCACCCGCTGGCAGGCACTGTTCGATACCGTCTGGCCCGCCTATCGGTCGTGGTATCTCCGTGACGGAGATGCCGCTCGACCCAGCCTCGCGGAAGCCGAGGCCCGACTGCGCGAGCACATGCCCGAGCTCGTCCCCACCTGGCGGCGGCTCGTCGAGCTGGCGGGCGGGGACGAGACCGCGGCCCGCATGCTCACCCTGTGGAATCCTCCCCGCTTCCTGCCCGGGTGCTCACAGGTCGCCCTGCAGTCTCCCGAGCCTGCCCTGCTGCGCAACTACGACTACGGGCTCGAGCTGTTCGAGCAGGTCCACGCCTCGACCCGATTCGGCTCCCGCCGGGTGATCGGAACGTCCGACTGCCTGTGGGGTCTGCTCGACGGCATGAACGAGGACGGGCTTGCCGTGTCGCTTGCCTTCGGTGGGCGCCCCGGCGACGGTGACGGATTCGCCGCCCCGCTGGTCGTGCGCTTCCTCCTCGAGGTCGCCGAATCCGTGCCCGAGGCTCTGCGCAGGCTCCAGACGATCCCCGTCTCCATGTACTACAACCTGACCATGATCGACTCCACGGGCACCGCGGCGACCGCCTACGTCGGTCCCGCAATGACCCCGGAGATCATCGAGGATCCGGTCGCGACGAACCACCGCGGACGGCATCCGGAGTTCCCCGACCATGCCCGCCGCTTCCGCAGCGTGGAGCGTCAGGATCTGCTCACCGAGGCGGTGGACCAGGGCTGCGATGTCCAGGAGATGACCGCGAGGATGCTCGGTCCGGGGGTCTTCAGTGCGGACTACGACAACGCATTCGGCACCCTGTACACCGCCGTCTATCTGCCGCTGCGCGGCGAGGTCGAATATCATTGGCACAACCGCACCTGGACCCGCAGCCTGAGCTCGCCCGAGGAGGAGATCATCGTGACCCTCGATGAAGACAGCCCCGAACCGATAGACGTGACCGGACCGTCCGCCGAATCCGATTTCACGGGGCCACCCACGGGCGCGAGCGAGACCTCCGCCGTGGCCGACACGCTGGGCACCGCACGGCAGGCGATCCACGACCTGTCCCATTCGCCGGACCCGGCGGCATTCTCGGCGCTGCTCAGCCTCTCCGCGGAAATCGGCGAGGCCATGGGCACGAGTGCGCGCACGATGGCCGAGCACAATTCCTGGGCCAGGGTGGCCGAGATGGCCGATATCAGCCGTCAGGCGGCCTGGCAGCGCTGGCGCTGAGCGCCGCTGACCGCCGGTGCCGGAGGCCTCAGGCCGACCACGCCGCCCAGAGTTCGGCATAGCGGCCACCGGCGGCGACGAGTTCGGTATGACTGCCCTCTTCGACGACCTCACCGTGTTCCATCACGAGCACCCGGTCGGCGGTCTCCGCCTGGCTGAGGCGGTGGGCCACAATCAACGCCCCGCGTCCGGACAGGGCCGCCCGCGCAGAGCCTTCGAGGACATGGGCACCGGCGGATCCCGCCTCGGCGGTGGCCTCATCGAGGATCGCGAAATCGGGATCTGCGAGCACGAGTCGGGCCAGGGCGATCATCTGCTCCTGCACCGCGCTCAGGCGCATCCCCCCATCGCCGAGCTCCGTGTCCAGACCGTTCGGCAGTGATCGCACCCAGTCCGCACCGACGGTTTCGAGGGCAATGCTGACCGCCTCGGCGGTGGCCGCGGGAACGGGCAGGGAGACGTTCTCCCGCAGGGCGCCGGCGAAGGTGTGGACCTCCTGAGCGACCATCGAGATGTGGGATCGGAGGACGGGTTCGGCCAGTGCTGTCAGCTCCCCCGCCGAGGCGGCCCCGTCGTCGACGAGCGCCGCACGTCCGCGTGTCGGCGCCGAGAGTCCCGCGGCGATCCTCGCCAGCGTCGATTTTCCGGCACCGGTGGTGCCGACCACGGCAACGACCTCACCGGGATCGATGCGCAGGCTCACGCCCTTGAGGACATGGTTGTCCGAGTGCGGGTCGGCATCGTAGGTGAACCACAGGTCCTCGAGCAGCAGCGTAGGGGAACTCGAGTCGATATCGATCGAGCGCCTCGGCGAGGTCTGGGCCTCATCGATGACGCCGACCATCCGGGTCAGCGAGGCTCCGGCCGATTGGATCTGGTCGAAGAGGCCGACGAGCGCCCCGATGGGGTTGAACAGGCGGTGGAAGACCAGGGCGGCGGTAGTCACTGCACCGGCGGTGGTCTCACCGAAGTAGACGAGGGCGAACCCCGCGGCCAGAAGCAGGGAGAGGACGACCGCCTCGGCGCGATTGTTGCGACCGAAGGCGCGGGTGAGGAATCTGAACACATTGATCGACAGGTCCCGGGCCTGCCCGGACGCGGAGTCGATGCGGGTCATCTCGCCGCCCTCGGCGCGGTAGGCGCGCAGCGTCTGGGCACCGGTGAGTCCGCCCAGCAGCCGTCCGGCTCGCCTGCCGAAGGCCGCGCGCTCCTCCTTGTAGATGGGTTCCGACCTGGGCAGATACCAGCGCAGGGTGAGCCAGTACATCGGCAGTGCGACGAGGCCGACGATGCCCAGTCGCCAATCGATCGCGGCCAGTCCGAACGCGGAGACGATGACGACGAGGAGGGATTCGACGACGAGCGGCAGCACCTGGGCGGCGGCTTCGCTGATCTTGCGGGAGTCGTCGGCGACGCGGGAGACGAGGTCGCCGGTGCCGGTCGCTTCAATTCGCTGGGAGGGCAGAGACATGGCCGAATCGACGACCTGGGTGCGCAGTTCGGCGACGACGGGCATGGCGATGTGTGCCAGCGCCCAGGCTCCGATCCAGGTGCCGAGGGCCATGACGATACCGGCGACGGCGACCGCGATCGCGCAGGTCCACACGAGTTCGGAGCCGGCACCGGCGGGCAGCTCGTCGACGAGGCGACCGATCGCCCAGGGTCCGACGAGGCCGGCTCCGGCGTTGGCCATGCCGGCGATGACGAGGAGGACGATCCAGCCGGACCGTGCCCGCAGCAGCGGGGCGAGGTGGGAGAAGGCGCGGCGCCGGGTGGCGATGCTCAGGATGGTGTGGGCGCTCATCGGGTCACCGCCTGCCGGTAGGTCTCGGACGCTTGGTCGGCGGCGGTGAGCAGCTCCGCGTGGCGGCCGATGAGGACCGGACCGGTCTCGGGTACGAACACCACGGAGTCCGCAGCGGCGAGGAAGGCGGGCGAGCTGGTGAGGATGATCGTTGCGGCGGACTCGGCGGTGCCTCGCAGACGGGTCACCCCCTCGGCGATGCGCGCCTCGGTGACGGCGTCGACGGCGGTCGTCGGTTCGTGGAGGACGAGGATCGACGGGTCGGCGTCGAGTGCTCGAGCGAGCGCCACGCGCTGCCGCTGACCGCCGGAGAGGTTGCCGCCGAGTTCCTGGATCCGGTGGTCGAGGCCGCCGTCGACGAGGCCGAGGAGTTCATCGGTGCCCGAAGCGGTGAGCACCTCCTCGGTGACCGGGTGGTCGGTGGTGCCGACGATCATCGTGATGTTCGACCGGATCGTGCCTTCGAACATGTCGACGGTGTGCGGGGACACGATCATCGTGTCCGGCCCCGCGCCCCGGGCATGGGTGGCCAGAGCGCCGAGGAGGTTCGCCGCTGGTTCGGAGGCTTCGGTGACGATGCAGGTCAGGGCCCCGAAATCGGTGGTGAAGTCGACGATGCGCTCGGCTCCGACGGCCCAGTCGCGCACGGTCAGTGCGGTGTCGTCGAGTCCGATGCGCGGGGTCGGCGTCGCTTCGTTCGAGGAGCCGTCGGTGGTATCGCTGGCTTCGGCGGAATCGATGTCGACGAGCAGTCGGGCGATCCGGCCGGCCGCACCGTGGGATTGGGCGAAGAGTCCGACGATGTCGGCGAGCGCCCGCATGGGTTCGGTGAGGAAGGCGGTCATGCCGAGGATGCCGATGAGGGCGCCGACGCTCATCTGGCCCTCGATGAGGCGCAGGCTCGCGACGATGAGCACGGCGGCGAGCACGATCGACATGACCAGGGCGCCGAGTCCGGCGAGTCGCCCGGTGCGCTCGCCGGTGGCGATGCCGGCGGTGGCCGCCTCGTCGGAGGTGACCCGGTAACGGTCGACGGCCCAGGGTTCGCCGCCCATGGCTTTGATCACGCGGAGTCCGTGCATGAGGTCGGAGGCAGAGCGTCCGGCCCGGGCGACGGCCTCGAGCTGGGTGCCGGCCTTCGCGGAGACGGAGCGGCCGGGCAGGGCGACGATGATCAGTCCGATGGGCACGGCGATGAGGACGACGAGTCCGGTGACAGGGTCGGCGATGAGGAGGAAGACGGCGGCGGTGATCATGCCCAACACCGAGGCGATGCCGCGCCCGGCCTGGGCGAAGGACTGGGCGGCGGTGTCGGCATCGGCCGAAGCGATCGAGAGGACCTCTCCGGAGGCACGGTCGGCGGGCAGGTTCGCCGAGGTCAGCGCCGCATGGGTGATCTCGACCCGCAGGGCATGGGCTTCGTGTTCGCGGGCGGCATTGCAGAAGCGGGAACCGAAGCGGTATCCGAGGCTGAGCACGGTGAAGAGCAGACCGACGCCGATGATCGTGACGATGAGCATCGGCAGCGACAGGGGGATGATCGCCCGGTCGACGACGATGCCGATGGCCACGGGAACGAGCGCTTCACAGACCTGCCACAGCGAGAGCGTGGCCGCCCCGGGGAGCAGGAGTGAAAGGCGTCGCCGAGCGGCTCTGCGGAGGAGTTTCGAACCTGATGAAGGAGTCTGCGGCACGAAGGCTACCCTAACAGTTCGTGCATCTTCAGGGTCTACACTGCCCACTATGCTGCCGATCACCTCTGACCTCGAACACGGATTCCGCGACCTGACAGGGCAGACCTTCGTCATCACCGGGGCCAACAGCGGCCTCGGTCGAGTCAGCGCCCGTGCCCTCGCCGCGCATGGGGCCCACGTCATTCTGGCGGTGCGCAACGTGGAGAAGGGAGCTGCCGCGGCGGCAACCATGAGCGGATCCGTCGAGGTCAGTGAGCTCGATCTGGCCGATCTCGGCTCCGTGCGCGCCTTCGCCGCGGCGCTGGAGACGCCGGTCGACGTCCTCATCAACAATGCGGGCATCATGACCCCTCCCCTGGGCTACACCGTCGATGGCTTCGAATCCCAGTTCGGGACCAACCACCTCGGGCACTTCGCGCTGACAAATCTGCTTCTGCCGCAGATCAGGGCTCGGGTGGTCACGGTCTCTTCGCTGGCCCACCGGCAGGGGTCGATCGATTTCGCCGATCTCAATTGGCAGCGCCGCAGGTACCGGGCGATGAGCGCCTATGCACAGTCGAAGCTCGCGAATCTGCTCTTCACCACCGAGCTCGAACGCCGGCTGACACTCCAGGATTCCGCAGTGATCGCGACGGCGGCTCACCCTGGTCTCGCGGCGACCAATTTGTTCCGATCCGGTGAGCGGCGACGCGTGCGCGACAGTCTCGGCAAGGCACTCACCCGCCTGTTCACCCAACCCGAGGCCGCCGGTGCCGCGCCGGCGCTCAACGCCGCGATCGCCGATGTCCCAGGCAATTCCTACCTGGGCCCAGGCAGCTGGCTCGAGACGCGGGGCGCCCCGGCCTTCGCCGGTCGCGGAGCGGCATCCCTCGACGAGGACGTGGCGCGCCGCCTGTGGAAGGTCTCCGAGGAGCTGACGGGAGTGACCTTTCCCGATTCGCTTCGGTGATTCGACGGGTTTCACAAGCTCGCTGAGTATCGTGGCGTCATGACTGCTCTGCACAATGTTCGTATCTTCGACGTCGATTCTGCCGTCTCCAGTGAGCCCGTCGACATCGAGTTCTCCGAGACAATCACCGCGATCCACCCGGCCGCGGATCCGGATCCGACGTCGGCGGCCACGCTCTTCTCCGGCCTCATCGACACCCACGTCCATCTGAAGTCCCGGGAGCCTCTCGTCGCCGCCGGGGCCGCGGGGTTGACGACGATCGTCGACTTGGGCACGCACCCGGATTCGCTCGTCGCCGATTTCCGGGCCGACGCTGGGATCCCTGCGATCCTCAGTGCCGGTTCGGCCGCCTCGGCGCCGGGCAGCACACAGACCACCGCCATGGGCTCCCCCGCGGAATCCGGGGTCTCCGGACCCGAGGATGCGCAGCGGTTCCTCGACTGGCGGACCGAGAACAACGTCGATCTCATCAGGATCATCATCGAGGATCCCGAGGCCACCGAGGTGCCTGCCCTCGACATTCCGACCCTGCGGGCGCTGGTCGATGGCGCTCACGAGCGCGGACTGCTCACCGTTGCCCACGCAGTCACGGCCGCCGCCTTCGACCGCGGCCTCGACGCGGGGGTCGACGTCCTCACCCACATCCCCTTCGACGGCCCGTTGCGGCCGGAGACGATCGAGCGGATCGTTGAGACGAACACCCTCGTCTCCCCGACCCTGGTGATGATGCGCGCGATCGCCGAGGCCCGCCTCGGCGAGCATGCCGATGCGGCCTTCGGAATGGCCCTGGCGAATGTCCGTGCCCTCCACGAGGCCGGGGTGAAGATCATCGCGGGCACCGATGCGAATGAGACGCCGTTCGCTCCGGTGCCGCACGGGCCATCGCTGCACGACGAATTCGACTATCTCATCGAGGCCGGAATGACCGTAGCCGAGGTGGTCCGGTCGGCCACCCCGGGTGCTCCGGATGCGCTGAGGCTGGGCGATCGCGGACGCATCGTCGAGGGGGCTCGCGCTGATCTGCTGGTCGCAGGCGGAGATCCGCTGGGCGACGTCTCTGCACTGCGCTCCCCCGCCGAGGTGTGGGTGGCGGGAACTCAGCTCATCTGAAGGCCTGCTCCCCGGTGATGTGGCGGCCGAGGATGAGGGTGTGGACTTCGTCGGTGCCCTCATAGGTGCGCACGGACTCGAGGTTGTTCGCATGCCGCAGCGGTGAGAATTCGAGGGTGATTCCGTTGCCGCCGAGCATCGTGCGAGCTTCCCGGCAGATGGCGATCGCCTCACGGCAGTTGTTGAGCTTGCCGACCGAGATCTGGACCGGGTCGAGCGTCCCGGCGTCCTTGAGACGTCCGGTCTGGACGGCGACGAGGATCCCCTTCTGAATCTCGAGGACCATGTTCACCAGCTTCTGCTGGGTGATCTGGTAGCCGGCGAGAGGCTTGTCGAACTGGAGACGTTCCTGCGAATACTTCAGCGCGACCTCGTAGGAGTCACGCGCGGCGCCCATGGCGCCCCACATGATTCCGTAACGAGCCTCGTTGAGGCAGGAGAACGGTCCTCTGAGTCCCGTCACTTCGGGCAGGACCGCATCGGCGGGCAGCTGCACCTGCTCGAGGGTGATGTCGCATTGGATGGAGGCGCGCATCGACAGCTTCTGCTCGATCGGAGTGGCGGTGAACCCGGCGGTGTCCGTGGGAACCAGGAAGCCGCGGATGCCCTCATCGGTGGCCGCCCAGATGACGGCGACATCGGCGATCGAGGCCAGACCGATCCAACGCTTGGCACCGTTGAGGGTCCAGGATCCGTCGTCACTGCGGATCGCGGTGGTGGCCATGGACCCGGGGTCGGATCCGGCGGTGGGTTCGGTCAGACCGAAGCAGCCGATGATCTCGCCCTTGGCCATGCCGGGCAGGTAGCGGTTCTTCTGTTCCTCGGAGCCGAACTTGTGGATCGCCGACATCGCCAGCGATCCCTGCACCGAGACGAAGGTGCGCAGACCGGAGTCCCCGGCTTCGAGCTCGAGTGCGGCGAGTCCGTACTCGACGGCCGAGCGGCCGGGGCAGCCGTAGCCGTGCAAGTGCATACCCAGCAGCCCGAGTTCGCCCATCTCGGCCACGATCTCTCGCGGGAAGACCGCGTTCTCATACCAGTCGGCGATGTTCGGGCGGAAGCGCTCATCGACGAAGGCTCGGACTGTGTCGCGCAGGGCGATCTCGGACTCGCTGAAGAGTCCCTCGAGGTTGAGCAGGTCGGAGTTCTCGCTGCTGGAGTTCGCGCGAGTGGAAGCGGTCGTAGTCATGTCAGGCTCCTGTGGTGGTGGCGATCGTCTGCGGTCCTGCTGCGCCGAGGTGGTCGTCCCTGTCGCGACCGAGGATCTCGTCCGTATCGGCGCCGAGCTCGGGTGGTGCCGAGCGCACGGGTGGGCGAACTCCGTTGAAATTCACGGGGAAGGCCACCTGGCGCATCGGCCCGGCAGTGGGGTGGTCGACGGTCTGAACCATGCCCAGAGCCTCGGTCTGCGGATCGGCGTAGACCTCATCGAGGTGCTTGATCGGCGCCGCCGGGACCCCCGCTGCAGAGAACAGTTCGCACCACTCGTCGACCGACCTCGTCCGCAGCGTCTTCGACAGCTCCTCGTTGACATAGTCGCGGTGGACCAGCCTGCCCGCATTGGCGGCGATCCGCTCGTCCTCGCCGAGGTCAGAGCGGTCGATGGCGGTGCAGAGACGCTGCCACAGGGAGTCGTTGCCGATGGCGATGACGAAGTAGTCATCGGCGGCCGGATACGCCTGATAGGGCACGAGGTTGGGGTGGCCCGAACCGAGAGCATGAGGGCGTCTGCCATCGGCGAAGTAGTTCGTCGCCCAGTTCACGTGCAGCGCCAGCTGCCCCTCATAGAGAGAGGTCGTCAGGTACTGTCCTCTGCCGGTGCGGCTGCGCTCGAAGAGAGCGGAGACCACACCGATGATCCCGAACAGACCGGCACCGAGGTCGCCCATCGCGAATCCGGCCTTCATCGGCGGCCCGCCGGGCTCACCGGTCAGAGACATCAGTCCCCCGCGTGCCTGGGCGACCATGTCATAGCCGGGTTCGTCGCGCATCGGTCCGTGATCCCCATACGCGGAGATGTGGAGGATGACGAGATGCGGGAACTTCGCCGACAGCTCCTGATAGTCGAAGATCGTCTGCAGTGAGCTGCCGGGTCGGAAGTTCTCGACGAGCACATCGGCCTCGGCAAGCAGTTCGTGCACCTGTGCCTGTCCCCGTTCGGATTTGAGGTCGATGGTCACAGACTTCTTGCTGTGGTTGGCCGCATGGAAGTACGTGGCGTCGGCACCGACCATCGGCGGGCCCCAGGCCCGCGTGGGGTCCCCGCCGTTCGGATGTTCGACCTTGATGACCTCGGCGCCGAGGTCGGCCAGCGACATGGTGGCGTAGGGGCCGGCGAGGATCTTCGAGAGGTCGATGACGCGCACTCCGGACAGCGGGCCTTCGAAGGTGGCCGCAGCGGAGTTCGCTGTCTCCCGTGTGGATTCGGATTCTGTGGTTCTCACGATGTGCTCCAGACTTTCGTGTGGCCTCATGCCTCAGGCGTCAGTGTGGTCGAGGCTGCGACCTCGCGGGACACTGCCACTCCGTCGACGATGTCCTCGAAATGGGACAGGAGACGCGCCACAGCGGTGTCATCGCGGGCGATGGCGCCCGCGATGAAGGCCTTGGCGACGAGAAGTGTGCGATAGTTCTCCTCGCGAGCGACCTCGGCGCCGGCCTGTTCGAGCAGCAGCGTCGCCATGATGAGCTGTGCCAGGTCGTCGGCGTAGTTGCCGATGAGTGCCTCGGCCTCAGACTGTGCGGCGGCCAACAGCGCGTCTCCACGGGAGACGATGGCCTCCCACCGACTCAGCAGCTCACGGATCTCGGAGTCCGCCTCGGCGAGGGTGCTGTCGTTGAGCTTCGCGGTCATCGACTGCGCCAACAGGCGGTGCGTGTTCTGCTTGCGCAGGCAGCGCAGCACGTCGAGGGCAATGACGTTGCTCGAGCCCTCCCAGATGGAGCCGAGGTGGGAATCGCGGACGAGGCGGGCGTCGGGCCATTCCTCGATGTAGCCGCGGCCGCCGCGGACTTCCATCGCCTCCCCGGCGACGAAGCGCACGCGTTTGCAGATGTAATGCTTGGCCAGCGGAGTGAGCACGCGGATCTGAGCCGCGGCGTCCGCATCTCCGGCATCGCCGCGCTGCAGCATGTCACCGGAGTGGAAGACGAGCCCCAGGGCGGCCTCGGCCTCGGCCTGCAGCGGCAGCAGGGTCATGCGCATGAGCGGCGCTTTGACGAGCGGCTCGCCGAAGACGACGCGGGTGCGGGCGTGGGCGAGCGCCTCGTTGATGGACCTGCGCATGAGTGCCGTGGCTCGCATCGCATTGGACAGGCGAGAGGTGTTGACCATCTCCGCCATCTGCCGGAAGCCGCGCTCGAGCGCCCCGACCTGGACGGCGTAGGCTCCGTTGAGCGTGACCTCTCCGCTGGGCATCGACCGGGTGCCGAGTTTGTCCTTGAGACGGTCGATGACATAGGAGTTCTTCGTCCCGTCCGGGCGCCGCTTGGGCAGCATGAACAGTCCGACGCCGCGGGTGGAGTCCTCTCCTCCGGGGAAGCGGGCGAGAGTGAGGATGATGTCGGCGTCGGGGTTGGAGGCGAACCATTTGCGGCCGGACAGCGTCCAGTTCTCACCGTCGCGTTCGGCGACGGTCGATGTCTGGGCGATGTCGGTGCCGGCTTGGATCTCGGTCATGAACATGGCCCCGGTGAATCGGTGCTCGGGATCGGTCGAGATCAGACGCTCGACCGCCTCGGCGATCTGCTCGCCTTCGCCGAACTTCCGCAGGGTCCGTGCGGCGGCGTCGGTCATGGACACCGGGCAGGCGAGACCGAACTCGGCCTGCACGAAGACGTAGGAGAGGATGTACTTGATCAGATGCGGAGGCGCCTCGTCCCAGCCGTGCAGTCCACGGTGGGACAGCGCGGAGAGCCCGTACTCCTCGTAGGCGGCCTTCTGCAGCTCCTGGTAGCTCGCGTGGTAGTCGATGGCATCGACCCGGTCGCCCTCCCGATCGAACTGGGCCAGGGTCGGCGGGTTCTTGTCCGCGACATCGGCGAGCGGGGCCAGGCGCTCGGCCGCGTCGGTGCCAAGCGCGCTGAGCACTGGGGCAAGCAGTGCGCGGTCGGCCGGGTCGAGGTAGGACTCGATAAGCGGTGCGAGGGCGGGGTCGAGATCGACGTAGTTCATGTGTCCTTCTGTGTTCTTCTCTTCTGCGGTGGTCGTCAGCGGCTGACGCGGGGTTTCGGCTCCGCCTCGGCGAGGTGGCCCGGTTCTCCTTCACGGCCCGTCCACGCCTTTGCCCGCAGGAGCAGAGACATGCACACCGCGGAGATGAGGACGTAGCCGAGGCCGAGGCCGACAACGACCCAGATCGAACCGGTCGCGCCCAGCAGAGCCTGGCTGAGGAACGGGGCGGTGCCGGCGAACAGTGCCGTCGAGACCTGATAGGCCACGGAGATGCCGGTGTAGCGGATGGTCGTCGGGAACAGCTGGGCGAGCACCCCGGCCAGGGCTGCGTAATACATGGCGTGCGGGGCGGTGGCCAGCACCATGCCGAGCATTGCGAGTCCGTAGCTGCCGGTCTGGATGAGCACGAACATCAGCGGCAGCAGCACGAGCTCGGGCAGAAGCATGATGAGGATCGCCTTGCGGGCGTCGATCTTCGAGGCGAGGATTGCGCCGAATGGCTGCACGATCACCTGCGCGATCAGGGCCACGGTGATGACCTGCAGGAACTCTGTGCGCCCGAATCCGAGGTCGGTCGTCGCCCAGGACAGGGCGAAGGTGGTCTTGACGTAGGTGATCGCGACTCCCGTCACCACCGCTCCGATGGCCAGAGACACGACCTTCCAATGATCGCGGAGCAGTTCGACCAGAGGAGTGCGCTGCTGCGGTTCCTTCTGGGTCGCCGCGATCATCTCCGGCGATTCGGTGATCTTGAGTCGGATGTAGAGACCGACGATGATGAGCACTGCCGAAGCGAGGAACGGGATCCGCCAGCCCCAGTCGCCGAAGTTCTCCGCACTCATGTAGGTCAGACCGAGGAAGGCGACCGTGGCGAGGAGGTTGCCCACCGGTGAGCCCTGCTGGGCGAAGGCACCGTAGAGGATCTTCTTCCCCGGTGGCGCGAATTCGGTGGCGATGAGGACCGCTCCGCCCCATTCGCCGCCCATGGCCACGCCCTGGATGATCCGCAGGGCCACGAGGAGGATCGGTGCCATGAAGCCGATCTGCTCATAGGTGGGCAGGAGGCCGACTCCGACTGTGGCCAGCCCCATGAGCATGAGGGTCGTGATGACGGTGTTCTTGCGACCGAACTTGTCACCGAAGTGGCCGAAGATGACGCCGCCGAGCGGGCGGGCGATGAAGCCGACGGCGAAGGTGGCGAAAGCGGCGAGCGTGCCCATTGCGGGGCTGACATCGGGGAAGAATAGGGGCCCGAGGACGAGCGCCGAGGCGGTGCCGTAGATGTAGAAGTCGAACCATTCGATGGTGGTGCCGACGAAGGCGGCCACGCCTGCGCGACGTCCCTGCTTGGGGTCGATCGCCGCTGGAGTGGGCTCTGGGATCGACGCTGATCCGGTGCTGCTCATGTGTGGTCTCCCGAGGTGGAGGTGGGTGTGCTTCATTGCCGGAAGCCACTCTTCCACTTCCATTACCGGGTGTCCAAGACTTAATATCTAGGTGATCATTATTGATTCTTTATCAATTGGTCGACCCGTGCAATCGGTGCGGCCGGGCCGGCCACAGGAGGCGATCCGATGGAACTGCGACACCTCTCGGCATTCGTCGCTGTCGCCGAGGAACTCCACTTCGGACGCGCCGCCGAGAAGCTCCACATCGCCCAGCCGGCCCTGAGCCAGATGATCCGGGCCCTGGAGAAGGACCTCGGGGTGCCGCTGTTCGAACGCACCACTCGACGGGTCAGGCTGACCCCCTCGGGAGAGGCCCTGCTCGACCCTGCCCGCACCATCGGCGACCAGGTCGCAGGTGCCAGGCGCATCGCCCGAGCGGCCCAGGAGGGGACGGTGGGCCGGGTCAGGGTCGGCTTCGGCGGCACGAGCGGCTATTCGATCCTCTCGCTGCTCTCAAGAGAAGTCGCGGACCGCCATCCGGGCATCGGCCTCGAGCTCCACCCGCAGACCTACTCGGGCGAAGCCGCCCTGGCCGTTCGCGACGGAGAGATGGATCTCGCCGTGATCAGCCCTCCGGCTCCGGCCGGCGTGAATGTCCATGTCATCAGGCAGGAGACCGTCATGGCCGCGGTCCCGAGCACTCATCGGCTCGCCGAACGGGAACGCGTGTCGATGACCGAGCTCGCCGACGAACCTTTCATCTCCTACGCACCCTCCCATGGTTCTCAGGTGCGCGAAGTGATGATGCGCCTGGCCGACGAGGCCGGGTTCCTGCCCCGCATCGCCCAGGAAGCACCGGATCCCTACAGCCTGCTCGCGCTCGTCGGGGCGCAGGTCGGCATCGCGCTCGTCGTCGAATCCTCCGACCACATTCGCATCGACGGGGTCAGCTACGTTCCGCTCGCCGAGGGCACCGAGGCCTTCACCCTGGCCTTGGGCTGGCGGCACAACAACCCCTC
Organism: Brevibacterium sp. CCUG 69071; assembly: GCF_021023135.1. Taxonomy (GTDB): domain Bacteria; phylum Actinomycetota; class Actinomycetes; order Actinomycetales; family Brevibacteriaceae; genus Brevibacterium. The sequence goes on from NZ_PGFV01000007.1 coordinate 110,221, forward strand.
CGAGGCACTGGCCCGAGTCCTCGACATCATCCGCGAGATCCTCCCCGAAGCCCCCCTGACTGCTGCCTGACGGCGGCCCAGATACCTGGCGCGAGGTGGCTGGGCCGCCGTCAGGTAGCAGTTGGGGAGGGTTACCAGCTGATGACGTGGGGGACGCTGACCTGCTTGAGCCCTTCGAGACCGAACTCGAGACCGAAGCCGGACTTCTTCACTCCGCCGAAGGGCACACGCGGGTCGACGGCCCCGTGCTTGTTGATCCAGGTCGAGCCCGCCTGCAGACGGGCCGCCACGCTCTTACAGGCGTCGAGGTCGCTGCCCCACACCGAGGAGCCGAGTCCGACCTCGAGCTCATTGGCCCAGGCGATGGCTTGGTCGAGGTCGCTGTACCTGATGATCGGCAGGGCGGGCCCGAACTGCTCCTCGGCAACGAGCGGGTTGTCGTTGTCAATGTCGGCGACCAGGGTCGTCGGGTAGAAGTAGCCGGGCTGGTCGGCCACCGGGTCTCCCCCGGTGAGGACTCGGGCACCGGAGTCCTTCGCCGCCTGCACGAGTCGGGCGACGATGTCGTACTGCTGCTTGTTCTGCAGGGGACCGAGGACGTTCTCCTCCTTCAGCCCCACACCCATCGGAGACTGTGCGGCCACTTCGACGAGGGCGTCGCAGACCTGATCGTAGAGGGAATCGGGAACATAGAGGCGCTTCATCGCCGCACAGGTCTGGCCGGTGTTGATGAAGGCACCCCAGAACAGGTCGCCGGCGATCGCGGCCGGGTCGGCGTCCTCGAGCACGATCCCGGCATCGTTGCCGCCGAGTTCGAGTGTGATCCGAGCGAGCTTGTCCGCGGCGGTGTGCATGATCGCCTGACCTGTCTTCGTCGACCCGGTGAACATGATCTTGTCGACACCATCGTGGCTGGTCAGGGCCGCTCCGACGGCACCGTCGCCGGGGACGACGGTGAGGACATCGGCCGGCAGCACCTGGTTGACGACAGCGACGAGCGCCTGGACCGAGAGCGGCGTGTACTCCGAGGGTTTGAGGACGACGGTGTTGCCCATCTTCAATGACGGCGCGAACTGCCAGACGGAGATCATCATCGGCCAGTTCCATGGGCCGACCGCTCCGACGACGCCGACGGGATCGTAGTGGAGCTCGGCGTGGGTCTCACCGTCGTCGACGAGGACTTCGGGGTCGAGTTCGAAGGCGGCGTTGGCGCGCAGCCAGGCCGCACAGGCCCCGACCTCGAAGCGGGCATTGGGTCCGTTGAGCGGCTTGCCCTGTTCGCGGGAGAGCAGTTCGGCCAGCGCCTCGGCGGAGGCTTCGACGGCGTCGGCGGCCCTGTTCAGCAGGTCGCTGCGCTCCTGGGCTGAGCGGGCCGCCCAGTCGGGCTGGGCCGCGCGGGCGGCGGTCACGGCCGTGACGATGTCGGCGACGCTGCCTTCGCGGGTGCGTCCGACGAGTTCGCCGGTGGCGGGATCGTGGATTTCGCGACCGCTCGGGTCATCGACTGCCCTGCGCAAGGCCTCGGTGGTGGTGAGATCGGTGGTCATGGGGTCTCTCCTTCGCTGCATGAGATGGTGAAGTCGGGTTAGGGATGGAGTCGGGGTCGGGGTGGGATTGGAATCGGGGTGGGCGGGCTTCTCATCCCAGCGAACCACCCGAACCGATTCCTGCATAGAGTCCCGGTCTGCTCGAGCGCAGTCGCAGGGCCCAGATGGTGCCGATGACGCCGGGGATGAGGACGATGGCCGGCAGCAGCCAGGACAGCACCGAGGCGCCCTCGAGTCCGATGAGGACGTTGAAGTTCACAACGATGGCGATGAAGAGCGCGGCCAGTCCGATCGCGGCGAGCCCTGGTGCGATGGCCCGGGTCCACAGGGAGTATTCGTCGGCACGAGTGCGGAGGAAGCCGATCACCGCGAGCGCGGTCAGCGCCATGAGCAGGACGAGGCCGAAGGCGCCCATGTTCGTCAGCCACGTGAAGAGGGTGACGACGGGAAACAGCGGATCCTCAGTGCCGGAGCCGACGATGGCGAAGACGACGATGACGACGAGCGCGAGCCCCGATTGGGCGAGGGATCCGGCCACCGGGGCACCCGACCGGCGCGATGTCCGGGCGAGGAAGGTCGGCAGCACGCGGTCGCGACCGAGGGCGAAGAAGTAGCGGGCGACGATGTTGTGGAAGGCGACGAGAGCGGCCAGCAGAGAGGTGAGGAAGAGCAGGTTCGCGAGATCGACGAACCACACGGGGGCGTGCTCGCCGAGGAAGACGAACATGAGGTCGGGCCCGAACTCCTGGGACCGGCCGATGACGTTCGAGGCCCCTTCGCCGACGACCATGGCCCAGGCGGAGAAGGCGTAGAACACGGCGATGATGGACACCGCGATGATCGTCGCCCGGCCCGCGGTGCGCTTGGGGTCCTTGACCTCCTCGTTGTAGATGGCACCGGATTCGAAGCCCATGAAGGCCGCGATCGAGAACGCCAGGGCCGCACCGACGCCCGGAGCGAAGAGCTCCCCTGGCAGCAGGCCGGCCGCGCTCACACCGGCCGGACTGTGACCGAGCCCGATGATGTCGAAGACGATGACGACGAGGAATTCGGTGCCGACGATGACGCCGAGGACCTTGGCGGAGAAGTCGACCCTCGAGACGCCCATGATCCCGACGATGACCCAGGCGATGAGTGCGCAGATCCACCAGTTCACCTCGATCGCGAACAGCGAGTCGAGGAATGAGGAGAAGACGAATCCGAACATTCCGGCGATGCCGATCTGCATCGCGTTGTAGGCCACGAGCGCGGTCAGTGCCGCGCCCATGCCTACGGGTTTGCCCAGGCCTTTCGAGATGTAGGCGAAGAAGGCTCCCGCGTTGTGCACGTGACGGCTCATCGCCGCGTATCCGATGGCGAAGAGGATCAGCACGATGCCGAGGACGACGAAGGACAGCGGGATCCCGGTCAGTCCGGTGACCGCGAAGTTGCTCGGCACTCCCCCGGCGACGACGGTCAGCGGCGCCGAGGCGGCGATGATCATGAAGACGAGTGCCGGGGTGCCGATGCGGCGGGCATCGAGGCCCGCGGTCACCGTGGTGTCCGGAGTGGCCGCGCTGTCTGCGGCCGGTTCCGATCCGAGAATGCTCATGAGATCCACCTGACGTCTGTGTCTGTGCACTCAGCATGGCCCTGAGCGGGCCTCCGCGTCTTGGCTTTGCAGGCAGAGAGCTTGACGATCGGTGCGGGAAGAGCGCCGGTCAGCCTCGGCGGGTCGATCCTTCGGCGGTCATACGACGGAATTCCGCGGGCGGGCGACCCACGGCCGCACGGAAGAGGCGAGAGAAGTGGGCAGGGTCGCTCAGTCCCCAGCGGGCCCCGATCGCTGAGACGGGGACCTGGCGCTGCAGCGGGTCGACGAGGTCCTGGCGGCAGCGGTCGATCCGGCGCCGGCGAATCTCCCCGGCGACGGTGTCCCCGCTGCCGGCGAAGATCTGGTGCAGGGTGCGCACCGACATGAAGTGGGCGGCCGCGATGGTCGATGGTGAGAGCCTGGGGTCGCCGAGGTTGGCCTCGATATGAGCGGTGATGTCCGACCACAGGCGGTGCCTCTCGTCCGCACCTTCGCCGGAGTCGGAGAGTTCGTCGGCCATCACGGTGGTGAGCAGGTCGACGACGTTGCCGGCCAGTCTGATGCCGACGGAGCGGCTGAGGGTTGGCAGCATCGCCCCGGCCTGGGTGATGATCTGGGTGGCGACGGCGCCGAGCTGGTGGTCGGCACCGATCGAGGTGGCGGTGAGCTGCCGGACGGTGTCGGTGGGCAGGTTGACCCGTGACTGCGGGAACATCATGACGTAGGAGGAGAAGTCGCAGTCGAAGCTGAGCGTATAGGGCCGGGAGGTGTCGTAGATCGCCAGCGATCCCGGGGCCAGGGACACCTCCCGACCGTCCTGGATGAGCAGTCCGTGCCCTTTGAGCTGGAGTGAGACCTTGTAGTAGTTCTGCGGTGGCGCCTTGCCGTCGGTGCCGCCGACACCTGCGGATATGAGCTCGGGGGTGCGCAGCACTGCGTGGGGATTGGCGGTGATGTGGGACATGACGACCGAGTCGTAGTCGCGGGCGCCGATGGTTCCGCGGAACCCGCCGCGGCGCTGGGGTTCGGTGTCCAAGGGCACGAACGAGTCCGAGACGAGTGACTGCCACCCGTCGAAGTCTGAGGCTGTGCTCTCGAGCAGCATCGACGTCCTCCACAGAAACGACCGACCGCCGACCTCTGCGTCGGCGATCACCTGGCGCTCACTCTAGCCGCAACCGTGCTGAGAGTCACGAGTTCGGCGCGGAATTACCGACCGATCGGTCATGTTCGGTCGAGATGCGGGAGAGAAGGAAGTCGAGCTGGGCTCGGAGGCCCGCGAAATCAACGACGTCCCCGCCGATGATCGCCGTCGTCTGGGCACCGAGGAGGTAGGTGAGCAGGACTTCGGCGCAGGGCTCGAGCACCACCTCGGCGGCCAACCGACCGTCCTCGCTGGCCTGGCGCAGCCAGCCGAGGATCCACCCCCTCCACAGGGTCATGGTCCCCCACGTCGAGCGGGCATGCTCGGGACTCTGCGCCACCTCGGCGAAGAAGGACAGGACGACCCTGGCCTCATCGTGTAGTTCGGGGGTGAGGGGGAGGACTTCGGAGGCAAATGCGCGCAGGGCGGGCAGGCCGCGCAGTCCGGCGGTTGTCAGTTCGACGCGCCGGTTCGTCGCCTCGAAGACGTAGAGGTAGGTGGCCGCGAGCAGTTCGGACTTCGAGGCGAAGTAGGACTTGATCGCACCATTGGCGAATCCCGCCTCCGCCGCGATGTCGCGCATCGTCGCCCCGGCCAGACCCTGGCGGACGATGATGCGCAGGGTCGCCCCGACGAGCTCGCTGCGACGCTGGTCGTGGTCGACGATCTTGGGCATGCGTCCTCCGTATCTCCGATGGCGGCACTCTTGACTTTATTTTCTACAAGCGTAGATTATTGCGTGAGTCAGCACACACATTACGTTGCAAAGGTGCACATATGTCCTGCCATTCCGGATCCGCCGAGGTGGCTGCTCCCACCGCTCTCACCGCGTTCTCCCTGCCCACCGAGTCCGAGATCGCGACCGTGACCGCGGCACTGCGGGAGGCGGGCGAGTTCCCCAAGACCGCACGCCTGGCCTATGTCGGTCTGCTCGATCCCGTCCGAGGTGCGGGTCGGGCCGAGCAGATCACCGCCGAGGCGGACCGCCGTTTCCGCGCCTTCGTCCTCGACAAGTCCGCCGGCACGGCGAAGGACATCATCGTCTCCGCCACACATTCCCGGCTGGTCTCCGTCGCCGAGGTGGACTCCACCGTCGAGGGCGAGTTCCCCGTCATGGAGGAGGAGTTCGAGGTCGTCGAGGCCGTCCTCGCCGCCGACCCGAGGTGGCAGGAGATCCTCGAGCGCCGCGGTCTGCCTCTCGACCAGGTGCGGGTGGCACCCCTGTCGGCCGGGGTCTTCGAGTACCCCGAGGAATCGAGGCGGCGGATCCTGCGCGGTCTCGCCTTCCTCCAGCAGCACAAGTCCGATTCGGCGTGGGCGCACCCGATCGACGGCCTCGTCGCCTATGTCGATGTCACCAACCGGACCGTCGATCAGATCCTCGACCTCGAAGACGTGCCCGTCCCCGCCGAGCACGGCAACTACACGGATCCGGAGCTGACAGGGCCACCGCGCACAAGCCAGAAGCCGATCGAGATCACCCAACCCGAGGGCCCGAGCTTCAGAGTCACCGCGGGCAATCACATCGAGTGGGAGAAGTGGTCGCTCGACGTCGGCTTCGACATGCGCGAAGGCCTCATCCTCCACAACATCGCCTTCGATGACGGCGAGCGCCGACGCAGGATCCTCGATCGGGCGGCGATCGCGGAGATGGTCGTCCCGTACGGGGATCCCTCGCCCGTACGGTCCTGGCAGAACTACTTCGACACCGGTGAATACCTCGTCGGGCAGTGGGCGAATTCGCTCGAGCTCGGGTGCGACTGCCTCGGCGACATCACCTATCTCTCCCCCTGGGTGGCGAACAACCTCGGCGAGCCGCGGCAGATCAAGAACGGCATCTGCATGCACGAGGAGGACGCCTCGATCCTCGCCAAGCACTCGGACCTGTGGTCCGGGGTGGCCTACACCCGGCGCAATCGGCGCTTCGTGGTCTCGTTCTTCACCACGGTCGGCAACTACGACTACGGCTTCTACTGGTACCTCTACCTCGACGGGACGATCGAGTTCGAGGCCAAGGCGACCGGCGTCGTGTTCACCTCGGCGCTGCCGAACGGCTCGAGCGATTTCGCCTCGGAGATCGCACCCGGCCTCGGCGCTCCGTTCCATCAGCATCTCTTCGGGGCGCGTCTCGACTTCGCCCTCGACGGCGGCAGGTGCCGGGTCGAGGAAGAGGATGTCGTGCGCCTGCCGAGCTCGGCGGACAACCCGCGCGGGAATGCGTTCAGCCGGTCACGAACGGTGCTGGGCACGGAGCTGGCAGCCCAACGCGACGCCGACCAGTCCAAGGCTCGGACCTGGGTGGTCACGAACCCGAGCTCGAACAACCGCCTCGGCGAACCGGTCGGATACAAACTCCATCCCACAGGGCTGCCGACGCTGCTCGCGGCCGAGGATTCCTCGATCCACCGGCGGGCGACGTTCGCCTCGAAGGCACTGTGGGTGACGCAGTATCACGAGGACGAACGCTACCCGACGGGCGATTTCCCGAATCAGCACCCGGGGCATGCGGGGCTGCCGGCGTGGACGGCCGCCGATCGCAGCGTCGACGGTGAGGACATCGTCCTCTGGCACAGCTTCGGCCTCACCCACTTCCCGCGGGTCGAGGACTGGCCGATCATGCCTGTGGACACGGTCGGCTTCAAGCTGCGGCCGGAGGGCTTCTTCGACCGCTCCCCCGTCCTCGACGTCCCGGCCCCGGCTGCCGGCGGGCACTGCTGCGAGGGCTGACCCCTCCCACTGCTACCTGACGGGCGCCCAGCAACATGGCGCGAGGTTGCTGGGCGCCCGCCGGGTAGTTCTGAGAGTTCAACTGAGGTGGGGAATTGACGATGCGTGCGTGGGTGCGCGGCCTGGATTGGCGACGCGTGCGGATTTGCTGCCGATCCCTTTCGCTGCGGTGACCCGGCTCACTAGCCTGACGCCATGACCATCACAGACTCCGGCACCGTCGCCGAGGCGAGCGCCACCTTCCCCACCGCACTGCCCACCAAACACTTCGACTACATCGTCGTCGGCGCCGGATCCGCCGGGTGCGTGATCACCCGCCGACTCATCGATGCCGGGAAGACGGTGTGCCTGATCGAGGCCGGCGGGGATGAGACGAATCCGAACATCGACCATCTCAACAACCTCGGCCTGATCTGGCATTCGGCTCAGGATTGGGACTATTACACGGTTCCGCAGCCCGGCGCGATGAACCGGAAGATCCATCTGCCGCGCGGCAAGGTCCTGGGCGGGTCGAATGCGCTCAACGCCGTGATCTGGGTCCGCGGCGACGCCTGGGACTACGAGCAGTGGGTCGACTCCGGGTGCCCCGGCTGGTCCTGGGATGAGGTGTCCCCGGTCTTCGCGGCCATCGAGAACTTCGACGGGGCGATCACGGAGACTCGCGGCACGGACGGCCCGATGGATGTGCGCATCGACTACCCGCGCAACCGACTCCAGGAGGACATGGTCGCCGCGGCCGAGCAGACCGGACTGGCCTACAACCCGGACTACAACTCCGGCTGCGTCGAAGGCGTCTCCCGGATCCAGCTCAACGTCCGGGACGGCAAGCGGCTGAACACGTGGCGCGCCTATCTCAAGCCCCGCCTCGGCGCCGACAATCTCACGATCCTCACCTCCGCGCACGCCCGCCGCCTGCTCATCGAGACCACACAGGTCACGGGCGTCGAGGTCGACTTCCGCGGTCGCACCGGTCAGATCAGCGCCGACGAGGTCATTCTCAGCTCGGGCGCCCTGGCGTCTCCCGAGCTGCTCCTGCGCTCGGGCATCGGCCCCGCCGAGGAGCTGCGTGAGGTCGAGGTCGAACCGGTCCACGATCTGCCCGGGGTGGGCAAGAACCTCCAGGATCACTGGCTCTCGCCCGTCGTCTTCGCTACCGGCGACACCGAGGTGCCGATGGGCGAGGTGGCACCTGCCGAGGTGCATCTGTTCTGGAAATCAGATCCGGAGCTTCCGGTCCCCGACACTCAGCCGCTCTTCTTCTCCGTGCCGATGTATGCCCAGGATTCGGCTCCCGCCGCCCAGATCGGGCCGGGACCCGGCGGCGCCTTCACCCTCCAGGGCGGACTCGTCCGACCCGAATCCCGCGGCGAGGTGACGCTGAGCGGACCGAATCCGCAGGACCCGATCATCATCGACCCGAACGTCCTATCCGAGCAGTCCGACGTCGACGCCCTCGTCGCCTCGGTGCGCCAGTGCCGGCAGATCGGTCGCGCGAAGGCCCTGGAATCGTGGCAGCCGGAGGAGATCTTCCCCGGCGCCGAGGTGGCCGATGAGGATCTCGAGGACTATGTCCGCGGTTCTGTGGTGACCTACCACCACCAGGTCGGGACCTGCCGGATGGGTCGGGACGAGACCGCGGTCGTCGATCCCGCCACGTTCAAGGTCCACGGACTCGAGGGGTTGCGCATCGCCGACGCCTCGATCATGCCGCTTGTGCCCACGGGCAATACGAACGCCCCGACGATCATGATCGCCGAACGTGCCGCGGCCGCCATGGTCGGCTCGAGCGTCGAGGGGATCACCGCGCCCGGTCAGTGAGCTGCGCAGTCATCCTCCCCACTGCTACCTGACGGCGGCCCAGCCACCTGGCGCCAGGTGGCTGGGCCGCCGTCAGGTAGCAGTGGGGAGGGTTGGGGCTCAGCCGCGCACCGCGTCGAGGGCGGCGAAGACGATCGAATCAGTGTCGATGCCGTGATGGCGGTAGACGTCGTCGATGTCACCGGACTGCCCGAAGCTGCTGACCCCGAGGGCCACGTGCTCGACGCGGTTGATCGTGGCGAGGAACGACAGCGTGTGCGGGTGGCCGTCGACGACGGTGACCAGCGGCGCGGTGCTCGAGGCCGGGAACACCTGGTCGAGGATCCACGACCCCTCGGCCGCCGAGTCGGTCCCCACCTCCCCGGCCGGCGCACGACGCTGCTTCGACTGCAGCGCCCGGTAGAGCAGTCCGGGACTCGTCACGCAGATGACCTCCGCAAGAACCCCGAGCTCCTCGAGACGGTCCGCGGCGGCGAGCACCTCGGTCATCAGCGCCCCCATTCCCACCAACCGCACGACGGTGCGCTCCGTCGACCGAATCCGGTAGGCTCCGGCGACGGCCTGCCGACGGCGACGCTCACGGGCGGCGGGATCGGCGGGCACAGCCGCCAGCGACTGGTCGACCCCGCGCGTGGACAGACGCAGGTAGGCCGACTCTCCGCCGGGCCTGCCCATCTGCGCCATGGCATGGAGCAGCGTCCACTCGACGTCCTGGGCGAACGCGGGTTCGTAGGTGATCAGACCGGGCACCTCGAGCCCCGTCGAAGGGGTCGTGATCGACTGGTGAGCACCGCCCTCCGGGGCGAGCGTGACACCCGAAGGAGTCCCGACGAGGATCGACTGCCCACCGGCGTAGATGCCGAAGGTCCACGGCTCGAGCGCGCGATTGACGAACGGGTCGTACATCACGCCGATAGGGAACAGCGGTTCGCCCCACCGACTCCAAGTCGCACCGAGTTCGCCGAGGAGGCCGACGAGGTTGGTCTCGGCGATGCCGAGCTCCATGTGCTGGCCGGTCGCCGATTCGTTCCACTGCAGAATCGTCTCCGAATCATCGGCGAACCAGTTCCTCGCCGCGTCCGCACTCCACACCCCGACCTTGTTGACCCATCCGCCGAGGTTGGTCGTTGAGGACACATCGGGGCTGACGGTGACGACCCGGCGGGCCGTCTCCGGGGACTGCCGACTGAGGTCCATGAGGACCCGCCCGAGCGCCGCCTGTGACGAGGAGGTGCCTTTGTGTGACCTGCCCAGGTCCCGCGGCAGGTCCACCGCCGGGGTCGGCGCGAAGTCCGTGCGCTTGAGACGTCGGGCGGCCGCCGTGACGAGACGTTCGGCGGGAGTTCCGGGGACGAACCGGGCCCAGGGCCGCTGCGGGTCTTGGCCGACTCGACTGGCCAGCTGGGCATACTCGGCCTCGTCGATGAGCGCCGAGTGGTTCTGCGGATGCCCGGAGCTCGGGAGCCCGTGTCCCTTGATCGTGTAGGCGATGATCACACTCGGTCGGGTGTCATCGATCCGTGCGAAGGCCTCGAGCAACGTCGGAATGTCATGCCCGCCGAGGTTCCTGATCGCGGCCAGCAGCGTGTCGTCATCGAGGTCGTCAATGAGGGCGCGCAGGCTTCCCGCGTCCTCGCCCTCGCCGGGCAGACGCTCACGCAGCTGCGCGGGAGTGCAGCGCAGGATCCGCTGATATTCGGGGTTCGACATCGTCAGGATGCGGGTGCGCAGCGCCGTCCCATCCTCCTGTAAGAACAGTTCCTCGAGCAGCCGACCGAACTTGACCGTGATGACCTGCCAGCCGGCGGCGTCGAACATCGCTTCGATCCGACCGGCCGCGATGTCGGGGACGATGCGGTCGAGCGACTGCCGGTTGAGGTCGACGATCCACACGATCTCGCCGAGGTGTTTGACCCCGGGATCGTTGACGGCTTCCCACACCGCTCCTTCGTCGAGTTCGGCGTCGCCGACGAGTGAGTACTGACGGCCGGTGCCAATGGGCCGCAGACCGGAGTCGACGTAGCGGCGGGCGACGGCGCCCCAGATCGGAGCGGTCGCCCCGATGCCGACGGAGCCCGTCGAATAGTCGGCTGGGACCGGGTCCTTGGTGCGGCTCGGGTAGCTTTGGAGACCGCCGAAGGCGCGCAGGCTCGTCATCTGCGTCTCGTCGAGGTCGCCGAAGAGGTAGTTGATGGCGTGCCAGACGGGACCGGCGTGCGGTTTGATGCTCACGCGGTCCTCGGGCCCGAGCTCGTGGAACCACAGAGCGGTCATGATCGAGGCGATCGACGCACACGAGGCTTGGTGGCCGCCGACTTTGAGGCCGCTGCGGTTGGGGCGGACGCGATTGGCGTGGTGGATGATCGAGGTCGCCAGCCACAGGAGGCGGTCGTGGATCTCCTCGAGTGCGGCGAGATCGGCGGGTGCGGGTGCGGGTGCGGCTGGGTGCTCCGGACGGGCGATGGCGGACACGGTTTCCTCCTCGAAACTGGCATGCTGGGCCCCGGGTTCGTGTGCAGGTCCAACGCGATGTGTCGCGCGTGGACCTGCACACCGAGGGCGGGGTCGCCCGAAAGTTCGCCAACGGGATCGGTCGGCGGGGCACCGATCAGGATGCCGATCAGTGTAATCAGGATCCAAACAGATCTGCGCGGAGTGCTCAATACTCAGAATCGAAACTGAGCACATTGCTCAATTTCGTACAACGTGACCTATCGTTGAGTAACAGTTTCGTTCACGGAAGTTGGTGCCCCATGCCCGGAGCCAGGCAGCGCAGAATCGCCGATGCCCTCGATGCGAAGATCCTTCTCGAACTCGTGCGCGAGCCGCGGGCGACCGTGGCCGGCATAGCCCACCGGGTGCGCGCTGCCCGCAACACCGCCCAGGCGCGGCTGAGTCGGCTCGAGGCCGAGGGGCTGCATCCCTTCGATCATCGCGTCGACGCCGCGGCACTCGGCTATCCGCTGCGCGCGCATGTGATGGCCAACCTCAAACAGTCACGACTCGACGAGGTCGGTGACGAACTCGGCCGGATCCCCGAGGTGCTCGAGGTCATCGGCGTCTCCGGCACGGCCGATACGCTCATCCAGGTCGTCGCCCGGGACACGGACGATCTCTACCGCATCGCCGGCCGTATCCTCGCCATCCCCGGGGTCAAGCGGACTCGGACCCTGGTGACGATGAAGCAGATGGTCCGCTACCGGGTGACTCCGCTGCTCCACCGCACGATCGAAAGCAGCTGACAGCCGCTCGCCCCAGCGGCGACGGTCCTCGGCTCAGGCGAAGGCGGCCGAGGCCCGATCGAGGCGGGCGACCTCCTCGGCGCTGAGCTCGAGGGTCGGGGCGGCCATGAGGGCGTCGAGCTGGCCCGGCGTGCGTGCCGAGACGATCGGCGCGGTCGCGCCCTTGGCGAGCAGCCAGGCCAGTGCCGCCGTCGCCGGTGCCGCATCGTGGGCCCGCGCGACGGCGAGGAGTTCGTCGACGGTCGTGAGCCCGTCGGCCTTGAAGTAGCCCTGGACCATGCCGCCGCGGCTCGCACCTTCGAGGTCGGCCTCGGTGCGGTACTTGCCGGTGAGGAAACCGGCGGCGAGACTGAAGTAGGTGAACACGCCGAGGTTGTGCTCGCGTGCCAGAGGCGCGAGCTCGTTCTCGTATTCCCTGCGGAAGACGAGGCTGTACTGGGGCTGGATGGCGACGGGTTTCGTCAGGCCCTCCGCCTCGGCAACCTCGAGCCATTCGCCCAGGCGCTGAGGCGAGTAGTTGGACACGGCCGCATACCGGGCCTTTCCGGAACGGACGATCTCGTCGAAGACGCGGGCCACCTCGGCGATGGGGGTGACCTCATCGTCCCGGTGGGCGTAGTAGAGGTCGACGTGGTCGGTCTGCAGGCGCTGCAGGGAGGCGTCGATGGCGGTGCGGATGTAGGCAGGGTCCTGAGTCTTGTGGTCGGGATGGTCACCGACCTTCGTGGCGAGCACGATGTCTTCGCGGTTGCCGCGCGCAGCCAGCCACGTGCCGATGATCGTCTCGGACTCACGGCCGGTGTTGCCCGGCACCCAGGCGGGATAGGACTCGGCGGTGTCGAGGAAGTTGCCGCCGGCGGCGACGAACGCGTCGAGGACGGCGCGGGATTCGGTCTCGTCGGCGGTCCAGCCGAAGGTGTTGGTGCCAAGGCTGATCGGGAAGATGCTCAGGTCGGTTCCCGGGATCTGGCTGTGCTGCGTCATCTCGCTCCTTCGAGTCCATGGTCGTCTCGGTCATCGGAGACAACGAAGGGCCGGCGGCGATTATTTCCCTGTTTCAGCAGGTGGGACCCTCACTTGAGCAGGCGGTCCATTCTGCGGTCACTGAGCTTCTTCCCGCCGGTCTGACAGCCGGGACAGTACTGCAGCGATTTCTCGGCGAAGGACACCTCGGCGATGGTCGACCCGCACACCGGGCAGACCTGCCCGGCGCGTGAGTGGACGGCGAATCCGCGTTTCTTCGCCGCCTTGATCTTTCCAGGTGGCAGTCCGGTGAGTGTCTCCCGTGCGTCGCCGAGCACTTGTCTGACCACCTCGTGCAGGGCGGGGGCGTCGACGGCGTTCGCCGCGGCGAACGGGGAGAGCGTGGCGGCGTGGAGGATCTCGTCGGAGTAGGCGTTGCCGATGCCGCTGATGAGCCTCTGGTCCTCGAGAACGGTCTTGATCCGCGAGGTCGAGCCCTTGAGGACTCGGGTGAACTCCTCGACGTCAATGCTCAGCGCATCGGGACCAGCCTCGGCGATGGCGGCGACTTCGGTCGGATCGGTCACCAGGGCCACCGAGGCGTTCTTCTTCGTGCCTTGCTCCACGATGTCGACCCCGGCTCCCGAGGCCAGGCGGAGACGCAGACCCAAGGGCCCCTTCCCCATCTTCACCGGAGTCAGCGGCACCTCGTCGTGCAAGGTCAGCCAGCCCATGCGAGCGAATCGGCAGACGAGACTGAGACCCTCGAATTCGAGGATGAGGGCCTTGCCGACGCGGCGCAACCCGGTGATCTCCAATCCGGCGATCGCCTCCAGCGGAGGATCGACGGTCTTGAGGATGCTCAGCTCGCCGACGAGGGCGCGTTCGATGAAGTCCCCGGTCAGGCGCGGGCGCAGGAAGTCGACGAGTGCGTCGATCTCGGGCAGCTCCGGCATGACTCCAGTATGCTCCTGCTCGGTCATCCGCGCATCCGTACTCGATCATCCGCGTCATCCGTGTTCGGTCGTCAGCGTCATCCGCGCATCCGTGTGCGCGTGTTCCTGTGTGCCGGTGTCACTGTCACCGGAGAACGAACGGCGGTGGGAGGACAGGGTCACCTGGCTTGTCCGTGCCCGCGCTCGGGTCTAGCGTGGAAGGACCACGAGGTGGCGTCGATGCCGCCGAAGGAGGTCGCTATGGCTGAGAATGTCGCTCAGAAGCTCATCGATTCGCACCTCGAGTCCGGGACGTTCGAACCCGGCGGCGAAATCGGCATCCGCATCGATCAGACCCTGACCCAGGACGCGACGGGCACACTCGTGATGCTCGAGCTCGAAGCTCTGGGACTCGACCGGATCCGGACGGACACCTCCGTCCAGTACGTCGATCACAACCTGCTGCAGACCGATGAGAAGAACCCCGAGGACCATATGTTCCTGCGCTCGGCGGCGCAGCGCTACGGCCTGTGGTTCTCCCCGGCCGGCAACGGCGTCTCCCATCCGGTGCACCAGTCGCGCTTCGGCAGGCCGGGGACCACGCTCATCGGTTCGGACTCCCACACCTGCGCGGCCGGGGCTCTGGGCATGCTGGCGATCGGTGTCGGCGGGCTCGAGATCGCCATGTCCATGGCCGGGGAACCGCTCTACATCAGCTCCCCGCAGGTCATGGGCGTCGAGCTCACCGGCCGGCTCCCGGACTGGGTCTCGGCGAAGGACGTCATCCTCGAGATGCTGCGCCGCCACGGCGTCAAGGGCGGAGTCGGCAAGATCATCGAGTACTACGGCGAGGGCCTGGAATCTCTGACGGCCATGGATCGCCATGTCATCGCGAATATGGGCGCTGAGCTCGGGGCCACGGCCACCGTCTTTCCCGCCGATGACGCGGTCAAGGACTATCTGACGGCCAGTGACCGCGCCGTTGACTTCACCCGCATCGTCGCCGACGAGGGAGCCGAGTACGATCTGCACGATTCGATCGATCTCTCGCAGCTCGAACCTCTCATCGCGGCACCGTCCTCTCCCGGCAACGTCCGCCCCGTCCGCGAGGTCACCGGTGAGGACGTCTTCCAGGTGGTCATCGGATCCTCGGCGAACCCCGGGCTGCGTGACTTCGCCGTCGTCGCCGAGACGCTGGCCGACCGGCAGATCCACGGCCAGGTCTCCCTCGACGTCAACCCGACCTCACGGGAGATCCTCGCCGACCTCATCGCCGGCGGCTGGCTGACCTCGCTCGTCGGCTCGGGAGCGCGCATCCACCAGTCCGGCTGCATGGGCTGCATCGGCATGGGCGAGGCCCCGGCAGTGGGCCGCAACAGCCTGCGCACCATGCCGCGGAACTTCCCGGGCCGTTCGGGCACGGACGAGGACGCCGTCTGGCTCTGCTCACCGGAGACCGCGGCCGCCGCGGCACTCACCGGCAGGATCACCGATCCCCGTGACCTCGACATGGACTACCCGCAGGTGCGACTGCCCGAGCGATTCTCCGCCAATCGCTCCATGCTCGTTCCGCCCCTGCCGATCGAGGAGGCCAGGGAGGTCGAACTCGTCAAGGGCTCGAACATCTCGACCCTCCCCGAGTTCGATCCGCTGCCCGACGACATCGACCTCGAGATCCTGCTCAAGGTCGGCGACGATGTGTCCACCGATGAGATCATGCCGGCCGGTTCTCGTGTGCTGCCGTACCGGTCGAACATTCCGAAGATCTCCGAGTTCGTCTACATCCAGGTCGACGACACCTACGCCAAACGTGCGGCCGAGCACGAGGGCGGGCACGCGATCATCGGCGGGGAGAACTACGGTCAGGGATCATCGCGCGAACACGCTGTCATCGCGCCGCGCTACCTCGGTCTGCGCGTGGTGGTTGCGAAGTCCTTGGCACGCATCCACTGGCAGAACCTCGCGAACTTCGGGGTCCTCGCCCTCGAATTCGCCGCGGAGGACGACTACGACGCTCTGTCCCAGGGCGATGTGCTGGAGTTCCGCAGGCTGCGCGAGGAATTGGGCCGAGGAGAGACGATCACCGCCGAGGCGGACGGTCGGAAGTTCTCCTTCCGCCATGGCCTCTCGCCCAGGCAGGTCGAGATGGTCCTCGCGGGCGGTCGCATCGCCCAGCGGGCTGCGAAAGAAGGCTGACCCCAGCTACCTGACGGGCGCCCAGATACCTGGCGCGAGGTATCTGGGCGCCCGTCGGGTAGCAGTTGGAAGCGCGAGGTTCGAGGCTCAGCTCTCGGAGCGGTACTTGTCCTCGATGGCCTGACCCACCTCGGCGTCGATGTTCTTCCAGTACGTGAACACGTTGGTCAGCACCGGCTCTTCGACCCCGTCCTGGAGCATTCCGACGACGGTCTCGATGAGACCTTGACGCTCCTCTTCGGAGTAGACCCCGCGGACCAGGGTGTGTGCCTGGCCGAAGTCGTCATCCTCGGCGTGGAGGGTGTAGGCGCTGCGGACGAGTTCGCCGTCAGATTCCCAGCCGTTGTCGACCGGGCCCTGTTCTTCCTGGTAGGCGCGTCCGTACGAGTTCGGGGCGTAGACCGGCGCGTTGCCCGAGTGGTGGTATTCCATCTGCCCCTCCTTGTCGTACGCGTTCGTCTTCGTTACGGGTGCGTTGACCGGCAGCTGGTTGTAGTTCGTGCCGATCCGGTTGCGCTGCGCATCCGGGTAGGAGAACACGCGGCCCATGAGCATCTTGTCAGGTGAGATTCCGGTACCGGGCACGGTGTTCGAGGGGCTGAAGGCCGCCTGCTCGATCTGTGCGAAGTGGTTCGACGGGTTCTCGTTGAGGGTGAACCTGCCGATCTCCACGAGCGGGTAGTCCTTCTTCGACCAGGTCTTCGTCAGGTCGAAGGGATTGAACCGGTAGGTCTTCGCCTCTTCGTAGGGCATGATCTGGACGTTGACGGTCCAGGACGGGTAGTCGCCGCGTTCGATCGCGTCGAACAGATCGCGGCGGTGCATGTCCGCGTCCTCCCCGGCCATCTTCCCGGCTTCCTCGTTGCTCATGTTCTCCACGCCCTGATCGGTGTGGAAGTGGTACTGGACCCAGAACTTCTCACCCTCGGCATTGACCCACATGTAGGTGTGCGAGGAGTAGCCGTTCATGTTCCGCCAGGTCTTCGGCAGACCGCGCGGTCCCATGAGGTAGGAGACCTGATGGGCCGACTCGGGCGAGAGCGACCAGAAGTCCCACTGCATGTTGTTGCTGCGCAGGCCCGAATCGGGGGTGCGCTTCTGCGAGTGGATGAAGTCGGGGAACTTCATCGGATCGCGGACGAAGAAGATGGGCGTGTTGTTGCCCACCATGTCGAAGTTGCCTTCTTCGGTGTAGAACTTCAGCGCGAATCCGCGCACGTCACGCCAGGAGTCCGGTGAGCCGAGTTCGCCGGCGACGGTGGAGAAACGGGCGAGCATCGGGGTCTTCTTGCCCTGCTGCAGGAAATCCGCCTTCGTGTAAGCGGAGAGGTCTGCGGTGATCTCGAGTTCGCCGAATGCTCCCGAACCCTTCGCGTGCGGGCTGCGCTCGGGCACCCGCTCCCGGTCGAAGCGGGCGAGCTTCTCGACGAGGGCGACATCGTGGAGGAGAAGCGGACCGTCGTTTCCGACGCTCAGCGAATGGGCGTCGGATTCCCTCCGGGCACCGGTTTCGGTCGTCGAGGGCTTCTTGCTGTCGTGTCCTGGGTATTCATGATCGGTGTGTAACGTCATTGCATCTCCTTCAACCACTTGGGCGCAGGATGGCGGCTCAAGACCACGGCGTCTCGTCACACGCTGAAAATCACTCATCCTCGTGTGATGAGACGGAGGGCCGTACGCCACTCACCTGATATCGATTTCCCGGCATCGACGACCATCTTGGGGACGGCCGTCGGAGCTGATTTTCACGCTAGCCAGGTTCTCCACCCAGTACAACCAAGGCCACCCTGCCCTCATTCCCGAATCCGGAGTCGATCAGGTCACCCCTGCGCCGAGGCTGAGCCGCCCGCGCTTCCGCCGCCGGAGCCGCTGCCGGAGCCTCCCGAGCCGCTGCCGGAACCGCTGCCCGACCCCGAGGATCCGGAGCTGCCGGACCCGGAGCTCGAGGACGACCCACCGGCCGAGGACGATCCCGAGGAGCTCGAGCTTCCGCTCGAGGAGTCGGTGCCGCCGCTGGACGAGTCGGTACTGCCCTGGCTGGATCCCTCCGATGTGGTCGATCCGCTGGTGTCCGCATTCGACCTCGAGCTTGCGTCGGTGCCCTGTTCGGCCTGTTCGCCGGTGCTCGTCGACCCTGAGGTGTCCTCACCCGCCGAGGTGGACTCTCCCTCGCTCGACGTCGAGTTCTCGCTACCGCCCTGATTCGCGTTCTCTCCCGAGCCGGATCCTGAACCGGACGATCCCGAATCTGCGGAGCTGCCGCCGTCCTCGCTTGTCCCGGTCTCGTCGCCGCTGCTCGAGTTCCCAGACACAGAGCGGGAGATCTCCGATGTGCCCGGAGAGATGTCGGCGTCGGTGAAGGATTCGGCCATGACGACTGCGCCGAGGCCGATGCCGAAGGCGGCAACGCCGATCGTCAGCGGGTAGAGCACCCGCTTGCGCCGCAGCTTCTGCCACCAGGACTGCGTCTCATCGTCGTCGTCGACCGCCGTTGCCGGCTCGGAGTCCTGGGGCTCGGTTCCGGCGGCAGCGGCTGCGGGGAATTCCGCCGAGGCGGTCCCTCCCCCGGGCTCGTCCGCCGGTCGGCCGCCCGCCGCGTTCAGGGGTCGGGCGTCGACGAGGGTCGCATCGTCGACGCCCGTTCTCCGGTTCACGGCTCCGGCTTGGGCCTTGACCGCCGGGGCGAGCTTCTGCCCGACTTCCTTGATCTTCTCTTTGCCCTTGTCGAGGCTGCGACTGTAGAGGGTCACGGCCAGACCGGTGACGATGCTCGCAACACCGGCACCGACGACGGTGCCGGCCACGCCGAGCTGTCCGCCGATCACCGAGGAGGTGGCCGCGGCACCGGCACCGGCGAGCAGCTGCGTGGCCGAGATCCGGCCTTCGCTCTTCTTCTCGTCCTTGCCGTCGGACTCCTGCGGCTGGGCCTCGGCCGTCTGGACCGCGTCGCCCGCATGAGCGGATGGTGGTGTCGGGGAGGTGCGCGACAGCGCGGCGGTTCGGGACACGTCGTCCCGGCGAATCGGATTCGGGGGCATCACCGGGGTCGTCACATGCTGGGTCGGGGTCGTCGAGTCGGCCCCGGACTGTCCGGTGTGCTGGGTGGCGGCGAGTTCCTCGGTGATGAGCGGAAGCGTCTGAGAGTGCTGCGCTGCATTCTCAGCGTCCGTGGTTCCCTGCTCGTCTCCCCGTTTGTTCGGTGTGTTTGATTCGCCCTGATTCGATGCCAATGTTCCTCCAAAAGCCCGTGCTTCGAACCAGTATGCGACGGCAATGTTCGGACACCCTGACCCGCCCTCGTCGAGGCTGAGAGTCCGCTGATGGCCGCGACCGCCAATGGCGTCTCTGACCAGTAAGGACGTCGGTTCGTGTGACGCAGAGGACAGTCGACTCGCACCATTTCCTCAGGCTCGGATCACGGGTACGAGGTCGCCGCGGGAGCCCGCCGTGCGCGGCAGCTCTGCGAGTCGGTATCGCCTCAGTGCAGGATGACCGCGCCGAGCCCCGCTGGCAACACCTCGGCGGCCTCGAGTTCGAGCAGCTGGAAGCGAGAGTATCCGGGGACCTCGTCGAGGGTCACGGCGAAGCGGTGCCGTCCGACCGCAGCATCACTGTCGATATCGCTGTCGATTGAGAGCCGCATCGCTGCGGCCGCTGCACCGCCGCTCGCCACAGCATCAGCGTCGGCATCGGCATCGGCATCGGCATCGGCATCGGCGACCATGAGGTTGACCGCATGGCATGGGCGGGACAGTTCGAGGAGAGTGACCTCCTGCTCGCCGTGGAAGCGGAGGACCTGCCGCGGTTCCACCCGGTGCACACGTCCATCGATCTCGAGGACCACCTCGGCGGTGGGAAGGAACGATCGCGCCATCCCCGGCAGGGAGGAGAACCGGCCTGGCATTTCAAGTGCTGCGATGCTCAGCCGCCAGCGCCGCAGTCCGGGGGTCAGCGCCACGGAGTCGGCGAGCGAGACCAGCTCGGTCGTCTCTCCGGCGCCGTTGGCCCAGGGGACGGGTGAGAGTTCGTGAAACGAAGTGAGCACGCGCATGGGTTCACTGTAGCCGCGAGATCAGCGCTCCTGCGGTCGGAGAAGATCCCGGAAGAGGAAGAGGACTTGCCATAGGAGCTGAGAGGACTAGCCTTGAGTGGTGCTTTCGGTCGGGGCGACTCGGACGATCGCACGAGCGATCTTCACAATCGCGAGGGGCATGCCGGGTTCGACCGCGCATGATTCTCGGTTCCCTGAACGACTGTTCTCGTGTGCCTCTCACGACATCAGCAGGGAGGGAAGCACATGTTCGGTCCAGACAATGTCCGGCGCCGGTGGCGTCCGGAAGAGATCACCGTGACCAAGCCCGATGTGACCAAGCGGGCGATCGGCGCCGCGGCCATCGGCAACATCACCGAATGGTACGATTTCGGCGTCTACGGCTATCTGGCGGTCGTCATCGAGGGCATCTTCCTGCCGAAGGATTCGGGCCCCATCGGCCATATCATCGTCGCCGGTCTCTTCGCCGTCGCCTTCCTCGTCCGCCCCCTCGGAGGTCTCTTCTTCGGTCCCCTGGCCGACAAGATCGGCCGCAACAAGGTCCTCGCGATCACGATGATCATGATGGCCGCGGGCACATTCCTCATCGGTGTCATCCCCGACTACGCGACCGTGGGTCTGTGGGCGCCGTTCCTGCTGCTCGCCTGCCGACTGCTGCAGGGCTTCTCGACCGGCGGCGAGTACAGCAATGCGATGACCTTCATCGCTGAATACGCTCCGGACCGGCGGCGCGGGTTCCTCGGCAGCCTGCTCGAAGTCGGCACGTTCACCGGCTATGTCCTCGGCGCTCTGTTCGCCACGATCATCCAGGCCGCGTCCACCCCGGAATTCCTCGAATCCTGGGGATGGAGGATTCCGTTCTTCGTCGCCCTGCCGCTCGGCTTCATCGGCGTCTACCTGCGCACGAAGCTCGCCGACACTCCCGCCTACAAGGAGATGGAGAGGCTGTCGGAGCAGGAGGAGCAGAAGAATCATGCCAAGGGCGAGTTCAAGAAGATCTTCGCCCTGTGGCCGAACCTGCTCGCCTGCTGCGGACTGGTCCTGGCCTGGAACGTCACGAACTACATGCTCACCTCGTTCATGCCGCTCTATTTCCCGATGGTCGAGGACATCCAGGGCAGCGGCGGGGTCTCCGAACTGACCTCGCAGATCCTGCAGATCCTCGTCATGGCCGCCTGCCTGGGTCTCATTCCGATCATCGGACGGGTCTCGGACAAGGTCGGACGCAAGGCCGTGGTGAGAACAGGTTCGATTGCGCTCATCGTGCTCTCGTTCCCCTCCCTGTGGCTCATCCGCGGTCACAATGACGTCGTCGTCTTCCTCGGGCTGCTAGTGATGGGTCTGAGCCTCATCTGCTTCAGCGCGACGATGCCCTCGACTCTGCCGTCGCTGTTCCCGACGATGGTTCGCGCCGGTGCCCTGGCGATCGCGTTCAATGTCTCGATCTCGCTGTTCGGCGGCACCACTTCGTTCGTCATGACGACGCTGATCAATGCGACCGGGTTCCTCATGTGGCCGGCGGTCTACCTGGTGGCGGCCGGAGTCGTCGGACTTATCGCCATCCACTTCGTGCCGGAGAGCAATCGTCGTCCCCTGTGGGGTTCGACCCCGTCGGCAGCGTCGAAGGAGGAGGCGAAGGACCTCGCCGAGGAGCTCAACAGCGAGGCCGAGCACGCCTGAGGTCCGGGCGCGAGCATCTGGGTCGTCGGCACCGGCCCTCCGGGCGAGCTAGGCCCCCGACGGCTCAGTTCATCAGTTCTGGCACAGGCAGAACGGGTGTCCGGCTGGGTCGAGGAAGACGCGGAAGGTCTCCCCCGGCTGGTCGGCCGCCTTTCCTGCCCCGAGTTCAGTCACAGCCGCCTCGGCGACGTCGAGGTCATCGACCATGACGTCGATGTGCATCTGCTGCGGGTGCGCCTGACTGGGCCAGCTGGGGGCGTGATAGTCCTCGACCTGCTGGAAGCAGATCGGCGGCCAGGAGTCGGATGTGATCTCTGCCCAGGTTCCGTCCTCATCGACGTTGACAGTCCAGTCGAGGAGTTCGCCGTAGAACTTGGCGAGTTCGCCTGCATCAGGAGCGTCGAGAACGACCACGGGCTGCTTTGCGATAGCCATGATGCGAGTCTACGCCGCGGCACTGACGCAGAGAAGAGACCCTGAGCGAAGGCGCTGGTGTTAGGCTCGAATCACCCCAGGGGAGCGCCGAGAAGCGGCGCTGAGAGTGCGCAGGCAGACCCTTTGAACCTGATCCGGTGAGCACCGGCGGAGGAAGTGAGGACACGGCCATGACCACAATTGAGCTGAACGAAGACGGGCCTGTGACGGCCCTGAGAGCCCAGTCCGCAGCGGCCTGGGACGCCGCTGTCGGACACAGCTTCGTCACCGAATTGTTCGCGGGGACCGTCGATGACGCCGTGATGAGCACGTATCTCATCCAGGACTATCAGTTCTTCGAATCGTTCCTGTCCATGCTAGGTGCCTGCGTAGCACACGCCGACGAGTTGGCACCGAAACTCCGGTTCGCCAAACAGCTCGGGTTCCTCGAGGCCGATGAGGATTCGTACTTCGTCCGCGCCTTCGCCGAGGTGGGGGTGGACGAATCCGACTACGCCGATCCCGAGCTGACCGTCCCGACCGCCGGGTTCCGGGACCTCATGGACGAGGTCGTCGACTCGGCCTCGTACCCGGGTCTGCTCGTCGTCCTCGTCATCGCCGAGTGGCTCTACCTCGACTGGGGTGAGCGTTCGGATCCGCTGCCGGAACGAGACGTCCACGCCGGGTGGATCGAACTGCACCGCGGGACGGACTTCCGCGCCTGGGTGCAGTTCCTCGTCGATGAGCTCGACCGCGTGTTTCCCACCGGTGATGACCCGGAGTCCGTGGCGGCGCAAGACAGACTGGCGCAGATCTGGCAACGGGCGGTCGATCTGGAGTTGGCGTTCTTCGATGAGGCGTACGCGGTCAACGACGTTTCGTGACCCCGGCGCACTCGGTCCATATTCTGTTTCCCTCGCATGGATAAGACCACCCGGACTAAGATTGTTGAACAGATCAGAGGTGCGGGTGCACTCAGTCACCCGACACTGCCGCTGGAGGATGCGAGGTATCACCGATGAGCACACAGCTGCTTCCCGTCGCGGACGGTCCCGCGGTCTACATCATCCATGACAATCCCGAATGGATCGCCCCGTTTGCGCAGGCACTCGAGCGTCTCGGCGTCGACTATGTCGAATGGCTTCTGCCTGAGGCTCAGATCGACCTCACGGCGGAGCCGCCTCAGGGTCTGTTCTGGTCCCGGCTCTCGGCGTCAGCTCATACCCGCACGGATTCCCATGTCAAGGAGTACGGACGTGCCGTGCTCGCGTGGCTCGAGGCGGCGGGGCGCACGGTGATCAATGCGTCGCATGTCTACGAGCTCGAGGTCA
Organism: Brevibacterium sp. CCUG 69071; assembly: GCF_021023135.1. Classification (GTDB taxonomy): domain Bacteria; phylum Actinomycetota; class Actinomycetes; order Actinomycetales; family Brevibacteriaceae; genus Brevibacterium. The sequence continues at coordinate 133,842 of NZ_PGFV01000007.1, forward strand.
GCAAGGTCCGCCAGCACCAGGAGTTGGTCGCGCACGGATTCGACGCACCTCGCACCTCGGCGGTCTTCGGCGGCACCGGACTCGCCGCGGCGGCACAGGACTTCACTCCCCCATTCATCACGAAGCACAATCAGGGCGGCAAAGGCCTCGGTGTGCGTCGCTTCGACTCTCATGCCGAGCTCGATGCCGCGGCAGGCGATTTCGCTCCCGGCGGGTCCAGTGAGCCGATCGACGGGATCACCCTCGTGCAGGAGTACCTGCAGCCCGCGCAGCCCTTCATCACCCGCGCCGAGTTCATCGGCGGCCGGTTGCACTATGCCGTGCGCGTCGATGTCTCCGCGGGATCCTTCGAACTCTGCCCGGCCGACGCGTGCGCGGTGCCCGGCACATCGGCATCTGCGGTCGATCCGTTCACCCGCCGGGAGGAGATCACCGCGCAGACTCCCCTCGTCGGCAGGCTAGAGACGCTGTTGAGTCAGCTGGGCATCGACATCGCCGGCATCGAGTTCATCGAGACCCTCGATGGCCGACAGGTCGTCTACGACATCAACACGAACACGAACTACAACCCGAGCGTCGAGGACACCGAACGCGGGGCCGGCCGGATCGCTGCCGCGGATCGGATTGCAGAATTCCTCAAGGGTGAACTCGCCGAGGCGGTGCCCGGCACCGAGGCGTTCGCGCAGTCCCGCTGAGACCGCCGAGTCCCACTGAGACTGCCGAGTGCTGCCGAGACCGCAGGGTGCGGCTCGGCTACTCTGGTCGGTATGAAGAGTGCGCGTCGAGCAGTTCTTCGCCGCCTGCTCACAGCGATCCGTGAAGTGCGACCGGGGCATCGCGCCATCGTCGCCGTCGATGGTCTCGACGGTGCGGGCAAAACGGTCCTCGCCGAGGAGCTTGTGAGGTTGGCGGCAGAGGGCGCGTGCGCTCGTTCGGTCGCCTCGGTGAGCATCGATGGCTTCCACCACCCCCGAGCGGTTCGCTATGCCGCGGGCCGAGGCCCCGAGTCCTTCTACCGCGACTCCTATGACTACGCAGCCTTTGAACGCGTGGTGGTGGCACCGTTCCGCCGGGGAGCGGTGATCACTCCGGCGGTCTGGGACGTCGATGCGGATCAACCGGTGTCGCCGGAGGTGCTCGACCTGCCTGAGGACTGTGTCCTCCTCGTCGACGGCATCTTCCTCCACCGTCCCGAACTGCGTGAGATCTGGGATGCGAGCATCTGGGTCAAGGTTCCCTTCGAAGTGTCCGTGCCGAGGGGAAACCAACGCTTTCCCCACCTCGGCGATTCAGATCCGGAATCCGAGGCGAGCCACCGCTACGTCGGCGGGCAGCGGCTCTACTTCGCCGAGGCAGCACCGTGGGAACGCGCCACTTGGGTCATCGACAACACGAACCTCGATGCCCCGAGTCTGTCCCCTGACCTAGACTGGCCCCATGAGCACTGAGGTTGATGCAGTCGTCGTCGGAACTGGTCCCAACGGGATGGCCGCGGCGGTGACCCTGGCTCGCGCGGGCCTGTCCGTGCAGGTCTTCGAGGCTCAGCCCACCATCGGCGGCGGCGCCCGCACCCTCGACCTGGGCCTGGCCCCGGGAATCACCCACGACATCTGCTCGGCCGTCCACCCCCTCGCGATCTCGAGCCCCTTCTTCGTCGACTTCGACCTCCGTGCCCGAGGCATGGAATTGACCACCCCGGACATCTCCTATGCGCAGCCGCTCGACGGCAAACCCGCCGCGCTGGCATTCCACGATCTCGCGGAAACGGTCGACCACCTCGGCGCGGCCGGACCCGAATGGCACCGGTTCTTCGCTCCGCTGCTCGAGCGCGTCGACGACGCGATCTGGCTCTCTCTCGGCGACAAACGATCCGTGCCCGAGACCCTCCGCGACGTCCCCGGCGTTGCCAACGTCGTGAAGTTCGGTCTCCGATTGCTGTCCCAGGCGAGCCCGTCGTGGAACATTCCGCTCTCGCACGAATCCACCCAGTCTCTGTTCACCGGCGTTGCCGCGCACGCGATCGGCGGGCTGCCGGCCATGGGCACGGCGGCGACGGCGACGATGCTCTCGACCGTGGCCCATGCCGCCGGCTGGCCCTCCCCCATCGGTGGGTCGCAGGCGATCATCGACCACCTCGTCGCCGACCTCGAAGCTCACGGCGGGACCGTCACCGCGGATGCGCGCATCGAGCATGTCTCGGACATGCCGGCGGCCCGCGCCTATCTGCTCGACACCTCAGCGCTGGGTGCAGCCCAGATCTTCTCCGGACTGCTGCCCACCCACGTCGACCGGGCGCTGCGCGGCTTCAGACAGGGCAATGCCGCGGCCAAGGTCGATTTCGTCCTCAACGGACCCGTCCCCTGGGCGGATCCGAACGTCAACCGGGCCGGAACCATCCACGTCGGCGGAACACGCGCGCAGATGGCCGCCGCCGAGGCGGATGTGATGAATGGACGGATGCCCGAGCACCCGGTCTGCCTGGTCTCCGACCCGACCATCTTCGACCCCACGCGTGAGGTGAACGGGCTGCGGCCGCTGTGGACGTATTGTCATGTGCCCTTCGACTGTCCGCTCGACCCGGCCGAGTACATCATCCGCCAGATGGAACGCTTCGCACCCGGGTTCCGCGACACGATCGTCGCCTACAATTCGATCCCCGCGTCCGAGATGGCCGGGCACAATCAGAACTACATCGGCGGGGACATCGCCACCGGCGTGGTGTCGTTCTACCGGATGATGGCGCGGCCGCGCACGAGCTGGGACAACTACAGCCTCGGCGTGCCCGGTGCCTACCTGTGCTCGGCAGCGACCCCGCCGGCGCCCGGCGTCCACGGCATGAACGGCTGGTTCGCCGCCCGCCGTGCGCTGAAGAACCGATTCGGCATCAGTGAGGCACCGGGCCTGTCACCGCAAGCCTAAGCCACGTCCCCGCGGGGACGTTTCGGCTCTCAGCCAGTCGGCGTCTGCCTCCACGCATCTGCGTCGTTGTCGTAGACCCATTCGACCACCTCTGCGACTCCGGCGATGACGTCGTTCAGCCAATAGGTCGTGTCCGGATTCCACCCCGCCATGAGACTTGCCGCCCGGTCATCCGTATCGCCGACCGTCGGACGTGACGGTGACTCCTCGACGAGGCTCGCGTCACCGACGTCGATGACGGCACCCGCCGAGCGCAGATAGCCGGCGGGACTGACGTGGATTCCGTCGAACTCCTCGGCCACGCGAGCCCAGTCCGGGATCACCCAGAGGCCCTTCCGGTCGGTCGTCTCGAACCACACGTGGCGGCGCTGCGCGGTGACGTCGAGTGGGAATATGCGGCACAGCTGCGCCCAGTCCTCGGGGCGGTGGATCTCATAAATCCGGGCGTCGTCATTGATCCGCAGGCGACAGGCGCGTGCCCGTTCGAGACCGAAGTCATCCTCGACGAGGTCGAGACCGACCGGCTTCCCATCCGGCCACGTCCCGGTCGAGGACCAGAGGTCGTTCGGAGGAGCTGACTCCCACTCGCCGGAAACCTGCTGGTGGGGGCCCTTCGCGAACTCTCGCCTCCACCGGAGTTCAGCGACGAATGAGTCGGCGAGCCAGTGTCGCAGCAGGTCCGCCGAGGTGGCTCACGGCTCCGCGCCATCGACCGCGTCCATGTCCGCTCGCGTAATTCCGGCGAGTTCTGATCCGTTTGCCGGATCCACAGTGAACACCGCGGGCAGTCCGTTCCGTTGATCCTCATCGTCCCAGGCCAGTGCCCATTGTGATCTCACCACCGCGGAGTGCGGCCAGGAATCGAGGAGGCCGGAGTCGACGAGGGCCACCGCGAACGGCCGGAGTGCTCGGCGCACCGCGGGAAATCCTGCCAAGAGTGCGTCCGCATGCGGCGGCTGCCAGTACATCGCACCGCCGATGACTTCAGTCATTGCGCCGCGCAGGTCAGCCTGAGTCGGTTCGCGCGGTCGGATGGCCCCGAGTGTCTCGACCACCTCGGCGATGAGCGCGTTCAGGTCCTGCTTTTCGGGGCGGTCCCGCCGCAGTGGACGCTTTGAGCCGGACGTGTAAGTCACGCCTGAGTTCCCGCGCTGCGCATCGATGCAGGACTGGGCTTCCCCTGCCGCCTGCCGGAATTCGATGTACCGACGATCGACGTCGCTCCACGGTTCGCCTTCGGCAAGGCACCGCGGATCCGTCTCCCATACCAGTCGACCGGCGAGTCCGAACACCAGAGAACGTCCCCGCGGGGACGCCAGGAGCTCATCGGCGGTGAGTGGATCGGGAGTGGATGAGTGCATATCCCCAGCCTATGCGCCTGACCCAAGTCGCACGCATGATTGAATCGGGCACAGCTTGTCGGGCGGGACGACCCCGCATTCCGGAAGCATGGATGAGCGAAGGGAGAGATCGTGATCGCCGAACTCAACACGCTCATCGACATCATCGAGTCGAGCCTGTCCGCCGACCCGGCCGAGGCCATCGAGATCAGCAGTTTGGCCGCGAGACTCGGAACGACCGAGTACCACCTGCGGCGAATGTTCTCCTCGCTGGCCGGAATGCCGCTCTCGGAGTACGTCCGCGGCCGGCGAATGACGATCGCCTCAGCTGAGGTCATCGCCGGCGAGGATCTGCTGAGCGTGGCGGTTCGATACGGCTACGGTTCGACCGAGGCCTTCGGCCGAGCCTTCCGTTCGGTTCACGGCATCGGTCCGTCCGAGGCCAGACGAAACGGTGGACCCCTTCACAGCCAACAATCGATCAGGTTCCGCCTGACCATCGAAGGGAACACAATTATGGACACCCGAATCATCGACAGACCAGCCTTCTCACTCATCGGCAACTCGACGCGGGTGCCGCTCATCCATGAGGGAGTCAATCCGCACATCCGCGACTTCCTCCAAACGATCCCGGTCGACGAACACCACCGTCTCAAGTCACTCTCGGAATCCGAGCCCGTCGGGCTCCTCCAGGTCACAGACGGCGTCGACCCCGACTACCGCGAAGGCACCGAGCTGACCTATTTGCACGGGGTCGCGGTCCCGGCGACCGCCTCGGCGCCGGCAAACCTCGACGTCATCGACGTCCCCGCGGGGACGTGGGCGATCTTCACCGCGTCAGGAGCCTACCCGGCAATGCTCCAGGAGACGTGGGCGGCTACGGCCGCCGAATGGCTCCCCTCGAACCCCTGGCGACTGCGGCCGGGGCCATCGATCGTCGCCGTCCTCGAACGCGCCGAGGACTTCAGCACCGCGACGACGGAACTGTGGCTGCCCGTCGAACGCGAGTGATCGCGTCCCCGCGGGGACGTCTTCACCACGTCCCCGCGGGGACCTCGGCTCCGTCGCCCGCACCGTCCCGGGAATCGGGCGGAGGAAGTTCGGTCTCGTCGACCGGCACCACCTCGGCGGCGAGGATCTTCGCTCCCTTCGCCGCCTTGAGCCCGGCCCCCAGCACCCCGATGATGACCAGCGCCGCACCGCACAGCTCACCGAGGGTGACCCGCTCGCCGAGGAAGACGAACGCCGCGCTCATGCCGACGATGGGCACGAGCATCGAGAACGGAGCGACGACTCCGGCAGGGTTGCGGGCCATCAGCCATGACCAGATTCCCGATCCCAGAACCGTGGCGATGACGACGGTGTAGAGAAGGCCGGCGAGGCCGAGCAGACCCGTGGGCGAGTCGAGGCCGGTGAACGAGCGGCCGATCCGCTCCGGTCCTTCGACGAGGAGCGAGAGGACGAACATCGGCACCGGCGGGACCACGGACATCCACATCGTGAACTTCACCGGCTCGGTGGAGTGGGCCTGCCGGTTGCAGGTGTTGCCGATCGCCCACCCGAACGCTCCGGCGAGAGTGAGGAGGAAGGGCAGGAAGCTCGCCGAGGAGTCCAGGCGCTGCCAGCCGACGATGCCGAGTCCGGCCATCGCCACGAGCAGGAAGACCATCTGCGAGGCGCGGACCCGCTCCCGCAGGAACGTCATCCCCAGCAGCACCGTGAAGGGCCCGGATGCCTGGAGGACCAGCGAGGCCAGCCCGGCGGGCATCCCGGCGGCCATCGCCCAGTAGAGGAAGAGGAACTGGAGGAGCCCGAAACCGGCCCCGTAGCCGAGGATCCACCGGAACTTCACGTCCGGCTTCGGCACGAACAGCAGCGCAGGCACAGCCAGGAGGGCGAAGCGGACGGCGGCGAGCAGGAAGGGCGGGAACTGATCGAGCGAGAGGTCGATCGCGAGGAAGTTCAGCCCCCACATGAGCGCCACCGAGGCGGCGAGAAGGCAGTGCTTGAGTGTCATGGTCCCATTTTCGAAGTCACCGACCATTAAAACAATCGAATGTTTCTAACCCAACAATGTAGCCACGCTTCATAATCGCTGCCCGCACCCCTACCCTTGAGCCATGGACCCCCGGCACCTCGAACTCCTCCGCGCCCTCGACGAACGCGGCAGCATCACGGCCCTGGCCGCGGCCACCTTCCGGACACCCTGCGCGGTGTCCCAGCAGCTCAAGGCCGCCACCAGGGAGTTCGGGCACACGCTGGCCGAACCCGCAGGACGCGGCCTCAGACTCACCGCTGCCGGGCGGCTCCTGGCCGCCGGAGGCCGGGACGTGGCCTCCGCAATCGCCGGCGTACAGGCGGACTGGGAGGACTACCTCGGCGAGGCCAGCGGAGAAGTGCACATCGCGGGCCTGCCCAGCGCCTTGAGCTACCTGCTGCCTCGCGCGCTGAGAGAGCTGCGGGAGACGAACCCGGCCATCACCCTGCGCACCACGGACGTCGACCTCGCCGAACACGAATTCGCGGGCCTGAGTTCCGATCACGACATCGTCGTCGCCCACAGCCTCGTCTCCCGACGCCCCGCCGGGACGGACGGGCTCAGCGTCGAATCCCTGGCCCGGGAGTCCATCGACGTCGCCGTCTCCGACAACCACCCGCTTACGGACCGGATCGAGCTGAGCCCCGCCGACGTCGTCAACGCACCGTGGATCGGGGTGCCCATCGGCTATCCCTTCGACACGATCCTCACCTCGATCGAGCACGTCACGGGTCGCTCCCTCGACGTCACCCAACGCATCCGCGACAACCGCCTCATCGAATCCATCGTCGCCTCGAGCGAGCACCTCGCACTGCTGCCCCGCTTCACCACGCCCCGGGGCAGTGGGCTCACCCTCATCCCACTGACCGGGGTGACGACCGAACGGTGGGTGGTCGCGGTGATGCGACCCGACACCGCCCGCCGAGCGGCCGTGCGCCGCGTGCTCGAGACCCTGCGCACGAGCACAGCCACGAGCACGGGCACAGCGGAGGCTTAGCCCGCACGAACACGGGGAAGGATCACCCCTCGAGGCTGCGGAACCGTTTCGGCACGAGCTTCTCCAAGGGCAGGAACGCCGCCCAGCAGATGACGGTCGGCAGGAAGTGGATGCCCAGCGCCAGGTAGGTCAGGAGGTGGAAGATGCAGAAGAAGATGACGACGCCGTAGAGCCACTTGCCCTTGACGAACAGGGCGATCGGCGAGAGGAACTCGAAGGCCAGCGTCACCCATTGCCCGGCGATGAGGAATCCGGGCATCTCGAGGAAGGGCTTCGACCATTCGGCTCCGCGGCGCATCAGCGCCCAGATGATCACGGCCCCGTTGCCCCAGTGGGCGATGTTGCCCGAGGCGATCCACTTCATCACCGCCGAGTAGAAGTAGGTGAGCACGACCGAGACCTGCACGACGCGGAAGGCCCAACCGGCCCGCGTCGAGGTGGTCCGTCCCTCGCGGAACCGTGCGATTCCGATCGTCGGCAGCACCAGGGCGGCGATGACGAGAGCCATGTGGTCGTGGGCGACGTAGCCGTAGCCCTGGGTGTAGAACATCCACGCGCCGAAGGTGATCGCGACGATCCACCCGCTGATGCGCTGGAGGATCCCGGCGGCGGCGAGGAGTGAGAAGACGATGATGAAAGCCAGCAGAATCTGCGCGCCGAGGACGCTGACCGGTGGGAGGTGGAGGAACCGGGCCAGCCACAGCGGCTGGTAGAGGTCCGGGGTCCACCCGTGCGGGATGACGTCCCCGGAGATCGTGAGCACGTCGATGATGATGAAGACGTAGATGAAGACCCGGAAGACAGCGACCCGGGCCAGAGGGATCTCGGGCATGAACCAGCGCAGGACCGGATTGCGGCGCTCCGCCTCGGCGGTGGTCAGGGTCTGTCTACCCGTGGGCTGCGTACCCGTGGGCTGTGTACCCGTGGTGGGTTCAGTGGAGTCGCTCACTGCACCTCCCAGGTCGCCAGGGTCTTGATCTCGGGTTCGCCGACGCTGCGGCCGTTCTCCAACTGGGTCACGGTGCGGCAGAGGATCATCGTCTCCGGCTTCGGCTCATCGGGGTGGAGGCGGACATAGGAGTCGGCCAGGGTCTGCAGCAGCTCCGGGTGGGTGACGACCCGGTCGATCTGGGATTCGATGTCGCCGCGTTCGATGCCGACCGTGGCGGTGTTGAAGCCGAGCCGACGCGGTTCGTCCTCGCCGGGGAACTGAGCGGCGATGCACGTGGAGTTCACGGTTCCGTTGAGATCCTTGGCCGTGGCGTACTGGGTGAGCGAGCCGAGCGGGAAGAAGTCATTGGTGTTGAGGAACTGTCCGCAGGTGAGGATGACGAAGGCCACCGCGGTCGCGCCGATGCGCCATCCGACCGAGACCCGCGACATCGGCGTGCGGCGGGCAGACTTGGGACGCCTCTTGGATGCGGCCCCGGTGTCTGCGGTGCGACCATGACCGTCGGCGGCCCCGGTGTCGGCGGCCTCGGAATCCGGGCCGGCCGTGGGGTCGGTTCGGCTCAGAAGTCGATGCTTCTTCTCTTCCATGCGCAGTGGGGATCATTCTCTCGGGGCCCGGGGTACGCAGACTATCGTAGCTTCCCCGCCGCCGAGCTCAGGAGCTGCGGGCGTAGAGGTTGAGCTGCTCCCAGGCGGCCGCATACTTCTGGAACGACGCCACCGCCGACTCGGAGTCGTCGTTGCTCAGCGCCGTCACCCACGAGTCGACGAGTTCGGGGCCTTCGTTGGGCCAGAGCACATCGCTCATCCCGCCGAGGTCGAGTTCGAGCACCGAGTTCATATCGAAGCTGTCGATCCACTGTGCGAGGTTCGCGGTCTGCTCGACCATGTCGACGACCTTCGACTTGTCCGCGACGGTCTCGGCCGCCCACTCCATCCGCGCCGAGGCGGCCAGAATGTCTGTGCGGATGATCACTCTGGGTCCCGCCTCGGTGTCGTCGGTGATGATGGTGTCCTCGCTCAGCGAGAAGAACAACCACCACGACGGCGGCACATCCCATGCCGAGACGCGGGTGAAGATGCGGGTGTCTTTGGCGTCCTGCATCCACTCGGCACGGTGGCTGGCCGCACGCCTGCGAGCGGACTTCGGAGCGATGATGTCGAGGGTGGCCTTCGAGGTGTGCTCGGTCAGCGATTCGAGCGCCTCCCACCCGCGGATGTCCTCCTGAGCAGGACAGAAGCGGTCCACCCCGTCCGCGCTCTGAGACGCCGGGAGGAAGATCGGAGTGTTCCGGAAGGAATCGGCGACGGGCCTCGGCGGCAGGGATATCAGGCGCTTGTCGGCGTCCCTCGAGATCTGGTCTTCGACCCGGGACCGGTTGTCTTCCACCTGCTTGTCTTGCAATTCGGAATGAACCACGGTGGGCTCGAAGATCCGCAGAGTGACAACGTAATCGCGACTGTAGGACATGCACTCAGCCTATCCAAGGTCGGGTCCCAAAATGGAACTTCCCAGTGCGAACAGGTAGGATTTAAGCGCATAGCAGAGATCTAGTCCGGGGCGGATCGCCCCACATGACGACGGAGGGGGTCACGCCAGTGGGTCGCGGCCGCGCAAAGGCAAAGCAGATCAAGGTAGCCCGGAAGCTCAAGTACTACAGCCCGGACACCGACCTGAATCGACTCCAGCAGGAACTGGGCGCCGATTCCTCGAAGGACGGCTCGTCCGATCCCTATGATGACGAACCGGGCTACTCCGACTACGCCGATAAGTACAACGTCGACGATGATGACGACGAGTACGACGAATATTCGCAGCGGGAGTCGTAAGCGGTCTGCATCGACGCTTCACGGTCACGGCCGTTGAGCCGACGAACTTGAGATGAGGGCGGGGACTTCGGTCCCCGCCCTCACTGCATCGTCACTGTCGCTGAGTCCTGGTCACTGGAGGATCGCGGCACCGCCGTCGACGCCTTTGGCGCCCTGCACGTAGTCGAGTTCGCAAGCCAGCGAACCGTCATCGGCCACGACCTCACCGAGCACCCACGAACCGGGGCTGGCCGCGAGCACGCTGTCAGCGGACGCGGCATCGGCGACGAGAACCATACCCACGCCGAGGTTCCACGTGCGTTCGCGGTCTTCCCGCGGCACTCCGCCCAGCTCACCGAGGACCGAGAACACTGCGGGCACCTCCCACGAGGCTCGGGACATCTTCGCCACGAGACCCTGGGGGAGCACGCGGGCGACGTTCGCCGAGAGTCCGCCGCCGGTGACGTGCGAGACCGAATGAACGGCCCCGGGCAGTGCCGCGAAGAGGGCGTTGAGTTCGCCGGTGTAGACGTGGGTGGGAACGAGAAGCTCCTCACCCAGGCTCCGCCCGAACTCCTCGACGGACCGGTCGAGACCCCATCCCGCCTCGGCGATGATGTGCCTGACGAGGGAATACCCATTGGAATGGATGCCCGACGAGGGCAGACCGATGAGCACGTCGCCGGCCCTGACCTTCTCCGGGCCGAGCAGGTCGGCGGCGTCGACGACGCCGGTGGCCGCACCTGCGACATCGTATTCGTCGACCCCAAGCAGCCCCGGGTGTTCGGCGGTCTCCCCGCCGACGAGGGCGACGTCGGCGCTGGCGCAGGCGTCTGCGATGCCGCGGACGATGTCGGCGATGCGTTCGGCCACAACCTTGCCGCAGGCGATGTAGTCGGTCATGAACAGCGGCTTCGCCCCGCACACGATGATGTCGTCGACGACCATTCCCACGAGGTCGTAGCCGATGGTGTCGTGCTTATCCAGGGCCTGGGCGATCGCGACCTTGGTCCCCACTCCGTCGGTCGAGGACGCGAGGAGGGGGCGGTCGTAGTCCCTGAGCACGGAGACATCGAAGAGTCCGGCGAAGCCGCCCATCCCGCCGACGACGTTGGCATTGTGCGTGGCCGAGACCGCGGACTTCATCAGCTCGACCGCGCGATCGCCGGCCTCGACGTCGACACCGGCTGCGGCGTAGGTAGTGGATTTCGGGGCGTCGGCTTCGGAACTCAACTCAGCATCCTTTGTCGGCGGGGGTGTTGTTGACGGGAATCGGGTATTCACCGGAGAAGCAGGCGGTGCACAGCTGGCTGCGCTCCTGCTGGGTTGCGGCGATCATGCCGTCGAGTGAGATGTAACCAAGCGAATCGGCGCCGAGGTTGTCCCGGATCTCATCGGTCGTCAGGCCGTTGGCGATGAGTTCGGCACGGGTGGCGAAGTCGATGCCGTAGAAGCACGGCCACTTCACCGGGGGTGAGGAGATGCGTACGTGGATCTCCTTCGCGCCTGCGGCACGCAGCATGCGGATCAGCGCCCGCTGGGTGTTGCCGCGCACGATCGAATCGTCGACGACGACGAGGCGTTTGCCCTCGATGTTCTCCCGCAGCGGGTTGAGCTTGAGCCGGATGCCCAGCTGGCGCAGCGTCTGCGAGGGTTGGATGAAGGTGCGGCCGACGTAGGCGTTCTTCATCAGTCCCTGTCCGAAGGGGATCCCGGACTGCTCGGCATAGCCGACGGCGGCCGGTGTTCCCGATTCGGGAGTGGCGATGACGAGGTCGGCGTCGACGGGGTACTCATCGGCGAGCTGGCGGCCCATCTGGGTTCTGGCGGCGTGGACGTTCTTGCCGTTGAGCATGCTGTCGGGGCGGGCCAGGTAGACGTACTCGAACACGCAGCGGGCGTGCTCGGCCTCGGCGAAGCGGTAGGAGCGCAGCCCGTCCTCGTCGATGGCGATGAGCTCACCGGGTTCGACGTCGCGGACGAAGGTGGCACCGACGATGTCGAGGGCCGCGGTCTCCGAGGCCACGACCCAGCCGTTCTCCAGCCGACCCAGCGACAGGGGGCGGACCCCGTGCCGGTCGCGGGCGGCGTAGAGCGTGTTCTCGTCCATGAACGCCAGCGAGAACGCGCCGTCGACCTTGGGCAGCAGCGTCAGCGCCGCCTCGGTGAGGTCGGCTCCGCCTTCGGTCGCGAACAGCTCGGTGACCAGCGAGGTGTCGTTCGAGGAATCACGGAAGGGTCTTGTTCGGGCGGTCTTCTTCGTGGCCTCTTCGACGAGCTTCGTGGCATCGTCGCGGCGGCCGTCGGCCATCGCCTCGAGCTCGTCGTAGTTCGTCAGGTTTCCGTTGTGCGCGAGCGCCACGGTGCCGAAGGGGGTCGGCCCGAGGGTCGGTTGGGCGTTCTCGAACGAGGGCGAACCCGTCGTCGAATAGCGCGTGTGCCCCAGAGCGATGTGCCCCTGCAGCAGATCCAGGTCGCGTTCGTGGAAGACCTGTGAGACCAGGCCCATATCGCGATAGATGAGGATCTGTTTGCCGTTGCTGGCGGCGATGCCCGCGGATTCCTGTCCGCGATGCTGCAGGGCGTAGAGCCCGAAGTAGGTGAGTTTGGCGGTTTCCTCGCCGGGGGCCCAGACTCCGAATACTCCGCATTCATCCTGCGGTCCACGGTCCAGGGGGTTGATTTCGTGCGTCAGCTGCCCGTCTCCTCTTGCCACGCGTGAAATTGTCTCACATCGCCGCGGTCGATTCTCACGCGTGATCAGACTGTGGAACCGGGCTCCTGGCTCCGGGGCCTCTCATCGGGCTCGACCGCCTCGGCGTCGGCAGGTTCCCCGCCACGCTCGGACGATGCGGAATCGGCGGAACCGGAGGCGACACCGGCGACATCAGAGTCGGTCGCATCGGGAGCGGAGGGGTCGGCCATGTCCGGAACGGAATGGTCGGTCGCATCGGGAGCGTCGGGGCCGGCAGAGTCGGTTGCATCGGGACCCTCGCCCCGCACCTCGGCGAGGCGACGGCGCGCGATCTCTTTCGGATCATCGACCATATCGATCTGCGCCTCGACCCGGAACTGCTTGGCCCGACGCCGACCGATCCAGTCGAGGATGAGGGCGAGCAACCCACCGAGGAAGAGACCGCCGACACCGAGGACGAGCAGCATCAGCCCGAGCCCTTTGGACACGGTGTAGCCGGTGGGCATCGCAGCAGGGTCGACGAACAGTGCGAGTACACCGGTGACCACGACGCCGAGGACCGCGCCGAGACCCATGAATACCGAGTACTTGGGGCTGCGACGAACGGCGACGTCGATCTGGTCCTTCATGATCTCCTTGGGCGATGCGGGGTCTGCTCCGGGTCGGATGCCCGGCTGAACACGTCGCGGACAGTCTAATCGAGATCTCCTGAGCCGGTTCTCAGGCAGTCCCGATGGTCCGTCCTCGTCTCACCTTCGGTCTCATCCCCGGTCACAGCCCCCAATAATCCGTGCCGATCCCATAAACTGGGGACAGGCACCAGATCAAGCACGCCGAACCGGACACCCACTCACGAAGGCTTGGACATGTCTCATACGATCATCGTCGGCATCGACGGCTCCACCAACAGCCAGTGTGCTCTCACCTGGGCGATCCGCCATGCGCGGCTGACCTCCGCCGAGATCCGGCTTGTATCCGCATACACGGTGCCCGGGGTGAATATGAGCCAGGCCGACATCGTCTATCCCGCCGACTTCGACACTGCGGTCAAGAAATCGGTCCATGACATCACCGAGGCGGCCGCAGAGCTCGTCACCGAGGCCGGGGTTCCCGTGTCGACGATGGTGGCGCCCGGGGATGCCTCCGGGGTGATGGTCGAGAACTCGAAGAACGCCGACCTCGCCGTCATCGGCGCCCGCGGTCGCGGCGGATTCGCCGGTCGGCTCCTCGGCTCCGTGGCTCTGGCGATGCCCGCCCACGCCCACTGCCCGACCGTGGTGATCCCGAGCACCTGGCCGGAGCGGGTGATGCCCGAGACTCCGCTGCCCATCGAGCTGCCGGTCCGTTCCTCGAACGCGCAGACCGTATCCGCGGGTTCCGGTGCCGAGCGCCCCGTGTTCTCCGGTGAGGTCGTGGCCGGGATCGATCCGTTCGAGACGGACACCCCGGTTCTGCGGGAGGCTGCGGCGCAGGCGCGGTTCTACGGACTGCCGCTCCACCTCGTCGGGGTCACCGCCACCCACATCCTCTCCCCCGAATGGCTGCCGAGCGAAGAGCATCTGACCAAGATGTACGACGAAGCGGCGACGGCGAGCGAATTGGCCGCGGCGAGCCTGGCCGAGGATTTCGCCGAGGTGGCCGTCCGCTGGTCGGTCTTCGACGCCCCGTCCACCGAGGTCCTCGTCAGCGCCACCTACTCCGCCGAGCTCATGGTCATCGGCTCCCGCGGCCGCGGCGGCTTCATCTCGACGATCCTCGGCTCGACCTCCCAGGGTGTGCTCTCCCATGCGGTGTGCCCGGTCCGAGTCGTCCGCGTCACCCGCCGTAAGCCCACCCGCCGCCGCTGAACTCCGGCTGACGCTGAGCACCTGCCGGTCGCGTGGCCGCACCAGCAGCTTGCCAGAAGACCCAGCGCAGTGAACTAGTCCGTAGCGCAGGGTCTTCTGGCAAGCGGTTGTCGCGGTGGCAGCGGTTGCGGTTGCGGTTGCGGTTGCGGTGGCGACAGCCAGCGGAGCTCAGCCGAGGGCGATGAGGGCGATGCCGGCGACGACGATCACGGCCCCGATGAGCTTCGCCGCGATGTTCCTCTCCCCGAAGAACCACCAGGCCAGCAGGGTGCCGACGATGATCGAGGTCTCCCGCACCGGGGCGACGAGAGCCACCGGCGCCCGCTGCATCGCATAGAGCACGAGCAGGTACGCCAGGGGCGAGAGGATCGCGACCGTGACCAGCGCTCTCTTGTGCTCGCGGAGGATCGAGAGGAAGTCGGCCCGCCGTCCTGCTCCGCCGGGAACGGTGACGATGCCCGCTGCCATGATGATCGCTACGCAGGATTCGGAGACGGCGAAGTAGAGCAGCGGCGAATCGGTGATGTGGTTGACCGCGAAGTCATCCCACAGGGTGTAGCAGGCGATGAACGCCCCGATCAGTCCGCCCCAGGCCAGGCCGCGACGGACCCCGGACGCATGCGGGGAGGCATCGGCAGTCGCGGCGGTATCCACGCGCTGCCGGCTCGGCACTCCCCGCGGACGCACCGTGACGACCGCGATGCCGGCGATGACGACGAAGCCGCCGAGCATCTCCGGGATCGTCGGCCGCTCGCCGAGGAAGGCCACGGCGATGATGATCGTGATCACCGGCCCGATCCCCCGGGCGGCCGGATACACCACTCCCAGCGGAGCATGGTCGTAGCCGGACTGCAGAGAGACCGAGTAGGCGATGTGGAAGATCGCCGAGAGCACCGCCGCCGCTACGAGTCCCCAGTTGAGGGTGTGCGCACCGGAAACGAGCAGCCAGTTCGCGATCGGGGCGAGCAGGAGAGCGGAGAGCCCGTGATAGGCAAGGACGAAGGCATACCCCTTCCCGGACACGGACTTCGCCGCAAGATTCCACAGGGCGTGGGCGAACGAGGCGCCGAGGACCAGAGCGAGGACAGCAGGAGTCATCGAGACACGCGACCATGCGGCGGCGCAGGTACACGACCACGCAGCGGCGCGAGCCTCGGCTCCACCGCAGGCCCCGCCCCCACCGCGATGCCCGTGCCGGCCGACCTCACAGCTTCACGGCCTCACAGCTTCACGGCGACGGTCTTCGTCTGCGTGTATTCGTCGAAGGCTTCAATGGACTTCTCGCGCCCGTAGCCGGACTTCTTGAAACCGCCGAAGGGCAGCTCGACTCCCCCGCCGGCACCATAGGTGTTGACGAAGATCTGCCCGGCGTCCACCTCGGCGGCGACCCGGTGTGCCCGGGAGATGTTCTGGGTCCACACGGCCGAGATCAGCCCGTAATCGGTGCCGTTGGCCAGGGCCACGGCCTCCTCCTCGTCACCGAAGGTCATGGCCACGACCACAGGGCCGAAGATCTCCTCCTGGGCGATCGTCGAACCGGGTGACACATTGTCCACGAGGGTGGGACGGACGAAAGCCCCGCCGGCGAGGTCGGCGGCCAGCCCTTCGGGCCGGGTGCCGCCGGTGATGATCTGGCCGCTGCCGACCTGGGACAGGAAGCCCTCGACCCGGGACTGCTGCTTCGCGGAGACGAGCGGGCCGAGCATCGGATCGTCGAGGCCGTAGCCGATGGTCACCTGCTCCATCGCTGCCGCCATCTTCTCGACCACCTCGGCGTGGACGTCCTGGGCGACGATGAGCCGGGACCCGGCCGAGCAGGTCTGACCGGCGTTCTGGATGATCGACCGGACCAGGGACGGGATCGCGGCGTCGATGTCGGCATCGGCGAAGACGATGTTCGCGGACTTGCCGCCGAGCTCGAGGACCGTCGGCACCACCCGATCCGCGGCGGCGTGGGCGATGGCCGAGCCGATCTGCGTGGACCCGACGAACCCGAGATGCGCCACTCCGGGGTGGGCGGACAGGGCGGCTCCGGCTTCGGCCCCGAGCCCGGTGACCACGTTGAACGCCCCGGCGGGGAAGCCCACGGAATGGATGAGTTCGGCCAGCCGCACGGTCGAGCGCGGAGTCTCGTCGGCGGGTTTGGCGACCGCGCAGTTGCCGGTGGCCAGGGAGGTCGCCGCCGCCCGGCCGATGAGCTGCAGCGGATAGTTCCAGGCCACGATGTGCCCGGTCACCCCATAGGGTTCGCGGCGAGTGTAGACGTGCATGTCCTCACCGAGCGGGATCTGATGCCCGTAGTACGACTCGATGGTGTGACCGTAGAACTCGAAGTAGCGGGCGCAGACATCGACGTCGGCGTAGGCCTGGGTCAGGGGTTTGCCGGTGTCCTCGGATTCGAGCCGGGCGAGCTCGTCACGGTTGGCCCGGACCACCTCGGCGGTGGCCACGAGCAGCTTCGAGCGCTGCTCGGGACTCGAGCGCTTCCACTCCTGCTGCGCCCGGGCGGCGGCCTTGACCGCACGGTCGACCTCGTCGGCCCCACCGCGGGAGACGTCGCCGAGGTGGTCGCCCGTGGCCGGGTCGATGTTGGCGTAGGTGGTCAGGGAGGGAACATGGCGACCCCCGATGAAGGAGGTGGTCTGGGTGATCTGCGCGCTCATCGTCGGCCTTCCAGTTCTTCCCGGGTGTACAGGGGGACGAAATCTCCGATGTCGGCGCGGGTGCCCGAGGCGTCGACCCGGCCTTCGGCGAGCGCGGCAGAGAAGTCGGTCGCTCCGGTCACGATCTCCAGCCACACCTGTGCGGAGGTCTCGACGACGTTCGGCGGGGTCCCGCGAGTGTGCCGGGGCCCGGGAATGCACTGGGTGACGCCGAAGGGCGGGACCCGAACCTCGACGCTGTTGCCCTCGGCGCGGTCGGCGAGCTCCTCGAGCGTGAACCGCACGGCCGTGGCCAGGGTCGCCCGATCAGCCGGCACCGCGTCTGTGTGCGCGTGCGCCACCCACATCTCGAGGGCGTTGCGCCCCTCGACAGGGTCAATTCTTCTGCGAATCGCCATCAGTCCGTCTCCCTCTCGATCCTTGGCTCACATCTTCACCCAGGTCGGTGCGCCCGACAACCGCCGTCCGCCCCTCGGAATCCGCGCCGCCGGTGACGGGCTCGGTGATCGCCGCGATCACTTGCGCCAGCAGTTCCTCGGTGATGACGGGATCCGACGCCGAGGCGGCCCCGTCCTCGGCGCCCGCACCTGACCGGGCGAAGGCTCCCGCCTTCTCGAGCAGCCGCAGCGCCACGAGTCCCGTGGCTCGGGAGGATCCGTCGAGGCATTTGAGTGCCACCGAGTAGCCGGTCTTCGTGGCCATGACGATGACGCCTTCGGCTCCGCCCTTGGCGAAGACGCCGAGGCGGTCGATGACCGTGGAGTTCGGTCGCCCATGTCCCTCGATCGCCCAGGGGTGGGCGAAGACTGCGTCGATGAGGGTGCGGGCCTCGGCAGCGTAGGCCGTGTAAACCGTGTAGTCAGACGATGATTCCGGCGCCGAGGCGGTGCCCGGGTCGACGTCGTCCGCGACGGACCCGTCCACCCCGTCCGCGCCGTGCCGGTTCACCCCGTCCGCGACGGACCCGTCGCCGCTGCCCAAGCGCACGACCCGGCCGATCGCTCTCGCGAGTCCGAGCAGGCTGAGCGCGAACACCGGGGCACCGCAGCCGTCGATGCCCACGGCCGCGGGAGTCTCGTCCGCGAAGGTCTCGACCACCTCGGCGACCTTGGCCTGGACCGGATGTGCCGGGTCGAGGTAGTCGGCGGTCCTGGCCCCCTGGGCGACGGCGGCTGCGAGGAAGGCCGCGTGCTTGCCGGAGCAGTTGAAGTACAGGCGCGACTTCGGGTCGATGAGTCCCGACTCCCCGCTGAAGCCTTTGGCCTGGAGGCTGCGCCGGAAGGACCCGTCGGCCGGATGGGCGGAGGGGCATCTGAGGTCCGAGTCGGTCAGACCGACATCGGCGAGCATCCGCTCGACGACCTCGACGTGCCCGGCCTCGGACTTGTGGGAGGCACTCGCCAGCGCGGCCGAGACGCCCTCGAGGCGCGCACCGAGGCTCATCGCCGCGATCGCCTGCAACGGTTTGAGGCTCGAACGGGTGAAGACGGGGACGGCGGGCGCGCCGAGGCTCAGCACCGGTGAACCACTGGGATCGAGGACGACGGCGGATCCGATGTGCCGGGATTCGACGAATCCGCCGCGGATGACCACGGCGAGTTCGGCCGCCTCGGCGGGGGTGAAGGTGGAACGAGTCACGCACTCAAGCCTACGACCTTATAGGCTGGTGGTGTGAAGGTTCTTGTCATCGGTTCGGGCTCCCGTGAACACGCCCTCGTCCTTGCTCTCTCCCGCGACCCCCAGGTCGACGCCGTCATCGCCGCTCCCGGCAACCCCGGGATCGCGCAGATCGCCCACACCGAGGCGGTCGATGCGAACGATGCCGCCGCCGTGACCGCGTTGGCGGAGACCCTCGACGTCGACCTCGTCGTCATCGGGCCCGAAGCTCCGCTGGTCGCCGGGGTCGCCGACGCCCTGCGGGAGGCGTCGTTCCCGGTCTTCGGCCCCAGCTCCCACGCCGCGGCGCTCGAGGGTTCGAAGGCCTTCGCGAAGGAGATCATGGAGTCCGCCGGCGTGCCCACCGCCCGCGCGGTGGTCGCCTACTCCGTCGACGAGGCGGCCGCGGCCCTGGCCGAATTCGGTGCCCCGCACGTGGTCAAGGCCGATGGCCTGGCCGCCGGCAAGGGCGTCGTCGTCACCTCCGATCGCCATGAGGCCCTGGCGCATGCCACCTCCTGCCTCGAGGTCTCCGACCGGGTCGTCATCGAGGACTATCTCGACGGCCCCGAGGTCTCCCTCTTCGTCCTCTGCGACGGGCAGCACACCCTGCCCTTGGCTCCCGCGCAGGACTTCAAGCGCATCGGCGACGGCGACACCGGCCCGAACACCGGCGGCATGGGCGCCTACTCCCCGCTGCCATGGCTGCCCGCCGGCACTGTCGATGAGATCGTGTCCACCGTCGCCCAGCCGGTCGTCGACGAGATGACCAAGCGCGGCACCCCGTTCGTCGGATTGCTCTACTGCGGTCTGGCGCTGACCTCGAAGGGCCTGCGCGTCGTCGAGTTCAACGTCCGCTTCGGCGACCCGGAGACCCAGTCGGTGCTCGCGCGTCTGGCCTCCCCGCTGGGCCAGACCATGCTCGCCGCCGCCGAGGGTCGTCTCGACGAGGTGGGCGAATTCGAGTGGGATCCGCGCACCTCGGTGACCGTGGTCATGGCCGCCGAGAACTATCCGGGCACACCTTCGGCCGGCGACATCATCCGCGGTCTCGAAACCGCCGACGGACTCGATGACATCAGCGTCCTCCACGCCGGCACCGCCCTGGCCACCGGCCCGAGCGGCGGGTTCGCCCCCGAGGATGCCGTGATCACCGAGGACATCGCCGAGACCGGCGACATCGTCACCTCCGGCGGGCGCGTGCTCTCCGTGGTCTCTCTGGGCACCGACCTCGACGAGGCACGGGCCAAGGCCTATGCGGCCGTGGACGAGATCCGATGGGACGGTGAGCAGCACCGGACCGATATCGCCGAGGCGGCCGCCCGGGGACGCATCCAACTGCCCGAGATCTACGGGGAGCCGGCAACCACCTCGGCGCCGGCGACCGGACTCGACACGAACGCCCCCGAGCTGCCGGGCTGGACGCACGTGTACTCGGGCAAGGTCCGCGACCTCTACATCCCCGAGGGTGCCGCCGATGCGGCCTCGGCCGAGCGGCTGCTCATGGTCGCCTCCGACCGCATCTCCGCCTACGACTGGGTGCTCGACACCGAGATCCCCGACAAGGGCAAGGTGCTCACCGGACTGAGCCTGTGGTGGTTCGACCAGCTCGCCGAGCTCATCGGCAACCACGTCATCAGCTCCGATGTGCCCGCCGCCGTGGCCGGACGGGGACTGATCGTGAAGAACCTGTCGATGATCCCCGTCGAATGCGTGGCCCGCGGCTACCTCACGGGTTCGGGCATGGCCGACTATCAGGCGACCGGCTCCGTGTGCGGCATCCGCCTGCCCGCAGGACTCGTCGAGGCCGACCGTCTCGAACCGCCGATCTTCACCCCCGCGACGAAGGCGGAGCTCGGCGATCACGACGAGAACGTCAGCTTCGACCAGGTCGCCGAGACCATCGGGGATGGCACCGCCTCGGTGATCCGCGATCTCACGATCGAGATCTACCAGCGTGCCGAGGCCATCGCCCGCGAGCGCGGCATCGTCCTCGCCGACACGAAGTTCGAGTTCGGGACGCTGCCCGACGGCACGGTCGTGCTCGGCGATGAGGTGCTCACCCCCGACTCCTCCCGCTTCTGGGACGCCTCGAGGTACCAGGCGGGACAGGCGCAGGCGAGCTTCGACAAACAGTTCGTCCGCGACTGGCTGACCACCGAATCCGGGTGGGACAAGTCCTCTGACACTCCTCCCCCGGCCCTGCCCGCCGAGGTGGTCGAGAAGACCCGCGCCCGCTACATCGAGGCCTTCGAGAAGCTCACCGGAGAGACGTTCCCCGGCTGAGTGCTCACCGCGGAGCGAATCCCGCTCCCCTGCCCTGCGAATAGGTCAGAGAACCGAGGCGAATCGTGTTTTCGTCTCGGTTCCCTGACCTATCGGCGCAGGCGAGAGCACTGCCCACCCGCCCGCGATAACCGCACCTACGGATACTGATCCCGCACCCGGTAAACGCTCCCGCTGAAACTTCCGACTCCGCAAACCGTCTCACACAACGGATTCGGTGGATTCCACCTCGGCGGTGGGCTAAGGTGTTCCGTTAGTGACCGGGAACACACTCCCCGGTCCGGTCGACGACACGGCGAGTCATGCTCCCGCACACCCGCGGCGCATCCTCGCTGACCAGCAGGAGAACCCATGCAGGTCATTCGTCGAACACGAACGGATAACGGCTGGGCAGAAGGCCTATTGGACGCCGCGACCCGGACTTAGACTGACATTCTGCGGAGCGCGTCCGGCGCGTCTTCGCCTGATCTTCGGCATCGCAGTCGGGAGGCAGCCATGGACCTCGACATCCTCGACGTCAGCATCTTCGACGGTCACTCCCTCCTGCCCGCAAACCGGGTGAGCATCCGCGGTGGCATCGTCACCGAGATCGGCACCGGCGAAGCCGCCGAGCCAGCCCCGCGCACCATCACCGCCACCGGAGCGCTGCTCACCCCCGGATTCGTCGACGCTCATGTGCACACGACTTTCGGCGGTCAGGAATCCCTGGCCTGCGACATCAGCGGGGCGCAGGACCTCGAGGAGACGCTCGACCTCATCCGCCTCCACCTGACGAAGACCCAGGTCTGGGTCACCGGCGGCGGCTGGTCGATGGCCGGCTTCCCCGGCGGGGCACCGACCGCGGACATCCTCGACGAAGTCAGCCCGGATCGTCCGATGTTCCTGCTCAGCGCCGACCACCATTCGGCCTGGGTGAACCAGGCGGCCCTGGCTCTCGCCGGCATCGACATCACCACCCCGGACCCGCCCGGCGGCGTCATCGTCCGCAACGACATCGGCGAACCCACCGGCTGCCTGCACGAATCCGCCATGGACCTCGTCTCCGCCTACATTCCCCCGGCCGCGGACGAAGTGATCCGCGCCGGACTGCTCGCCGGACAGTCCTATCTCCACTCGCTCGGCGTCACCGCGTGGATGGATGCCATCGTCGGCGACTACTCCGGCCACCGCTCCCCCTTCGAGACCTATGTCGAGGCCGAGCGGACGGGCGATCTGCGCGCCGAGGTGGTCGGGAGCCTGTGGTGGCCCCGTGACGTCGAGGACATCGACGCCGAGGTCGACCGGCTGCTGAGGCTGCGCCGCACCGAGGGAGGCTTCCGCACCACCTCGGTGAAGTTCATGCTCGACGGCATCGTCGAATCGCAGACAGCCGCGATGAGCGCGGAGTACGCCTGCGCGTGCGGCGGATTCGGCACCAGCTACTTCACCCGCGAACACCTCGAACGCTCCTTCGCCGCCCTCGACGCCGCCGGCTTCGACATCCACTGCCACGCGATCGGCGACGCTGCGGTCAAGGCCGCACTCGACGCCTTCGCAGCGATCGGGGCGAGCGCCGGCAGCGACGCCCGCCATCACATCGCCCACGTCCAGGTCGTCGACCCGATCGACGTGCCCCGCTTCGCCGAACTCGGGATCACCGCGAACCTGCAGGCGCTCTGGGCCTGCCACGACCAGCAGATGATCGACCTCAATCTCCCCGTCCTCGGGCCCGAGCGCAGCACCTGGCTCTACCCCTTCGCCTCCTTTGCCGAGGCGGGCACCCACCTGGCGATGGGATCGGACTGGCCGGTGTCGACGGCGAATCCGTGGGAAGCCATCCACGTCGCCCTCAACCGCTGCCACCCGAGCGCCGGGGACCCCGCACCTCTGCTGCCCGAGCAGGCGATCGACCTGTCCACGGCATTGACCGCCTACACCTCCGGTTCGGCGCACCTGCTGCGCTCGGAGGCCAACGGCACCATCCGCGCGGGCGCACCGGCGAACCTCGCCCTGGCGAGTAGGAACCCCTTCGCCCTCGATCCCACACAGATCGCCGGCATCACCACCGAGCTGACGATCGCCGGCGGCCGCATCGTCCACGACGCGGCCCGGCTCCACAGCCGCACCTCGACCATCCCAGCCGACGACGCTGAAAGGCAATCATGACCAGCACAGCTCAGGCCGACACCTCGGCGACCACGCAGTTCGAGCACCTCGAGATCCAGGGCGTGAAGAAGGTCTTCGGCGAGAACACGGCGATCGAACGCCTCGACCTGTCCGTGCGCAAGGGCGAGTTCCTCTCCCTGCTCGGACCGTCGGGCTGCGGCAAGACCACCCTGCTGCGCATGATCGCCGGCTTCGAAGTCCCCACCGACGGTGCGATCCTCCTCGGAGGCAGGGACATCGTCTCCCTCCCGCCGCACCGGCGACCGGTCAACACGGTGTTCCAGTCGTATCTGCTGTTCCCGCACATGAACATCGCCGACAACATCGCCTACGGGCTCAAGCAGTCGAAGACCCCGAAGCCCGAGATCGCCGAGCGCGTCCGCGAGGTCCTCGCGCTGGTGCAGATGGAGGACTTCGCCGGGCGCAAGCCCGAACAGCTCTCCGGCGGTCAGCAGCAGCGCATCGCACTGGCCCGGGCCCTGGTCAACCGCCCGCAGGTGCTTCTCCTCGACGAGCCGATGTCGGCGCTCGACCGGAAGCTGCGCGAGGAGATGCAGCTCGAACTCAAGCGCCTGCACACGAGGTTGGACACCACCTTCGTCTTCGTCACCCACGACCAGGACGAGGCGCTGGCGATGAGCGACCGCATCGTCGTCATGTACAACGGCGTGATCCAGCAGATCGGGTCCGGGGAGGACATCTACGCGAACCCGGTCAACGGCTTCGTCGCCGGGTTCATCGGCAAACAGAACTTCGTCCCCGCCGAGGTGGTCGCCGCCGAGTCCGGCACCGCGCGCCTGCGCACGGCGAACGCGATCATGGAGGCCTCGTCCCTGAACCGGCGACCCGCCTCGGCGTCGGGGACTGCCGGGACCCTGAGCGTCGGCGAACGGGTGCGGGTGGCCATCCGCCCCGAACGTATGCGCGTGGCTCCGGCCGGCCAGGAGGGACCGGGAACGAACTCCGCCCGCGGGACGGTGATGTCGGTGTCCTTCCTCGGAGACGTCATCCAGTACATGATCATCGTCGGCGACAACGACGAGATCCTCGCCCGCGTGCCCGCGACCGGCAATGAGCTGCTGGCCGCCGGCGCCGAGGTGGACCTCAGCTGGGATGCCGACGACGTGGCCGTCTACGGCTACGAAGACGGTGCGTCCGCGCCGGCCGGTGGGGACGGTGCCTGAGATGGTCAGACGACGACCCGATGTGACATTCCTGGCGCCGAGGACCGCCTCGGCGAGACTGACCCGACGCGCACTGCTGGCCGGGTTCGGGGTCGCCGGACTGGGTGCACTGTCGGCCTGCGGACGGAACACGAAGATGGCGGAGTCCCCGGCCACGGACGGTGAGCTCGAGTCGAAGCTCAACCTCTACTCCTGGGGCGACTACGACAACCCCGAACTCATCGAGGCCTTCAAGGCGCAGAACGACGTGCTCGTCCAGGTCGACTCCTACGGATCGAATGAGGAGCTCATCGCGAAGCTCTCAACCTCGCGCGGAACCTCGGGCTACGACGTGGTGGTGCCGACGGGGTCGAACATTCCGCAGATGCTCGAGCACGACTTGCTCCAGGAGTTGCAGATGGATCTCATCCCGAACTTCGAGCACATCGACCCGAACTTCACGAACCAGTACTTCGACCCGGACAACCGGTATTCGATCTGCAAGGCCTGGGGCACCACCGGCTTCGTCTACGACACGAAGACGATCACTCACGAGATGACGAGCTGGCAGGACTTCATCGATGCCGCGCAGAAGGAGGGCGCGGGGACCACCTCTCTGCTCGAGGACCCGTGGGAGGTCTCGGCCATCGCCCTGGCCGCGCTCGGCTACAGCCTCAACACCGAGGACGAGGGCGAGCTCGATGAGGCGCGCACGATCATCGTCGACCAGCTGGCGCCGAACACGAAGGCCTATATCGGCAATGTCGCCACCGGCATGATCCAGGGCAGCTTCACCCTGCTGCAGGCCTTCAACGGCGACGCCCGCCAGGGCCTGTCCGAGGTGCCGAACCCGGAGGACTGGAAATACGTGTTCCCGACCCCCTCGGCGAATCTGTGGACCGACTGCTGGGCGATCGCCACCGGCGCCCCGCACCCAGACTCCGCACACGCCTTCATCAACCACATGATCTCCCCGGACACCGCAGTCGACCAACTCGACTACATCGGCTACCCGATCGGCACGAAGGGCCTGGCCGAGCTGGCCAAGGAGGCCGATATCGACGAACGCGATCTCATCTTCCCCACCCAGGAGGTCCTCGACCGACTCGAACCCAGCAAGCAGACGCCGGCCGATCAGATCCGCACGAAGATCTTCGCTGATGCGCAGGCAAGGAGCGGAGCATGAGCACCCGAACACCGACTTCGACACCAGCGAGGAAGAAACCTGTGAAACCCGGCGGCATGTCGACGAGATTCTTCGGGGCCTCAGCGATGTCGTTTCCGACCTGGGCGTATGCGCTGTTCTTCTTCATCATCCCGGTGGCATTGGTCATCTTCTACAGCTTCGGCTACAAGCCCGATGAGTTCACCGCCATCGCCACCGATCAGCTGTCCTTCGACCGCTATCCGGAGGCGATGTCAGCAAGCTTCGTCTCCACATTCTTCGCGACCCTGCGGATCTCGATCCTCGGCACGATCCTGTGCCTGCTCATCGCCCTGCCCTTCGCCTACTGGCTGGCCATCAAGGTCTCCCCGGCCAGACGGTCGCTGGCCCTGGCTTTGGTGATGGTGCCGTTCTGGACGAACTTCCTCGTCCGCACCCTGGGCTGGCAGATCATGCTCTCCCCCGACGGGTTCCTCTCGAACTGGCTGCAGGGACTCGGCCTCCTCGACGCTCCGCTCGACATTCTCTACACCCGCTCGGCCGTGCAGATCGGCGTCGTCTACAACTATCTGCCGCTGATGATCCTGCCCCTCTTCGTCGCCATCGACGCCTCGGGTCAGAAGCTGCGCGAAGCCAGCTACGACCTCGGCGCGGGGAAGGTGAAGACGTTTCTGCGGGTGACCCTGCCGATGGCGATGCCCGGTGTCGTCTCCGGCTGCCTGCTCGTCTTCATCCCCCTCAACGGCGACTACGTCACGGCGACCGTCCTGGGCGGGGCGAGCGGATCGATGGTCGGTCAGCTCATCGCCAACCAGTTCAACACCGCTCAGAACTGGGCGGTCGGTGCGGCGATGGCGATGATCCTCATCCTCTCGACCCTGGCGGTGGTCGGAATCGGCTTCGGGCTGCTCAAATTGGGGCAGACGATCGCGGCGAGGCTGAACAGCGTGCCGCTGACAGATGGGAGGGCCTGAGATGTCACGTAAGAACACCTTCGCCCGACGCACGCCCACGGACATCGGGCTCCACGTCTGGGGCATCCTCGTCTTCGCGTACCTGTTCATCCCGATCGCGGTGATCATCGCCTACTCGTTCAACAACGGCAAGGTGCTCGCGAACTTCCGCGGCTTCGGCCTCGAGGCCTACATCTCAGGGCTGAACAACGACATCATCATCTCCTCGATCGTCACCAGCCTCCAGGCCGCCGTGGGTGCGGCGCTCGTCTCCACGATCTTCGGGACGCTGGGCGGAGTGGCCCTGGCCAGGGCGCCGAAGGGCGCCTGGTGGGCACTCGGGCTGACGGCGATCCTTGGGCTCACCCTGGTCACCCCAGAGATCGTCGACGGCATCTCGTTCCTGCCGTGGTTCGTCACCGTCGGCGTCGACTGGGGCATCACACCGCTCAACAACGGCCTGGTCAGGCTGATCATCTCCCATGCGATGTTCTCGATGGCGATCGTCACCTTCATCGTCCGTGCCCGGTTGGCCGGCATCGACACGCAGCTCGAGGACGCGGCCGCGGACCTCGGGGCGAGTCCGTGGAACCGGTTCAAGGACATCACGCTGCCGATCGCGGCTCCCGGCATCCTCGCCGGTGCGCTGATGTCGTTCACGGTCAGCCTCGACAACACGATCCTCTCGAGCTTCGTCCAGCAGCCCGGGTACACGCCGTGGCCGGTCTACATCTTCTCCGCCGTGCGTGTGGCGCTGCGCCCCGAGGTCGCGGCGATGTCGACCGTGATGTTCCTGCTCACGCTGCTGGCCCTGGCCTTCGTAGGCTTCGTGCTGCGAAAGGCAGGCGGAAGTTCGACGGAGATCATCAAGACCATGGCCGGGTGAGGACCGAGATTCCCCGCTAGACAGATCCCTGATGCCGTATGACCGATATCTGATGCCGCAAGGCAGATTGAGAAGTGCAATGAACGTCAAAGCCGCATTGGCCGACGCCTCCACCGTGCCGTTCTGGCTCGACACCGACGAACGCCCGCAGCCGCTCCCGCCGCTGGGCCGCGACATCTCCGCCGACCTCCTCGTCGTCGGCGGCGGCTTCACCGGACTGTGGACCGCCCTGCAGGCCAAGGAACGCGATCCCGACCGGCATGTCGTCCTGCTCGAGGCGAACTCGGTCGGATGGGCCGCCTCGGGGCGCAACGGCGGGTTCTGCGCCGCCAGCCTCACCCACGGCTACGACAACGGCGAAGCCCACCTGCCGAAGGAGAACGAGCGCCTGGCCGAGCTGGGACGAGAGAACCTCGATGAGATCGAAGCCGCTGTGGCCCGCTACGGCATGGACGTCGAGTTCGAACGCACCGGTGAACTCGACGTCGCCACCGAGGACTACCAGGTCGCCGAGCTGCGAGATGCCCACGACCCGGAAGCGGGGTTCATCTTCTACAACCAGAAGGAGCTCGCCCAGGTCGTGAAGTCACCGACCTACAAGGGGGCTCTGTGGGATTCCCGCGAGGTCGCTATGGTCAACCCGGCGAAGCTGTGCTGGGAGCTGCTTCGCGTTATCCGCGAACTCGGCGTCGAGGTCTACGAAGGCACGAAGGTCACCGATGTCAGCGACCGGCGCTCCACGGTCCTGCTCACGACGAAGGTGACCGCCGAGACTCTGGACGACTGTCGGGCGGCGTCCTGCAGCACCATCACCGCCGACCGCGTGGCCCTGGCGACGAACGTGTTCCCCTCGCTGCTGAAGCGGGTCAGCCTGCACACGGTCCCCGTCTACGACTACGCGCTCATGACCGAACCCCTGACCGAGGCCCAGCTGGCCGCGATCGGCTGGGACGGACGGCAGGGAATCGGGGACTGCGCGAACCGCTTCCACTACTACCGGCTGAGCGCCGACAACCGGATCCTGTTCGGCGGCTGGGACGCCGTCTACCACTACGGCAGGCGAGTCTCGTGGAAGTACGACCAGCGGCCGGAGACCTTCGATACCCTCGCCGAGCATTTCTTCACCACCTTCCCGCAGCTCGAAGGTCTGAGGTTCAGCCACAAGTGGGGCGGGGCGATCGACACCTGCTCGCGCTTCTTCTCCTTCTTCACCACGGCCTACGGTCAGAAGGTAGCCATGGCGGCTGGGTTCACCGGCCTCGGCGTGGGTGCCTCACGATTCGCGGGCACGGTCATGCTCGATCTGCTCTCCGGTGAGGAGACCGAGCTGACCCGCCTGGAGATGGTGCGCAGGCTGCCGCTGCCGTTCCCGCCGGAGCCTGTGGCGTGGTTGGGCATCACCCTGACGACGAACGCGCTGATCAAGGCCGATGAGAACGAGGGCAAGCGCGGTCCGCTGCTCAAGGTCCTCGACGCCGTAGGCATGGGCTTCGACTCCTGAGACGGTGACCGCTCGCGCCCGCGGCACTTGATAGACTCTCGGCGAGCGCGGGAGGACGTCCCGAGACTTTCATGAAGGAGCAGAACACGCATGGCACGTGTCGTCGTTGAGGTGATGCCCAAGCCCGAGATCCTGGACCCTCAGGGCAAGGCGATCTCCGGTGGATTGACCCGACTCGGCTTCACCGGGTTCGGTGAGGTCCGGCAGGGCAAGCGATTCGAACTCGAGGTCGACGGCGAGGCCACCGATGAAGTCCTCGCGCAGGCCCGTGAGGCCGCCGAGAAGCTCCTGTCGAATCCGGTGATCGAAAACGTCGTCGCCGTGCGCGTCGCCGAGGACGCCCGATGACCGCAGTTGCCAACGATCCTTCCGTCGCCGAGGCGGGAGCCGAGTCCGGAGTCTCGATCGGCGTCGTCACGTTCCCCGGAACGCTCGATGACCGTGATGCCGCACGCGCGGTCCGACTGGCCGGGGCGAAGCCGGTCAACCTGTGGCACGCCGATGCGACGCTGTCCGGTGTCGACGGGGTCATCCTGCCCGGCGGCTTCTCCTATGGGGACTACCTGCGCTGCGGGGCCATCGCCGGATTCGCACCGATCATGGAGGCCGTGGTCTCTGCGGCGAATGCCGGCATGCCGGTGCTCGGCATCTGCAATGGATTCCAGATCCTCTGCGAATCCCATCTGCTGCCCGGGGCGCTCATCCGCAACGACCACC
The DNA here is from genome assembly GCF_021023135.1 of Brevibacterium sp. CCUG 69071. Taxonomy (GTDB): domain Bacteria; phylum Actinomycetota; class Actinomycetes; order Actinomycetales; family Brevibacteriaceae; genus Brevibacterium. The sequence continues at coordinate 163,573 of NZ_PGFV01000007.1, forward strand.
AGCACTTCATCTGCCGCGACCAGGAGCTCGTCGTGGAGAACGCGAACACGGCCTGGACCGGTGATTACACCCAGGGCCAGACCATCCGGATCCCGCTGAAGAACGGTGAGGGCGGCTTCGTCGCCACCGACGAGGTCCTCGACGAGCTCGAATCCACCGGACGAGTGGTCTTCCGCTACCAGGGACTCAACCCCAACGGGTCCCTGCGTAACATCGCGGGAATCACGAACGAGGCCGGAAACGTCGTCGGCCTCATGCCCCACCCCGAGCACGCCGTCGAGGCCGGTTTCGGCCCCGAGGACGGCGGCGGGATCGACGGCCAGGGGTTCTTCTCCTCGGCCGTGCGGACCCTCGTGAGCGGGAACTGACCGGCTCCAGCTGAGTCGGCCCACCGCAGATTGCGTCGCCCCAAGCGTTCTCGTCTGCCGGCGCGGTTTCTGTGGGGCATTGTCGATGATCGGATCGTTATCCTCGACTGCAGGGCACTTTCCTGCCCACCGGAATTGCGTCCGCGGCGCACACGGATCTTCCCCGGTTCCTTCCCAGATGTGCGAGGAACCGGGGACGATCGCTGCTCGGTCAGTGTTGGTTCGCGCCGTCGGGCCGGGACTGGTCACCAACCCGACGGGTCACCGGTCACCGCCCGAGCATCCCGCGGCGACGAGCCACAAGAATCGATAGCGCTCCGCCGATGACGAGCAGGGCACCGACTCCGAGTCCGGTGAGTTCGGCTCCGGTGCGCGGCATCGAGCCGGCGTTGTCGGAGTCACCGACGTCGCCCGCACCTCCGCCGGAGCCTCCTCCGGATCCTTCGACAGTGACGACGAACTTTCCGTCCATACTCTGCTCCATGCACACGGCAGTCACCTCGTAGGTGCCGACGTAGGCCTCGGGCCGGTCTTCGAGGCCGTAGACCTGAACCCCAGCAACACCCTCCTCATTGGTCGTGGTCGTCTGGTCATAGAGCTTGTTCGAGGAGTCTTGGTCCCAGACCTGGAAGTTGACCTCCGCGTCCGCTGCGCACTCGGTGGCCGTGAGACTGACCCCCTTTTCACGGTTGGCGAAGTCCGCGCCGGAGATCTCGGTCGGGTCGATCGAGAGCTTCGGGTCGAGGACGCTGCCGTCGTCGGTGACCGTGAATGTGGTCTCTGCGCTCTTGTCGGCGCAGGAGGCCATGACGAGGAATTCGTCTGCCCATCCAGCCCCTCCATCGCCGTCCGGTGTGAACTGCACGGATCCGGCCGCATCTTCACCTGCCTTCTGAGTCTCCTTCCAGATCTCGGTGTCGGGGTCGCGCTTGGTACTCACACGGAACGTCACGTCTGAATCGACATGGCAGTTGACCAGAGTGATGTTGACACCATTGTTGAGGAAGTCCTGCAGCTTCTGAGTCTTCGGCGTGACAGTCAGATCCGCATCCGATTCGTCGCCGTCCTCGGTCACTGTGAAGGACGCATCGGCACTCTGGTCACCGCAAGTGGCGGTGGCGACGAAGTCACCGATCCAGCCGTCGGCTCCGGTTCCTGGGATGAAGGTCATGAAAGATGCGCCGTCCTCATCGGCCTTCTGCGTGTCCTCCCAGTAGAACTGGTCGGGGTCGTCGGCGGCGTGAATCTCGAACTTCACTTCTTGTCCGGGTTCACAGTTCGACATGGTCATGCCGACTCCGTTGTCGAGGAAAGTATCGATGCCCTGGCTCTCAGGGTCGACGCTGAGACCGACGTCGGAGTCATCATCGTCGGCGGTGATCTCCACGCTGTCGGTAAGTGTCTTCGACTCCTGACCCTCGCGGGCGACGGTCACGGTGACGTCGAGGACGGCGCCCTCCTTCAGCTCGGTGTTGCCGCGGAGCTCTCCCTTGAACGTTCCGTCGCTGTCGACGGTGTGTGCACCGCCTTCGCCCGGCTCGGCGGTCACGGTGTCCCCGGCCTTGAGACCGGTGACGGTGTACGGAATCGCCTTGGCCGCCTCGTCGACGGTCATCTCCGTCTTGTCGAGGGAGAGCGAGGCATCGATCGGCTCGGATTCCTCGGAGCCATTCTCGCTGCCTTCGGCTTCGTCGGCTTTATCATCCGGCGGGGTGGTCTCGTCGGAGTCCGCCGAGTCCTCCCCGTCCTTCGAGCCTGTGCTCGTGTCCTCGCCGGTGTTCTGATCCTCGCCGTCGGTCGCGTCCTCTCCCGGAGACGGCGATGCCTCCTGGGCCGCGAGCTCGGTCGTGCTGTCCGTTGTCTCTGCAGCTGCCGGGGCCACCCCGATCGTGGACGCCGTCAGGGCGACGGCAGCTGCCAGTGCCAGCCGTTTCATGATGATCCCTCCAGAGTTCATTCTGGCTGCCGTATGTGGTTATGGCTGGGACCGTACGCATGTAGTCATACAGTCGGCGACTTTTGGTCGTTTAGTGGCTCATCGTAAACGAGAGTGTAGAACCGGTCTGAAACCACCGGACTCGAGTAAGCACCTCGCGATGTAATGCGTGAGGTTGCGGAACCCGAGGGCTGATCCCCGAAGGTGTTCGAGCCTGCCATTG
>NZ_PGFV01000008.1 GCF_021023135.1 Brevibacterium sp. CCUG 69071
TTGCATGTGTTAAGCACGCAGCCAGCGTTCGTCCTGAGCCAGGATCAAACTCTCCATAAAAAACTTTATGTTGCGTAAGAATCCCAGCAAGACAGCCAACCCCTCACGGGGTGAGAAGGTTGACCCAAAAAAAACACAACCAAACACCACAACGGCACCCACCCGGCGAAGGGTCGGCACCAAATGTTTGATCATGTGGTTGTCTTACCAGAAAATAATTATCTGGCATCACTAATTGTTCAAACAAACACGCTATTGGATTCTCAAACCACAAACACACACCCATCACCGAACCAGACAAAAGAGCGGCACGTTCACTGGGGGTATCAGCTTCTTGTTGCCCTGCTGGAAGACCTGCCAAACATCTGAGTGTTTGTCCTGGTCACACCCTGTGGAGAACGTTTCGTTTCGATCCGTTATCGCCGGGGCAACGAGATATAACTCTAGACCAGTTCGGGATGTGCGTGCAACTCGAAACCGGAGTCTTGCTTGTGACAACGGTCACCAGCAAACTCGAGCGGCTGATTTCTCCCGCGGCTTGGCCCTGCACCCGGTGCTACGGTCGTGCCATGAGCGATGACTCCATCAGTTCTTCCGGTCAGTCCGCCCGTCCTCGTGCCGTCATCGCGGGAGCTTCCGGCTTCATCGGCGGTTCTCTCGTCACTCCCCTGCGCGTGTGGGGCTATGAGGTGCGCACCATCGGACGCCCCGCCTCGGGCAGCGATGCCACTTGGGACTCACCGAACGAGATCGCCGACCTAATCGACGGCGCCGATCTCCTCATCAACTTCGCCGGGCGCAGCGTCGGATGTCGCTATCGCGATCGCAACCGGCAGGAGATCTGGGACTCCCGGATGCTGACCACCCGAGCGCTCAACGATGCTGTCGCGGCCGCCTCGGCGCCTCCACGCCTGTGGATCAACTCGAGCACGGCGACGATCTACCGCCATGCGACGGACCGTCCGCAGACCGAGGCCGACGGCGACGTCGGGGAGGGCTTCTCCGTCGATGTGGCCAAAGGGTGGGAGAAGGAGCTCTTCGCCGGAGAGCTGCCTGAGACCCGGCGAGTGGCGCTGCGCATGGCCATCGTGCTCGGCGACGGTGCCGCCCTGAACATGCTGGCAACTGCCGCACGCTTCGGCGTCGGCGGCCCTCAGCTCGAGGGCCGATGGTTGCCGCATACCCGGTACCGCGGGATCGGTCCTGACGCCTCGGGGCCGAGAGTCTGGCGACAGCACCCGCCGACGCATGGCCACCAGCGCTTCAGCTGGGTGCACATCGAGGACGTCATCCGCGCGATCCGGTTCATCGACACCCACGACGAGCTCACCGGCCCGATCAACGTCTCCACCCCCGGGGCCTCCGACAACTCGGCCCTCATGTCCGCACTGCGCTCGGCCGTGCGGATGCCGATCGGCATTCCCGCTCCGAGGTGGCTGCTCGAGATCGGGATGATCGTCCTGCAGCAGGAATCCGAGCTCGTACTCAAGAGCCGCTGGGCCGTGCCCGAAAAGCTCGAGCGGGCCGGCTTCGACTTCCGCTGGACGGATATCCGGGCCGCGACCAAGTCTCTGCTGCGCCACCCCGGTAGGTGACGGCTGCGCTCTGCCGCGCCAGCCGCGTAGGTGACGGCTGCGCTCAGCCGGCGGCCGCCTCGGCGGGGATCCCTGCCTCCACGCACTCGGCACAGTAGGGCTGGAGACCCTTCTCCGTGCACTCGGCGCAGCGCAGATACTGCCGGCGGCATTCGAGGTTGGCACAGTTGACGAACTCCGGGGTGTTCTTCCCGCAGCACACGCATTGGCCGATCGATTCGCCGTCCTCCCCGAACTCCACGTGCATGCGCTTGTCGAAGACGTAGAGGGAGCCGTCCCAGTAGCCGGAGTTGCCGAAGGTCTCGCCGTAGCGGACGATCCCGCCGTCGAGTTGGTAGACCTCCGAGAAGCCGCGGTTCTTCATCAGCACGGACAGGACCTCGCAGCGGATTCCGCCGGTGCAGTAGGTGACGACCGGCTTGTCCTTGAGTTCGTCGTATTTGCCGGATTCGATCTCCGCGATGAAGTCGCGGGTCGTGTCGGTCTCGGGCACGATGGCGTCGCGGAACTTCCCGATCTGGGCCTCCATGGCGTTGCGGCCGTCGAAGAAGACGACGTCATCGCCGCGTTCGTCGAGGAGTTTGTGCAGGGCTCCGGGCTTGAGATGTCGGCCGCCGCCTTCGACGCCGTTCTCGGTCACGGTGATCTCGTCGTCGGTGCCGAAGGTGACGAGCTCGGGGCGGACCTTGACGCTCAGGCGCGGGAAGTCGTCGCCCTCGCCGTTGGACCATTTGATGTCGGCCTTCTTGAATGGGGCGTAGGACTTCGTGGCCCGCACGTACTGCTTGACGTCGAAGATGTCCCCGCCGATGGTAGCGTTGATGCCGTCCTTCGACACGATCACTCGCCCCTTGAGCCCGAGGCTCTCGGCCAGGGTGTGCTGCCAGAGCTTGACCGCCTCGGGGTCGGCCAAGGGGGTGAAGACGTAGAACAGGACGATCTTGGGAGTTGCCATGGCCACCATTCTAAATGCGCGCCGAGGCGCTCGATCCTCATCCGGACCGTGGCGCTCACCGCATGTCCGCCCGACATCCGCCCGACATCCGGCCCGCGATGGTCAAGGCGCGGACCGCTTCGCTCCCCCGCCGTGACCCCGGCTAAGATTGGCGCTGAGTGCCGCGTCGTATGAAAGGGCCCCGAAGAGGACATGTCGTCACACCTCAGTTCTGCCGATTCCGCGCAGGTCGATCCCCCGCAGGAGAATTCGAAGAAGGTCAAGGAGACGGTCGAGTTCGCCGCCGCGAATCCGGAGGTCGAACAGCCCTATGCGGATCTCGGTCTCAAGGCCGACGAATATGACAGGATCCGGGAGATCCTGGGACGTCGCCCCACCTCGGCGGAGTTGGCGATGTATTCGGTCATGTGGTCCGAACACTGCTCCTACAAGTCCTCGAAGGTCCACCTGTCGAAGTTCGGTGACAAGGTCACCGAAGACATGAAGAAGCACCTGCTCGTGGGCATCGGCGAGAACGCCGGCGTCGTCGACATCGGCGACGGTTGGGCCGTGACCTTCAAGGTCGAGTCCCACAACCACCCCAGCTATGTCGAACCGCACCAGGGTGCGGCCACCGGCGTGGGCGGAATCGTCCGCGACATCATCTCGATGGGCGCCCGCCCGGTCGCCGTGATGGATCAGCTGCGCTTCGGTGCGATCGACCATCCCGACACCTCCCGCGTCGTCCACGGCGTCGTCTCGGGCATCAGCAACTACGGCAATTCCCTGGGCCTGCCCAACATCGGCGGCGAAACCGTCTTCGACTCCGTCTACCAGGGAAACCCCCTGGTCAACGCCTTGGCTGTCGGCGTCCTCCGCCACGAGGACATTCGCCTGGCGAATGCCTCGGGCAAGGGCAACAAGGTCGTGCTCTTCGGTGCCCGGACCGGCGGCGACGGCATCGGCGGGGCTTCGATCCTCGCCTCGGAGTCCTTCGACGATACGAAGCCCTCGAAGCGTCCGGCCGTGCAGGTCGGCGACCCCTTCGCGGAGAAGGTGCTCATCGAATGCTGCCTCGAACTCTTCCACGCCGGAGTCGTCGAGGGCATCCAGGACCTCGGAGCCGCCGGCATCAGCTGCGCGACCTCGGAGCTGGCGTCGAACGGCGACGGCGGCATGCACATCGCCCTCGACGATGTGCTGCTGCGCGATGAGACCCTGACTCCCGAGGAGATCCTCATGTCGGAGTCGCAGGAGCGCATGATGGCCGTGGTCCGCCCCGACCGCCTCGAGGATTTCCTCGCAATCGTCGGCAAGTGGGATGTCGAGACCTCCGTGCTCGGCGAGGTCACCGACACCGGCCGCCTCATCATCGAATGGCACGGCGATGTCATCGTCGACGTGCCCCCGCGTTCGGTCGCCCACGACGGACCCGTCTATGAGCGTCCGATGCGTGAGCCCTCATGGACCGCCGAGGTGGCTGCGAACACCGTCGAAGCCGCCGGATTGGCGCGTCCGTCCACCGATGAGGAACTGCGTCGGACCGTCCTCCAGCTGGCCGGATCGCCCAACCTCGCCTCGGCGGATTGGATCACCGGGCAGTACGACAAGTACGTCCAGGGCAATACCGCCCAGGCCTTCCCCGATGATGCCGGAGTCGTCCGCGTCGACGAGGAATCCGGGCTCGGCGTGGCCATCGCCACCGATGCCAACGGCCGCTACGGCTACCTCGATCCTGCTCGCGGCGCCCAGCTGGCACTGGCCGAGGCCTACCGGAATGTCACCACCGCCGGGGCCATCCCCCGGGCCGTGACTGACTGCCTCAACTTCGGCTCCCCCGAGGATCCGGAGATCATGTGGCAGTTCGCCGCCGCCGTCGAAGGCCTCGCCGAGGCGTGCCAGGATCTCGGCATTCCCGTCACCGGCGGCAACGTCTCCCTCTACAACCAGACCGGCGGAGTGGCCATCCACCCGACCCCGGTCGTCGGTGTCCTCGGTGTCTTCGACGACGTCACCCGCGCCACCCCGAGCGGGTGGAAGGAGCCCGGCCAGACGATCTACCTGCTCGGCACGACCGCGGCGGAGCTCGACGGATCGGCATGGGCCGATGTCACTGCCGGCCACCTCGGCGGGGTTCCCCCGCAGTACAAGCCGGCCGCGGAGCGGGAGCTCGGCGAGATCCTCGTCAACGCCTCGCGCGACGGCATGATCGATGCCGCCCACGATCTGTCCGAGGGCGGCCTGTCCCAGGCGCTCGTCGAATCGTCCCTGCGGTTCGGCACCGGGGCCAGGGTCTGGCTCGATGAGGTGTGCGAACGCGATGGCATCGACGTCTTCACCGCTCTTTTCTCCGAGTCGACGGCCCGGGCGATCGTGGCCGTGCCGCGGTCGGAGGAGGTCCGGTTCAAGGACATGTGCACCGCTCGGCACTTCCCGTTCATCCGCATCGGCATGACCGACACCGGTGACGAGGCACCCGCCCTCGAGGTCGTCGATCACTTCTCCATCGGCTTGGACGAACTGCGCGAGACGCACGAGGCGACGTTGCCGAAGCACTTCGGCGGCGCAGCCGCTGCGGCGACCGAAGCCGCTCTGTAAGTCGAATCCGGCAGAGCTCAGGCCCGGACCACCCCCGCAAAGGGGCTTGGTCCGGGCCTTTTCTCGTCGTCCGGCGGGGTGGGTCAGTGCCTGGCGGGACGGGTCAGCCTTCGCTCGGCACCGATCCTCCGTTCATACGTCCGCAGGCGTGGAGCAGGATGAGGGAGCCGTACATGAGCACGAGCGCGAGCAGCTGCGTCGATACGGTCGCGAGGACCGGCGGAACCCCTGAGATGTTGAAGAGCAGCTGCACCGTCGTCGAGAACGTGCCGAAGAGGATGGCAAGACCTGCCGCCATGAGATGCACCCACCAGCGACGGTTGCGGGCGATGTTCCAGGCGATGAGCATTGCCGCCGTGATGCCCATGGAGAAGACGATGAAGATGAGGCTGTGGATCCACATTCCGGGACCGAAGTCATACATCATCATGAGCATGAGCCTGTTCAGAGCTGGCGGGACAACGAGCGCGAGGACTCCGGCGACCGCGTAGATCCCTCCACCGATCAGTCTCTTGGCCCAGGTCGTGTTCCGCGCGAGGAGGAAGGCGCCGCCGACAACGAGGAGACTGAGCACCCCAGCCATGACGCTGATGAGCGGATATGCCGAGAGAATCACCAGCCGCTCCCCGGTGATGACGAGCGGCAGCAGAACGATGCCGGGCAGGTGGGCGACGAGGATTCCCGACCACAGCAGGATCCGAGCAGGCCAGCCCGGGGTGGAGGAACCCGGGGTGGAGGAGCCGGAAACGACCGCGGACGGCGGGGTCGGCATCGCGTTCCAGCCTCCGATTGGGGCCTGAACCGCAGGATTCCCAGGGGACGGCACCTGTGCGTCCTGGGACGCGGTCACTCCTCGCAAGTGCGCCGGGATGCCGGAGTTGCGGACTCGTTCCTGCTGGCCGGGGAGGATCCCCAGCCCGAAGTGCGCCTCGGCATTGTCTCCCGGGCCCCAGTCCGAGTCGCCCCCGGGACCGCTCCGCTCCGACCGCTGGTCGCTCATTCCGCAACTATAGTCCTGCGCCGGGGCCTCCTACCCGCAACGCCGTGTTCAGCCGAACGACGATGTTCAAACCGGCGCCGACGGATCCACTCGACCCGATCGTCGTTTGGACCAGCGCCGTGACTCCGTCGCAGACACCGGCCCACATCACGGCGACGACCAGGACCCACCAGCGACGATTGCGCGCGACGTTCCAGGACCCGAATCACCCAGGTGACCCAAGATGACGACACCCACACATGCATCCACGCTGATGTGATTGCCTGAGGGAAGAACTGCGGTCGAACGGCCGTTGCCACGACCGCAGTGCACAGGCAGTCGAACCACCGAAGGAGTCAACGATGGCCGCCATCCGCACCTCGCACGCAGGATCCTTACCCCGCACCCCCGAACTCATCGAAGCCAACAAGGTCAAGCAGGCGCAGAACCACGCGCGTCTCGCTGGTGAGTCCGTCTCCGACGCCGAGACCAAGGAGTTCGACGAGCTGCTGGCCGCCAGCGTCGTCGACCTCGTCAAGCGACAGAAGAACCTCGGCATCTCCTTGCCCAACGACGGCGAATACGGTCACTCGATGGCGGCGGACTTCGACTACGGAGCCTGGTGGCACTACTCGTTCGCCCGCACCGGCGGACTCGAGCTCGACAACGTCGACAAGTGGGACGCTCCCGCCGTCCGCTCCGAACCGGGCAAGACGGTTCTCACCAGCTTCGGCGACCGCCGCGACCGCAACCTCTTCCCCGGGGTCTACGGTGACGCGAATGCCGGCACGGACACCGGCCAGCAGCCCCAGTTCCCCAAGGCCACGAGCGCCATCAGCTACATCGGCCACGATCAGGTCGCCAGCGATATCAAGAACCTCAAGACGGGCCTGGCTGCGGCCGGCTACGGCGAGCGCGAAGGCTACATCAACGCCCTCTCCCCCGGCTCTGCCTCCCGCATCGCCAACGAATACTACAAGTCCGATGAAGAGTTCATCTGGGCCTGGGCCGATGTGCTGCGTGAGGAATACCTCGCCATCACCGAGGCGGGGCTGACCGTCCAGATCGACGATCCGTCCCTGGCCGAGAACTTCGACCAGATCAACCCCGAACCGTCCTTCGACGACTACCGGGCGTTCATCCAGGTGCGCATCGATGCCCTCAACCATGCCCTGCGCGGAATCGACCCGGCCCAGGTGCGTCTGCACACCTGCTGGGGCTCATGGCACGGACCGCACGTGACCGACCTGCCGTTCAAGGAGATCGTCGATCAGGTGCTCTCCGTCAACGCCGGCGGCATCACATTCGAGGCCGCCAACGTCCGCCATGAGCACGAATGGCGGATCTGGGAGGACACCAAGCTGCCCGAGGGCAAGTACATCATCCCCGGCATCGTCTCCCACTCGACGAACGTCGTCGAGCACCCCGAGCTCGTCGCCGATCGCATCGAGCGCTTCGCCAAGCTCGTCGGCCCCGAGAACGTCGTCGCGTCAACCGACTGCGGCCTCGGCGGACGCGTCCACCCGGAGATCGCTGTGGCCAAGCTGCAGTCCCTGACTCAAGGTGCCGAGATCGCCTCGAAGCGGTTCTGACTCACAGAACCTGATCCGATCCGACTCTTCGCCCACTTCACGCTCCGCTGCCGAGTTCCTCCTCGAGGCAGGCGGGCAGCGTGGGGTGGGCGAACTGGTATCCGGTCTCCTGGAGCTTCTCCGGCACCACCTTCTGATCGGCCAGCGCGAGCTCCTTGGCACCGTCGCGGCCGAGCACGAGTTCGGTGACGAAACCGGGCGTCGAGATCCGGGCGGGCCTGCGTAGGTGGGCGGCGAGCGCCTCGGCGAACTCCGCCTGTGACACCAGATCCGGGGCAACCGCGTTGACCGGACCGCGCACATAGTCATAGAGCACGGCATGCACATAGGCCCTGGCCACGTCGTCGAGGGAGACCCAGGCCAGCCCCTGCTCACCGCTGCCCAATCGGCCTCCGGCACCGGCGAGATAGAGGGGAGCCTGAAGCTTGAGGAACCCGCTCAGCGAGGTCAGCACGACCCCGGTGCGGATCGAGACCCGACGGATCCCGGCGTCCTCGACCCGGGCCGCCGCAGCCTCCCACTCCTGGCACACCTCGGCGAGGAATCCCTCTCCGGCGGGTGCGGATTCATCCACGGGCTCCGCCGAGCTGGATCCGTAGATCCCGACCGCCGAGGCGCAGACGAACACCTCGGGGCGCTTCTCCTCCGGCAGGGCGCACATCGTCTCTGCGAGCAGCGTCGTCGATTCGATCCGGGAGGACCTGATTTCCTCCTTCGCCTTCTTCGTGAACCGGGTGGCGATGGATTTCCCGCCGAGGTGGACGACCGCATCCGCCCATGCGAGGTCGCGGGAGTTGATGATCCCGAGGTCGGGGTTCCAGTGCACTTCGTAGGGGAACTTCGGAGTCCCGCGCACCAGCAGGCGAACGAAGTGGCCGGCGGTGGAGAACAGTGCCGCGACCTGCCGGCCGATCAGCCCACTGCCGCCGGCGATAAGGATCCTCTTGCCCTTGTTCCTGGTCAGCAGGGGTGCGTTGATGCTCTCGAGGAATTTGATGTCCGCGAGCATGCGGCGGTGTCTGGCTTCGAACGTGGCCTCGAGATTGTGGGTGAGGCTGCGGTCGATGGCCTCGAATCCCTGGGGTGCCATCGAGAACTCGATGTGATCGTCGATCTTCGTCCCACCCGCGACCGAGGTGAACTCGTGGGTGTGCTTCCACTGAATCAGCGGACCCTTCTTGAGCTCATCGACGAAGGAGAACCGGGACGGCCCCTCCGAGTGCACCGAGCTGAACGGCCGCCGGACGAGTCCGTAGCTGCCGGGCAGGCTGGTCTTAACCTGAGCGACGGAGCCCGGCGCGATCGGCGGATAGCTCTCCTCGACGATCTCCTGCGCCCAATGGGGCGACAGCCTGGTCAGAGCTCCCGGCTGCGCGTGCCAGTTGAAAGTCGTCTCGGCAGCGAGCGGGACTTCAGATGTCCACTCGAAATTGGTCATGACATCCCTCCTACCAGAGATGATGCCACCGGAATCTGAAAGCCAGCCCGACAACGCGCCCAAGCCCAGATGAATTATCCCCACGCCTGGGCGCAGGCTGCGTCGAGGGCAGACCGCAGCGTCGAGGGGCGACTCCCTGCAGGATGCTCTCGAAGCTGCGGTCTGCTCTCGGCGAAGTGTCCTACCGCACCTCATCGATTTCTATGCAATTCGCATATAATTCTGCTCATGAACATGAACACTGCGCTCGAAGACGCGATCAGCGAATGGCACACTGCGGTCAATCACGGCGACCTCGAGCGGGCAGCCGCCGCGGTCGGCACGCCGATCGTCGTCCTCGGCCCGAAGGGCGCGGGGCCGATCACCGCCGAACAGTTCGCCCAATGGGTCGAACGCTCCGGCATCTGCCTCGTTCCACGCTCATGGCATCCGGTCAGCGACCGGCTCATGGTCGTCGAGCAGGATGCCTCGTGGTCGCGCAATCCTGCCGAGCCGAGCAACGACATCACCAAGGTCGCCACCGTCTTCCGGGTGACCGATGGAACGGTCACCGCCGCCCTGCGGCTGCCGGATCTCAGGTCGGCGCTCGATCTGGCCTATACCTGCCGTGAGATGGCGGCCAGCGAATGAACGCCCGCTCGCCCGGGCCGGGACAGACCCTCTTCTCCTTCGTCCGACATTGGTCGCGACGACAGCTCAGCGGCCACCCGTCGGAGTCCTCACAACAGGGACGGATCGTCCTCGTCACTGAGGCCGTCGATTCGCTCGTGCTCCGCGGGGAGCCGGCGACGGTGAATGCGGTCGCGGCTGAGATCGGCATCGACCAGAGCGGGGCGTCCCGATTGGTCGCCGCGGCCACGAAGTCCGGTCATCTCGTTGCGACCGCCTCGGCGAATGACGCCCGTCGCCGAGAGGTGACCGTGACTGCGGCCGGCCGATCGCTGCTCACCGATGCCCACGCCTGGCAGGAACGGGTCTTCGGCGAACTGACCGCAGACTGGAGCGAGCAGCGCCGCAGCGAATTCGAGCGGTCGATGAGCGAACTCATCGACCGCTCGCGTGAACTCGACAGCGGCGGCGCCCTCTAGCGGCGCCCACCGAGCGCAGGGTGCAACGCCGAACGTAGGCCGCAGCGTCGAGGGGCGACTTCGTGAAGCCTGCTCTCGAAGCCGCGGCCTGCGCTCGGCGCAGAGCCCTTACTGCGCGGAGTCGGGGATCTTGCCGAAGCTGAACGCGGCCCAGAAGTCACCGCGGACATAGCCGTTCTCCGGATCCGGGTCGAAGTCCCAGTGACGGACCTTCCCGACCTTGAGAGAGTCGGCGACGAGCTGGCGGCTGCGCTGCGAACCCAGCACGTGGTCCTCGAAATGCTCGAGGTCATAGCTGGTCCCCAGATCGGCCCGCATCGCAGAGAGCGCCTCCGCATACGCGGGATCCCCGGCCCGGTTGACTAGCTCATCCGGATCGGACTCGAGGTCGAAGAGCAGCTCGGGATCGCCCGGGCAGATCGTCAGCTTGTACGCTCCGCGCACCAGCGTCACCTGCGGCCGGTAGGTGCCCTCGGCGAAGTATTCGATGACGATGTCGCGGTCCTCTAGACCCTGCTCCCCGGCGACCTCTCGACGCGCGGACTCGAGCAGAGAGGTCCCGGCGAGGTCCTCTTCCTCGGCGCCACCACGCGAACCCTGCGCGATCTCGAGCAGGGTCGGGGCGAGGTCGACCAGGCACACCGGGTTGGCATAACGGCCGGGGCGGACCACCTCGGCGGGGCCGGTGATGACGATCGGGACCCGGGAGGACTGCTCGTACGGGGACATCTTGTACCACAGGCCCTTCTCCCCAAGCATGTCTCCGTGGTCGCTGGTGACGATGATGACCGTGTTGTCCTCGAGTTCGAGTTCGCGCAGTCGCCTGCGGATCGCACCGATGTGGTCGTCGATGTAGCTCACGGCCGCATAGTAGGCGCGCCTGGCCCGGCGCACGTCCTCGATGCCGGGGTTGCGCTTGTCGAATCCGCTCATCGTCCGCAGCCGGTGGCTGTGCGGGTCGACGGCGGGATCGGGCACCTCGGGGTGGGCGGGGTCGGGGATGTCCACCTCGGCGAATCGGTCCCAGTTCTCCCGCGGCGGCTCATACGGGTCGTGCGGGTGGATGAACGAGGTGACCATGAGGAACGGCTGATCCTCCCCCGCGGCCTGGTTGGCCCGCTTCCGGTCATTGAGGTGACGCAGGGTCCGGAAGATCACCTCGTCGTCGAAGTCCTGCTGGACGTTCGCCTTCGCGGCACCGGCGGTGAACACCGGATCGGCTTCGTGATACCACTGCAGCTTCTGATCCAGCGGCCTCGTCCAGTCGGGGACCATGTCGAGGTCGGCCGGGTAGACGTCCGTGGTCAGGCGCTCCTCGAAGCCATGGTGCTGATCGGGGCCGATGAAGTGCATGCGCCCGATCAGCGCCGTGTGATACCCCTGCGCCCGCAGCCGGTGGGCGAAGGTCGGCACCGAGGCAGCGAAGTCGTCCCCGTTGTCGAGGCAGTCGACCTCGGAGGGCATGCGCCCGGTCATCATCGACGCCCGGGAGGGGGCGCACAGCGGGGTGTTGCAGTAGGCGCGATCGAACACGGCGCCCTCGGCGGCGAGGGCATCGATGTTCGGGGTCAGTGCGGCATCGTTTCCGTAGGCGCCGAGCGCCTGAGCGGCCATCTGATCGGCCTGGATGACGACGATGTTCGGCGGTTGCATATGCTGGTCACGTCCTTTTCTCATGGAAGGAAGTCTCCGCGCCGGCGACGGCGTCGCCGCGGAGGCGGAGTTGTTGTCGGGAATGTGAAGGTGGCGAAGATGAGCTCATGCTGCGGACCGGACCGGACGTCTCCCGCTGCTGCGGGGCAGGGCGATCGTCGGCCCTCCGAAGTGGGTGTTGCGGAAGAAGAATCCCCCGCCGAGGTGGCTGTGCCGGGCCGGGAATCGTCCCCCGAAGCGACCGGTGCCGATCCCGGACTGCTGGCCGATCTGGCGGCCCGCGCCCCGCAGGATCTGCCGATGATCGCACTGCCGGGAGGTGAGTTCCTCATGGGCAGCGACGACCCGCTGGCCTACCCCGAGGACGGCGAGGGACCGGTCCGCCGAGTCGAGGTCGCGCCGTTCGCACTGGCGCCGACCACGGTGACCGTGGCCCAGTTCGCAGCCTTCGTCGTCGACACCGGTCATGTCACGGATGCCGAGTCGTTCGGCGACTCGCTCGTCTTCACCGGCCTGCTCTCCCCCGAACTGCAGGAGAGCGCACCCGCCGTGGCGGCGACCCCGTGGTGGCGTCAGGTCTCCGGGGCCGCCTGGTACGCACCCGAAGGCCCCGGTTCCGGCATCAGGGAGCGAGCCCACCATCCGGTCACGCACGTCTCGCGACGGGATGCCGAGGCCTTCGCCGCCTGGGCGGGAGTCCGCCTGCCCAGCGAAGCCGAATGGGAGTACGCCGCCCGCGGCAAGCACGAACAGCAACCCTACCCGTGGGGTGCCGAACGCGAACCCGACGGACAACCGTGGATGAACACCTTCCAAGGCGAATTCCCCGACGCACCGAGCGCTCCCGTGGGCACGATGCCCGCCGATGCGTTCCGGCCCTTCGGCTTCGGTCTGTACAACATGACCGGCAACGTCTGGGAGTGGACGACCGATGCGTTCAGTTCCGGAGACCATCGCGCGGTCCTCCGCGGTGGCTCATACATGTGCCACGACTCCTACTGCCGCCGGTATCGGACCTCGGCGCGCACTGGCTCGACACCGGACACCTCACTCGGTCACACGGGGTTTCGACTGGCCGTCGACATCTGAGCCGCCGGCGTCTGAGGGGCCAACCTCTGAATCGCCGGCGGTCGAGCGTTCGGCCGCGATCGCCTCGGCGCTGGGGTCCGTATTCTCGGACTCCCCGGTGTCCGCCTCCGACGCACCGGACTCCTCGGACTCAGCCGACTCGGGTGTCCACCCGTCGTCCCACCGGCCGGTCTCGTAGTCGTAGCCGACGGGCTCGCCGTCCTCATCGGTGCGCTGGTACCAGTCCGTGTAGTCCTCGTGTTCGGAGTCGATGTCGCCGTTGGCGCCGTCGCCCGGTTCGGTCTCGACGACCTGCAGGGCGAAGTTGTCGCCGTAGGCATCGGCACCGGCGATCACGGCATTGTCCATCGCGTTCTGCGCGTACTTCCGGCGCAGAGCGTGCGGATCCGTGCGCAGCTCCTTGAACCAGGCGACGACGATGAAGAGCATGATCACCGCGAACGGCACGGCCGTGACGATGACGAGCTGCTGCAGGCCTTCGAGCGCGCTGGCGTCGCCGAGGAGCAGCATGACCACGGCGATCCCGGACATCACGAGCCCCCAGAACACGACGACCCACTTCTTCGGCTCCTGGTCCCCGCGGCTGGCGAGCATGCCCATCACCACCGAAGCGGAATCCGCCGAGGTGATGAAGAAGATCGCGAGCACGATGATCGCCACGAACGGCAGCCATTCGACATAGGGCAGGTTGTCGATGAGCGTGAAGAACACCTCGGGGGCCTCCATGCTGTCGGTGAACCCGGCGGCCCCGGAACGGTACATCGAGATCGAGGTTCCGCCCATGATGCCGTAGGCGACGAAGAGCAGGGTCGAGGGGATGAAGATCGTGCCGAGGATGAACTGGCGGATGCTGCGACCGCGAGAGATGCGGGCGATGAAAGTGCCGACGAACGGCGACCAGGAGATCCACCAGGCCCAGTAGTACACGGTCCACACGGACTGGAACTCCTGCGTCTCGGCACCCCAGGACAGGGAGCGGCCCATGAGGTCGAAGAGCGAGCCCATGTACTCCATCAGCGCCGAGGGCAGCAGGTTGAGCAGGAACAGGGTCGGGCCGAGGAAGAGCACGAGCGCGACGATGCCGACGGTGAGGATGATGTTGATCGAGGAGAGGTAGCGGATGCCCTTCGAGACACCGGAGACGGCGGAGATGATGAAGCCGACGGTGAGCACGCAGATGATGACGACGAGCATGTTGTTCGTCATCGGTCCCACCCCGGAGACGATGCTCACGCCGGTGCCGATCTGCATGGCCGCGATGCCCAGGGCCGCCGCGGTGCCGAAGAGAGTGGCGACGATCGCGAAGATGTCGACGAGCTTGCCGGCGAAGCCCTCGGACTGGCGTTTGCCGAAGAGTGTGACGAAGATCGAGGACAGCAGCAGGGAGCGGCCGCGGCGGTACGCGGCATAGGCGATGGCGCCGCCGACGAGGGCGTACATCGCCCAGGCGTGGAAGCCCCAGTGGAAGTAGGTCTGCGCCATTGCCGTGTGCAGGGCCTCGGTCGTCTCTGCCTCATTGGTCAGCGGCGGCGGGCTGATGAAGTAGGTCAGCGGTTCGGAGGGTCCGAAGAAGAGCACGCCGATGCCGATGCCCGCGGCGAAGAGCATGGCCACCCATGAGAAGGTGGAGAACTCCGATTTCTCCCCGTCCTTGCCCAGGGGGATCTTGCCGTAGGGCGAGAACGCGAGGATGAGCAGGGCGACGAGGATGATGATGGCGACGAGGTTGAAGAACCAGCCGACGTTCATCGTCGACCAGTCGTAGGCGGCCTTGGCCACCGAGGCGACGCTGGCCGAATCGGCGATGCCCCAGATCACGAAGGCCACCGTCAGTGTGCCGGCGATGGCGAAGATGACCTTGTCGAGGGAGTAGCGGCGACGCTGTTCGTCGATGGCGATGCCGGGGACGAGGATCGGGTGCGTGTTGTGGGGGTATTGGGTGTTGCTCTCGGCCTGTTCCTCCCGCGGGTAGCGGGGGCGTGCGTAGTCGAGTTTGCCCAGGGTCTTTCCGGTCTCGCGGCCGACGCGTTTGGCATCGGCCTTGAGGCGGTCGCGGGAGGCCTTCCGGGCGACGGTGTGACTCTCGGGTTCGGGTGTGGTCTCATCGGACATGCGGCGATGGCCCTTTCTCATGAATTGACGAAGCGGGTGATCGGAGACTGTCCGTGGGGTCTATGGCTCCCGACCGCACCACCCGATCGCCGCACCCTCCCAGGAGTCGTTGGCATAGCCGAGGGTGGGCCGGGGTGCCGGCGTGGCGATGATGAGTTCAGGCCCCGCCGAGGTGGCCGGGCGCACCCGCCCACGATTCCTCAGTGCGGCGGCAGGGGGCAGGGCGAGAGCGTTCGTCGCGGCAGGCAGAGTCCGGGCACGGTGCCGCGCCCTGGAGATCCGTGTCACTGCCATAGCTTCGGACCTTAACAGCTGCCTGTGAGCTTCTCAAAGGAATGCTGTCATCTTCGCCCGAACTTCACTCAGCTGATTTCGACGAGGAAGACGCCGATCGCGATGAGTCCGATGCCGATGAGTGCCCGTCTGGTCAGCGGATCCTTCCAGATCGCTCGGGCGAGCAGGCTGACCAGGGCCACACCGCAGGCGGCCCAGAGACCATAGGCGACCCCCAGCGGCATGCCTTCGCCGAGGGCCAGGCTGAGGAAGAAGAACGCGATCGCATAGCTGATGGCCACCGGGATGAACCAGCGTTTGCGTTTGAGCCCGGCGCTCGCACGCAGACTGAGCGTGCCGGTGACCTCGCTGAGGATGGCGGCCGAGAGCCAGATCCAGCTCATGTGGACACCTCGCTCTCCGCCTCGGCGGGTTTGTCCGGGGTTCCGGTCTCGACGAGGACGACGCCGACGATGATGATGACGATTCCGATCATCGTGCCGATGCTCAGGGCATCACCGAAGAGCACCATGCCGAGGATCGCGACGAGGCTGACCCCGCAGGCCGCCCACACACCGTAGACTGCGCCGATCGGCATGCCCAGGCGCTGCGTCAGACCGAGCAGGGCGAAGGCGAGGGCGTAGAAGACAACGACGGCGGGGATCCATCCCGGGTGATCGAGAGAGGCCTTCAAGGTCAGGGTTCCGGCCACCTCGGCGGCGATCGCTCCTGCCAGCAGCGTCCACTTGCGTTTCCTCTTCATCGACACACCTCCTCGGTCGTGATGGTCATTGGCATTCATGCTTCTGCGTTCCGGTCGCCGGCCGCGAGAGATTCGGCCGCGTCGATGAGTCCGAGCGCGTGGATCTGGACCGCGGCGAGGTCCTCGGCGGGGAACACTCCGGTCGCCTCCGACATCCAGGCCCCGTCGGCGCAGAACCGGGCGGCGGTGAGCAGCGACCGGGCTTGCGGATTCAGTCCCGCGGTGTCGAACCAGGGACTCAGCTGCTCGTTCCAGGCCTGGGCGAGGGTCGGATGGTAGAGCGCATCGGAGAAGATCCAGTAGTCGGCCCGGGAGACCTCGGCGGTGGTCGCCACCCTGATATAGGCGCGATGCCGGTCGCAGGGACCCAGCGCTGCGGCGTCACTGCCCGACTCGGTGCGCAGCAGCAGCGCCCAGTGGTCGGCGGCGCGCGCGACGAGGCCGAGCATGAGCGCTTCCTTGTTGGGGAAGTGATACATCAGGCCGGGTTTGGTCAGACCCGCCTGCTGCGCCACCGATTCCAAGGAGATCGTGACACCCTGAATCGACTCGTTCTGCCCGGCCAGTTCCTGCGCTGCCTGGAGAATGCGGCCTCTCGTGTTCCCGTCCATGCCCTCGACTTTACCTTCCGGTTGGTAAAGTGGCGAAGGCGGCCCCTCAGTTCAGCAGCGCCCGGTCGCCGAGGCTTGCGCCCTTGAGCTTGGAGAACTCGGCGAGCAGCATCTTCACGGTCAGGTTCTTCTTCTCCTCGGCCGTCGCCTCGTAGATGATCCGGCCCTCGTGCATCATGATCAGGCGGTTGCCCAGCGCAATCGCCTGCTCCATGTTGTGGGTGACCATGAGCGTGGTCAGCCCGTCGTTCTCGACGATCTTCTTCGTCAGCGCCGTGACCAGGGCCGCCCGCTGCGGATCGAGGGCGGCGGTGTGCTCGTCGAGGAGGAGGATGCGGGGCTGGGTGAATCCGGCCATGAGCAGGCTCAGTGCCTGCCGCTGCCCGCCCGAGAGCAGCCCGACCTTCGTCTTCAGCCGGTTCTCGAGGCCGAGTTCCAGGGTGGCCAGCTCCTCCTTGAATCTCTCCCGCCTCGCCGAGGTGGTCCCGCGTCCCAGCCCGCGAGGCTTGCCGCGCCGCAGAGCCAGGGACAGGTTCTGTTCGATCGTGAGGTCGGGTGCGCTGCCGGCCATGGGGTCCTGGAAGACGCGTCCGAGGTACTTCGCCCGCTTGTGCTCGGGCATCCGGGAGACCTCGGCACGGTCGATCGTGATCGAGCCCGTGTCGATGGGCAGACGTCCGGAGATCGTGTTGAGCAGCGTCGATTTGCCCGCTCCATTCGACCCGATCACCGTGACGAAGTCGGACTCCGCGAGTTCCAGCGAGAGCCCCTGCAGCGCCTTGCGTTCGTTGACCGTGCCCGGGAAGAAGGTCTTGCCGATGGTGTCGATCTTGAGCATCTGCCTCAGCCCTTCGTGGTTTCGGATCCGACGCTGGGCACTTCGGTGATCTCGGCCGGGTCCTTCATATCCGTCGTCCCGCTCGGCACCGCGGCGGGCGCCTTGTTTCCGCGTCCGCGCAGTGAGGGGATCCGTTTGAGGATGCCCCATCTGGGCAGCAGCAGGGCGAGGACGACGAGGAGCGCGGTCGTCAGCTTCATATCGTTGGTGTCGAGTCCGGCGCGCAGGGCCAGGAAGATGATCAGCCGGTAGATCACCGAGCCGAGCAGTGCGCCGAGGCTGGCCATGAAGATGTTGCGGCTGCCGAAGACCGCTTGGCCGAGGATGACCGAGGCGAGGCCGACGAGGATGAGGCCGATGCCCATGCTGATGTCGGAGAACCCCTGGTACTGGGCGACGAGCGCACCGCAGAGGGCGACGAAGCCGTTGGACAGGGCGAGCGTGAGCATCGTCGTGTTGTCTGTATTCACGCCGAGGCTGCGGATCATCTCCCGGTTGTTGCCGGTGGCTTGGATGGCCAGTCCGAGATCGGTGGTGAGGAACCAGTCGATCGTGAACTTGAGCACCAGGGTGAAGAGGATGAGGATGACGATCGACACCCAGGTGCCCAGCCACATGTTCTCCCGCAGCGGGGTGAATACGGTCTCTTCTCGCAGCAGCGGCAGGTTCGCCTTGCCCATGATCCGCAGATTGATCGACCACAGGCCGATCATCGTGAGGATGCCGGCGAGCAGACCGTCGATTCCGCCCTTGGTGTGGAGCAGACCCGTGATGAACCCGGCGATGAGACCCGCCCCGATCGCGGCGGCCGTGGCCAGGAACGGATTGACCCCGGCGATGATGAGCGAGGCCGCGGTGGCCCCGCCGGTGGTGAAGCTGCCGTCGACGGTGAGGTCGGGGAAGTTGAGGACCTTGAAGGTCAGATAGACCCCGAGCGCCATCGCGGCGTAGATGAGCCCGAGCTCCAATGCTCCGAACATGTGTTTCCGATCAGGTGGTGGTGTGGCGGTGTGCTCTCACGAAGCTCACTCGATGACGTTGTCGGCTTCGTCGATGATGTCCTGCGGGATCTCGACTCCCTGGGCCTCGGCGGCCTTCGGGTTGACGACGAGTTCGAGGTCGGAGCTGGTCTCGACCGGCAGTTCGGCCGGCTTCTGTCCGTCCTGCAGGATCTTCAGAGCCATCTGACCGGTCTGCTCGCCGAGCTTCGTGTAGTCGATGCCGCGGGTGATCGCCGCGCCCTGTTCGACCTGTCCGGCTTCGGAGCCGACCAGCAGGGCCTTGTTCTTCTCGGCCGCCTGGACCATCGTCGAGACCGCAGAGACGACGTTGTTGTCGGTGGGCACGTAGTAGGCGTCGACCTTGCCGAGGGAGTCCACGGCCTGCGCGAGCTCACCGGAGTTCGCGATGGTCGCTTCCTTGATCTCGACTCCGAGGTCTTTCGCGGCCTCCTTCGCCAGGTCGACCTGCACCTGCGAGTTGACCTCGCCGGAGCTGTAGACGATGCCGACGGTCTTGGCATCGGATTTGAGGTCCTTGACCAGTTGGAGCTGCTCGGCGACGGGGTTGAGGTCGGAGGTGCCGGTGACATTGCCGCCGGGTGAGTCGTTGGTGTCGACGAGACCGGCCTCTTGGGCATCGGTGACGGCGGTGAAGAGGACCGGGATGTTCGTGATCGCCTGGGCGGCGGCCTGGGCCGCGGGGGTGGCGACGGCGAGGACGAGGTCGAGGTCCTCGTTCGCGAAGTTCTGGGCGATGGAGGTGGCGTTGGCCTGCTCGCCCTGCGCGTTCTGCTCGTCCCATTCGACCTCGACTCCGGCATCGTCGAAGGCCTTCTTGAAGCCTGCGCTCGAGGCGTCGAGCGCGGGGTGCTGCACGAGTTGGGAGATGCCGATCTTGAAGGAGTCGCCCTCGCCGCCGTCACCGCTTCCGTCGCCGCCTGAGCAGGCCGAGACCGCCAGGATCGATCCGACGGCCACGATTGCGGTGGTCACTGTCCTCAGACGCATGCTTCTCCCCTTTGAAAATTGTCGGTTCGCCTGTCGGGAACCGATGCAGACCCTGCCGGAGCAGGCATCACCGTTGATGCATCCACTCTATTGGTCGGCACTGACGCAGGTGCCCGGAGAGGGGTTTTGGGGACAATCGTGCCGCTATCGTTATGTCCTGCGACAAACGTCCCCTGACCTCGGTCGACAGCGATCCAAACGTCCCGTCTCGGACTGCGAGTTCGGGTCTCGATTCAGGCCTCGAGCTCAGGCCTCGATCGCGAGGTCCGAGCGTCCCAGGACATCGAGGATCCAGGCGAAGTCGAAGGCGGTGTCCTTCCACGCGTCATAGCGGCCCGAGGCACCTCCGTGTCCGGCGACCATCTCGGTCTTGAGCAGCGCCTCGGCGCCGACCTCGCGCAGACGGGCCACCCACTTCGCGGGTTCGACGTAGAGGACCCGGGTGTCGTTGAGCGAGGTCACGGCCAGGATCTTCGGATGGTCCGCCTCGGCGACGTTCTCGTAGGGAGAGTAGGAGCGCATGTACTCGTAGACATGCTCGTCGTGGAGCGGGTCTCCCCACTCCTCCCATTCGATGACGGTCAACGGCAGCTCGGGCATGAGGATCGAGGTCAGGGCGTCGACGAAGGGCACATGGGCGCTGACTCCGGCGAAGAGTTCGGGGGCCATGTTGACCACGGCGCCCATGAGCAGACCGCCCGCGGATCCGCCGGTCGCCACGAGGCTCTCCGGGGCGGTCCACCCCTGATCGATGAGGTGGCGGGCGACGGCGATGTAGTCGGTGAAGGTGTTCTTCTTCGTCGTCGTCTTGCCCTGGTCGTACCAGTGGCGGCCCATCTCTCCCCCGCCGCGCACGTGGGCGATGGCGAAGACGACTCCGCGGTCGAGCAGGGACAGTCGCGAGACCGAGAAGTACGGGTCCATGCTCGCTTCGTAGGAGCCGTAGCCGTAGAGGACGAGCGGTGCCGGTCGTTCGGGTGCCGCATCGTTCGCCGAGGTGGTGGCATCGTTCCCCGTCGGATCGGCAGCCCCCTCCCCTGCCGAGGCGGTGCCGGAGGTCAGCGGAACGAGATCCTGGCGATAGACGAGGGAGACCGGAATCTGTGTCCCGTCCTCGGCAGTTGCCCAGAGCAGCGTCTCCCCGTAGGAGTCGAGGTCGACGGAGCCGAGCACGGGCTGGCGCTTCAGCACCGTGTCAGTGCCGTCTGCGACGCTGTGCTGATAGACCACGGACGGGGTGGACAGGGAGGTGAAGACGAGCCGAATGCTCGCCTGCGAGAACTCGGGATTGCCCGCGAGGCCGAGAGTGCCGGTCTCACGGTCGAAGGGCAGCTCGCGGAGACCGCCGTAGGGCGAATCACTGTGGCCGGGGCTCGCGGGGCCGAAGTCCACGATGCCGACGCGGGCGAAGCCGCCGCGACGGTAGCTGATGACGATGAAGTCCGCGAAGGCGTCGACATCCTCGATGCGCAGGCCCTCGACGTCCTCGAGCACAGGGCGTCCGACCGCCTTGGGGTCGGCGACCGTCTCGGGCTCGTCTGCGGAATCGGCGCTTTCGAGACGGAGACCGGCGGGGTCGGTGACGGGGACGTCGATGATGTCGAAGTCGGCACGGTCGAGATTGTGGGTGATGAGGAATCTGTCTTCACCGGCGATGACGGCATGTTCGACGTTGTACTCGACTCCCTCGACGCGCGGCCAGATCTCCTGCGGTGCGGCCTCGAGGTCGTCGGCGTCGAGGCGCCAATAGCCGGTGGTCGTCTTCGAGCCGGTGACGACGAACATGTACTTCCCCGACCGGGAGAACCCGGAGCCGACGAAGAAGTGCTCATCGGGTTCGTGGAAGATGCACACGTCCTCGGCGCTGTCGGTGCCGACGACGTGGCGCCAGACCTTCTCGGGTCGCCAGGCATCGTCGACCGTCGTGTAGAAGACGAAGCGGCCGCTCGGGTCGATGGAGGCGCCGGCGAAGGTGCCGTCGACCGTATCGGGCAGGTCCTCTCCTGTGCTCAAATCGCGCAGTCCCAGGGTGTAGCGCTCGTCGCCGGTGGTGTCGACGCCGAAGAGGAGGTACCGGCCGTCATCGGTCAGGGAGAAGCTGCCGAGCGAGAAGAACTCCTGCCCGTCGGCCGCGACGTTGGAGTCGAAGACCACCTCTTCGCCGGGCAGCTCCTCCTCGCCGACCTCGGGCGGCGTCCAGTCATCGGGTCCGGAGACAGGGACGCGGACGCTGATGCCGTAGTCGAGTCCGGCCTTTGTGCGGGAGAAGTACCAGTAGCCTCCGCGCCGTGTCGGCACGGACATGTCGGTCTCCTTGATGCGGGTCTTGATCTCGGTGAAGATCGAATCGCGCAGGGATTCGAGGTGCGCCGTCTGCGCCTGGGTCCACTCGTTCTCGGCCTCGAGGTGGGCAATGACCTCGGGAGATTCCTTGTCGCGCAGCCATTCGTAGTCATCGACGAAGGTGTGCCCGTGATGGGTGCGTTCGACGGGGATCTTCTTGGCCACGGGTGCCTGCCCCGACTCGGGGGTCGCGGATTCGGGAGTGGACGTTCCGGAAGTTTCGCTCATGAACGTCAGCCTATCGGCTCGGGCGGCGGCTGCTCGGGAAGATTCTGAGACGGAGGTCTCCGTGCCCGATTCGGGGGCGATCCGGGCGAGAGGTCGTGCCGAACCAGCATCGATCACACCGTATTGAGCAGAATGCACTCAACGCGCTCAATGGGCAGAACGAGCAGAGTGAGCACAAGCGCGCCCCGCTTCTCGCCCACCTCTACGCTGAGTCACAGATCACAACTGCCTTCACAGGAGAAGACTGCCTTCAATGGAGAAGCCCGCGCTCACGCACCCACCCCCGCAAAGCCATCACCACAGCAATCATCGCGTCCTGAAGCCGTCCTGCTGTGCTAAGTTGACGCCTACTCAGGGAACTCTCAAACTCACTGACTGAAAGTCTGATCAATGTCGATCCACACTCCCTCTCCGTCCGAGGACTCCGGCGGAAAGACCTCACATCCTTCCCGGCGCATGTTCGGCCGAATCGCCTATGGTGCGATCGCCGTGGCCGCGATCGGAACGGCGACCACCTATTCGGTCAGGGCCGCCTCGGCGAAGGGCGATCTGTCCTCGAACCTCACCCTCATCGCTCCTGCGGGAGCCGGCGGCGGCTGGGACGGCTTCGCCCGCGAGGCCCAGCAGGCGATGCGCGTGACCCGCCTGGCCAACAACGCCCAGGTCGTCAACATCCCCGGCGCCGGCGGCACCATCGGCCTCGGCAAGTTCTCGACCATGCACGGTCAGGCCGACACCCTGCTGGCCACCGGCACAGCGATGACCGGCGGAATCGCTTTGAACAAGTCCCCCGTCAGCTTCGACAACACGACGCTGCTGGCCCGTGTGGCCGAGGACTACGACGTGCTCATCGCCTCCGCGGACTCCCCGTATGACACGATCGACGATGTCATCGACGCCTGGAAGAAGGATCCCAAGGGATTCGTGTGGACGGGCGGATCGGCCGGTTCGGTCGACCATCTCACGATCGCCCAGCTCGCCCTCCTCGGCGACATTCCAGCCTCTGACATCACCTACATTCCAAAGTCCGGCGGCGGCGAGGCGATCCAGACCCTGCTCTCGGGCACAACGGACTTCGCCTCCTGCGGGTTCAACGAGGTCTCCGACCAGGTCGAGGCCGGCCGTGTCAAGGCCATCGGCGTCGCCGCACCGGAGCGGGTCGCCGGTTTCGAGGATGTCCCCACCATGTCCGAACAGGGCTATGAGGTGACGCTGACGAACTGGCGCGGCTGGCTCGGGGCACCCGACATCACCGGCGAGGAGTCCGCGCAGCTGCTCGAGATCCTTCAGAAGACCCGTGACAGCGCGGAGTGGAAGGACGCCCTCGAGCGCAACAAATGGACCGATGTGTGGCTGACCGGTGAGGAATTCGCCGAGTTCATCAAGGAAGACACCTCTCGGGTCGAGAAGCTTCTCAAGGAGTTGGGACTGTGAGCGTACAGACGCAAGCGAACACACGAACCCGGACGGGCCACCTCGGCGCCGGGACCTGGTGGGAGGGCCGATCGGGACTGATCGTGCCCGTGATCATGGCCGCCTTCTCGACGTATCTGCTTGTCGGGATCCTCACGATGGAGGTCGCCGAGGACGCGGACCAGCCCGGTCCGCAGTTCTTCCCGATGCTCATCATGATCGTCGGCTACGCCATCACCGTGCTGCTGACGATCGCCTATATCCGCAATCCCGAACCCGTCGATGTCTCTGATGAGCTGCCCGCCGAGGCGGAGGAGGAGAAGGCGTTCTCGACGCCGGTGACCTCTGCGGTCTCGGCGTCCCGGATGGATCCTCACGAGGAGGACGAACCGAGCCGTGATCGTCAGGCCCTCGCCGAGGCGCGCGCCGCGGATTCCAAACACCGCACCCATTCGGACTTCGTGTCCCTGGCCTGGGGCGCCGGTGGTTTCGCGGCCTTCGCGCTGATCCTCGAGTTCGCCGGCTGGATCATCGCCGCGGCTCTCCTGTTCTGGTGCGTGGCGAGGTCGATGGGCTCGAAGAAGCCTCTGTTCGATCTCACCGTGGCGCTGACGTTCTCGTCCCTGGTCTACATCGCCTTCGCGGTGATGCTGGGACTCAACCTGCCCTCGGGCATCCTGGGAGGTGGCTTCTGATATGGACGCAGTACTGTCCCTCTTCGAGGGCTTCACACACGCGCTGACCCCGATGAACCTGCTGTGGGTCGTCGTCGGCTGCTTCCTCGGCACCGCCGTCGGCGTGCTGCCGGGCCTCGGTTCGTCGATGGCGGTGGCTCTGCTGCTGCCGATGACCTTCGCGCTCGATCCGACCGGTGCGTTCATCATGTTCGCCGGCGTCTACTTCGGCGGCCTCTTCGGCGACTCCACGATGGCGATCCTCATGAACACCCCGGGTCAGGCCTCGGCCATCGCCTCGACCTTCGAGGGCCACAAGATGGCCAAGGCCGGTCGCGCCCCACAGGCGCTGGCGACCGCGGCGATCGGGGCGTTCATCGGCGGGTTCGTCTCCTGCTTCCTCGTCGTCTTCGTCGCTCCGCTGCTCGCCGAACTCTCCACGAGCTTCGGTCCCGCCGAATACTTCGCCCTCGCCCTCTTCGCCTTCGTCGCCACCTCCTCGGTGGTCGCCGATTCGGTGCTCAAGGGCCTCATGGCCCTGGTGCTCGGCGTCGGGATCTCGGTCATCGGCATCGACTCGGTCTCGGGCACGGAGCGTTTCACCTTCGGCGTCCCGGAGCTCTTCGACGGCGTCTCGCTCGTCACCGTGACGGTGGGCATCCTGGCCCTGGGCGAGGTGTTCTTCATCGCCTCGCGGATCAGGCGCAAGGCCAACGACAACACGATCAACGCCTCGGGCCGGCCCTACCTGAGCCGCAAGGAATTCGGAGAGGCGCTGCCGGCCTGGCTGCGCGGCACCGCGATCGGACTTCCGTTCGGCGTGATCCCCGTCGGCGGTGCCGATGTGCCGACGTTCATGGCCTACGGCCTCGAGCGCAAGCTCGACTCCCGGCGCAAGGACCCGCAGTTCGGCAAGGGCGCGATCCGTGGTCTGGCCGGGCCCGAGGCGGCCGGATCCGCCACGACGGGCATCGCCATGGGTGCCCTGCTGGCCCTGGGCCTGCCGATCTCGGCGACCGCGGCGATCATGCTCGCGGCCTTCCGCCAGTACGGTCTGCAGCCGGGCCCGCTGCTCTTCGACCGCTCCCCCGAGCTGGTCTGGGGTCTGCTGGCCAGCTTCTTCCTCGCGATGATCGTCCTGCTCATCATCAACCTGCCCTTCGCGCCCCTGTGGGCGAAGCTGCTGAAGATCCCGGACCCCTACCTCTACGGCGGCATCGCGGTCTTCTGCGGGCTGGGCATCTACGCGACGTCCGCCTCGACGTTCGAGCTGCTCGTCCTGCTGGGAATCGGCATCATCAGCTTCGTGCTCAAACGCTACGGGGTGCCGCTGGCCCCGCTGATGATCGGCATGGTCCTCGGTCCCCTGGCCGAGTCGAGCCTGCGCGATGCCCTGCTGGCGTCGGGCAACGACGCCTCGGTGCTCGTGTCCTCACCGATCACGATCGTGCTCTACATCGTCCTCATCGGGGCGCTGGTCTACACCGGCGTCGGCCGGGTGCTGGCCCGTCGGAGGCAGGCCGCTTCGACCACCGCCAAGGTGGAGGAGCCGGTGAGCTGATCACCTGACATACACGAGGCCCCACTGACGATTCACATCATCGTCGGTGGGGCCTCGTGCATCTGTCGCACTCAGTACCGCAGGCGGTTCCGCCGTCTCAGCCGAGGATGCTCCCCTGCGTCTTCACATCGTGGTCATCGGCCTCCTCGGCGGGTTTCGACTGCGAGCCCGGCAGGAGTCGTCCGGCGCCCTTGAGCCCGAAGGTCGTGAGCACCACGGCGATGAGGACGAGAACCACAGCGGCACCGGCGGCCCACTGCACGCCGAAGTCGAAGGCCGACACGGCAGCCTCGGCGAGCCGATCACCGGTGGCCCCGCCCACCTCGGCGGCGCGTTCGAGGGCCGAGCCCAGGGTCTCGAATTCGGACCCGCCGGCAGTGTCGCCGATCGTCGAGGTCAGGGTGGACCCATAGACGAACGTCGAGAGGCCGCCGAGGACCGCGGTGCCCATCACCGAGCCGAACTCGTAGGCGGTCTCGGAGATCGCCGAGGCGGCACCGGCCTTGTTCGCCGGGACGGCACCGAGGATGAGGTCGTTGGTGATGACCTCGGCGGTGCCGAGCCCGATGCCGAGGATGAGGAAGGCCAACAGCATGCCCGCCACCGAGTGCTCGGGGGTGAAGGCGACGATGCCCATGCCCGTCGCATTGAGCAGGAGTGCGCAGGGCACGACCACGCGCGGTTCGAACCGGGCGATGATCGGCACCGCGAGATAGCCCGCCGCGATCGAGGTGATGAGTCCGGGGACGAGCACGAGCGCGGCCTCGATCGGGGAGAGCCCGAGGACGAGCTGGAGCAGCTGGGTGCCGAAGTAGAGGAACCCGGCCAGACCCATGACGCTGAGCAGATTCGAGGCCACCGCCGAGCTGAAGACTCTGTTGGTGAAGAGTCGCACGTCGAGCATCGGAGTCGGCATGGCCAGCTGCCGCGCGACGAAACCGGCACCCGAGACGATGGCGACGGCCAGGCTCGCCCAGAACAGCAGATCGACACCGTCGGCCATGACGTGCTTGATCGCGAAGACCAGTGGGGTGAGCATGAGCATCGACAGGGCGATCGATAGCGGGTCGATGCGTCCGGGGTTCGGGTCCCGCGATTCTGGCAGGAGCAGCATGGCGGCCGGAAGGAAGAGCGCGATGAGCGGGAGGTTGATGAAGAAGATCGAGCTCCAGTGGAAGTGTTCGATGAGGAAGCCGCCGACGATGGGACCGAGTGCGGCACCACCGGAGAACATGGCCGCCCAGGTGGCGATCGCGACCCGGCGGTCCTTCTCATGCAGGAAGATGTTGCGGATCAGGGAGAGCGTCGAGGGCATGAGCGTGGCGCCGAAGAACCCGAGCAGGGCGCGGGCGATGATGAGCATCTCCGCCGAGCTGGAGAACGCGGCCAGCAGAGAGGCTAAGCCGAATCCTGCCGCACCGATGATGAGGAGCTTGCGGCGTCCGACGCGGTCGCCGAGGCTGCCCATGGCCACGAGGAGACCGGCGAGCATGAGGGCGTAGATGTCGACGATCCACAGCAGCTGCGTGCCGGTCGGGTGGAGACCGGTGCTGATGGCCGGGATCGCGAACCCGAGCACGGTGTTGTCGATGGAGATGAGCAGAACGGGGATCATCAGCACCGCCAGGCCGGCCCATTCGCGCCGGCCGGCGCGCAGCTGTGGAGTCTGTGTAGTGGACATGACATTTACTGTACCGTCTAGACGGTACAGTTGAAAAGTCGGGCAGCCCATCCGCTAGGCTCGGAGGCATGGCCCGCAACTCCTCCGAGACCAAAGACAAGCTGCTCGATGCCTTCGAGATCCTCCTCGATGAGCACGGCACCTCGGGCGCGACGCTCGATGCCGTCGCGGCGAAGGCGGGAGTGTCCAAGGGCGGACTGCTCTACCACTACGGGTCGAAGGCAGAGCTGGTCAAGGGCAGCCTGGAGCGACTTGGCCGGCTCGTCGACGAGGATGTCGAATCGATGAAGTCCGCCGGCGAGCGCCTGCACCTCTACTACCTGGAGACTTCTGCAGAGGTGGGCACTCCTCTCGACCGCAGCCTCATCGCCGCGGGCTGCCTGGCTCTGGAGAACGAGGATGCGAAGGCGGCCCTGCGCAGGACCCGGGAAGCCTGGTTCAACACCCTCAACGACCACCTCGGCGATCCGGATCTGGCAATGACCATCCAGCTCATCGGCGACGGCATGTACTTCAACCAGAACTTCGGGCTCTCCCAAGCCGAGGCACTCGCCCACGTCAAGAAAGTGCTCAGCCGCCTGGGGCTGTAGGGCGCGGGGCCGTGAGAGTGCGGGGCTGCGAGGGCTCGACCGCGCGAAGCTCCGGCAAACGGCGCGCTCCAACTCGGAGTTGCGGACGATTCGTGCGGGAGCGGGCCTGAATTCTCGGCACGAATCGTCCGCAACTCCGAAGGTTCTCGCTCAGCACTCGCGCGTACAAAGCTGTGGACAGCGAGACGCCATCCACAGACGCTCTTCGTACTATTCTTTTACGTTCTGCAGTGATGCATTATGTCGTCTATGTTCAATGACGACAGATGGAAGATGTTGGACTTCCCGCAGCTGTTCCGGACCAGGGAGTACCTTTCGCGCGGTATCACCCGTCACGGCCTCTACCACTCGGATCGCTACAGACAGGTGCTCCCCGGAGTCAGGATGGACCTCGAGTGCTGCGATCGCTGCCCGGTCCCGGTGTGGGCTGACAACGACTGGCGGTGAGATGCTCAGCAGCTGCGCGCAGCGCTCCTCCTCTATCCCGGCGTCGTGGCCAGTCACGCCATGGCCGCGCGTCTCTATGGCTGGCCGCTTCCCTCCAATTGGCTGACGGATCAGCTTCACGTCTCGGTGAGGAATGCGAATTCTCGGATCAGACTTCGTCAGATCACTTTGCATCGAGCGAAGCAGATGTCGACTCGAGAATGGTTCGGTCTGCCGATCCTCTCCCCCGAAGACGTCTTCATCGGCCTCGGCGGCGACCTGCTCACCCGCGACCTCATCAAGCTCGGCGACGCCGCGGTCGGCAAGTGGCACGGATCCCCGCAGATCGGCCTCGATGACCTCAGAGCCTCCGTGCGTGATCGCCCGTTCGTCCGTGGGCGCAGACACCTCCTCGAAGCACTCGACATGGTTCGCCTCACGGTCGACTCTCCTCCCGAGACCGACCTGCGCCTCTGGGCGATCGCGGTCGGGCTGCCCGAACCGGTCGTCCATCCCCAGATCTACAGTCGGATGCTCGGACGTGTGGTCGAACCCGATCTCGGCTACCCCGACGCGCTGCTCGCCCTCGAGTACGAAGGAGAACACCACCTGCGCTCGAAGCGGCAGTGGCAGAGCGACATCAATCGAGACGAAGCACTGCGTGCCGAAGGCTGGACCGTGCTCCGAGTGACGAGCAGCGTCAACTACGCGCAGCTCGAGACGACCATTCGCCGTCATTTGGGGCTGGAGGCACCACGGCGACGCGCTTGAAGGTCCTCCGCGGATGGCGATGCGGCCGCTTCAAGCCCGGCGCCGGCAAGTTGCGGTCACTGCAAGCCCGGAACTCGCGAGTTATGGCCTCTGCGAGCCCTCACCCGGCGAGTTGCGGACGATCTGTGCTCGTTTTCGAGGCCCACTCCCGCACGAATCGTCCGCAACTCCCCTAGAGTTCGCGCCTCACCCCAGGTGGTGGACCTCCTGAAGCCCGTACACCGGAGTCTCGATCCCCTCATACCGGGCCTTGAGTTGGAGGGCCAGGTAGAGCGAATAGTGCCGTGACTGGTGGAGGTTGCCGCCCATGAACCACAGGTTCTCCTGCTGGGTGGGCTTCCACATGTTGCGCTGCTCGCCCTCCCAAGGGCCCGGGTCCTTAGTTGTCTCCGAGCCGAGCCCCCAGCACTTGCCCACCTTGTCGGCGGTCTCCTGGTCGACGAGGTCGGCGACCCACCCGTTCATCGAGCCGTAGCCGGTGGCATAGACGACGAGGTCAGCCGGAAGTTCCGTCCCATCGCTGAGCACCACCGAGTCTTCGGTGAGATGGTCGACCTGCCCTTTGGCGAGCTTGACCTTGCCGTCGGCGACGAGCTCGGCCGAGCCGACGTCGATGTAGTAGCCCGATCCGCGACGGAGGTATTTGAGGAACAGCCCCGATTCGTCATCGCCGAAGTCGAGGTCGAAGCCGGCTGCCTCCATCCGGGCATAGAAGTCCTTGTCGCGCTCCTTGATCTGGTCATAGAGCGGGATCTGGAACTCGTGCATGATCCGGTACGGGAGCGAGGCGAAGATGAGGTCGGCCTTCTCCGTCGTCACGCCGCCTTCCAGCGCACGTTCGGAATACAGGTCACCCATCGCGATATCGACGAGTGAATCGCTCTTGACGATGTGCGTGCTCGAGCGTTGCACCATCGTGACGTCGGCGTCGTTCTCATACAGCGCCCCGCAGATGTCGAAGGCGGAGTTGTTGCTGCCGATGACGACGACCTTCTTGCCCGCATAGGCATCCGGTCCGGGGTGCTGGGAGGAGTGCTGCTGCTCCCCTTTGAACACGTCCGAACCCGGGAACGTCGGGATGTTCGGCTTGCCCGACATGCCCGTGGCCATGACGAGGTGCCTCGGATTCAGCGTGATCGTCTGCCCCTCACGCTCGACCTCGACCGTCCACGTCTTCGTCGCCTCATCAAAGCTCGCCGAGGCGGCTGTGGTCGACGACCAGTACGGGATCTCCATGATCTTCGTGTAGGACTCGAGCCAGTCCGCGATCTTGTCCTTGGGAGCGAAGACGGGCCAGTTGTCGGGG
Organism: Brevibacterium sp. CCUG 69071; assembly: GCF_021023135.1. Classification (GTDB taxonomy): domain Bacteria; phylum Actinomycetota; class Actinomycetes; order Actinomycetales; family Brevibacteriaceae; genus Brevibacterium. The sequence continues at coordinate 30,566 of NZ_PGFV01000008.1, forward strand.
AATTTCAGGTACGGCAGGTGGTCGTACCAGATCGGATCGTGCAGGCACAGGGATTTGTAGCGGGAGCGCCATTGGTCGCCGGGCCGGGCCCAGCGGTCGATGACGAGGGCCGGCACACCGAGCTGTCGGAGGCGAGCGCCGAGGGCGATTCCGCCCTGTCCCCCGCCGACGACGAGGATGTAGGGGTCGGCGGTCGTACCCCAGGCGGCGTCCTCCTCGGCGAGCTTTTCTGACCAGCTCTTCCTCTCAGGATCCACTCCGTGCTCGGCACCTTTGATCCGCCGAGTGCCGCGGGGCTCTTCGTGCCCGGTCAGCTCCTGCAGGGAGGTGAGCATGGTCCAGGCCTTCGTCCCGTCTTCCTCGATGAGACGGACGAGACCCTTTCCTCGACCCACCGAGGTGGTGAAGGTGAACCAGGCTTCGGTGACTCCGTCGGCAGTGGCCGCGGGTTCGGAGAGTTCGAAGTCCGAGGGTGCGACGCGGTCGAGGTTCGCGCTCAGCAAATCGCTCACCCCGTCGGGCTTCTCCACCGTGTTGAGGTTCCAGGTAAAGGACACGAGGTCCCGCCAATAGCTCGTCGTGGCGAACAGTCCTGCCGCGGCCGCGATGTCGCGGGCGGTCAGCGCCTCCTCGAAGGCGGTGAACCAGTCGGTGGCGATGTCATCGGCCGTGCGCTGGGGTCGATCGATTGTGGTGGTCATGTCACTCCTCTTCGTTGAGCTGTGTGCCACCAAGCTATGCCTGCTGCACGGGCGGGGAAAGGGTTGCATGGAGTTGCATGAGCATGGTTGACCGGAGTGCCTATACTCGAGACATGCCACAGCCGGACCTGGCGCATCTCGCCAGGGATCTGACACGCATTCACGATGCCGTGATCACTGGCGGTTCGCCGCCGGTGCAGCCTCGTGCGCTCGTTGCGCGCTCGTGGGATCGGACGCTGCGCCTGGGTCTCGACCCGTCCGGGGGCAATCGTCGGGTTGTGGCCGCCGAGGCGGATGTCGAGTCCCGCAGGCATCGTTCGAAGCTGCGTCTCATCGTCGAAGAGCTCAAGTCCGTGCTCCTGCGCGCCCCGGATGCAGCCACGTTCATCCTCGTCGTCACCGATGCCGAAGGTGTGATCCTGTGGCGCGACGGGGCCAGCGGTGCCAGGCGTCAGGCCGATGGCCTGGGTTTCGTCGAGGGCGCTCACTGGTCGGAGTCCGTGGTCGGGACGAATGCGATCGGCACGGCCCTGGCCGAAGAGGCTCCGGTGCAGCTGTTCTCCGCCGAGCATTTCGAATCCGCCCAGCACCCTTGGTACTGCAGTGCGGTGCCGGTCCATGATCCCGGGGATGGTCGGCTGCTCGGCGTCGTCGACATCAGCGGTCCTGCGCTGACCCTGCATCCGACGGTGCAGTCGCTGGTCACCACCGCCGTCAAACTCGCCGAGGCGCGGCTGCTCATCATCCAGCAGGAGGCACTCAACGGCCTGCGGGATCGGATGTCGCCGATGTTGCGCGGCACACGCGGACCAGCGCTCGTCGTCGATGACGAGGGCTGGGTCGCCTACCAGCAGGGAGTCGGGGCGCGGGATCGCATCGAGGCTCCACGGGAGGACAGGACGATCCTCATTCCGGGTGCCGGGCTCTGCTCTCCGGAGCGGGTGACAGGCGGCTGGCTGCTGCGGCCCTCACGCAATGCGGGCGATCGCACCGTGGCGGTGACGCTGCGCTGCTCCACGTCGCCCGCGACTCTCGAGATCGACTCGGACACTGGGCCTCTGACGATCCCGCTGACCCCACGTCGTGCGGAGATCCTCTCAGCGGTCACCTCGGCGGGGGACGCCGGGATCAGTGCCGCCGAACTCAGTCGCAGACTCTACGGCGATGCCGACCACCTGGTCACGGTCCGCGCCGAGGTCTCCCGCCTGCGCCGCTCGATCGGCGCCCTCCTCTCGACCCAGCCCTATCGCTGGGCCGATGGAGTGAGCGCGAGCCTGAGCTGATCAGCTGTCGTGCGGAACGATGACTGCCCGCCCGGACAGCTCACCTGCCTGCAGTTTCCTATACGCGTCGAGACCGTCCTCAAGACTGTAACGCTCGATTTCGGGAACGATCTGGCCGGCCCTGTACATGTCGACGACCTCGTGAAGGTCCTCGATGGTGCCCCAATAGGTGTTGGTCAGCGTCGATTCGTAGGGATTGGTGAAGAAGGACCACTCATAGGATCCGCCGCCGATTCCGACGACGGTACACCGACCCTTGAGGCCCATCGACTGTGCGGCCACTGCGATGGTCCCGCTCGCGCCGACGAAATCGAATGCCGCGTCGACGCCCTTACCGCCAGTGATGTCGCGGATACGTTCCGCCTGACCATTACCGCCAGCTACCGTGACGGCACCAGCATCAGCTGCTTTCGCCATCGCTTCGTCCTTCATATCCGTGGCGATGACCGTCGCCCCCGTGAGCGCGCGCAAGATCTGAACGGCGATCTGACCCAACCCGCCGAGACCGATGACCAATGCGAACTTGCCACCGCCATTGAGATTCGGCAGTGCCTGCTTGATCGCGTGATAGGGCGTCAGGCCGGCATCTGACAGCGGTGCGGCCGCAACCGGATCTGCATCGCCGAGTGGAACAAGGTTGCGCGCGGGAACAGTGACGTACTCGGCCATGCCGCCATCACGGCCGAGGCCGATGGCCAAGTAGGGATTTGTCGCGGCGTTCACGCAGTAGGTGTCCTGCCCGCGTGAGCACGCGCGGCACTTTCCACAGCCGATGGGCCCGTAGGCAAGATAGGCATCGCCCTTGGTGAACCCGGTGACGCCCTCGCCCAGTTCTTCGACCCAACCGGAGTTCTCGTGGCCGAGGATGAATGGAGGCGGGACTGCTCCGGGACCGCCCTTCTCAAATTCGTTGTAGACGGCTACGTCCGAGTGGCACGCACCTGCACCCGCGACCTTGAGCAGAACTTCGCCCGGACCCGGTTTGGGCTTGTCGACATCCTTAAGGACGGGGAAGGTCTTGTAGTCTTCGAAGACTATCGCTCGCATGAAATGATCTCCTCTCATGGGCTTCGTGGCGCGAATCCGTGCCACAGGCCTCACCATACTCAGGTGCGATCAATAAATGCTGACCTATGTGTCAGAGGCTGCCCTGTTCTGCTTGCGCTCCCCGATACGTCCCGAAGCTCCACAGCACGCCTTCGGGATCCTGAACGCTGAAGTCCTTCGAACCGTAGTCCTGTTCGGTCAGGCCCATGATTTCGGTCGCCCCGGCAGCGATGGCCCGGTGGTAGAGGGCTTCGACGTCATCGGCGGCGATGTAGACGGAGCCGGTCGCCACACCGGTCTTCGTCATCACTCCACCGTCATCGCGGGCGGAGCCGAGCATCACTCCCCCACCACCGGGCCAGGAGAGTTCGGCATGGTCGACGCGGTTCGGGTCATCGGCGTTCGTGTATTCGGCGGAGACTTCGAACCCGAACGCCTCCTGCAGGAACGTGATCGCCGCCTTCGCATCGCGGTAGCGGAATGTGGGCCAGATGTTGGCAGCTCCAGTTGTCTTCGACATGAGTCTTCCCTTCTCTCGTCTGACTTTGCTTACTCCACTGTGGTGGCAACGACTGCTGGAAGTCTTGGACGAATGGGAACTGGAGCTCAGGAGCGAATGAAGATCCGCTCGATAGGTCCAGCAGCCTCAGGTGGTGACTTCCTCACGACCGGATCGTCGTTCAGCCATCGGACCGGACTGGTGCCCGACAGCGCCCTGAACTCGCGATTGAGATGCGCCTGGTCGGTGTAGCCGCAGGCAGCGGAGATCTCAGCCAGCGACAGCCTCCGGGCTGCAACCATTCGCCTGGCCCGGTCGAACCTGATCACTCGCGCCGCTTCCTTGGGACCGATGCCGAACTCGGCCGTGAACTGGCCGTTGAGGTGGCGCCTGCTCCACCCCACCTGCTCGGCGATGCCGGCCACAGGAACACCGCCGCAATTCCTCACGATCTGCCTCCACGACTCGATCAGCTCCGCCCGAGGCTCAACAGGGCTGAGCCTGGACGCGGATCGGCGCTCCACCTCGGCGAGGGCCCGGAGAAGAACCTCATCAATGGCGTCGAACCGGGCGGCCCATGTCGGTTCGGCATTCACCCGTTCATACAGCTCGGAAGCGATCGGCCGGGAGACCTCCTCGAGGTCGTAGGTGCGGTGAGCGAAGTCGCCGGCCGGGATGCCGAAGATCGCCCGCGTCGCGAACGGTCCGAAGTTGATCTGGATTCCGGCCATCGATCCGGCATGACGGATCAGCGTCGAGCGCAGGTGCAAGCCCGCCAGGAGCACGTCGAAGGACTCGGTGGAATCGCTGGCCTCAATGTATTGGTGCAGCGATTCGCCGATCGAGAGGATGAAGGTCAGCGAACCCGAGGGCAGTCCCAGATGCGTCCCCGCGGGGACGCCAGAGATGTCGTAGCCGACGTAGTCCCCGACGAACTCGCGCAGGCGCGGATGTGGATGGCGGGTGAGGTTATCGGCATCCGGCGCGGACATGCCAGCAGTCTATTCCTTGTGCCCGGACCTCCGACCGTCGATTTTCAGCAGACTTCTCTCTGCATCGATGACATATGCAGGTAATCACCTGCATATTGAAGAGGTGACAAACGACGGCGATCTCGATTCCGTGTTCAAGGCGCTGGCCGACCCGACTCGGCGCGGCATCCTCGACGCACTGAGACTCGAGAACGGACAGTCGCTGCGCGAACTCTGCGAAGGCGCTTCGATGGCCCGACAGTCGTTGACACAGCACCTCGATCTCCTAGTCGAGGCCAACCTCGTCGTCGTCACCCGCAGGGGCAGAGAACGGCGGCACTATCTCAATCCGCATCCGATCCACGAAATGCACCAGCGGTGGACCCGCGAGTTCGAGCACAAGCACTTCGACGTCATCGACGCCGTCAAACACAACGCTGAGGAGTCAGCCATGAACACCGACAACGATTTTCCCGACTATGTCTACGTCACCTATATCCACGCCACCGCGCAACAGGTCTGGGATGCCCTGACCGACCACGAGATCACCGCCTGTACTGGAACGATGTCGCCGTCGTCTCCGACTGGAAAGTCGGCTCCTCGTGGGCGCACCACGCGGGCGGGCCCGATGGTGACTTTGACACGTGGGGGAAGGTCCTCGAAACAGACCCGCCGAACAAACTCGTCTTCACCTTCCAATCAGCCGAGCAGAGCCTTGACCAAGAAAGGTCGATCGCCTCATATCTCATCGAGGAGTCCGGTGAGGTCGTGAAGTTGACGGTGACGCACACGAACTTCGCGGATTCCGGTCTGCGCACCGGGATCGCGAAAGGCTGGCCCGCGGTTCTCGCTGGCCTCAAGTCTTACCTGGAGACCGGTCAGGCACTGCCCGCCGAAAGCTGGGACATGGCGGTCGGCTGAGCTGACCTCATTCCGGCAGCACGGACTCGAGCAGCCCTGGGAAGCGGGCGTCAATGTCTTCTCGACGCAAGGTCAGGCGCCGGTTCCGGCCATGGAGTTCACTGACGATGACGCCTGCTTCGCGCAGCACCTTGACCTGATGCGAGCGGGTCGACTTGGGCACTTCCGGCCCGAGCGCCGAACAGTCGACCATGTCCAGCGGCCCTGCCTGCAGCTGTCGGACAAGAGCGAGTCTCGCCTCGTCGCTGAGCGCGAAGAGGACAGCTGTGAGCTCGATGTCCTCGCGTCCCGGGTGCGGGAGACTTTCGTTGGCAACCATAGTTCGATAATAGTTGAACCGTCTGAGCGGCTGATATACGATCCGACAATGGTTCCAAAACTTTCGAACACTACGGTGGAGGACTCCCTCACCACCGAACCTGCGCCCGCCCTGACCTGGTGGTCGCGCGAGCGGTGGCGTCTGCGGCTCGCCCTCATCGCCACGACCGCGATGATGGCTGGAGCGAGCGCTCCCTCGCCGTTCTATCCGGTGATTCAGAAGACCTTCGGCTTCGCCCCGGTGATGATCACCGTCGTGTTCGCCGCCTACGCCGTTGCTCTTCTCGCTGCACTGCTCACCGCCGGGGCGCTGTCCGATCATGTGGGACGGCGCCCGATGATCTCGGCCGCGTTTGCTGTGCTCGCCGTGAGCATGGTGCTGTTCTGGCATGCCGACAGCGCAACGGCGCTCATCCTCTCCCGCGTAGTTCAGGGGATCGCCAGCGGAATTCTGCTCTCCACCCTGTCCGCCACCGTCGTCGATCTCGAACCAACCGACAAACCCGGATCAGCCTCGGCATGGAATTCGATCTCCGCCATGGCCGGCTTGGCGATCGGAGGTCTCATCGCCTCGCTCACACTCTTCGCCCTCACCGAGGCCGCAGGCGCGAGCGTAGTCTTCGGCACACTGACCGGCGTCTACATACTCCTGGGCGTCCTCATCTGGGTGATCCCGGAAACGTCAGCAGGTCGCCGCGGGGCTTGGCTCTCGCTCCTCCCCCGCGCTTCCCTGCCGCGCGAGATCCGCCGAGTCTTCGTCTATTCGACTCCGGCGTTCATCGCCGGCTGGGCGACCGGCGGACTCTATCTGTCCCTGGGCGCGAACATCGTCGCCACCCAGTTCCATACCAGCTCACACCTGGTCAGCGGACTGGTTGTCACCGCCCTGGCCGGGTCGGGGGCGGTCGCCGGTTTCGTCCTCCGCAAGCGCTCCGCACGCACGACCACACTCTTCGGCGCTATCGCCCTTGCCTGCGGCAGTGCCCTGACCCTCATCGCGCTCACCCTCGTGTCGCCGGAGCTGTACTATCTCGCGGTGGTCATCACCGGCACCGGTTTCGGCACCACTTTCCCAGGGGCCCTGCAGTCAGTATTGTCCATGGTCAGACCCGGCACCAACGCCGAGGTGATGGCTGCAGTCTTCGTCGTCTGCTACTTGTCGTTCGGCATCCCGGTCGTCATCGCCGGAATCCTCGTCCCCCTCATCGGCCTCTTCGCCGCGGCCTGTTGGTACGGCGCGTTCGTCGTCGTGCTCGCCGCGGGTGCTACGGTGCTGCGAGCCCTCGGCGCCCGCGGCTGAATCCGACCATGCGAAAGGGCGCTGCGAGCAATCCTGCCCGCAGCGCCCACTTCAATAACTCAGACCAACATCAGTCCAGCAGATCGTGCCTGACGATCGACTGCTCACGGTCCGGGCCGACGCCGATGACCGACATCCGGCAGCCGGAGATCTCTTCGAGGGCGAGCACGTACTTCTGCGCGTTGACCGGCAGATCCTCAAAGGTCCGCGCCCCGGTGATGTCCTCGCTCCAGCCGTCGAAGTACTCGAAGATCGGCTTGGCGTGGTGGAACTCGGTCTGGGACACCGGCATCTCGTCCTCGCGCTGCCCGTCGACCTCATAGGCCACGCAGACCGGGATCCGCTCAATGCCGGTGAGCACGTCGAGCTTGGTCAGCACATAGTCGGTGAAGCCGTTGGTCCGTGCGGCATAGCGGGCGATGACCGCGTCATACCAGCCGCAGCGACGGGGACGTCCGGTGTTGACACCGAATTCGCCGCCGGCCTTCTGGAGGTACTCCCCCATCTCATCGAAGAGTTCGGTCGGGAACGGTCCGGCACCCACTCGGGTCGTGTACGCCTTGACGATGCCGACGACGCGGTTGATCCGAGTCGGTCCGATTCCCGAACCCACGCAGGATCCGCCGGCAGTCGGGTTCGAGGAGGTGACGAAGGGATAGGTGCCGTGGTCGACGTCGAGCATCGTCGCCTGCCCGCCCTCCATGACGATGACCTCGTCACGATCGAGGGCATCGTTGAGCATGAGCTCGGTCTCGGCAACATAGGGGCGCAGCCGTTCGACGAAGGGCTCGAAGTACTCGACGATCTCCTCGACGCTGACCGCGCGACGATTGTAGACCTTGACCAGCAGTTCGTTCTTCTGACGCAGCGACCCCTCGATCTTCTGCCGCAGGATCGACTCGTCGAAGACGTCCTGGACCCGGATGCCTAGACGCCCGATCTTGTCCATGTAGGCCGGTCCGATGCCGCGTCCGGTGGTGCCGATGGCGCGCTTGCCCAAGAACCGCTCGGTCACCTTGTCCAAGGTCTGGTGGTAGGGCGCGACGAGGTGGGCGTTGGCCGAGATCCGCAGCTTCGAGGTGTCGGCGCCGCGAGATTCGAGCGCGTCGATCTCTTCGAAGAGCGCCTCGAGGTTGACGACGACGCCGTTGCCGATGACCGGAGTGACGTTCGGGGACAGGATTCCGGCTGGAAGGAGTTTGAGCTCGTACTTCTCACCGCCGACGACGACCGTGTGCCCTGCGTTGTTCCCGCCATTGGGCTTGACCACGTAGTCGACGCTGGTTCCGAGGATGTCGGTCGTCTTCCCTTTACCTTCGTCGCCCCATTGAGCGCCGACGACAACGATTGCTGGCATGAGAGTACTTCACCTCAAAGTGAGAGAGGGGGTGTCTTTACCCGGTCAGTCTACTGGCTCACACGGACACGACGGCGGGCGGGAGGCCGAATTCCCTCCCGCCCGACACAGTGCCCGATCGAAGCGCGCGTTCCCGACTGAATCACCAGCCGAGCGCACCCCGCATCACTCCATGCTCATGCCCTTGGCCGGGGCGATCCGGGACATCGCCCGGGCCGGGATCGCCGAGGCGAGCAGGGCGGCCACGAGTGCGGCGAGCGCGATGAGCCCGATCTGGATCGGCGGAACCGAGAGCACCGGGTCTGCCGACTCCGGGGTGATCGACGCCGTTCCCACCCAGCCGAAGAAGGTGCCCACTCCGGCTCCGAAGACGAGGGCGATGACCGTCATCAGCAGGGACTCGATCGTGATCATCCGCGACATCGCCCGGCGTGTGAAGCCCAAGGCCCGCAGCAGGGCCCCTTCCCTGCGCCGGTCGATGACCGAAAGGGTCAGCGTATTGCTGACACCGATCACGGCGATGATCACGGCGGCGGCCAGCAGGCCGAGCACCACGGTCAGCGCCACCTGGAACGTCGAGGCGAACTGGGCGCGCAGCTGCGCCGGCGCCGCATCCGCACTCGCACCGACCCCGTCGAGCTCCGAGCTCAGGGCCTCGATCTGCGAGGTCGAGGCGTCATCGGAGATCTTCACCCAGGTCTGCTCCCCCAGGTCATCCCCTGCGGCCTCGTCGATGCGCTGTGCATCGGCTCCGCTGACCAGCGCCGTCCCCGCGGGGACGTCATAGGATCCGCTGATCTTGAGCTGCAGAGTCGTTCCGCCCACGTCGATGCTCGCGGTTTTGCCGTCGAGTTCGTCGGACGCTCCGTCCACTCCCAGCGCGCTCGGGTCGAGGAGCACGGTCCCCTCGGCCACGTCGTAGCCGTCGCTGCGCAGGACCGGGGAGTCCTCGGCTCCCGCAGCACTCGTGAGACTCAGGTCCCCGGAGGCCTCGCTTCCGTCCACCCGCACCGAGGCGGCCGCGGCGTCCACATCCACCCGGTCCTCGACGATGGGTGAGTCATCAAGCACGGAACTCACATCCCCACTGTTCCCAGATTCGGTACCTGCGCCGCTTGCTCCGCCGGCGACCACCAGGTCGACGGGGGTGTCCTCGGCGGTGGCGAGTTCGAGAGTGCGCTGCAGGCTCGCCGAGCCGACGACGACCGCGGTGACGAGGGTGACGCCGATGAGCAGGGCACCCGTCGTCGAGGCCGTGCGTCCCCCGGCCGAACTGGCAGAACGACCGGCCAGCTTCACCGTGGTCGAGCGTCCGGTGACCAGGGAGACGAGCCGGGCGAGCAGCGCCACCAAGGGCGGAACGAACGCGCGGGCTCCGATGAGCAGGGCCACGAAGAGACCGAAGCAGCCGAGGATGCCGAAGACCACGGACTGACTCGACACCCCGAGCAGACACAGCCCGATCCCGATGGCCCCGAGGACCACAGCGATCGTCATCCGCACCCAGCGCACGCGAGGTGCCGCAGCGGGAACGTCGACTGGTCGCAGCGCCTCGATGGGCGAGACCCGGGAGGCACGGATCGCGGGGATGAGACCGGCGACGACGGTGACGACGATGCCGACCGCCGGGCCCACGATCAGAGCCGCCGGAGACAGGGACATCTGCGCGAACTCGGGCATCCAGAACGCCCGCGCCGCGGCGGCGAGTCCCCAGCCGAGGAGGAGGCCGAGGCCCACACCGATGGCGGATCCGGCCACGCCGAGTCCGAGGCTCTCGAGCACCGAGGCTCCGCGCACCTGAGTCCGTGATGCTCCGACCGCACGGAACAGGGCGAGGATTCTGGTGCGGGATGCGACGAGCACATTGAAGGTGTTCGAGATGACGAGGGCAGCGACTCCTGCGGCCAGCAGGCCGAAGGCGATGCCGACGGTCGAGAGCATGTCGGAGGCTCCGGACAGCTGCTTGAGCTGATCGGCGACGACCTGGTCGACGGTTCTGACCGTCACCGCCCCCGCGGAATCCGAGATTTCGAGTGCGTCATCGACCGCCTCGGCGAGGTGGGCACGGTCGGTCCCATCGGCGGCGACGATGCGGATCGCCTCGGGCGTGAGTTCGGTCGGCGCCTTAGCCAGCCCCGACTCGGTGAGGTAGAGGGTCAGCCCGGAGGACGAGGAGCCGGGCATGATGCCCGAGACCGTGAACGTGGGCCCGTCTGCGCCCGGGTCGCCTGGGCCGGTGAATTCGGCGAGGCTGACCTCGTCACCGACGTCGACCCCGAGGGTCTGGGCATCGGCTTCGCGGAGCATGAGCTCATCGCCGCCCTGCGGGGGTGCACCGGACTCGGTCTCGTCCTGCCCCTGGGGGACGGAGCTCACGGAGGCGGACACGGACGTCGACCCGGCGGTCAGGGATACGAAACCGGACTGGATCAGTTGGGCGCTCTCGACGCCGTCGACCTCGGCGGCCGTGTCTCGCATGGATTCGGTCAGGCCGGCAGTCTCGTCGTCCGTGCCTGAGGCGGCCGCGACGGAGTCGGTGGGTTCTTCGGCGGTGACGGCGACATCGGCGCCGGCCCATTCGGCGCGGACCTGATTGCGCAGGGTGTCGCCGAAGGCCTGTGAGAAGAGGAGGGCCGCGACGATGAAGGCCACGGACACGGCGATCGCGATCATCGCCGCGCTCAGTCGCCCCGAGGCGCTGCGCAGGTTCGACCAGGCGATGCGGTTCATCGGGCACCCCCTGCGGAGGTCAGGCGCATGAGCGAGGAGGCGACGGTCTCGGGGTCCGGGTGGGCGAGCTCCCCGGCCAGACGTCCGTCGGCGAGGAGCACGACCCGGTCGGCCCGGGCGGCCGCACGGGGATCGTGGGTGACCATGACGACGGTCTGGCCGAGTTCGTCGACCGAGGAGCGGAGGATGCCCAGCACTTCCTCGCCGGAGTTCGAATCGAGGTTGCCGGTGGGCTCATCGGCGACGAGCACGTCGGGTTGGGAGACGAGTGCCCGGGCGACGGCGACCCTCTGCTGCTGCCCGCCGGAGAGTTCGTGGGGGCGGTGGCGGAGTCGGTCGCGCAGACCCAGCAGGTCGACCATGCGCTCGAAGACGCGGCGGTCGGGTTTCTTCCCCGACAGCTGCGAGGGCAGCAGGATGTTCTCCTCGGCGTTCATCGCGGGCACGAGGTTGAACGACTGGAAGACGAATCCGATCCGGTCGCGGCGCAGCGCGGTGAGCTTGCGATCGTTGAGCCGAGAGATCGCCGTCTGCCCGATGAAGACCTCCCCCGAGTCCGGGGTGTCGAGGCCGGCGAGCATGTTGAGCAACGTCGATTTGCCCGATCCGGAGGGCCCCATGATCGCGGTGAAGCGTTCGGCTTCGATGTCGAGGCTGAGATCGTCGAGCGGCCTGACCATCGCATCGCCGTCGCCGTAGGTCTTGCGCAGTCCGATGGCTTGGATGGCCAGCCTCGGCGCCGGAGCGGAGTCCGGGGAGGGGGCGAAGGTCGGGTACGGGTGGGGGTCGGTGTGCGTCGCTGATGAGTTCATGACTCCAGCTTCGTCGCCGACCCCACCCGACCACATCGGACCTCAGGATGGTCTTCACCGGTCCCGCCGAGGTGGTCGTGGCCCGGCTGTCATACCTGAGGATGATGGGCGTCCGTCCCGGTGAGGAGCTCAGCGTCCGGGTTCGACGAGTCCGGCTTCGTAGGCGAGGACGACGGCCTGCACGCGGTCGCGGGCCTCGAGCTTCATGAGGATGCGTCCGACGTGGGTCTTCACGGTCGGTTGGGCGAGGTAGAGCCGCTCGCCGATCTCGGTGTTGCTCAGACCTGTGGCGATGAGGACGAGGACTTCCCGTTCCCGCGGGGTCAGGGACTCGAGCCTGCGGGCATCGGCATCATCGAGTCGGCTGGGTGTGGGCTCACTGACCTGGGATGATGTCGCCGAGGCGCGGTCTGGCCCGGGACCGTCCCCGACGCCGAGGCGGGGCAGGAGCTGGTTGTCGAGCAGCCGTCGGGTGGTGGTGGGGGCGATGACCGCTCCGCCGTCGACGACGGTGCGGATCGAGTCGAGGAGCACCTCGGGCAGGGTGTCCTTGAGGAGAAAGCCGGAGGCACCGGCCCGCAGTGCCCGCAGGGCGTATTCGTCATCGTCGAAGGTGGTCAGCACGATGATCTTCGGGGTCCGGATCTGTCCCTCGTCGGCGAGGGCTAGGATCTCCTCGGTGGCGGCGATACCGTCGATGCGGGGCATGCGGACGTCCATGAGCACGACGTCCGGCAGCTCCTGTCGGACGATGTCGAGGCCTGCGGCGCCGTCGCTCGCCTGTCCGACGACGCTGAGATCGGCCTGGGAGTCGATGACCATGGCGAAGCCCGCCCGCACGAGAGCCTGATCGTCGACGAGCACGACGCGCAGAAGCCCGGAGACCGGACCCTCAGTCTTCGCATCCGTGCTCATCGGCTGGTCTCCTCGGTCGCGGTGGTTCGGGCCTGCTCGGGCTCAGGTGCGTCGAGCTCGGCGGTCGCGGGGGCCGATTCCAGCGCTGCCGACGAGGCGGTCACCTCGGCGCGGGACAGCGGCAGCCTGGCCTCGACGAGGAATCCCGTCATCGATCCGAAGGCGCTGCCGGGAACCGCACCGGAGGAGAATCCGGGCTTGCCGGTGCCGCGACGGCCCGCACCGCTGGGCCCATCGGACCCGTCGCTGATGCCCGTCGAGCGAATCGGCCGGGCGGTGAGCGTACCGCCGTAGAGTGCGGCGCGTTCCTGCATGCCGAGGATGCCGTGTCCGCGGCCGCGCGTGACATCGTCACCGTCCGCGACGGTGTCCGCACCCGTGCCAACCGCAGCACGACCGGCGCCGGAACCAGTTGCACGGCCGGTGCCGAAACCAGCCGAAAGCCCGGTGCCGTTGTCGCTGATCCTGGTCACGAGCTCCTGGCCGTCGATCTGCAGCTCGACATGCGCCCGGGCACCGCCTCCGGCGTGTTTGAGGACATTGGTCAGCGCCTCCTGAACGATGCGGTAGACGGCGAGCGAAGCACCATCGGGCAGTCGCCCCCGATCGAAGCCTCCGACGCCGGCCACCGAGACCGGCAGCCCCGCAGAGCGCACATCGGCGATGAGCGAGTCGATATCGGCGATACCCGGCAGCGGTGCGGAGGGCCGGTCCTCCTCGCCCTCGGCGCGGAGGAACCCGAGCAGCGACCTTGTCTGCGCCAGCGCATCACGCCCGGTGTGGGCGATGGTCTCGAGCACACCCGCCGCGGCCGCCGGATCGGTCTTCGCGGCGTAGCGTCCGCCGTCAGCCTGGGCGATGACGACGGAGAGCGAATGGGCGATGACATCGTGCATCTCGCGGGCGATGCGCATGCGCTCGGCGTCGGCGGCCAGTCGCGTCTCGGATTCGCGCTCTCGTTCGAGCAGGCGGTTGCGCTCCCAGACTCCTTCGATCTCACGCCGGCGACGGTACCCGGCACCGCCCCACAGCCAGGCTATGAGGACGATCGCCGCACACAGTGCCACGACAGTGGCCAGCAGCGCGTACTCCCCGGCTTCGAGGGGCCGCGGGTTCGGCCCGATCGTTGCCTGCAGAGAGATGAGATAGAGCCATCCGCCGAGGAACAATGCCCCGAGCAGACCGAGACCGAGAACGATCCGACCGTGGTTGCGAGTCCCCCACGCGGTCGTCGAATACACGGTGAGCGGCACGGCGATGATTCCCAGGGTCGGCCCGATCATCGTGACCACCGCGAGCAGGCAGCCGAGCGCGATGAGCGAGGAGCTCAGCAGCGGCCGGGTGCGCCGCAGGGCCAAGGGAACTGTCTGGAGCAGGGCGATGGCGATCTGGATGGGCTCGGGCACGAGTGCGAGTTCGCTTCTCTCGGCCTGAGCGGTCGCGGTGAGGACGGCGAAGAAAGTGACCGGCAGGGCCCACAGCAGGGAGTCGAGGATCCAGGGTCGGGCGGCGAGGAAGCGACGGGCCCGGTCGATTCGGTCGGGTGCCCACTGCTGAGGTGCGGGCAGGCCGGCTGTGTTCCCGGACTCTCGATTGCTCATGGAGAACATGGTAGTTCGGAGCCGAAAAGGCACGCATCATCCCCAGGGATGACTGCTGTGGCACAATGGCAGTGACGCGGATGCGTCAAGGCGGTGGGGCTCGCCGTACCCAACCTCGGTTCTCCGACAACAGTCCCTACCTCGGCCGGCCGAAGTATGCCCGAAAGGTAGGAGACCCATGGACCACTCCCCCACTCTGGCCGAGGGAGGCCAGGAGTGAACCGGCCGAGCCATCTGCGCCTCTCCTACCTCGGTCTCGCATTGCTGGGAGGAACCTTCGGCACCACCGCCCGCGAGGCGCTGACCTTGATCGTCCCGCCGATCAGTGGAATCCCGGTGGCGATCTTCGCGATCAACATCCTCGGCGCCTTCTGCCTCGGACTGCTCCTCGACGCCCTCGCCCGGCGCGGTCCCGACGAAGGCCTGAGACGGACGGCGCGGATCCTGCTCGGCACCGGGTTCATGGGCGGATTCACCACCTACAGTGCACTCGCCGTCGACACGGCGGCCCTCCTCGGTGAGGGTGCCGTGGGCACCGGGCTGGGATACGGGCTGCTCACCGTGCTCATCGGCGCGGCCGCCACCTGGGCGGGGATCGCGGTGGCCACGCTGACGCATCGCAGCGGCTCCGCCGTGCCGCCGCAGAGGGATGCGGACCTCGCCGAGTCCGATACCCGGAGCGGAGGTGCCAGGTGACTCCGCTGATCTTCATCGGACTCGCCGTGGCCGGCGGATTCGGGGCCGCTGCGCGGATGCTCCTCGACGGGCTCATCAAGTCCCGGATCGCGGGACCGACCCCGTGGGGGACGATCATCATCAACGTCTCTGGTTCGCTCGTACTCGGATTCCTCACCGGGCTCGCCGCGGGACAGATTCTGCCGCAGGCCTGGCTTCTCGTCGTCGGCACCGGATTCCTCGGCGGCTATACGACGTTCTCAACCGCCAGCGTCGAAACGGTGCGTCTGCTCCAGGAGCGCAAGTGGCTCATCGGCCTCGGCAATGGGCTGGGGACCCTCGTCATCGCGACCGGCGCGGCGGGGCTGGGACTGTGGATCGCCGGACTCGTCTGACCCCGAGGCCGGGCCTCGCCCTGAGCCTCACCCCAAGCCTCACCCAAGTCGGTGGGCCCACCCAGGACCGGAGGCTCAGCGCCGGCGGCGGTTCTTCCGGGCGGCCTTCTCGATGTTCTTCGCCATCGCGGGGAAGATGAGGCGGTGGAAGGGTGAGACGAAGGCCCAGTAGAGTCGGCCGCGAATGCCGCGGGGGATGAAGATCGCCCGCTGGCGGTAGTCGACGCCGTCCGCGGTCTCGTCGATGGTGAATTCGAGCCAGGCTTCCCCGGAGACCTTCATCTCCGCGTGGAGAAGCAGCTGGGAGTGCGGCTCGACGATCTCGGCCCGCCACCAGTCGACGGGGTCTCCGACGCGCAGAGACTCAGGCAGTCTGCGGCCGCGGTTGAGTCCGGCTCCGCCGACGACCTTGTCCCAGACTCCACGGACCTTCCAGGCGATCGGCAGAGAGTACCAGCCGTTGTCCCCACCGATGCCGACGATCACCTGCCACAGGTCCTCGGCAGCGATGCCGGTGAAACGGTATCGCCTGTCGTCGCTGAACACACGGCGACCGGCCCAATGCGGATCGTTCGGCAGAGGCTTGGCGGACTGCGCCAACAGACCCGAGTCGGCATCCCAGTTCGTGTCGACGGCGCCTTCGGTCTCTCGCTGCAGTGCCAGGCGCACGGACTGCTCATAGGTGAGCAGACCGGTCTCGGGCACGGAGATGATCGCGTCGACCTCGGCATCGTCGGTGACGGCGTCCTCCTGCAGGGACTGCACGAGCGGCAGGGTCAGCGAGAATGGCAGCGGGGTGACGAGTCCGACCCAGATGCCCGAGAGCGTGGGGGCCGGCAGGGGCACGGCGATGACGTGGCGGGGTTTGAGCCCGGCGATTCGTGCGAAGGCCCGCATCACCTCGGCGTAGGTGAGGACGTCGCGCGAACCGATGTCGAAGGTGCCGTTGACGTGGTCCTCGACGTCGACGGCGGAGAGCAGATAGTAGAGCACATCGCGGACCGAGAGCGGTTCGACCCGGTTCGACACCCAGTTCGGGGCAGGCATCCACCTCAGGGTCGTGGCCAGGTGTCGGATCATCTCGAATGAAGCCGATCCCGATCCGATGATGATGCCGGCTTGGAAGATGATGGCCTCGACCGTCGAGTCGAGGAAGATCCGGCCGACCGCTGCTCGTGAGCGCATGTGCTTCGACAGGGAGTCCTTGTCCGGGTGGAGCCCGCCGAGGTAGATGATGCGTTGGACGCCTGCGGCTTCTGCGGCTTCGATCGCTCGGGAGGCGGATCGGGATTCGCGAATCTCGAAGTCACCGCCGGAGCCCATCGAGTGGACCAGATAGTGCACAACGTCGATGCCGACCATCGCGTCGGCCAGACCTTCGCCGGTCTCGAGGTCGATAGTGCGGACGTCGACATCGTCGACCCAGGGAACACCGCGCAGCTTCTCGGGCGACCGCACACCCACGCGCACTTCGTGGCCGGCCTGGAGAAGCCTGGGGACGAGCCGACCGCCGATGTAGCCGGTGGCTCCCAGGACGAGGATTCGGCGTGGGCTCGGGCTGTGGCGGATGGTCTCCTCGTGCGGGTTCGGCTCGGTCACTGCGCCTCCTGACTCATGGCGGTCTCAAGAGAGCCGCCGTCTGTCGTACCGGTGGATTCGGAACGATCATAACGCCGGGTTTCGAGGTCGGTGAGGAAATCGTACGCCCATACATGGACATCGTGGCCGGCGACGACCTCGGCCATCGCGTCCATACGTCTCCGGGCGAGCGATTCGTCCGTGGTCGCGGCGTTCGCGATCGCTGCCTTCAGCCCGGCCCGATCGTGCGGGTTGACCAGGTGAGCGCCGGTGAGCTCATCGGCGGCACCGGCGAACTCGGAGAGCACGAGTGCTCCACCGCGTCCGCGCCGGGCGACGACGAATTCCTTGGCCACGAGGTTCATGCCGTCCCGCAGCGAGGTCACCAGCAGAATGTCGGCGGCCAGGTACAGGGCGATCGTCGAGGCGAGAGAGTAGGACCGGTGGAGATAGTGGACGACCGTGCTGCCCGGTGCCGCGAACTTCCCATTGATCCGACCCACCTGATGCTCGACGTCGTCGCGCAGCTCCCGGTAGGCCGGCACCCCCTCCCGGCTCGGCACGGCGACCTGCACCAGTCGTGTGCTCAACGGGTCGAGCACACCCTCATCGAGCAGCTCCTCGTAGGCGAAGAGACGTTCGAGGATCCCCTTCGTGTGATCGAGGCGATCCACGCCGAGGAGGAGCGTCGTCGGTGATCCGAGATCCTCGCGAACGGAGCACGCCTCGGCCGCGACCTCCTCGGACCGGGCCGCGGCAGACACCGCCACGGCATCGATGGAGATCGGATAGCACCGAATCCTCGGCGCGGTCATCGCTGACGAGGAGCCGGTGCCGGTCGCCTGCGGCACGACTTCGATCGCGGAGGGGTCGGTTTCGGCGGTCAAGGGCGATGTTTCGGTTCGCGCGGGAAGCGCGGTGCTCCGGGATGGTGCGAGTCGGTCGAGCGCGGCGGTGAAGTTGACGACGTCGGAGGCGCGCTGGAAGCCGATGACATCCGCGCCGAGGAGGCCCTTGAGGATGTCGTCGCGCCAGGGCAGCTGGGAGAACAGTCCGAGCGAGGGAAAGGGGATGTGGTTGAAGAAGCCGATCGAGAGATCGGGGCGCTGCTCGCGGACGAGGCGCGGAACCAGCTGCAGTTGGAAGTCGTGGATCCACACGGTTGCGTCGGTGGCCGCGGTGGTCACGACCGCCTCGGCGAATCGCTCGTTGATCTGCCGGTACGAGTCCCACCACGGACGTCGGAACTGCGGGGCCACCACCTGATCGTGATAGAGCGGCCAGATCGTGGCATTGCAGCACCCCTCGTAGTAGCTGCCGAACTCTTCGGAGCTCAGTGCCACCGGCACCAAGGACATGCCCCCGGCTTCGAAGGGGGCGAAGGCCTCGTCACAGCTGCCCGACCATCCTATCCACGCACCCCCACGCTGCCGGACCACCGGGGCGAGCGCAGTGACGAGTCCGCCCGGGGACGTGTGCCATGAATCGCCGCACCGGTCGACGGGCAGACGATTGGCAACGACGACGAACGAATGTCGGCCATCCTCTCCGGACATCGGGAACCTCCTCGTTGTGGAGCGAATGCGAGATCGCACTCGACGTGATGTTTACACAGTAAACTGGTCGAATTTAACGCTATCACATGCCGATGGCCACAACTTGATTGTCAGCTGAATCCGCAACTGATAAGATCGATTACGTTGTAAACTCCTTAAATGACAGTAGCGCATGTTCCGGTGACCGTTGTTCTCGGCAGCTCCGCGTTCACTTACGCAGAAGGGCATCACTGCATGGGTCTCATCCCCAACCTCAGCCTCGGCTTTACCGTCGGCCACACGCATCCTGCATAGGCCCGACCCCATCGTCTGACTGACGGCAGCGAACCGAATCTGCTCCCCCGACGGACGATTCACTACGATGGGGTCAGAGATATCTGCAGCATGCGAGCGTCTGCCGATCAGAATCGTGAGGGGATTTCATGGCACGGGGGCACCTGAACCGACGAGACATCGTTCTGGCAGCGATTGCCTACATCGACACATACGGAGTCCAGGCATTGACGATGAGACGCCTGGGCTCTTCGCTCGGAGTGGAGGCAATGGCCCTGTATCGGCACGTTCCCGGTCGGGAAGAACTCATTTCTGCAGCAGTCAGCGAACTCATCGACGACCTCTTCGACGACGATCTCATGCAGGAGACGCCAACGTCGTGGGAGGGCTACCTCCAGTCCGTCGCCAATGCCACCCGGAAGCTTGCGCTCGGTCACCCACGGATATTTCCCCTGATGATCACCCAACCGCCTGAGGCTCCCTGGCTGCGGCCGCCGTTGCGCAGCATCCGGTGGGTCGATCACTTCCTGTCCTCCCTCAAGAGCTACGGCTTCACCGACTCCCACGCCGTCGACGCCTACAAGGCCTTCACCAGTTTTCTGCTCGGCAACCTGCTCCTCCAGGTCTCGGCACTCGGCGTCAACGCGGTGCCTGTGTCCGAGGGCGAGGGCGACCACCATGGCGATGAGATCGAAGACCTCGACGACTATCCGATCGTCAAGCAGCTCCGGGGCAGACTCTCTGCAGATCATTCCGATCGCGAGTTCGATGACGGACTCGACGATCTCATCGAACGTCTGCGGACCGCGATGAACACTTAACCTGCAGCCAGGAGTCCCAACGTCGTCGGCTCCCGGTTCCGAACACTACTCATTCGTCTCCCAGAAGGATGTGCCACCTTGCCAACGACCGTCGCTCACCTCGTCGACACACCGCTGACTCCCTGGCTGGTCGGTCCCGACGAGCAGGATGACGAGTTGAGTACCCTCGTCAGGGGTGACGCCGACGCACCGAAGACGATCATCGCTCTGCAGCGATTCTTCGAGCTGAGCGGCCGTTCCACACAGCGTCATCAGTGGGAATCCCTGGTGCGGGTCGCCTCGCTCGATCTTGCCGTCGCGCGCATGCTCGAACCCCACGTCGACGCGCTCGGCATCCTCGCCGAGGCCGGGATACAGGCCCCGGATCCGCACTCGACCTGGGGTGTGTACGCAGCAGAGGCACCCGGAAAGCAGCTCGCGATCACCGAGGGCAACGGCGGCATTCTCATCGACGGGGAGAAGGCCTGGTGCTCCCTGGCCGCGGAACTCAGCCACGCCATCGTCACCGTGCGCCACGGCGAATCTGCGCAGGCGGTCGCCGTGCGACTCGATCATCCGGGTGTTCGCCCGGAACCGGCCGCGTGGCCGAGTCTGGGGCTGCGTGAGATTCCGAGCTCAGGTGTGGTCTTCGACCAGGTACCTGCCGAGGCGGTCGGTCCTCCTGGCTGGTATCTGGAGCGGCCGTCCTTCGCCTGGGGTGGGATACGTGTCGCCGCCTGCTGGTTCGGAGGGGCGCTGGCACTGGCGAGAGGAGCCGCGCGCCGGCAGTTGGCTCGCAGTGGTCCGACGCCGCTGGGCGATATGGCACTGGGCTGTCTCGACGCGGAGATCTTCACCGTCCGGAGCATCCTCTCTCACGCCGCTGCCGCCGCAGACAGCTCCGCCGACACTGGCGATTACACACGGGCGCAGGCCTGGACTCTGGCTCTGCGCGTCCGCAATGTCGTCTATCGCAGCTGTCAGCGCATCCAGCAGCAGAGCCGGGAGCTCGCCGGTCCGGCGGCGCTGACCGGTGACGCCTCATTCGCGAAAGCTGATGCCGATCTCACCGTCTACCTCAGCCAGCACCACGGTCCGCGAGACGAAGAGTCTTTGGGCGCAGATATCGCCGAAGAGGCCGCCCGCCGATGAGCTTCGACCACCTGGATGCGGGCACCCCGGAAGACGCTTGGCGTCAGGCCGGAGTCCTCGACCTGCCCCTGGTGTCAGCAGACATCGTCGCCGGTAAGGGCACCGTCCTCATCCTTGCCGCCCATCCCGACGACGAAGCGCTGGGTGCCGCAGCCGTCGTGGCCTCGGCCCGCGACCGGGAGACAGATGTCTCCGTCCTACTCTTCACCGCCGGAGAGAAGTCGCATCCGCACTCCTCGACGCATTCGACCAAGCAGCTCGGGCGGATCCGTCTCCAAGAGTTCGATTCCGCGTTGAGTTTGCTCAACCCGGCGGCGACGAGCCGCTGCCTCGAGTTCCCGGATACCGAACTGCCCGTCCACTCCGAGCAGGTGCTCAACGAAGTTCTCGCCGAGATTGCGGCCTCGCGCCGTCCGGTCACCATCGTCGCTCCGTTTCATAACGACGGGCATGGCGATCACGACACCCTCGGCAGCGCCGCATTGGAAGCCGGACGGCGCAGCGGATCCCTCGTACTCGAGTATCCGATCTGGTATTGGCATTGGGCCACAACCGACGATGCGCGGTGGCGGCAGTGGACGTTTCTGCCCGATCCCGCCGGGCTCGACCGGCACGAGGTCTGCGAGCACTATCGCTCGCAGACGCAACCGCTCTCGGACCATCCAGGCGACGAGCCGGTGCTCGATGCGGGGCACCTCGACCATCACCAGCGGGGCGGAGACATCCTCGCGGTCACTGACTTCAGAGTAGCCTCGGCGAGTGGGGACGCGGATGGGGTCGATCGTTCGACGGAGACTGCCCCCAACGATGCCCGGACGGCCGCCGCTGTCTTCGATGCCGTCCATGCCGACCGGGACGATCCGTGGTCGGTCACCGACTCTGCATACGAGCGCGCCAAACGCGACATGCTCCTGGGTCATCTGCCGCAGGATCACTACTCCCACGTCCTCGAGCTCGGGTGTTCGATCGGCGTTCTCAGCCGCAAGCTGGCGGAGCACGCTCGCTGGGTCACTGCGGTCGATGCGAGCCGGAAGGCCTTGGACCGCGCAGGGCAGCAGGTGCCGGAGGGGTCGGGCATCCGCTTCGTCCACGGCACGATCCCCTTCGAGTGGCCGGCGGGCAGCTTCGACTGCGTCGTGCTCTCGGAGACGGGATTCTATCTCTCCCGGCATCAGCTGCACCGGACTCTGCAGCGTATCGACGCCTGCACCGCGCCGCGTTTCACCCTGGTCCTCTGTCACCTGCGGGGCGAGATCGAGGACTGGCCGCTCGACGCAGATGAGGTCCATGACAGCTGCCTGAGCTTCTGGCCGCATCGGCGCATCGAATTCCATCACGATGCCCGGTATCGCCTCGACATCGTCACGGTCACGAAGACCTCGGAGCCCGACGAATCGATCGGTGACTGGTGATCGGGGAGATCGCGGTCATCGTCCCCGCGCGTGACGAAGAGGACGAAATCATCGGCTGCATTGAGGCCATCCTGGCCTCCTTCGCCCGCCTGGAGGACTGCGCACGCCGCATCCGGCAGAGAGTGATCGTGGTCGCGGATGCCTGCACCGATTCCACTGCGGAGGCGGTCGCCGGGTTGGCAGCGGTGCACCCGTCCATCGAGCTGCTCAGCACCACGTTCGCCAATGTCGGCAGGGCTCGCAATGCCGCCGGTGACCACGTCCTCTCATCGATTGGCAGGCAGGTGCCCTCCGACCAGGTGGCAACTGCTCCGGAGGAAGTCTGGCTGGCGTTCACCGATGCCGACAGCAGAGTTCCTGAGCACTGGATCTCTACCCATCTCGAGCACGCCGAGGCGGATGCCGACTGCCTGGTCGGCACCGTTGCCCCGCGGGTCGGGACCGGGCCCGCGGACCTCCTCGCCCGGTGGCATGACGCGCACGAGCTCCGCGATGACCATCCCTATGTCTTCGGGGCGAATCTGGGTCTGCGCGGATCCCTCTTCACAAGGATCGGAGGCGTCCCACCGCTGGCCTGCGGTGAGGATGCCGCGATCGTCACTGCGGTGCTCGAGGCCGGCGGTCAGGTACGTCGGACCGATGCCGGTCGAGTGCTCACCTCGGCGAGGCTGACCAGCCGCACGACGCGCGGTTTCAGCGCCTACCTGCAGAGACTGGTGGAGCCCACCGACGCCGGCATCGGCTGACGCTGGGCCGATGCCGTCGCCGGCCCACAGTGAGACGACTCCAGCACCGGCCCCGCAGGCCTACTTGTAGGCCCGCTGGTACTGCGCCGGGGTGTAGTCGATCTCGTGACGAAGGGCCGCTGCAGCGCGGATGGCGAAGTTCGGATCGCGCAGGGATTCGCGGCCTAGGAGAACGACATCGGCCTGGCCCGTCGCCAGGATGTGCTCGGCTTGGAAGGGCTCGGTGATCAGCCCGACGGCGGCGGTCGGAATGTCGGCGCGCTCGCGGATTCCGGCGGAGAAATTCGTCTGGTAGCCAGGACCGACCGGGATCTGAGCCAGAACGTTGCCGCCGGTGGAGACGTCGACGAGGTCGACGCCATGGGCCTTCAGCCATACGGACAGTTCCGCCGTCTCGGACAGACTCAGACCATCGTCCGTCCAGTCCGTTGCGGAGAGCCGCACGAGCACGGGCACGCTCTCACCGACCTCGGCGCGAGTGGCATCGACGACCTCAAGGAGGAAGCGTGACCGGTTCTCCAGGGTGCCTCCGTAGGCGTCGGTGCGGGTGTTGCTCAGAGGCGAGAGGAATTCGTGGAGTAGATAGCCGTGTGCGGCGTGGATCTCCACGAAGTCGAACCCGGCCTGGATCGACCTGCGCGTCGAGGCGGCGAAGGCGGCCACGATCTCGGCGATCTCCGCTTCGGTGAGCTCACGCGGAGCTTCCAGCCCGGGGAAGGCCTGTGCTGAGGGAGCCACGGTCCGCCAACCGCCCTCACCTTCTGGCAGGCTGCCCTCGTGCTCGGTGCCCCATTCGGGATAGGTCGAGGCCTTGCGGCCGGCATGGGCGAGCTGGATTCCTGCCGCAGCCCCCTGGGAGTGCATGAAATCGACGACCGGAATGAGAGCGTCGCGCTGTTCGTCATTCCACAGGCCGAGGTCCTGGGCGGAGATACGAGCCTCCGGCGTGACACCGGTGGCTTCGACGATGATCGCACCGGCGCCGCCTCTGGCGAGCCCACCGTAGTGGACGACGTGCCATGGGGTCGCCGTACCGTCCTGGTGTTCGGCCGAATACTGGCACATCGGCGGCACCCAGATCCGGTTGCGGAATGTCACGCCTCGCAGGGTGAGCGGCTCGAACAGCAAATGGGACATAAGACCCCTCGGTCGTCGGTGGTGGTCTCGAGCCGCACATGGCTGACCCGATCCCAAGTACGGGTATTCTCGTACTTCGATATTTACCGTACTACCAAAAGCCCCGTATAATCAAAAGTCCGTGAACGCGCATGACGAAGGGGTGAACGATGCGGACTCTCAAGCATCCTGAGCGAGCGGACATGCGGCTCGACACCGTGCTCGCCGCGCTTGCCGACCCGATTCGTCGGCATATCGCCTGCCGCCTGAATGAGAACCACCACGACCATGCCTGCGTGACATTCGAGCTTCCGGTATCCAAGTCGACGGCGACCTATCACTTTCGGACGCTGCGCGAGGCCGGCGTCATCCGCCAGGAGTATCAGGGCACGTCGATCATGAACTCACTGCGCAAGGAGGATCTCGACGCTCGCTTCCCGGGACTCCTCGATGCCGTTTTCGCCGCCCAACGCATCGAGGGCGGGACGGCCGTGAATACCCCGGCCGCGGGTTAGACAAAAGCGCCGCCGACGCCTTGGCAGTCAAGGCATCGGCGGCGAACAAGCTCCCGGATTCGTAAGCGCGGGCGGTGGGCGGCGGCTCTACTCCCCCGCGCCGATCGCGTCGAGCGCGACCGGATCGGAGGACCGCAGGAAGTCTTCGATGCGTGCGGCCTCTTCGCCTTCTCCTATCGCCCCAGAAGCCCGACCGAGGGCATAGAGGGCGCGGAGGAATCCGCGGTTGGTCTCGTGCGACCACGGGATCGGTCCGGCGCCGCGCCATCCGGCGGCGCGCAGGGCGTCGAGTCCGCGGTGGTAGCCGACGCGAGCATAGGCGTAGGAGTCGACGAGGCGGCCCTCCTGGTGCGCCTCATTCGCGAGGATCGCCCAGGCCAGGGAGGAGGCCGGCAGCGCGGCGGCGACGTCGAGTGCTTCCTCGCCCGCATCGAGGCGAGTCTTCGCCTCGACATCCGGGTGGTCGTCCGGCAGGTAGGTCGGTTGCGGGCCGAGCTGTCCGGCGTCGAGGTTGCCGATGTGCGATGGGTTGCCGATGGGCTGTGTCATGGCGTCTCCTTCTCTGTTTGTCTGGTCAGTCCGACGTGTCTGGTCAGTCCGTCTTCACGTCGGAGGGCTGAATGCTGTACGGGTTGGTGCTCAGGGCACCGAAGACGTCCTCCTTGGCCAGTTGGCCGAGCTGCTTCTCGTCCTTGACTCCGATGGCCCAGACCTTGAGCCCCGAATCGGTCCAGGCGCTCACGTCGTCCGCGGCAACGGCGACCATGCCGTAGCCCTGCGACTGCAGGTCCTCGGCTGAGGTGCTCGTGTAATCACCGGTGAACATGACCGCGATGCCGGCCTGGACGGCGGCCTTGGCCACCTCGGGATCCTCGGTCCGCACGATCGTCGCTTCCTCGGCCTTCGCCTCGATGATGGTGTCCACCGCGGGGCGGGCCACCTCGGCGGAATCGATGGCGGGCATGAGGACAGTGTCCCCGCCGAGATCATCGACGAGCTGATCCCAGGTGATCGGATCGCCCGGAGAAGTGTCCTTGCGCGGCGGATTGATCGTCTGGTCGAGGAAAGTAGAGCGGTCCAGGGAGGCGAGGTCGTCATCGAGGCCCATGGCCTTCTTCGCGCCTTCGGGATCGGCGGCGATGATCGTTCCGTCGCTCAGTGCGGTCAGCGTCGGTGCCGGCAGGTAGCCGAACTTCACGTTCTCGGTAAAGGCGAGCTTCGAGTTCGCGGGGTAGACCTCGGAACCTCCGTCGAGGGCGGCGACGGCGGGCCGCTCGAGCGAGTCGACGGTGAGCTGGTCTTTGCTGCCGAAGATATTGAAGGCAAGCACGGCGAGGATGGCGATGACGACGATACCGCCGGCCCACAGGGGTGCGTTGAATTTCTTCGGCTCGGGGCGCTCGGGCATGGGGATCCGCTCGTTGTCGAGCGGTTCCGGCTGTTCCGGCGAGGGCTGATTCGGCGAGGATTGTGCAGGCGTCTCCGCCCGTTGCGTCCTGTCGTTCCGATTGCCCGGGTTCCTGCGCTTCTTCGCGCTCATCGACTGCCGTCCTTCGTCGCTCCGGCGCCGGTGACCAGGCCCTTGAGGAAGCCGGCGCCCCAGCTGAGGTGCATGGTGGGCAGGATGATGCCGAACCAGAAGCGTTCGCGTCGCCCGCAGTCCTTGGCCGCCGAAGCGGTCGCGAGGATGCCGGCGATGTAGCCGAAGCTCGGGACGTGGATGAGGGAGGTGAAGCGGCGGAGGAACTTCGGCCAGGTCTTCGTCGTTCCGCTCAGCTGCAGCAGCGTTTCGATGACGGCCGCGGACATGCCCAGCACGAGCAGCGGTGGGGCGAAGTAGCGCAGGGAGTTCTTCGAACCGTAGCGGCGGATGAGTTCGGCTCGCCAGATTCCGGTGGCCCAGAACTGCTGGGAGATCTTCGACCACGAGGCGCGCGGCCAGTAGGTGACCTCCATGTCGGGGTTGAACCAGATCCGTCCGCCCGCGGTGCGGATGCGCAGGTTGAGTTCCCAGTCCTGACCGCGTTTGATGCCTTCATCGAACCCGCCGAGGTGGTCGAAGACTTCGCGTCGGTAGACGCCGAGGTAGGCAGACTCGGCTTCTCCGGCTTCGTCGCCGGAGTGATAGGCGGGACCGCCCAGGCCGACGGGCGACATGTAGGCCCGGGCAACGGCCTTCTGGAACGAGGTCCGGCCGCGGGCGAGCATGAGCCCGCCGCAGTTGGCCGCCTTGGTCTCTCGGAGGGTGTCGATGGCCTGACGGGTGTATTCGGCGCCCAGTCCCGAGTGGGCGTCGACGCGGATGATCACCGGGTGGTGGGTGGCGGCGATCGCGAGGTTGAGTCCGATCGGAGTGGCTGCTTCCGGGTTGTCCACGGTCTGGATCCGCGGATCCTTCGCTGCCATGTCGGCGATGATGCGGTTCGTGTCGTCCGTCGAAGGCCCGAGCGCGAGGACGACTTCCTTGTCCCCGTCGCAGTCCTGAGCGAGGATCGTCGTGATCGCGTGGACGATGTGCTCGGCTTCGTTGAGCACCGGCATGATGTAGGAGACGCCGGGCATCTCCTGCAGGGGCGGCAGGCCCTCGGGGGTCAGGATTTCGAGAACGTTCGACACGCCATCAATCTTTCCATACGCGCGCGAGCTCGGTCTTGAGGGGGCGCACAGGTGAGAAGACCACGCACGTGAAGCCTTCCACCTGCCAGTTATTGAAAAGTTGAGCCGCGGTGGCCCGTACCCAAATGCTAGAGTAAATAAAATAAATAACGTTTTGGTCGGGGAGTCAAGGAGGAGCAATGGCCCAAGGAGCGGAAAGTGGACCGAGCCCGTTCACTCCAGGCTACAGTAAGCCCCCTCTAGTCTTCGGGGGCCACGAAAATGAGCTTCATGAGATCACCGCCGTATTCGAAACTCTAGATTTCGGTGAGAATGATTCCTTGCTGATCTCCGGTCTACGTGGTTCCGGTAAGACATCGATGCTTTCACGACTCCAGGATGCGGCTCGGCGGTCAGGCTGGATCGTACTCTCGGACGATGCCAGCAAGGGTCTCATGACACGGATCACCGAGTCATCAATTCCTCGTGAGATAAACCGCCTGACTCCTGCAACTCGAATGAGATTAAGCAGCGTCGGACTATGGAACTTCTCGGCATCCTTCGAATTTGTCGATCGAAGTCGGGCAGTGAAGCCACTACTTCGCGACGACCTCATTGCCCTATCGTCCGCCTTGGGCGGAGACGCAGGCATCCTCATCACCGTCGATGAAGTCTCATCCGGAAAAGTCCGCCTCCGAGAGCTATCCCGATTCGCTCTCGAAATCGCACACGCGAAAGAGGAAGGCGCGAATATCATGATCGCCTTCGCCGGAATCAAGGTGGATCTAGATGAATTGGTGAAGAACGATCACACGACTTTCATCCGTCGCTCCCGCGACCTCGACTTCCGCCGACTCACTCCCCGCGAGACGGCTCATGTACTCGAAGAAACTGCCCGCATCGCGGGCCGTTCGATTGAGTTTGACGCACTACAGCTCCTGATACGAGTAGCGCAGGGGTACCCATATTTGATCCAGCTCGCGGGAGACTATGCATGGAGAAATTCACCGGACTCGCCGGCCATTTCACTCGCTGATGCACAAGTTGCGCACGATAAGGCAATCAAATCCGTCCAGAAACGTGTAATCAGCAGAGTGTACGAGGATCTGTCCGAACGCGATAGAGACTTCGTCAACGCAATGGCCCTCGATGAAGGCGGCCGTAGCAAGATGTCAGATATAGCTGACCGCATGGGTACCTACGGTCAGTATGTGCAGATCTACAAGAACAGACTCATCGACAGCGGTTACGTTCAGCCTGATGGACGAGGATACGTCGCCTTCTCCCTTCCCTATCTGGGGGATTACATCAGATCAATGGACCCCCAGGGGCCAGACGGCGACGAATTTCGCGACGGCTGGAGTGCCTTCCCTCCGCCACCCAGCACGTAGAATATCGCGGCGCTCACGACGTGAGTCTTGCCGAGAATGGCGATGAGTCAGCTGGCAATCCTCGCATTCCAAGCGAAATGCCTCCGGCTTTCAACGAGCGCCAACCCGCACGGTCAGCTCTGCACTACCCATCCCTGGACAGATGAACATCAGAGATTCCATGTCGACTAGGAGTTTATTTTAGTTGTGTGCAATTAAATTGTGTGCAATCATTATGGACATGAACCCGCTCGAACTGGACCGGCAGCTGTGCTTCGCACTGTACTCGGCCTCGCGTGCCATGACCGCGACGTACCGAGGCCTGCTGAAACAGCTCGGCATCACGTATCCGCAGTACCTGGTGATGCTCGTCTTGTGGGAACAGAACCGGGAAGCGGAGGGCATCACGGTCAAGGACCTCGGTACGCGTCTGCAGCTCGATTCGGGAACGCTCTCCCCTCTGCTCTCCCGCCTCGAGACTCTCGGCTATGTGAGCAGAGAACGCTCCGCCGAGGACTCCCGTCAGGTCTTTGTCCGAACCACGGCCGAGGGTATCGCCGCTCGCGCCCATGCCGAATGCGTCCCACAGGAACTCGGTGAACTCATGCAGATCGACCCCGGCGACCTCGCCGAACTCGTCGACACCCTCCACTCGCTCACCGACCGACTCCGCGGCACCGACGAAGCCACCGCGGCCGCCACCGGGACCTGACCGAGTCGAGCACCACAGAACGACATCCTGACCACACAGACTCTCAACTGACCACAGGCACCACCGATGAAAGGACACATTATGAAGGCCATCTACACCGCTGAGGCACTCGCCACCGGAGAAGGACGCGACGGACACGGTCGCACGAGCGACGGAAAGGTCGACGTCGACCTCGCCACCCCCACAGAGATGGGCGGGTCCGGCGAAGGCACCAACCCAGAGCAGCTCTTCGCCGTCGGCTACGCCGCCTGCTTCCACTCGGCGCTGCGCCTCGTCGCCCGCAAGGCCAAAGCCAATGTCGATGACTCCACGGTCGGCGCTCAGGTCGGGATCGGCGACAACGGCGAAGGCGGCTTCCAGCTGGCCGTCACGCTGGAGGTCACCCTCCCCCACCTCGGCGCCGACGAAGCCCAGGAGCTCGCCAACCGAGCCCATGAGGTCTGCCCGTATTCCAATGCCACCCGCGGCAACATCGATGTGACGATCACCGTCACCGACGACTGACCGCAGGAAGCACAGGTCGCCGCGCGCGGCGATCAAGGGGCGCCGGGAGCACAGACTCCCGGCGCCCCTTCTCGTCATCTTCGATCAGCGTCCGCGGCACTCGAGCCCGCCAGGCTGTCGATCAGTCGACCACATTATGGCCCCGTCGCGGCCACGGTCGTCTAACGATTCGCCTCGTCAGTGGCATCTCGTTCACCACAACATCTAGGGTGGAGAACAACCAGGATTGTGTGAAACCGCGATCGCCATCAGTCGAACGGAAACACCATGGAAATCTTCACCGGCAGCGTCATCGTCATTGTCGTCGTCATCCTCATCCTCGCCGTCCTGCTCTTCGGCAAGTTGAGAACCAGCATGTTCTTCACGGTCAAGACCCAAGAGAACGTCATCGTCGAGAAGTTCGGAAAGTTCCAGCGGGTCGCAAAACCGGGCCTCAACTTCAAGATGCCGCTGATCGAAACCACCAGCAAGCCGATCTCCCTGCGAGTCCAGCAGCTCGAGGTCAACATCGAGTCGAAGACGAAGGACAATGTCTTCGTCACGGTTCCTGTCGCCGTCCAGTACGTCGTCGAAGAGGACAACGTCCCCGACGCCTACTACCGCCTGGCCAACTCGGAGGAGCAGATCCGCTCCTACGTCTTCGACACCGTCCGCTCCGCACTCTCCGGACTGACTCTCGACACCGCCTTCGAGTCCAAGGACGACATCGCCGAGAACGTCGAGGGCCGGCTCTCTGAATCGATGAAGCGCTACGGCTTCAAGATCGTGAGCAGCCTGGTCACGGACATCACCCCGGACCCGAAGGTCCGCGATTCGATGAACTCGATCAACGCCGCCCAGCGTGACCGCGTCGCCGCCCAGTCTCTGGCCGAGGCCGACAAGATCAAGCGCGTCACCCAGGCTCAGGCCGAGTCCGAGGCGATGCGCCTGCACGGTGAGGGTGTGGCCGCGCAGCGCAAGGCGATCGCCACCGGCATCGCCGAGCAGTACGCGAAGCTGCAGGAGGTCGGCATCGACAAGACCGCCGAACAGCTTCTGATGATGACCCAGTACTTCGACACGATGCAGAACGTCGCCCAGGAGGGCCGGTCGAACGTGCTGTTCATGCCCTCGAACCCGGGCGGGCTCGGCGAGATGGGTCAGGAGATCAGGAACGCCCTGTTCGCGGCCAATGCCTCCGAAGACGGCGCGCACAACACCACGCCGCGCGGCATCCGGGACTCCACTTCCCACCGCTCCGGCGCCCCGGAGCAGGGACAGCAGACACAGAACTACCCGCAGCGACCCGCCCAGGATCCGCGGACCCTGGGGCAGTACGCGCCCGGGCACACCGGCAATGGCCCGCAGGACGGATCCTCCGCAGAGGACTCCTGACCCGCGAATGATCCGCGGATAGCCCGCGGAGCACTCCGCACACAGAGATGGGCCGGTCCCGAGTCGTCATGACACGGGACCGGCCCATCTCTTGCCTCAACGGCCGAGCCTCTCAGGTCGGTGGCCGGAACGGCACCTGCAGCGCCGACCCCGACCCGAAACCAACCTCAGCCGCGCGCAACTCCCGCGGCATTGGCTACGGCTTCGACCGCCTCGGCGACGGCCGGGGCCACCCGAGCATCGAGGGCACCGGGGACCACATAGTCAGGCGCCAGATCGTCACCGACGAGGTCGGCGATCGCCCGCGCGGCCGCCAGCTTCATGTCATCGGTGATGTCGGTGGCACCGGCGTCGAGAGCCCCGCGGAAGATTCCGGGGAACGCGAGGACGTTGTTGATCTGGTTCGGGAAGTCGCTGCGCCCGGTGGCCACGACCGTGGCGTACTTCGAGGCGATGTCCGGGGTGATCTCCGGGTTCGGATTCGACAGGGCGAAGACCACCGCGTCATCGGCCATCTGCGGCAGGTGCTTCTCATCGATCGTGCCGCCGGAGACGCCGATGAACACATCAGCGTCGGCCAGGGCGGTATCGATCCCGCCGGAGACCGCTCGCGGGTTCGTGTTCGCAGCCAGCCATTCCTTCGTCGGCGTGAGATCTCCGCGACCGGATTCGATGATGCCCTTGGAGTCGAGGACGACGACGTCGCTGACGCCCGCGTCGCCGAGGATCTTCGCCACTGCCACCCCAGCGGCCCCTGCCCCGGAGAGCACGACCTTGATGGAGTCGAAGGACTTGTTCACAACGCGCAGGGCGTTGGTCAGTGCAGCGAGGACGACGACGGCGGTGCCGTGCTGGTCATCGTGCATCACCGGAATGTCGAGGGCTTCCTTGACGCGGTCCTCGATCTCGAAGCAGCGCGGTGCCGAGATGTCCTCGAGGTTGACCGCGCCGAACGTCGGCGCCATGCGCACGATGGTCTCGACGATCTCATCGGTGTCGTTCGTGTCGAGGACGACCGGGATGGCGTTGAGGCCGCTGAAGCTCTTGAACAGGGCGCACTTGCCCTCCATCACGGGCAGCGAGGCCTTGGCCCCGATATCGCCGAGGCCGAGCACGGCCGATCCGTCGGAGATGACGGCGACGAGGCGACCGGTCCACGTGTGGGTGCGGGCCAGTTCCGGCTCGTCCTTGATGGCGGTGCACACCTTTGCCACACCCGGGGTGTAGGCGATCGAGAGGTCGCGCTGGGTCTCGAGCGGTCGGAGGAGCTCGGCGGAGAGCTTGCCGCCCTCATGGCCGGCGAAGATCTCATCGTCGGAGATCGGCGGCAGCGGGTTCCGAGTCGTCGTTGAAGTGTCGGTCGTTGTCGTCATGTTCAATCCTCGTGGTCGTGTGACAGCCGACTTCTCGCCGAGGCTGTCGACAGTGTTCGTCTAACCGCGGTGCCGTACCACGGGGCATATCTGGCAGCGGTCGAGTCGAAGTGCAGTCACCGCAAGGATGGTCCGGTGACGTCTGCGCAGTGCGTGGATCGCATCCTTTGTGAAGGAATCGGCGATGGCGCGCAGGGCACGCGGCAACCGGCATGGGGCGAGGTTTCGGGCCCCATGGGTCGCGTTGTGCAACTCGGCCAGCATAGCCGAAGACCTGCGGAAGGTCATTCGAAATCCATGCCCGCACCGAGGTTTCCCGCCGTCCCTGCGGCATGTTCGGCAGACCTTTGCACAGAGGCGAATGGGTGTCGCCCGATGAGGGGTTCAGCCCGCGGCGCGCAGCGAGTAGGTCACCAGCCGGTCGATGTTGAGGTCCTTAAGCGGCACCTTGAGGATGAGGAGTCGGTGGTAGCAGGCTCCCCACATCTGGTCGACCATGAGGTCGAGGTCCGCCTCGGCGCCCAGCTGACCGGTTCGCTGGGCGGTCTGCAGACGCTGCCTGGCCAGCTCTCGCCTGGGGAGGGCGTAGGTGCGACTCCACGCCTCGGCCACCTTGGGGTCGATCTGGGCGGTGCCGATGAGCTCGGTGATCGGTCTGCCGCGTTTCTCGTCCGAGACGAGGTCGACGAATGCGGTGAGCTGAGCGACGAGATCGGCATGCAGGTCGCCGGTGTCCGGGAATTCGAGCATGGGCTCGCTGCTGGCGAAGTAGGCCTCGGCAGCGATCGCACCGGGCGAGGGCCACCACCGGTAAAGCGTGGTCTTGCTCGCTCCGGACTCCTTCGCGATCCTCTCGAAGGTGACGGCCCGCATTCCCCCGTTGAGGAGCAGTCGTGCGGTCGCGTTCAGCACTTCGGATCGAACCTCGGCCGAGGGTCGACGGCCGCGGCCCTTCCTCTGCTCTGGTGCTCCCACGAGTACCCCTCCTTTTATGAACACATCGTACATTAAAGTGCTAAGCTCGCTTATGAACGTAACGTTCATATCTATCGCAGGAGAGATCATGACCACCACCCACAATCGCGTTGCCATCATCACCGGCGGCTCCGGAGGGATCGGGCGAGCCGCTGCCGAACGCCTCGCCGCGGACGGTCTCGCCGTCGTCGTCCACTACGCCGGCGGCAGAGATCGCGCCGACGAGACCGTCGCGGGCATCGTCTCGAGCGGCGGCCGAGCCATTGCCGCCGGAGGCGACGTCGCCGACGAGACCGCCATGGCCGCACTGTTCGACCTCGCCGAGGACGAGTTCGGCGGCGTGGATGTGTTGGTGCACGCGGCGGGCATCATGCCCCTGTCACCGATCGCGCAGCTGGATCTCGAGGTCTTCGATCAGGTGCAGCGCACCAATGTCCGCGGCACGTTCGTCGTCGATCAGCTGGCGGCGCAGCGAATGCGCGAGGGCGGGGCGATCATCAATGTCTCGACATCGGTCACGCGCCTGCAGATCCCCGACTACGGCGCATATGCAGCATCGAAGGGCGCAGTCGAGGCGATCACGATGATCCTCGCCCGTGAGCTCAAGGGACGCGACATCACGGTCAACGCCGTCGCTCCCGGCCCGACCGCCACTCCCCTGTTCTTCGAGGGGAAGACTCAGGAGCAGATCGACGGCATCGCCTCGGCGAATCCCATGGAGCGCTTGGGTACACCCGATGACATCGCCGAGGTGGTCGCGTTCCTCGCCGGCCCCGCGCGCTGGATCAACGGCCAGACCCTCTACGCCAACGGTGGTGCCGCGTGACCACCTTAGAACCGAGGTGACAGCACGGCCCGCTTGTCGGTGTAAAACGTTCGTTGTACCCTGATTGCATGAAAGCTTCCGCAGAGCCGAGAACACAGATCATCGCAGGCGCTGAACGCGTCTTCGACCTCCACGGCTTCGCCAACTCAGGAATGGATACCCTGACCGCGGCCGCAGGGGTCTCTTCGCGCACCCTTTACAAGCACCTGGGCAGCAAGACTGGCCTGACGGTGGCTGTTCTTGAGGCCAGAATGTCGCGCTTCTTCGACCGCTGCCAAGTCGACAGCGTCGACGAGCTGTTCGCGCGACTCGAGGACTGGGTCCGCGCCGAGGGTTCGCGCGGCTGCCTGTTCCTCCGCGCTCAGGGCGAGGCCGGAGGGAACCCGGCCATCGCCGAGGTGGTCACTCAATACCGAGCGCGCCTGCAGGCCATGATCGCCGGCATCGTCTCGGACCCCGCTCTCGCGGTCAAGGTGCTCATCCTCGTCGAGGGTGCGACCGCGGCGGCATCGTATCTCGGCCCCGAGGCGGTCACCTCGGCGAGAGCCGGCGCCCTCTCACTCCTCGACCACGTCCGCGATGGCCATTGAGCGGCCATCAGGCCGTCGCGAGAGTCCACGCCCACCGAACGCCGCGTCACCCCAACTGCCGCCACTCCCAACCGGAGGATTTCCATGCGCCTGCTCACTATCTTCGCCCATCCGATCCGCACGAGCTATCCGGGCCGGGTAATGGAGGCTTTCCACGAACCCTTCGAGTCCGACGGTCATATGATCGACGTCCTCGATCTTCACGCAGAGGGCTTCGACCCGCGGTTCACCGGGGCCGACCACGCCCACTTCTGGGGTGGCGAGATCCCGGCGGGCATTGCTGAGGCGCACCGCCGTGTCGAGGCGGCAGACCGCCTGGCTTTCGTATTCCCTGTCTACTGGTGGTCGATGCCCGCGGTGATGAAGGGCTGGATCGATCGTGTCTTCACCGGCGGCTGGGCCTACCAGTACGGCGCGGGGGTCGAGGATCGGGGGACGCAGCCCCTGAACGGCCTCCTCCCCCGCGTGCCGACGAGCCTGATCGGCGTCGGCGGTTCCTCGCAGCGAACCTATGACAGGTATCGCTACATCGAGGCGATGCGCACTCAGATCGACGTCGGCGTCTTCGCCTACTGCGGGATCAAGGACGTCGAGTCCCACTTCATCTTCGACATCGAAGCGCCGGGCAATACGGACGCTCGCCAGGTCGGCCTTGAGCGAGCTCGAACGATCGGTCAAGAATTCATGTCTCCACATCGGCGAGTTCGGGACGCGAAAAATGAACACTTCGAGGTGAGGCTCGACCGGGCCCGTTGAACTGACGGAGACGAGCGGCGGGGTCGGAGCCTTCGCTCCGACCCCGCCGCTTCGGCGTTCGGCTCAGTGAACGAACCGAATCAACTTCAGTGCCTGCCCGCCTGGGCGCGATAGCGGCGAGTCGCGAAGACGACCGCAGCACCACCGGCAATGAGCAAGGCTGCGAAGCCAGCCATCGTCAGGGCGCCGTCAACACCCGTCCGCGGCAGGTCCCCGCCATTGCTGCTGCCCGAGGCATTCGTGCTCGAACCAGCCGAAGCGTTCGCAGAGCTACCGGCGTCGGCCGACGAACCGCTGTCCGAAGAGCTACCGGCGTTGGCCGAAGCCGCCTGGTCCGAATCCGCGGAGGCCGAGGCCTGATCCGCGTCGTCGGAGGCGGAGGCGTTGGCCTCGTCGCCGTCGGCCGAGGCATTCGCCTCTGCACCTTCAGCGGCGGCATCCGCTTGAGCACCGTCGGCAGTTGCCGTGGCGGATGCTTCCGAAGAGGAATCAGCCGTCGACGCTGCCGATGCCGCGGCACCTGCATCGGCATTGGCTGCTGCCGATGCCTGGGCGTTGGCAGCATCCGTGTTGTCGGCGTTGGCGGCGGCGTTAGCTGCCTGCTGTGCCGAGGCGTTGGTCTCATCCGTTGCGTCTGCCGAAGTCTCCGAGGAGGCCTCTTCATTCGCGGCGGATTCTGCTGCTGCTTCGGCGTTCTCGTCAGCTGCTGCTGATGCCGTGTTGTTGGCATCTTCATCAGCGGCTGCCTGAGCTGCTGCCTGCGCGGCGGGGTTGCCGTCATCGTCAGCATCGGCCGTGGCCGAAGCCGAAGCCGAAGCTGAGGCGTTCGCATTCGCCGCTGTGTCATTGCTGGCATCCGACACCGTGGAATCATCGGCATCAGCAGCTGCTGAGGCAGATGCCTCCGACGAGGAGTCCGCGGTCGCGGCGGTGCTGGCTGCAGCTGCCGCATTGGCATCGGCCGCTGCCGAGTTGTCAGCGTTGGCGGCGTCGGTGTTGTCGGCGTTGGCGGCGGCGTTGGCTGCCTGCTGTGCCGAGGCGTTGGTCTCATCCGTGGCGTCTGCCGAGGTCTCCGAGGAGGCTTCTTCGTTCGCGGCGGATTCGGCTGCTGCTTCGGCGTTCTCATTCGCTGCTGCTGATGCCGTGTTGTTGGCATCTTCGTCAGCGGCTGCCTGAGCGGCTGCCTGAGCGGCGGGGTTGCCGTCATCGTCAGCATTCGCCGATGCCGATGCCGAAGCCGCAGCGTTGACGTTGGCATCCGCGTCGTCGGCGGCTGCCGCGTCTGGATCAGCTGCCGCGTCTGGATCGGCTGCTGCATTTGCAGCGGCGTTCTCCGAGGCGGTGGCCGAGGAGTCAGCGTTTGAGGCTACGGATGCGGCTGCTGCCGGGTTGGCATCGGCCGCGGCGGAGGCTTCAGCGTTGGTGTCATCCGTGTTGTTCGCATTCGCGGCTGCCTGCGATGCTGCCGTCGACGAAGCGTTCTCGTCGGTAGTCGCATCGGTTGACGCCTCCGAGGAAGCATCCTCGGTGGCTGCAGCCTCGGCTGCGGCCACGGCATTCTCGTCCGCGGCGGCAGACGCAGTGCTTGTGGCATCCTCATTCGCGGCTATTTGAGCAGAAGCCTGTGCGGCAGGGTTGCTGTCGTCATCGGCATTCGACGACGCCGACGCGGACGCCGAGGCATTGACGTTATCATCGGCTTCGGCGTCATCAGCAGCGGTTGCTCCGGCATTGTCCGTGGCTGATGCTTCGTCATCAGACGATGAGTCTGTCTCCGCGGTCGTGTCGGTAGACGCATCATTGTCTGCTTCAACGTCCACATTGCCTGATTCGTCCTTCTTGTTGACAACGTCAACGAACGAACCTTCAAGCCCCTCGCCGTTGATCGTCACCGTCTGGGTGTCCTCGGAAAGCACATAGCCATCCGGGGCAGCCGTCTCTTTGATTGTGTAGTCACCCCACGCCAGATCTGTCACTTCGAACTGGCCATCCGCATCATTGACATCGAGCTCGCCGTTGTCCGATACGACGAAGTCCTGACCATCTGGTCCTGTCAGCGTGAACTCGGCCCCAGCAAGTTCGTTTCCGTTCTCATCGACCTTCTTCCAAGCCAATGAACCTGGGTTCCGTTCGTTCACCAGCTGGCAAGCGACGATCTCATCAGTTCCGACCGTTTCAGTCAGTTTGAAACCATCGCCGATGTTCTCAGTTCCGATCTCTTTGCCGTCGACGGTGCAGATCGCATTCTTACCGGATTGCTGCTGGAGACGGTATCCTGCCTGCTGGACCTCGGTGGCTTGTACGCCTTCGGCCGGAGTCTTCAAGCGAAAGCTCACTGTTCCATCAGGGTTGGTGACCTTTTCGGTCCCGTCTGTCGAGTCCGGCGATGCAATCGTCCAGCCCTCTCCCCGAAAAACATCAGTTTCGGTTCCATGCTGGCCTGCACCCGGGTCGATGAGCTTAGTGACATTAAGAGTGCCCTGGCAGCTTTTAGTCGCGATTTCACGCAGCTGGTCGGCCAATTGCGAGTAGTCGGAGACCACGTAGTAGTCATCGCCCTCAGTTTGGCCGGAGACGAGTTTGATGTTGTCCTCGTTGATGGCGCTTCCCACACCGAGGCCGACGACTTTCGAACCTTGAGATTTCAAAGAATTCGCGGATTCGACGGCAGTGTCAATGTCGATCTGATCGGTGCGTGTGCCGCGATCACTATTGCCCGGGTCGGTTCCCGGCACCCCATAGGCGGTGGGCTTTCCATCGGTCACGAAGAGAACGAGGTCGTGATTCGTCCCGTCGAGTTGCCCGAGTCCCCGGTCCCAGTTCGTGCCACCTGAGTTGCTGGGCACACGCCGAATGGCATCGATTTCCTCACTCAGCGAATCGACCGACTCCGAAGTCGCAACGGATCTGCTGGGAATCGGTGAGTTCGTGCCGTCGGGGCCGAAAGTGGCGAAGGTATTCACCGAGACACGGCTCGGTGTGCCGTTCAGGCCCTTAGCCACGGCTTTGGCCGCCGCCTTTGAGTTCGCGACATCTTCATCTGTCAACGAGTTCGATAGGTCGAGCACGATGCCGATGTCAAGGCCGCACGCTTCTGAGAGGCTCGGATTGGGCAAGGGAGCCACCGCCGCATGTGCAGGCGCGGCACCGAGAAATGCGAATGAGGCGAGCATGGAAGTCGCCAGAGCCGCGGCTGCCGGCGCCTTCAGCAATCGACGCAGTGAGGTCATTGGGATACTCCTTTGGGTGCGGCAGCACCAGCGCGCATGCGGCCGCGGTTCGGTTCGAAGGTGGCCCTGCAGTCACGTGATTATGCAGGGCCACCCAAGGGGGTGAGTCCGAGACTCCGAGGGGTTACCGAGAGGCATACGTGCGCTGCCGACTCGATCACGGAGGGACCACAGTGGTGGGCCTTCCATAGACTCAGACCCAGCAGTGCTCGAATTCGTTCGCGAGAATCAGAAAATTCTTCAGCCGATCCTCTTCAGGTCTGCGAGCCTCGACGTCATGCGGGGAGTCCACCTGCCTCACAATCGCTTTGAAGGGAGAACAACCGATGCGGTAGAATTTCACCACCTCCCCATCCTCCCCTCGAGCAGTTCCCCGACGATCACAGTTGAGGTA
Organism: Brevibacterium sp. CCUG 69071; assembly: GCF_021023135.1. Classification (GTDB taxonomy): domain Bacteria; phylum Actinomycetota; class Actinomycetes; order Actinomycetales; family Brevibacteriaceae; genus Brevibacterium. The sequence continues at coordinate 69,938 of NZ_PGFV01000008.1, forward strand.
CCCGTTATGCCTGTCCCCTCGGCCCGTTTAGCACTCATGCCCCGAGACGTCGATGTCTGAGGCCCGGTCGACGACAGACAGCGGCGATCACTCGCCCTTTGGTCTGCCACGGTCGAGATCTGAGCGCGACGATGCGGAACTGTGCTCGGAGATTCGCCGTCACAGTCCCGACTCGGCCACCGGCCGTGCAGCATTCGGCGAACTCTATGCCAGACATCGTGCTCCGGCACTGCACTTCGCCCTGCGTCTCAATCGAGATCGCAGCCGCGCGGAAGACGCAGTCTCAGAGGCCTTTGCGAAGTTGTGGCGAGCCTGGACCAATGGAAGAGGGCCGGATACTGCATTCAAGCCCTACCTCATGGCGGCAGTTCGATCTGAGTCGTACAGGCGCAGCGCCACGAACCGCGCCACTGCGGCGGTGGAGCCTGACGTCCTGACCTTTCTCGCGGGACACGAGCCGGGCAATCACGCCGATGAGGTAGCGGAACGAGATCAGCTGGCCAAAGCGTTCAAAGCGCTTCCGCAAGGATGGCAGAAAGCCATCACAATGATCGACATCGACGGTACGGCCACATCCTCTGCGGCCGACTCGATGAACCTATCAGTGAACTCGTTCAGCTCACTGCTTCGGCGTGCGCGCGAAGGCCTGCGCGTCTCCTATCTTCAGCAGCACGTTGAGCCTTCCCGACCTGAGTGCTCCGAATACACTTCGGAGTTCGCCCGGTATGTCCGCGGCCAACTCAGCTCCAAACGCACTGTCGCCATCAATGAACACCTCCGCGATTGCAGTTCGTGCCGCCTGCAGACTTTCCGACTCCGGAGCATCAACTCGACGTTCCAGGCCTGGATCACGCCTGCCGCCGTCGCCGCAGCTCTTATCGAGTTCGGTCGAGTTGAGGAAGGGGCGACCTTCCTGCTCCAGAGCACTGCCGACTCTGCAGAGCAATCCCAGTCTGCCGTGGGTCAGCCCCCTGCGCAGACCGCTGGTGAGCAATCGCTGAGCACGTCCGCGGGGAGTGCGAGCAGCGGTGTGGGTGGAACTGCTACCGTCTTCGGTTCCACCCTCGCACTAAAGGCCACTATCGCCGGCCTGGCCGCAGCTGCGGCCATAGCCGCCGGTACGATCACCGTCATCAATGTCCAGGGTGGTTCCGGTCAACCTCCCGCTTCGGCCCAGGAACAGTCGACGACACGGGCGCTGGAGCAGCCATCCGCACCGACCGAAGGCACGTCACCCGATGCCGCTCCGAGCGGCGCAGCGCAGATCCCTTCCGATTCGCCGAGCACCCACGACCAGCAAAAAGTCGAGGTGCCTGCGCCGTCACCGGCTCGCGAGACTGCACCGGAGGACGATTCCGCCGAGCCAAGGACCGCAGAAGATGATGTTGCAGAATCTGCGCCCGAGGAAGAGGTCGAGGAAGAAGTCGAATCCTCGACACCAAGCAACGAAGGCGATCTGACCGAAGAGTCGGAGGAACCGACACCAGCTGGTCCGAGGCCGACTCGGGCTCCTGCGCCTTCGGCGACGGCCGGGCCAGAGTCCGAGACATCTGCCGAAGCCTCCGGCGAAGCCGACGTCGATTCGGGAACTGCAGCGAATCCGAGCGAAGAAGCCGAAGCTGCGTCCGAGGCGAACGAGGGCCGCGATCAGGACACCGACCCGACCACAAGCGACTCCGCGGCAAATGACTCGTCATCCTCCGAGCAGGCCGATACAGACGGCACAGATGCCGCTGCCGACAACGAGGGACAAGCCGGTGCGGCTGCTGATTCCGACGACGCCGACGGATCACATGCTGAGGACGACACCACCAGCGATGACGATGACGGCTGGCATTGCCACGATTTCGGCAGGTGGCAGTACTGCCACTGATTCTCCGAATGCTTTGAAGACCTCACAGTCCTCGGGCGATGAGCTCCTTCATGATCTCGTTCGTTCCGCCGTAGATCTTCTGCACGCGTGCATCGGCGTACATCCGGGCGATCGGGTATTCGAGCATGTACCCGTAGCCGCCGAAGATCTGCAGGCACCGGTCGACGACGTTGTTCTGCACGTCTGCGGCCCAGTACTTGCCGGCCGAGGCCTGCTCGGTCGAGAGTGATCCGGCGATGTGCTGGCTGGTCAGGTGGTCGACGAAGGTGCGGGCGGCGAACGCCTCGGTGGCGCATTCGGCGAGCACGAACTTCGTGTTCTGGAATTTCAGGATCGGCTGCCCGAAGGCCTCGCGTTCCTTCGCATAGCCGATCGCCTCCCGCACGGCACCCTCTGCGGTCGCCGCCGCGCCGACGGCGATCGCCAGCCGCTCCTGGGGCAGCTGCTGCATGAGCTGGACGAAGCCGCGCCCCTCTTCCCCGCCGAGGAGGTTGTCCACGGGAACGCGCATGTCCTCGAAGAACAGTTCCCGGGTGTCCTGTCCGTGTTGGCCGATCTTGTCGAGCAGCCGACCGCGGGAGAATCCGGGAAGGTCGTTCACCTCGGCGCCGATGAGCGAGAGTCCTTTGCCGCCGGGAGCCTCGCTGGTCCGGGCGACGATGACGACGATGTCGGCGTGGGAGCCGTTGGAGATGAAGGTCTTGGCCCCGTTGATCACAAAGTCCTGGCCGTCGCGGACCGCTCTGGTTGTGATGCCCTGGAGGTCGGAGCCGGTCCCGGGTTCGGTCATCGCGATCGCCGCGACGAGCTCACCGGTGGCCATGCCCGGCAGCCACCGACGTTTCTGCTCCTCGGTGCCGAAGGCGTTGATGTAGTGGGCGATGATCGTCGAATGCACGGCATTGGCCCAGGCGGAATCGCCGATGAAGCCCTGTTCCTGGAGGATGACGGCCTCGTGGGCGAAGGTTCCGCCGCCCCCTCCGTACTCTTCCGGGATGGAGATGCAGAGCAGCCCGGCATCTCCGGCCCGGTTCCAGAAATCTCGGTCGACCTGGTGCTCCTCAGCCCATCGTGCCTGGTGGGGAACGACCTCCTTGGCAAGGAAGCTGCGGGTGAGGTCGCGCAGGTCGTCGGTTTCCTGGGTCTCCCAAGTGCCTCGGTATCCGTCGAGGATCATGCTCGTTCTCCTGTGGGTTGGGTTCCGGCAGCGACGACCGCCTCGAACGGCAGGTCGTTCTCCGCGGCGAAACGCATCCATCTCTCGGTCGGTTCGCGTGCGAATTCCGCCTCGAGCGTGGCTTCGTCGGCGCCGAGGCGGGTGGCCAGCGCCTTCGCGAAGTGCGGTTCGAGGCAGGCGACGGCGAGGTGTCCGTCGGCGGTGGCGTAGGTGCGGTAGAACGGGGAACGCCCGCCGAGGTGGCCGCCCGGAGAGCTCAGCCCGTGCCGTGCCGGACCCGCCGCCCAGGCGGCCGAATCGTCGAGGACGACGCGCTTACGGATCCCGAGCGGGTCTGCGCTCTCGGTCTCCGCCAGGCTTTCGCGTTCCCGGAGTCCGGCGAGGGCGGCGGTGACAGCGCGCTCTCCGCCGAGGATGTCGGCGATCGGCACGGTGGGGTTGGTTCCGGGGATGAGGGTGCCGTGGGCGGCCTGGTAGGTGAGATCGTGCCCGGGGACTTCGGCGCGGTCACCGGCGAAGCCGAGGATCTCGACGTGGACGAGTCCGTGGTCGGCGACGAGCTCGGGGATTCCCAACCCGGCCGCGGCCTTCGGGCGCATGGCGGTGAGGAGGATGTCGGCGTCAGCGGCGAGCACCTCGAGTCTCGCGCGGGCTTGGCCGTCCTTGAGGTCGAGGGTGATGATCTCCTGTCCGCCGGTCAGCTCCCGGTAGTAGTCGGGGACAGCGTGGGCGAGGGGATCGCCTGTCGGGGGTTCGATCTTAATCACTCGCGCCCCGAGTTCCGCGAGTCGGGCCGCGGCCAGCGGTCCGGGCAGGTTGATGGCCAGGGAGATGACCGTGACATCGTCCAAGGGTGAGAATTCGTCCACTCCGACTCAGCTTCCTTCGCTTGCTTCGCCGCTTTTGAACGACCGTATAAGATATTGAAAGATTGTTCAATGGTGGTCATGGAAGAATCTGTCATGGCACAGTTGGATGGAGTGGGGGCGATGACCGAGAGCAGCAGCGCCGAGGATCTCGAGGCGGCCGGTGAGACCGCGGACCTCACGAGTCGTGCGCGGATCCGCAACGCCGCCCTCCACCAGTTCGCCACTCGTGGATTCGCGGGCACGCCTCTGCGGGCCATCACCGCCGAGGCGGGAGTGGCCATCGGCCTCATCTCGCATCACTTCGGCTCGAAGGAGGGGGCTCGGGACGCGGTCGAGCAGTGGATCGTCGGGCTCTTCGCAGCGGCCCTCGGCCTGGCCGATCGAGAATCCGAGGAATCGGTCGCCGATGCCGGTGCCCGAGATGCGGCGGTGGCACGGATGCTTGGGGACAATCCGCTCGTCATCGACTATCTGCGTCGCGAAGTCCTCGAACAGCCCGAGGACGGCGGACTCATCACTCGCCTCTCGGCACTGACCGTCGAGAGCGTCGACGCGATGCGAGCCGCCGGTCACGCTTCGACCGATCGCGATCGTGTCGAGCAGGTGCTCACGGTGATGGTCCGTCAGCTCGGCAGGCTGGTCCTGCAGCCGCTGCTCCACCAGGTCGCCGCCGCGTTCCCCGCAGGCGAACGACCCACCAGCCTCCCCGAACTCACCGTCGAGGTGAGACGACCGGAGGCGCGAAGAGACGAAAGAGACTCATGAGCATCATCTATCTGGTTCGACACGGTCAGGCGTCGTTCGGCACCGATGACTACGACCACCTGTCCGAGCTCGGCAGGGAGCAGAGCTGCATCACGGGCGGCCACCTCGTCGCGCAGGAAGTCACGCCGACGCACATCATTCACGGTGAGATGCTCCGCCAGCGTCAGACCGCCGAAGGGATCCAAACTGGACTCGGAACCGAACTCACGCCGCAGATCGGCACCGGCTGGAATGAGTACCAGGCCTGGGAGCTCACCGGCGCGCTCACTGACCCCGATCCACGTGCACAACATGATTCGAAGGTCTTCCAGGCCGAGCTCGAACGCGGGGCCGCCCGTTGGGCCAGCGGGGATCATGACAGCGACTACTCGGAGACGTTCGCAGAGTTCACCTCTCGCGTCGACCGGGCCCTCGATGAGGCGTGTGCGGCGATGAGCTCAGGCGAGTCGACGATCGTCGTCTCCAGCGCCGGAGCCATCGCCTGGACTGCGGCCAGACTGCTCGGCGGCGGCTTCGACCAATGGATGGCGTTCAACCGAGTCACCGTCAACACCGGGATCACACGCATCATCACCGGTCGCAACGGGATCAGCCTCGTCTCCTTCAACGAGCACGGCCACCTGCCGCCCTCCGCGATCACGTACAGGTGACGCAGACCCCGGCGATTAGCCGGTGCAGCGGCCACACCGCCGCACCGGCCTGCCGAAGCTCTGTGTCATCACGCCGGACCCGGCCTTGCTCGATCGGACTGCACTGCGTAACCTCAGGCCATGGTGAAGTATCGATGGACAGCGGCTGACATGCTTGCGATGGACGGCCGCACGGTGGTCGTCACCGGGGCCAGCAGCGGGGTCGGAGCCGCCACCGCGACGGCCTTCTCGCGGGCCGGAGCCCACGTCGTCATGGCCGTCCGCGACGTACAGCGCGGACAGGACGCCGCCCGCTCCATGGGTGGGAGCACAGAGGTTCGAGAACTCGACCTCGCCGACCTGTCCTCGGTCCGGGCTTTCGCCGATTCGTGGAGCGGACCCCTCGACATCCTCGTCAACAATGCGGGAGTCGCCGGACACCGAGGTGCTCAGACCGCGGATGGCTTCGACCTGCAGTTCGGCACGAACCACCTCGGCCACTTCGCCCTGACCAACCTTCTCCTGCCGCACATCACCGACCGGGTGGTGACCGTGGCCTCGGGTGCGCACAAGGCGGGTGAGATCCATTTCGAGGATCTCCACCTGCGCGGACGCAAATACGGTTTCGCGGAATCCTACGGCCAGTCCAAGCTGGCGAACCTGCTGTTCACCCTCGAACTCGACCGCCGTCTGCGGCAGGCCGACTCCCGCATTCTCTCTCTGGCCGCACATCCGGGCTATTCGGCGACGAACCTCGGCACCCGAGGCCAGCCCAAGGCCCTTGTCGCCGCAGCGAATTTCGCCGGCAGGCTGTTCGCCCAAAGCAGCGAGCACGGAGCACTGCCGTCACTGTTCGCGGCGACCCACGACCTGCCCGGGGCGAGCTACGTCGGCCCGGACGGTCGCGGCGAGCTGCGCGGCTCCCCCACCCTGGTGGGACGGTCGGCGAAGGCCAGCGACCCGGCTGCGGCACGCCGACTGTGGGAGATCTCCGAACGACTCACCGACGTCCGATTCGGCCTCGCAACGGATTGATCGTCCGCCACAGCCCGGAATAGCCCGGCGGCCGGAACCGCCCCACTGCCGGAACCCCTCCACTGCCGACACCGCTCCGCGCAGCCACTCACTCGTGCATCCGCGCTCCCTTGACCACCCGGTCGACGGCGTTCTTCGGTCCTCTCAGGGCAATCCCCACAAGGTTGAGTTCGTCCGCGGGCACGGCTGCCACCGCGGCACGGTTGGCCGCATCGTGCCCCGTGGAGAACAGCTCCTCCGTGTAGATCGCCACGGACATTCCCCGCCCCAGCGCCTTCTCACGGGCCTTCGCGAGCACCTCGGCGCCGCCGGTCATGACGAGCACCGGCTGACGCAGCATCGGCAGGTAGTTCTGCCCGTCGGCGTCGCGGTAGTCCTCCCCCACCAGGCCCGCCTCGCTGGTGGCGATACCAGACATGAGGAAGGCGGTGACGTTGAGCTCCTGCCAGGGCTTGAGGTCCTCGCGGAGGACGACGACGACCTTCGTATCGAAGCGGACCGGAGCCGCAGGCTCGGTTGGGGACGGTGATTCAGATGTGTTCTCGTGCATGCCTCCACTTTGCTTCCCGAGCGAGTAAGAGTCTTGTACGTTTGTGACATGGCTGATGTGATCCACGCATGGCACCCGGAGGTGCCACTGATCCAGGAGGTCCTCCACGCTCGGTTCGAGCATCATGCCTACCCGTCTCATACGCATGATTCGTGGACGGTCCTGCTCGTCGATCAGGGCACGGTGACCTACGATCTGGACCGGCATGAGCATCAGACCTCGAACTCGGCGGTGACGCTGCTGCCGCCGCAGGTGCCCCATGACGGCCGCTCGGCGACTCCAGATGTGCCGTTTCGCAAACGCGTGCTCTACCTCGAACCCGAGTGGCTGCCCGACACCGCTGTCGATGCCGCCGCGGAGTCTCCCACGCTCTTCGACCCGAGTGTCACCGCGGCCGTCGACCGGATCCACGCTGCACTCAATGACCCGGCCGACGTCCTCGCCGCCGAATGCGGAGTCCTGGCCCTGCGCGATCTCGTGCAGCCGCATCTGAAGTCACCCGTCGAAACCGCGACCGACAGGCCGCTCGCCCGCTGCCTCCGACAGCTGCTCGATGATCGTGTGGACGAAACCGTCACCATCGCCGAGGCCGCCGCAGAGTTGGGTGCCCACCGCAGCCACCTGGTCCGGGTCTTCACCCAGACCTACGGGATCGCGCCACATCAGTACGTCATCGGCCGCCGGGTCGACCGTGCCCGGCGCCTGCTCCTGTCGAGCCACTCCCCCGCCGAGGCGGCCGTCCGGTCAGGCTTCCACGATCAGTCCCACCTCACCCGGCATTTCCGCCGGACCCTGGGCACGACCCCCGGAGTCTTCGCGGCCTGAAGCGAATGCCGGAGCAGAGGTCTGTTAGGCCACCTGAACTCGCGCATCGGCTGTCACGTACTCAAGCGCGAGTCCTCCGCCGACGGCTTCCAGATATCCGCGAATCGTTCCGACTTTCGAGTTGTCGAGATCTCCGTGCTCGATCTTAGAGATCTGACGTTGCGATACACCGATTCGCTCTGCAAGCTCCTGCTGAGTCAGCCCCGCATTCTCACGCAGCTCCCGAAGGCTATAAGCCCGTACTTCAGCGAGCATGCGCTCTTTATGCGCCGCGACTTTCTCGCGGTTCACCGGATGATCCGCGAGGAACTCGTCCAAATCCATAGCCATACCGTCTACTCCTCTCTCAGCCTCAGCAGATGGTCATCAAACAGATCGTCTGCGATTGGAATGTTCTGGCGATACCAGCGTTTCCAATTTCCAGATTTGTCCCCCGCTACCAGCAAGATTGCCTTTCGTGCAGGATCGAAAGCGAACAAAACTCTCAGTTCAGTCTGTCCTGATGAACCAGGCCGCAACTCCTTCATATTCTTATGCCGAGAAGCGACAATTGTGTCTACCAACGGCCGCCAAAGATGGGGACCGTTGTCCCGCAACAACTCCAACGCGGCAACTACCTGATCACGCGAATCGTCATCGATAGTGGCCAGCCATTCCGCGATCAGCTCGACGTCTAACCCCACACGGTTCAATCATAGAACCTGCAGGTTCTAGATTCAACGGACAGTTTCCCCGCCGAGTCAGGCTTCCACGACCAGTCCCATCTCACCCGGCATTTCCGCCGGACCCTGGGCACGACCCCCGGAGTCTTCGCGGCCTGAGACTCAGAGGTACCCGTTGCGGTGACCGTAGGCTACGGCCTCGTCCCGGCTGCGGACGCCGAGCTTCTTGTACAGGGCGGAAAGTCGGTTCTTCAGCGACCCGGTCACGATCGCGTAGTCGCTGGCGATCCGCGGGATCGACTTGTCCGAGTCGATGGCGACGAGCAGCGACAGCTCCGCGGAGCGCAGCTCCGGTACGGCCGCCGTCGTCACCCGCAGGGTCTCGGGAAGGTCGAGGAGTCGCTGCTGGAGCTCGGCGACGCTCACTTCAGGATGGCTGAAGGTCGCTGCCAGGGCTGTCCAGGCGACGGCGTCCGCGGTCTGCGCGATCAGGTCGATCCGCGCCTGTCTGGACAGCTGCGTCAGCGGTGTCACCGTCGAGGCGATCGTGCAGTAGTCGAGGACATGGCCGAAGAGTTCGACCGCCTCGGCGCTGCGTCCCTCCTGATGGAGGACGGTGGTGCGCAGGGCCGCAGCCGAAGCCTTGAGCCTCGGGCCCTCACCACCGGAGAGCACCGGACCGGTGTGATTCCACACCTGCGCCCGGCGTCCGAACATCAGGCCCTGGCGCGCACTCGTCAGAGCGTATCCGGGACTCGCGGGGTTCATGCTCGCCACCAGTTCCTGCAGCAGCTTCGCCTCCCCGGCCGCGAGGAAGACGAAACTGGCGAGGTCGACGATTCCTGAGAACGGCGTGGTCGAAGGATTCGTCACCGGAACCATCAGCTGGATGGCGTTCTCCGTGAGCTCCTTCGCCGCGATCGAGGTCCGCCCGATGTAGACGCTGTAGAGGCTCTCGGCCAGGGCCGGAAGCGCGCCGAGGTGGGGCACCGGTCCGAGACTCCGCAGCTTCCCCAGTGCCCGCTCAGCCGCGTCGAGATCGAGACGATCGAGGCTGCGCAGCGCCGCGATGACCTGCGCCTTGGGCTCATCAGGCAGCACGTCCATTCCGAACGAGTCCGCTTGCTGTCGCGCGAGAGCAAGGGTCCGATCGACATCGGTGCCGCGACCGTGGCCGACTCCGGCCAGAGCGGTCTCCACCTGCGCCTCGAGCATCGGATGCCAGGAGTTCGGGGCATAGGTCTCCGAGAACTGGACCACTCGCTGCAGGATCTGCAGCGCCTCGGGGAACCGTCCGGCGGTCACGAGGTTGTGTCCGTGTTCGAGGTTGAGCTCGGCCTGGATCATCTGCGAAAAGCCGGGTGCCTGCCCGGCGAGCTCGCGCAGGTGTTCCCGCCCGGTGCCGATGACGGCCAGCGCGGCCCCGACGTCACCGCCGACGCCCAGCTCCCTGGCCTCGAGTGTGGTCAGGACGGCCACCTCGTCGGCGGTGAGATCCGCGGCATCACGGCCGGTGATCGAGGCACGGATGCCTGGGAGCACCAAGCGGTCGAAATCGGTGCGCGGGAGCACTCGTACACTCTCGTCGGTGCCGAGCCGGCGACGCGTCGAGTCGACGAGGCGGGCCGCGCTCCTGGCGAGCGCGAGGATCGGGCGTCGGGAGATGACCTCCTCGGGGACCGCGAGATACGCGTCGACGGCTGTGTCCACCTCACCGAAGATGTTGAGTGAACGGCGGGTCCACAGCTGTTCGAGCAGGTCCCAGTTCTCGATGTCGACGATGAGGGCAAGAGCCTCGTCGAGTCCGGGTCCCCCTTCGGCCTTGAGCCGGCCATGCAGATTCTCCAGGGCCAGAGCGAAGGCCTGGCGGGGCGAACGCCACCGCGGATGCTCGGAAGGAATCACGACCCGGCGCATCAGGGCTCGGATCAGCGGCGGAACGGAGAAGACCTCCTCGTCCCCGTGCTCGATGCGCAGCAGACCCGCCGAGACCAAGCGCGAGATGAGTTCTCGGGTCGTCATCTCACCGGCGGCGTCCGCCTCGGCGAGGGCGTGAGCGGAGCGGCTGAGGTCCACCAGCGTCGAGGTGATCCGGCGCGGCCACGAGAGCAGCACGAGCAGATAGATGTCCGCAGACAGCTCGGCATCACCGCTGCGATGAGGGTTGACCTCGGGCGGCAGCAGCGCATCGACGCGCGGCTCATCGATGTCGGAGAGCCTGATCCCTGCACGTTCTGCCGCACCGAGCAGCGCCCGGGCGATCTTCACCCGCCCGGCACTGCAGGAGAAGAGGTTCTTCCGTTCGGTCTCGGTCAGAGCACGGCCGGGGTCGATCACCTCGGCGAATTGGTCGAGGGTCCTGGCTCGTGGGCCGAATTCCTTCTCGAAGGCGGTGTCGCTGTCGGGAGCCGTGTCAACGATGTCGACGGGGGTTTCAGGGTCGCTGGAGAGCAAAAGGGCGTCTTCTCTGTTATTGCGGCCGAAGCCGTGGCAGTGGGTGGCTGCCGAAATGAGGGGTATGTGCAGTTCTGGAAGTCAGGTATAGCACACAAATCTTGACAGCGTTCCAAGACCCGCCCCAGAGAGCTCACCGACGTCTGAGCAGCACCACTCCGTCTTTGACCGTGGCGGTCTCGATGCCGTCGGGTCCAGTCGCCTCGCGAGGACGGGATTCCGCGGTCACGAGCTCCCACTCGGAGTCGGCGAGACCGAGCTCGACGACCTCGGCGGTCGGTGAGAGGAGATCGCTGTGATGTTCGCCGAGGTCGAAGTCGTTCGGGTCCTCGACACCGTGATAGCGCAGCGCCCAGGGCGGAATGTCGGCGGGATCGTCGAAGACATGGGTGACGAGGAGGAGATGCCCGCCCGGGCGAATACGGCCCGCGGCCCGGCGGAGGATCTCAGTGCGCGGGAGTTCGACGGTCGAATGGAAGAACGAGGCGGTGACGAGGTCGAAGGTCTCCTCCGTCGTCCAGTCGCCGAGGTCGTGGCTGATCCAGGTGATGGCGTCACCGACCCCGGCGGCCCGGGCGCCCTCGGCTCCGCGTGCGGTAGCCGTGGCGGAGATGTCGACGGCCGTGACCTGCCACCCCTGCTGTGCCAGCCAGACTGCGTCCCCGCCCTCGCCGCAGCCGAGTTCGAGGACCCTGCGCGGGTGCACGGGCAGCTCGGTGACCACCTCGGCCGTGGTCGGGTTGACCCGGCCGGACCATCGCCTGTGACTGTCGGAGTACTGGCCCTCCCAGTACTGCTGTGGGGATTCCTCGTGAACCGATTCCTGTTCGCTCATGACTCCATCATCCCCACTCGACTTGCGCATGCGCAAACATTCTTGCAAAATCGGCAAAACACCGGCACACAAGAGACAAGTGGGAGGACTCCGATGGTCGAGGAACTCAAGCACATCGGCACGCGACTGCGGGCGCTGCGCAACAGTCGCGGGTGGACACTCGAGGATCTGGCCGCTCGGGCGCAGATGTCGACGAGCACGCTCTCCCGCCTGGAGTCGGGGAAGCGGCAGGCCAGCCTCGAACTCCTCGTCCCGCTCACCCGACAGCTGGGCATCAGCCTCGACAGTCTCATCACGCCGACCGCACGCGATCCGAGGGTTCGCCGCAGTCCCGTCCACAGGAACGGGATGGTCATCGCGCCGCTGGCCCCGGAGGGCGCCCCCATCGCGACGTATAAGATCACCTACCCGCCAGTGGACACGCTCCCGGAGCCGAAGATCCACGACGGTTATGAATGGCTCTATGTGCTCACGGGGAAGGTGCGACTGATCCTCGGCGATCAGGACCTCGTGCTCTCACGCGGCGAAGCCGCCGAGTTCGACACCCGCGTCCCCCACAGCATCTGCGCGGCGGGCAAACGCTCGGCTCAGGTGCTGAGCATCTTCAACAACGACGGGGTGCGCATGCACACCCACACCGCCGGTACGGAGATCGCCGCATCCGACGCAACCGACACCAACGCTGCCGGCACAGAGCCTTCCAACACCGACCCCGCCGACTGAGTGCCGCTCACACCCATCGGTATTCGTATTCCGGGCGTCCCGGGGTGCCGTGCCGCGGCTGCTTGGCCGCCTGCTTCGTCGCCACCAGGTGCTCGAGGTAGCGGCGCACGGTCACTCGTGAAAGTTCCAAGCGCATCCCGACCTCGTTAGCCGAGAGCGGTGCCTCCGAATTACGCACGACCTCCGAGACCGTTGCAAGGGTTTCAGCGATCAGCCCTTTGGGTAACTGGGTCGCCGACACCGAACGCAGGGAGCTGAGCGCACTGTCGACCGAGGCCTGCGTCGCCAGGGCTCCCCCATCGGTCAGGCCCTGCCGGAACTCCCGCTGGTTCTCCAGCTTCTCCCGAAACGCGGCGAAGACGAAAGGTTTGATGAGGTATTGGGTAATCCCCGTCGAGATTGCGGACCTGATCACCTGCAGGTGCCGCACAGCGGTGATCGCGATGATGTCGGCATCGTGATTGCGGCCGCTCAGCTTCTTCGCCACCTCGAGTCCGTGGGAATCGGTGAGATTCATATCCAGCAGCACGATGTCGACCGGCGTCCCGGCCGCGGCGAGCTCATCGAAGCGAGTCAGGGCCTCACCGCCGCTCAGGCACACTCCGGCCACTGAGAAGCCGGGCACCCGCCGGACGAAATCGGCATGCGCCTCGGCCGTCAGCGGGTCGTCCTCGACGATGAGGACCCGCAGCTCACGGTCATCTGCCACCGCCGTCACCGTCCTCTCCGTCGTTCACATCGCCATCCTCGCCGCAGAAGCGCTCCGCCCTCAACGGCAGTGTCACCGTGAAGATCGCGCCCCCATCAGATTCGACCCCGAGATGGCCCCTGAGGCGCGTCACCGCCTGCCGGACGAGGACGAGGCCGAATCCGCGGCCGGCGAGGCCGTCGTCTGCCGTCTTCGCAGAGGCACCGAGGTGGAAGATCGCGTCGATGTCGGCTTCCCCGACTCCCGGTCCGGAATCGGCGATGGTGATGATGAGCTCCCCGTCGGCAGCGAGGAAGTCCGCCCACACGTGCCGCTCGTCCGAGTCGGCGGCGGCGTCGAAGGCATTGTCGAGGAGGTTCCCGGCCACGGTGACGAGGTCCCTGGCGTCGAGGCTGCCCGGGGGCAGTTCGCCGTTGGCGGTGACTGTGAGTTCGATGCCGCGTTCATTGGCCTGGGCGGCTTTGCCGATCATCAGCGCCGTGATGAAGGGTTCGTCGAGGGAATCGACGAAGGAGTCCGTCAGTCGCTGCGATTCCTGTCGGTCGCGAACCGCGAAGTCAAGCGCCTCCTGGCTGCGTCCGAGCTCGATGAGCGTGGATACGGTGTGGAGTCGGTTGGCATGTTCGTGGGTCTGGGCCCGCAGCGCCTCGGACAGGGTGGTCATCGTGGCGAGTTCACCGGTGAGCTCCTGGATGTCGGTGCGATCGCGCAGGGTCACCACGGTGCCCTGTCCGCCCTCGTCGCGCGGTCGACGACCGCCGCCGGGTCCGCGGCCGCGCGCCCGGTCCCCGCGCTCGGGTTGGCTCGCCTGCTTCTGACTGACCACGAGCACCCGTTCCCGTGTCAGGTGGATCTCATCGACGGCCACCCGGCCCGAGCCGAGGAGGTCACGCACGGATTCCGGGAGGACCACCTCGGCGAGGGGAACGGGGTCATGATCCCCGGGATCAGGCAGACCCAGCAGGGACGCGGCCTCATCGTTGTAGAGGACGAGCCGCCGGTCGTCATCGACGAGGATGAGGCCTTCGCGCACCGAATGCAGGGCGGAGTCGTAGAACGCGAAGAGGCTCTTGAGCTGTTCGGGACCGTACCCCAGAGTCACGCGCCGCAGATACCGGCTGAGAATCCAGGCCCCCAGCCCGCCGAGGGCGATGGCGGCGAGGCCGACGATGATGATCTGCGGCAGGGAGGCCGCCTGGGCCACGGACAGCGATTCGAGGGTGACCCCGACGGCGACCATCGCGGTGACCTCGCCGGTCTCGTCGAAGACGGGCACGATCGCGCGCACCGACGGCCCGAGCGTGCCCTCGTACTCCTCGACCTGGCTGTGCCCGTTCAGGGCGGCACCGATGCTGCCGATGTAGGGTTGGCCGAGCTGGGAGGGGTCCGGATGGGTGTAGCGGGTGCGGTCGCGGTCCATGATCGTGACGAAGTCAACATCGGCGGTCGCGATGACGGTGAGCGCATAGGGCTGAAGCTGCGCCGAGGCATCCGGAGCCTCGACCGAGGAGACCACAAAGGGGTCGTGGGCAAGGGTCTCCGCGATGGAGAGCACCCGATCGGCCGTCGCACTGCGCTCCTGGTCGAGGGTGCGCACGTAGCTCATGATCGACAGGGCGAGGCAGACGATGACGATGAGCACGAGCTGGAACAGGAACAGCTGCCGCGCCAGCGGACCGCCTCGGCGCCGGTGCCGAACCCGGCCTGACAGACCCCTACCCTCCTGAATGCTGTGCCGGACCACCCGGACGGGTCACTTCTTCGACCCGCCGAGCACGAGTGCGGCGCCGATGGCGAGCAGCCAGGTGTCCTTGGCCACGGCGGTGCCGTCCTGGGAGGGGCGGATGCCGTCGTCCTCGGTCATCGAATCGATCGAGAAGTAGTTGGCCACCAGCCCCGAGGCGAAGGTGGCCAGTGCCGCGCCGGCGACCCGGGTAGGCACGAAGGGCAACAGCAGTGCGGTGCCGACGGCGATCTCGCCGTAGGAGAGGAACTTCCCGAACTGCTCGGGCGTCATGTTCTCCACGATCGGAACTCCGTTGGCGGCCATCTCCTGCAGGCCTTTGGCGGTGTCGGCGTCCATGCCGAGCTTGCCGATTCCGGAGTTGAGGATGAAGGCACCGGGAACGGCGCGCAGAAGTGCTGTGCTGAGACTCATGTCCTACCTCTTCGTATGCGGTTGACGTCAACCTTAAGACTAGCCGCGAACTGTGTCTGTGAACACTATGAACGCAACCGAGACACCGGTCACGTTTGGTGGCAACATTGCTGGGCAGATAGTCACGACCACTCAAGGAGGAGAGATGGCAACGACGCCACACACGGCTGAGCAGCAGCCGAAGAAGAAGGATCGCACCCACTGGCTCTACATCATGGTCATCGCGGCCGTGGTGCTCGGCGCTGCGCTTGGTCTCATCGCCCCAGCGGCAGGTATCGCCTTCGAACCTTTGGGGAAGGCCTTCGTGGCCCTTATCAAAATGATCATCGCACCCGTGATCTTCTGCACCATCGTCCTCGGGGTCGGCTCAGTGGCCAGGGCAGCGACTGTCGGAAAGGTCGGCGGCATCGCTCTGATCTACTTCCTGATCATGGCCACTTTCGCGCTGATCATCGGTCTGGTCGTCGGCAATTTCATCCACCCGGGAAGCGGTCTGCACCTGCAGCCGTACGAGGAGGCCTCCGGCGGCGAGGAGGGCGGCACGGTCGCGTTCCTCATGAGCCTCATCCCCGGAGACATCCCCGTCCTGCCCACCCTCGTGCTCGCGCTGCTGGTCGGCTTCGCCCTGCAGTCGATGGGCAAGGCCGGTGAGCCCGTGCTCACCGGAATCAAGCACATCCAGGCCGTGGTCTTCAAGCTCATGATGATGATCATGTGGGCCGCTCCCGTCGGTGCCTTCGGTGCGATCGCCGCGGTCGTCGGCAAGACCGGCTGGGCCGCGATCGGGTCGATGGCGATCCTCATGGGCGCCTTCTACCTCACCTGCGCCCTGTTCATCGTCATCGTCCTTGGCGGCATGCTCAAGCTCGTCACCGGGCTCAACATCTTCCTGCTGCTGAAGTACCTGGGCAGGGAATTCCTGCTCATCTTCTCCACCTCGTCCTCGGAGTCGGCTCTGCCGCGTCTGATTGCGAAGATGGAGCATGCGGGAGTCTCGAAACCGGTCGTCGGCATCACCGTGCCCACCGGCTACTCGTTCAACCTCGACGGCACTGCGATCTACCTGACCATGGCCTCCCTGTTCGTGTCCACGGCCATGGGGATGCCGATGAGCCTGGGCGAGCAGATCTCACTGCTCGTGTTCATGATCATCGCCTCGAAGGGTGCCGCCGGTGTCACCGGTGCGGGCCTGGCGACCCTGGCCGCCGGCCTGCAGTCCCACCGTCCCGAGCTCCTCGACGGCATGGGCGTCATCGTCGGCATCGACAAGTTCATGTCCGAGTGCCGTGCCCTGACGAACTTCACCGGCAACGCCGTGGCCACCCTGCTCATCGGCAAGTGGACGAACGAGATCGACCTCGCCCAGGCCCGGGCGACGCTGAGCGGAGAGAGCCCGTTCGATGAGCTCTCCCTCCAGCCCGATGCCCACGGCGCACCGGCCGACAGCGGCGAGTCCGGTCCCGGAGAGAAGGTTTCCACCCTGTCCTGACCAGGGTCCTATCCTGACGCAGGAGACGACGCGGGTGCCGGTACTCCCCCGAACATGGGAGTTCCGGCACCCGCGTCGTTTCGTATCCACTCCCGACGAGGCGATCGCCAGAATTTCCCCCACCGACCAATCCACGTGCCCGAGCCCTCCGAATGACTCATGTTCGCTCCACTGCGGACGATTGCAACCCGAGTCAGAAGAGGACAGTGACAATGAAGAATCTCAAGCACATCAGCGCCCGCACCGCCTCCGGTGCCACACTCGCGGCCTTCGTCATCGCGGTCGGTCTCATGGCCGCACCCGGCAGCGCCTCCGCTGCCGAGACGTCCCAGGCGGAATCGGCTGAAGCCTCCGGTGCACTCATCAACGGCCCGCTCATCGATCTCGGCGACCTCCTCAGCAGCATCAACATCGGTCAGTTCCAGTAACGCCGGCAGCCCTGCCGCTTTGCCCGCGCGACCCTTGAACGAGTTGTGCTGAGCACTCGCGCGCCCGCCCCCGTTGGCACACCCCCGCTCAATGTGAAAGACACGATGACTGACGAGACCTCTCGAATCGACCTCACCTCGGCACAACGCGGAATCTGGTACGCCCAGAAGATCGAACCCGATAATCCAACGTTCCAGATCGGGCTCTATGTCGATATTCGCGGCCCGCTCGATGTCGACAGGATGCGCGAAGCAGTCGCCACGGCCGTCGCCGAAGCCGACTCGCTCAATGTCGTCTTCGGTGAAGACGAGCAGGGGCCTTTCCAAGAGCACGGACCGGCACGAAGCCACCTCTTGGTCCGAGACCTGCAGGCGGAAGGAGCCGAAGATCCCGAAGCCTCGGCTCAGGCGCTCATGCAGGACGACCTCGAAATCGTCCACGACGTCGATGAAGGTGATCTGCTCAGGTCACAGCTCTTCCACCTCGGACCCGACCACTGGATCTTCTATCAGCGAGCCCACCACCTCCTCGTCGACGGATACTCCGCCGTCCTCGTCCTGCGCCGCGAATCCCAGGTCTACCGGGAACTGGTCGAACAAGGAGCCGAGCAGGGAACCGAGCTTTCCGCCTCACCCTTCGGCAGCCTCGATGACCTGGTCGCCGAGGAGAGCGACTACCGCTCCTCGCAGCGCTTCAGCACCGACGCCGAGTTCTGGAGGCAGCTGCGCTCCGAGTCGGACACAGCGACCGGCCTGGCCACAAGCCCGGCCTCCCCGGCACGACGGCTCGTCACCTGCAACGCCGACATCCCCCAGGAGCTCTCATCACGCCTGGCCGGTTCCCGGTCGGCACCGACGCTCATCCTCAGCGCCGCAGCGGCCTACCTGCACCGCATGACCGGACGAGAGTCCATCTCGGTGGGCCTCCCGGTCACCGCCCGCCGCAGCGCCCTGGCCAAATCGGTGCCGTCCATGATGTCAAAGATCCTGCCGGTCCAGCTGCGCGCAGCACCGGAGATGACGACGGCAGATCTCGTCGCCGACGCCGGTGCGACGCTGCGCGAGACGCTCATCCACCAGCGCTTCCAATATCAGGAGCTGAGCACCGACAGCGACTACCTCGGGCCTTCGGTCAACATCTTCCCCCACGTCGATGACATCGACTTCGGAATGTCGAGTGCCTCGCTGCACCTCCTGTCGACCGGCCCGGTCGATGACCTCTCGATCATCATCCACGGCATCGGAGCCGACCCGAACTCTGCTGGAGGCGGCAGGTCGGCCATGGTGCGCTTTGAGGCGAACGCCGAACTCTACGATCGGCAGAGCCTCGCCGAGCATCTGCGACAGTTCCTCTCCGTCCTACGCCAGTTCGACGCGAGCGACGATCAGCACCTGGCAGAACTCTCACTCATCGATGCCGACGAGTCCGACGAACTCATCGCCGGCGGCAGGGGGCCCGACCAGCATCTTCCCGGCCACACCGTGGTGGAGGAATTCTCCCGCCACGCCCGCAAGTCCCCCTTCGCCACCGCAGTCGTCGCCGAGGACGGGCACATCAGCTTCTGCGAACTCGACCGCCGCTCGACTCAGCTTGCCGACTATCTTCGGGACTACGGTGCAGGGCCCGGGACTCGCATCGCGGCACGCTTGGGCCGGACCACCACTCTGCCCATCGCCGTGCTCGGAATCCTCAAAGCAGGTGCCGCCTACGTGCCCCTCGATCCCGACTATCCGGCCGGCCGCATCAACGCGATGATCGCCGACGCAGCACCGGTGCTCGTCATCAATTCCTCAACCGTGGCGGGTCCGGCCGGAGAGACGAGTGTGATCACCGACCGTCCCGTCATCGACCTCGATGCCGAACCGCAGCCGGGAGCACCAGCGACCGAGCCGACCCAGGCCGGGTCACAGCGGGCCGGGTCGACGCCTGCCCCCGACGACCTTGCCTACGTCATCTTCACTTCCGGGTCGACCGGTCGACCCAAGGGCATCGGTGTCGAGCACCAGTCGCTGCTCAATCTCTTCCACAGTCATAAGGAGACGATCTTCGATCCGGCCGCCCGACGACTCGGGCGAGGACTGCGCGTGGCGCACACGGCCGGGATCTCATTCGATGCCTCCTGGGATCCGCTGCTGTGGCTCTTCGCCGGGCACGAGCTCCACCTCATCGACACACTTACCCGCCGTGATCCCGAGACACTCACCGACTACTTCACCACCCACGGCATCGATTCGATCGAGACGACGCCTTCATTCGTCAAGGCCCTCCTCGCCCACGGCACCTTCAGCGGCAGCCGACACCCCAGCGTCGTCGCTCTGGGCGGAGAAGCCGTCGAACGCGGACTCTGGGACCAGCTCGCGGCCCTGCCCGAAGTAGACTCCTACAACCTGTACGGACCAGCGGAGACCACCGTCGACAGTCTCGCTGCACCCATCGTCGCCGGCGCCTCACCCGAGCTCGGCAGCTCCGTGGCCAACACCCGACACTACGTCCTCGACTCCCGCCTGACCCCCGTTCCCGCACAGGCACGGGGAGAACTCTATATTGCGGGGATGAATCTGGCACGCGGCTATGTGGGCAGGCCGGCCACCACCTCCGAACGGTTCATCGCCGATCCTTTCGCCGATGACGGCTCCAGAATGTATCGCACCGGTGACATCGTCCGCAGGCCCCTGGCCGGAGGCATCGAGTTCCTGGGCCGGGCCGATGAGCAGATCAAACTGCGCGGCTACCGAGTCGAACTCTCCGAGGTCGAGCTCGCCCTCCAGGCGGAGAGTCAGATCCGTTCGGCCGCAGTCATTCTGGGACAGAACCAGGCCGGGTACAGTCAGCTCCTCGGCTACATCACCGCCGATGAGCAGATCGATACCGCCAAGGTGCGCCGGGACATGAAGACGCGCGTCCCCGACTACATGGTCCCCTCGTTCATCACCCAGATCGACCGGATTCCTCTCACTGTCAACGGCAAGCTCGACAGGGCTGCACTGCCGGAACCGGAGTCGACGCGATCAGGCTCGGCGGCACCGCGGACATTCCAGGAACAGGCCGTGGCCGAAGCCTTCACGCAGGCGTTGGGAATCGACACCGTCGGAATCGACGATGACTTCTTCGAGCTCGGCGGGCACTCCCTGCTCGCCACCCAGCTGGTGGCCTCGCTGCGGAAGCGATTCGCCGCCCCACCCGCTCTCAGCGAGATCTTCCACCACCCCACCGTCCGTGAACTCAGTGCCAGGCTCGAACTCGTCGACGCGGCCCACGATCCCGTGGAAGAACTCACCGCCGCAGACCGTCCCGCGACCATTCCCCTGTCCTATGCACAGAGCCGACTGTGGTTCCTCAACCAGGTCGACCCGAGGTCCGCGTCCTACAACATTCCGCTCACCCTGCGCATCCGCGGAGACCTGGACTCCGGTGCCCTGCACGCTGGAATCAACGACGTCGTCTCTCGGCACGAGAGCCTGCGCACCGTGTTTCCGTGGACCGAAGGTCAGCCCCAACAGGTGGTCCTCCCCGCTGCCGATGCGCAGATCGCCCTGCCCATCGTGGAGATCAGCGAAGACCTCGTCGATCATACCGTCAACGCCGAGGCCACCCGCGGCTTCGACGTCTCAACGCAGCTGCCGATTCGGGCCCTGCTGGTGAGAATGGACGCCGGGGACCATCTCCTGCTCCTCACACTGCACCACATCGCCGCCGACGGCTGGTCGCTGCGTCCTCTGGCGCATGACCTCTCCACCGCCTACCGCGCTCGGGCCCACGGCGTCACCCCCGCTCTCGCCGAGCTGCCGATCCAATACGCGGACTACGCACTGTGGCAGCACAGGACTCTCGGCTCCGAGGAGGCACCCGACAGTCAGATCGCCGGCCAACTGGCCTTCTGGAAGGAGGCGCTGAGCGAGGCGCCGGTCGAACTCAGACTTCCCGTCGATCGGCCCCGGAGCACACAGACCTCGGGGCATGTCTCCCGCAGGATTCCGGTCGATATCGACGCCGAGACCCACGCCGGTCTGCGCCGACTCTCCGGCGAGCGCAACGCCAGTCTGTTCATGGTGCTCCAGGCCGCGTTCGCGGTGCTCTTGAGCAAACTCGGCGCCGGCAACGACCTCCCCATCGGCACACCCGTCGCCGGCAGGACTGAGACGAAGCTCGACGATCTCATCGGCTTCTTCGTCAACACCCTCGTCCTGCGCACCGACACGTCCGGCAACCCCAGCCTCGTCGATGTCGTCGACCGGGTCCGCGCGTCCAACCTCGCCGCCTATGCCAATCAGGATGCGCCCTTCGACCGAGTCGTCGACGAGGTCGGACCTCCGCGCTCGGACCAGCTCCATCCCCTGTTCCAGGTGATGCTGACCCTGCAGAACACCGCTCCGGCGAATCTGGACATGGGCAGCCTCGACATCGAACCCGCACCCGGGCCACAGGTCTCGGACGCGAAGTTCGACCTCCTCCTTGACCTCGCCGAACGCGAGACTATCGGCGGAGCTCGTGTGCCTGAGGAAGCCGCCGGCATCACCGGTTCCCTCGAGTTCGACTCCGCGCTCTTCGACGAATCCACAGCCGAAGCCATCGCCGCACGATTCGTCCGCGTCATCGACCAATTCGTCGCCGATCCGCACACACCCCTGCACGAACTCGAGGTGCTGCGCCCGGACGAGCTCGCAGTGATCCGCGCCCAGAGTCACGGCCGCGACCTGGTTGCACCCGAGTCGACGATCCTCGAGGTCCTCGATGCGACGATGAGGAACCATCCCGAACGGCCGGCCCTCATCGCCGACGACGGTGAGTTGACCTTCACCGAACTCGGCGCCCGCATCGACCGGTTCGCGCATAACCTCGCCGCCAGAGGGATCACCGCCGGGGACACCGTCGCCATCGCCCTTCCCCGGTCGGCCGATGCCGTCGCGGCACCCCTGGCCGTGCTCTCGATTGGGGCAGTCGCCGTCCCCATCGACCTCAGCTATCCCGCAGAGCGGATCCGCCTGATCCTAGACGCGAGCGCCCCCGACGCCGTCATCACCGACGAGGCCGCGATCCCGGTGCGCCCCGGCACGGCGATCGGCACCACCGGACTCCACACCGCCGAGGTAGGGCGACGTGACCATGACACCGCCGAGGTCGCCCGGCACGCGAACGACCGCCCGGCGCCCAGCGACCGTGCCTATGAGATGTACACCTCGGGTTCGACCGGGACTCCGAAGGGCGTGGCCGTCCCCCACAGTGCGCTGATGAATCTCCTCGCCCATCATCGGCAGACGATATTCGCCGAGGCGGGGCTCGACTCCGGCCCGGTCCAGACAGCGCACACGGCCGGATTGGGCTTCGACGCCGCTTGGGACCCGGTGCTCTGGCTCGTGGCCGGAGCGAGTCTGCACATCGTCGGCGATGAGGTCCGCCGCGATGCCGAGGCCCTCGTAGAATTCTGTCGCGAGCACCGGATCCAGGCACTCGAGACCACCCCGTCCTTCGTCCGGCAACTGATCATCTCAGGACTGTTCGAGGACGAGACCGAGGCAGACCGCGGCCCGCTGTCGCTGGCCCTCGGCGGAGAGGCCGTGCCCGCAGACCTGTGGCGCGAACTCGCCGCACACCCCGGAGTGCGCGCCCACAACTTCTACGGTCCCACCGAATTCACCATCGATTCCGTCACTGCAGCGGTCGAGGGAGACCGGCCCACCATCGGCCATCCGATCGGGAATGTTCGCACCATGGTCCTCGATGAGCATCTGCGTGAGGTTCCCCATGGAGTCGTCGGCGATCTCTATCTCGCAGGCGCCGGAATCGCTTCCGGCTACGTCAACCGGCCGCGCGAGACGGCGACACGCTTCGTCGCCGATCCTCTCGAACCGGGCGCCCGGATGTACCGGACCGGTGACCTTGTGTCCCGGCACCCCGACGGCAGCCTCGACTTCGTCTCCCGCGATGACGATCAGATCAAACTGCGCGGGTACCGAGTCGAACTCGGCGACGTCGAGAGCGCCCTGGCCTCGGGCAGCGGGGTCACCCAGGCGGCGGCCATCGTTGAGAATCTCACGGATCCTGAATCAGCTCGGCTGATCGGCTACTACACCGGGGACGCCGACGAGGCGGCCCTCCGTGATCACCTCGCCGCCCAGCTGCCGGCCCCGATGGTCCCCCACGTCCTCGTCGGCCTCGAGTCGATCCCGCTGACCTCACATGGCAAACTCGACCGCTCCCGGCTGCCGGCCCCCACCGCCTCGGGAACCCAGGAGTCCCGAGCCCCACGCACTGCGGACGAGCGCACCATGTGCCGGCAATTCTCGTCCGTGCTCGGCACGGACGAGGTCGGCCTCGACGACGACTTCTTCGACCTCGGCGGGCACTCGCTGCTGGCGGTCTCGCTCATCGGACGTATTCGGGCTGCCTTCGACACCGAGCTGCCGCTGCGCGCCATCTTCGACTCGCCCACCCCGTCACAGCTGCTTCAGCGACTCGATCCGCGCGGACCCGCCGCGCAGGCACCGGCCAGGCAGGCACCGGCCGACGACACCACGATCGCGGCGGAGCCGGCAGAAGATGCACGGCACACGAGTCTCACCGTGTGGAGTCGATCGGGTCAGCATGCCCGCCCACCGCTGATCCCCCTGTCGTATGGGCAGGCGCGATTGCACTTCCTCAATCAGCTCGACACCGATGCCTCGGACTACACCATCTCCCTGGCTGTCCGCTTCTCCGGAGATCTCGACCCGGAGGCCCTCGGGCAGGCGTTGACGAACGTGATCGCCCGGCACGAGATCCTGCGCACCGTCTACCCCACTGTCGACGGCAGCCCCATCCAGCAGATCCTGCCCCCTCACGCCGGCATCGGACTCATGGAACAGAGCTCCACGGCCTCAGGCACAGAGACCACGGCGCGGATGAGGGACGAGGCCGCCGTCGGATTCGACCTCAGCCGTGACCTGCCCATTCGAGCAAGCCTCTTCACCGAAGGTGAGGAATGGGTGCTCCACCTCGTGATGCACCACATCGCCACCGACGGCGCCTCGCTGCGACCGCTGACGCAGGATCTGTCCACCGCCTATGCCGCACTGCGCGGCTCCGCCCATCCGATGCAGCGCACACTTGAGGTCCAGTACGCCGAGTTCGCGCTCTGGCAGCGCCATGTCCTCGAAGTCGAACAGCGCCCCGGCACGGATGCCCCGCTCCTGGACCGGAAGATCCAGACCTGGCACGAACGGCTTGAGGGGGCTCCCACCGACATCAGGCTGCCCGCCGATCGGCCCCGTCCCGCGACCGCCAGGCAGTCGGGTCGTCACCATCACTTCAGCCTCGACGCCCGCACCTCGGCCCGTCTGGCAGCGGTGGCCGCAGAGAACGGGGCCAGCCTGTTCATGGCGCTGCACTCCGTGCTCGCCGGCTACCTCAGCAGGCTCGGTGCCGGTGAGGACATCGTCATCGGCTCCCCCAGCGCCGGACGATCGGACCCGGCGGTCGAAGACATGGTCGGACTCTTCGTCAACACCATTCCGATCCGCACCGACGTCTCGGCGAACCCCGGTCTGCGTACACTCCTGGCCCGCACCCGCACTGCGGTCATCGACGCGGTGGAACTCGACGACGTGCCGTTCGAACGCCTCGTCGAATCCGTCAATCCACCTCGCGAACTGGGCCGCCACCCCCTGTTCCAGGTCATGCTGTCACTCGAGGAGTCGGCCACACCGACCCTCGAGCTGCCCGGGGTCACCACGAGCATCGAACCCGAAGTCGAGACCGGTGGCGCGAAGTTCGACCTCTCATTCACCTTCCGCCGCAGCGATGCCGACGCGGGGCTCGCGGTGGTCCTCGACTACAACTCATCGATGTTCGACGCGGAGACCATCGACGGCATCTGCCGCCGATTCTCCCGCTTCGTCGATGAGGCGGTGACGGACCCTGAACGTCCGCTGCACGACATCGCACTGCTCGACCCAGCCGAAACACAGACGGCGGTCGATTCCCTCACCGGCCCGGTGCCCGCAGACACGCCGCCACCGGTCCTCGACGTCTTCGCCGCCACAGCCGCCAGAATGCCCGATGCCGTGGCGGTCCGCTCCGACCAGACATCACTGTCCTACCGTGAACTCGACGCGGCCTCGACTCGCTTGGCCCACGAGCTCATCGATCAGGGAGCAGATGCCGGCGAGACGGTCTCCGTTCGGCTGAGTCGCGGCATCGGCGTCATCGTCGCCACTCTCGCCGTGCTCAAGTCCGGTGCGGCCTTCAACCCGGTCGACATCGACTATCCCAGCGGCCGCACGAGCGCGATCCTCACCGATGCCGAACCGCTCATCGTGATCACACAGCCGGACGGCACCGCGGAGCTCACGCCCCTCCTCACCGCTGCCGGGATCACCCCGAGCATCATCGAAGTCACCCCGAACGGCGGTTCGACGCACCCAGCACCAGCCCACACGCCAGCCCACCCGGCGGCCACACCCTCGGGATCAGCGGGGACGACCGCGACCGCAATGCTGCCCGCGCCGCATCGGGATGCGGCCGCCTATGTCACCTTCACCTCCGGTTCGACCGGTCGACCCAAGGGCGTCGAGGTCGGTCACCCGGCCCTGGCGAGCCTCCTGGCCTCCCACCGGGCCCGGTTCCTGCCGACCCCGTGCGGTGAGGCCGAGCGGATTCCGGTGGCCCACACCACCGGAATCGGATTCGATGCCGCCTGGGATCCCCTGCTGTGGATGCTGGTCGGGCACCCGTTGCACATCGTCTCGGAGACCGTCCAACGCGATCCGCAGCAGCTGGCGGCCGACCTCCGCAGACTCGGCATCGGGTTCTGGGAGACGACGCCGAGCTACCTGCGTCTGCTCTCCGCCGAACCGGAATTCGGGCGCATGCTCGCAGAAGCCGCCGAGCAGGGGGCTCCGATCGTCCTCGCCCTCGGCGGGGAAGCGATCGAGTCAGACCTCTGGCAGTGGCTGCGCGAGCACCCCGGCATCATCGCCCACAACCTCTACGGGCCCACGGAGACCACGGTCGACGCATTCGCCGCGCCCCTGGCCGCCTCCTCGACGCCGATGCTCGGGGCACCACTTGAGCGCATGCGCGGATACGTCCTCGATGCACGCCTGCACCACGTGCCGTCCGGGACGCTCGGGGAACTGTATCTGGCGGGCGAGCAGCTGGCCCACGGGTACCAGGGCCGGCCGGGGCTGAGTGCCGAACGCTTCATCGCCGATCCTCACGGCGCACCGGGTGAGCGCATGTACCGGACCGGTGACCTCGTCGTCCGGCACGCGAACGGAGAACTCGTGTTCATCGGTCGCAGCGATGATCAGATCCAGCTGCGCGGATACCGGGTCGAACTCGGGGAGGTCGAGCGGGCCCTGCGCTCAGCACCGGGAATCAAGGACGCCCTCGTCCGTCCGTTCGGCACGGATCCTGCCACCCTGCAGCTCATCGGCTATATCGTCGCCGAGGCGGGCGAGGCCGACGAGAGCGCCGGAACCGCCACCGGGCTCGCCGATGAGGCGAGAGACCATGTGCGCTCGATCGTTCCTTCATACATGGTGCCCTCGCGCATCGTGGTCATCGATGAGGTTCCCCTCACCGCTCACGGCAAGATCGACGAGGCGGCCCTGCCCGATCCATCGACCGCGACGGTCGGTTCACGGCTGCCGCCCCGCACGCCGCAGGAAGAAGCCGTCGTCGCGATCTTCGCGCGCGTGCTGTCCTTGCCGCAGGTCGGCATCGACGAGTCGTTCTTCGAACTCGGCGGGCATTCGTTCCTCGCCCGGCCGCTCATCGCGGCCGTCAACGAGGCCCTCGGGGCCGAGCTGTCGGTCCAGGCCCTGTTCCGCTCACCGACCGTCGAGCAGCTCGTTCTCGAGGCCGACCGTGGTGGTGCGGACTCCATCGCCGAGAGCCTCCACCGTCTGCTTCCGCTGCGGTCGGCGGGCACGAAGGCACCGCTGTTCGCCGTTCACCCGGCCACGGGCATCAGTTGGGGATTCGCCGCGATGCTCGGCGGCCTCGATCCGCAGCGCCCGCTCATCGGCCTGCAGATGCCCGGGCTCGCCCCGGACGATCCGGAGGTCATGACCGCACAGACACTGACCGAACTCGCCGATGACTACATCGCCCACCTGCAGACGGTGCAGCCGGAGGGCCCCTACCACCTGATCGGGTGGTCGCTCGGCGGCATCCTCGCCCACCGTCTGGCCACCCGCCTCCAGGAGCGGGGCGAGTCCGTTGAGTTCCTCGGCATTCTCGACGCTTTCCCCACCGGACAGGAACGCAACGCAGATGTCGGCGAAGGATCCGAGCTGTGGGCGAACTACCTCGGTGCCAATCATCCGGCGATCACGGAGACGACTCACGGCCTCGATGACGAGAGAGCCATGGAGATCCTGCGTGAGCACGGGGATCCCCTCGGCAACGTCAGACCGGAGACCATTGCGGCGATGACGTCGGGATTCTTCACCCTGGCCAGGCTGATCCGCGAGGCCCCGGTGAAGACGTTCGACGGTGAGCTGCTGCTGTTCACCGCGACCCGGGACGTTCCCAACGGCACTCCCGGCCCTGACTCATGGCGCCGGTTCGTCACCGGCGACATCCACGTCACCGAAGTCGACGCCCGGCATTCGGACATGCTGGGTGCCGAGGCTCTCGACGAGATTCTTCCGGTTCTGTCCATCCACCTGGACGAGGCCGCCGAATCACAGACGAGACCCTTCCACTCCAGGGTCGAAACCCCGCACCAGAAACACCCCTAGGAGCTGACAAGACATGAACAACCCGTTCGACGACGCAACAGGTACCTTCCGCGTGCTGGTCAACGACCTGCAGCAGCACTCGCTGTGGCCGTCGTTCGCCGATGTGCCCGCGGGCTGGGTCCTCGTGTTCGGACCGGCCGACCGCGAAGACTGCCTCGAATTCGTCGAGGAGAACTGGACGGACATCACTCCGCGCCGGCTCGCCGAGATCGCCTCATAGTGATTCGCCTGGAGAATCTGCGGAAGAACTACGGAGCCTTTCGTGCTCTCGACGGCATCAGCCTCGACATCGAGGAGGGACAGATCTTCGGTCTCCTCGGCCCCAACGGGGCCGGGAAGACGACGACCGTGAAGGTTCTGTCCACACTTATTCGCCCCGACTCCGGCACCGCGCTCGTCGCAGGACACTCGGTGACCGCCGATCCCACGGCCGTGCGCCGCAGCATCGGCCTCTCCGGCCAGTACGCGGCCGTCGATGAGAAGCTCACCGGGTACGAGAACCTCGTCATGGTCGCCCGCCTCTATGGGATGAGCCGCAGGAACTCCGCGGCCCGGGCCCGCGAGCTGCTCGCCGAATTCGGTCTCAGCGATGTCGCGGGCAAACGCGCAGGCGCCTATTCGGGAGGCATGCGGAGACGCCTCGACCTAGCCTCGGCCCTGGTCGTGCGTCCGCCGGTGGTCATCCTCGACGAACCGACCACCGGGCTCGATCCGCGCGCTCGCCTCGACACCTGGGAGGTCATCACCACCCTGGTCAGAGGCGGCACCACCGTGCTGCTGACGACCCAATATCTGGAAGAGGCCGACCAGCTGGCAGATCGCATCGCCGTCATCGATTCCGGACATGTCATCGCCGAGGGAACCGCCACGGATCTCAAGGGCAAGCTCGGTGCTGAACGCATCACACTGACACTGACCCACCCCGACTCCCGCGAGGGAACCCTGCGGATCCTCGATCGCATCATCGGCGAGTCCGCACGCCCGCAGACGGACTCGTCGGGGCTGCGCATCACCGCTTCGGCGCCGCTGGGACAGAGGAATCTGCTGCAGGTCCTCGCCGCCCTGGACGAGGAAGGACATTCCGTCACCGAGGCGGCCCTGTGCCGTCCGACGCTCGACGATGTGTTCCTCGAGCTCACCGGCCAGCCCACCTCGGCGGAGCCTGTACAGACACCGGCCGAGACCGCCGAGGTGGGATCATAACCGCGCTCGTCTCCGCCGCTCGCGACAGCTCCGTCATCGCCTGGCGCAATCTGCTCACCGTTCGTCGGACCCCGGGTGCCCTGGTCACGGGAGTCGTCCAGCCGGTGATCTTCGTCCTCCTCCTCGCGTTCGTCTTCGGCGGCAGCCTCGGCGGTGCCCCGTACCGGGAGTTCCTCATCGGCGGGATCCTGGCGCAGACGCTGACCTTCAATTCCTCTTTCACCGCCGTCTACCTCGCCAAGGACCTCCAGCTCGGACTCATCGACCGTTTCCGTTCGCTGCCGATGTCACGGGTCGCCGTGATCCTGGGCAGAACATCCTCAGACCTGGTCACCAGCCTGATCTCGGTGGCGGTGACGATGATCTGCGGTCTGCTCATCGGGTGGCGCATCACCGAGGGGTTCGGTTCAGCACTGCTGGGCATCACGCTCCTGCTCCTCTTCAGCTTCGCCATGTCGTGGATCGGAGCGGTCATCGCTCTGACGGCCAGGAGCGTCGAGGTGGCACAGAGCCTCGGCCTCATCTGGCTCTTCCCCGTCACCTTCATCTCCGGAGCCTTCGTCTCGATCGACACCCTTCCCGGCCCGCTGCAGGCGATCGCCGCGTGGAATCCGATCACCGCCGTGGCCACCAGCGTCCGCGAACTGTTCGGCAACGCACCGCCGGCCGGATTCGTCACCAGCACCGGATGGGCGGCCGACAACGCCGTCATCTATGCGATCCTCAGCTGCGTCGCGGTCATCGCGGTCTTCTCCCCCATCGCCGTATCGCAGTACCGCCGGATCAGTCGGAGATGACGAGAGCCGCAATCGAATATCTCATCAGCGACATCGCAGAGATCGAACGGGTGCTCACCGCACACCCCTGGCTCGATTCACTACTGTCAGCGGACGAAGCCTCACGAGCGGAGCGTTTTCGCAGACCCACCGATCGGGCAGCGTTCCGCGGGGCGCATCTGCTCTTTCGGCTCATGGCCGCCCGCCGCCTCGGCATCGACCTCACAGAGGCCGGTGACATTGAACTGACGCGGCGCTGTCGCACGTGCGGCGGCCCCCATGGCAAACCGGAAGTCCCCGGAGCCCAGCTCAGTCTGTCTCGCTCGAACGATGCGGTAGTGGTCGCCTCGGCGCCTGAGTCATCACCGATCGGAGTCGACATCGAACAGGTGCCAGGCGTTGTCTTCCCCGGTTTCGACGACTACGTCCTCGGCCCGACGGAGACTCTGCCCGCCGGCGGCGATCCGGTTCGTCAGCGCCTCGACCTCTGGGTGTGCAAGGAAGCCGCGGTGAAGACCACCGGGCACGGACTGTCAGTGCCGCCCAGTGACATCGAGGTGACCGAAGCTGCGGACCGGCCATCGGGGATCAGTCCGGACGGAGACTGGACGGCCACGATCACAGCCCCTGCACACGCCGAACTCAATGCACTGAACATCGCTCGGCTGAGATGCCCTCGGCCCTACGTCGCGGCGGTGAGCAGCGCTCAGCGCTTGCCCGTCGAGGCCGTGGGACTGGTGGAGCTTCTCGCCCGGTGACCGAGGACCTTCCCCGGGTTGAGGTTCTGTCCGGGGTCGGTGGCTTGGAACAGGGCATCGACCATGAACGTCCCCGGTTCGGTGATGTCGTCGACGAGCCAGGGCTGATGTTCGGTGCCGACCCCGTGATGGTGGGACAGGCCGCCTCCGGAATCGATGAACTCCTGCTGAATGGCATCCTTGACGTCCTGATACTCCGCGAGAGCTGTGTCCTCGCTCGTATAGGGGATCGCGAAGGTGAAGTAGAGGCAGGCACCACCGTGGTAGCTGTGGGACAGGTGGCAGAACATGAATCCCGGCCCGCCCTGCTCACTGCGGGTCTGCCGGAATCTCTCGTGCACGCGAGCATGGACGTCTTTGAGATTCGCCCACGTCACGCCCGTCTCGCAGACATCGCCGAAGACCTTGTAGTTGAGGAGGAAGTCACGCAGATACGGTGTGTCGAACTTCTTCTGGTCGTAGATCGCTCCCGGCCCGGCGCCGAGGCTGATCCCGCCGCGGCGAGCGATGATGTCCTTCACCTCGGCCTTCTCACGCGCCACCCGGTCCTTCGAGCCTTCGAAGCAGACATAGGACAGGCACATGCCCTCGGTTGTGTCCCACCCCTTCGTGCGCAGGTAGCCGAACAGAGCGTCCTGACCGTGGGAGGCGATCTTCGCCTTCACGCCCCGCGGCTCGGAGACCATCGCGAGACTGAACCGGGTCTCGGGACCGTCGGAGAGTCGGGTGAAGGCGGGGGCGACCTCGGACCGGGCGATGTCGTGCATGCTCTCCACGCCGCTCGCCCAGTCAGGGAAGAGGTAGGCGATGACCTGCCGCACCTTCGGCAGCCGGTGGACCTGCACCGTGCACTCGGAGATGATGCCGAGGCGACCCTCGCTGCCGAGGATCATCTCATGCACCGATGGTCCCGAGTCGCGTCCGGGGATGGCCTTGCTCACCATCACTCCACGCGGATGGACGACACGCAGGCCCCGCACGATGTCTTCGATGTCACCGTACTTATCCGACTGCATTCCGGAAGACCGGGTCGCCGCCCATCCGCCGAGGGTCGAATAGCTGAACGAGTCAGGGAAATGGCCCATCGTCCACCCGCGAAGATTGAGCTGCTCCTCGAGGTCGGGCCCATAGGCTCCGGCTTCCACCCGGGCCAGGTTCGAGTACTCGTCGATCTCGACGACGCGGCGCATCCTGCCCATGTTCAGTGAGACGATGGGACGTGCCTCGTCCGGGTCAGGGGTCACTGATCCGGAGATGCACGAACCGCCGCCGTAGGGGATGAGCACGAGATCGCGCTTAAGGACGAGAGCAAGAATCGCGGCGATCTCGTCCTCGCTGCCAGGGTAGATGACGGCGTCGACGAGGCGGGCGATCGGTTCGTGGCGGACCCGGTAGAGGTCGGGCAGGGATCGGCCGAACGAGTGGACGACGCGCAGTTCATCATCGACGCTGACATTGTCCGGCTCCACCACGGTACCGAGCTCGTCGAGAAGCGCCGATGGCATGCGGGACTCGGGCACCTCGAGGTCGCCGAGCACCGGAGTCCGCGGGCGCGGAGCATTCCAGAGGTCGAGACCGACTTTGTCTTTGGCGATGGCGGCGAAGTCAGGTTTCGTCTCCCAATGGAAGTCGACGCCTTCGGAGCCCCATCCCCACCACCGGTGTCGCTTGACGTCCTGCATCCTCAACGGCTCACTCAATTCTTCGTCCTTTCATCCATCACGGTGTGTTCGCTGCGGACACCGATGTCAGCGGCCCCAGCGGCGAAGAGCTCCTCGACGACGTGCCTCACTCGTGAGGTGAGGGCTGCAAGCGATTCCTCTGGTCGGGCGGTGACCGGCTCGCCGAAGACTACGCGCACAGGCGGCCTGCCGGATACGGGCCACGATCGCCCCTTGGGCATCGCTTCGAATCCGCCGACGACGGCCGTCGGCACGATCGGGACCCCGGCATCGACTGCCAGCCTGATCGACCCAGCTTTGAAATCGGCAATCGTGCCGTTCTTCTGGCGTCCTCCCTCGGGAAACAGCAGCACCGGCACCCCCGACCGCAGAAGGGCGCGAGGGACCTTCGCACTGCCGCGGGAAGCGTCGCGATAGATCGGAAACGCATTGAAAAGCCAGCGAACGAAGAGCCGCTTGTGCCACGACGTGAAGAAGTAGTCATAGGCAACCCCGGTCGCCAGAAAGCGCGACTGCTTCCGCGGCAGACTCTGCGCAATGATCGGCGCATCGAGATGCGATGTGTGGTTGGCAATGACGAGGAAACCTCCGTTGAGTCGGCGCACCGCTGGCGCAATCGTGACCGTCTGAGTGATCGTCGAACGGACAAGGCCGCGGAAGAGGACACGCTGGAGGAAGAATCGGAATGCAGCGCGCGTGCGCGATCGGTACTTCGACGGCGCCGAGGTTGGGAGGGTGTAGTCAGTCATCGGTGACTGTTCGGAGCCGACACCACTGTTGGATTGACGTTCCGACGACATTCTCCGTCCCCGGCCCGTGGCGGCCGACCGCGAAGCCGGCTCGAAATGCTCTCCCGAGTCCGAGTGAGTTCTTCCAGTGTTGAGCATCGTCGCTCTAACCCTCCTGTTGCCGTCGAGAAGTGAGTGCAGCAGAAAGGTGATGGATCATCGGACGCGGCAGCACTCGCAACGTCGTCGAGATGACCTTCCATCGCAGCTGCGGCACGGAGATCCTCTTTCCACGTGCGACATCTCGCAGGCATCCCTCCACCAGCATGTCCGCGTCCATCCAGAGGATGCCGGGAATCGACGTTCCGGCGATGCCGGCGCGGGAATGGAATTCGGTGCGCACCCAACCGGGAACAAGGGCTGTCACGGTGACTCCTGTGCCAGCGGTCTGCAGTGACAGCGCTTCCGAGTAGTTCTGCGTCCACGCCTTGATGGCCGTGTAATTGTTCTGCGTGAGTGCCGCGCTGACGGAACAGACATTGATGATCCAACCACGCCCCCGCCGCTTCATCGACCGAGCGGCGGCTCCACCGATGACCAGGACAGCGCGCTGCATCACTTCGAAGCCCCGATCATGGTCGGAGACATCCTGACTGAGCAGGCTCGAACGCACCGAGAAGCCGGCATTGTTGACCACGATGTCGATCGCGGGCTCGGGACCGGGATCTTCGATCCGCGCAGCCACCTCGGCGTGAGCCTGCCTGTCAGCAAGGTCAGCGACCATCGTGGCGACTTCCACCCCGTAATCGCAGCGAATCTGCTCGGCGAAGGACTCCAGCGCGACGGGATCTCGGGCAACGAGAACAAGATGGACACCGCGCCTGGCGAAGGCGCGGGCAAAAGCCGCACCGATCCCCGCGCTGCCACCGGTGATGAGGGCCACATTCATATTGCTACGATACAGGCATCCAACAACGCGACCGCACCGAATCATTGACGACCGCTGGGTTCGTGACTGTGCCAGAAAGTTCTCTCTATCCGATAGGTTCCCGAATGCAACAAAGCCGATATCTCCTCACGGGTGCCACAGGGTTCCTTGGTCAAGCGGTGCTGCAAGCCCTGCTCGAAAGTGATCCGCACGTGCGCATCACCGCACTCGTGCGTCCCCGAGGGGACCGATCGGGACATGATCGTCTGCAGCGGCTCCTCGGTAAACCGGTCTTCGCTTCCTGGATCGACCGGGTCGGCGAGGAGGCGGTGCATGAGGCGTTCGATTCACGAGTCACAGTCCTCGAGGGGGATCTCGCTGATCTGCCGCCACTGACCGATCGCTATGACGTCGTCATCCACTCCGCGTCGAGCGTATCCTTCGACGCCGCCATCGACGAGGCATTCCATACCAATGTCGGCGGAGTCGAGCGACTCTACGCCGCCTTAGCGGAATCGGATCAGGATCCCCACGTCATCCATGTCTCGACAGCCTATGTCGGAGGTATCGCAAAAGGAGTCGTCCAGGAGTCCCGGTTGCGCCACACCGTCGATCACGACGATGAGTTCCGGGCCGCACGACTGGCCAGGGAGAGCGTCGAGGCAGAATCCAGACAACCCGAGAAGCTGCGCCGTTTCATCCGGATGGCCCAAGCGCAGAGCTCCAGGATGGGCCCCAAATCTGTCGCAGCCGGCGCAGAAGCCGCCCGGGAAAAGTACGTGAGGGATCGGCTCGTGGAGTTCGGGCGCACCCGGGCACAGTCGCTGGGCTGGACGGACATCTACACCTTCACCAAAGCTCTGGCCGAGCGCATCGGCGAGGAGTGGGCGGCCGAAGGCCATCAGGTCTCGTTCGTTCGCCCGTCCATCATCGAATCCGCCTTTCGCCGGCCGAGCCCCGGATGGATCGACGGCTTCAAGGTCGCGGATCCGCTGATCATGGCCTATGCCAAGGGGAGCCTGTCGGAATTCCCCGGCCACGCCGACTCGGTGCTCGACATCATCCCCGTCGACTATGTCGTCAATGTCATCCTCGCCCTTGCCGCGCACGGCTCGCTCGAGCAGCAGACGGGGAATCCCCAGAGCAGACCCGTCCTGCCTGCCCCAGGTGAATCCTCTGCGGAGTACTATCAGGTCGTATCGGGCACGAGCAACCCCCTTCCCTTCCATCAGATGGTCAGGACGGTTCGCGAGTTCTTCCTCGCACACCCGCTGCCCGACAGTGAGGGTGTCCCCACGGTGGTACCCAAATGGAGCTTCCCCAGCTCAGAGCTGATCGAACAGCGCATCCGGTTGAAGGAACTGGCAACCGGTGTCGGCCGCGAGGTCGTCGAAAGGCTGCCCGCCTCCACTCGCACACGTGCCCTGGCCTCTCGACTCGTCAAGACCGACACCAAGTTGAAATCGCTGCGTCAGTTCGCCGACCTCTACCGGCAGTACACGAAGACCGAGATGATCTTCGACGATACGAACACAAGACGACTGCTCGCCCGGCTGCCGAATGGGTACCCGTCTCACCGTGGTTTCGACGTGACCGAGATCGACTGGCAGGACTACTTCAAAGACATCCACATTCCGGCCATCACAGAACTGACTCGCAGCTACTCGCGCGACCGCCGGCGACGCGAGAATCAGCGCACTCCAACACCGCTGCGTTCCACCTCCGAGGTACTGGCGGTCTTCGATCTCGACGGAACAGTGATCTCGGCGAACATCGTGCAGCAGTTCGTCGCCGTCGTCCGCGCCACCAGGCCGCTATACAGGTGGCCGGCATCGATGGCAACGATGGCAGGCATCGTGCCAGGACTGCTGAGAGCCGAGTTCCGGGATCGCTCAGAACTCATTCGTATGGTCAATCGCCGCTATCAGGGCTTCCGCCTCGATGAGCTCCGGGCGGCCGTCACCGGCAGCTTCGGGCAGGCGATACGCGACTCCATCAGACCGCAGGCCCGGCAGCTCATCGACGAGCATCGTGCCGCCGGCCACAGAACCGTGCTTCTGACAGGCGCTCTGGATGTCCTCGTCGAACCGATCGCCGATCTCTTCGACGAGGTGGTGGCGACCCGGATGGATGTCACCGATGACGGCGTTCTCTCCGGGTTTCTCGCACAACCCCCCTTGGTCGATGAGGCCCGGGCGAATTGGCTTCGCAAATACGCAGACACCGTCGGGGCCGATCTCGCACGATCGACCGGCTACGGCGACTCCTTGGGCGATGCGGCGTGGCTCGAACTCGTCGGCAACCCCGTTGCCGTGACTCCGGATCTCGGTCTCTACGGACTGGCACTGAAGAAGCGATGGAAGGTGATGGAATGGTGACCAACAACAGACCGCACCACGACAACAGACCCCAGGTCGAACACCCTCCCGGGCATGTTCGCGGGCGGCTGTTCTCCGATGCAGAGCATCCCTTAGTGCTGCGCACAGAGTTCGACGTTCCCGGCTATCTCGCCCAGGCTCGAGGCCGCATCGCGGTCGACTCCGCGCGCATTGAGATCAGCGAAGATGAAGCACGAGATCTCGGGTTCCTGTGGCGACTGGAGAACTCAGCCTTGGCCGAAACCCGGGCCCTGCTCGCCTCGTGGACATCCAACGAAGCCCGGATCACTGCCTTCGTGACGGGGTGGGGCTACGAACGGTATTGGCTGGCACGAGCACTGCGCGACATCCTCGAGGTCTCGCCGACTTCCTCGGCCGCCTCGCCCACCCCGACGGACTCTCGCAGAGGCCCGGTATCGAGGCTTCGCGGGATCTGGGTCGAACGCGGTCTTCCGATCCTCGCGCCAGTCATCGGCGGGGTGGTCAAGGAACCGCTCACCGCCGGGCACATGGCTCGGCTCGCCATCCAGGAGGCCACCCTGCAGGCAGCTGAACGAGCGGTGTGTTCACGACTTCGCAGTGAAGCCGCTCGCGTGCTGACCGAGATCATCGACCGGCGCGAGGAGATCATCGGCTTCTTCCGCTCGGAGGCGGTGGCCCGGATCAGACGGTCACGGATCGAAGCGGTCACCGCCCGTGCCCACCTCATCCGGCCGTGGGCTCCGCTGCGAATCGTCGGAGTCGCCGAACCGGATGAGGCGCGCGCTCTGACGAGCATCTTCGCCTCTGCCGCCGACAGGCGGCTCCTCATCGACTCCGATGCTGAAATCGGACAGCTCCTTCCGGGGAACCCGCAACCTTCAGTGAATCAAGTCACAGCGGCGCTGCGCTCGACTCGCAGAGCCCATGCTCGAGCAGGGAGAAACCATGGCATTTGACTTCGACAAGTACGCTGAGACGTCCGAGGCGGTGAACTGGTCCGATCTGGATCTGGACGTCTTCGACGACATGCCCTTGGACAGAGACACTCTCCGGTCTGTGCGATACATGTGCGACGTCGAGTATCACACCACCTGCTTCGTCCGGGAGCTGCTCGTCACTCCCTCACACAGCGAGGACGCCACCGCCGCGTTCATGACGATGTGGAACCGTGAGGAGTTCTGGCATGGGGAGGCGTTGGCCGCCGTGCTCGAGAAGCACGGCATTCACGTCGATTACGACGAGGTCAAAGCCAAGCGGATGAGTCTGGGGTGGAAACTCGCTCTCGGTCCCGCCAAGCAATCGATGCTGTCGAACATGGTGGGCACGGACTTCATTGCCGTGCACATGGCGTGGGGTGCGGCCAACGAGCTCTCAGCCACCGCCGGCTATCGACGGATGGCGGCGATGCAAGACCACCCCGTTCTCTCTCCTCTCCTCGAGCGCATCGCCAAGCAGGAAACTCGGCACGTAGCCTTCTACACCACTCAGGCACGGCAGAGGCTCGAGAACAATCCACGAGCGCAGAAGATTGTGCAATTGGCTTTGGGAAAGCTGTGGAAGCCCGTCGGCTCAGGGATGATGGACGATGCCGAAGTCAAACATGTGATGAGTCATCTCTTTCAGGACCATACCGACGAACTCGACAAACTCGACAAGAGCGTCCAGAAGCT
This sequence comes from Brevibacterium sp. CCUG 69071, assembly GCF_021023135.1. GTDB lineage: Bacteria > Actinomycetota > Actinomycetes > Actinomycetales > Brevibacteriaceae > Brevibacterium. The sequence continues at coordinate 107,949 of NZ_PGFV01000008.1, forward strand.
GCCTGGTTTGGACTCGCTGACCATCTTCCGCGACGCCTTTGCTCGGCTGGGAATCGGCTGACCGCCGCCACTCCGGCACCGCATTCGTCGAGTCGCTCAAACCCGGTCGGGCGAAGGAACTTCTCTGAACTCTCAGAAAAACTTCGTGCTCTTCCCATCCAGGACCACGATCGCTGCGAATACCCAGTACACAGCGAGCACTGGAGACAACTTCACAGCTGTGGGCCGATACGCACCACTGTTCACAAGGAGAAGAACGATGAAAACACTGCTTCGCACCCGCACCGCCACCATTCTCTCAGCCGGCGCCATCGGACTCCTGGCCCTGTCGGGCTGCGGGGGCATGGACTCCGGCAGCGAGGACTCCGGTTCCGAGTCCTCCAGCACCGAATCCCAGGCCGCTGAGTCCGAGATGCCCGAGGAATCCGACGATGCCTCGATGGCCGGTGGCGACCTCGTCGGCTCCGGCTGCTCGACCTACGCCGAGGAGAACCCCGACGGTGGGGGCTCGGTTGAAGGAATGGCTCAGGACCCGGTCGCGACCGCAGCGTCGAACAACCCGATGCTGACCACCCTGACGAAGGCCGTCTCGGGTGAACTCAACCCGGATGTCGATCTCGTCGACACCCTCAATGGTGACGAGTTCACCGTCATCGCCCCGGTCGACGACGCATTCGCCGCCGTGCCGAAGGACGACCTCGACGCCCTGGCCAAGGACTCGGACATGCTCACGAAGGTCCTGACCTACCACGTCATCCCCGGACAGCTGAGCCCCGACGAGATCGCCGGTGAACACGAGACCGTCGAAGGCTCGAAGGTCACAGTCTCCGGTGAGGGCGAGGACATGAAGTTCGACGATGCCGGACTGGTCTGCGGCGGAGTCAAGACCGCCAACGCCACCGTGTACATGGTCGACGGTGTCATGATGCCCTCGGAGTGATCACGAAGTGACAACGAGGTGACATCGAGTCACCGCACTGAGGTGGCCAGGGAACGATCAACGATGTCGCGATCGGTCCCTGGCCACCCTCTTCTTCCCACCCTCCCGATGGACATGCTGCGAAACAACGTTCGGGGGATGAGAAGATTGATCAATGAGTTCAGACGATCCGACGACGTTGCGACACGGTCCCCCGGGGTCCCCACCGGCTCCCCGACAGCCGGACCCCACCCCGGCAGACACCAGGTCCACGGAGCCCGGACCGGCAGGGTCTGGGTCTGCGGACCCCAGCGGTGACCTGCTGGTCAGGATCGCTGCGGGCGAGACGTCGGCGTTCGAGGAACTCTTCACGAACCAATCGAGGATCCTCATGGCCGTGATCGTGAGGATCGTCAAGAGCCGGTCACTGGCCGAGGAGGTGTTGCAGGAATGCTTCACCGAGGTATGGACACGATGCTCGGGTTTCGACCCGTCGAGGGGAACGGGCCGGGTTTGGTTGGTGACTCTGTGTCGCAGGCGAGCTATCGACTGCGTGCGCAGCGTCCAGTCCCAACAGGACCGGGACCTCGCCGATGGACTCCGGTCCACCGCCGCCACCGGTGACGAGGTCGAGCAGACCGTGATCGACCGGGCAGAGTCCGACCGGACGGTCTCAGCATTGAAGGGGCTGCCGGAGGATCAGAGCAGACCGATCGTGATGGCGTTCTACCAAGGTCTGACTCACGCTCAGATCTCTCAGACCCTCAAGGTCCCGTTGGGGACCATCAAGTCACGGATCAGAGACGGAATGAAGAAGCTGCGAGAGGAATTGGAGGCGAGTCGATGAGCACCGATCGTGATTATCTGGCCGCCGGCCTAGCACTCGGGGGCCTCAGCGAGACCGAACTGGTCGAGGCACAGGCCCTCGCCGACTCCGATGCCGACTTCCGCGCCGAGGTCGCCGCCTACGACGAGACGATGTCTCTGGTCGCCGGCTCCGATGAACCGGTTGAGGTCAGCGCGGCCACCCGCGCGGCGATACTCGGCATCCCCTCGATACATGCCCAGAAGGGTTACGCGGGTGTGCATGAACGCCCGGCGGGTGTGCAGGATGGTTCGCAGGAGCACCCTGTGGATGTGCCGCCGAATCCGGCGACGCATGCGCAGGAAACTCCGACCGCAGCTGACCCGGTCGGCCCCACGACCCATGCGCAGCAGAACTCGACGGCTGCGAACTCGGGCGAACCCACACCTCCGGCCTCCCTGGCCGACCACCGCGAACGGAGCAGTGGCCGCGGTCCGAACCGCCGAACCAATGCTGGGCGTCGCCGATCATGGCTGCCTTATGCAGCCGCTGCTGCGGCTCTCATCGTCGTCGCCGGTTTCGGCGTCACGATCTGGCAGCAGACGCAGGAACAGAACCAGCTCGAGGAGGATCTCGCGGCCACCCAGCAGCAGCTCGACGAAACAACACAGCTGATGGAGGCCGAGGACCTGCAAACGCGCACGAAAGACCTGCCCGAAGGGGGAACGGTCACGGTGCTGTCCTCGCAGTCCCAGCAGCTCATCCGCTTCCACCCACACGATGTCGGGCAGGCTCCTGCCGGGAAATCGATGCAGATGTGGGTCATCGGGATCGATGGTCCTGAAAGTGCGGGACTGATGACCGACCAGCCGGTGACGATCACCGGCCACGAGTTCGCCACCGGCAGCGTCTTCGGCATCACCGTCGAACCCGAGGGCGGTTCCGAGCAGCCGACCACGGACCCGATCGTCGCTGTCGGCCTCTAAGCCGCGTCGGGCGGCCAAGAGCTGCACACTTTGAGTCAGGGAGCACTGGTTGCAACCAGTGCTCCCTGACTTCACAGGAGCAGGATCATGCGAGCCGCCTTCAAGCGACACCTCAAGACTCAAGTCGCGTGTTGGGGCGGCGACGGTTGCACTTAAACTTCACCTAGTGAAATACTAGCTAGGTGAATGAAAAGTTCGAATCGCCGTCGCGTGCCCGACGGACCGCACGCGTCCTCGTCCCCGCCGCACTCATCATCATCTGGTTCGCCGTCTTCGGGTTCGGCGGAATGAGCTTCGGGTCGATCAGTGAGGTCGCGACAGACGAGCGAGCATCGTTCCTGCCATCGAGCGCCGAATCTACGAAGGTGCAGAACGAGATCACCGCATTCACGGGTTCGGATGCGATCCCTGCAATCATCGTTGCCGAACGACGCGATGGGCTGACCGACGCCGATCGGGAGCAGCTTGAGACGTTCGCTGAACAGGCCGGCGATGTCGTTCCCGGCGCCGAGGCCTCCCCCGTGATCCCCTCGGAGGATGACCAGGCGGCCGAACTCGTCGTGTCTATCCCGTCTGACGCCGAGATCGGAGACGCGGTCGAACAGCTCGAGACTGACGCCGACCAGACACTGACGGGGCTGAGCGTCTGGGTGAGCGGCCCCGCCGGATTCACCGCCGACCTGCAGGAGGCCTTCGCCGGAATCGACGGGATTCTCCTCGTCGTCGCGCTGGCCGTTGTCTTCGTCATTCTTGTCGTCGTCTACCGCTCACCTCTTCTGCCGATCCTCGTGCTCCTCAGTTCGATGACGGCACTTTGCGCGGCCGTGCTCGTCAACGTGGCTTTGGCCCGCGAAGGCATCGTGACCCTCAACGGTCAGGTTCAGGGGATTCTCTTCATCCTCGTCATCGGTGCCGCCACAGACTACTCGCTGCTCTACATCGCTCGATACCGTGAGTCGCTGAGAGACAGCCGTTCCGCCTCCACCGCGGCGTGGACGGCGATCCGCGGGGTAGTTGAGCCGATTCTCGCCTCGGGCGGGACAGTCATCGTCGGCCTGCTGTGCCTGCTCCTGTCCGATCTCGGTTCGAACTCTGCGCTCGGTCCGGTCGCCGCCATCGGCATCGCCTGCGCCATGCTCGCCACGCTCACCTTCCTCCCTGCCATGCTCGCCGTCTTCGGACGCGTGGCATTCTGGCCCCGCAGCCCACGGTACGGCAGCTCTCATCCGAAGCTGACCGGGCCGAACGCCACCGGGCTGTGGCCACGAGTGGGACGCTTCGTCTCGGCCGCACCGCGACGGATCGTCACCGGCGTGGCCATCGTCCTCGCCGTCGGCTGCGCGGGGCTTGTGCTCCTCGACGCCGACGGTGTACCGCAGAGCGACTTCGTCCTCGGCGACAGTCAGGCCCGAGACGGGCAACAGGTCATCGATCGGCATTTCGCCGCCGGATCGGGCAACCCTGCCTATGTGCTCGCCCCCAGCGATGAAAGGCAGGAGGTCGCCGAGGCGATCTCCGCGACGCCGGGCATCGAGAGTCTCAGCCTCGTTGCTCAGGATGCCGCCTCGGGGACGACCCCGGTCGACGACCAAGGCGCTGTCGTCATGCAGGGACAGTCGGGTCCGCCGTCGGCTGAACCGACGGAGATCGGCGGGGACATCATGTTCTCCCTGACCCTCTCCGCCCCCGCCGACTCGCTCGCAGCCGAAGGCACGATCGAGCAACTCCGCGAGAATCTCGGGTCGACTCAGGCGCTGGTCGGCGGAAGCACGGCTGTCGATCTCGATACGAACAACACGTCGTCGAGCGATCGAGCAGTGATCATTCCCATTGTGCTCGTCGTCATCACGGTCATGCTCGCTATCCTCCTGAGATCACTGCTGGCACCACTGCTTCTTTTGGCGACCACGGTGCTCAGCTTCGGCACGGCTCTGGGGATCAGTGCGGTCATCTTCCGTCTCATCGGCCAGCCCCAATCCGATCCGTCGGTGCCGCTGTACGCGTTCGTCTTTCTCGTCGCCTTGGGCATCGACTACAACATCTTCCTGATGACACGCGTTCGCGAGGAGACGCTCGTCCATGGAACCCGGGAGGGCGCGCTGCGAGGTCTGTCGGTCACCGGTGGCGTGATCACAAGTGCGGGAACTGTTCTCGCGGCCACCTTCGCCGCTCTACTCGTCATCCCGATCCAGTTCCTGCTTCAGCTCGCGATCATCGTCGCGATCGGCGTCCTCTTAGACGCGCTGATCGTGAGGACCCTTCTCGTCCCGGCGCTCACGCTGTGGATCGGAGACAAGATCTGGTGGCCGTCGCGACTGACCAAGCCTGCTCAACACTGAACTTCCGAAGAGAGTGCCCGGGCTCCAGAGGCCAGAGGCTCTGGCCCCGCCGAATCGTCACTCTTCGGCAACCGCCTCTTCGCTGATATCGACAGGGGAGGAATCCGAGTCGGTGAGGTCGCGTTTCGTCTCCCGGAGGAAACGGATGACCACCTCACGCTCGTCGGAAGTCAGTCGGGCGGCAGCGTGGAATCGCCTGGACTGGGCCCGCCCCACCGTTTCGATCGCCGCGGTGTAGGTGTCGGCAGTGATGCTGATCGCCTGTGCACGCCGATCGTGGGGGTGAGGTTCGCGCACAATGTGTTCAGCTCGCTCGAGGCGATCGAGCAGCTTCGTCGTCGCCGAAGCTGAGATGCCCAGGTGTTCGGCGATGCCTCCGGGCGTTCCAACCTGCTGCTGATTTCTGCACACGATGAGGTAGTGAATCGCCCGCATGTCGGTGGCATTGAGCTTCATGTACTCCTGCGAATCCTCCGACACCGCCCGCTCCGCTTCGCGCAGCTCGCCGAATGCTGCCATCAGCTCCCCGATCTGAGCGATCGCCTCAGGGGACAGCTCAGATCGGTCGACGAGGTGCTGCTGCGGATCACTCGAGTCGACGTCGTAGACCGCCGACTTCGCGATTTCTGCCATCGCACATCTCCCATCACCAACCATGCGGTTCTATAACCGTGGCGTCGATCCGAGGACGACGTCTTTTCCGATTCTAGACGCCAAAGCATGTCAACGCGTCAAAGTGCACCTCGGTCAGGTGCATGCCCACCACAGCACAATGGTCGCGCCCGACGGCCGGCGGGTCAGCGGTCTCAGCCGAATGCTCAAGCTGCACGCGTCTTGTTAGCTGGATGCGCACGACGTCAGTTTCGCGTTCATCCCGACGCGCCGTGCTCGCCGCTGAACATGGCGCCGCTGCTCCGGCAGGACTGCTCGGGTGGGACAGAGCAGATCGCAGCCTTCTGGATCGAAGACTCCGGCGGTAGGTGGCAGGCTCGACGGCGTTCGTGTTCACAGCGCAGCATGATCAGTTTTCGGTGGCTGAGCCGGTGCTGTCCCGGAGTCTGCCTCAGACATTGCCGAGACGATGCAACTCAGGCTCGTTCTGGAGACTGCAGCCAAGGTCTGGTCGACAACGGCGGCCGCGCTGGGAGTGATACCGGCTCATGCTCCCTGACGAGTGGTGCGCCAAGACACGCGACGACTGACTACGATCGAACGCACGAGACATCGTGCCGATCTGCGTTCCCGGGAGACGGAGATTCCACCTGCCAGGAGTCGGCATGCTCCGCGCTCATTTGTACTGGGATGGCTCGGTCGCAGTGCCGACCAAGACGTCACAACGGATGGTCAGATGCCACCGAATCGAGGTGCATAAAGCGATCGACTATAGCCCGCCGCTCGGAGGCCGGTCGAGATGAACCAGACACTCGGTGATCGGAAGGGTGAGTCGTTGCAAACAGGCCTCGAGAGCATCGGAAGCTTGACGGCTTCATCGGATTGCCAGGTGAGCTGCACCTGTTCGGCGCCGAAGCTGCAGTGCACGCCGGCCCCGTGCTGAGCGAAGGGCTGCCGCCAAGGCACGTGCACGGGCCGGCACGATCGGCAGAGGTGTCTCCTCTTCAGACGGTGCGAGAATCGCTATGCCATAATCTCTCTCATGAAGATATCTGAGCTCAGACGTCAAGTGCCGATGTGGCCAGCGCAGATCCTCGACACACTCGCTGACGAACGGACCTGGGTCCAGGACGGAGGGAGCATGTTCCTGCAGTCGGACCGAACCGAAGGGCTCCGGCTGACTGCTTCGATACCGATCTCGCACGACCAGATTCCCACTGCGGCTCAGCGATTCCTCGGAGCGGAGGCCAAGGTCGTCCAGCACATCAGCTCAGACCCTGTCGCCGATGATGCCACGGAATCGAATCTGCGGATCACGGCGGAGATTCCTGGTGCTCCCATCGACGTGCAGGTTGATACCTCTTTGCTCCGCGCGCCAGACGATGTCACCGCTCTCCACGCCCGAATCACGATCGAATGTCCCCTCCCCCTCGTCGGACCTATGATCGAATCGAGTGCTCAGCCGTATATCGAATCGATGATCTCTCAAGGCTTCGACAAGTTGTCCGACCCGGAGGTTTAGATCGTGATCACCTAGGCGAACAATCTCACTTATTCGTCGTTTAGGCGAACGTTGCGCTGACCTAGCTGAAGAGCACCGTTGCTGATGCCGAGCGGAACCGCCGGGCGCAGCCGTACTCAAGAATCTTTCGGCCCCTGCCGATCGGAGTCACCGGTGTCCGAAGCCGGGCGGCGTGTCCTGCTCAGGTGCTCCCTGGTATCCGAACGCCGCGTATGGGCGCGGGCCACAACTGTGCGAACCGGAGCAAAAGGCGCCGCGCGGGGCTGGCAACGCGCCATCATCGGTCAAATTTCACATCCGTCACCGCGTGCTCATCCCCGTGGGAAGCCTTGTCACTGTTGACGAGAATCATCATGTGCTCGTGGGTCTCAGTATTCGTGTAGTCAACCTCAATCGAGCCAGCCGCGCCGCTGGTGCCACTGCGATCCCAGTGCGAGGCGGCTGAGTCTCCGTGCTCGTCCAGGGCCGAGGCGGCTCTGTCCGTTCCCATCCTCTGCACTCCTATGTCGGACGTTTCACCAAACGCACGCACGAAGGCATCCGCATAGGACACCGCATCGGTCGGAAGTCCCTGAGATGGATGGCCGCTGGCTGTAGACGCAGGCGAAGTCGTCCGAGGCTGTTCGGTTTCCGCAGTCGGCGGCGATTGCGAATTCTCGCTCGCCGCTGGTTCCTCGTGACTCGTGGACTGCCCAGGAGCAGCAGTCGAGCTGACCGATGTCCCAGAAGGCTGAGGGTCGGCGTCTTGCACGTTCTCACTCGAGCAACCTGCGGCCCCGAATGCCGTTGCTGCTGAGACGGCGATGACCGCCGAGACGTTGCGGATAATGTATGTCAATGTGCCTCCCTCTGATAAACAACACCGTAGATTGTTGTCCGCACACATTGGACTATCCTGAGTGCGAACCGGGAAACGTTGCCTCGTTCAGTAACGGAATCGTCGCAATCGCACGAAGGGAAGCTTTTCGGTCCCGGCACGCGAAGACCTCGACCTGCGCAGCATGACGGTCAGACGAGGCGTACACGAGATGTCAGATGATCGGTTTCCTTATTTGTTACTTAGCAGACGGAACCCAAGGTGGTCGTTCGCCGAATCGTTATGTTCCGATTCATGCTTCCTTGCCAAGGCATGTCGGAGAGCAGGTGTGCACGATTTCGCTCAACAGCACGCCACCGGCGTGCCCGAGGGCGCAACTGGTCGCGGTAGCGACGCGGAGACGGGGATCGCTGTCGTTTCGCAATCGGAGCTGGCCGGCTCAGCCGAATGAAGTGAGCAAGCGCGAACATCCCGCCGATTCGATCGAGGAGTGCGGAGATCTCAGCAGCTACTCGAAAGTCGCCCCTGAGCACTCCGCACGGGCCGAATTCACGCCACCATGGCCTCGCCGGGGTCGGCGAGCCTTCGACTCAGATGCGACACCTCCCCGCACTGTCGGGAGCCACCCGCTATCGCAGCACAAGCATGCTGATGGAGCAGGATAGGCAAGGATCAGGCGGAACTTCCAGGCCCGCCCGCGCGTTAACCGGCTCATCCGAATCGAGGGTGTACTCGCGGTCTAAATCCTCCGGTCTCGAGCAGGCATCGGGCGATGTAATTGGTGAGGGTGCGGAACCCGAGCGCAGAGCCGCGGAGGTGCTCGAGCCGTCCGTTGATCGCCTCCGTAGGTCCGTTGCTGGTGCCAGGATTGTCGAAGTAGGCCAGGATGTCGTCGGCGCGCTTCTTCAGCGTCCGGCCCAGCGCGATGACCTCGATGAGTGCGGTTGGGACGCCGTCGCTGAGCGACTCGATCAGTTTGGTCATGAGGTCGCAGCCGTGGCGTCGGTCCTCGTGTCGGTAGGCGGCGATCATCCGCTGATAGATACCCCAGGTCACCTCGACCTGCACGTGCTCATCGCTGGCGAAGAGCGCCCGTAGGCGACTGGCCTGCTTGCCGGTGAGCAGGCCGGCACCGGTATGTAGGGTCCGCCGAGCGGAGTAGAGCGGGTCGCCCTTATGGGCGCGGTAACCGTGGATGGCCTGCTGGACTCTGCGTCGGCACTGGTCGAGCGCGTCACCGGCCAGGCGCACTACGTGGAAGGGATCCATCACTGCGACCGCGCCGGGCATTTCCTCGGTGGTGGCGGTCTTGAAGCCGCTGAACCCGTCCATCGCGACGACCTCCACGCCGTCGCGCCATGCCTCATGGCGGGTGGCGAGCCAGGTCTTGAACACCTGCTTCGAGCGGCCCTCGACCATGTCGAGCAACCGTGCCGGTCCATTTCCATCACGGAGGGACTGAAAGGGAAGGTGGTCACAGCCTCTGTCGTGGTTACGCCAGCACCCGCCTCCCGACAGACCGCGAAGGCACTGATAATCCCCTCACCCAACATGCGGGAGACCACTATCGCCTTGAAATACCGCTACTCACCAACCGCAGAACCTGGATCCGCTACACCCTCATCTGGGAAGAGCCCGTTAACCCAGCAGACGCCGCCGTCGCTTCTGCTGTCGCTCGAAGGCGAATCGTTCGCCACGGAGACGACGGCCACGCGTCACCACTTCCGGCGCGTAACTGTAGGCCGCATCCGAGTCAGCGAGCCCCTCGAGCACACCGGAGTAGCGTTCGATCGGCAAGCCGATTTGTTCTCACAAGAATTCGCGATCGCTGTGCGAAGGTGAAGTCTTCTCGAGATCGAGGATCAGCCGATCGTGGGCCGAGAGCTCGTTGACGCTGCCGGGAACCACGACTCCGAGTCTTCCACAGCGAAGCGACTGCTTCGAACTCGAGAGGGAATTCCACAGGTAGGAGTACACTGCGAGGAGTCCCTCAGATACCTCATCAAGTGAAGAGCTCATATGCGAGTGCTTGTCATCGGGGCAACAGGTTATGTCGCCTCCCGTCTCATCCCAACCCTGCTCCGATGTGGGCATCACGTCACTGCTGGGGCTAGGGCACTCGAAAGGCTCGATCGTTTCTACTGGTCAGACTCGGTCGACCGAGTCGAGGTCAATGTCCTCGACCAAACCTCGATCAGTGATGCCATCGATCCGACAATCGAGACCGTCGTCTACCTCGTCCACGGGATGGATCGCGAGGATTTCCGAGCAGTCGACCGGAAGGCCGCGGAGAACCTAGTCGCCGTGCTTGACACGACCAACGTTCAGCGCCTTGTCTACCTCTCCGGAATCGTGCCAGATATTGACCGTGAGGATCTCTCGGAGCATCTGCTTTCGCGTCTTGAAGTCGAAGAAACTCTCGCGCAAGCCACGCAAACTGTGATCACCCTCAGGGCAGCAATGATCATCGGAGCTGGATCAGCAAGCTTCGAACTCATGGCCAGACTCACCCGTCGGCTTCCCATCACAGTCGTTCCATACTGGATGCGACATGACGTTGAACCCATTTCCATCGAGGACCTGACGCTGGCAGTCGAGGCAGCGATGACTGCAGCCGTCTCCTCAGGCCATTACGATGTCGGCGGTGGTCATCGTATCGCGTATGCCGACCTGCTGGAACTGTTCGCAGAAGTTGCCGGAATCTATCGGGATCAGCTTCACTTGCCCTTTCTTTCTCAAAGCATGGTCGCTAAGATTGCTGCACGCATCACGAGTGTGAACACGTCGACCGCGCAATCACTCATGGAAAGTCTGAGGGAAGACATGGTCGCCGCTGACGCACGGTGGATCAGTGACCTCGCAGCCGACCGCAGCGGCTCTGAACTCACCAGTGTGCGTGAGGCGATCCAGCGATCATTGACGAATCCCGATACTGCTGTGGCCCCCTCCCACCGTGATCCACTCGGACGTCTCCCCGGTGATAGACATTGACAGTCAGCCCGGTCGACTACGACGATGCCGACATGGCCGCCTTTTCGACTCTTGGGCATCGAGCCCGAGACCGTTGCTTCGGTCGTCGAGACCGACACGTCACCCGTTGCTGAGGCGGCCGCCGACTGTCACGGCCTGCATTCAGACGAACCGACATCGCACAGACCTGCCGGCGAAGCATATCCTAGGACTGATCCGATCGCCGGGCACAGACTACGAAAGAGTCGACGCACATGCAGACTTCAACTCTGATCGTCGGGTGCGGGAGAGTGGGATGCCGGCTGGGGCTGCGCCTGATCGACAACCGGGAGTCGGTCGTCGCCGTGCGCAGAGAACCGTCCTCGCTTCCGGCCGCTTTCGTTCGCCTCGGCGCCGACCTCGAGGATCCGCTGACTCTCGAGCTTCCGCGGGTCGATCGGCTCGTCATCACTCTGCCGCCTTCAGCGATTCCCGGTGGCTACCGAACTGTTCTCAACAACCTCGTCGACGCCTTGCCGGGCACACCCGAACGGACGGTTTTCGTCTCTTCGACCCGGGTGTTCGAAGGATGGGGCCCGGATCACCACGTGACCGAGGATACCGAGCCTCGTCCAGTCACCGAGAGAGCGGGAGCACTCCTCGATGGCGAGCACTGTGCGCGGGAGGACTTCGATGCGATCATCGTTCGCCCGGCGGGCATCTATGGGCCGGGGCGAGATCGATTGATCGACTCGGTCAGGAACGGCCGCCCGGTGGACCGATCACGTCTGACGAACCGCATCCACGAGGTCGATCTCGTCCGAGCGCTTGAGGCGCTGCTGTTCTCACCGGACCCGCCGCGTCTGCTCCATGCCGTCGATGGTCACCCCACATGGCAGGGAGCAGTCGTCGATCACATCGCGCGCCGCCTCGGCGTCGATCCTCCCGAAGGTTCAGGTACCAGCGAACCGAGCGGGCGTTTCCTCGATGGCAGCCTGCTGCAGAAGTTCCTTGGCTCGATGCAGTACCCCGACTACGCCAGCGGCTACGACGCAGTGATCTGCAGTGAGAATCACTGATCGCTCACCGCTCGATCACACCAGAACTTCGATCAGCTGCGGCCCCGGGTCGGCCAGAGCTGTACGGAAGGCTCGGTCGAGGTCCTCGGTCGTCTCGACTTGTGCAGCCGGAACACCCAGGCCCTGGGACAGCGACACCCAGTCGATGTGCGGATTGTCGAGATCGAGACGGGACTGTGCTTTCAGACCGAAGTCGGGAACACCGACGTCGGCCATTTCGCTGCGGAGGATCTGGTATTTGCGATTCGAGAAGATCAGGACGACGATATCGAGCTGTTCCCGAGCGTAGGTCCACAGCGATTGCGGCATATACATTCCGGAACCGTCCGATTCGAGGACGATGACCTTGCGGTCGGGGCTCGAAATCGCCGCCCCGGCACCGGCTGGCCGTGCCCAACCGATCGACCCTCCAGTGCCGCCGAGGTAGTCGTGCGGGTATGACTGCGCAGTCTGAGGGTAGAATTCCCCACCCGTGGTGATCGATTCGTCGAGGACGATCGAGTCCCCAGTTGGGTCCCTATCCGCGCGGGAAATCTCGCTTCTCTTCGTGCTCGAATCTAGGCATTCAACAGTCCAGATCTCTCGTGACTCGGGAAGGGTCGAAGGTAGAGTGAAGAACAAGCTCTCCGGCTGCGCAGACGGCTCGGCGGGCGCAATCGCACGCAGTTAGTCGCCTGCGCGCGCTGTCACGGCTGCTCCAGGTCAGGGAACTGACCCAGACGTCGGCACGCGCCAGTCGCCGGAGGGTCGAAGCGAAAGGCTGACGAATGACCCGTGACAAGGACGGTGGTCGCGCCCACCGAGTTTACGAAGCTCTTGCTTCAGGATCGGGCGGCGTCGCCGCCAAGCAGTGTTTCTATTTCGGTTTTGTTCTTCTCATCAGTGCCCTTCTTGCGATATCAGCTTCACCACTCGTCTCGAGCCCTCAGTATCTCGTCGGCCTCGGCATCCTGACGCTTGCCACGATCGTCGCCGCCATTTCGCCGTGGCCGAAGATCGACCGCCGATGGGCAGGCCTTCTCCCGGTAGTCAACATCGGCGTCGCAGGCGCACTGCGAGATGTCTTCCGCGACGATGCCCCAGCAGTGGCCCTCCTTGCGTTCCTGCCTGCGGTCTGGCTTGCGTTCTTCTTCTTGCAATCCGGCACAGTCATTGCCGCGATTGCTGTGACAGTGTCGCTGTCACTGCCGACTCTGCTGCGAGCATTTCCGCTCATCGACTCGGTGCTCATCACCCGCTCGATGCTCATTCCCCTCGCTGTCGCCCAAATCTGCTTCATGGTCGCGCTCGCCCGCAGGCGCGCGCTCGACGAACGAAAACGCACTCAGCAGGCGCTCCACGACAAAGATGCACTCCTGAGTGAAACGAAGACGCAAGAACAGCTGCTCAAGAACATCATCGACACCGTTGATATCGGGCTCGTTGTCATCAACTGCAGCGGTGGCATAGTCCTCGAGAACAGCGCCTACAGGGAGCTCGAAAAATTCGCGAGCAGCAGTTCTGCGAAGATCGGCGAATCGACCCTGATCATGCGCTATCCAAACACGGAAGCCAGAATCCCTGACCATCAACGCCCTCTGCACCGCGCCGCCGACAGAGAGACCTTCAAAAACAATGTCATCGCCTACGGCGGATCGAACGGCAGAGGACGGAAGATCTCTTCGTCCGCGCGGCAGATCATCGGCCTCGACGGTGAGCGCAGCGGTGCCGTCGTGGTCTTTGCTGACGTCACGGCGTACTTCGACGCTGCACGCAGGCAGAATCAGTTCGTCGCTGCAGTCTCCCACGAGCTTCGGACCCCACTGACTTCGATCATCGGTTACCTCGACCTCGTCATCGACGGCGAGGAGCTTTCAGACAACGTCTCTGCCAACCTCGACGTCGTGCTTCGCAATTCAGAACAGCTGCTGAAGATCGTCGAGGACCTGTTGGGGACCCAAACAGTCAGAGACAACGGGGTTGATCTCGCGCGGGAGGTGACCGACGTCAGTGAACTCACTCGGCGGGCGTGTGAAACGATGGCTCCTGCGGCAAATGATAAACAGATCGAGCTCGAACTGCGGATCGATGAGACGCCCTCCATAGCAGTCGACCCCGCTCGTCTGACACAGGCAGTCATCAATCTCCTCTCGAATGCAATCAAGTACACGTCTGCCCATGGGACCGTATCCGTCACTGTCAGCAGCAATCATGCCGAAGCAGAGATCGCGATCGGTGATACCGGTATCGGCATGACCGATGAGGAGCAGACCAACCTATTCACCGAGTACTACCGCACTCCGTCAGCGAAGAACCACCACATCCCGGGCCACGGTCTGGGACTGTCGATCACGCGCCTCATCGTTCTCGCGCACCGGGGCCAGATCAGTGTGCGATCAATTCAGGGTCGCGGTTCGACGTTCACCATTCGGCTTCCGCTGACCTAACCAACTTTCCCTGCAGAATTTTGGTGCTGCCGTCAGCGCAGAATCGGGCAGCCACCAGGTGTGTGGCGATCGGTCGCCTCGATACTTGTCTATGATTGAACAGACAGACATCAGCCGGGCACGGGGAGACGCGAACAATGGCCAAGTTGACGAAGATGGCCTCGGCATTAGGATCCATCATGGATCTGGGCAGCGCCCGCGCTGAGTTCGATCAGCCCGCGCGCGTGGTCTCGGACACCGAGGCGTACCCTCCAGAGGAGATCCGTCCGCCTGGCACCGAGACGCAGTCCATGTTGCTTCGAATCACCGATTCCATCGGCAGCCAAGGCGATACGTTCGCCGTCATCCACATCCCGGCGACGAAGGATTTCGCCGCGGCGCTCGTCCTCAACCCGTCGACCCAGATTGAGTCCGGTCAGACTTTTGCTGCCATCGCCGATGAGGGCGGTTGGCCGGTCGTCGTGGCCATGGTCGAGGAGTTCCTCGGCACCCGCATCGATCACGTCGCCGAACTCGAAGCCGCGGCCCTGGGCGCGGTCGTCGATGAACTCGGCGGCCTGCAGGTCTACAGCCGGGCCCCTTTTGAAGCCGCCGGAACCCAATTCGCCGAAGGTACGAACACCCTCACCGGGGCCACCTCTGCGATCTTCGCCTCGGCCGATCCGATCGACGACGCCGGACAGACCCGGACCCGCAATCAGCGGGCTCTGCTGCGTGCTCTCATCCAGGGGCTCAAGACCGGCGGACTGGCCAAGAATCCGAACAAGGCAGCCGCCGTGCTCGGCGGTTTCGCACTCGGCATCCGGCATGACGCGAAGCTGACGACGATCGAGCTGGGCAAGATCGCCAACTTTCTGCGCCAGCTCCAGACCGATGACCTCGCGGTCGTCACTGTCCCGACGAATTCGCGACGCGAAGCCGATGGCACAGTCCTCGTCGACTTCGACCCCGAGGCGCTGCCGGCACTTAAGAACGCCCTGGCCGGCAATGACCTCCCGGACTTTTTCCGGTACCTGGTGTCGCTCGGGTACTGACTCAAGCGGCTACTTGCGCATGATGAACACCGTGACGGAGCTGCCCGCCAGGTCGATGTTGAGTTCATTCTCGTCCATTTCAGGACTCGCCGAGGCGGATGCGCTCTTAGTCGATTCCGACTCGCTGTAGGGCACGGTGTCCGGTAGCGGGTTCGCCGGGATCACCTGGGTACCATTCTTCGCGTCGTTTGAAGCGCCGTAGACCTGGGAGGCCTTGTCCACGGAGAATCCCTCCGGCATGCTCAGCGTTACCGGGTTCCCACCGACCTTGGCCGCGTCATTGGCGTTGATGACGGTCGTGACGAGTGTTTTCCCCTCGTCCTTCGAGACGGTATAGGCGCTCATGTTGCCACCGCCCTTGACCGAGGTCTTTGTGAACGTCCCGCCGACGCTGGGCGCGAGGAGCCGCAGGCCGAGCATGTTCGGCCGCGGCACGAAGTCATTCGACTTCTGTCCGTGGTCGGCCGGGTCGCAGATCAGTGACATCGGCGCTCCCCCGTTGCAGGCTCCGAGCATCGAGTGCATGGCCATGCGTTCGACGCCGAGCTGTGCGGCGTAGAGAGTGTAGTCGGCGGCCCACAGCGCCGAGGCGTTAGTCAGGGAGGTGTCGTTCGTGCCCGGGCAGCTCGTCGGTCCGGTCTCTTCGAGCCACAGCGGCAGGTCCGCGGCGTCGGCTCGGTCCTTGCCGATGCCGAGGTTCTTCTTCGCGGACTTCTTCGCCAAGGGGTCGATGAGGTTCTCAGCCTTGGGGCCACGACCGGGGACCTTGCCTGAGTCGCATTCGTAGAGCTGATACCAGTGCTGGGAGATCGCAGTCTTGTGCTTCACGTCTGAGTCTGCGAACGTCTTCATCCATTGCCCGTCGTAGACGTCGGGACCAATGATCGGAGCATCGGGGCGTTTCTCATGGATCGCCTTGGCATAGGCTTCGAGCTGCTTGATGTACGTGGTTTCGTTCCAGTCGTCCCCGCGGACGGCACCGTCGGGAACATCTTTGACCGCGTACCCGTTCGGTTCGTTCCCGATCGCCAGACCGACCAGAGAATCGCCGAGGATGTCGACCGCGTGCGCGGCCATGTCCGCTCCGCGTGCGGGATCATAGGTACCGAGAGGAATCCCGAGGGTGACGGTCGATCCGGTGCCAGCGACGAGTTTCTTCAGACGTTTGAGGTCATCGGGTGTGATCGTCGTCTTCTCGGAATGTTTTGGCTTCTCCCCTTTCGACGTCCAGAAGGTACGCCGGTCCAATGCGTTGCCCCCGAACCGCAGTGCCGGTGACCCGAGAGTCTTCAGCTGCTCGTCGAGGTTCGACGAGTCGGGGTCGAGACGGGGATCGGCAAGGTCGGTGGCTTCGAAGGAGATGCCGAGGTTGTCAGCGGTGAGACCGTGGCCGGGCTTCTCGACGGTCGCAGTGATAGTCGCGGCCTCGCCGGAGGCGGAGCCGACCGTTGTCTGCTCGAACTTGGTCGGAGTCGGGGTAGGTTCCGGTGCCTGATCCGTAGACGAGGACGAACCGTCCGAGCCCGACCCAGTACACCCTGCCAAGAGAAGAGCGAGCGCCAGAACGCCGCCTTGAATGGTTCGCCTGATCTCCACGGGAATAACTCTGCCCTGTTCGTCCTGATCCGACAACTTCCACAGTGCCGCCCGAGCTACCGTCTGCCCGAATCCCCACCTGCCGAGGCGATCGCCTCGCAGCCATGGCTTTGTGGTGGCAGAGACATCGCCGCCGAAGGAGAGGAGCCACCGCGTCCGAGGGCACCGGCAGCGAGAACCGCGATGCCCACCTGCGTTCGGCGGACTCCTTCAACGTGGAGACCTACTCCGAAATCCAGTACGTCTCATCGGCCATAGTCAACGTGGACCTAGTGTCGCGTATCGTTAGTTCCTGAATGGGTGGTTGTTTGGGAGAATTGGTGCATGGCGAATTCTCCCGCTCCGGCTCTGACCCTGTTCGAGGATGAGGAACCACTACTGCGTGAGTGGTTGAGATCGTCGACCATCAAAGCCGGTCTTGCCAGACGAGCACGAATCGTGCTGCTGGCTGCCGACGGAGTAGCGAACACTCAGATCGCGAAGCTGACCGACTCTTCTGTGGTCACTGTCCTGAAGTGGCGGGCACGCTACGAAGAGTCGGGGGTCGCTGGCCTCACTGATGACCAGCGCTCGGGTCGACCGAAGCGCCTCGATGACTTCGATATCGTGACAACGACATTGATGCCGCCACCGAAGAAGTACGGAGTCACTCTGTCAAGCTCCGGGTTTCGTAGAGGCTCCTTTTCTTGGTTTTCTATGCAGCCACCGGTTCGATGTCACTCTGGTTGGTCCATTCGGAATGGACCTCGAACGGCGGGCGATAATCAATGGCCGAATGCAGCCTGGCCTGGTTGTACCAGGCCACCCATTTCGACGTCTCGGCCATCACCTCGATCAACCCCGACCACGACTTCCGATCAATCAACTCCGCCTTATAGACAGAGTTCAACGCCCCAGCCATCGCGTTGTCATACGAGTCCCCACGCGACCCCACGGACGCAACTACCTCTGATTCCGCGAGGGTCTCGCCGTAACGAATCGACCGGAATTGAACGCCGCGGTCGCTATGGTGGACAAGCCCAGACACGTCTTCGCCGGCACGGAACTTCGCCGCTAAAGCCATTGTCAGAGCATTTCTGGCCAATGACTCGCGCATATGGTTCGTCACCTGCCAGCCCACAATCTCACGGTGGAAGACATCGAGGATGAATGTCGTGTACACCCAACCGGCAGTCGTCGATACATACGTGATGTCCGCGACCCACAAACAGTTCGGGCCACCAGCCTTGAACTCACGTTCAACGAGATCCTCCGGACATTCCTCAGCTCTTGCCGAGGCCGTCTTCGGACGCTTCCGCTTCCGGCGAACCCCGTCGATACCCAACTGGCGCATCAACCGTTCCACCGTGCATCGGGCGATATTCCCGAACTGTTCGGCGTACTCACGGTTGATCGCCTTCCACATCTTGCGCACTCCGTAACAGGAATAGTTCGCCTCATACACATCCTTGATCACGGCCATCAGTGCCTGGTCCCGACGGGCCCTAGCCGATGGATTGCGCTTCTTAAACGCGTAATACGAGCTCACAGCAATCCGCGCGGCAGTCCCTGACAGGGCGCGCACGATTGGCTCGACTCCGAACTCGTGACGATTGTTGTCGATGAAATCGACGACTACTTGGATGGGCGGTCGAGCTCCGCCGCGAAGAAAGCCGAGGCCTTCTTCAGAATCTCGTTGGCACGCCGGGCTTCAGCAAGCTCGGTCCTCAGCCGGCGGTTCTCAGCCTCGAGATCAACTGATTCGACAGGAGTAGCCCGGCCAGTGGCCTTGTGCTTGCGCACCCACACCCGCAATGGTTCCTTACTCAGCCCAAGCTGATTGGCGACGCTGAGGCTACCCTCGAATAGTGGACACCCAAGTTAGCGGGATTCGCAGTCCTGCTGAAAGGATGTTCAATATGTCAGATCAGAAACGCCAGCGTCGCTCTTACACCCCCGAATACCGGATCGAGGCCGCGAATCTCGTCATCGACACCGGCAGGTCGATCGCCGCGGTGGCCAAGGAAATCGGAGTCGGTGAACAGACCCTGGGCACCTGGGTCAAAGCCGAGAAACACCGACGCCACGTCGACGGGGAACCCACGGGTGCGTTGAACGAGGACGAACGGGCTGAACTGGCACGGTTGAGGCGAGAGAACTTCGATCTGAAACAGGACAACGAGTTCTTGGGAAAAGCAGCCGCCTTCTTCGCGTCGAAGCCTCGAAACAAGAGAAATTCGAACTGATGGACTCGGAGAAGGCACGTTACGCGATTCGCCGGATGGCCAGGCTCCTCGAGGTGACGAAATCCGGGTACTACGCATGGAAGAAACGGCGCCGGTCCGGACCATCGAAACGCGCGAGAGCGCAACGGAGCCTTGACGGGCACGTCGCAGCGGTCCACGCGGAGTCTGATGGTGTCTACGGGGCACCGCGGGTGGCAGCGCAACTGGTTCGACAAGGAGTGCGCGTGGACGAGAAGACGGTCGCCGCATCGCTGCGCAGACAAGGCCTCGAGGGGATCAGTCCGCGTCGGTTTAAGCCGGTGACGACTCTGCCGGGTGTGGCAACTCATCACATTCCGGATCTCGTGAAACGGGTCTGGGATCGAGGTGAGTTGGATGCTGTGTGGATCAGCGATATTACGTATCTGCGGACCTGGGAGGGGTTCGTGTACTTGTGTGTGATCCGGGATGGGTGTTCACGTCGAGTGCTTGGCTGGGCGATGGATGCCAGGCAGGATTCCGACCTGGTCGAGCGGGCGTTGAGGATGGCTCATACGCTACGAGAAATGGTTCCAGATGATGTGATTTTTCATGCCGACAAAGGAACGCAGTACACGTCGGGGCAGTTGCATCAGGCGTCTGTTGAACTGGGGCTCAAGCAGTCGGTGGGCCGGACCGGGGTGTGTTGGGATAACGCGAAGTCGGAGTCGTTCTGGTCGTCGTTGAAAACGGAGTTCTTCGAGCGGCGAGTCTGGCAGACCCGGGCTGAGGCGATGCGGGAAGTCGCTCGTTGGATCGAGGTGGTCTATAACCGGCGGCGGTTGCACTCGGCGTTGGGGATGGTCCCGCCGGTGGAGTTCGAGGAGAAGTACTTAGCCGGGCAGAGTGCCGGCCAGGTTCAGGAGGAAGCGTCTACGCAAGCTGCGTGACGTGGTTCACGTGTCCACGACTTGCGGGGAGGCTCAACGCGACTGATTGCTCCGTTCGCGGTCTCCGGGTCGGCTTGGGCATGGATGACGAGTTCAACGGCACGAGCCTTGAGCTCGTCGGTATATTTCACTGGCAAGAGAAAATCTCCTTCTTCCAATCTCCCTGCCTCTATTATGGCTCTTCGCATTTAGGAGTGTAACTGGGGCCTGAACCCTCCGGCCTCGAGCAAGCTCCGGGCGATGTAGTGGGTGAGGTTCCGGAATCCCAGCGCTGATCCGCGCAGGTGTTCCAGCCTGCCGTTCAATGCCTCTGTCGGCCCGTTCGACGTCCCCGGCCGATCGAAGTACGCCAACACATCCACAGCGCGCTTCTTCAATGTCCTCCCCAGCCGGCGCAGCTCAACAAGACCGGCAGGCACCCCCGACGAAACCGACTCGATGATCGACTGCAGCGACTTCTTCCCCGCGGCTCGGTCTGGGTTGCGGTATGCGGTGATGATGTCTTGGAACACGCTCCAGGTCACCTCGACATCAGCATGATTGTCATCAGCGAAGAGAGCGACGATTCGTTGTTGCTGCCGCTCGGTGAGTAACTGAAACCCAGTGTGCAGAGTCCGCCGGGCCTGATACAACGGGTCACCCTTCTTGCCGCGGTGCCCGGTCGTTTCCTGCTGAACACGCCTGCGGACTTCGTCCAGGCTGTCACCGGCGAGCTTGACGACGTGGAACGGATCCATCACTTCCACCGCGGCCGGAAGCTCTTCGACAGCCGCGGTTTTGAACCCGGTGAACCCGTCCATCGCCACGACCTCGATACCGTCGCGGAACTCCTTCGACCGCCCTGCCAGCCACGATTTGAACACGGCCTTCGACCGTCCCTCGACCATGTCCAGCAGTCTCGCCGGACCTGTCTTATCGCGGATCGGAGTGAGATCGATGATCACGGTCACGTACTTGTCGCCACGTCTGGTGTGCCGCCATACATGCTCGTCGACGCCGATGACGGCGACGTTGTCGAATCGGGTCGGATCATCGATGAGGACTCGCCTGCCTTCGGCGAGGATCGCGTCGTTGGCGGTGTGCCAAGCCACGGCGAGCTTGGCTGCGATGACTGACACCGTGGCGTGATCGACAACGAGTGCTTTCAGCGCCCAGGCGAGTCCGGTTCTAGAGATCTTCGCCCTGGCCGGGGCCGCGTGGTCGGTGTCATGGCGCCACACGCGCCCGCAGAGTTCGCATTTATAGCGTCGGAGTCGGATGTGCAGGGTGGTGGGGCGGTGGCCGAAGGGCTCGTGAGCCAATTTCCGGGTCACGGTGTCGCGAGGTGTGCCGTGACCGCCGCATCGGCGGCACCACTCATCGTCGGTCGTCGGGGTGCATAGGAGCACTGTTTCTCGATCGGTGACGTGTTGTCCGAGGCAATGGAGGCCGAGTGTGTCGAGGTGGCAGAACGTGGTGAGGTCAGGGGTAGAGAACGTAAGGTTGTGCACGTCGAGGTCTTTCGGATGGTTTGTGTAGGAACTTCCATCTTCGAAAGGCCTCGACCTATTTCCGTGTAGCGACGCGCATCGGTTCTACACCCTCAACTGCGAAGAGCCGGCAATGGAGGCCGAGTGTGTCGAGGTGGCAGAACGTGGTGAGGTCAGGGGTAGAGAACGTAAGGTTGTGCACGTCGAGGTCTTTCGGATGGTTTGTGTAGGAACTTCCATCTTCGAAAGGCCTCGACCTATTTCCGTGTAGCGACGCGCATCGGTTCTACACCCTCAACTGCGAAGAGCCCTATTTCCGTGTAGCGACGCGCATCGGTTCTACACCCTCAACTGCGAAGAGCCAGTGAACCGCGCTGCTCAAAAGAGCTTTCCCTTTGTCACTGTGAACCATGTATCCAGCAGCTGGTCGGCCCGCCTCGGCGAAGATCAGCGCTGCTTGTACACCTTCCGGGCGGCGATGACGCCGATG
>NZ_PGFV01000009.1 GCF_021023135.1 Brevibacterium sp. CCUG 69071
CTGACGGCGGCCCAGCACCCTCGCGCGAGGGTGCTGGGCCGCCGTCAGGTAGCAGTGGGGTGTTGTGAGAGGGGGTGGGGTGCCTGCTGGGTGGTCAGCTGGCCTGTTCGTCCCAGCCTTCGGGCGGCCAGGGCTCACCGTCGGCCTGGGCATTGAGCTGGTAGGCGATCGCACCGTCGATGGATTCGCGGATGATGTCGGCGTGGCCGACATGACGGGCGATCTCCGTGTTCAGGTGAGCGAGGATCCACCGCACCGTCATCGCGAAGTCGGTGGGCATCCACGGGTTGTGCGGCATCGGCACCTGAGTGCCGAGGTCGATGTCTTTCTCGGCGACCGCCTGCCGTGCCGCTTCGATCTGGTCCATCGCACGATCGAAGATGACCACCACCTCGGCGATGTCGAAATCGGGGAGTGTGGAGCCGTCGAACATTCCCTCGAGACCGATCTCCCGGTTCATCGCCGGATGATCCGAGAACTCGATCAGCCGGGCGGGGTCCTTGACCTGCTGGATCCAGCCGTTGACGACCTGCGCGGAGTGGGTGATGAGCCCGGAGATGCTCAGGCCGCTGACCGTCGGCGTGCTGCGCGCCTGCTCATCGGTGAGTCCGAGGGCGGTGATCTTGAGCTGAGTGCACTGTTGGGTGAGGAAGCTGAAGGCGGCGTCGGCCTCGGTGGTGACCGAAGGGGCGAAGAAGGGCATGATCTCTCCTGTGTCTCTCGTGCGATGCGCTTGTCCCGCAGCACGGTGAGCTGCTGATCCGGTGTTCCGGTTGGCTGTTCCCAGCATCCACTCACTTGAGGACATATGATGTCCGCATTGGATGATCGAATGAAGACTCCCGAATATGGGATTGAAATAGGTGGAGAAGCCGGTCGAAGAGGAGGAATGACCATGCACTCGGAGACCCGGCTTCTGTCCCTCCTCGGCATGTTCGCCTCGGGCCGCATCTTTTCGGCCGCTGAGCTGGCCGAACGCTTCGATGTGACTCCGCGGACCATTCGCCGCGACATCGCCTCCCTGCGTGAAATCGGCTATGTCATCGGTTCGGTTCCCGGCACCGAGGGCGGCTACCGTGCCGAGTCCCGAACGGTGCTGCCGCCGCTGCAGCTCGAGTCCGGGGAGGCATTGTCGACCGCGGTCGGCCTCGCCCTCCTGCGCGGGGCTGGGCTGAGCACCGCGAACGCGGATTCGGCCACCGAGAAGCTGCGCGGGATGCTGCCTGCCGACATGCAGGCGACGGTGCGCGACATCGGCACCGCTGTCAGCGTCCTGCCTGGTCATGCCCCGGGAATCGACCTCGGGGCGGTCATCGAGCTCGCCTCGGCGATCGCGTCCCGTGCAGTCGTGACCTTCGACCATCGGAAGGGCAGAGTACCCCGCGCCGAGGCGGCCGGAGCCGTGGACGCCCCGACGGACAAGGCGGCGCCTGACCGGCAGGAGACAGAGGGCCGGCGCGTCGAACCGGTCCGCCTCGTCGTCCTCGGCGCCCATTGGTATCTCTACGCCTGGGATCTCGACCGGGCCGACTGGCGGTCGTTCCGACTCGATCGGATGAGCGCCGTCCACGCCACGACGTTCACCTTCGCCCACCGGCCCCATCCCGACGCCGAGGCGGCCGTGAGTTCCGCGGTGACCACCTCGGCGTATCGGCGCACCGTCGTCCTCCGGGCCCAGGTCACGGTCGAGGAGGCGAAAGACTGGTTCCCGACGAGATCGGCGACGATCACCGAGGCGGCCGATGGCGTGCGTATCGAGTTCGGCGTCGATGATCTGCGGTGGGCGGCCGTGATGGCCACGGCCACTCCCGGAGACGTGGAAGTCATCGAGCCGGCCGAACTGCGCGAAGAGCTGAGGACGCTCGGCGAACGGGCGCGGCGAGTCGCCGAGAAGGGTTGAGACCTGCCGGGAATCGACGCGATCACACTCGGAGTGAACCCCGAATGAATGTTTCGCCTGCTTGTCAATATACTGGGAGCCATGACGATTCTCATTGGCTACCTTCCTGCTCCCGAGGGCGAGGCGGCTCTGCGGGCTGGATTCGCGGAAGCCAAGCTGCGCTCAAGCAACGCCGTTGTGATCAACTCACAGCGACGAGGTGCCAGCGGATCCCCCACGGAGATCGGCGAGGATGAGATCGAGCGGATCGTCGCTCTGGGCAAGGAGTCCGACGTCGAGGTGGAGGTGCTCCAGCCCGATCACGAGGATGACCTACCCGGCACCCTCAACGACCTCGCCATCGAGTACTCGGCGCAGCTCATCGTCATCGGACTGCGCAAGCGCTCGGCCATCGGCAAGTTCATCCTCGGTTCGCAGGCGCAGCGAATCCTGCTCGAGGCCGAAGTCCCGGTCCTCACCGCCAAGGCCTGAGCCTCAGCTCCGGCGAGAGACTGCCCGGCGACTCATCTCACCGGCTCAAGTCCCCAGCCCCAGGCGAGCAGCTCGGCCAAAGACACTCCCTGAGAGTCACTGAGGTCGGCGATCTGCGTCCGACACGAATACCCGTCAGCAAGCACGACCTGGAGCGCAGAATCGCGGTCGCCTGCAGAATCGCGGCCGTCTGCACCACCGCCCCCGTCCGCAGAATCGCCTCTGTCAGCAGAGCCTCCGCCGCCCTCCGCAACACGGGCCCTGGTCACGCTCTCACGTTCGCGCAGCGCCGGCAGCAGGGCCACCTCGGCGACGGCGACCGAGGTCTCATAGTGCCCTGCTTCGACCCCGAAGTTCCCGGCCAGGCCGCAGCAGCCGCCGAGGAACCGGGAGTCCGCACCGGCCCTGGCCAGCAGTTCCTTGTCCGCTGCAACCCCGAAGATCGCCGACTGGTGACAGTGCGGCTGCACGAGCGCCTCGACCCCGTCCAGCGACGGCAGCTCGGCACCGATGCTCAGCAGATACTGCGCCAAGGTCTGCACCCGATCCGCCACCCGCGCCGAGGCGGCATCCGCGAGAAGCTTGCGCGAATCGTCCTTGAGCGTGGCCAGACACGAGGGTTCGACCCCGAGGATCGGCACATCCCCGGTGGCATCGAGGGCTGAGATCGTCGCCCCCAGATTCGCCCGAGCCGCGTCGAGCTGGCCGGTCGAGATCAACGGCAGACCACAGCAGACGGTCTGCTCGACGACGCGCACCCTCACCCCGGCACGCTCGAGCACGGCCACCGCGGCCGCGAGGATCCGCGGGGCGAAATGATTCGACCAGGAATCCGCGAACAGGATCACCTCACGAACCGGGCTCGGTCGACTTCCGCCGAGGCGGGCCTCGTCCGACCGCCCGACCGCAGCTCCACACCCGGTGCCCGAAGACCCCGCACCCGCCTCGGTGGCGGTGTTCCACCACTTCCGGAAGGTCGTCGACGCGAACTGCGGAATCGACCGGCGAACGTCGATGCCGGCGATCCGCTTCGCCACGGTCGTCAGCCCCGGCAGCCCCGAAAGTCGGTTGACCAGGGGCGCGACCGGGGTCGTCAGCCGTGCGAGCTGGGGCAGGAACCCGAGGGCATAGTGCTTGAGCGGACGCAGCCTGCCCTTGTACGACTGGTGGAGGACCTCGGCCTTGTAGGTGGCCATGTCCGTGCCCGTCGGACACTCGGTCCCGCAGGCCTTGCACGACAGGCAGAGGTCGAGCGCCTCGGCGACCTCGGGGGAGTCCCACCGCGGCTCGAGCAGATCGCCCGAGAGCATCTCCTGGAGCACCCGCGCCCTTCCCCGAGTCGAATGCCGCTCATCCCGAGTGGCCTGAAAGGACGGACACATGGTGCCGCCGCTGCCGGCCGAATCCGCGCGGCATTTGCCGACCCCGGTACAGCGATGCACCGCGGAGGCGAAGCCGTCGGCCTCACCCTGATAGGCCATGGCGAGCTCGCCCGGCAGCACCTCCCGCAGGGGCAGCTGAGTGAGGCGAAGCGATTCGTCGAAGCCGTCGGGGTCGACGATGACCCCTGGGTTGAGCAGATGCTGCGGATCGAAGAGGTCCTTGACCTGGGAAAACAGTTCGAGCACCGCGGGCGGGTACATCAGCCGCAGCAGCTCGGAACGCGCCCTCCCGTCCCCGTGCTCACCGGAGACCGACCCGCCGTAGTGGGCGACGAGCTTCGTGGCTGCGACCATGAAATCGCGCATCAGCTGCCGCCCGTTCGGGTCCTCGAGCGGAAAGTCGACGCGCATGTGCAGGCACCCATCCCCGAAGTGCCCGTAGGGAATCCCCCACAGCCCGTGCGCGTCCAGCAGCTCCATGAGGTCACGGAGATAGTCGCCGAGGCGTTCGACCGGAACCGCCGAATCCTCCCACCCGGCGTGGGCGTCGCGCCCGTCCGGGGTGCGTGAGACCAGGCCGGCCCCGTCGGCGCGGATCGCCCACACCTCCGCGGCCGCTGCCCGGTCGAGGACCGCGGAGTCGAGCGATTTCGACTCCGTGATCAGCCGGTTCGTCTCTGCGGTCAGGTGGACCTCGTCCTCCCCGGTGAGTTCGACGACGAGCCACCCGGCGCCCTCGGGCAGGCCCGGGGCCGCCTCGGCGCCCTTGGTCTCGATGACCCGATTGAGCATGCGGGCGTCGAGTCCCTCGCAGGCGGCGACGGGGAAGTCCCCCAGCAGCGGGGCATCGTGGGCGGCTGCCACCATGTCCTCATAGCCGAGCACCACCGCTGAGGTGAAGGCGGGGTTCTGGACCAGGCGCATCTTCGCGGCGAGGACGATTCCCCAGGTGCCCTCGGTCCCGGCGAAGGCGCGGCGGAGGTCGAAGCCGTTCTCCGGCAGGAGGGACTCGAGACCGTATCCGGAGACCTGACGGGAGAAGGTGCCGAAGTTCGTGCGGATCGTGCCGAGGTGCTCGGCGACGAGTTCGTGCAGACGCGGGAAGGTCTCGGTGCAGTCGCCCTCATCGAGAGTGACCACGGTGCCGTCGATGAGCATGACGGTGAGCGCCAGGATGTTGTCGCCGGTGCGTCCGTAGCCGAGCGCGCGAGGACCGCAGGCATTGTTGCCGATCATGCCGCCGATGGTGCACCGGGTGTGGGTCGAAGGATCCGGACCGAACCGCAGGCCATGGGGTGCGGCCTGCGCCTGCAGGTGCGCATGGACGCACCCGGGCTGGACCCAGGCGGAGCCTTCGACCGGGTCGAGGTCGAGGACGCGATTCATATGGCGGGAGAAGTCGAGGATGATGCCGGTGCCGATCGCATTGCCGGCGATCGAGGTCCCGGCACCGCGGCCGGTGACGGGAATGCCGTGGCGACGAGCGACGGCCAGAGTGCGGGCGACATCGGCCTCGTCATGGGGGAAGACGATGGCCTCGGGGACGAGCCGGAACAGCGATGCGTCTGAGGAGTAGGCGGCCCTGTCGGTATCGGCGAGGCTGAAGTCGCTGATCCCGACGGCCGAGAACTCCTCGTCGAGTCGAACCTCGGAACGTGCTGCTGTTGCAGGCTGCAGTGCGGTCATACTCGCATTCTGCCACCCGCGCACCCGCCGCGGTACGTTATCGTTTCGTTATAAATAGACGCTGAATCTCCCAGGATGAAGCCACTGGTTCCATGATCCGAGAATTCTTGGCGGATTGTCATATTCGTGGTATTTAATTGGACTACATCATTTTGTGGCGTCCGGCCACATGCGAATGCAGGGGAAGAAACCATGTCGCGTCGTGCTCGTGAATTGACAGTTGATCAGACGGCATTAGTCGGTGCCGTTCGAAAGGTTTCCCGACAGCGGGCCAAAATCAACACCGACTACGTGATGGCGATTCTGCGCGCCCGCGAGGAGGGGGCGACCTTCGGTGCGATCGCTGAGGCTGCCGGCACCTCTTCGCAGGCCGTGCAGGAGATCGTGCGCAGGCACGGTCCCGTCCGCCGACCGGAGAAGGCGCAGGCGGCCGCAGAGTCCGCATAATCCCGAGAGCTCAGGGGATCCCTCGGTCACGGGCGACCGGTCGGGGATCCTCCGAGAGGTGCGATTCGGGTCGGTGGTCCGCAGACGATGCGGACCGCCGATTCCTGCTTCCCCGCGCCTTCGGGCCGGCTACCGACCGGTAGCCGGGTTGCCGGGCTTCGTCACCGTTGCATAACAAGATCGCTTTATTGTGGAATCTGCCGCCGAGGCGTGCATACTCGGTCGGAATATTGACGCCGAATCTGTTTTATCCGCAGCTTGGACCACTGGTATAGCAATTCTGAGCTGCTTGTCCCATTCTCGCCGTACGGCAATTGCGGAAATGATGAAACGAACCTGTCGTGTTCGGGCTCCGATCGGCCACAGATCCGCGCCGGGAGGGGATTAGATGCAAGAAGTACATACTCGGCCCTGTATTGCAGTGTTGTTACACGGGCGACGGCGCCGTTTAGAGTGGTCGGTATGAGCGCACAGCCCGAACAACTTCCGCCTGAGATCGCCGACCACCCCCTGATCCTCATCGCCTCCGATCTCTCGGCCATTGCCTGGGAGCAGATGCTTGCGTGGCGGGGGCGGCTTGGGTCGAGACTGGACGCCTCGGTCGTCGACACCAAGACCTCGCCGAACGATCTCGTGACACTCGCGGATGCTGAGATCGAATCCCTCGTTCGCGGATATCTCGCCGCGGTCCGACCCGATGACCTCATGGTCGGCGAGGAGGGCGCCCCGGCCATCGACCCGGTGGAGTTCTTCCCGCTCGAGTTCCTACGGGGCCTCAACTGCTTCGACGCTGCTGCCGGGTGGCTGCGGGATCCGGCAGCAGGCTCGGCGGACCGCGGCGGTGCGTCCTCGCGTTTCGAGTGGCACGTCGACCCGATCGACGGGACCGTCAACTATGTCCGCAACATCGAGCACTACGCGTTCTCGGTCGGAGTCTGCGAGGCCGGAGCCGCATCCGTGGGGGAGGGGCCCTGGTGCATCGGCCTCGTCGCCTCTCCTGGGCTCAACGTCACATGGTCGGCAGTGGCCGGACTCGGCGCCTATCGGATTTCGGGACGAATGGCCGCCCGGACCGCAGACGACAGCCGTCCAACATCTGAGATTCCCGCAAGGCGGCTGCGTGGCACACCGTCAGGTCTGTCCGGTCGCCTGCTCGCCACCGGCTTCGCCTACACCGGCGACAACCGGGACCCGCAGCTGGCCAAACTCAACTCCCTGATGACCGGCTACGACGACATCCGTCGCTGCGGTTCGGCCGCCATTGATCTGTGCATGATCGCCGAAGGTAAGGTCAACAGCTACGCCGAACGCGGGCTCGGAATCTACGACTATGCAGGTGGGGCGCTCATTGCCGAGGAATCCGGTGCTCAAGTTCGCCGTGGCGGCGCAGGCGGGCCGACGGCGGCCGCGACCGATTCCGCTGAGGTCGAGCGCCTGATCGCCACCATCTGACCGCCCACCGCGGGATGCGCGAGGCCGCTTCCGCGTCGCCGCACCGACGCCGTCCTTGAGCACCGACCACAGCAGGATCACGGCGATGACGATCTCGACCCAGTTCATGGCGGTGAAGACGAGCCGACCGATGCCCAACCCCAAGGGGATCGTGATCCCCGGGGCCTGGAACTTCAAGGGTGCCTCGATGAGCGAGATGCCGATGATCAACCCGAGCCACACGGCAGGGAGGACAACTCGTGCACCGGCGACGAGCCGGGTGTCTTGGGTGCTGATGACATTGGCCATACCTCGGATTCCACTCCCGGTAGAAAGCGGGCAGACAGCGGGCAGATAGTGGGTGGTGAAACACCCCTGAGCCGGGCCCCGCGCTCGCGAATCCGCGCCCTAGACTGGTGATCATGCGTCTGTTCTCCAACGCCATCGTGCGCACGTTCGCCCCCGCGGCGCCGACTTCCACATCGCACCCCTCCGACCCGGAGTCGACCCTCCCAGAGCACGCCGATGATCCGGCGGCCTCTGACACCCCGCCCGAGGCCATCCTCGTCGACGGTGAGACGATCGTGGCCATCGGCACGCGCGCCGAACTGCTCGACATCGCGGCCGCGGAGTCTTCCACGACGGCGGCGCTCGCCTCGGCGGGTGGGGTCGGGGCCACCACCGTCATCCCCGGGCCCACGCTCGAGGAGATCGACTGCCAGGGGCAGGTCATCCTGCCGGGATTCGTCGATGCGCACATGCATTCGATCGCCTACGCGAACTCGCTCGAAGAGCTCGACCTTTCCGGAACCCGATCCCTCGCCGAGGCGGTCGAAGCGATCCGTGAACGTGCCCAGACGCTGCCGTTGGGGGAGTGGGTCGTCGGCTCCGGCTGGGACCTCAACAAATGGGACGACCCCCGCTACCCGGACCGGGAGCTGCTCGATGAGCTCGTACCCGACCACCCGGTGGCCATGTGGTCACTCGACCTGCACACCCTGTGGGCCAACGCCCACGCGCTCGAGATCGCCGGCATCGACGCGCTCACCGCGGACCCCTGGGGCGGAGAATTCGTCCGCGACCACGACGGAGAGCTGACCGGACTCGTCCGCGAGGACGCCACCGACCTCGTCGCCAGATTCATCCCCGAACCCTCCCGCGAGGAGCAGATCGAACGCCTCGACCGGACACAGCGGCTGTTCCTGTCCCAGGGCCTGACCGGCATCCACGACTTCGACGGAATCCCCTCGACGCTGGGGTGGAACGACCTGCGCGAAGCCGACCGGCAGCACATTCGGGTGACGAAGTACCTGCGCGGCAACGAGGTTCCGTGGGCGATCGAAACCGGTTGGCACACCGGTGACGGCGATGACTGGCTGCGCCGAGGTGGCCTCAAGCTGTTCTCGGACGGGGCCCTCGGTTCACACACCTCTCATATGTCCTCACCGTTCCCCGCCCCGGAGGTGGAAACGGAGGTGGAGGCGGAGCCGACACCCGAACCGGCGGCTAAGTCGGCCACGGACCCGGCGGACACCGGCGACACCACCGCTGCCGCCGTGTCCTACTCCTACCCGGGTTCTGTCCCCGAATCCGTGCTCAGCGATGAGGCGGCCGAAGCCAACTACGGCATCGCTCAGATGTCCGAAGACGACCTGTTCGAGAATGCGCGCTGGGCCACCGAAGCCGGCATCTCAGTGGCCATCCACGCCATCGGCGACCAGGCCAACCATCATGTGCTCAACGTCTTCGAACGCCTTCGGGAGACCACCAGGGCCGCCGAGGCCCGCTACGAGCGACCGCTGCGTCATCGGGTCGAACACGCCCAGTTCATCCAGCCCGAGGATGTCGCACGGTTCCGGGAGCTCGACGTCATCGCCTCGATGCAGCCGCGCCACTGCATCTCCGATCTGCATCTTCTCCACCTCATCGACGAATCCGCGCAGCTCGCCGCCTATGCCTGGCCGGACCTGCTGGCGGCGGGTGCCCATGTGGCCTTCGGCTCCGACGGCCCGGTCGAGCACGCGAACCCCTTTGCCGCGATCTATGCGGCGATGGCCAGGGCGAACATCTCTGGTGATGCGAGCACGAGCTTCCAACCGGAACGTCGCATGTCCGCCGCCGAGGCGATCCGTCAGCACACCCAAGGCGCGGCCTATGCGGCCGGTCTTGAACAGCGCTCCGGGTATCTGGCGCCCGGGATGGATGCCGACTTCATCGTCGTCAACACCGACCCGTGTGCGGCCGAAGGCCTCGATCCCGAGTGGACACGGTCGGGTGCCGACTCGGATCCCGCCGGCCCGGGCCACACGCGCGACGGTCTCCTCGGCTACGAGTCCGAACAGGCCCTCTTCGCCCATGCCGAGGCGATCCGGGACACCCGTGTCGCCCTGACTGTCGTCGGCGGCGAGGTGAAATACCGGGCGTGATGGTCCACACTCACCTCGACGGGTGGCAGAGGTGCGCCCCGGAGCGCCGATGACCCGACGTCCCCGCGGGGACGCCGGTCCGGCAACCTGAAACGGCTCAGATGTGGCGGCCGCCGGAGATCTCGGTGACCGTGCCCGTCAGGTAGCTCGAGAGCCCGGAGGCGAGGAACAGCACCACCGAGGCGACCTCCTCGGGTTCGCCTGGGCGGCCGAGCGGGATGTCGGCGAGCTTCGAATCGATCGCGTGCTGCGGCATCGCCTGCGTCATCGCGGTGTTGATGAAGCCGGGCTGGATCGCGTTGATGCGGATGTTCTTGAACGCGACTTCCTTGGCCACGGCCTTGGTCATGCCGACGATGCCGGCCTTGGCTGCGGAGTAGTTCGACTGGCCGGGGTTGCCGACCTTGCCGCTGATCGAGGACACATTGACGATCGAGCCGCCGCGGTCCTGCTCGCGCATGAGTGCCGTGGCGACCTTGAGGCCGTTCCAGGTGCCGCGCAGGTGCACGGAGATGACGTCGTCGAACTCCTGTTCGCTCATCTTCCGGATCGTCGCATCGCGGGTGATGCCGGCGTTGTTGACCCAGATGTCGACGCCGCCGAAGGCCCGCGTGGCCGCCTCGGCGAGCTCCTGCACATTCTCCAGCGAAGACACATTGCACACGACGCCGACGGCCGCATCCGCACCGCCGAGCGATTCGACGGCGGCAGCGAGGCTCTCCTCATTCATATCCCCGAGGACGACCTTCGCCCCGGAATCGACGAGGGATCGGGCCATCGCAAGGCCGAGGCCCTGCCCGCCGCCGGTGACGACGGCGACCTTGCCGGCCAGCAGGCCGGGGACGGCGGAGACACCATGGGCGTCGGGAGTGGGTGCTGGTGAGTCGGTCATGGGTTCCTTCTTTCCGTGGAAATGTCCGTGGATTGTTTGGTCGAGGCGATAACCGGGCGATCCGGTGATGGGGCTGGTGGAGCGATCTACAGGTTGAACTGCGGTTTGTGGGCGCCCCCCAGCAGCTGCCGGGCGACGACGACGCGCTGGACTTCGGAGGTGCCTTCGTAGATGCGGAACAGGCGGGCGTGACGGTAGAAGCGCTCGACGGCCGACTCGCGCATGTAGCCCGTACCGCCCTGGATCTGCACGCCTTTGTCGGCGATGCGGGCCAAGGCCTCGGAGGCGAAGAGCTTCGCCGAGGAGGGGCCGAGCTTGCGATCGGTCTCGGCGTCCCAGCGCTGCGCGGCGGCGAGGACGATCGCCTTGGCGGCGGCCACCTCGGTGTAGATGTCGGCAAGCATGCCCTGGACCAGCTGGAACCGGGCGATGGGCTCCCCGCCCTGTTTCGCCTCGGCGGCGAACTTCACGGATTCGTCGAGGATCCGGATGCCCTGGCCCACGCAGATCGCGGCGATGTGCAGCCGCCCCTTGTTCAGGGAGGCCATGGCCGCGTAGAAGCCCTTCTCCTCCTCACCGCCGATGAGGTTGGCGGCGGGGACGCGGACGTCGTCGAAGAAGATCTCCGAGGTCCAGGCCCCGGCCTGGCCCATCTTGTGATCGTGGGGGCCGACGGTCACACCCTCGGCGGTGGTCGGGACGAGGAATACCGAGATGCCCTTCGAACCCTTGGCGCTCGGATCGGTGCGGGCGAAGACCATGAGGACGTCGGAGGACTCGGCGTTCGTGATGAAGCGTTTGCTGCCGGTGATGACGTAGTCCTCGCCGTCGCGGACAGCAAGGGTGCGCATGCCCGAGGGATCAGATCCCGCCTCGGACTCGGTCAGCGCGAAGGAAGCGACGACCTCGCCGGAGCTCAGCTTCGGCAGCCATTCACTCTTCTGCTCATCGGTGCCGTAGTTGACGAGCACCTGCCCGGCGA
Organism: Brevibacterium sp. CCUG 69071; assembly: GCF_021023135.1. Classification (GTDB taxonomy): domain Bacteria; phylum Actinomycetota; class Actinomycetes; order Actinomycetales; family Brevibacteriaceae; genus Brevibacterium. The sequence goes on from NZ_PGFV01000009.1 coordinate 11,618, forward strand.
TGCCGTTGTTCGTACCGAACACGGACCGGAAGGCCGGCGTCGTGTAGCCGAGTTCCATGGCCAGCTGCGCATCCTGTTCGGCGTTCATGCCCAGCCCGCCGTACTCCTCCGGCAGGGCCCAACCGAAGAGTCCCATCTGCGCGGATTCGTCGATGATGGACTGCGGGATGGCGTCCTCGGCCTCGATGTCGGTCTCGAGGGGGACGACCTTCTCGCGGACGAATTCGCGGACGATCGAGAGGATGTCGTCGAGTTCCGAGTTGTCCATGCTGGCTTCTCCTTGTGATTGGTGGGACGTCGGTGTCGCCGAGGTGGTTGTGCGCCGGGGCGCTCAGGTGACGATTGTGCGCCCGCCGAGGTGGGTCAGAGGGTGTCGATCCAGGCGCGTACCCGCTCGTCGTCGGCACCGAGTTCGGGCGGCGCGAGATCGTAGGCGACCTCGGACTTCGACAAGCGGATCGGATTGCGGATGGTCGGGATGACGCGCTCACCCTGTCCGGTTTCGACGATCGGGTCGAGGCCGAGGTCCTTGGCGCGTTCGACGCCCTCGGCGATGGTGTTGATGGGGGCGCAGGGCAGGCCGGCGGCGGTGAGCTTCTCGAACCATTCCTGCGCGGTGTGCTGAGCCAAGGCCTCGAGGAGTTCGGGTTCGAGCTCCGCGCGATGGGCGTTGCGGGCCTTGGCCTCGGCGAAACGGTCGTCCGAGAGCCAATCGGGTCGGCCGAGGACCTTTGCCAGGGTGGCGAACTGGCCGTCGTTGGCCGCGGCGACGATGAGCTCCCCGGACTTCGTGGACATCGGCTGGTAGGGATAGAGGCTGGGGTGGGCGTTGCCCATCCGAGTCGGGGTCACCCCGGCGGCGGCATAGGCGCCGGACTGGTTGGCCAGGCCGGACATCGCCGAGGACATGAGGTTCGTTTCGACGAGCTGACCTTCTCCGGTGGTGTTTTTGTGCTGGAGGGCCGCGAGGACGCCGATCGCCGTGTGCAGGCCGGTGATGACGTCGAAGACTGCGATGCCGGCGCGATACGGGGAGCCCTCGGGGCTGCCGGTGATCGACATGAACCCGGACATCGCCTGGACCAGCAGGTCGTAGCCGGGCAGTGCGTTGTGTGCGCCGAAGCCCGTGACCGAGGCGTAGATGACCTTGGGGTTGGGCACTGGGCTGGTCTGTGTGACGGACTCGTAGTCGAGGCCGTACTTCGCCAGTCCGCCCGGCTTGAAGTTCTCGACGATGATGTCCGCGCGGGCCGCGAGCTTCCGGGCGACCTCGAGATCCTCGGGATCGTAGAAGTCGAGGACGATGTCGTACTTGTTGCGATTGATCGACAGGAAGTAGGTGGCGTCGTCCTCGCGCACCGGTGGGGTCCAGTGCCGGGTGTCATCGCCCCTGGGGCCTTCGACCTTGATGACCGTGGCGCCGAGGTCGGCGAGCATCATCGTCGAATACGGTCCGGCGAGAACCCGCGAAAAATCGACGACGACCTGGCCGGAAAGCGGGCCGGTGCCGGCGCGGGGGAGGAGGTCGTCAATCCTGTCGCCCGCAGTGGTGTCGCCATTCGTCAATGAAAGCTCCTGTCGTCGGCCCGAAGTCTGATCCGCGTGTTCCACCCCACAATATAGCATTGTGGATAATAATGATTAAAGACTAATATCGGATTCGATATGTAAATCGAGTCATGCGGCGGAGTGATCAGCGATGGAGATACAGCAGGCCCGAGCCTTCCTCGTGGTCGCCGAAGAGCTGCACTTCGGTCGCGCCGCCGAACGTCTGGGTGTGCTCCAGCCGCCGCTGAGCCGCACCATCAGATCGCTCGAGGACAGCCTCGGCGTCTCGCTGTTCCACCGCACCACCCGCAGCGTTCGGCTCACCCCGGCCGGTGAGGCGCTGGTCGAGCCGGCGCGGAAGATGCTCGAGATCCAACACCTCGCCGTCGATTCCGTGCAGCGCGCGGCGACGGGGGAGACCGGGAGGCTGAGCTTCGGTTTCGCCCGTTCGTCCTCGCGCGCCTTGGCCGCGACCCTGGTCGCCGCCTCCCGTGGGGCCCATCCCGGGATCACGTTCGGACTCGAGTCGAATGTCTTCGCCGAGGAGGGGCTGGAGCGCCTCGTCGACGGTTCACTCGATCTGGCGCTGGTCCGGTGGGCGCAGCAGCCGCCGGGTGTGACCGGAAGGGCCGTGATGATCGAGCGACTCTGCGCGGCTCTGCCCGAGGGGCACCGGCTGGCCGGGCGGTCCTCGATCCGCGTCGAGGAGCTGGCCGAGGAGGACTTCATCACCCTGCCCGCCCACCCCAGCTCGACGCTGCGTGAGAACACGATGCGGCTGTGCCGGGAGGCCGGATTCAGTCCGCGGGTGGCACAGATCGCTCCCGATTCGCAGACCATCGGCGCGCTCATCGCGGCCGGCTTGGGCATCTCGATCACCTTCGACTCGGTGTCGGCGAATGCGCGCGAGGCCGGCACGGTGGCCGTGCCTCTCGACATCGCGGACGATCCTTCAATCCTCTACCTCGCCCACTTAAGCGATCACGGCAAGGCCTCCTTGGACGCCGTACTCATCCTCGCCGAGGCGGTCCTGCCGACGGTGGGGTGAGGCGGATTCCAGTCGACGGGGTGGTCATCATTCTCGCCGAGGAGGTGCTGCCGTCGATCTCACAGCCGCGCATTCCACTCATCCAGTCGTTCGCGGAGGACGTCGGCGGTGATCTCGGTCCGCCCGATGCCCAGGTAGTTCGGCAACCAGGTTTCGACGCGGTCGTGTGCTCGGGCCGCGGCCTGCACGTCCCAAGCGGCGATGTCGTTGATCGGGCGGCCGAGAATCCGTTCGTACTCGCGTAGGAAGACGTCGGCGGCCTCGGGAGAACCGAGGAGCGCCAGATCCTGCCGGCACCAGGCGAGGTCGACTCCGCGCGGACCGCACCCGGCACCGGACCAGTCGACGACTCCGGTGAGGCGCTCGCCCTCCCAGAGGGCGTTCCCACACCAGAAGTCCGTGTGGAGGAGCACCGGATCGTCTCTGTCGAGATCGCCCCATTCTTGTTGGGCCCGTCGGGCGATCGCGGAGTCGCCGGTGGGCGGGGTAGCTGGAATCGGTCGCAGTCCGTCGCCGTCGAGTTCGTGAATGCGGGCGAGAGCGGCGGCCATCTCTGTGGCCATCATCGAGGGCGAGAGTTCGGTGCCGGGCACCCTGCCCGGCACGCGCGAGGTGATGATGACCGGCTCGACCGTCGTAGTGCCGGCGGCCACCAGGTGAGGAACCCAGGTGCCCAGCCGGGTCAGTCGCGCGAGGACTTCGGCTTCCCTGAGGGCAGCATCGTCGTGGGCGGGGAAGGCGCGGACGACGAGTTCGTCCTCACCATCAGTGGCCAGAAGCGTGGTCGCATGCTGTCCGGCGGTGAATTCGTCGAGCAGCGTCAGCTCTCGCCCGAGCAGTCTAGAGGCCGAGCTCAGCGCCTGCCGTCGGGTGTCAAGCACGAACGTCGTCCTGTCGGCGGTCGAGCATGCGGCGCAGCCCTTCGACATAACGACGAGCCATCATCCTCTGCGCCGCGACCGCGATCGGCGCGAAGGCCTTGAGCAGGGGATGTCCCGGCACCGAATCTGAGACGATCGAGACGATGAGGCGGTCATCGGATGCGGAGAGATCGCCGAGGCGGTCATCCGCGCCGATGGAGACGAGGAACGTCTGTTCCCCGGACTCGAGATGCCCGGGCAGGGTGCGATAGACGAGACCGGCCGCACGCGGTTCGTCGATGACCTCGACGACTTCGCACGAACCCACGGGAACGTTCAGATCCCGACCGTGCCACCGCCTCGGCGAGGTTGGCCACAGCGGATTGAGCCAAAGGTCCACGATCATCCCGGCTCGGACACGACGCCTGGGTCGGGCGATGACGCCGGCACCTTCCTGCAGGTGCCAGGTCAGGATCGCCTCGCGGGCCAGCGGAAACAGCGATGCCGGACCGACATCCAGGTGGTGTTCCAGGTGGTTCATCGGCGCTGGGCCTCCCTGCCGCTTCCTTGTCATCGGAGAGTCCTTGTCATCAGGGACTTCTCCTGCCTACGATACAAACACCCTACTGAGCGAACGCTCGGTTTCTAACTCGGACGATGGAGTTCCCATGAGCGAGCAGACCACCACGGACACGACGAACCACCTCGGGCAGCGCTTCACCGGGCAGGTCGCCCTCATCACCGGCGCCAGCCGCGGCATCGGGCTCGGCATCGCCCAGCGGCTGCAGGCCGAGGGGGCGACCGTGGTCCTCACCGCTCGCAAACCCGAAGCTCTCGCCGAGGCGGTCGCGCAGTTCCCGGAAGGCACCGCGCTCGGAATCGCCGGCAAATCCGACGATCCGACCCATCGTGCCGAGGTCTTTGACACGATCTCCGAGAAGTTCGGCCGCCTCGACGTGCTCGTCACCAACGTCGGCATCAACCCGGTCTACGGACCGCTCATCGACATCGACCTCGACGCAGCCCGGAAGATCCTCGACGTCAACGTCCTCGGCACCCTCGCCTGGGTGCAGGGTGCGGTCCACCACGAGAACCTGCAGTTCAAGGAGAACAAAGGCCGAGTCGTGTCCATCTCCTCGGTCGCCGGGGAACGGCCGAGCCCGGGAATCTCCTTCTACGGCATCTCGAAGGCCGCCGTGTCCCACCTGACCCGATCGCTGGCCGTCGAACTCGGCCCCGACATTCGCGTCAATGCGGTGGCTCCTGCTGTAGTCAAGACGAACTTCGCCACCGCCCTCTACGAAGGCCGCGAGGAGGAAGTCGCCGCGTCGTACCCGGTCGGGCGCCTCGGCACCCCCGAGGACGTCGCCGGAGCTGTGGCCTACCTCGCCTCGTCCGACGCCGACTGGATCACCGCCCAGGTGCTCACTGCCGACGGCGGCGTCATCACGGCCGGCGGCTCGGCCTGAGAGTCTTCCTCGTCGGACAAGTCTGCCCAGTCGGGAGACTCGCCCGCGACCCACTCGCGGCTCCGCCTCGACCCCGTCCGCACCCTGCGATCACGGCGTTTGGCCCGCCGTGATCCCAGCCACTAGACTTGGCCCCATAAACACATAGCCACACACAATTTCATACTGCCGTTAAGACATGACGTGGGAGAGCTGCGCGGTCGCCGCAACCCTTCGGGTTGCCGGACGCACCATGCAGCGCCGTAGGTGCAATTCCCTCCCCGGGAAACTCTCAGGCCCAGTACCACCGATTGCAGGCATATCTGAAGGAGCCGACTCCGGCTCGCCGCGCGCCACGAGCGCACGACGACCAAGGAGACGTGCGCCCGACAGATCGGGGAGGACCACCACTGCTCAGTGCGTCCTCCGTAGGCGGGCGCGACACCGACCCAAGGACGGCAATGACCAGTTCACTCGCCCACACCAGTTCGCTCGCGCACACCACAGCGCCCACCGGGGACACACCGCGCCCCTTCTCCGACCGCCACATCGGTCCCCGCGCCGATGACACCCAGGCCATGCTCGCCGAACTCGGCTACGACTCCCTCGAAGCGCTCTCCGCCGCCGCGGTCCCGTCCTCCATCCAGGTCGACGGACTCGACCTGCCCACCGGCCGCTCCGAGGCCGAAGTCCTCGACGAACTCCGCGCGATCGCAGGCCAGAACATCATGCGCAAGCAGATGATCGGCCAGGGCTACTTTGACACGATCACCCCCGCCGTGATCCGCCGCAACCTCGTCGAGAACCCCGCCTGGTACACCGCCTACACCCCATACCAGCCCGAGATCTCCCAGGGCCGCCTCGAAGCCCTGCTCAACTTCCAGCAGGTCGTCCAGGACCTCACCGGCCTCGACATCGCCAACGCCTCTCTCCTCGATGAGGCCACGGCCGTCGCCGAGGCGGTCCTGCTCATGCGTCGAGCCGTGAAGAAGGGGACAACCGTCGTCCTCGACTCCGAACTCCACCCGCAGACCATCGCCGTCGTCCGCGCCCGAGCCAAGGCCATGGACTTCTCCATCGTCGTCGCCGACCTCGCCGAAGGCCTCGTCGGCGAGGACATCTTCGGCATCGTCTGCGCCCAGCCCGGCACCACCGGCGTCATCCGCGACTTCTCCGACGCCGTCACCGGAGCCCACGACCGCGGCGCACTGGTCACCTTCGACGCCGACCTGCTCGCGCTGACCCTGCTCAAGGACCCCGCCGCCCAGGGTGCGGACATCGCCGTCGGCTCCGCCCAGCGCTTCGGCGTCCCGCTCTTCTTTGGCGGACCCCACGCCGGGTTCATGGCCGTGAAGTCCGGCCTCCAGCGCCAGCTGCCCGGCCGCCTCGTCGGTGTGTCCAAGGACGCCCAGGGCAAGCCCGGCTACCGCCTGGCCCTGCAGACCCGCGAACAGCACATCCGCCGCCAGAAGGCCACATCCAACATCTGCACCGCGCAGGCACTGCTGGCCAACGTGGCCTCGATGTACGCCGTCTACCACGGCCCCGTCGGCCTGACCCGCATCGCCTCCCGCATCCACCGTCTGGCCCAGGAGTTCGCCACAGCTGCGGACACCGCCCCCGGCGCCGAGGTGGTCAGCCGCGACTTCTTCGACACCGTGGCACTGCGCGTCGCCGACGCCGAAGCCGCCCGCGTCGTCGCCGAACGCGCCGGATACAACATCCGCGTCATCGACACCACCACCGTCGGGGTCTCCTTCGGCGAACCCCACACGGTCGCCGATGCCAACGGCCTGCTCGAAGCCCTGAGCATCATCGCCCGGATCGATGAGGCGAACTTCGAAGCCGCCTCGGCGGGGACCTTCGGAGCCAACCACGTGCCCGCCCCGGCCTTCGGTGAGGACTTCCACCGCGAAACCGAATTCCTCACCCACCCGATCTTCAGCGCCCACGGCTCCGAGACCTCGATGATGCGCTACCTGCGCACCCTGGCCGACCGCGACCTGGCACTGGACCGGACGATGATCCCGCTGGGCTCGTGCACGATGAAGCTCAACGCCGCCGCCGAGATGGAACCCATCACCTGGCCCGAATTCGCCTCCATCCACCCCTTCGCCCCGGTCGAACAGACCCACGGCTGGCGCAACCTCATCACCCGCCTGGAGAACTCGCTCGTCGAGGTCACCGGCTACGACCGCGTCTCCCTCCAGCCCAACGCCGGCTCCCAGGGTGAACTGGCCGGACTGCTGGCCATCCGCAAATTCCACCTGGCCAACGGCGACACCGATCGCCGCGTCGTCCTCATCCCGCAGTCGGCGCACGGCACGAACGCCGCCTCGGCGGTGCTCGCCGGACTCACCGTCCAGGTCGTCGCCACCGCCGACGACGGATCGGTCGACATGGCCGACCTCGAGGCGAAGATCGAGAAGAACGCGGAGAAGCTCGCCGCGATCATGATCACCTACCCCTCGACCCACGGCGTCTTCGAATCCGAGGTCCGCGAAGTCTGCGAGAAGGTCCACGCTGCCGGCGGCCAGGTCTACGTCGACGGGGCGAACCTCAACGCCCTCGTCGGACTCGCCAAGCCCGGCGAATTCGGCGGCGACGTCTCCCACCTCAACCTGCACAAGACCTTCTGCATCCCCCACGGCGGTGGCGGACCCGGCGTCGGACCGGTCGCCGTGCGCGAACACCTCGCCCCGTACCTGCCCGGCGATCCCACCGAACCCGACCTCGTCGCAGGAACCGGGGAGACACACGAACTGCCGATCTCGGGATCCCTGTTCGGTTCAGCCGGCGTGCTGCCGATCAGCTTCGCCTACCTCGAGCTGATGGGCGGCGACGGCCTGCGCGAGGCCTCCCGAGCTGCCCTGCTGGGTGCGAACTACCTCGCGGCCAAGCTCGGCGACGTGTTCCCGATCCTCTACTCGGGCGAGAACGGCCTGGTCGGCCACGAGACGATCCTCGACCTGCGGGAGGCCACCGCGAAGTCCGGCGTCACCGCCGAGGATGTGGCCAAGCGCCTCATCGACTTCGGCTTCCACGCCCCGACGCTGGCTTTCCCCGTGCCCGGCACCCTCATGGTCGAACCCACCGAATCCGAGGACAAGGACGAACTCGACCGGTTCATCGAGGCGATGCGCACCATCCGCGCGGAGATCGACGCGATCGGCGACGAATACTCCTACGAAGCCTCACCCCTGGCCGGTGCCCCGCACCCGGCGACCGTGGTGATGGACGACTGGAACGGCGAATACTCCCGCGAGACCGCGGTGTTCCCGGTGTCCGGACTGCGCCACACGAAGTACTTCCCGCCGGTCAGCCGCATCGACGGAGCTTACGGCGACCGCAACCTGGTGTGCTCCTGCCCGCCGCCAGAGGCCTTCGAGATCAATGAGGAAGAGGACGCGTCATGACACAGGTCAATCAGCCGCAGAGCAACGAGACCCCGCTGCACGACATCCATGCCGAGCTCGGTGCCTCATTCACCGACTTCGGCGGCTGGGACATGCCGCTGAAGTACGGGTCGGAACTCGCCGAGCACCGTGCGGTCCGCGAAGCCGCCGGCATCTTCGACCTCTCCCACATGGGCGAGGTTCGCATCACCGGTGCCCAGGCCGCGGCCTTCCTCGACTACGCGCTGGTCGCGAAGTACTCGGCGATGAAGATCGGTCGGGCCAAGTACGGCGTCATCGTCAACGACGCCGGGTACCTCCTCGACGACCTCATCACCTACCGGGTCGGCGACGAGGAGTTCCTCATCGTCCCCAACGCCTCGAACACCCCGACGGTGGTCGACGCACTCAAGCAGCGCCTCGCGGACTTCATCCACGGGGAGGGTGCCGGTGACGATGTGCGACTCTTCGACGAGTCCGCGGACACCGCGCTCATCGCCGTGCAGGGACCGAACTCGGAAGCCATCATCGTCCGCGCCCTCGACGAAGGCGCGCATGGGGAGTTCGGGCCGAGGACCACCTCGGCGGACGGATCCGCAGCCAGCGCCGCAGCTGTCGACGCGGGTGCGGGTTCGGGTGCGGCGGAATCCGAGAGGATCACCGTCGCCGAGGCGGTCCGTGAGCTCAAGTACTACGCGTGGATGCCGCTGACGATCGCCGGCATCGATCTCGTGCTCGCGCGCACCGGCTACACCGGCGAGGACGGATTCGAGCTCTACATGCCCAACCTCGCAGCAGCCCGACTGTGGGAGACGCTGACGAGCGCCGGTGCCGACTACGGACTCGTGCCCTGCGGTCTGGCCGCGCGCGATTCGCTGCGTCTTGAAGCCGGGATGCCGCTCTACGGCAATGAGCTCAGCCTCGAGACCACGCCTTTCGATGCCGGACTCGGCCGCATGATCGGGTTCAAGACGAAGGAGAAGTTCGTCGCCCGTGAGGCACTGGCCAAGCTGGGCGAGACCGAGCCGGCGCGCGTGCTCGTCGGGCTGACGTCCGAGGGACGTCGGGCGGCGCGCTCGGGCGCGGCGATCTTCGCCTCCGAATCCGAGGTCGGCACTCCCGGCGCCGAGGTCGGCACCGTCACTTCGGGCCAGCCTTCGCCGACGCTGGGACACCCCATCGCCCTGGCCTACCTCGACCGGACTCTTGCCGAGCCCGGCACGCCCGTTTCCGTGGACATCCGCGGCAAGGCCCACGATTTCACCGTCACCGCGCTGCCGTTCTACAGGCGCGGCGAGAACTGAGGAAGCTCCTCTGGGTGTTCCTGGTGACTCGTACACTGGGGGCATCGGTGACCCGATCCAAGCCGTCACGAGGCCCGTGGCCGGCGCAAACTGCAGCGAAAGAAGGAAGAGAACATGGCTGAACTGCCCCCGCTCCCGGAGAACTTCACCTACTCGGCCGAGCACGAGTGGATCAATGCCGGAGCCGATGACATCGTCGGCAGCACCGTCAAGATCGGCATCACGGCCGTGGCCTCCGACGCCCTCGGCGAGGTCGTCTACGTCGACCTGCCCGCCGTCGGCGACACCGTCACCGCCGGTGAGACCTGCGGCGAGGTCGAGTCGACGAAGTCCGTCTCCGACCTGTACTCGCCGGTGACCGGCGAAGTCGTGTCCACCAACGAACTCGCCACGGCGAACCCCGGACTGCTCAACTCCGACCCCTACGGCGACGGCTGGCTCATCGAGGTCGCCGTCACCGAACTGGGCGAGGTGCTCGACGCCGCCGGCTACGCCGAGGCGAACTCCCTCTAGAACACTCTCCAGATCTCCCTCCGATCGACCGGATCGGACCATCCCTGATCGGCCGGATCGGCCCAGGCTCCATGTGTGTCTGAGCCCGGGAACGGTCCGGTCGGTCGCATCAGTCGACCGCATCAGCCGGTCGCATCAACAGAATCGCGGAAACCGCTATGCCACTGAGCGTCTTCGATCTCTTCACCGTGGGCATCGGCCCCTCGAGTTCCCATACCGTCGGCCCGATGCGCGCGGCATCGAGCTTCCTCACACTCCTGGGCGAGAACCTCGGATCCGTTGCGAGCATCAGAGTTGATGTCTTCGGATCCCTCGCCGCCACCGGTGCCGGACACGGCACTTTCGACGCCATCCTGCTCGGCCTCGAGGGCTGCCGGCCGGAATTCGTCGAAGCCAATGAACTCACCGCCCGCCGCACCCGTATGTCCGAGACCGGAATGATTCGCCTCGGCGATGGGGTGGCCGGTGGTGCCGGTGCCGACGCCTTCGTCGAACTCGCCTTCACCGAGGACGATATGGTCAAGCGTCCCCTCACCGTCCTGCCCCGCCACACGAACGCCATGACCCTGGCCGCCTTCGACGCCTCCGGGCAGACGCTGGCCGAGGAGACCTACTACTCGGTGGGCGGCGGATTCGTCACCTCGGAGACCGAATTCCTCGAGAAGGAGCAGGCCGCCGAGGCTGAGACCATGGACAGCGAATTCGCCGTGGCCGATGAGGTCGTCGAGGCCGAACTCCAGTCCGCCAGTCAGGAGCTGCCCTACCCCTTCCACTCGGCCGTCGAACTCCTGCAGCAGTGCCACGACAACGGCATGTCGATCTCCGAGGTGATGCTGGCCAACGAGCTCTCGATGCGCGACGAGGACGAGATCCGACACGGACTCCTGCACATCTACTCCGTGATGGAGGAGTGCGCCTCGGCGTCCCTCGACCGCTCCGGCTTCCTGCCGGGCGGGCTCAAGGTCCGCAGACGGGCCCACGACTGGTACCTCAAACTCAAGGCCGAGGACCCGGACCGCGACCCCGGCTACTATCTCGAATGGGTCAACCTCATCGCCATGGCCGTCAACGAGGAGAACGCCTCGGGCGGTCGCGTCGTCACCGCCCCGACCAACGGGGCGGCCGGGATCATCCCCGCCGTGCTCCACTACGCACTCAACTACGTGAAGTCGGTGACCGAAGGGGGCGAGGCCGCCAAGCACGCGGCCATCGTGGACTTCCTGCTCACCTCGGCGGCGGTGGGGGTCCTCTACAAGGAGCGGGCCTCGATCTCCGGCGCCGAGGTGGGCTGTCAGGGTGAGGTCGGATCCGCCTCGTCGATGGCCGCCGGGGGACTGGCCGCCGTGATGGGCGGGAGTCCCGAGCAGGTGGAGAACGCCGCCGAGATCGCCATGGAGCACAACCTCGGCCTGACCTGCGACCCGATCGCGGGACTCGTTCAGGTGCCCTGCATCGAACGCAATGCGATCGCGGCAGGCAAGGCGATCAACGCCTCCCGGATGGCACTGTGGGGCGATGGGCAGCACCGGGTCAGCCTCGACGAGGTGATCGAGACGATGCGCCAGACTGGCGCGGACATGTCCTCGAAGTACAAGGAGACAGCGCAGGGCGGCCTCGCCGTCAACGTCGTCGAGTGTTGAGGGGTGGGGGCTGCGGGCTGAGCGTCCCTGCCCGGGCAGCCTTTCGGCTTCGGTCTGCGTGGTCGGGCCGCACGGCCTACCCGATCTGCACGGGTCGTCCCTTGCGTCTGCCCGGATCGGCCACTCCGCGAACAAGCCGACTTGAGTGCCGATCTGGACGCCAAAAGACGTGGACGGCGTGGAACCGAAGTTCCAATAGGCCCCTAATGTAACGAAACAATAACGAAGCCCTGGCCCGTCATGAGCGCGATCGGCCGCCCTGGCACATCCCAGAGATGCCATGGGGAAGCCCCGGTCGATGACCGTGCGGACACGCCCGGGAATCGCGGCCGAATGGCGCCCGAATCGATGAATCTGCGGTTGACGCTCATTCTCAGGTCGTTAGGTTTGAGGGCGTGACAAACACACTCGTTGAACCGAAGACGGAAACCGAACTCCGGACTCCCACGTTGGAGGACGGACAACATCTATGGCGGCTTGCGAAAGATACGGCCGTGCTCGATCTCAACTCCTCCTATTCGTACCTGCTGTGGTGCCGCGACTTCGCGGACACCTCGGTGATCGCCTGGGTCGAAGATGAACCCGCAGGGTTCGTCACCGGCTACACACGTCCGGAATCACCGGACACCCTGATGATCTGGCAGGTCGCCGTGAACTCGAAGTTCCGCGGCCGGAAGCTGGCCTCGGCCATGCTCCACGAACTCGCCGATCGGACCGACGCGCTCCGCATGGAGACGACGATCACCGATGACAACGAAGCCTCGAACCGACTGTTCCAGGCCTTCGCCGAGCAGCGCGATGCCGGTTTCGACCGCAGGCCGCTGTTCACTCCGGACCTCTACCCGGACGGCCACGACACCGAATACCTGTACGAGATCGCTCCACTCTGAACCCCTGCCTCGGTGCTGACAGATGCACCTGGAGGCATTGCAGGTGAGGTCGTCGGGCTCGGCCGCCAACGCTGAGCCCATCCGCGACACCACCACCGCGCCCGCCGCACGGCGTCCGCAGCGTACTGGCCGATCGGTCGGACCGACCACTGGCCGGACCGGCCACCGGCCAGTCCGGAACTATCGTCCGAAACAGCGCGAGACCCGGGAACGTGCGCACCGCGTCGGAAGCCGACGCACAATCGAGAAGTCGAAAGGACTCAAACGATGACCGACACGACTAAGACCGACAAGCCCGACATCTTCGAAACCCGCGAATCCGCCGTGCGCGGCTACTCGCGCTCCTGGCCGGCGACCTTCGCCCGCGCCGAGGGTGCGCATCAGTGGGACGAAGACGGCAAGGACTACCTCGACTTCTTCTCCGGCGCAGGAGCGCTCAACTACGGGCACAACAACCCTGTCGTGATGAAGCCCCTCGTCGACTACCTCCAGTCCGGTGCGGTCCTGCACTCGCTGGACATGAAGACCCCGGCCAAGCGTGAGTTCCTCGAGACCTTCCAGGACCTCATCCTCAAGCCGCGCGGACTCGACTACACCGTGATGTTCCCCGGACCGACAGGCACGAACACCGTCGAGGCGGCGCTCAAGCTCGCCCGCAAGGTGACCGGGCGCCAGCACATGCTCTCGTTCACCAACGCGTTCCACGGCATGACCCTGGGATCGCTGTCGGTGACCGGCAACTCGATGAAGCGCGAAGGCGCAGGAATCCCGCTGACCAACAGCTCGAAGATTCCCTATGACGACTACTTCGACGGCGAGATCCCTGACTTCCTGTGGCTCGAGAAGGTCCTCGAAGACTCGGGTTCGGGCGTCGACAAGCCTGCGGCCGTCATCGTCGAGACCGTGCAGGGTGAGGGTGGTCTGCGGGCCGCTCGCGCCGAATGGCTGCGCGCGCTGTCCGAGCTGTGCAAGAAGCACGAGATCCTGCTCATCGTCGACGACGTGCAGGCCGGCTGCGGTCGCACCGGCACGTTCTTCAGCTTCGAAGAGGCCGGCATCGAACCCGACATCGTCTGTGTGTCCAAGTCGATCTCCGGCTCGGGCCTGCCGATGGCGCTGACTCTGTTCCGTCCCGAGCTCGATGCCTGGGAGCCGGGCGAGCACAACGGCACCTTCCGCGGAAACAACCCTGCGTTCGTCACCGCGACCGCCGCGATCAAGAAGTTCTGGGCCGACAACACCTTCCAGAACGAACTGGCCGACACGATCGCCGCCCTTCACCAGCGCCTCGACGAGATCGTGGCCAAGTCCGAGGGCGCCAGCGTCCGCGGACGCGGCCTGCTCGCGGGTCTGCACTTCGAAGACGACGAGGTGGCCGAGAAGGTCGCCGCGTACGCCTTCGACAACGGCCTGCTGCTCGAGACCTCCGGTCCCAAGGACGAGGTCATCAAGATCATGCCGCCGCTGACGATCTCGGCCGAGGACCTCAAGGCCGGCCTCGACATCATGGAAGCCGGAGTGCTCAAGTTCGCTCCCGCCGCCGAGCCCGCGCTGGCCTGATCAGAACTCTGCCCGGGCTCACCCGAACTTCAGAACTACCGAAAGGACTTACGAATGTACGTAGTCAACCGCGATGACCTCAACGACACCGAGCGCGACATCAAGTCCGAGACCTGGCGTAGCCGCCGCATGGTGCTCGGCCGTGAGCGTGTCGGATTCTCCTTCCACGATACCGTGATCTACGCCGGAACCACCTCGACGTTCCACTACCAGAACCACGTCGAAGCCGTGTACTGCGTGCAGGGTAAGGGCACACTGACCGACGAGGAGACCGGGAAGACCTACCCGCTCCACGATGGCGTCATGTACCTCCTCGACGGCCACGAGAAGCACACCGTTGTGGCTGAAGAAGAGCTGCGCATGGCCTGCGTGTTCAATCCGCCGGTCACCGGCCGTGAGGTCCACGACGAGAACGGCGTCTACCCGCTCATCGTCGAAGACGAAGAGGCTGCCGTGAGCTGAGAAGCATCACCTCGCCGAGGTTGCCGACAGTTGCGTCGGCGACCGCGGTCAGCTGAGAGGGCGGTTCGAGTGTTTCGGCACTCGGGCCGCTCTTTCGTATGCCCGGCTGATATCCGTCCGGATGCGACTTCAGTTGTGATAATGTTCGGTTTGACGAAACTTCAACTATCGTGACGCACTCTGCCGACATCACTCCAGTGACTCCGACTCTGGCATCCTCTGTCTACTCATTCTCATTGGAGTCACTTTGAAACTCATCAGACGCGCGCTCATTTCCGCTATTGCCGCTATTGCGTTGGCTGTTGGTCCTGCTGTTTCGGCCGAGGCCGCAAGCATCTCATTCGACGTTACGAAATTGTCGGCGAAAAGCATTGTCGTCAGCAACTCGAACTGCCGCAATGTCGACATCAACATGTCCCATAAGAAGTCGGGAGTCAGCGACTGGTACGTGGATGTCGATATCACACGACAAGGTGGTTTGGTTGACTATGCGTTCTTCCAGAACGGTGGCAACACAAAACGCGACCGCGTGATGGTCTGCCCTGATTGGACGGGCCTTGGGAAATACACGATGGGTCCGTCCGAAGTCTGGGCGAACAATTCAAGCTACTCGAAGTACGTAGACCGCACCGACTACACCAAGGGCTCGTTCTACGTCCGCGGCAAGGCTTCCGCCTCGCTCGCGACCAAACGCAGCGGCAGCACTGTGACCCTGACGTCCAAGACCAAGGTCTACAACCCGGAGCAGTACGGCAAGGTCAACTACAACCCCAAGGTGAAGTTCCAGGTCAAGTCCGGCAGCAAGTGGAAGACCATCAAGACGGTCACCGCCAAGAAGGGCAAAGCCACGTACAAGGTGAAGTCGAAGAGCAAGAAGACCTACCGTGTGACCTTCAGCCAGGTCAGCTGGGCGACCGGCGCCACCTCGAAGTCGGCGAAGAAGTAACCGCGAGCATCCCACTGGGGATGCTCGCGGCTGACTGGTGCTGCTGTGTCCTCAGGCGATGCGCTCCATCAGGTGGTCACCCATCACCGCTTCTTCACGTTCGAGTTCTCTGATCACGTCAACCATCGTTCGCAGTCGCGGTACGGAGATTCCGTGCTGTTCGGCGATGCGTAGGACCGGCTCGTAGTGGGCAGGAACTTCGGTGGGACGTCTGCGCACGTTGATGTCCCTCCAGATACCGGAGCGCGTCTTCGTCTGACCTGCCAGCCACTCACAGAGTGAGTCGAATGCATCGTCGACAGTGGTTGCCGGTGCAGTCCTTCGATATTTGTCGGGAGCGAAAGCGTCGAAGCCTTCAAGCCGGAATTCGAGGGCATCCGAGATCGCGAAGACCTCGCGGGCGAGTTCGAGCATTGAGGTACGGTTCTCGCTGATCACCGTCGACATATCTTTGTCGATGAACGAGCTGGCCGTGAGCATCGCGCCGAACGCCAGTTTGGACCACAGGAAGCCGCTGACATTGTCGCTGACGATCGGTGTTCCCCAATGTGATAGTGCCTCGGCGAGATCACATACTCGATTGCTCGTCCCGCCGGCGAATTCACCGACCGCGATAGTGCCGATTCCGCCGTCTTTGATGACCCCCGGTTCGACGAGGTCGGCGAAGAGGTCGACGAATGCGATAACGGTCCGGTTGCGGCCGATGTGATCGGCGATGGTTGCTTCATTGAGGCCGTTCTGCATCGAGGCTACATAGCCGTCGGTGCGGAGCCGAGGGCCGACCCAGTCCATGGCAGCCTCGGTCGCCTGCGACTTGACCGCGAGCAACACAGGCCCCAATTCGTCGGGAGCTTCGTCTGGAGTGAAGGCTGGAAGGCGGGTCTTGAGAGTTCCGTTAGGGCTGTCGATCTTCAACCCGTGCTGGCGGATGGCCGCGACGTGGGCAGTGTCAGTGTCGACGATCTGAACGGGATGGCCTCCCGCAGCGAGGTGCGCGGCAAGTGTGCCTCCGATGGCACCTCCTCCGACGACTGTATAGATCGATTCTTCAGGGGAAGACGTGTTTGTCATTCGATCGTGCTCACTTTCGATGCTGAGGGTGCTGAACGTTTGCTGCTGGCGAATCGGGCTCGGTGCGCGTCTCGGGCCAGTGAACCGGAAGATTGAGTGCCCCGGCGGCAGAACCGCCGTCGACTCTCAGGATCTCGCCGGTGATCCATTCTGCTTCGGGAGAAGCGAGCCAGAGGACGGCACGAGCGATGTCGTCGGGTCGACCCTTGCGCCCGAGCGGATTGGACGAGACCTTTTCCACGTAGTCGTCGTTGAGACGATTGAGCTCGCTGTTGACGACGACGAATCCGGGTGCCACGGCGTTGACCCTGATCCCCAGGGGGCCCAATTCGAGGGCGCTGGCTCGTGTGACCATCTCCACTGCCGCCTTCGACGTCGTGTAGGGAGCGGCGCCGGGGCGCGCTCGCAGCGCCGCACCCGAGGAGATGTTGACTACAGACGGGTACCCGAGTGGCAGTTCCTCGGCGAGGTGACGGATTCGGTTGGCGAATTCCACAGTCAGCAGCTGCGGCGCTCGCACATTGATCGACTGCACTGCGTCCCAGATCTCGGCGGTGATGTCGAGTAGGGGAACGGCGGGGTACACGCCCGCGGAGTTGACGAGGACATGGACATCACCGTGAGAGAAGGCTGACTCGATCACCGAGGCCGGTGCCTCGGGATCGCGCAGGTCGCACGTGATCGGATTGACGTCAGAGGCGCTTCGGCGAAGGTCATCGGCCAGCGCACTAAGTGCCTCGCCGTCGAAATCGACGATGGTGATTTGGTTGCCCCGATCGGCGTACTGACGGGCGATCTCCCTGCCGATGCCGCTTGCGGCGCCCGTGATGAGGATATGAGGAGCGAAACCTGTGCTCATGCGATCTTCTTTCCCTTGGTCTCCGGCATGGTGAGATAGACGGCCAAACCGACCGCGGCCGCGATGGCGCAGTAGATCCACACTTTGTCACCGATTCCGATGTCGTTCATCCACGTGATGATGTAGGGAGCGGTGCCGCCGAAAATGGCGACTGCCAGAGCATAGGGGAGTCCGATGCCGGTTGCGCGGATCTCCGGAGGGAATTGCTCGGCCATGATCACGGCACAGTTGGCGGAGTAGCCGAGCAGCAGCGTCATGCCGACGATCTCAACGGCCAGGAAGACCCAGAAATTGTTGTCGAGGAAGTTGAGCAGGGGGAACGCGAGGACGAGGAATCCGCCGGCGAAAGCGGACATCGTCGGTTTGCGGCCGATCTTGTCAGACAGGATGCCGACAAAGGGCAACATGCAGATGAAGTACCCGATTGCGATGAAGTTGGCGGTCAGAGCCTGATTGAGCGGGAGGCCGGTCACGACATGGGCATAGGTCGGCAGGTACGAGACCCAGATGTAATAGAGCAGAGTTCCAGCGATGGTGATGCCGAAGACCCGGGCGACGGCGCCGGGATGCTTGACGAACATCGTGAGGTAGGAGCGCTTCTGCTTCGGTTCGCCTTTGCGAGCGGCTTTGGTCGCTTCGAACGATTCGGACTCGGCGACATTCGTCCGCAGCCACAGTCCGAACAGTCCCAGGAGCGCGCCGAGTGCGAACGCCAGGCGCCAACCCCAGGAATCGAGAGCGTCGGAGTCGAGCGCGGAGGTGATGACTGCTCCGATACCGGCGGCGATGAGGCCCCCGGCTCCCACCGAGACCTGTTGCCAGGACCCGGCGAAGGCCCGGCGCTTGGGTGCAGCGGCCTCGACCATGAAGGCCGAGGAGGCTCCGAACTCGCCACCGGCGGAGAAGCCTTGGAGCATGCGGGCCAGCACCAGTACGATCGGGGCCGCGATGCCGATCATCGAATAGTCGGGGGTGACCGCGATGAGGAGCGAGGCACCGGCCATCAGACCGATGGTCAGCGCCATTCCCTTCTTGCGGCCGTGACGGTCGGCGTAGTTGCCGAGGACCGCGGCACCGATCGGACGCATGATGAAACCGACGGCGAAGACAGCGAGTGTGGCGAGCAGTGCCGCTGCCGGGTCGTCGCCAGGGAAGAAGTGAACGGCGAAGACGGACGAGAAGGTTGTATAGATGGCCCAGTCGACCCATTCGACTGTGTTCCCGACGGCACCGGCGAGCAGTGCCTTTCGACCCTTCTTCGACAGTTTCGTGTCGTGGGGCGGATGCGTGTGAGTTGCGTCAGTGGACATGATCGGTTCGTTCCTTCATGAGGCGAACGGGGTGCCAGCGACCCCGGATTCGGATGGAGAGAGCGAGAGCGCTCGCTGTGACGAGATGGTGCAGTGAGGCCCAGGGGGTGTAGAGGAGCCCCGAGAGAAGTGCCCAGGCGTGATGATCAGTTCGTGGCGGGCGGTGCGATTTGGGCATTCAGATGATCGGCGAGCTGAGCGTGCGTGCCGAGCCAGACATCGTCGAATGTTCGGATGTAGCTCAGGAGTCGGTCGACCATGGCGATCCTGGAGCGGTGCCCGCTGATGTGCGGGTGCAGAGTCAGCTCGAAGACTCCTCCGGCGGCGTGCGCTGCGTCGAATTCGTCTATCCAGATGCGCTCGACGTCACGGGGAGAGAGATGAGGGCGCAGGCCGCCGAAACGGTCCATCATGAAGTAGGGCGCATCATCCCTGATCCATTCGACTGGGATTTCGATGATCCCAGTCGGTTCGCCATCAGCATCGAGCTCGTAGGGTTCGTCATCGGCCATGAGAGAGGAGTCATACGCGAACCCGAGCTCTCTGATGACCCTCAACGTGGATTGGGAGAAGTCCCAAGAGGGAGTGCGGATACCTGTCGGCCGAGCGCCGCTAAGCTGCTCGAGCACGTCAGTGGCCCGACCGATGAGGTCGAGTTCGGCTTCGTAAGGCAAAGCGGTGTTGCGTTCATGAATCCACCCGTGCACAGCGACCTCATGTCCGCCTGCAACATATCCCTCAATGTCTTGGGGGTGCAGGAGGGCAGACACAGCCGGGACGTAGAAGCTGGTAGGCACCTCATACTTGGCGAGCATGTCGAGGATCCTCGGCACGGCGACCCGGCTGCCGTACTCGCCTTGGGCGAGGGAACCCGGTGAGGTCTGCCCATCGCGCAGGTACGGCGTCTCATGGTCGGAATCGTATGCGATGAGGACTGCACAACGAGCCTGCTCCGGCCAGCGCTGCGTGACATCGTCGTGAACGAGACTGCGTCCGGCCCGTACGCGATTCACCTCTGAGCGCCATTGCTCTTCAGGCCATTGCCATGGCTCAGCAGGGATGGAAAGCGATGAGGAATTCTGTGAGGACATGACATCTCCTGTCGGTTCGGGTTGTTCTGTGTCGTGACATCACATCGGGTCGTGGCTTCTCTGCCTCGTCGATGTCGATGAGAGTCCGTGGGTCAGGGTCGTGGTCGGAGGTATTCGATCGGGTCGAGCGGCTGTCCGTCCGTCGCGTACCTGCCGTCGATGATCGAGGTCCACACGCGTTTGTAAGTTGCCGTCTGAATCGAGAGCTCTGCACTGCGGATTCCGGGCAGTGAACCGAGCACCTCAGTCGTGTAGTGGAACAGTTCGGTGCGGTCGCGGAGGATGAACTGACCGGCGAGGCTGCAGTTGCCTGTCGTCGCGGTGAGGTACTTCGTGGACGGATGCTCCGCCAGTGTGAGTGCGGTCTGCCTGAGATGCTGCGGTTCGACCACCAGCCAGAGGTGGAACTCGGTATTGAAGCCGAGCAGTTCGGGTTCGACGAGGATCCGGAAGTCGAGCACCCCGTGCTCTTTCAGCTGTTCGATCGTGCGGGCGGCGGTGTTCTCGGACTTACCGATTGATGCAGCGAGGTCACCGAGTGAGGTTCGCCCGTCGTGCATGAGCATGCCGAGCACCTTGACCTCGGACTGTGAGAGGTCGAGATGCGGTGCCGGTTCGGTCTTGACCGGAGCGAGTCGCGTAGGCTCGTGCGATTCGAACGGAGGCGCCCAGTCCTGTCCAGAGGCGAAAGCATGCGTAAGGAGCAGGCTTTCCGCCGATGCTGAAGTCCCCTCGGTGATCTCGGCAACGAGTCGGCTGTAGTCCACGTCGGGAGGCAGAACCATCTCCGCGGCGATGTCGACGGAGCCCAAGAGAGTGTGGAACGAGCGCACTTCGATGCGCTCCCTCAGCCGGGGGATGAGCACGTCCAGGTCACCATGCGCATTCGAGATGCGCATGTAGATCGGGGTACCAAGCCCGAGTCGGACGACGTCGGTGGCACCGATGACGCGGATCAGGCCCCGGTTGTGCAGGCTCTCATAACGTCGGCGGACGGTGACGGCCGAGACGCCGACCTGCTCGGCCACCCTCGACCACGGTGCGCGGCCGTCACGATGCAGTGCATCGACGATTGCGCGGTCCACCGGGTCCAAAGCTTCGCTAGCAGGTGTGTTCTTGTTCACATGATGATCATATTCGTCATTCAAGGGAAGTCAATAGTCGGTTTGCTTCAAATATGCAGATGCAAAGCGAATTATTACCCAAATGCGGTGGCTGTGCGGCATGTGCCGGCGTGATCGCTGTGCTGAACATCATCACTCGCGGACCGTCAGATCTGCACCGTTCATATATCCGCGTGATCCTTCGAACGGTCCCAGGGCTTCGAAGATGGGAAAAGCAAGCACGCCGAGCTCGGCCGAGACCGACCATCCCGTCGCCTCGGCGAGGATATCGGCCAGCTCCGTGCGGTCGACGGCCATCAACAACTCCTCCTTACGGTCAGGTGGTGACTGAATGCGCTCGGGAGTGATTGATCATCGGGCGCCCCTTCAACGAAGGGGCGCCCGATACATCTGCGCGATCATGGAGAGTCAGGATCACGCTGCACACGCGAGCACTGCACCAGCACCATCACTCGCTGTCGGAACGCACTTTCTTGCCGCGGTCGTGCCAGAACTTCGCTGTGGTCACCTCGTCGGTGCCGTCCCAGGCTTCGACCTCGGTGTTGATGCGCTTGAACGTCGGCAGATCGCCGCGGCGGAAGATCGGCTCCTCGCCGGCTCGGCGCTGCTTCTGGTAGTTCTTCAGCAGTGAGAACACCAGTGGCGAGAGCATCAGCAGGGCGAAGAGGTTGATCAGAGCCATGATCGCCATGAAGATGTCCGCAGCGGTCCACACGAGGTCCAGAGCGGCGATCGCACCGACAAACACTGCCGCCATGACGATGACCTGATAGATGCGCAGGGCGACCTTGCTCGTCGTCAGGTGTTCGATGTTTGCCTCGCCGTAGTAATAGTTGCCGAGGATCGACGAGAACGCGAAGAGGAAGATCGCCACTGTCAGGAAGTGGATCGCCCACTGTCCGAGCTGGCCGCTCAGCGCCGTCTGCGTGAGCTGGATGCCTTCTGCCGAGGTGCCGTACTCAGGGTTCGAAAGCAGGATGATGAACGCGGTGATCGAGCAGACGAGGATCGTGTCGAAGTACACGCCGAGCGCCTGCACGAACCCCTGCTTGGCCGGATGCGAGACCGAGGCCGTCGCCGCCGCATTCGGCACCGAACCGATACCCGCCTCATTGGAGAACAGGCCGCGCTGAATGCCGAGGAGCATCACCGAACCGATGGTGCCGCCGGCGACCGACTGCACACTGAACGCCTCGGAGAAGATCGTCGCGATCATCGTGGGAACGGCGCCGATATTCATCACCACGACGATGATGCCGACGATGAGGTAGAGGCCGGCCATGAACGGCACCAGGTAGGCGGAGATGTTCGAGATGCGCTTGGCACCACCGGCGAAGATCGCGAAGGCGGCGACGGCGATGATCGCACCGGCGATCGCGGCGAATGCCCCGTTCGAGGAATCGACGTCCAGGGACGCCCCGACCGCGTCGACGATCGAATTCGACTGCACCGAGTTGAACACGATGCCGTAGGTGATCGCGACGATGACGGCGAAGACGAGACCGAGCCACTTCATGTTCAGCCCGTGCTTGATGTAATACGCGGGACCGCCGCGGAAGTTCGGGCCGTCCTTGAGCTTGTAGAGCTGCCCGAGAGCGGACTCGGCGAATGCGGTGGCTCCGCCGACGATTGCCGTCAGCCACATCCAGAACATCGCGCCGGGGCCGCCGAGCGAGATCGCCAGGGCGACTCCGGCGATGTTCGCCGTACCCACGCGTGAGGCCGCGGAGATCGAGAAGGCGCGGAACGGCGAGATGTTCCGGTTGCCTTCGGCGTCCCGTCCGCCGGGCTCCGTCAG
This sequence comes from Brevibacterium sp. CCUG 69071, assembly GCF_021023135.1. Taxonomy (GTDB): domain Bacteria; phylum Actinomycetota; class Actinomycetes; order Actinomycetales; family Brevibacteriaceae; genus Brevibacterium. The sequence goes on from NZ_PGFV01000009.1 coordinate 34,485, forward strand.
GGTGCGGAACATCTCAGGGATCAGCCGCACCTGTACGACGCCGGTGCGGATGGTGAAGTACAGGCCCGTGGGGATGAGAACAGCCACGAGGACATATGACGAGACGGTGCTGAAACTGTCGAGCGCACCTTGGAGCATCTCCATTGAACTGCGTCTCCTTCGGCAATCGAGCTGCGGGGACGGAAGGCGAAAAGGCGAAGACTCCGTCCGTGTTTCCCTCCAGTCTGCCATCTCCGATCAGGGCGTGCGTCGGCGGCCCTCAGGGAGACGTGCGGAACCGTTGAGCGGGGCCACCGCCAGGATTCACGTCCCGTCCACTCGCACATCATCCGCCCATTGCCCTGGACGGATAGCCTCATCGGCAATGTAGTGCATCATCGGTCGCTCGCACCGCTACTGATCGGCCACCCGTAGGAGTCCCCATCATGCCCATCACCCTCAACCCCCAGACCGCCTCCCTCGGCGCTCGCACCTGTGTTCCGCCGCTCGTCATTGCGCACCGAGGCGCGTCCGAGCAATGGCCGGAGAACACGATCCCGGCGTTCTCTGCCGGTATCGATCAGGGTGCCGACATGATCGAGATCGACGTGCACCTGAGCCGCGACGGCGAACTCGTCGTCATCCACGACGCCACGCTCGAGCGCACCACCGACGCCCGCACCCTCTACCCCGACCGCACCGATCTCAGCGTCGGCGGGATGAATGCCCCCCAGATCGCCACACTCGACGCCGGCAGCTGGAAAGGCGAGCAGTTCGCAGGAGTGCGGGTGCCCCGCCTCGGCGAGGTGCTCGACTTGGTCCACACCACCCGCACCGGCCTGCTCCTCGAGGTCAAGCATCCGTTCCGGTATCCCGGAATCGCCGAGGTGCTCGCTCGGTCTCTGCAGGCCGATCCTCTCTACCTCGACCGGGCATTGGCCGCGGGCATGCTCGTCGTCCAGTCCGCCGACTGGGGCTTCGTGCGCGAATTCCACGAGCTGCTCCCGGAGATCCCGGTCGGAGTGCTCGGCCGTCCCTGCCCCGATGAGCTCTATGGCTTCGCCGATTGGGTCGACCAGGTCAACCCCGAGTACCTGGCAGCGGACATCGAATACCTCGGCTTCGTCCACCAGCTCGGGATGTCGAGCCTCGTCTGGACGATCGACTCCGACGAAGACATGGAGAAGGCCATCGATGCCGGTTCCGACGGCATCATCACGAATGTGCCCGATCGCCTGATTGCACTCATCGACATCCTCTGACGGGGGTGATGGTCTAATCATTGCTCAATGAGCGTGGGGGCGAGAATTCGAATGGAATGATTCCCCGTCTCTGACGGCGAGCAGAGTGTTCGCAAGGCTGAGTCCCTCGGGCGAATGGGGATGAACGTGTTGGCGCCCCTATGGATACGATTTAGCTGGTAAGACGACGTGCTCTCCCTTTGCTTGGCCCGGCAGTGAAGCGAAATTCGCGGTAACAACTTCTGTGTTGACGCGCCCAGCGAATGTTGATTAAGCTCGAGGTTGACCCACAGATTTCTTTCGAGCGCTTCTACTTGCCGCACTTGCACGAGTTCATAAGGAAACAATGAGAAAACGAGGATTGCGGAAAGCTGCGGCGGGACTCTCGGTCAGCGCGCTGGTGATGATGTCCGTTTCGCCTGCGAGCTCAGCGACGACTTCCACCTGGGCCGGCTGGACGGATTTGGAAGGAGAGAGCCGCGACTACACCGCAAGCATGACGCTGGCCGGACAGCCCGAACTGTCCGCGGACGTCACCTCGGATTCCCGAGCCGGAAGCGTCGGACTCATCAGCGGATCGTCGACTTGGCTGTCCGAAGGTACGCCCGTCGGTGCGAAATACGGGTCTAGTCGCAATCAGCCGTACCTCAACTTGCGTCCGTACGCGGACAGCGCCAGCAGTCCGTCGACGACTACCTACGCTTTCGATTCGCCGACACCGAAATCGGGCTGGTCTTTCGTGCTCGGCGATATCGATGCCGATCAGGTCAGCATCTCGGCGACGACCGCAGAAGGGAATCCGGCGACCTCCGAGGACCTCGGATTCAAGGATGGTTTCAACTACTGCGCCGAAGGCGTAGCTGGGAAACCCTCATGCTCCGGATCTGCCGAGGACGTGCCGCGGTGGGATGAGACCACGCTGACTCTGACAGGCAACGATCAGGCAGAGGATACGTCCGGTGCTGCTGCCTGGTTCGAGCCGAATGTGCCGTTGTCCTCGTTGACCTTCGAATTCACTCGGCGGTCGGGTTTTCCTGTTTATCAGACATGGTTTGTCTCTCAGGCGCGCGACATCACCGGGTCCGTCATCGACGAAGTCGATGGGCCGCTCGGCGGCGTAAAGGTGACGTTGACCGACGCTGATGGTGCGGTCCTCGCGACGACGACGAGTGAGGCCGACGGCAGTTTCGCTTTCCCCGAATGGTTTGCCACCGATGGTTACGTCGTGTCATTCACTGTCCCTGACGGGAAGACCGTCGTCGGCGACGACTCCCAGGCCATCGACCTGAGCGAGGAGGACGGTGTCGCAGACTTCGTCGTCCGCGATGACTCGGACGAAGACCTGGACGCGGCGTCCGATGAGGATGCTGGCTCCGATCCTGACGCGGATACCGCGGCCGACTCGGATGCGGCGTCTGATGAGGATGCGGGTACTGATCCGGATGCGGCGTCTGATGAGGATGCTAACTCCGATCCCGATGCGGCCACCGCTACTGACCCGGACGCGGACACCACGTCTGATCCCGACACCACTTCCGATCAGGAGGCCACCTCCGACGACGCTAGCGATCCGAGCGCAGACTCCGCAGTAGACGTCGCCGCCGAAGCCGATTCCGTTGCAGACAGCGATGACTCTTCTGCCGGAACCGGTTCCGAAGCCGACAGCATGGGCGGGGACGACGTCGACAGTGATTCGGCGGCGGATTCCACTCCCGATCCGACCGATGCTGCGGGTACCGACGACGGCGGAAAGTCCGCAGATGCGGCAGAGGGCACAGGCGCACACGCAGGGGGAACCTCGGGATCTGATTCCTCGTCGAGTTCAGCAGATGGCGCTCGTCTGCCGGTGACCGGCAGCACGGGCCTGCAATACAGTGTCGGTCTCGGTGCGCTTCTCGTCGCCACCGGTCTTGTACTGGTCGTGGCCGTCCGCCGACGTCGCGGCTGACAGATCGAAGACTTCGCCGATGAGTGCGGTGACCGTGCCCCTGCGGTCGCCGCACTCATTTTCGTCACTGGCATGCATCCGGAGCGTGGGGTCCTCTGATATCGGCGTCGTGGCTTCGTCAGCCAGGCCGTTGATGTGGCCAGTGCTGCGGCAGCATCTGAGTTGATTTGCCCCCTCGTCCACGGTCGCGCCGGGGAAGCAGTGCCCGGCCAGCGCCCGCGAACGTACCTCGCCTCAGTCCCCACAGACACACCTCGCGTGCGCGGCCCTGAAGTGAGACGCTGGGTCCATGGCCAACGAACTCGCGTCTTCGACCAGCCCGTACCTCCGCGCGCACGCCGACAATCCCGTGAACTGGCGGATGTGGTCGAAGCAGGCCCTCGCCGAGGCGGCCGACCGTGACGTCCCCGTCCTCATCTCGATCGGCTACTCCACCTGCCACTGGTGCCACGTCATGGCCCACGAATCCTTCGAGGATGAGGCGATCGCGGCCCTGATCAACGAGCATTTCGTCGCGATCAAAATCGACCGCGAGGAGCTGCCCGACATCGACGCCTACTATATGAACGCCCTTCAGGCGATGCGCGGGCAGGGCGGCTGGCCGATGACGATCTTCGCCACCCCCGAGGGCAGCCCCTTCTACGCCGGAACATACTTCCCGCCGGCACCGCGCGGCAATCTGCCCGCGTTCACCCAGGTGCTCTCGGCCGTGTCCCAGACCTGGACGGACAAACGCGCCGAGGTGGCCGAGATGACCCAGCGGATGGACCGCGGCCTGGCCGAAATGGCCACGGCCGTCACCGATGCCCTCCCCGCCGAGGCGACCGCCGAATCGCTCAGCGCCGACGAACTCGATGCGGCCGCCGAGGCCCTGCTCGACTCCTATGACCCCGCCTGGGGCGGATTCGGAACCGCACCGAAGTTCCCGCCGATGATGAACCTCATGCAGCTGTTGGCGGCATTCGTGCGTCTGGGTGGGACCACCTCGGCGAAGGAGTCTGCGCGGGAATCGGGGCGGCTGGACCGCCTCGGCGCGGACGGGCATCTCGAGGGCGAACTGGTCCTCGACTGCCTCATCGCCGTGCGCGGCACCTTCGCGCGCATCGCCAGCGGAGGCATGCGCGATCAGGTGCGCGGCGGGATCGCCCGCTACAGCGTCGACCGGCAGTGGTTCGTGCCGCATTTCGAGAAGATGCTCTATGACAATGCGCTGTACCTGCGCGCCGCCGTGACCTGGGCGAAGGTCGAGCGCGCGCTCAACCCGGCATCGAAATGGCTGGCCCTGGCCGAGCGTGAGATCGCCGATACCGCGGACTTCCTGCTTGAGGATATGCGTGAGGGGCAGCGGTTCATCGCCGCGCTCGACGCGGATTCGCTCAACAGCGCCGGGACGCTCGAAGAGGGTGCGGCGTATGTGCTCACCCCCGAGGGCTTCGCCGAGGTGGGCGACGCCGGCCTGCTGCAGCTCGTCGACTCCCCGGCCGGGGCGGACCTGTCCGGCCAGGTGGTTGCGGCGATCCGGATCATCGACTGGCTGGGCATGGACGACGTGCCCTTCGATGCCGATCACCCGGCGCCGTGGGCGACCGCAGAGACGGCTCGACAGCGGGCAGGCCTGCGGGAGATCTTCGACCGGCGCGATCGCCCGGCCAGAGACGAGAAGGCGATCACCGAGTGGAATTCCTTGGCGATCACTGCCCTCGCCGAGGCGGCCCTGTACTCCGGGGCTGACGCTGTGGGTGCGGATGACAGAGGTGTGGGTAGCCCTGCGGAGCCGATGCTCCCCGACTCGGACCGGTGGGGTCGTGCCGCGGCCGAGGCCTGGGAAGCCATGCATCGCAGCTTCGGTGCGGGGGAGTCCGGGGCGGCACTGGAAGTGCGGCGCAGCTTCACTGGAGAGGTGCCCGGGCCGGGCGCGGCGGGACTGGCCGACTGGGCGCAATTCGTCACTGCCGGACTCACCATTCGACAGTTGGGTGACGGTGGTGAGCCTGCGTCCGCCGAAGGCACTTCGGGGGTCGGGACCGCCTCGTTGGACGAGCTGGCGTCACTGAGCGAGCGGATGTTCGCGGAGTTCACCGCCGAGGGCGAGACCCTCGAAGTGTTCGACTCACTCAGCGACGAGATCCTCACGATCCGATCGTCTGACCCGGTCGACAACACCGTCCCCTCGGGCCGGTCGGCGGCCGCGGAGGTCGCACTGCTCCTCGCCGAGGCGGGAGTCGAGTCGAGCGGTCAGGCGGCTTCGCCGATGGCCGAGGCAGACCCGGATTCGACCGGCAGCCTCACCACCGGTCGGCTGCTCGATCTGCGCGAGCGCCTCCTCGGCGTCTATCGGGCACTCGCGGCCAGAGCTCCGCGCGGCTGCGGTCATGGCCTGTGGCAGGCGGAGCGGGCGCTCGCCCCCGTGCGCGTGGCCAGCCGAGACGCCGATCTGCGGGTGTTGGCGGCCCGCCATCCTGCCGTCACCCTCATCACCGCCTCGAACGGAGTGCCGGATGAGAACGGTCGCGACGTCGCGGTGCCCGCAGGAGCGGCGATCGTCTGCCGCGGAACCGAATGCTCACTGCCGGTGACGACGGCGGACGAGCTGCGGTCCCTGCTGGACGGCTGAAGAGCGGACAGGCATCAGGCGATGCTGTCTGGTCTCAACCCCAGCTCAGGCGCTCGATTCCGGAGAGGACGAGGTCGAGGCCGACGATGAACTCGGACTTCTCATCGAATTTCGCGAACTCGCCGAGCACCGAGTGGACGAAGGGGAACTCCTCTTCGTCGAAGCTCGCCCACCGGTCGATCTGCTCGGCGAACTCGGCCTCGGTGTCCTCCATCGACTCGCGATCGATCGCGCTCTGCGAAACCTCCGCACCCATTCCGGACGCGTAGTTGACCACAGTCAGCGAGGCGTGGAACTGGCTGGTCAGGTCGAGTTCCGTCCTCTGCAGGGCCTGGCCGATCCGTTCCCAGTAGCTGAGTGAATTGTGTTCGTCGGGGCCGGCCTTGATCAGCTGCCCCGCCAGCCAGCGGTGCTCGATCATCTGGACGAACAGACAGAGGACGAGGCGGCGGACGTCCCGCAGCGCCTCGGCGGTGGCGGTGCTCGTAGCCTCCGCCGGGACCATCTCGGGATAGGCGGCGAACACCGGCGGAGTGGCCAATCCGTCGGCAATGAGCGCATCGGCGTCATCGAGGGCGCGACCGAGCAGCTCGTCGGCGACGATCGCCATCAGCTCGTCCTTGCCCGAGGCATACCAGTAGAGGCTCGCGACACCGCTGTCGAGCTGCGCGGCCAACCCTCGCAGGGTCACCTTCTCCGCTCCCACGGCATCGAGGGTGGCGATCGCCGCCTCGATGATCTGGTCGAGCGACAGCGATGCGCGGGTGCGCGACTGCCCGCGACCGCCTCGACGACGGGGATCCTGGCGACCCGAACGACGCATCTGTTCCGACCGTTCGATCCGTTCGGCGCGAGCGGCTCGCGGGTCGAAGGCGCCCGAGCGCGGATCGCGCCCGTCACGGGGATCCCGTCCGGCGCGTGGGTCGCGGCCATCACGCGGGTCGCTTCCGTCACGCGGATTGCTTCCGGCTCGCGGATTGCGAGCTGAGCGGGGAGTGCGCCGGCCGCGCGAGCCCGGGGTTGATTCGCCGCGTGGACGACGGGGTGTGTCGGATGCCATGCCTCGAATCTACCGACCCGCTTGCAATCGATCAAACAGCGTTCTATTCTCGAACAGAGTTCGACAGATCGAACAACGTTCCATAAGCGAACGGGGTTCGATCATGTCTTCCGAAACTCAGCTCTTCCAGACACTCATCTCTTCCGAAGCTCACCTCCTCGGGACCGGATACCGGCCCCTCCCGCCACACGAAAGGCTCCCCATGTCCTCCCCAGCATCCACCACGACTGCGGTGTGCAAACCGCAGAGTCTCCGCGCGGCCTGGCCCGCACTCCTCGCCCTGTGCCTGACCATGCTCGTCGAGATGGTCGATAACTCCATCCTCAACATCGCCCTGCCCACGATCGGCAGAGACCTCGGCGCCTCGCCGACGGACCTCCAATGGATCGTCGGCGCCTACTCCCTGACCTTCGGCGGACTGCTCATGGTCGGCGGCACGATGGGCGACAAACTCGGCCGCAGGCGGACCCTCCTCGTCGGCCTCGCCCTCTTCGGACTGGCCGGCCTGGCCGTCCTCCTCGTCACCACTCCCGTGCAGCTCATCGCGGTGCGGGCGCTCTCCGGGGCCTTCGCTGCGTTCATCGAACCGCTGACGATGTCCCTGATCTTCCGCCTCTTCGACCGCGATGACCTGCGGACGAAGGCGATCGGCATCATCATGGTCGTGTCCATGATCGGCTTCGCCGTCGGCCCGACCCTGGCCGGACTCGCCATCGCCAGCTGGCCCTGGCAGGCGCTGCTCGTCATCAACGCACCCGTGGCCGCCATCGCCTGGATCGGTGTGCGCTTCGGAGTCGCCAAGGACGATCCCGCCGACCGCAGAAGCGGCGGCACCGACGTTGTCGGCGCCGCGCTCTCGGTCGCCTCGCTCGGGTTTCTCCTCTACGGCTTCACCGCCGGAGTCGAGAACGGATGGACCGCCCCTCTGACCATCGCCGTCTTCGCCGCCGGCATCCTCTCACTCGTCGGGTTCATCTGGCGGGAGAAGACTGCGACGGACCCGATGCTCGACCTCAAGCTGCTCGCCCTGCCCACCGTCAGCGGATCGGCGATCCTGCAGACGGCGACGATGATCGCCATGGTCGGCGTCATGTTCGTCTCCACCCAGCTCTACCAGTTCGCATGGGGCTGGTCGGCCCTGCAGGCCGGCCTGGCGAACCTTCCGTTCGTCGCCGGAATGCTCGTCGCCGGGCCCTTCGTCGACCGGGCCGTCGCCCACTTCGGACACCGCAAGACCTCGATCGGGGGCGTGGCGCTCGTGCTCATCAGCCTCGTGATCTGGATCTTCGCCCTCTCCCACGGATTCATCTGGTGTGCCATCGGCATGCTCGTGATGACGATGGGCATGCGCACGATCATGACCACGGGAGCCGTCGCCCTCCTCGGTGCGCTGCCCGAATCGCATACTTCGATCGGCTCGGCGCTCAACGACACCGCTCAGGAGCTCGGCAACGCCGTGGGCGTGGCGATCGTCGGCACGATCATGGCGACGGTGCTCGGCAGCACGCTTCCGCAGGGGGCCTGGGATTCGGCCATGGTCGCCGGGTTCGTCCACTCCCAGCAGATCTCGTTCACCATCCTCGCCGGCATCGTGCTCGTGATGTCGATCTTCGGCATCCGCACGCTCACCGATTCGAAGGAGACCGAAGAGCACTGAGGACCCGGCGTCACTCGACGAGGCGCAGCTCCCGATACCGGTTGAGCGCGGCCGCAATCTCCTGGGGTCGGGGCCGCGTGAGGTGGCCGGGGTGATCCCGATGCCCCGTGAGCCCATCGATTCCCTGAGTGTCGAGCATGCCCTCAATCTCGTCGACAGCCTCAGCCACCGAGGTGCGGCCGTCGAAGATCTCGGCCAGGTACTCCAGGGCCTCGGCGACTCCGGAGGTCTGTTGGGCATCGACGAGCTGCGAGACCGCGACGAGGTCGATGAAGCTCTTGCCGAACTGGATCCGGTCGATGCCTTTGGCCCGCGCGGACTTCGTCTTCGATGCCGGCCGCAGCGCCTTCGCGGTCGGGGTGCGGGGCCCGGGTGTGAGCGCGGGCCCGGCGGGGCCGGAGGGGTCCGCGGGCTGTGTCGCGGCGGTGTCGCCAGCAGACGTTGCCTCAGGAGCTCCCACCAAATCGCGGGCCTGCGCGGTGACATCCCGGGGCACGTAGGCGTCGAGGGCGATGACGTGATCGGCGACTTCGAAGAAAGCGCTCGAACCGCCGGCGACGAGCACCGTGGACACACCTCGGCCGGTGAGCAGGGGGCGGATGCGGTCGACGAACGGGGTGATCGGTTCCCGATCCGCGGGAATGAGGGCCCGCATCCGCTGATCGCGGATCATGAAATTCGTCGCCGAGGTGTCCTCATCGATGAGCAGGCTCCGCGCTCCGGCTTCGACGGCCTCGACGAGGTTGGCCGCCTGGGACGTCGAACCGCTGGCATTCGTGGTGGTGAAGGATCTCGTGTCAGTGGCGGATGGCAGATTGTTGATGAACGGTGAGATGTCGTCTCCGGTGACGGCACGACCATCCTCAGCCCGAATGGAGGTGGCGCTTGGATCGGTGATGACCCATTCGCGCCCGTCGCCGGCGATGTGCGGATACACGCCGCGTTCGAGGGCGCGTAGAATCGTCGACTTGCCGTGATACCCGCCGCCGACGATCACCGTGACCCCGCGCGGGATCGCCATGCCCGTGAGCCGACGGCCGCTGCTCAGCGTCACCGTGTGTTCGAGCTCGGGCGGGCTGGTGAATGCGACGGCATCGGCCGCCGGCATCGGGCGATCCGAATCCCCGGACCGGCGGGGCAGAATTGCACCGTTGCCGACGAAGCCGACCAGATCGGCCTCGCCGAGGTGGTTCCGCAGCTCCAGCTGATCGCGGTGGAGCTGAACATGGTCGTGCAGGCTCTGTGCCGAGGGGTCGGCATCGGCCCACTCCTCGAAGAGGAAGATTCGGCGGGCGAGTCCGGGGAGATCCCGGGTGAGGACGTCGGCGGCCTGATGGCCGAGGATGCGGCGTCCCCGGGCCGGGAGGTTGACGAGGAGTCTGGCTTCGAAGCCGCTGTCGTCGATGAGGATGTTGCTGCGCTCGAGCACTTCCTGCCCCGGGTGGCCGAGGATGATCGCGCGTTGGTCGAGCTTCGACAGTACGGCATTGCCGGCTCGAAGCAGGTAGTCGGCGGCCGCGACCCGGTCCTGCCTGTCTGTGGTGAGATCGGCGGGAAAGCCCGCATCTGCCCTGTCGACTCTGACCCGCACCTTCGAGGGCGAGGCGAAAGGGTCGACCTGCACCCGGTCGATGAACAGCTGGACCGGACCGAACTGGTAGCGACCGCGGATCTGTTTAAAGTTCCCGTAGCTGCGGCCGTCGAGATCGCGCAGGGTGGCGGCAAGATTCGTGCGTGGGGAGTTCATCCCAGAAATGCTACGGGATCGAGTGCAACACGAGCCGATCAACCGAGGCGGGCCGATCAGCCGAGGTGGACTGGGCGGCCGAAGTCGACCGATCGGCCGAGGCAGACCGAACAACCGAGGTCGACCGGTCAGCTTCGGAGATAGAATGCCACGGCGTTGTCCCAGAACACGGCGCTCGCCTCCTCCGGAGTGAGGGTCTCGCGGATGAGGTCGAAGTCGGCATCGGCGAATGGCCGGGCTGCCCGCGTCGACGGCAGATCTGTGCCAACCATCAGGGCGCTCGGGTCGGTGTCGACGATACGACGGACCACCTCGGCGGGGTCGAGGTCGACCCGTCCGAAGCCGGTGGCCTTGACCTTCACTCCGCGCTCGACGAGCCGGAGCAGCGTCGGCAGACCCTCGCTGTGCATGCCCAGATGATCGATGCTCACGGCCGGGAGTCCGGCGATGCGAGCGGCGAGATCCTCGTCGATGGTGCGGGCGTCGATGTAGAGCTCCGAGTGCCATCCCACGAGGTCATGGACGCGCTGGGCGAAGTCCTCGAGTTCGTCGAGTGTCGCCGAACCGCCGCGGGCGACGTTGAATCGCAGCGCCTTGATGCCGGCGTCGTCGAGTGACCTGATCACACCATCGCTGGTCCCCGGCGGCAGCTGGGTGACCCCGACGTAGTTGGGACCCAGCGCCTGAAGCGCCTCGACGAGGTAGCCCTGATCGAACCCCTGGAACGACCCGGAGACGACCGCACCACCGGCGATGTCGATCCCGTGGTCCTCGAGGCTGGAGATGCGGGAGCGATAGTCGCCGACGGTGAACGGGTCCGGCATGAAGCCGTTGTTCTCGATGAGCGGGTGGTTGGGGTCGACTATGTGCAGGTGCGCATCGAAGGCGCGCAGGAGGTCACTCATGCCTTCACCCTACTGCGCCGCCGAGGCGGGGCTCGATGAGCTGAACAAGTAGGGCGCTGAGGAGGCTGAGCAGGCGGCTACGGCGCGGGGAGTGCGCCTCGGTCAACGGTGACGTCGAAAAAGTCGTCTCCCACGACTGAGGCGCGGCTCAGTCAACAGTTACGGCGAAAAAGTCGTCGCACGCGACGTTGTTCTCGACGTAACTGTTGATCGGGCGCCCGGACCGGTCGTCGAAGTAGTTTCCGGTTCCGCCCCATCGGTACCGAACCAAGGTCGGTACCCCGTTGGGGACCCCGGGCCGGCTCACTCCTATAGCGGGAATGCCCGCGCTCTCGCGCTCAGGCTCCCTGCAGGAACGCCTTCGCCGCGGCGCCCAAGGCGACGACGTCGCTGATCGCGACCATCTCACGGGCCGAGTGCATTGAATACAGGGCCGGTCCGACATCGACGGTGGTCATGCCCAGCCGGGTCGCGGTCAGTGGGCCGATCGTCGAACCGCACGGCATCGCATTGTTCGACACGAAATCCTGGTACTCGACCCCGACGGCCGTGCACGCCCGTGACCAGGCGGCCGTGCCCACGGCGTCCGTGGCGTAGCGCTGCTGAGCATTGAGCTTGAGCAGAGGGCCCGCGCCGAGGCGGGGGCGGACATGCGGATCGTGGCGTTCCGGATAGTTCGGGTGGGCGGCATGCCCGGCGTCCGAGGACACGCAGACCGAGCCGGCCAGGGCGGCGAGATAGTCGCTGCGGGTCGATTCGGGGTAGAGGGCTGCGATGATGCGTTCGGTGGCATCGGCGAGGAACGGTCCGCACGCACCGGAGCGTGAGCTCGAACCGATCTCCTCGTGATCGAAGCCGGCGAAGAGCGCAATGCTGTCGAGAGACTCGGCATCGACTGAGGTCAGGGCGGTGATGCCGGCGTGGACGGAGAGCAGGTTGTCCAGCCTCGGCGAGGCGAAGAACTCCTCGGCGGCTCCGAAGAGTCCCGGCGCCTGGACGGGGATCGTGTAGACGTCGTGGCCGACGACGAGCTCGGGATCCACCTCGGCGGAGGCGGCGAGCAGCTCGATGACATCGGCCTCGGCGAGGTCGGCCAGGCCGATGATCGGGGTGGTGTGACGTTGCTTATCCAAGGTCAGGCCCTCGTTGACCTGCCGGTCGAGGTGGATGGCCAGCTGCGGGATGCGCGCGATCGGCCCGGTCCGGGTGAGGACCACACTGCCATCGGCGAGGCTGAGCCTGCCGGTGAAGGCGAGTTCACGGTCGAGCCAGGAGTTGAGCAGAGGGCCGCCGTAGATCTCGACGCCGACCTGCCGGGTGCCCTCGGCGGTGAATTCCTCGCCGGGCTTGAGCTTGAACGCGGGGGAGTCGGTGTGGGAGCCGAAGACGCGGAAGGCAGGGACGGTGCCGTCCGTGGGGTTCGCGGTCGTCACGGAGCCCGGCGCCGAGGCGGCTGTCCCGCCCGTGGGGTTCGACGTCGGGGTGATCCAGGCGATGATCGCGCCGTCGCGGACGACGTAGCTGCGCTGACCCGCCGCAAGCGACCATTTCTCGGATTCCTCGAGCCGGACGAAGCCTGCGGCCTCGAGTCGGGCGGCCGCCGTGGCGACGGCATGATAGGAGCTCGGGGAGGAGCTGATGAAATCGCTCAGATCGTCTGCGACCTGTGCATTCGTCTGGAGTCTTACGTGCGATTCACTCATTTCCACAGCCTATCCTTTGCGGTAGCTTTGACCACAAGGGGTTTGTTCTCTCTTGGCGGCGAACACCGTCGGGGAATACCTCGCCGAACGGCTCGGTTGACCAACACCCGGGTCGTCGGCACCGCACCACCCGCGACAGGTACATCAAGTGCAAGGAGTGTTCGAAGTGAACCAGTTCGTGACCGAATGGAACACGTGGCGGGATTCTCGGAACTCTGCACTGGCGACCCCCTTCGGATGGCTGAGCGTGGTCGGCCTGCACTGGCTCGACGAATCATTGACCTGGCCCGAGGCGCCGGGGACCTTCGCCGTCGAGGACGGCTGGGTGACCGTGACCCTCGAGTCCGGAATCAAGGCCGGACCCGCCGCCGCCACTTTCGACCTGATGGGCCGGGCCGATGCCTCTGAAGAGAGCGACGTCGATGCCCCCGAGGTGCAGGTGCGAGTGACGGACAACGGCTTCAGCGCCAGACTGCCGGCTGGTGGTTCGCTCAACTGGTTCACCATCGGCAGCGTGCTCTACGAACTCATCGACCGCGGCGGTCGCCTGGGCATCCGGGTCCGTGACTCGAAGTCCCCGCTGCTGGGCAAGTTCTTCGAAGTCCCGGTCTTCGACCCCGACCCGTCGTTCGTCTTCCTCGGCAAGTTCACCCGCTTCGACCCTTTCGAGACACACACCATCGAATCCGCCCAAGAGGACCTTACCCTGCAGGCCACCGCCGCCGGCGTCGTCAGCTTCGAGACCGAGGACGGCGAGGTCCGACTCCTGGCCACGGGATGTCCCGCCACCGGACTCCAGCTCGACTTCCACGATTCGACGAACGGTCGGACCACCTCGGCGTGGAGGACGATCGACCTGGGCGTGCCGAATCAGGACGGATCGCTGGTCATCGACTTCAACCGGGCGGTGAACTACCCGTTCGCTTTCACAGCCTTCGCCACCTGCCCCGCCCCGATCGCGGGCAACGTCGTGCCCTTCGACGTCACGGCCGGTGAGCGGCGGCCCCCGTTCTTCTACTCGGATGCCGGGATCAACGTGCCGTTCCTGTTCTACGTCTGGTGGGACGAGGAGAGCGCCGAGGTGACCCGGCCCTGGTATTCCCGCTTCGGCCTCGACATCACCGTGCTCAACCCGAACCTCGACGACGGCGAGGTCTCGCTCGTCGGCTTCGACGGGGTCGCGATGTCCGGGGGCGACCTCAGCCCGCTCGGACGCAAGGCCAGGTCACGCCTGGTCAAGGTGGCCACGGAGGCGCTGACATCGCGCATTCCGGTCATCGGCATCGGCGCCTACGCGGAGTTCGTCATCCGCGCCCAGCGAGAACTGCGCGAACAGGAGGGCTACAGGGACGGCATCGAATCCGAATACGAGCCCTCGGCCGACCGGCTGCTCATCGTGATGAACAACGAACTCGACCCGCGCAGGGCCGGATTCGACATCGTGCACACCGATGCCAGCGGCCTCATCTACGTCGAGATGCCCTTCGACATCCCGCTCGAATCCGAGCGCACGGAGATCGAGGACCTCGAGTCGGCGATGCGGGACAACGCCCCGATCACCAGCTGGCAGGAATTCGACTTCCGCATGGTTTCCCTCATCCGCCAGCATCGCTGACACCACTCCCCACTGCTACCTGACGGGAGCCCAGCCACCTTGCGCGAGGTAGCTGGGCCCCCGTCAGGTAGCAGTGGGAGGGTGAGAGACCTGGGCAGTCCTACCAGATGGTCACGCGCTGCTCGGGGGCGAGGTACATGTCGTCGGCCTCGGTGACTCCGTAGGTGTCGTGGAAGGCGGTCATGTTCTTCACGACCTGGTTGCAGCGGAATTCCTCGGGGGCATGCGGGTCGATCGAGAGCCGGCGCACGCGCTCCTCGGTGCGCATCTTCGACCGCCATGCCTTCGCCCAGGCTTCGAAGAAGGTTCGTGCCTGTTCCCGACTCGGCGTCACGCCCAGTTCGAGTTCGAGGGCCTTCCAGCCGATGGAGAGTCCACCCAGGTCGCCGATGTTCTCACCGACGGTCAGCGCCCCGTTGACGTGCTGCGAAGCCTCGAGCCCGGCGGGCACCAGTGCCTCGTACTGGGCGATGAGGGCATTCGTGCGCTGCTCGAAGAGTTCCCGGTCCGACTCGGTCCACCAGTCGACGAGGTTGCCGTCGCCGTCATAGCGTGAGCCCTGATCGTCGAAGCCGTGCCCGATCTCGTGGCCGATGACCGCCCCGATCGCTCCGAAGTTCGCCGCCACATCGCCGGAAGCGTCGAAGAACGGGGGCTGGAGGATCGCGGCGGGGAAGACGATCTCGTTCATCACCGGGTGGTAGTAGGCGTTGACGGTCTGCGGGGTCATCAGCCATTCGGTGCGGTCGATCGGTCCGCCGATCCGGCGCACCTGCCGCTCGTGTTCGGCACGTGCGCAGCGGCGCACATTGCCGACGAGGTCGCCCCCATCGATGGCCGCCGGGTACTCGCGCCACACCTCGGGGTAGCCGACCTTCGGGGTGAATTTCGAGAGCTTGACCAGGGCGCGTTCCTTGGTCTCCGCGCTCATCCAGTCGAGTTCGGTGATCGACTTCTCGTAGGCCTCGATGAGCCTGGCCACGAGGTGGTCGATGGCGTCCTTGGCCGCCGGTGGGAACTCGGCTGCGACGTAGAGTTTGCCCACAGCCTCACCGAGGAGGCCCTGCACGAGCCCGACCCCGCGCTTCCAGCGTTCCCGCAGCTCAGGGGTGCCGGAGAGGGTGCGGGAGTTGAAGTCGAAGTTCTCTTCGACGAACTCGTCGGCCAGCAGTGAGGCAGTGTCGGAGACGACGACGAAGCGCAGCCAGGTCTTGATCGTCTCGAGGTCGGTCTCGGCCCACACCTTGGCGATGCCGGTGACGAACGAGGGCTGTCCGATGACGAGGTAGCGCAGATCCGCAGCCTCGGCGGTGAGCACCCCGAGCCATGAGTCGAAGTCGAATTCGGGGCCGAGGTCGCTCAGTTCGGAGATCGAGACCTTGTTGTAGGTCTTCTCCGCGTCCCGGCAGGCGACCCGGTCCCAATGGTGGCGGGCCAGGGCGGTTTCGAACGCCATCACCTTGGCGGCCACCTCGTCGTCGGAGATTCCGCTCTTCTCACCGAGGCCTGCCAGGGCGGACATCTTCTGCACGTGCGCGAGGAACTTCGCGCGCACCTCGGCGTGGTCGTCGTTGAAGTAGTAGTCCTCGTCGGGCAGGGAGATGCCGGCCTGGTCGAGGTAGAGGGCGTAGACGTCGGAGTCTTTCGCGTCGGCGGTGACATAGCCACCGAGCACCCCGCCGATGCCTTCGATCTCGAAACGGGCGAGCAGTGCGGCGAGTTCGGACTTGTCCTCGGCGGCGTCGATCGCCGCGAACGAGGAGTCCAGGGGGTGCACGCCGAGTTCGTTGATCCGGTCGACGTCCATGAAGGAGGTGAAGAGGTCGGCGACCTTCTGGCCTTCGCTGCCGGGTTCCTGCACGGAGTCGGACACGGAGGTGATGATGTCGCGGACCTTGGTCTCCGCGGTGTCGAAGAGCTCCCGCATGGCCCCGTCACCGGCGCGGTCGCCGGGGATGGTGAAGGAGTCGATCCACTCGCCGTTGATGTGCCGGTACAGGTCGTCCTGCGGGCGCGCGGCCGACGTTTCGGGACGCGCCGAGGCGTTCGGAGTTTCAGAAGTCATGGTGCAACAGTATCGTGATCATGAGGGCGAATGTGCCGAAAGAACCGGGCCGGTCCGCGCACCGAAGGACCTTCGCAGGCGATGAGGAGGAACATATGAGTATGGCATCTGTGGTGTTCGTATGCACGGGCAACATCTGCCGCTCGGTCACGGCCGAACGCGTGCTCGAGCATCATCTCGAGATCAACGGTGCCACGGCAGTCGTCGACTCCGCCGGCATCAGCGACGAGGAGGCCGGCAACCCCATCGACCCACGTCAGGCGCGTGTGCTCGAGGCTGCCGGGTACCGCACGGATGATCATGCGGCGCGGCAGATCACGCCCGAATGGCTGGCCGAGCGTGACGTCGCGATTGCGATGACGGCCCGCCACTACCGTGCCCTGCAGGAGATCATTCGGGACCTGCCCGCCGAGGCGGTTCCGGAGCTGCGGATGCTGCGTGAGTTCGATCCGCGGGTGAGCGGAGCCCGCGCCGAGGCGAGTGGAGGTGCCGAGGCGGGTGCCGCAGGTGCCCCCGCGACCGACGTGCCGGACCCGTGGGGCGGGGAATTGCAGGATTTCGAAGAAACTCTTGAGACAATAGAGGTGTCCGTGCCAGGAATCACAGATCATCTGCTCTCGTTGGCGACGCAGTCTCGGTGATACTGAAGGCAGGATGGCAGAAGATGAAGATTTTCGTTGAAGGAGAATATGACATGACTCGATCACGGTGGACGGCTTTCAGGTTGGGCTTCGCGGCCCTGCTGGTGGCTGCCTTGAGTGTCTTCGCCTTTGCTCCTGCCAGTGCCCACGACCAGCTGGTGTCCTCGAATCCCGAGGACGGTGCCGAGCTCGACCAGCAGCCCGAATGGCTCGAGATGACCTTCTCCGGAAACATTCAGGAGGTCGGCTCCGAGGTGCAGGTCGTCGTCGACGGCACCGACGTCTCTGCCGGTGAGCTCACCGTCGACGGCAAGAAGCTGTCCGTGGCTCTGCCCGACAATCTCAAGCCCGGTGACTACAAGGTGACCTGGCGCGTCGTGTCCCAGGACGGCCATCCGATCTCCGGCGACTATGACTTCAACATCAAGGACTCCGAGGGTGCCGGCGGTTCCGTCGAGGAGACCACGCAGGCCGGACTCGGCGGCGGGGTCGTCGACGAGCCGGGCAAGGACACCGAGGAGCGCGGTGAGATCGGCGAGTCCGCCGATTCCGACTCGGGCATGTCGACCCCGATGATCGTGCTGCTCGCCGTGGGCGGTCTGGCGATCATCGTCATCGTCGTCCTCCTCATGCGCCGCAAGGCCCAGGGCCTGCCCGGCACCAAGGGCGACGACTCCGGTTCGGGCCCCGGGGGAGACCCCAAAAACGGCTGATCTGACGGACGACCCCTGATCCCACAGAGGATCTCCACCGATGCCGAGGCCTCGGTCATTTTGTGGGGTCGGTTGGGCGGGCGAGCGACGTGGCCGGGTTCGGTCGCCGGTTCCGGCGGGCGGACGACGGCGGCCGATCCCGGCGGATCATGGTCGCTGACGATCCGATGGTGTGCCCGAACGCTCAGGACTCCGGGTCGAAGCTGAGCAGTCGGTCATCGCCGTCCCCGGGGTCGCCACGGCCGTCGGTGTTGTTCGTCAGCACTTGCAGCGACCCGTCGGGAGCAACGGCGATGTCGCGCAGGCGTCCGTGTTCGCCGGCCCAGTCCTCGGTCGAGTCTGCGAGATCGTCGAGCGGAATCTCGCGCAGGCGTTCGCCGCGGAGGTTGGCGATGAAGATGCTGTCCTCGGTGATGGCCATGCCGCTGGGGCTCGCCTCATCGGGCGACCACTGCTGGACCGGGTCGATGAAGTCGCCCGAGCCGCTGTTGCCGGAATCCCCGCCGTTCTCCCCGGCGATGCCTTCGACCTCGGGCCAGCCGTAGTTGCCGCCGGCTTCGATGACGTTGAGTTCGTCCCAGGTGTCCTGCCCGAATTCCGAGGCGTACATGGTGCCTTCGGAGTCCCAGGCGATGCCCTGCGGGTTCCGGTGACCGTAGCTGTAGACGAGTGAGTCGTCGAAGGGATTGTCCTCGGGGGCATCCCCATCTGTGGTCATGCGCAGAATCTTGCCCGACAGGGCTTCGCGGTCCTGCGCGCTGTCTCGGTCGCCGGTGTCGCCGAGGGTGGCGTAGAGCATGTCGTCGGGCCCGAAGGCGAGCCGTCCGCCGTTGTGGAAGTTCGCCGTCGGGAGTCCGTCGAGAACGGTCTCGGGTTCTCCCAGCGAGAGGCTTCCGGGGTCGCCGGATATTGCGAACCTTTCGATGCGGTTCTCTCCGTCGGCGGCGTAGTAGGCGAAGAGTTCGTCATCTTGGACGGCCAGGCCGTGGAGGCCCGATTCGCCCTGTGCCGAGACGTCGTCGAGGCGAGTGATCTCGCGGGCCTCGCCATTCGCGCTCAGTTCGAGGATGCGCCCGGAGTCGCGTTCGCTGATCAGCGGTGTGTCTCCGACATAGGCGATCGACCATGGTGCCTCGAGCCCGGAGGCGATAGCTTCGCCCGAGGCGACTTCAGCCCCGGAGGCCGTGCCTCCGGTTGAGTCCGTGCCCGTCCCGGTTCCGGAATCCGCCGCCGAGGTGGTGCCCGAGTCCTGCTCGCCCGTGCCCTGATCGTCGCCCCCGGACCCCGAGGAACACGCAGCCAGCAGGCTCGCCAACATGGCCGCGGCCCCGGTGCGGAACAGGTCGATTCGTGTCTGTCTGTTCTGTCTGCCTGGATGAGTCACGATCTGCGGTGTCCTTTCGTGAGTTGCGACAGCTGCCGCTTGGGAAGCTAACTGTTGTCAGCTCATCAGCGTGATTTCCGTGCTGGTCGGGGAGTTGACGATGACATATCCCATCTCGCCTAGAGCGGTGCTGATTGCCAGCTCCTGTCCAGCGGGGAAATTCTGTGGTCCAGATTCGCCAAAGATGTAGTAGCCGTCTTGCCGAAACGCGGATCCGAAGCGCAACGGTGCCGCAAGTCCAACTCGTTGGGAACTGTGAACGACTGCGGCAAGGGACTGCGTCCGTATGTAACTGCCGTATCCGCCGGTAAGTTCCCCCGGTACGACACCTGCCATCAAAGCGCTTCCCGACCGCAGATCGGTCAGTTCTGCAGCGGTCGGAATTTCCAGGGCAACTAGCGTCCTGCTGGCCACCTCTTCTCGCCTCACCCAGCTTCTACCGACAAGCAGACTGCTGAATGATTCGAGAACGGCGCCGAATCGATCTTCTGCCGTATTGAGAGTGCCCTCTGGAGCTGAAAGATCAAAGCGCCCAGAACTGCTGGAGAAGTACCAAGATCCTTGTGGCGTTCCATCCTGCAGGAAGCGGCTGTGACAGCGGAATACCGTGTCTCCTTTTCGCAGAGTCTTGGGCTCGATCGCCAGCGCCGATCCATCAGAGAGATTCCATTTGGTGTAGGAGCGACTTCTCTTGTTCACTCACGCCGCCCATGCCGAAGCGTCTGCCCTGGCCGCAGCGAGAACTGATTCCGCATCACCTGAGCGGAGACTGTCGATCGGACGCTGACTGTACAACTCGGGGTGGGGGTGAACAAGCCAGTCCAATACGGTCCATTCGGTGGCGACATGAGGGAGCATTAGCTGGAGGATGGGCTTCAGCGCCGGGAGGACGTCTCCGGACTCGAACTGCAGTTCCGGGTAGGCGTTCCGGCCATCTGCGGTCTTCACACGCAGGATGGTGTTTCGACCCACGCGGCCGGTCAATGCCTGACGGTTCTCCAGGCCCAGCAGACGCATCGTTCGTTCGGTCGTATAGAACGGCCCGTACAGTCGATCATGGGCCTCCTTGGCTGCGTCGTCCTGGAGCTCTTCCTCCAGCTCGACCAGAAAAGGACCGAGCTTCTGCGCCGCGATCTCCTTCTGCCTTGGCGTATCCAGGCCGCTCACCATGGAAGCCAACTGCTGCGCCATCTCTCCAGCCCCGACCGCTTTGCGCCGCCGTGTCGCTTGGCGAGGCTGCTCGTAACCGTGTGCAGATGTCATGATCAGGACCTCCGTTTACAGTCTACTTGCAATGTAAACGTTTGAGAAGATCTGGCTTCCAACTCTCCGGGCGCCTGACGCCTAGACGACCCACCCTCAGCTGTTGATGACCCCGGTGGCGGTGGTGGCGATGAAGACCGCGGTGACGGCCGCCGTGACCGCGTAGGTCACCGACTCCACGGCCGCAGAGACGGCGACCGACCCCCAATTCGAGTTCTGGATCTCGGTCGCTCGCTTCTTGATCTCCTTGCTCCACGGCAGCGGCGGTTTGAGATTGTCGAGTACGCCGGCCGCGGACAGCAGTGCGATGATCGCACCGGTGTGCTCGTCGGGATCCTTCTGCCCCTCGAGAACCTCGGTGATGGTCGAACGCAGAGCCGACTCGGGGCGGGGATCCTTCTCCGGCCATTGCGTGGTCGTGAAGACCCAGAGCGACTTCGTCTTCTCCTTCTCGGTGATCCCGCGCTCGACCAGCCGTTCGAGGACGGTCTCGGCGATCTTCGGGAACTCGTTCTCGACGAACTTCGACACCTTCTGCTCGTCATCACCGAGAGCGGCGAGAGCCTCGGCGAGCAGGCCTTCGTCGGGTGCAGTACCCCCACGACTTCCGGTCGCTTTCACCCACGAGGTCTTCTTCTCCTGCCGGACATCGAGGTATCCGCCGGTCGCGAGTTCGATGAGGAGTGCACCGACGAGCGGGTAGCGTGCGTTTTCGAGTTCGAAGGCGACCTTGCCGCTGTCGGGGAGCATGAGCAGCATGACCTCCTCGGCGATGAGCAGTCTGTTGTTCAGGGGAGCGGTCGTGGACATGGCGGGCCTTTCGACGGGCTACGGCTGACGATCACCACTGTAGTCGGGCGCCGCCTGCGAACAACAGGGGCAGAAGTCACCCCACCAGCCGCACGTGCGCGGCGAGGCCGGTGTCCTCGGCGGTGAGCGCCCGCGCCGTGTCGAGGATCGTCGAGCGCATCGCCGCCGCGGCCATCGTCGGGCGCACATCGGCACGGGTGGCGAGGCTGACGGTGCGGGTCAGACGCGGCTCGACCAACTCCGCCGAAGCCAGCTGGGGCCGGTCGACGAGGACCATGGCCGGGACCACGGCGACGCCGAGCCCGCGCTCGACGAAACGGAGCACCGCATCCATCTCCGCCCCCTCAACGAGGATGTTCGGTGCCAACCCGGCCGAATCGAAGGCCGCCGAGGTGGCCTCCCTGAGGTCGTATCCGTGATGGAACAGCACCTGGGGAAGATCGGCCACCTCGGCGAGGGTGACCGTGTCACTGGTCAGCAGCTCGCCCCCGGCCGCGGCGATGACCACAAGGTCCTCCCCGAGCACCCCCTGCAGGCGCAGTCGGGGCATCTGCGCCGCCGGACCTAAAGTCCGGGTGATGAGCGCGAGGTCGAGCTCGCCGGCGCCGAGGGCCTCGATGACCTCGCGGGAGCCCTTCTCCATGAGTTCGAGCTCGATGCCCGGGTGTTCGGCGTGGAACCGACTGATCGCCTCGGCGACGAGGCTGACACACAGCGTCGGGGTCGCGCCGAGGCGGATGCGCCCCTTCCGCAGACCAGCGAGCTCATCCATGTCACGCCGGACCGCCTCGGCGTCGGCGAGCATCCGACGAGCCGTCGGCAGCAGCGTCTCGCCCGCCGCGGTCAGGGAGATGTGCCCGTGGGCACGGTGGAAGAGCTCGGCGCCGAGCTCCTTCTCCAGGGTGGAGATCTGCCTCGACAGCGAGGGCTGAGCGAGGTGGAGGTTGGTAGCTGCCCTCGTGAAATGGCCGGTGGCGGCGACCTCGACGAAACTCGCGAGTTGGTCCAGATTCATGGCAATAGCATATCGCTATCAACTCCAGTCAAACAATGCATTGGACGTATGCAGTAGGCGAACCTAACGTGGAAAACATGAACACCACACAGGGCAATGCCCGCCGCAAAGAACACGCAATCTCCACCTCGGTGCTGGTCATCGGAACCGGCGGATCGGGACTCCGCGCCGCGATCGAGGTCGCCGAGGCCGGGGTCGATGTCCTCGCCGTGGGCAAGCGCCCGAAGGAAGACGCCCACACCTCCCTGGCCGCCGGCGGCATCAACGCCGCCCTGGCCACGGTCGACCCGGAGGACACCTGGCAGCAGCACGCCGCCGACACGATCAAGGAATCCTATGGCCTCGCCAACCCCCGCACCGTCGAGATCGTCACCCAGGGTGCCGCCCAAGGCATCGCCGACCTGGAGCGATATGGAATGGACTTCGCGAAGGAGGACGACGGTCGGATCTCACAGCGCTTCTTCGGCGCCCACACCTGGCGTCGCACCGCTTTCGCCGGAGACTACACGGGCCTGGAAATCCAGCGCGCCCTCATTCATCGTGCCGAAGCCCTGAACGTCCCCATCCTCGACCGCGTCTACATCACGAAGATCCTCGTCGCCGACGGCCGCGTCTTCGGCGCCTACGGCTTCGACGTCATCGACGGCACCGGCTACCGGATCCACGCCGACGCGGTCATCCTCGCCGCCGGCGGACACAACCGGATCTGGCGCCGGACCTCCTCGCGTCGGGACGAGAACACCGGCGACTCGTTCCGTCTGGCCGTCGAGGCCGGGGCGCGCCTGCGCGACGCCGAACTCGTCCAGTTCCACCCCTCGGGCATCATCGAACCCGAGAATGCGGCCGGAACACTGGTCTCCGAGGCGGCCCGCGGCGAGGGCGGAATCCTGCGCAATGGCCTCGGCGAGCGGTTCATGGAACGCTACGACCCCGAACGCATGGAGCTGTCCACCCGCGACCGCGTGGCGCTGGCCGCCTACACCGAGATCGCCGAGGGCCGCGGCACCGAGAACGGCGGCGTCTGGCTCGACGTCTCCCACCTGCCGCGCGAGACCATCATGAACCGCCTGCCGCGGGTGTTCCAGACGATGATGGAGACGCAGATGCTCGACATTACGCAGTCACCGATCGAGATCGCCCCAACCGCGCACTACTCGATGGGCGGAGTGTGGGTCGACCCCGTCGACCACAGCACCGACGTCGACGGACTGTGGGCCATCGGCGAGGCCTCGTCCGGGCTGCACGGGGCCAACCGCCTCGGCGGCAATTCGCTCATCGAACTCCTCGTCTTCGGCCGCATCGTCGGGCAGAACGCCCTGGCCTACTCCGATGGGCTCGAGGCACAGGTGCGCTCGGCCGAGGCACTCGCCGAGGCCCGCGGCGAGGTCGACGAACTGCTCGCCTCGGACGGCACGGAGAACGTCCGGGCACTCCAGCGCGAGGTCCGCAACCTCATGACTGAGCACGCGGGTGTGGTCCGGGACGAGGC
This sequence comes from Brevibacterium sp. CCUG 69071, assembly GCF_021023135.1. Classification (GTDB taxonomy): domain Bacteria; phylum Actinomycetota; class Actinomycetes; order Actinomycetales; family Brevibacteriaceae; genus Brevibacterium. The sequence continues at coordinate 58,334 of NZ_PGFV01000009.1, forward strand.
CGGGCTGCTCGCCGGACTGGAGAAGCTCGCGGGCATCGAAGCGAGGCTGGGTTCGGTCGGCATCCACCCGGACATCGCCGGATACGCCGATCTCTCGCACGCCTTCGACCTCAAGTCCTCGGTGCTCGCTGCCCGCGCGACCCTCGAATGTGCGCTCGAGCGCCGGGAGACCCGCGGCTGCCACAACCGCTCCGACTACCCCGAGCAGGACCCGCATCTGCAGGTCAACCTCGTCTGGTCGCCGTCGACGGGAGTCGTGCGCGAGGACATTCCGCCGGTCGATCCCGATGTCGAGTCGCTTATGCGCGCCGACGAGATCAGCCAGGTCGGCAAGCTCGTGGAGTGACCTCCCACTGCTACCTGACGGCGTCCCAGCTCCCTGGCGCCAGGGAGCTGGGACGCCGTCAGGTGTTTGCGGGGGTAGTCCACTTTTAAGAGTGACACGTCCTACAGGAGGAACGGTAGGTTGTGTCACTCTCGGTGCGTAGTGGCCCGGCGCGCGCCCTGCACCGAACGCACCCACCACCCAACCCATCGCCGAGGAGGGTGTGAAGATGGCGTCAGGAGGTGTCAAGACCGCGTTAAGATCCGATCCAAGGCACCCGCCGAGGCGGTGAGATGGACCCATGTCACCCACCCGTTCCACCCACTTCGCCAGCAGAGCCCCCGGCAACTTCGGGGGAGGTCGCCCATGAACTGGTTCACCGGCATCACCCAGATCCTCCTCGTCCTCGCACTCCTCGCCGCGGCTAATGCACCCCTGGGTGCCTATATGGCCCACGTGTTCACTACCGATCGCGACACTAAGGTCGAAGCCCTGTTCTACCGGATCACCGGCATCGACCCGGGCTCCGAGCAGCGCTGGCGGGTCTACCTCTTCTCGGTCCTTGCCTTCTCCGCGGTCTCGATCGGCGTGCTCTTCGCGCTGCTGCGCCTCCAGCACGTTCTGCCGCTGTCCAACGGCAAAGGCTCGGTGTCTGCCGACCTCGCCCTCAACACCGCGGTCTCCTTCGTCACGAACACGAACTGGCAGGCCTACTCCGGTGAGACGACGATGGGCTTCCTCGCCCAGATGGCCGGACTCGGCGTGCAGAACTTCGTCTCCGCGGCCGTGGGACTCGCGGTCGCCGTCGCCCTCATCCGCGGCTTCATGCGCCACAACTCCCTATTCATCGGCAACTTCTGGGTCGACCTGACCCGCGGGGTCCTGCGCATCCTGCTGCCGCTCTCCGTGCTCGCGGCCTTGGTCTACATCGGCCTCGGCGTCGTCGACAACCTCACCCCCGACCAGATCGTCCACACCGTCACCGGCACCGCCGGCGCCACTCAGACTATTCCTGGCGGTCCCGACGCCAGCCAGGAGGTCATCAAACACCTCGGCACCAACGGCGGCGGCTTCTTCAACGCGAACTCCGCCCACCCGCTCTCGGCCCCGAGCGCCCTGATCAACCTCCTCAATGTCTTCCTCATCCTCCTCATCCCCTCCGCCCTGCCCAGGACCTTCGGGATCATGGTCGGCAGCCGGAAGCACGGTTGGGCGATCCTCGCGGCCATGGGCATCCTCTTCGCACTCTCGCTGAGCGCCGTCATCGCCGCAGAAACCTCGGCGAGCACCCCCGCCGCCCAGGCCGCGGGCGCCGCGATGGAGGGACGAGAGACGCGCTTCGGCATCATTCCCTCGGCCTTCTTCGCCGTCGCCACGACGATGACCTCGACCGGAGCCGTGGACTCGGCCCACTCGAGCTATTCGGGCCTCGGCGGGGGAGTGCTCATGGTCAACATGATGCTCGGCGAGATCGCTCCCGGCGGCGTCGGCTCCGGCCTCTACGGCATGCTCATCGACGCCATCATCGCGGTCTTCGTCTGCGGGCTCATGGTCGGCCGCACCCCCGAAATCCTCGGCAAACGAATCGGACGACGAGAGATCACCCTGGCCAGCGGCGTCATCCTCATCACCCCGACCCTCGCCCTGGCCGGCACCGCCGTTGCCACCCTGTGGCCGGGCACGATGGATTCGATCCTCAACACCGCAGCAGGCTCCGCGACCCTCAACCCCCACGCCCTGTCCGAGCTCCTCTACGCCTTCACCTCGGCGGCCAACAACAACGGCTCCGCGTTCGCTGGGCTCGCCGCGGACACCCCGTTCTTCAACGTGTCTCTGGCTGTGGTGATGTTCCTCGGCAGGCTCGTCCCGATCGGGCTGGTGCTCGCACTCGCCGGTTCCCTGGCTGGCCAATACACCGCCGAGGCGACTCCCGGCACCCTGCCCACCCACCGACCGCTGTTCGTCGGGGTCGTCGTGGGCATCGGCCTCATCATCGGGGCCCTGACCTACCTCCCGGTGCTCGCGCTGGGACCGATCAACGAAGGACTGATGTGAGATGAGGAAGTCATCCACCGCACCAACGCAGGCTGCCGCCCCCACCCAGACACGCACCACCGCGACGCTGTCGCTGACCGCCCTCGCCGAGGCGGCCGTCCTCGGGCTGCGCAAGCTCGATCCGCGCACCGCCTGGCACAACCCCGTGATGTTCCTCGTCGAGATCGGCGCGGCCATCACCCTCGTCCTCGCGATCCTCGATCCCACCCGCTTCACCTGGGCGATCAGCATCTGGCTCATCCTCACCGTGGTCTTCGCCAACACCGCCGAGGCGCTCGCCGAAGGCCGCGGCCGCGCGCAGGCCGAATCGCTGCGGGCGACCCGGGTGAGCGCGAATGCACTGAGGATCGACGAGTCCGGCCACGAGGAGACCGTCCCCGCCTCCGCCCTACGCGCCGGTGACCGGGTGCGCGTCGTCGCCGGCGAGGTCATCCCCGGCGACGGCGACATCATCGCCGGAGCCGCGACCGTCGACGAATCCGCGATCACCGGGGAGTCTGCCTCGGTCATCCGGGAGGCCGGCGGCGACCGCTGCGCCGTGACCGGCGGGACGAAGGTGCTCTCCGACGAGATCACCGTGTCGATCACCGCGAGCCCGGGCGAGAGCTTCCTCGACCACATGATCGGCCTCGTCGAGGGTGCGAACCGGCAGAAGACTCCGAACGAGATCGCCCTCGGCGTCTTCCTCTCCGTGCTCACTCTCATCTTCATCCTCGTCGTGGGCAGCCTCGCCCCGATCGCTGCGTTCTCCGGCGCCCCGCAGTCGCTGACCGTGCTCATCGCCCTCCTCGTCTGCCTCGTGCCGACGACGATCGGTGCTCTGCTCTCGGCGATCGGCATCGCCGGCATGGACCGGCTGGTCGGGGCGAACGTCCTTGCCAAGTCCGGGCGGGCCGTCGAAGCCGCCGGCGACGTGTCGACCCTGCTGCTCGACAAGACCGGCACGATCACGATCGGTGACCGGCAGGCGAGCGATCTCGTTCCTTTGGGGTCGACGAGCGAAACCCAGATCGCCGAGGCGGCCCGACTCTCGTCCTTGGCCGATGAGACCCCAGAAGGGAGGTCCGTCGTCACTCTCGCCGAAACGGTCTTCCACGTCGAGGCTGCGGGTCTCGAGGCCTATCCCGAAGCCGAGTTCATCCCGTTCTCCGCGAGCACACGGCTCTCGGGAATCGTGTTGCCCGGGGAACGTGGAGCCGGAGAAACTGGAGCCGGCGGAACGGCTGGAGCAGCCGGAGATGCCGGAGGCGAGGGAACGGCTGGAGCGTCCGAATCCAGGGGGACGGCCGGCGTGAGTGCGCGAACCGTGGTCAAGGGCGCCGCGAAGGAGGTCATCGCCTGGGCGAGCGAGCGCGGCGCCGAGGTTCCCGCCGAGGCCACGGCTGAGGTCGAACGCATCAACACCGGCGGCGGCACCGCCCTCCTCGTGGCCGAGTCCATCGAAGCCGGCGCGCCTGCCGCCACCGCCGCGACCACGTCGGCGCGGGCTAGCGGCTCGGCAACCGCAGCGACGGCACCGGCCGCAATCGCGACGGCCACCGCGCGGATCCTCGGGGTCATCGACCTTCGCGACGTCGTCAAACCCGGCATAGCCGAGCGCTTTGCGACCCTGCGTCAGATGGGGATCCGGACCGTGATGATCACCGGCGACAACGAACTCACCGCCCGCTCCATCGCCCGGGAGGCCGGGGTCGACGATTTCCTCGCCGAGGCGACTCCCGAGGACAAACTCGACCTCATCCGACGCGAGCAGGCAGGCGGCCGGATGGTCGCGATGACCGGGGACGGGACGAACGACGCCCCCGCCCTCGCCCAGGCCGACGTGGGGGTCGCGATGAACACGGGAACGACCGCAGCGAAGGAGGCCGGCAACCTCGTCGACCTCGATTCGGATCCGACGAAGCTCATCGACATCGTCGCGATCGGCAAGCAGCTGCTCATCACTCGCGGGGCGCTGACGACCTTCTCGATTGCCAACGACGTCGCGAAGTACTTCGCGATCGTGCCCGCGATGTTCCTGCTCGCGTTCCCCGGACTCGGGGCGCTCAACATCATGGGGCTGCACAGCCCAGAGTCGGCGATCCTCTCGGCCGTGATCTTCAACGCCCTGATCATCCTCGCCCTCATCCCCGTCGCCCTGCGCGGGGTGCGGTTCACAGCGACGAGCGCCTCGGCGCTGCTGCGGACCAACCTGCTGATCTTCGGACTCGGCGGCCTCATCGTCCCGTTCATCGGCATCAAACTCATCGACCTCCTCATCGCCCCGCTGCTCTGACCACACCGTCCCAACGACCCCGCTGCTCTGAAAGACAGGCTCACCATGGTCACCCTCCTCACCCGCCAGCTGCTCACTGGCGTCAAGGTCCTTGCCGTCCTCACGCTCGTCCTAGGTCTCGCCTACCCGCTGTCGATGGTGGCGATCGGCACGCTCGTCCCCTCCCAGGACGCGTCGATCCGCGACGCCAGCGGTCAGGTCGTCGGCAATGCGCACCTGGCCCAGGAAGTCACCGGCGACGAGTGGTTCTACCCGCGACCCTCGGCCGGCGAATTCGACGGGCTCGCCTCCGGGGCGTCGAACCTCGCGGCCACCAGCCACGAACTCCTCGCCGACATCCGGGTCAGGCGGGCCGACATCGCCGCACGTGAGCACGTCGACCCGGCCGCGATTTCTGCGGATGCGCTGACAGCTTCGGCCTCCGGCCTCGATCCGGACATCAGCCCTGAGTATGCTCGACTCCAGATCGCTCGCGTCGCGCGCGAGACCGGAATCAGTGAGAGGGGAGTGGAGGCCATGGTCGCGAAGAACACCGCGCAGCCGCTGCTCGGCTTCATCGGCGAACCCCACGTCAACGTGACCACTCTCAACAACGACCTCGCCAACAGCTTGGCCGATTCATCCGACCACCGCACCGAATCGCCGGGCACGCACTGATGGTCCCACCTCGGCGGGGGACGCTCACGGTCTTTCTCGGCTACGCGCCCGGGGTCGGCAAGACCGTGGCGATGCTCGAGACCGCGGCCGCCGCCTCGGCGACCGGGCGCGATGTCGTCATCGGCATCGTCGAGGACCACGGGCGCGCCTTCACCCGTGCCCTGGCCGAAGGGTTCGAGATCGTTCCACGCCGGCAGGTTCCCCACCAGGGGAGGACCTTCGAGGAATTCGACCCCGAGGCGGTGCTGGCCAGATCCCCCGAGCTCGTCGTCATCGACGAACTCGCCCACACGAACGTCGTCCCTGACGAGGAGGCCCCCGCCCAAGACGCCACCCGGGCCAAGCGCTGGGAGGACGTCGAGGTGATCCTCGCCGCCGGCATCGACGTGTACACGACGATCAACATCCAGCACCTCGAATCCCTCGGCGACGTCGTCGGGGCCATCATCGGGCGCAGGCAGGCCGAACGCGTCCCCGACCCGTTCCTCCGCGCCGCCGACGAGGTCGAACTCATCGACATCAGCCCCGCCGCCCTGCGGGCCCGCCTCGCCGAGGGCAACATCTACGCCGCGGCGAAGGTCGACGCCGCGATGGCGAACTACTTCCGCCTCGGCAACCTCACCGCCCTGCGCGAACTCGCCCTGCTGTGGCTGGCCGACCGCGTCGACGAAGGCCTCGAGAAGTACCGTGACGAGAAGGGCATCCGCACCACCTGGGCCGCCCGCGACCGGATCCTCGTCGCCATCACCGGCGGCCCGGAATCGACCACCCTCATCCGCCGCGGCCTGCGCATCGCCGGCCGGGTGGCCGGCCGCGAACTCCACGTCGTCCACGTCGTCGAACCCGACGGCACCCGCCGCAGCGGTGCCCCGGCCCTGCTCGCCGCCCGCGAGCTCGCCGAGGCCAACAATGCCGTGTGGCACACCGTCGTCGGCGACGATGTGGCCAAGGCGCTCATCGAGTTCGCCCGCACCCTCAACGCCTCCCAGATCGTCCTCGGCGTCTCCCGCTCACCCTGGTACCGGCGCATGCTCGGCCCCGGCGTGGCCAATCGCGTGATCAATGCCGCCGCCGACATCGACGTGCACATGGTCACCCACGCCCAGGCCGCGAGATTCTGGCTGCCGGACCGCGAGTCCCCACGGGCCAACCCCCTGTCGACGCTGCGACGGATCCTCGGCTGGGTCATCGGAGTGCTCGCCCCACCGGCGCTGACCGCCCTGTTCATCGGACTCGGCCCCGGATCGACCTCGCTGAGCTTGAACTTCCTCTCCTACATCACCGTCGTCGTCCTCGTCGCCCTCATCGGCGGGCTGTGGCCAGCGGTGATGACGGCGGTGTTCGGCACCGTCCTCATCAACTTCTTCTTCACCCACCCGGTGAACTCTCTCTCGGTCAAACAGCTCGAGAACATCCTCGCCCTCATCATCTTCATCGCCGTGGCCGTCGCGGTCGCCACCGTTGTCGACAAGGCCGCCCGCCGCTCCCGGCAGGCCCAGGCCGCCGAGCACGAAGGGGCCGTGCTCAGCGAGCTCGCGGGAGCGATGATCGCCGAGGGCGACAGCCCCGAGGCGATGGTCGCAAGCATCCGCTCGACCTTCTTCCTCGACGGGGTGACGCTGCTGAGCGCGGGCGACGACGGGACCCGCGCGATCGCCTCGGCGGGGGAGGAGACCCGATCCCGCGCGCAGGCCGGAGAGATCATCGACCTCGACGAAACCACGTTCCTCGCGCTCAAGGGACGGGCGCTCAGCGCCGGCGAGCAGCGGATCCTCGACGCCTACGCCGGGCGGCTGCTGCGGGTGCTCACCGAATCCCGGCTGCGGGTTTCCCGCGAACAGGCCGAGGAGCTCTCCGCCGGCAACGCCGTCCGCACCGCCCTGCTCACCGCGGTCTCCCACGACCTGCGCACGCCGTTGGGGGCGATCAAGACCGCCGCCTCGGCGCTGCAGCTCGAGGAGATCGAACTCTCCGCCGCCGATGAACGACTCATGCTCGAGACCATCGAACACGGCACTGAACGCCTCGAGAAGCTCATCGACAACCTCCTCGACATGAGCCGGATCCAATCCGGTGCGGTGACGATCGCCACCGCACCGGTCCTCGTCGAGGATCTCGTCGCCTCGGCGCTGGCCGAAATTGACCCGGGATCCCGGGTTCTCGACCCGGGATCCCGGCCCAGCAGCCGAGGCTCGCAACCGCTCGACCAGGGATCCCAGCCGCCGATCACCGTCGACATCGCGCCTGGGACCTGGGTCGACGTCGACTTCGGGCTCTTCGAACGCGTGCTCGTCAACATCATCGAGAACTCCGTGAAGTACGGACAGGGATCCCCGATCATCATCGATGCCTCGACCGACGCCGAGGCGGTCCACCTGAGGATCGCCGACTCCGGCCCCGGAGTGGGTGCGGACGCCCTCGAACGGATCTTCACCCCGTTCACCAGGCTCGACGAGAGCAACACCGTGGGCCTGGGGCTGGGCATGGCGGTGGCGCTGGGACTGTGCCGGGCGATGAACATCGAACTGCGCGCCGAACAGACACCCGGCGGCGGATTCACCGCCGTGCTCACCTGCCCCGTGACCGAGGAGGCGGCCCCGTGACCGAGGAGGCGGCATGAAGCACGTGCTCGTCGTCGAAGACGACACCGACATCGCCCGGGCCGTGAGCATCGGCCTGCGCGGCAGAGGCCACGAGGTCTCGATCGCTTCGAGCGGTCGGCAGATGAATGAGATCCTCGCCGAGGCGGAGATCGACGTCATCCTCCTCGACCTCGGCCTGCCCGACGTCGACGGCATCGAGCTCATCGGCCAGGTGCGCCGGTGGAGTCAGGTGCCCATCGTCGTCGTCTCGGCCCGCCACGATTCCCATGGGAAGATCGCCGCCCTCGACGCGGGTGCCGATGACTATGTGACGAAGCCCTTCTCCCTCGGCGAGGTGCTCGCCCGGCTGCGGGCGATCGAACGGCGCTCGGGCTCCGGCGGCGGTTCGAGTCTCGTGCGCACCGGCGATGGGCGGGTGGTCATCGACCTGTCCGCCCACATCCTGGAGGTCGAGGGCGCCGAGGTGCACCTGACTCCCATCGAGTGGAACATGCTCGCGGTCTTCGTCAAACACAAGGGGGCGTTGGTCGAGGCCCGCACCCTGCTCACCGAGGTGTGGGGTCCGGAGTACAGCGGGGAGCGCGGCTATCTGCGCGTCTACATGTCCCAGCTGCGGCAGAAGCTCGAAGCCGATCCGGCCAGGCCTGCGTACCTGCACACGCAGATGGGGATGGGCTACCGGTTCATCCCGTAAGCTGCATCCTGCAGACGTCCCTTCGTCTCACCAGAAGTAAACATCAGCATCAGGAACACTGCGCTGATCGCCGTACTCAGGACGATGAGCACGGTGATGATGTTGCCGGTCTCCGCGCTCACCGCAGTCACTACTGTCGGCATCATTCCGCTCAGCCCGTAACCCACATTCCACGAGAACGCGGTGGCAGTTGACCGGATATGGGTTGGGAACGTCTCATTGAGGAAGATGATGAGAGGCGCACTGATGGCTCCGGAGATCATGACCATGACGGCACTGGCGACCAAGATCGACGCAGGTTGATCAGCAAGCACATTGTCGAGTGTCCAATAGAGTCCGGGAATCAGGATGAGGCAGCCGATGCCCGACCAGATGAATACCGGTTTGCGGCCCACGTGCTGACTGATGTGACCGCAAAGCACCGCGACCATCGCCGATCCGAGGACATTGATGATGACGAACAGGCTGGCCTGGTCCTGCGGTAAGTGGAAGTGTGATTTGAACACCGTCGGCAGGATTCCAGTAGTGAGGTAGTAGGGAGCGGAAGCCGAGAAGACGATCGCCGCAGTCAGGAGCATTCGTCCCCGCCATTGTCGTGAGAAGAGTCCGCGGATCGGTGTCTTTGGCACGGTCGGTGCATCCGCGGCGGTCTCTGCCCGTCGACTGGCCTCCCAGAGTGGCGATTCCTCGGTCCGGCGCACCACCACGTAGTTGATGAGTGCACCGAGCAGTGCGGCGAGGAAGAGGATGCGCCATCCCCAGCTCGCGAAGCCCTCTGGGCCGATGACCGCGCTGATGCCGATGACCATGAGGTTGATGATGACGACGGCGAGACTGGCGCCGCCACCCTTGATGAGTCCGGCAGTCATACCCCGGAATCGCTCGGGCACACTCTCTGTGGCCAGAGTGTGGGTGGAGGCGGCGATGCCGCCGACGAACAGTCCCTGAACTATGCGCAGGGCGATGAAGAGAATGGGGGCGGCGACGCCGATGAGTGCAGCGCCCGGCAGGATGCCCATGAGTGCGGTGGCGATCCCGGCCCCGACGACGCCGATTATCATCGACAGTTTTCGTCCGCGTCTGTCGGCCAGGGCCCCGAGCAGGAGAGCACCGAGGGGTCTGACCAGAAGACTGATGGCAAAGGACGCGTAGGTTGCGGTGAGGCTGAGCATATCGTTGTCGCTGGGGAAGAACACGACCGAGACGTACGAGGCCACGTGGAGGATGATCATGAGATCGAACATGTCGATCGTCCAGCCCAGCAGTGCTGCCCCGACCGCCTTGGCCTGCTCTCGGGTCAGACGTTCTTTGCCTCTGGCGGTGGTGGGAATTGTGTTGGATTTAGACATCGTTGTCTCTCCGTCTCTCGGTGTGGCTGGGTCAGGCGAATTGGAAGATGGCCTGGGGGTTGTCGACGAGGATGCGCTTGCGCACTGCCGGATCCGGCGCATAGCGTTCGAGCAGATCGAGCAGCTCGCCGTCGTTGGGCACCGGCCCGGAGTGCAAGGGGTGTGGCCAGTCGGTGGCCCACAACACACGATCGGGAGCAGTGGCGATGTACTCGCGTGCATAGGCTGCGGCATCGTCCCAGGGGTAGCCTGCGACCGATCGACGGTCGCCATTAGAGAGCATCACCCACCAGTTGCCTCGGCCGAGGAGTTCCTGCACGTGGGCGAAGTTCGGGTCATCCAGTCCGTATTCGTACTGCAGCGGGCCCATGTGGTCGATGATGATCGGAGCCTCGACATCGGCGAGCAGATCCGTGATCGGCTTCGGGTCGACACTGTTGAGATGGAGCTTGAGATGCCAGCCGAGGGGTGCCACACGTTGTGCCGTGCGCGTCACTTCTTCGGGATCCGGCATCCGATTCTTGAGCTTCGGGTGGTAGTTGAACCGTGCACCTCGCATGCCCGCCGCGTGCAGTTCGGCCAGTTGGTCATCGCTCGTCGAGTCATTCACGACTCCGCACCCCAGATAGTTCGGACCTGTTCGATGCAGGGCATCGACCATGGCAGCGTGATCGTTGCCGTAGGCGGTTGACTGCACGATGACGCCGCGGTCGATTCCGAGAGCTCGGTGCATGTCGAGCATCGCTTCGACTGTGGCCTGGTAGACGACGTAAGCCGCGTCCGGTTTGACAGGGAACCGCTGACGGGCACCGAAGATGTGGACCTGACTGTCGCAGGATCCGGGTGGGACGGCCGCAGCCGGCGCGCGGGTATCCGGGTCATAGAGGGCGTAGTCGAACATCGGTCTCCTTGCGGGGTTTGCAGTGGTGGTGTGCTTCAGACGAGAATGGCGGTCATCTCGGATTGGATGAGTATGTGGTCGCGGGTCGTGCCCAGGGTGACCTGTCGCACGGGCCGGTCGTTGTCGTTCGGGAAGATCTCCAGCCAGCGTCGATTGAGGATCTCTCTGACTGCGACCGACTGGATGCGCACGGAAAGCTTGATGACGTCGGCCCATGACCCTCCGGCCTCGGTGAGGATGGACTCCAGGCGGTCGAACATCAATAAACACTGCTCGCCGGGGTCAGCCGAGAACTCGTTCGGGTCGGAACCCCTCCCGCCTCCGTGGATCGCGCCGGTCATCAATGTGCCGCCGATGACACAGGCCGCCGGGATCGGATTCTCGTGGCTGAATCCGGAGATATAGAGACTGCGTCGTTGCGTCATGGGCGGGCTCCTCAACGTTGCCGATCTGGGATCTCACCCTACGAAGCGGGTCAGCAGAGCTTCAAGAGAACCTGTGGCGGGATTGATAGGCAACTCGAATAAATGAACGCCGAGCTGTTCAGAACGGCTGCATCCACCCTTCGGAACGAGATTTCTGCGTGGCCATTGACACGAATGTCGCGACTGCGGGCGCTGCGCCGCTGCGGTACAGCAGCCTGACCGGCAGCCATGCCGAGTCATCGATGACGGGATGGAGGGACACGGTTCCACCGGCGGTGATGTTCTCTGCGACCGACCTCGGCAGAATCGAGAGGCAGTCGGTTCCCTGTAGCGCGGTTAGAGCGCGGTTGCCGGGGAGCGGGTTGTCGAGGAATTTCGGACTCACCCCGGCTTCGTCGAGCATCTGGTCGATGAGCCCCTGATAGCCGGGGGCGAGATCGTGCGGGGTGACGAAGATGGTCTCATTGCCTAGGTCGCGCAGCTCCACGCTCTGGGCGCCAGCCAGGCGGTGCCCGCGCGGAATCGCGATGCAGACCTTTTCCCTGGCGACCAGAGTGCTCGACAGGTCCTCGGGCAGCGGATCGGTCCGTACCAGGCCCAGTTCGGCCCGTCCGCGGAGCACCGCTTCGATGACGTCGCGTTCCCACATCTCCAGAGCATCGATCGACATCTCCGGCAGTACGGATCGGCAGGTGGAGACGAGCTTCGGCAGGAACTCGTATCCGACGCTCATAGTGTAGAAGATCGTGAGTCGGCCGTGGCGGCCCGCTTGTGTCGCCCGAGTTCGTTCGACCGCCCGATCGAGCGAGGTGAGGATCGCATCGATGTCGGACCGGAAGCTCTGCCCAGCGGGAGACAGCTCGACGCGCCGAGTGCTGCGGGTGAAGAGTTCGACTCCGAGGTGGTCCTCGAGTCTCCTGATTCTCTGGCTGAGAGTCGGCTGCTCGATGCCCAGCGCCAACGCGGCGCGTCCGAAGTGGAGATCATCGGCCAGCTGGGAGAAAGAGCGCAGTGTCTCCATATCGAGATTCATTCCTGGATTTTATCAATGCCGGTTTCGGATTGCTTGAGTGGCAAAGGTTCGGGTTCTAGTTTGAAGAGACTGCCCTACCCGCGCCAACCGAAACTGCGAGGCTCTTATGAACACCTGTCTTCGAGGTTCAATCACTCCTCTGGTCACGCCATTCAACGATGACATGACGATCGACTACGGGGCACTGAGGGCCCTGATCGATGAGCAAGTCGAGGCCGGTTCTCACGGAATCTCCGTGACAGGAACGACGGGAGAACCCGGATCGCTCGTGCTTGCCGAACGGTTGGAGATGATTGAAGCGTCTGCCTCCGCACTCGATCGACGTCTGCCCTTCGTCCCGGGAACAGGGACGCATCAGCTGCCGGAGACGATCGAGCTGACTCGAAAGGCCGCCGAGGTGGATGCTGATGCCGCACTGATCATCGTGCCCTACTACTCGAAGCCGACTCAGAACGGCCTCTATGACTGGTATGCGCGGATTGCCAGCTCAGTCGATATAGATATCCTTCTGTACAACATCCCCTCGCGCACCGGTGTCGAAATTTCACCTGAGACCGTTGGCCGACTCTACCGTGACTTTCCCAATATCATCGGAATGAAGGAGGCCAGCCCGAATTTCTCCCATGCGAACTTCGTCATGCAGGATTGCGGTTCGGATTTCTTGCTGTTCTCCGGCCTCGAGGCGCTCTGTTTTCCGATCCTGGCCATCGGCGGCGCCGGTTTCATCAGTGTCACTGCCAACTTGGTCCCGGCGGAGATCGCTCGACTCTACGAGGTATTCGCCGCAGGTGACTGGGACGCTGCCCGAGCCCTCCACTATCGGCTCCTCGAACTCAATGACGTCGTGCTCACCGAGACCAACCCGACGGCTGTGAAATGGCTCCTCGGGCAGATGGGCAAGATCAATCCGAACGTTCGTCCTCCGCTCGTGCCGCTTTCTGATTCAGGTCGGACGACCGTGGCCGCGGCGGCCGCGACCTGGAACCTCCTGGACGGAGTGCGCGCATGAGTCTGAGTGAATCGACAGTCGCGGCGTTCGCGTCGGCAGGTACTCCGACGATCGCCAGCCAGTTGCTCAAGCGCGGCTTTCGCGACCAGTACATCCACGGAATCGCAGCGATCTCCGAGGGCAGCAAGATCATCGGGCCAGCCTGGACCATGCGCACCATCCCAGCCCGTGAGGACATGGAGGGATTGTGGCCGGGATCCTCACCCGAACCGGGCCTCAGCCTCTTCGCCGTCGTCGAGTCAGTGCCCCAGGGCAACGTGCTCGTCATCGATTCACACGAAGAGCGACGAACGGCGACAGGGGGAGACATTCTGCTTCATCGTCTGAAGGCCAAAGGCGCCGCGGGCATCGTTACGGATGGCAGTCTGCGTGACGTCGACGGCATCCGCAGCACCGGGCTGCCCAGCTTCTGTGCTGGAGCCACGGCGAACGTCAGTCGCAGTCATCTGCGCGTCGTCGAGCAGAATATTCCGATCGGCTGCGGCGGCACAGCGGTCTACCCTGGCGATATCATCGTCGGTGATGCCGACGGAGTCCTGGTCGTGCCGGAGCACTGTGCCAATGACGTGGCCAGAGACTCGTGTGAGCAGGAGCTGCTCGAAGAGTATCTCGCCGAGAGAATCCGGAATGGGGAATCGCTTGAGGGGATTTATCCTCCCTCCGCGCAGGTCAGAGCCGAATTTGCTGAACAGAGAGGAAAGAAATGATTATCGAAGCGACTTCGCTGTCACCGGAGGAGACCTATCGGCTACTTTCCGGTGTCGTCGTACCGCGACCGATCGCCTGGGTGCTGACGCGGACCGGAGACGGTGTAGACAACCTGGCTCCGTTCAGCTGCTTCACGTTCGTCTCGAACAAGCCGCCGATGCTGGGAATCAACATGGGACGCAAGAAAGGTGCCCGCAAAGACTCGCGCAGCAATATCGATGTGTCCGGTGAGTACGTGGTCCACATTCCGACGGCTAGGTTCACAGATGCGGTCCACACCAGCGCGAAGGAGTTCCCTGCCGAGGTCAGCGAGGTCAAAGTGCTCGGCCTGGAGACGGTGGCCTCGGCGCATGTGAGCGTGCCGCGGTTGCGCAATCTTCCTCTCGCGATGGAATGTCGTTTTCACAGTGCCGTCGCTTACGGAGACACCGGGGCCGAGTTCGTCGTCGGTGAAGTTCTGGCATTCCACGTCGATGACCGCATCTATGCGGATGGCAAGATAGATACCGCGCTCCTTGACCCGATCGCCCGCATCGGCGGGCCCAAATACTCGACGCTCGGGGAGATCACCACCTTGACCGCGATTGAGCAGACACCGAAGTCCGTGATCCCCAGCTGAACCGGCACTGCTATCCCAGCTGAGCCGACGCTGGCGCTGCGGGTAAACCTGTCATCCACAGCCTCTTGCCAGCTGATGCCTGGATAATTGATCCCAGCCGCCCACTTGATCACTTTCGGAAGGACCATGGACGACTATCGAAGTCCCAGCTGGGACATCTACTGCTGCATCTCATCACAACTTCATCCCGCGCGGGCAGGTGGACACCGTTGACCTGGCTGCTCTCGCTTCTCATCGGACTCCTCGTCGTCCTCCTCATCACCGTGGCCACCGGCTACTTCGTGGCGCAGGAATTCGCGTACATGGCCGTCGACCGCTCCCGCCTCGGCGCGCGGTCTGCCGCCGGTGATCGGGCCGCAGATCGGGCTCTGTCGATCACTCGCCGCACCTCATTCATGCTCTCGGGCGCTCAGCTGGGCATCACCGTGACCGGACTGCTCGTCGGCTATGTCGCTGAACCGCTCATCGGCACCGCCGTCGGAGAGGCCCTCGGCGGGACACCGATCCCGCAGGGCACCGGCATCCTCATCGGCACCGTGCTCGCCCTGCTCGCCTCGACGCTCATCCAGATGCTCTTCGGGGAGCTGTTCCCGAAGAACCTCGCAATCGCCCGCCCCGAGGCGCTCGCCACCTGGCTGGCCCGTTCGACATCGCTCTACCTTGCTGTCTTCGGGTGGCTGATCACGATCTTCGACAAGTCCTCGAACGTGCTGCTGCGTATCCTCGGCATCGAACCGGTCCACGACGTCGACCATGCCGCGACCCCGCGGGACCTCAAGCACATCGTCGCCGAATCCCGTGAAAGCGGCGACCTCGTCGACGAGGATTCCCTCATCCTCGACCGGATCCTCGACTTCCCCCAGCAGAGCGTCGAACACGCGACCGTACCCCGCTCCCGGGTCGACGTCGTCGGCGCCGACATGAGCCTGAGCGAGGCCCGTGGGCTCATGCGCACCGGACATTCCCGGTACCCCGTGCTCGAAGCGGACGGGCAGGTCATCGGCACGATCGACCTCCTCGACGTCCTCGCTCCCTCCGAGACCACCCTGCGCACCCTCATGCGGGAGCCGGTCTTTGTTCCCGAATCCCTGCCGCTGCCCGATGCGGTGCGCATCCTGTCCGATAACCGGACCCAGATCGCCTGTGTCGTCGACGAGTACGGCGGGTTCGCCGGCATCGTCACGATGGAGGACCTCGGCGAGGAGCTCGTCGGCGACATCGCCGACGAACACGACGTGGCTATCGAGGAGATCATCGAGGCCGGCGACGGCACGTGGACGGCCCCCGGCCTCATCCCCCTCGACGAGGTGGAGCGTGCCCTGCAGCGGGAACTGCCGGCCACCTCGGCGCAGACCCTGTCCGGGCTCGCCATCGAACATGCCAAGGGCTTCCCCGAGGTGGGGGAGCGGATCGTCATCGATCTGCCGGTCGACCCTGCGGAGTTCGCCAGCACGGAAACGCCGCGTCCCGCGCGACTGCTCGCCGAGGTGCTCGAGGTGGAATCGCACGTGCCCTTCCGGCTGCGGATCGGAATCGAAGTGGACCGATGAGCAACCCTTGGGTCATCGCCCTCATCACTGTCCTCATCATCGGGCTCAGCGCCTTCTTCGTCGCCGTCGAGTTCGCGCTCATCGCCGCCAAGCGGCACCGCCTCGAGGATGCCGCTCCCGGCAGTCGTTCGGCGCGTGCGGCCCTGCGCAGCTCGACCGAGCTCTCGGTGCTGCTCGCCGGCTCCCAGCTGGGCATCACGGCGTGCACGCTGGCACTCGGCGCAATCACGAAGCCGGCCGTCCACCACTGGATCACACCGGTCGCCGAGGCGCTCGGCCTGCCGCTGTGGATCGCCGACATTACCGGCTTCGTCCTCGCGCTCATCATCGTCACCTTCCTCCACCTGGTCGTCGGTGAGATGGCGCCGAAGTCGTGGGCGGTGGCCCATCCGGAGCGCTCGGCGATCATGCTCGCCGTGCCGATGCGGGCGTTCATGTTCCTCACCCGGCCGCTGCTGCACGTGCTCAACAACGCCGCGAACGCGTGCCTGCGCATCGTCGGCGTCGATCCCGTCGACGAGGTCGACCGGGCGCATACCTCGGATGATCTGCGGCAGCTGCTGCGGCATTCGGTGCAGGCGGGCACTCTCGAGCGGGAGTCCTCGGATGCCCTGCTCGGTGCCCTTGAGCTCAGTCGGATCAGCCTCGATGACCTCGTTGCAGGACGGGCGGAGCCGGTCGTCGTCGGTCCCGACGCGACCGTCGGGGAAGTCAGCGAAGCCGCACGCAGGACTCGCCACCGGCGTATCCTCGTGCGCACCGCGGCCGGGCAGGCGGCGACGCACATGGTCCATGTCCGCGACGTGCTCGATTTCGCTTCGGGGGACTCCGTCGCCGAGGTGATGCGTCCGGTCTCCGTGGTCGCGGGGTCGCTGACTGTGGTCCGGGCCTTCGGTGCGATGCGGGCCGAGTGCACACAGCTCTCGCTGGTCGAACGCAGCGACGGCAGATACGCCGTCGTCACGGTCACCGACGTGCTCACGCATCTGCTCACGGTGGACGGTGCCGAGGAGGCGCGACCCTCTCACTGATATCGCGATCCTCTGCTCGCTGCGGCGGACACCGCGCAGAGGCAGCGAACCAGTCGGTCTCCGGTGCGGACGGCGAGGCTTCAGCGTCCGTGCCACTCCATCGGGGTCTTCGAGAGAAAGGACTCGACGGCGGCCGCGAAGTCCTCGCTGCCGTAGACGGAAGCGATGACATCCGAATCGTCGACTGGATCTGAGGAATTGAGGCGGCGGAGATTCTCCTTGATCGACCACTGGGTGAGAGGGGCGCCGCCTGTGATGGTCGCTATCGTCTGTTCGGCGGCAGTATCAAGATCGTCCTCGACCGAGGTCAGGAAGCCGCTGACAAATGCTTCCTGAGCATCGACTCGTCGTGCGGTCAGCAGCATGGATGCGACGCGTGGTTCGCCGAAGACGCGCACAAGTCTGCGCAGAGTGCTCGCGGACAGTGTGTTGCCGAGCGTCTTGGCGATCGGGACCGAGAACGATGCCTTGGGCGAGCCGACGCGGACGTCCGCACAGGCGGCGATTCCTAGGCCGCCGCCGACGCAATGTCCGTCAATGACAGCGATGACGGGCTTGCCGACAGCAGCGAGAACGCTGAGCACCTCGTCGATTCGCTTCTCATAGGCTACTCCGTCCTCGCCGGAGAAACCTCTGAACTGGGCGATGTCCGTGCCGGCGACGAAAGCGCGCCCGCCGGCCCCTCGGAGGACGAGCGCTCGGAGGGTCGGATCCTCGTCTGCCCTTGCCGCTGCCTCGGCGAGGGCCTGGTACATCTCCCAGGTCATCGCGTTCCGGGCCTCGGGCCGGTTGAAGGTGACGTGGAGTGCGGAATCGCGCACCTCGGTGATTACGTCGGTTGTCGTCATCGCTGGGCCTCCGCTTTCTGTGCTGTTCCGACCGGTGGTGTGAGTTCGTCGAGAATCTTGTCCGTATCGGCACCCAGGGAGGGTCCGGCGGTGCCGTGGGTGAGCTGTGACCGTGAGAATCGCATCGGATTGCCCAATTGTCTGACTGATCCGAGTGTGGGGTGCTGTGAGTCCCAGAAGTAGTTGCGGGCGTTGAGGTGGTCGTCGTTGAATACCTGCTCGAAGTCGTTGATGGGAGCCGCTGGTACTCCGACTCTGTTCATCTCCTCGAGAATTTCCTCGACCTCTCGTTCGGCGAACTGCTCCTCGATGATTGCGATGAGCGCCTCTCGGTTCTCTAGTCGTTTCGCCGGTTCGGAGAACAGTTCGTTCTCCTCGAGGAAGGCGAGCTCGAATGCCGAGCAGAATCGCAGCCAGGTCGCCTGGGTGTTCGCTCCGATGGTCACATAGCCGTCCTTGGCCGACACGGCTTGGTAAGGAGCCTGCGCCTGATGGGCCGAACCGTTTGGGCGACCAACTGTGCCTGCGCCGTAGTAGCTGCCCGCTTCCCACACTGCCAAGGAGACTGCCGACTCGAAGAGCGAGACGTCGAGATGCTGGCCCTGGCCAGAGGCTCTCCGTTCGTAGAGTGCGGACACGATACCGAGGGCCATATAGAGAGCGGTCGTGAGGTCGCAGATCGGGACTCCGACCTTGACGGGAGGTTGATCGGGGAAGCCTGTGATGCTCATAAGCCCTGACCGCGCCTGTGCCATGATGTCGAGACCGGCCAGCGGTGCAAGAGGACCGTCCTGCCCCCAGCCGGATGCTGAGGCGTAGACAAGCCCGGGGTGGTCGTCCTTGAGATCGTCGTATCCGAACCCCATCTTCTTCAGCGACCCAGGTCTCAGATTCTCCACGAGGACGTCCGCGTTCTCTAGAAGCGCCTTGAACGAGTTGCGCCCGTCTTCGGATTTGAGGTCGAGCACGATTGATTCTTTGTTCCGATTGAGCCGCAAGAATGGGCTGGACTCGCCGTCGATGTGGGGACCGGATGCTCGAGTTGAGTCACCGGTGCCGGGGGTCTCGATCTTGATCACACGTGCCCCCATATCTGCGAGCTGCATCGTCGCGAACGGTCCGGCAATGAAGACCCCGACTTCGAGGACCGTGATCCCTGAGAGGGGGCCAGGGGAAGTCGTTGGGGAGGGTTCCGCATCTTTGGTCGTCTGGGTCATGGTATCCACCTCACTGTGTTGCATATCACTGTCGATTGTCTACAATAGGCTATCAGGAAGCGAGTTGCACGTCACCGGGGAGGCGCTCGCACGAGAACGGAGTGGCATCGAGATGACGACACCATCACTGGCGAGGGACTCGCTCATCGACAGTCCAAGTTTGGCGGAGCTCGCCGCGGTGAAGATCAGTGAACTGGTCTTCCGCGGGGAGATCGGACCTGACGATCGCGTGGTGGAGGAACATCTCTGCAGCCGCCTCGGTGTCTCCCGGGCACCGGTGCGCGAGGGTCTGCGAATTCTCGAAGGCTCTGGACTCGTCGTCCGTCGTCCACGGGCCGGTGTGCGAGTTGCCAGCCTCAGTCAGAACGACGTCTTCGAGATCCTCACGTTCAGGGAGGGGCTCGAGCAGATGGCCGTCACCCATCTCTACCGGTTCACCGACGACATTGCCGATGTGGACGCGACAGAGCTGGACGCTGCGCTCGTCAGGCTCGCCGATGAGTTCGAGAACGGCGACGACGAGTTCGGTCGTATCCAAGCCAGCTACGCCTTCCACACCGAGCTGGTCAGACTCTGCGGCAACTCCCGGATCGTCTCCAGCTATCGCCAGATCACAATGCAGGTCAAACTCTGCATGTCATTGAATCTCCGTCGTCTCAACACCGTCGAGACTCCAAGCGAAAACGTGGCCAGGCACCGGGACCTGCGCGCCGCCGTTCTATCCGGCGATGTCAACCGAGCGCTTGACGCTATCAGCGGTCACGGGCATGACACCTTCGCCAGAGAATTCTTGGACACCCTTCCCGGAGGTACCGAACGATCCGCGCAGTGGCTCGACGCTCGAGACTGAGCCTGAGCACAGAACATCAGCACCAGGCGCGAACCCGCCCCGCGGTTCGGATTCAACGAAGAATCAGGAGTTCCCAACAATGGCCGACTGGCTGACAGTACTGCACACCCTCATCACGGTCGCCGGAGTCATCGTGTTGATTCTGGCGCTGAAGATCAACCCGCTCTTCGCGCTGCTGATCGGCGCCGGGTACCTGGGATTGGTGACCGGGCAGGGCTTCGGCCCGACGACGGAGATCATCGCCACAGGCTTCGGCAGCATCATGGCCGAGATTGGGCTGCTCATCGTCTTCGGCGTTCTGCTCGGCAAACTGTTGGCGAAGCTCGGCGCGATCGAGGGCCTGGTCGCCGCGTTGATGGCTGTTTCGGGTAAGAGGTTCGCGCCCTATGCACTCGGCGTGACGAGCGGAACCGTCCTGCAGTCGATCTTCTCTGACGTGATCTTCGTAATCACGGCCCCAGTCGGACGATCGGTCGCCGCTCGAATCGGTCGAGCGGGAACAGGAATCATCTCTGCAGCGATGTGCGCAGGCATTCTGTTCGGTCTGACCATGATGATCCCCAGCGTCGGATCGCTTGCTCTGAGCTCGCTGCTCGAGATCCCGATTCCGCGCTTCCTGGCATTCGGCATCATCACAGCGGTCCTCGGCATCATCATCACGATCGCCATCATGAAGACGCTGTTCCTTCGCTTCGGATTCTGGGACGCTGCGACCGATGAGGAAACCTACACCGGACCGGTCGACGATTCCGCGCCCGAGGAGGACGCGCCTCGGCGCCTTCCTCTGTGGCTGACGATCAGCCCGGTGTTCCTTGCGCTCGTGCTCATCGCTTCCGAGTCGATCCTGACAAATCTATCGATCGACATTCCGATCATGGACTTCTTCGGTGCCCCGACCATCGCCATGTTCTGCGCGACTTTCATGGCCTATGTTCTACTTCTCGTGCACAGGGACCACGAATGCGTGACGACGACCCTCAAGTCGGGATTCGCAGCGAGCGGAGAGATCTTGGCCCTCACCGGTCTGGGCGGATCCCTGGCCGAGATGGTGAAGTCCATCGGGCTGGGAGACATCTTGGGAGGCATGTTCGAAGCGGATGCTGCGTCCCCGATCCTCTTGGCCTGGGTTCTTGCGGTGGTTCTGCACACCGCGATCGGATCCGTGTCGGTCGCCTCGATCACGGCCGCAGGATTCCTCGCTCCCGTCGCAGCCTCGACCGGAGTCGACCCAGTGCTCATCGCCCTTGCAGCCGCCTCGGGGTCCCTGTTCCTGATGACCGTGCACAGCAACTTCTTCTGGATGGTCAAGACGATGCTCGGTCAGACGACCAAGGGCGCCGTGAAATCTGTCAGTGTGACGACCAGCGTCGGAAGCGTCGTCGGCCTCGGGCTTGTCTATGTGTGGTCGATATTTCTCTGAGGGATCATTGCTTCAGAGCCAGAATCGCGAACCCTCGCGTATTTCAGTTCTCTCCCATTGTCTAGGATGTCAGGTAGCCGCTAACAACCCGATTGTGAGGAAACAATGTTCGGAAGTCAGCGTAAGAATTCGTCACCGGCGGTCAGCGCCCTCATCGACATCGTGGGCAGTAAGCATGTGCTCACCTCGGCTCGCGCCACCGAACCCTATGCCAAGGGCAACCGCTTCGGCGGCGGGAATGTACTCGCGGTGCTGCGGCCGGGCAGCCTCGTCGACATGTGGCGCTCCCTTCAAGTCTGCGTCGATCACGACCTCATCGTCATCACCCAGTCCGCGAACACCGGACTGACCGGTGGCTCCGGACCCGGCGACCAGGACTACGACCGTGAGATCGTCATCATCTCCACCCTGCGCATCGACGACATCCACCTCATCAACGACGCCCGCGAAGCGATCTGCCTGGCCGGGTCGACGCTCTACGAACTCGAAGACGCCCTTGCCGCCTACGACCGCGAACCGCACTCGGTCATCGGCTCGTCCTCGATCGGGGCCTCGGTCGTCGGCGGCATCGCAAACAACTCCGGCGGCAGTCAGATCCGCAAAGGCCCCGCATTCACCGAATACGCGATCTTTGCCCGGGTCAACGAGTCAGGCCACGTCGAACTCGTCAACCACCTCGGCGTCGAACTCGGCAAGGATCCCGCGCACATCCTCGACAGACTCCAACGCGGCGACTGGAACCCCGCCGACGTCACCCCGCCGCCCGAGGACACCTTCGACACCGAATACAGCGACCACGTGCGCGAGATCGCCGATTCGCCCGCCCGCTACAACGCGAACCCGAAATTCCTCCACGGAGCCTCCGGCTCGGCCGGCAAACTGATGGTCTTCGCCGTCCGCGTCCGCACCTTCCCCAAACAGAAGGACCCGACCACCTTCTACATCGGCACCAACGAACCCGGGACTCTCGAAGACCTGCGCCGCGCCATCCTCGCCTCCGACCGGCCGTTGCCGATTTCGGGGGAGTACATGGGCAGGCCCTCATTCGACCTCGCCGAGGAGTACGGCAAGGACACGTTCGTCTCCGTCAAGCACGCCGGCAGCCGCCAGCAGGTCCAACTGTTCGCCTTGAAGAACTGGGCGAACGGAGTGTTCGCGAAGCTGCCGTTCTTCGGCCCGACCGTCGCCGATACGATCGCGCAGAAGGCCTTCGGTCTGCTTCCCGATCAGCTGCCCACGCGGATGCTCGACTACCGCGACCGGTACGAACACCACCTGCTGCTCGTAGTCAGCGGTGACGACAAGGCTGACACCGAAGAGTTCCTCGAGTCCTTCTTCGCCGAGGCGGCCCAGGATGGTGACTTCTTCATCTGCACTCCCGATGAGGCCCAGTCCGCGATGCTCCATCGCTTCGGCGCCGCGAGTGCCGCGACCCGGTACTTCAACCTCAATCGTGAGGACTCCTCGGGCATGATCACCTTCGACGTGGCACTGCGCCGCGACGACGACGACTGGCTCGAGGTGCTGCCGGAGGAGATCGCCGACCAGCTGCACATCAGCTCCTATTACGGCCACTTCTTCTGTCACGTCTTCCACCAGGACCATGTGGCGAAGAAGGGCGTCGACCCGGTGGAGCTGAAGAAGCAGATGACGGAGTTGCTCGAGGCCCGGGGAGCTGCGGTCCCGGCCGAGCATAATTACGGTCGCCTCTACCGGATCCCGCCGGAGATGGAAGCCCACTTCAAGGAACTCGACCCCTGCAACGTCTTCAACCCCGGCGTCGGAGAGACGTCCCCACATAAGAACTGGGCCTGAGCGGCGCTCGCTCGCGCCTTTCGCACGCTTCTCCTGCAGCGAGTGACATAACCACCCGGTGCTTCGGGTGGTTATGTCACTCTCGCGAGGTTGTAGTTGGGAAGGCGTCGCTCACGAGGTTGTAGGTGGGGCTGCGGCGCTCATGCGGTTGTAGCTGAGCTCGCGGCGCTCACGCGCTGTTCGCGTGGCTGCCGAAGTGTCAGTCCTCGTCCTCGATCTCGGCTGCCCGGGCCGCCTCGGCGCGTGCCTGCTTGATCTTGCGAAAGCGTGAGATCGTCATCAAGGTGATTGCCACGATGAATCCGACGGCCGCGCCGAACACAATGGAGTACGTGCCGGTCGAGACGCCGAGCGTCGTGCTTGCTCCCATGCCGGCATCGATGAGCGGGTATCCCCGGCTCATGTGGAAGACGATTGCGCCGACCCAAACGATGGCGAAGACGGCGCCGACGATGTTGCCGATGACCAGGCGCCTCGGCGAGACGCGAGCCATGGCCATCGAGAAATCGACATTCTCACGATTGCAGTATGACGAAATGGCAATGCTGGTTACGAGAGAACCGATGATGATGAGCGCGCTCCAGATTCCGGCGCCGAGGATCGCGAAGAGCAACCCGAGTGCGAAGAACACATACGTCGAGACGACGGCACCGAATGTGTAGGCACGCAGGATCACGTCCCGTTCGCGTTCATCGCCCATAGAGGGGTCGTTGAAACCGGCGATCCGGTTGGCGAGTTCGTTGGTGGGTTTCTTCTTGTCGCTCATGGTTTTCATGATGGTTCCTCCTGAAGCGAGAAGATCTCTTCGACGGTAGTCTCGAGGGATTGGGCGATGCGCAGTGCGAGATAGACGCTGGGGGCGTAGTCGCCGCGCTCGGTGGCGATGATCGTCTGTCGCGAAACGCCTGTGGACTGGGCCAGCTGGGCCTGAGTGAGGCCCGCTGCCTTGCGAACCTGTTTGAGGTTCGAGGTGCGAACTTCCATGCCACTCCTGATGTCAATGAATCTTTACATTATGAGTAAAACATTCTTGACATTTGATGTCAAACATTCTTGACACATGGTTGCACTACGCACCAAGAGTGACACTTCCTACCGGTGCAACTGTAGGGAGCGTCACTCTTGCGATGATTAAGCGGACAGGGCCGTTTTCGCGCCTCGGGAACCGGGCCGGCGATCAGCGAAGCGCCCGCCGCCGGACGCGACCGCGCGCCCCCACCCCTCGCTGTCTACTCCTCGCCGTCCACCCGCACGCGGCGGGGGTCCTTGGCCAGGCGCACCTCGTGGCTCGAGCGGGTCGGGTTGAGCAACTTGAGCAGAGACAGCGCCAGCACCGCACCGATGAGCGCGCAGCCGGCGGGCAGCAGCATCGCGGTCTTCGCGTTCGCCGCATCGATGATGTTGCCGGCGATCGCCGAGCCGAAGGCGACGCCGAAGCCCAGTGATGTTCCCAGCCAGGCGAAGGCCTCCGTGAGGCGCCTGGGCGGTGCCAGCTGTTCGATGACCGAGTTCGCCCCGATGAGGCTCGGGGCGATCGTGAACCCGACGAGGAAGAGGATGATCCCGTAGGAGAGCATGCTCTGCGCCAGAAGCATGGAGCACGCGCCGATCGCCAGCAGCGAGACGCTGAATCCGAACCGATGATGCGTCGCCGAAGTCCAGTTCCGTGAACCGTAGAGTGCCCCAGAGATCAGCGAGCCCAAGGCGAAGGCGCTGAGCAGGATGCCGGCCAGCGGCTTCAGCCCTAACTCGTCGGAGAAGGCCACGGCGATGACGTCGATGGCTCCGAAGTTCACGCCGAGGAACACGTTGACGAGGATGATCGTGAAGATGCCGGGGTTGGAGAACACGTGCCCGCGGGCCTCGGTGGTGCGCTCGACCGGCGGAGGTTCGGTCGATTTCTGGATGTAGAGCAGCGTCGATCCGACCGCGGTGGAAAGCATCGAGAGGATGATGCCGGCCGGCGGCCACACGGCCGTGGCCATGACCGTGGCGAGCACCGGCCCGGAGACGAAGAGGAGCTCATCGGCCACAGATTCCCAGGAGAACGCGGTCTGCAGCTGCTTGGGTGAACCCACTACGTGCGACCAGCGCGAACGCACCAGCGAACCGACGGAGCCGACGGTGGCTCCGGCGATGCCGGCGAAGACGAAGACGAACCCGGTCCACCAGTCGAGGTAGACGGAGAGGATGAGCAGGAGCAGCCCGGCCAGGTGGATGATGACGATGGGCACCATGACCCGTGCCTGGCCGTAGCGGTCGACGAAGCGCGCGATCCCGGGGCCCGCAATCGCTTGGACGATCATGAAGACGGCGGCGACGATGCCGGCCAGACCATAGGAGCCGCTGACGCCTTGAATGAAGAGGACGATTCCCAGGCCCAGCACTGCAATGGGCATACGTGCAACAAGACCGGCCAAGGAGAACTTGAGAGCACCGGGAAGCGAAAGGATTTCCCGATAGTTCTTGAACACCAGCAAAGTCTACCCACGGCGCCGCGTGACCACCAGGAGAACTCAGCGTGATCACTGGTGAATCGGGTCACCACGTCCGAAACTCTGTGATGCCCGGTACAATAGCCGAGATTGCTCACTGAACTGACGGCGCGAAGCGCCGAATCGACTGAAACCTCGGAGCGCCGATGACGGACAACACTACTTTCGATGATCTCTTCGATCGCCAGAACGACGAACCGCAGCGACCTCGACGCAAGAAGAAACGCGTCTGGCGCAAGGTCCTCGTGGCGATCCTGATCATCGTCATCCTCGCCGTGCTCGGCATCGGCCTCTACGTGTGGAACGTGGGCCGCTCGTTCGACAACAACGCGAACAAGCTCTCCGATGAACAGGTCTTCGGTTCCCAGAAAGCCGACCGCAATGATGAGGGCGGAACGAACATTCTGCTGCTCGGCTCCGATGAGCCGATGGATCAGGTCGACGTCAACGACTCCCGCGGACTGCGCTCGGACACGATCATGGTCATGCACCTGCCCGAGTCCGGGTCGAACGTGCAGGTCATGTCGATCCCTCGTGACAGCTGGGTCGATATCGAAGGCCACGGCAAGGCCAAGATCAATGCCGCCCTGTCCTACGGCGGACTGCCGCTGGCCGTGTCCACGGTCTCGGACTTCATCGGCACCGACCTCGACCACGTGGCGATCATCGATTTCGAGGGCTTCAAAGCGCTGACAGACAGCCTCGGCGGAGTACGTGTGGACTCGGAGCAGGAATTCGAGAAGAATGGGCACACCTTCAGCAAAGGCGAGAACATCCTCAACGGCGATGAGGCGCTGACCTTCGTGCGCGAACGCAAGCAGTTCAAGGACGGCGACTTCCAGCGTGCTCGCAATCAGCAGGCTTTCATCAAGGGCCTGACCAGTGAGATCATCTCAGCGGACACGCTGTCGAATCCGAAGAAGATCCAGGACATGGTCAAGAACTTCGCTCCCTACATGTATGTCGACTCCGGCCTCGACGCGCAGTACATCTCGGCCACCGCGTTCGGGATGCGCGACGTCCGCCCCGGCGACATCGAGTTCTTCACCGCACCAACGGCAGGCGTCGGCACATCAAGTGACGGTCAGTCGATTGTCAACGTTGATGAGGACGAGTTGGAGAAGGTCCGCGACGCGTACAAGAACGACACCCTTGCCGACTACGTCCAGAATGCCCCGGAGGCGCACCTGTAAACGCTCCGTCACGCTGACTGCAGCCCCGCACCGGTTCCGACTGGTGAGGGGCTGCAGCGTTTCGGGGCTGAGCACGACGAGCCACAGTGTCAGTGACAGCTGCAGGAAGTGCCATTGCCGCGGTCCAGGCCTCTGCGAAGAGTTCTCTGGCGCGCTTGTGCGAATGGTGGTGCTCGAGTTGTCAATCCCTCCCCCTCTGCGCTGTCACCGAGGAGGCGATGACACGCTCGGTGCCGACCAGTCTTGTCCTCGTGGTTGAAGTCGGGACAACGACGGCTGGAAGGAGGCTGGAAGCGTGTAACAGCCGGGTGGCGAGTATTCGGCAGTTCCGCGGCGGGTATGCATACAGGCTCTGACTGCACCCACGACAGAACAACAGGCCCTGCTCGTCGACCACCACGAACGCTGCCGCATGCGTCTCAGCTCAGCGTTGGTGTTCTGGCGTGGACGAAACTTGAATGCACCGTTTTCGTCAGTACAGTAATACCCCATCGTGACCGGGAACTCCGATCTGTCCGATGGGGAAGTGGCAGGGTCCTTACTCCGACAGCTGTTTCTACTCCAGCACCCCGTCGACCAGGGTCCGCGCATCGTGCTGCACGGCGCGCAGGTGGTCCTCGTCGCGCAGGGACTCGGCGTAGATCTTGTACACGTCTTCCGTGCCCGAGGGGCGCACGGCGAACCAGGCGTTGTCCGTCGTGACCTTGAGTCCGCCGATGGGAGCGTTGTTCCCAGGCGCCGAGGTGAGCACCGAGTTCACGGCTTCACCGGCGATGGTCTTCGCGCTCACCTGGGAGGCGTCAAGGGCTCCCAGGCGAGCCTTCTGCTCCCGGGTGGCCGGAGCGTCCTGGCGAGCGTAGGCGCTGGTGCCGAAGTTCGCTGCCAGCCCGGCATAGCGCTGGGAGGGAGTCTGTTCGGTCTTCGCGGTCATCTCCGCGGCCAGGAGCGAGAGGATGATGCCGTCCTTGTCCGTCGACCACACCTTGCCGCCTCGGCGCAGGAAGGAGGCTCCGGCGGATTCCTCACCGCCGAAGGCCAAGGTGGAGTCGAGGAGACCGTGGACGAACCATTTGAAGCCGACGGGAACCTCCGTGAGGCTGCGCCCGTGGGCGTCGACGATGCGATCGACGATCGACGAGGTGACCAGGGTCTTGCCGATGCCGGCTCCGGTCGGCCAGTCGGGGCGGTTGTCGAGAAGGTAGTCGATCGCCGTGGCCAGGTAGTGGTTGGGGTTCATCAGCCCGGCGTCGGGGGTGACGATGCCGTGCCGGTCCGCGTCGGCGTCATTGCCGGTGGCGATGTCGAAGTCGCCGCGGGAGGCGATGAGCCCGGCCATGGCGTAGGGGGAGGAACAGTCCATGCGGATGTTCTCATCCCAGTCCAGAGTCATGAACGACCACGTGGGGTCGATGTCGGGATGGACGACGGTGAGATTGAGGTCGTAGTCCTCGGCGATCGCCGCCCAATAGTCGACACTGGCCCCGCCGAGGGGGTCGGCACCGATCCTGATGCCCGAGCCCCGGATGACGTCGAGGTCGATGACCGATTCGAGGTCGGCGACATAGTTGTCGACATAGTCGAAGTTCTTGGTGTTCTCGAGATGGAAGGCCCGCTGGAACGGGGTGCGGGGGATCTTCTCCCACCCGGCGGCCAGGTAGGAGTTGGCGCGCTCGGCGATCCAGTTCGTCGTCTCCGACCCGGCCGGTCCGCCGTGAGGCGGGTTGTATTTGATGCCGCCGTCGGAAGGCGGGTTGTGGCTGGGGGTGACGACGATGCCGTCGGCCTGCGCGTCGGTGCGGGACTTGCCGGCGTTGAACCCGAGGATCGCATGCGAGATGGCCGGTGTGGGGGTGAACCCGTCGCGTTCATCGATGAGGGCGGGCACCGAGGCGGCGGCGAGCACCTCGAGGACGGTGAGGAACGCCGGTTCGCTCAACGCATGAGTATCCCGACCGAGGAAGATGGGCCCGTGGATTCCCTTGTCCTTGCGAAAGTCGACGATCGCTGCGGTGATCGCGGCGATGTGGGCCTCGTTGAAGGAACGGTTGAAGCTCGAACCACGGTGTCCCGAAGTCCCGAAACTCACGGCCTGAGAGGGCACCGAGGGATCAGGGACAAGGTCGTGATAGGAGTCGAGCAGTGCGGGGATGTCAACGAGATCCCGATCCTGGGCCAGCTGGCCGGCGCGAGTAGTCATGGTCCTACCTTGCCAAAGTCCGGCGGCTGCACACAGTCACGGGCCATGAGTTCTTGCATCGTGGACTCAGCGGCCGGACTGAGGCGACCCAGATGGCAGGCAGTGCGGACTCCGAGGCGCGAGCTCCCCGATGATCTCGCTGGTCGCGCCCTTTCCTATGGCCGCGTGCCATCGCAGCGTGGGAGGACTTTTGAGCCCTTCGGATGCCGAGATGTCTGCCGATCACGGCTCTATCGGTGAATGCTCGTTCGACACAACCGCTGTCTGACTCACCTTTGCCCCCTGCGGACTGCTCTAACTTAGCGCGAGTTTCTGCTGCAGCTGCTGCGGTACCGCCGACGACACTGAGGGTCGGTTTCTCCCCGTCGCGACCGAACGCCTCAAAGCAGAACACCCTGCGCTCGTCCTGGTCCTAAGGCCGAGCTATCCGGCTTAATGGGAGTTCTTGAAGGTGCATAGATACCGCGCCTCCCTTGGGCGCCGGGAACGCCAGCGGAACTGTCGTCAGAATCGGCGCGAATGTGCGTACGCCGTAGTCTAAGTCAACGACCTCAGAGGTGCCATCCGTCGAAGCGCTGCGTTCCAGCGATATCGATGTGCCTAAACCGCTCGGCCGTGATGAGTGCGGTCGGCAGATTCAAGAGTTCGTGCCTGGAGCTCCAGCATTGACCATCTTCCGCCGCCGGCCCCGTGCTCGTTGCTTGGAGTTGCTCGCGCGCTTATTGGCGGCGGTATATGTTCCTGTCTGTGTGCGCTCTCACTGCGGTTGAGGTTCCCGAGGCTGCGGCATAGTCGAAAATCTTCATTGAACCTCTACTGATTCCCGCGCATGTTCGCGCATCTCGACGTAACTCTGGGCCGGCGATTCGGGGTCGTCGGGATGCTGGTCTATCGCGTGATTGAGATCGCGCAGAAATCGGGTGACAACGCCGCGCTCCTTGGGGGTCATGGAGTCAGCGACATTGAGCATACGGGCATGCATGTCTACCAAGGTGTGGCGTACATCCTCACTGGCTAACGCCGTCGGTTTCACCGCTATTGAGCGTCGATCATCCGGGTGGGGGGCGCGCTCGGCATAGCCGTCTTTGATCAGGCGATCGACGAGAGCGCTGGCCGAGGCGGGCTGGATGGAGAGACTTTGCGCCAACTCACGCTGACGAATCACACGCCCTTGAGCCTGAGCCGAGAGCAGGAGACGCAACGCTAAGAGGTCCTTCTCGCCCATCCCCATGTCCTGCCTGACCTTGGAGCGCATCCTGGCGTTGGACTCGCGATAGCGCCGCAGCTCATTGAGCAGCTCGATTGAGTCAGCAGACTCGACTCCCCGTTCGGAATACCAGTAACCACTGGTTGCCGAAGATCCGTGTAAGGACATTTCGCCAGTTCCTTTCGAACCATCCGTGATACTGTTAGCCTAGCTAACTGTTAGATTATCGATTGTATCAAAATATCAAGGGGCGGGTATCATCATGGCGGCAGATTCGACGGTTGAGACTACCAAGGCCGAACCATGTGCCGACCCGCTCAAGCGCCTCATGTGGGATCTCTCCGCGACCGGTGCCTGCACGTACGCGGAGCATGCGGCAGCTGAGATCGATGGCATTGTTCGCGCGACGTTCTCCTTCTTCGGGGTTGCCGCTGAGTCGGTTCTCGACGTGCATGTGACCCTGACCGAGGGGTCGGACTACGTCGCTCTCATCGGACGTGTCACCGATGAGATCATCCCGCGCCTCGAGGTCAGCGCGGGAGTAGTGGCCTCAGAGAAGCGCATCGAATTCTCGGTGGCCCCCGAAGAATTGACTTCGATTGGCAGCGCATCCCGCTCCACTCAGTCCCTCGAGGGCCTCCAGGGCGATGGGGCGGTGGCCGCAGCCTGACATATGCGAAAACAGAAGGCGAGTCGTTAAACGACTCGCCTTCTTTCGCGCCCACACCTAACAAGCTGTGTTCAATCGAGATTGCTTTCGGACTCGAATGTCACCGCCACCGGCGGCGGTGTTGAGTTTGCCGAACCCTGACACGTCGCGGCCGAAGAAGTCCTCGCCCGCGAGTTGGTGGCGCAACTCGTCGAATGTCTGAGCTGCGCCACCCCGCCCGTGCAACGCAATTATCGTTGCCTGGACTCCGCCGCGTTCCGCTAACTCAGCGCTGCCGGGGGGTGCGGTTTTCCGCGCTAACGAACCATGCCTGCTGCTCGAGTTTATCGATGACCTCGTGCAAGATGTCAGCGGTAGTTGGGTCCGCTTCGTCGACTTCGTCGTGGACGTCTCGCATGGTTCCGACGGTCGCCTCGATTGCTTTGGTCACCAAGTTGACTGCGTCGCTGGTGAGGATCTCTCCCTGCGGGAACTCTGGAAGCGAGTTCTGCTCTGCGATCACCGAGGGTCGACCGTCCGGGGTCGCATGGAGGGCGCGCATCCGCTCGGCCACATCATCGGACGTTTCGCGAGCAATGCTCACGATTTCGTCGAGATTGAGGTGGAGGTCGCGGAAGTTGGGTCCGACGATATTCCAGTGAGCCTGCTTGCCAACCAACTGAAGTGCCAGCAGATCGACGAGCACTGACTGCATGTTCTTCGCCAGTGCGTCAGAGGCGAGAAACCCTTTCTCGGCGTTCTCGGTCTTGGTGAGTTCTGATCCTGCGGGATCGGGAACGGTGACTGTGTTCGACATGACCTCTCCTGAATATTAGATGATCTAACCGTTAGATAGACTACCTGTATTTCTGTATAGGGCAAACATAAGCCCGGATTCAACGCCCGGCAAGGAGACATCCCTGTGCCCTGGCGACCCGAGTGGCCTGGAGTGTCGATGAGTTGCCCTTGAAGCCATTGAACTGTTTGGAGCCTGGCGGGAGCCGGCTTACTTACCTGAGTCCGCCATCGACGTTGCCTGTCTCTAGTGGTCGCCAGGCAAGTGCCCGAGAGGGTCCCGCGATGATGGGGGCACTGTGGCGTCAGGGTCCTTCAGCGATCGGCTGATCGCCTCACGGATGCCGCAAGGTTTAAAGTTGCTATCCCTATTGATCAGGTCACTTGTCCATCGCGCGTCGGTAGCGACCATGTTCTGCTGGAGACTTTCGACGAGTGCTTCAGCTATGGCCGTGTCGACACTGGTGATCCGGGCGACAAGCTTCGCCACGACTGGTTCGGGTAACGATGGGAGGTGCAGCTGGTCGCGGTGAATGCCCGCGACTTCAGCGAAGAGCTCGAGAAGGTCGGGGTAGCTGAAACGCTGACCGCCGCCGACGTCGTAATGGCCAGTGGGAATTCTCGCGGTTAAGGCTCCCTCGATTGCCATAGTCACGTCTTCAACTGAGATCGGTTCGACTTGGTGGTCCATCCAGTACGGAACAATTGTGATGGGAAGCCGTCGGGTCAGGCCGGCCATCATATCAAAGCTTGCTGACCCTGCGCCGAGGAGCATCGCGGCACGCAGAGTGATCACCGTGGGTGTTGCTTGTGCGAGTATTTCTTCGACCTCGAGGCGGGAGATCAGATGCTCGGAGAGAGCCTCTCGTTTTACTTGAGGGACGATGCCAGAGAGGTAGACAAGGCGTTCGACGTTGCTGGTCGGCAATGCTGAAACGAGGTTCCGGGCCGCCTTCCTATCGGTTTCCCGGAAGTTCATGCCGTCCATTCCATGGACCAGGTAGATGACGGCCTCGATGTCTGGCTGGAGAGCTTTCATGATTGAGGTTTCGTCGAGAACGTCAATCTCGGCACGTTCGACTGAATCGGACCAGTAGAAACGATCAAGCTTCGCTGGTCGCCTCGCCCCGGCGATGACCTGGTGTTCGGCTTTGAGGAGTGTGGGGATGAGTCGGGAGGCGACGTAGCCAGTTGATCCGATGACGAGTACTCGCATGTGACCTCACTTCAGTTAGTCAGGCATTGCTCGGCGGGGTTCTCGAAGTGTACTCCTGTCTGCGCGAAGCGCGTTCTAATGATCAACGTTTTCGTTGCTTGGCTGTGTCACACTCGGAGTCATGGTCCCAGGCACTGTCAATGAGCTCTCTAAGCATGATCGTCTGATTCTCGACATCGAGAAGACATCGCCCTCGCATATCGAGCGCGAGTCATTATGCGAGCGTATCGGTCTGCCAATCGGGCGGTATTCCGGTGTACTCGAGGGTCTTGCGGATACGGACGCGGCCTACAGCTACGCTCCCAGTGTCGTGGAGCGAGTTCGGCGTCTTCGTTCTGAACGTTTCGCCTTCGAGCGTCGGCAGAGACGGTGGCAGCGTTTGCTTCACTGATTGTTGGGCTCGTTGACGGGGCTATTCGATCCTGGCTCTTTTTGTGACGGGAAGGCCCGGGCTCTGCGGTAGAAAGTGGCCCTCGACATTCCCCGGTCCCGGGCGACCGCCCAGGTTGAGTTCCTCGCCCTTGCCGGAATCAGCCTGGCCGCGGCGCTGCCGGCGTCACGGTTGCCCAATTGCCGTCCCGACGAGGAGATCCCCGACCCGGAGAAGCAGCCGGCAGGCTGAGCAGCACGAATCTATTTCACCCAGGGTTCCTCGCCGCTCTCGGAGACAATGGGTTTGCCGTTGTCCAGGTGCCATGAGCCCATTCCGCCGGCGATATTGAAGGCGTCGAAGCCATTGTCGTTCAGCCAGGCTACGGCCCGGTTCGAGCGGCCGCCGGTGCGGCAGATGACGTACATGTTGTCATCGAGGGGCAGGTCATCGAGTCGTGTCGGCAGATCGCCGAGGGGGACGTGGATCGCGCCCTCGATATGACCGGCCTCCCACTCATCGTCTTCGCGGACGTCGACGATGGCGGCACCGTCGGGGATTTCGCTGACTGAAACTGCATCTTCGTCCATGACATCAGTGTAGACACGAGTGGGGGCGACCACACCACCGCTGGGCCACGAATGCCGAAGTCAGGTGGTGCCTGAATGTTGCCTGGCAATAGCCATCGTGTTTACGCTGTAAGCGATTCGCCCGGCACGCGGATGCAAGAATGACCACAACGTCCACGCTACTCCTGGGAGGGATTGCTGATGAGCAATAACAATGACAGAGATACAACGGGTGAGTCGCGAGGCGAATCCGTCGCACGCGACGCCGCCGCGACGTTGGATAAGGCAACGGAGAAGATCGGCGGCACCTCTGATGTCGACTCGGGTGTGAAGGTCGGTTACACCGAGAAGAATGTTGAGGCCCGTGCCAAGGCGGCAGCGCAGAGTCAGGGTGCAACGCTTTACCGAAACTCCGACGGGTCCCATACGGCCGTTGACGAATCGGCGGCGGTGGTGGGCAGTGCGGATCCCGATCTGGCCACTGAAGGAACAGTGAAATCACGAGGAAGGGACACAATGTCAGCAAACAACGACTTGGATCAGCAGGATGTCATCAGAATTCTTGATGGCAGCGGCTACGTAATGCTGACGACAGCGTTGGACGATGGGAAGCTGCTGGCTCACCCAATGGTCCCGCAGCAGGTCACCGACGATGCCGATATCTGGTTCATCATCGGGTTGCAGGGGGACCAGGCCTCGGCCCTCAAGCACAATCCGAACGTGAATGTGACCGTCTCGGAGGCGGGAAACTGGCTATCCGTGGCCGGTCGGGTCGAATTCGTCGATGATCAGGCCAAAATCGATGAACTCTGGAGCGACTCGGTGGCCGCTTGGTTCGACGGTGGTCGCAATGACCCCGACGTCGGCCTCATCAAGGTCACGGGAGACTCGGCTCAGCACTGGGGACTCAAAGGCGGCAAGGTCGCAGGGTTGGCTCAGATCGTCAAGGCCAAGGTCACCGGACAGCGCACCGGCGGTGGGAGCTCCACGACCGAACTCTGAGGGATGACGCTCTGAAAAGAGACACCTCGATCTCCGGGGCGGTTCGGTGAGGTCACCCGGGCCGTCCCGGTTCGTCGTCTCCGTTATTTTCGGCAGCATGGCGGGTCGAACAGGCTATTCTGACCATATGTGAGCCCGCAGTCGGGCTCCCCGGCGTCGAGCAAAGTTGCCCGACACTGCACCCATTGCCCGGCACTGCACCCGGAAGGAACTGCCGTGTCATTCCAGGCCTACCTCGACATTATCGAAGACAAGACCGGACTCACCCCGCGCGAGTTCGTCGACATCGCCAAGGACCGCGGCTACGACGACTCGGTCAAGGCCGGGGTCATCCTCGACTGGCTTCAGAACGACTACGGGCTCGGGCGCGGCCACGGCATGGCGCTCGTTCACGTCATCAAAATGGGCCCGCAGATCGACGCCAAACACGTCGGGACCGGCGGAACCCACAGCGACGAGTCGGACATGCTGTGGCTCGATGGCAAGGCGAGCAGGCCCGCCTGACGGCTCTGACCCCAGCCAGCCCAGGCACCCGCCTGACCGCCCGGAACCTCACCTGGGCCGAGGTGACCCGGCACTCACCCCACCCCGACTAGCATGGGGACCATGGCTAAGCAGATCGTCATCATCGGTGGGGGACTGGCCGGGACCACCGCGGCCAGGCAGCTGAGCGAGCGCGGGCAGGCGGTGACCGTCATCGACCCGAACGCGGGCAAGACCTGCGAGCGTCCGCCGCTGTCCAAACACCTCTTCGACGACTCCCGCTTTCACCTGCCCTACCACCTGGAGAACCGCGACCTCATCACGTTCGTCCGTGACACGGCCACGGAGATCACCCTCGCCGAGGCGGTGGCAGGGGAGGGCGTGCGCGGCACAGTCCACCTCAACTCGGGTGGCGCCCTCGACTTCACCCACGCCATCCTCGCCACCGGGATGGAAGCCAACCGGCCCGAGATCCCCGCATACCCGGATGCGCTGCCGGTCTACAACCTCGGCGAGGCCGAATGGGTCCGCACCCAGGTCGCCAACGCCACTCGCACCCTCGACGTCGGGGTGCTGGGCTCGGGATACCTCGGGATGGAGGTCGCCGCCTCGGCGGTGGCAGCCGGACACCGCGCCACGGTCTATCTGCGCGGCGACGAACCCCTGCGAAAACAGCTCTCGGCGCCCGTGCGGCAGGCACTGTTCGACAAACACCGGGCCGCGGGTGTGGACTTCGTCACCCACACGGCCAGCCCCGACGACATCCCGGCAGGAGTTCACGATCTGTTCATCACCAGCGTCGGCGCCCGCCCGATCACCCTCCCCATCGACGGCGACAGGCCAGGGAAGGCATGGGACGTCGATGAGAAATTGGCGACAGACCATCGAGGTATCTGGGCCGCCGGCGACTGTGCGCGCATCACTGCCGGCCCTGCCGCACTCGTCCGTCCCTGGGCCTGCGAACCCGTGGCCGAATCCCACGGCAGACACCTCGCCGAGGTGATCCTGGCCGAGACCGACGACACCGCGGACCCAGCGGCGCTGAACTGGAACGATGTGCCCTGGCACTGGAGTTTCCAAGGTCCGGAGAAGGTGTTCACCGCAGGCCTGACCAGCCCCGATGCCACCGACACGATCATCAGGCACGACCCGAGCGGGGCGAAGTTCCAGGTCTTCCACTTCGACGGCACAACCCTGGACTCGAGGCTCATCGGGGTCGAAACGCTGAACTGGCCGCCCATGCAGGCTGCCGCCAGACGGATACTCGGGGGTCACTGGATTCCCACCCGAGCCCAGCTCGAGGACCCGGATTTCGACCTCAAGGCTCACAGCCGACTGTGAGAAACCGATAGTCTCATCACGTAGACTTCTTGATTGTTCCAACCCCAGTCGCCGACGAGAGATTCTTCTGTTCATGGATATGGCTAAGCTTGCTGCCGAGCACGGACTCGACAGAGTCGGTGGACGGCCTTCTTTGCCTGAGTACGTCAAGCAGCTGATCCAGCGCAGCGACTTCACCTTCACGCTTGCGAAGTACAAACTGCAGAGTGAGAACGAACGCAACCGCCTCGGCATGCTCTGGGTGCTGCTGCGCCCGGCATTCTCCGCCCTCATCTACGGCACGGTCTTCGGCTTCATCATGCAGGGTGCCACGGCGCGTCCGCCGGACTTCGCCCCCTTCGTCATCATCGGCGTCTTCGTCC
The DNA here is from genome assembly GCF_021023135.1 of Brevibacterium sp. CCUG 69071. Taxonomy (GTDB): domain Bacteria; phylum Actinomycetota; class Actinomycetes; order Actinomycetales; family Brevibacteriaceae; genus Brevibacterium. The sequence continues at coordinate 95,597 of NZ_PGFV01000009.1, forward strand.
TCGAATTCTTCAACTCCTCGATGAACGGGGGAGCGAAGTCGATCATCTCGAACGCCTCCCTCGTTCAATCCCTGCCGTTCCCGCGCATCGTGCTGCCGATCGCTACGGTGTTTCAGAATCTCCTCAACTTCATCCCCACCTTCATCTTCATGGCCCTGCTGGTCATGCTCTGGGGAGCCCGACCGGACTGGGACTGGCTCCTCTTCATCCCGCTGGTCATTCTGTTCTGGATCTTCAACCAGGGCGTGGCCTTCATCTTCGCCCGCGTCACCGTTCACTTCCGTGACCTGTCCCAGGTGACCCCGTTCATCTCCCGGATGATCTTCTACACCTCGGGTGTCTTCTTCGACCTCAAGGTCATGGTCGAGAAGATCAATCCGGCCCTGCAGCCCTTCGCCGACTGGCAGCCGCTCAACAACGTGCTCGCCATCGCTCGCGGCATCCTGATGAAGGACGGCGCCATCCCCTACGACTACTTCTGGCACCTGGCGATCTGGGCCTTCGCCATCTTCATCTTCGGCTTCGTGTTCTTCTGGCAGGCCGAGGAAAGGTACGGTCGTGATGAATGAGCAGACCCCTATGAACACCGGCAGTCTCCCCGAGGTGACCGAGCACAATGACCCCGTCGTCATCTGCGATGGCGTCCACGTCCGCTACAAGACCTTGGCCACGGGCAAGAAGCTCAAGCTCGGCGGCGGGGGCGGCATGCTCAAACGCCAACGCGGCATCCAAGAGGTCCACGCGCTCAAGGGCGTCAGCTTCGTCGCCCACCGCAACGAGTCGATCGGCGTCATCGGCACCAACGGCTCCGGCAAATCTACACTCATGCGCTCGATCACGGGACTCACCCCGACCTCCGAGGGGTCGATCTATGCGAGTTCGCGGCCGAACCTCCTCGGCGTCGGCGCCGCCCTGATCCCTGATCTTTCCGGTGCCCGCAACATCATGCTCGGATCCCTCGCCCTGGGCCTGACCCGCTCCCAAGTGGAGGAGAAGTTCGACGACATCGTCGAGTTCACCGGACTCCAGGACTTCATCAATCTGCCGATGCGCACGTATTCCTCGGGCATGTCCCAGCGCCTGAAGTTCGCTATCGCGACCTCCGTTCAACACGAAATCCTCATCGTGGACGAGGCGCTCAACGTCGGCGATAAGAAGTTCCGTGACCGCTCCGAGGGTCGGATCCGTTCGATCCGGGAGAACGCCGGTACTGTCTTTCTCGTCTCGCATTCGATGCGGTCGATCAAGGACACATGCAACCGCACGATCTGGATCGAGAAGGGCGTGCTCACCGCCGACGGCCCCACCGAGGACATCGTCAAGGAGTACGAGGACTTCAACAAGGCCGATAAGGGCAAATAGCGCCTCCTCTCCACCGACTGAGACACCCGATTGCATCCGGCAACGACCGCAGTAGACTCATCCCCTGACATCAAGGCGACCGGTCGGGCCGCCTCAAGCCGGGTGACGAGCAATGGGGCCCGCATCCCAGAAACAATGAAGAGGTATGCGGATGAGTGCGCCGACACTAGAGACGAGCGCGGATAAGGCGAGGGCCCGCAAGGCCGTTGTCGCGGCAGGATTGGGCAATGCCCTCGAGTGGTACGACATCATCCTCTTCGGGTTCATGGCCACGTCCATCACCGCGACCTTCTACCCGGGCGAGGGACTATCGGCGCAGCTGATGACCTGGGCGACCTTCGCGATCACCTTCGTGGTCCGACCTTTGGGTGCCGTCATCATCGGCCGCTACTCGGACAAGCACGGCCGCAAGGCAGCCCTGTCTCTGACGATCGGGCTGATGACGCTCGGCGTCTTCATCATCGTCGTCCTGCCGGGCGAATCTGTGCTCGGCATCTGGGCGGCGATCGGTCTGGCCATTGCCCGCATCATCCAGGGTATCTCCGCCGGCGGCGAGTTCGGCTCTGCCACCGCCTTCCTGACGGAGAATGCCACACGCGGCAAGGCCTTTTACGCCTCTTTCCAGACCGCGACCCAGGGCATCTCGATGTTCCTTGCCGCCGGCATCTCCTGGATATTCAGCTCCATCCTCACCGAGGACGCTCTGCACTCCTGGGGTTGGCGAGTCGCCTTCGCCCTCGGCCTGCTCATCGGCCCCGTCGGCTGGTACATCCGCGCGAAGATGGACGACACCCCGGAGTTCGAAGCCGCAGAGAAGGCTGACAATCCCCTGCGCATCCTGCTCGGGCAGAACCTCGGACGCCTGGCCTCCGCGTTCCTCATCATCGCGATGGCCACGATCTCGGTCTACCTCATCACCTACTTGCCGCAGTTCGCCGTAGGCAACCTCGGCCTTGAACCGTGGGCTGCGTTCCCCGGTGCCGTCGTCGCCGGCATCATCACACTCATCGGAGCCCCCTTCGCCGGCACCCTCGCCGGCAAGGTGGGGGCCACGACCGTGATGATCCCGACCACCATCGCCGGCATCATCGTCGCCTGGCCGATGTTCATCCTGCTGACCGCCAGCCCCTCGATCGGTGTTCTCACCCTGTGCGAGGCGATCGTCGGTCTGTTCATGGTCTTCTACTTCGGCCCCATGCCCTCATTGCTCTCCGAACTCTTCCCCGTCCAGATCCGCAGCTCCGGCATGACTATCGCCTACAGCCTCGGTGTCGCGATCTTCGGCGGTTTCGCCCCGCTCATCCTCACCGCACTGGTCAGCGCCACCGGCGAACTGACCGTGCCCGGCTTCTACTACGCCGCACTGTCCCTGCTCTCCCTCATCGGCGTCATCGCCGCCCGGAAGGTGTACAAGCAGCGCTGATCTTCGCCGAGGCGGGCCGACCAGCTGCTGGATACATGGTTCACAGTGACAAAGGGAAAGCTCTTTTGAGCAGCGCGGTTCACTTTGCTTTTCGAATATGCCGCAGAAGCAAAGCAGAACGTGTTCTGCCAGCCTGCTGCCTATTTAAGAGCCTCGCCTGTTGGAGCAAGGCCGAGGTACTCAACTCCCATTTCCTGAGAAGTCCCCGGCTAAATTATTGCGTTTCCACGCGGAAGATAGTGGGCGTTACGGCCAGCAGCATCTCCGCGAACAAGTCGTCCTTCCTGGACGAATCGATCAAGTGCGCCCCTCGCTCCGGCCGGAGTCATTCCAGTCAACTTGGAATAGTCACCCGACGTGATCCGGTCTTGAACCTCAAACCATTGGCTGACTATTTCGGAAGCCTCTTCGGCGCCTGGTGCCATGAACCAGAGCACCCGCTGGCGTTGCAGCATCTTTCGATCTGCGGCCTGCCCTCCAACGATATGGCGGGCTTCCTTCGATAGTGTCCACACATTCTTAAGGGGGGAAATCAGCGGCTGTCCATCGATGACGCATCTGTGCGCTATTTCGAGGGCCTCGGCAGCTTCGTCGACGGTTCGCTGCAGTATCTTCGACATTCGTTGCACCGTTGTGAACGGGCTTCTCAGGAGAGTGTGAACTATAAGCGCAATTTGCACGTCTCGTTGCCGGGCTGCCGGTTGAATCTTTGAAGTCAGCCGAACAATGGGAAGAAGAGGTTGACCTCCTGCGAGGCGTACTCGCACTCGCGGCCCAGGCTCCTCCACGAGCAATGGTGGACGATGTCCAATACTGACCATTTCGCGATACATCCCGTCGACTCCGACGCCCTGCTTATCGACCAGTCCGAGCGCTCGAGAAACATCCGCTAATGCGGGATACCGGCTATAGCGCTGTGTGAGGACATTGTCTGCTGAGATTCCTCCGACGAACCCACCCGGGGAGACAACGGTCAGCGACGCGTCGGCCTCAACCCAAGTCGCGGTCGTCGGCTCTTGTAGATTCCAATCGCGATGCACCACTCCATTGAGTACGGCTTCTCGGGCCGAGCGCGATGGCAGTTGACGAATCGCGCGTTCTGAGAATTCCCCTGGCAGGGTGATTCTGTCGTTGGCCGCGTCCAGAAGTGCTTCTACCCGCTCTATTTGTTCCAGGAGGCTCAGTCCTTCGTATTCAGAATCATAGGCAAGAATGTCGCCGCCTTCGACATCTAGCCTGGTCCATGTCAGCCGTGCTCTTGGTGCAGGACAGAACAGCAAGGCTCCAGCCTCTGTGAGATAACCGTCGACGCTCAGCACCCCGATGCGACGCAGCATGTCAGAAGGCGCAGCTGCAGCGAGGTCAGCTTGAGTGTCATTCGAGGTGTCGCGTCTGGCCAAGTAATCCCGGGCCACTGCAATTGCTTCGGGCCTGACACTATCTATGGTGAACGAAGTCGGTCTGGCCATGGAATCCCAGCCGCTTCGGTCTTGACGTCGAGCCCACCATTCCCCTCGGTCGACGGGCACCGAGGCGGCTCCCACCCTCCAGCGGATTCGTCCGCTTGTATCGTCGACGGGTTCGCGAGCTTCAGCTGCGTAGATCACAAGCAGCCTGATCCCTTGCTCGATGTGCTCCTCGATCTCTGGAGCAACCTCAACTCGTCGGTAGATCTGCTGGCGAAGCCACTCAATGTTCAAGTCTGTGCCGAGCAGGTCCCCTGAGCGATCTTCTACTCCGACGATGAGCGCTCCGCCTCCAGGAGTATTGGCCATAGCCGAGACCTCATCTGCCAGCTGATCGGCGGCCTTAGTGTTCTCTGAAACTCCAGGTAGCAGACTTCCGGCGACTCCTCTGCGTCCAGCTTCTTCTTTGAAATCCACTCGCTGACGTTCTGCGCTGTCAGGAAGTGCGCCCGTCCGCAACGATTCCAGGCAGACCTCCACCGCCTCGCGAGAACGTGCACGGTCTGCCATCAGCTCGGTCCCCGGTTCAAAGGGAAACCCCCTTTGCGGTTCGCTCATGACTTTCACTTTACACCTGAACCTAAATGCAAAGTAGTCGTGAGTGTCTGGGGGCGCTATCTATTTCCAGAAAGGATGATCGGCGAGCCGCAAGGTCGTCCTTTCTTGACGCAAGATATCCACAGCTGGCGTGACGAGTTTCGACACTAGGCGATCACTAGTCGTTAGCCGCGCCGCCCGCTCCCTCCGCAAACCGCACGAAGTACCTCAGCGCTTCGAACGAATCCACGGCATCCGGGTTCGCGACCTTCTCCAAAGCATGTCCCTGGATGAGGCGTTTGACCGGCACTTCGAGCTTTTTGCCCGTGCGGGTGTGCGGGATGGCCGGGACGGCAATGATGTCGTCGGGCACGTGCCGCGGTGAAGCCTTGGTTCGCAGGTCGCCGGCGATCCGATCCCGCAGCCCATCATCGAGCGAAACCCCGTCGGCCAGCACCACGAACAGCGGCATCCAGTATCCGCCGTCGGGTTGCTCGGCTCCGATGACGAGGGATTCGGCCACCTCGGCGATGCCGTCGACGACGTCGTAGATGTCGGCGCTGCCCAGGCGCACGCCGTGCCGGTTGAGGGTGGCGTCCGAGCGTCCGGAGATGATGACGCTGCCGTGGTCGGTGATCGTGATCCAATCACCGTGGCGCCACACTCCGGGGAACATCGAGAAGTACGTGTCCCGGTAGCGTTGCCCGTCGGGGTCGTCCCAGAACTTCACCGGCATCGTCGGCATCGGGGCGGTGATGACCATCTCCCCGACCTCGTCGATGAGTGGATGACCAGAGTCGTCCCAGGATTCGAGGGCCACGCCGAGGTTCGGCGCCGAGAGCTCACCCGCCCACACCTCGAGGTTCGGTGCGGAGCCGGCGAATCCGCTGACGACGTCCGTGCCGCCGCTCGTCGAGGCCAGCTGCACGCGTTCGCCGATGGCGTCGCGGACCCAGGGGAAGCAGTTCGCAGGTACGGGTGCGCCGGTGGCGCCGATCAGCCGCAGGTTCGTGAGGTCGTGCTCCCGGCCGGGTTCCAGTCCTGCCTTCATTCCCGCCAGGAGGATCCCCGGGCTGAGCCCGAGCACGTTCGCCTGCGTGTCCGCGGCGATCTCCCACAGTCGTCCCGGACCGGGGTAGAGGGGGCTGCCGTCGAAGCAGACGGTTGTGCCTCCTGCCACCAGTGCGGAGACGACGAAGTTCCACATCATCCAGTTCGTGTTCGTGTACCAGAAGAAGCGGTCGCCGGGTCTGATGTCCATGTGCAGGCCGAACATGCGCAGGTGGTCGACGACGACTCCGCCGTGGCTGTGCACGATTCCCTTAGGGATCCCCGTTGTGCCCGAGGAGTAGAGCACCCACAGCGGGGTGTCGAAATCGACGCGCACGAACTCGGGCGGGGTATCGCCGGAGGTGACCTCGTCCCAGGTGGTGAGGTTCGCGATCGTGTGGTGCTCATCGAGGACACCCACGCCGAGGTTGCCGACCCCGACGACGGCCCGCAGACTCGGTATCCGTGCCGCCAGGTCCGCAACCTGGTCGCGGCGGTCGAAGCTCTGCCCGTTCCAGAGGTAGCCGTCGGCGGCGAAGAGGACTCTCGGTTCGAGCTGGCCGAGTTTCGCGGCGGCTCCTTCGGCCGCGTAGTCCTGGGCACAAGCCGACCAGATGGCGCCGATCGAGGCGGAGGCGAGGACGGCGATGAGGGTGTGGTGGGTGTTGGGCAGATAGCCGACGACGCGGTCGCCCTGACCGACGCCTTGGCTGCGCAGCCAGGCGGCGACGGATCCGACCTGGCGGCGGAGTTCGCGCCAGGTGGTCTCTGAATGATCGCCGGCCTCGGTGATGGTGATGATCGCGGGTTCGTCGGCGAGCTTGTCATCGAGTGCATGACGCAGAGCGTGTTCGGCGTAGTTGAGATGAGTGCCGGGGAACCATGTGGCACCGGGCATGGAGCGGTCGGCGAGGACTTCCGTGTACGGTTCGTCGGCGATGACGTCGAAGAAGTCCCAGATGGCACTCCAGAAGCCGTCGAGGTCGTCGACCGACCAGCGCCACAGATCGTCGTAGCTGACCATGCCCTGGCCCGCGCGCTGATTCGCGAACTCGGTGAAGTCGAGGATCAGCGGACGCGGAGTCTGGTCGGGATTCGGGCGCCAGATCGGTTCAGCGGTCAAGTCTTCTCCTCAGCACTTCGGCAGGCGGTAGCGAATATGGTCTCCACCAGCTGAAACGAGGTGTACTCGTCCCGCAGTGAAGGCGTTGAGTCCACCTTACGCCGCCGACGCAGCGGCTTTTGCAGTCCGTCCAGAACGCAACTGCGCCGCTGAGAATTCTCAGCGGCGCAGTTCTCATGTAGGCGGATTCAGTTTCAGCCCCACACGCCTCGGGTATCGTGCACGATCTTCTGCGTGAGTAGAGAAGCATCCAGGTTGATGAACTCGTTGTGGTCGACGAGCAGGAGAACGATGTCGGCCTGCTCGATCGCAGTCTCAGTCTCGGTCAGGGTCACGTTGTCACGGGGCCCCAGCTCAGCCGGAAGCTCTTCGACGTTCGGCTCGACTGCGAGAATCGTCGCTTCAGGAAGCTCCTCAGCCAGACGATTGACGATCTGACGAGCCGGGCTCTCACGCAGATCATCGATGTTCGGCTTAAAGGCCAGTCCGAGCGTCGCGATCTTCACTTCGTCGATGCGCTTTGCCTGAGGAATGAGTTTGTCCAAGACGAACCCGGGCTTCGAGTCGTTGACTTCGCGAGCAGTCTTGATTAGCGGCGACTGCTCCGGAGCTGTTGCGACGATGAACCACGGGTCCACGGCGATGCAGTGGCCGCCGACACCGGGGCCCGGTTGCAGAATGTTGACGCGAGGGTGGTGGTTGGCGAGTTCGATGAGTTCCCAGACATTGATGTCGAGCCCATCGGCGATCATCGACAGCTCGTTGGCGAAGGCGATGTTGACGTCGCGGTAGGCATTCTCTGTCAGCTTGGATAGCTCTGCCGTCCGCGCGTCCGTCATGAGGAACTCGCCCTCGCAGAACAGCTGGTAGAGGTCGCGGGCGCGTTCGCCTGCGTTGCCGTTGAGCGTGCCGACGATGCGATCGTTTGTCCGCAGCTCGATCATGATGCGGCCGGGCAGCACACGCTCGGGGCAGTGAGCGAAGTAGATCGTCTTCGCAGTGTTTTCCTCGAGCGTCAGATCTGGGCGCTGCGACAGAATCGTGTCGGCCAGGAATTCGGTTGCGCCGGGAGGCGAAGTCGACTCGAGGATGACGAGCTCATTGCCCTCAAGCAGTGGTGCGATCTGCTTGCCGGCTGTTTCGATGTAGGACAGGTCAGGTACGTGGCCGTCTTTAAAGGGCGTGGGTACGGCGACGATGTAATTGTCGGCGTGTGGAGTCTCGGTTGTAGCGCGCAGAAAGCCCTGGGAGACGACGCCAGCAACCGTCGTCGACATATCAGGCTCGACGAACGGGACTTTGCCCTGGTTGATGAGGTCGACAGCCTTTTGGTTGATGTCGACACCGACGACGTTTGCTCCAGAACTGGCCAACACGGCCGCAGTGGGTAGTCCGATGTAGCCGAGGCCGATGACGGAGACCGAAGGGCGATTGCTCTCGGGAGTAGGGGTCATAGATCTTCTCTCTGGGTTCTAGTGGCGGCGATGGAAATCTGCTGTCAGCTACCGCTGCACTGCGTGACACACGACAGGTGAAATGTTATTGGATAATGTCGCGGCCACGAAACAGTGGGCGGTTCAAGCCGCTATTGGTGATGTGGCCCACCTTGCGAGTCAAGGTTCGGTAAACTTACCGTGTATTTTTTCTCTTCAGGATAGGCCCACTGTGGAGATGTGATTGAATTCTGTAAAAAGTGAAGAACTGTTCGCGCACCTCGGCGGGTCTGGCCTTGAGTCAACGGTCGGCCCGCCTTTGTGCGTTGGGAATTGGTCTTCAAGTCACGAAGGAGTTGCATTGAGCGCTGGCAAGTCAGGTATCCCCCCGAAGGTCATGGTTGTGTATGGAACCAGGCCAGAGGCGATCAAGGTGGCCCCGGTGATCAAGGCTCTTGAAGCGGATCCGAATCTTGAGCCGATCGTCGTCGTCACTGCTCAGCACCGTGAGATGCTCGACCAGGTGAACCAGGTGTTCGAAATCGAACCCGATGTGGACCTCAACCTCATGGCGCACGGACAGACCCTCAATACCATCGCGGGCAGCGTCATCAGCAAGATCGACGATGTGCTTGCCGACCACGAACCAGATGCGGTTGTCGTCCAGGGTGACACCACGACGGTGATGGGAGCGGCAATCGCGGCATTCAATCGGGAGATTCCAGTGGTCCACCTCGAAGCTGGACTCCGCAGTGGGGATATCAATTCACCGTTCCCCGAAGAGGCCAATCGGAAGATCGTCTCCCAGATCGCTCGCGTGCATCTCGCACCGACTATGGTTTCTCGGAGCAATCTGCTCGCGGACGGGGTACCTGATGAGAATATCCACGTCATCGGCAATACGGTCATCGACGCTCTGCAGTGGGCCGTTGAGCGCCCGGTCGAATTCAGCCTTCCTGAGCTTCAGGCGCTGGAGACTGATGAGCGCCGAGTTCTGCTGGTAACCACCCACCGCCGAGAGAACCTCGGCGACAACATGGTGAACATCGGCAAGGCTATGCGACACCTGGCTGCCCAATATCCCGATCTGCTCATCGTCTGGCCCGCGCACAAGAACCCCAAGGTCCGCGCGTCGATCGCCCCTCAGATCGAAGACCTCGACAATGTGATCTCAATCGAGCCCGTTGAGTACGGCGAGTTCTCGCACCTCATCAACGCCTCCGACATCGTGCTCACCGACTCGGGAGGAATCCAGGAAGAGGCCCCCAGCCTGGGCAAGCCGGTTCTGGTTCTCCGAGAGAACACGGAACGCCCCGAAGCTGTGGATGCGGGTACGGTGAAGTTGATCGGTACTGCAACCGAGAAGATCATCTCCGAGGTTTCACGACTCCTCGACGATAAGAAGTCTTACCGGGACATGGCCAATGCTGTGAATCCCTACGGTGACGGCCATTCGGCCGGTCGCAGCGTCGATATTCTCAACGAGCTTCTCGGCGACAACTGAACCTTCGGTCAGAAGCAGTAGTGTCCACGGCTGAAACCGAAACTGTGGACATTGCTGTTGGCCAACAGCAGATCGTCGTCGACAGTCCACGTATGACTATGCGAGTCACGAACTTGGACGAAGTTGAAACGGTCTGCAGAGTAGATTCGAGCTCCGTCTGAGACGAGTCGCCGTTGCAGGTCGGTATCTTCGCCCAGAGTGCGATCGGCGAATGGAGTTCGACGGAACAGCTCTCTGCTCCCCATCAAGGTGGGGCCCATGACAAGATCGGTGAAACGGTGCTCGCGTTCGGGGAACCGGCACATGACGATGTCACGATTGCGCAGGTGAAGGTAGTGAGCCTGCTTGCCGACGAGATCCGCATTTGAATAGCGCAGAGCTGCGAGCTGGTCCGTCAGATAGTGCTCACCGTAGACGTCGTCATCATCCATCTTGGCGATGACGTCGCCAGATGCCGCTTCGATGCCGCGGTTAAGGCACGCGCCCAGGGAATCCGAGCCCGGGGCCTCGAGCAGTATCAGGTTTTCGATCCCCAGCTCGGTTGCATAATTCAGCACCTCCGGCGATGAAACGAACCCGTGTTGGACGATGATGAGCTCTCGATTCTCAATCTTCTGCGCTGCGTGCGTCTCAAGGACGTTGCTGAGGTGTCCCGGGCGATTCGTCGAGACCACGACAGACACGGAACGAGGAATCGGATCGCTGTACTCGACTCCAAGGGAGTCCATGATCGTCATCGCGCGATGAGTGTAGGTGTGTTCGTTCCAGATGCGCCGTTGCGCGAGATGCACCGTGCGGTCTCGAAGTTCACCGCTTCTCACATATGCTCTGAGGGTGAGTTCGGCTTCTTCTTGCGTCTCAGGCTGAGGGAGCTCTGAAAGTGGGAAGAACCGCTTCGTCGCTTCACTGGGGGTCGAGATGACCGGAGTTCCGGCGGCGGTGATCTCGAAAATGCGCCTCGCGCACATACTTGGCGAATCGACCACCGAGTTCACATTGAGGAATGCCTTGTAGTTCTTGTAGGCCGTCAGAAGGTTTCGGTAAGGCAGAGACCCAACGACTCTTTCGGCCAGAGTACCGGGAAATTGATAGCGCTCGTCGTCGCCGAGGAACCGGGAGAAGATCTCAAGTCCGTGCTCCATCCGAGGGGACACGTTATCGGCGGCTCCCAAGAGCAGGTCCATCTGAGCTCGTCGCTCGGGGAATTTATGAGTGAAGTACATCCCCGCGAATGCGATATCGCGTGTGGCGTAATTGTGCGCAGGTCGGACTGGAGAATGAATTGCGGGTTGAGCGGCGAACGCCAAAGCGGCGATGCGGTCATGCCCGAGATGTTTCCTGTACTGGTGGACAAGTCGCACGTCGCTGGTGAAGACGACATCGAATAGCTTGGCCAGTGGAAGGAAATCGTCGAAATGGGGAGGATCTTCCTTGTTCCAGAACACTGTTGGGATTCTGCGATGACGACACTCTGCCAGCAGTTCGACAACCTCGGGGCTTGGTCCGGTGGTGCCGGTGAGCTTGAACTTCCAGTCCCCACCGTTGCCATTCCACGCTGATTCGATGAAGACGAAGTCGACCGAGTCCAGCTGCGATGTCCATCCATCGCGTTTCAGTGGGACAGCCGCCCATTCGTAACCGAAGCTCTCCGCTGAGAACTCGTCGAGGATGGTGCCGACTCTGAGATCGTCGAAGACAGGCCGACGATCGGACTTCGGAGCTGCAGGAAACGCCTCTAGCAGATTGTCTGCAGTGAGCTGGTCGGTCGTCCGTCCATCGGCAACGCCTTGGTGAAGATTCCGACGGCGCCTCCACTTCAAGAATTGAGCTGGGCCGCCGTGGCGCAGATGCCAGAGACCGGTCCGCAATGTGCGAAGAGGAGTTTGAGGCACAGTAGGATCCTTTCGACCTGATCAGAATCGCGCAAGTCCTGTTTCGCAGAGACCCGAATCAAGTAGGCACGAACATTACGGGATTTATCACACTCTACTTGCAGTGGGGCAACCGAAATGAAACCATTTCTTAACGCTTTCAACTGTCTTCCTGTGCGGAAGCTGACAAGCCCAATAGTACAATCAAGAGGTTGCAAGAAGCTCGGTCGGATGCTGCGAGATGTATACGGCGCAATCGTAGACTGAGTTGAACCAGACCATGTAGGACGAGGGAAAAGAGGACAGTGGGAAGCAACACAGGGCCCATTCCCTCACGGACCCCAATGAGACGGCACGGCAGAGCGATGGCGCTGTCACTCATCGATGGTCTCGTGTTCGCGTTCCTCGTCGTATCGATGACGTTCGTGAGGTACGACTTCCATGCGTCTCTGGTAAACGTGCCGGGAGTGCTCGTCTGTTCGGCGGTCGGTTTGATCGTCTTTCTCATCGGCGGGCCCCTGGCGATCTACCGCGGTCGCTACCGACGGGGTTCGACCGATCAGTTCGCCGCAATCGTGGGAACGGTTGCTCTGGGTGTCGGCATCATGTGGGTGGCCGAATTCGCCTTCGCCAGTCGACTGCTCATCCCGACCAGCGTCCCCATTACGGCGGGAGCGCTCATGGTCGTGGTCAAGAGCCTCGAGAACTGGATTCGTCGCAACTTGAGGCAACGCAGCCTCACCACGTCCGGTGCGTCCCGGCCCACGATTGTCGTCGGCGCGGGGAACAAGGGCATGCTCGCCCTCGATATGATCGCTCAGGACACGCACAGCGAATTCGTCGCTGTCGGCATCCTCGACGACGACCCTGCTAAGCGGCATCTGCGCTACAACGGAATCCGCGTGCTCGGACCGATCGCCGATATCGCCACCCATGTCGATCGCACCGGTGCCGGGGCTGTCATCATTGCGATCGCTGACCTGCCGCCCGAAGAGCTCTCCCGTATCGCGTCGAATCTCGAATCCCGGCCGGTCGAGATCAAGATCATGCCGAAACTCTCGGACTCCGCGTTGGCACGTCCCGAGCCGGACGTCCATGACGTCGCTGACCTGCGTCACCGCAGCTTCCGCGATGTCAGCCTAGAAGACCTCATCGGACGCAAGCCGATCTCGACGAATATCGACGACATCGCCTCGGCGATCACCGGCAAGGTTGTCCTCGTCACCGGTGCAGGCGGCTCCATCGGCTCACAATTGTGCCGTCAGGTCGCCCGGTTCGATCCGGCCCGACTCATTATGACCGACCGGGACGAATCCGGCCTGCACGCCACTGAGCTCGGCCTCGAGGGGTCAGCCCTTCTGACCAATGATGACCTCGTCCTCGGAGATCTGCGAGATCCGGCATTCATCGATATCCTCGTCGCTGAGGCGAAGCCGGACATCATCTTCCACGCTGCGGCTCTCAAACACTTGACTTTCCTAGAGCGTTTCCCGGAGCAGGCAGTGCGCACGAACATCGGAGCCAGTCTCGATCTGCTCAATGCAGCGGTGGCTCACGACGTCGATGCCTTCGTCCATATCTCCACCGACAAAGCCGCAGGTGCGACCTCAGTGCTGGGGCGGACGAAGTTCTCCATCGAACGGGCGATCGCCTCTGTGGCCGCGGCAACCGGACGACGCTATATGTCGGTGCGGTTCGGCAATGTGCTCGGTTCCCGGGGGTCCGTGCTCGAGACGTTTGTGGCCCAGGTGGCGGCCGGTGATCCTGTCACAGTCACCGACCCGGAGGTCACTCGATACTTCATGACGGCCGATGAAGCCTGTGAACTGGTTCTGCAGGCTGCGGCGATCGGTGGCCCCGGAGAGACCTTGGTCCTCGACATGGGCGAACCGATCCGCATCGATGACCTCGCCAAGCGAGTGATCGCGCTGTCGGGTCGCAGTGATGCTCAGATCGTCTACACGGGTCTGCGCCCGGGGGAGAAGCTGACTGAAGCCCTTCTGTCGCCCGGAGAGGTCGACAGTCGACCCACCCATCCGCTGATCACTCAGGTGCCGATCGCTCCGATCGATCTGGAGAAGCTCGGCGATCTGGTCGCCGAATCTCGTGCCCCGCAGGTCTTCACCCACCGGTCGAGTCTCGAGGAGCATCTGACGAGCCTCCTCGCCTCCGAGGAGGTCCCGGTCACCGACGACGCAGCGATCGCCATCGCCCCGGATCCGGCATCATCAGGAGCCTCCGAGCCCGACACAGACGCTCATGACACCGGAGTCGGACTCTGATGCCTCTGCAGTCGCTGGTGATCCTGGTTGTGGCCGCGGTGGTCACGGCTCTCAGCGCCCTCATCGCCTTTCCGCTGCTCCGCCGAGCGGGGGTCGTCGATGTCCCCTCTCATCGCTCCTCGCATACTATGTCGACCGTCCGCGGCGGGGGAATCGCCATCGGCTGCGGCATCACTGTGGCGACGGTTCTCGCCATGGTGTGGACTGTCAGCGAAGATGGGGTCTTCGGCCTCGGCGGAACCCTCCTGCCGATCGGTTTCCTGGTCCTGACCTGGTGCTATTCGGCCATCGGGATGAGCGATGATCTCGACTCCCTGCGCCCCGCCGGGCGGCTGATCGGACAGGTCATCCTGGCTCTGCTGTTCAGCGCCATCATCGCAATGTTCTCAACACAGGGAGTCGCTCACGTCATCGCCTTCGCGGTTATCGGCGTAGCCACTGTCAACGCCGTGAACTTCGTCGACGGACTCAACGGGTATGTCACCGAGTGGACCATCGTCACCGCTGGATGGTTCGCCTTCGTTGGGTCCTGGGTGGGCGAGAGCGATATTGCGCTGCTCGCTCTGGCGTTGGTCGGGGCTGCTGTCGGGTTCCTCCCATTCAACCTCGGTCGGGCCAAGGCGTTCCTCGGAGACACAGGAAGCTACGGGATCGGGGCGGCAGTATTCGCTCTCGCGGTCTGGCTGTTCGTTCAAGGCGTCCCGATCGTCGTCATCATCGCACCGATGATCTTCGTCTTCTTCGACGTCGGACTCACTTTGGTCCTGCGCTTGTTTCGAGGGGAGAATATCCTCTTGCCTCATCGTGAACACATCTACCAGCGGATCCAGCAGGCAGGGTGGCCGCACAGCTCTGTCTCGCTCTTCCACGCCTCGCTGTGTGTCCTCGCGTGCATCATGGCTATACCGACGCTGCTGAGCGGCAACACGGCGACGACGTATCCTGCCCATGTGTTCTGGGTTGTGCTGCTTGCTCTCTACGCGCTGCTGCCGCTGTGGCTGCGGCGACGCGCTCAGAAGGAGGTGGCAACCGCATGAGGATCCTCCTGCTCAGTCACTACTACTGGCCCGAGGTCGGCGCCCCGCAGCGCAGATGGGCGACACTCGTCAGTCATTTTGTCGACCGAGGGCACCAGGTCATTGTCGCCGCTCCTCATCCACACTATCCGCACACCAGGCGCGATGAGTTCTTCGGTTCCCAGGTCGGACGTCTGCGGAGACGGGTTGCGGCGAAACTCGGCGGAACGTGGGAGACGGGCGAGCTGGGGGAGCGGATCATTCGTGTGCCCTACCTGCACAGCGGAAGCTCCATGGCTCGGCAGTTGCTCGACCAAGGAGTCGCCTCGGCAGGAGCCGTCAACGCAATCATCGGCAGAATGCGCGGTCCGCACAGACCCGATGTCGTCATCTCGACGACGCCGGCACTGCCGTTCCTCTTCGCGGGGGATATCATCGCCCGAGCACTGCGTGTTCCTCATATCGCCGAGGTGCGAGATGTCTGGCCCGATCTCATCAGCGATCTGGCACTGGTGACGAACGCAATCGGAAAGTACATTCCTCGGGCCGCGACATCCTATCTCGAGGAGAAGGTCCTTCCCGGACTGCTTACCGTCGTTCAGCGACGAGCCTCTGCGGTTGTCGTGACGACCGAAAGCTTTCGCTACCTCCTTGAACGCAGGGGCATCCATGCCGAGGTCGTCCGCAGCGGTGTCGCACGGTCAGAGATCGACCAGACGCCTCATGAGTGCACCGCAGACGATAGAGATACCAAACTGCTCTATGTCGGTACCGTCGGTCGGTCACAGGATCTTGCCTCCGTGATCGCTGCGGCCTCCAGGACCCCCGGAATCAAGGTCCGCATTGTCGGCGACGGTGCCGACAGATTGAACCTCCAGACTCTCGCCGGAACACTCGGAGCACCGGTTGAGTTCTTCGAACAGACGACCGGTCAAGCCCTCGCCGAACATTGGGAGTGGGCCGACGCAGGGCTCGTCAGTCTCGGCGATGTCCCCGCTCATTCGCTCACTGTGCCATCGAAGCTCTATTCGCTCATGGCTCGTCGAGTGCCGATTCTCGGTGTTGTGGCAGGAGAAGCGGCCGAGATCATCAGCGAGAACCAGGCCGGCGTCGTTGCTCGGCCTGGAGATGTGGATTCGATCGTCACAGCGATGCAGGCACTGGTACAGGGTGTTGAGAGCCCGGACGACGCCGGACATCGGTGGGTGGTCGACCATGCATGCGTCGACGTGATGGGCGCCGAATATGACCAGATCCTTGAGCAGGTGCGGTCATGAACTTAAAGTTCCTTGCCAAGCAGATCGGCAATGCGGTCATCACGACTGCCGGCCATATGAACGATGACCGCGTCTTCTTCTCCATGCAGTTGGCGCGCCGCCTCCCGAAATCAGCATCACAGACGGTCGGCCGTTTGCTCGGGAGAGTCCCCGGTGCCGCGACAGGTGCCGCCTCGGCGTGGCTGTTGGGACAGGAGAGCCGTGCCAAAGCCATCATCACAGCGGCCGAAGAAGAGCAGCCGTCTCGACTGCTCGGAGAGATCGCTCTCAACCTCGGCATGCTCAATGCCGCAGATCGCATAGCTGACTCGCTCGACTCCGCAGCGTCGTTGCGCTCTCGCATTCTGTGGACCGTAGGCAACATCGACGAGGCGATCAATGTGCTCCCGGACGGCAAGCGCAAGCGACGTCTTTCTGCAGAACGCAAGTCCATGTCTCCTGGATGGTGGCCCGACACTGAATCGCATCTTGTTGCTCGGCCCGTTGCCTGCACGAGCGCTGGATCTGCCGCGTCCCTGCATGTGCTGACGAACTCCCTGCCGCACACGCGATCCGGCTACGCATACCGCAGCCACCTCATTCTCACCACGCTCAAAGACGCCGGACACCGAGTGGCAGCGACCACTCGTCCCTCCTACCCGGTGACAATCGGCCGCCTCAGCGGAGACATGGTCGAGTCTGTAGATGGTGTCGACTATCTGCGAGACGTACCGCTCCGCCCAGCCGCCACACCCACCGCACGGCTCGAAGAGCAAGCTGCGTGGATCGCGGACCAAGCTCTCGAACGTCAGGTGGACCTGCTCCATACCACCACGCATTACGTCAACGGACTGGCTACCGGCGCCGCGGCCCGAGCGATCGGGCTGCCCTGGGTGTACGAGGTCCGGGGGGTTCTCGAGGAGACCTGGGTTGCGGCCGGCAGCACACCCGCCGAACGCACTGCGCGGCGGGAGAGTCAGCGCTTCGCACTGATGCGGAGCAAAGAGATCGAAGTTGCGTCAGCAGCAGATGCCGTCATCACTCTCGGCGAGACTATGCGTGAGCACCTCATCGCCGGTGGAGTCCCAGCTGAATCGATCACGCTCATCCCGAACTCCGTATCCGAAGCCGTGGTGAATACGGACACCAGTCGGTCGCCGGGCGAGGTTCGACTCAGCCTCGGACTGCCTGTGGACGGCATCTGGGTCGGCACCGCCACGTCGATCGTAGGTTACGAGGGTCTCGACGACCTCGTCGATGCAGTTGTTCTCGCTCGCCGGCAGGGCACGGATATACGGCTTCTCATCGCCGGTGACGGCGTTGCGTTGCCTGAGCTGCGCGAACGTGCCGCGTCGCTTGGAGACAAGGCGGTATTTACCGGACGCGTATCGCAAACACAGGCAATTGAATATCAGCTGGCGCTCGACGCCATCGTCGTTCCCCGCAAGGACGAACCGGTCTGCCGTCTGGTCACACCGATCAAACCGATCGAAGCGATGGGGCTGAGAAGACCGGTCATCATCTCTGACCTGCCGGCTCTGCGAGAGCTTGTGCCGGGGAGCGCCGGATTGTGGACCCCGCCGCAGGCACCTCAATACTTGGCACAAACGCTGTCCGAATTGGCTTGCGATGACAGTGATCGAGAGAATTATGGACACAATGGACGTGCACACGTTCTTGCGACGCGCAGGTGGAAGGAAATCGGACGACGATATGGGCTGGTCTATTCTCAACTCATGGGAGCTGACGCAGGATGACTGAGACGAAGAATCCGTTGGGCCTGAGCTCGATTCCCTCGGTCTCGAGCGACGGCCTCGTGCCCGTTGGACGTCGGGCAAGTCTGCGCAACTATCTGACCGCGCTGTGGAATCGTAGGCACTTCATAATCGCCGAGTCTCGTGCCAAGATGTCCAGTTCAACGAGGAAGAACATGCTCGGTTACGGCTGGCTATTCTTCAACCCGCTACTTTCTGTACTCGCATATTGGTTCATATTCGGCTTTATCCTGCAAACTTCGCGAGGCGTACCGAACTTCCTCGGCTTTCTCGTCATCGGTGTGTTCTTCTTCGGTTTTACGGGAAAGTGCATGACTGGCGGGACTGGGGCGATCCGAGCGGGGGCGTCGATGATCAAGGGGTTCCAATTCCCTCGCGCTGCACTGCCAATCTCGACAGTTGTCCGCAATTTCCTTGATTTCATGCCGACTGTGCTCGTCATGACCATCGTCCTCGCGGTCGTTCCTCCCCTTGAGGTGATCACGTGGCGGGTGGTGCTTGTAATCCCAGTCATAGTCCTGCAGACCTTATTCAATGTGGGCCTAGCATGTTTGTTCGCCCGACTTGGTCATAGGCTTCCAGATCTCACGAATTTCATGAGTATTGTTAGCAGATTCTGGTTGTACGGTTCAGGCGTATTCTTTTCCCTCGAGGATCGTTTAGCTGATCATCCAATGCTCCAAACGATCATGCAGTACAACCCGATGCACGCTTACCTGACAATCGTGCGCAACTCTTTGCTCTACGGAGTGGATTCGGATCCGAGGCTGTGGATCATCGGGGCGGCGTGGGCATTGGGCCTAATGATCGTAGGATTCCTATTCTTCTGGAGAGGAGAGGAAAACTATGGACGACTCTGAGCTGCAGCATCCGAACATCATTGCTGAAAATGTCCAGGTCCGGTATACCGTCAATACCAATGATCCGAACTACCGAGCCAAAGGACTCAGGCGACTGACTAACGCAGTCGCGGGCCGCAGAGGTCAGACGACAGTTCGTGCTCTCCGTGGAGTCAACTTCGTCGCCCGTGAAGGCGAGATGATCGGCATCGTCGGTGCCAACGGCTCCGGAAAGTCAACGTTCTTACGTAATGTCGCCGGTGTAGAGCAGCCGGATCGAGGGCGCATTCTGGTCCGCTACCAGCCGCTTCTACTCGGGGTCAGCGCCGCTCTGCAACCCGCACTGTCGGGCAGCGAGAACGTCCGTCTCGGCTGTCTGGCGATGGGCCTTTCCCCCGAAGAAGCTGAAGACGCCTTCGACTATGTCGTTGAACTCTCTGCGCTCGGAGCGGCGATCCACCGCCCGATGGGGACCTACTCCTCAGGGATGGGGGCGAGGTTGCGGTTCGCAATTGCTTTGGCTGCGCGTCCAAAGATTCTACTCATCGACGAAGCGCTATCGACCGGCGATGCTACCTTTGCCGAGCGCAGCGAACAAGCAATGGACAAACTTCTGGCTGACGCCGGAACGGTCTTATTGGTGAATCACGCTGCCAAGGTAATTCAGGAGCTGTGTACCCGTGCAGTCTGGATGCATAGGGGTGAGATCCTCATGAATGGCCCAGCCGAGGCTGTCGCAGAAAAATACCGGTGGTGGGCATGGAACGTGGCCAAAGGCAAGCAGGATGTTGCTGACAAACTTCTCCACGACGTCGTTAGCAACGCGGTTAAAGAGGAAATCGAGATTCTTGAGCCCGAGCTCAGTAAGAATCCAATACCTAGGCATGCGTCCCGAACGGCTAAGAAGAAGCGAATATCGACTGCGAGGCACGCGAAGAAACTAGGCCCCAGGAACAATACCGAAGCAGGAAGGGCAACATATGAAAGTGACAACGACAGGCAAATTTGGCCAGAAAAACTAGACACGCCAATATCGCCGGCGCGCTTTCCAGCCTTGCCGAAACCAGCTCTCGAGACTAAGTCAATGACACCTCGTCTGAACGAAGGTGCCAATACGCTGAAGCCAGCTAAAGCTAGAGTCATACTTCGGGCGGCGAATCCGAATGATCGTGCTTCAACTGTCGCTGCCGGTGACGACCTCACGAATCGAAGACTCGCGTCCAGAAATGGAAATAATACCGTTCAAGACTCTGCTATCCAGCAGAAATCTCATGCAGGTATTTTAAATGTCGAGAACAAACTGGAAAACGGCCGAACGAACCGTGTGGAAGACACATACCAATGAATATAGCTATATTTGGCTCCTGCGTTAGCAGAGATACGTGTGAGTATATTCCGAATGCCAAAGTCGTTGAGTATGTCGCGCGACAGTCAGTGACCAGTCTTCTCAAACCTCGGAATCGCTCTGAATTTGACCTGGAGTCAATCGAATCACCATTCCAACGAAGGATGGTCGAAGGCGACTTACAAGGAAACGGCTCCCGGACAATTCAAGCGCACTCTAGTGAGCTTGATGCAGTGCTAGTCGACCTCGTTGATGAACGGCGCGGCTTCTTTCTACTCGATGACGGATCCACTATAACGAACTCGGTTGAAGTACAAACAAATGGGCTCACCGAGTCAGCGGAGATCAGAAATGCGAGACACGTTCCTTTTGGGAGCGACGAGCATTTCCGGTTATGGTCCAAGGGATTCCATCGGCTTTCGGAAGATCTCGAACAGACGGGCTTGTTGAAGAAAACTATTTTGTTGGATATCGAATGGGCGCAGGCGATTGAAGGTTCCAGGCATCCACACCAATCGTGGTGGAGCCATATTAGCCGCCGATATCGGCGGGCTCAACGGGGACTTAGAAAATCGATTAGAGGATACACACGGGATCAATCGGCATATCAAGCGTGGATGAACTTCAAAAACGTTGAATCGACACAGGCTGAGCTGTTTGCCGAACGGGCTAAACGCGCAAACAGTGCCTATATCAGATACCGTCAACGCGCTGGAGAAATGATTCCGTCGAGAATTCAACGAGAGAGTCCAGAGCTACGAATCGCGAAAAATCACAAATGGGGTCCGCAGCCGTTTCACTATCGGCCTAAAGATTATCAATCGATAGCACAAAGCATAGTTCGAACAGTTGAAAGAAACTCCGATGCCTAACAAGCAGTACAACGTAGCACAGCACAAACATACAGGAGCAGCGTATGTCAATTGAACTATCTCTCGTGATACCCAGCTTCAGAGGCGAAGAACATATTCGACCGTGCCTTGACTCGATAGTCAACCAGACGCTGAGTCCGGAAAAATATGAAGTACTGGTGGTAGTCAACGGATCTCCCGATTCGGTTCCGGAGATTGTGGACGAAATCTTGAGCGCAAACTCAAAAATTAACTACCAAATAATCTACGAAGAACTGCCGTCACTTTCCAACGCACGGAATGTTGGAATTCAATGGGCGAACGGGGATTGGGTGACTTGGGTTGATGTCGACGACTGGATTTCCAACAATTTTTTGGAAGAACTCCTGGATTGTGCAAGGGACGGAGTAACCCCGCTGGCATGTGTTGCAGATGTTGATGAAGTGTCTGGCGCGGTATCACCCTCTCCTATATCTAAACAAATATTGGAACACAGTCCAGGGGAATATAAGGCGGCTACATTATGGAGAGCGCTTGGCTTTGCCGCGTGTAAGCTGCTGCCGACTACTCTTGCGAAGCAACGAGCTTTTGACGTAGAACTACGCAGTGGAGAAGACGTAGCCTATTTTCCACCCTTCTACGCTGAAAACGAGTTGCGATTCGACAATACGCCCGCTCACAAGGGAGCTACATACTTCAGGCAAGTAAGAACTGGGTCGATGTCGCGACAAACCGCGTCTTTTGATTTCTCTGTTTCCCAGCGTTTGAGGGTTATGCAACATCTCGATCTCGCGGCAGTGACGGCCAAGGATGACATGAAGTCTGTGATGCATGGCATGATGCGCTCCCAAACGCTATTTGCGAAGAGATTTCTAGATGAGCATCCCGATCAACTTACTAGCGTAATTGATGCGTTTGATGATTCGAGTTTGTACTACACTCCGTGGAACATACTTTCAGCGAAGACAAACAGACTCGCGATTTCGTACAATTTTCTACCGTTTGCTGACGCGAGTGCGGTTGTGGCAGCGAAAAGAATTATCAATTCTAATCGCCAATGGAACGTTATAAATAATGATATGTCCAAGGTCAGAAGTATCGACACTGAATTGCATGCCGCGGTACTTCCGTATATATCGACGCAAAAGACTATCAGAAACGTTCCAATTTTCGGTGGTTGGCGTGGCGTCCGGGAGTTCTGCGAATCTGGTCGGAAGGAAATTGCCAATATAGAAGAAGCACACGGCCCTCAAACCGATATATACAGTCGATCGATGTGGCCCGCATCTCACTACTTGGCGGCGTCGCAGAAAGTGAAACGTCCCAATGCTAAGTGGACGGCGGAGTTTTCAGATCCATTGCGTAAGGACGTTTTCGGTACGGAACGCCTCGGGAACATTGAAGATGATGAACTTTGGCGTGAGGTGTACGCAGCTGTAGATGAGGCTGGGTTTGAGCTGTCTGTGAACGAGTCGTTATTCGCGGTCTGCGAAAAAATAGCATACGCTTTGGCCGATGAGATCTACTTCACTAACAGTCATCAAATGAAGTATATGATGTCCTACCTGAACGATGAGGCTTTGCGTAGTCGCGTGCGCCGTATTGCACGAATAGTACCGCAACCGGTTCCCGGCTCGCGACTGCTTTCCAACAACAGAAGCGAAGCTATTAGCCCTGAGACCGGCAGAATCGAAATTGGATATTTTGGCAGCTTCTACCCGAACCGCGGAGCTGGCGCAATCCTAGAGGCTCTGCGATCCAGTGGTAAAGAAGTGCGAGAGAAAGTTCGCCTAAACATCTTCACCCCTAATCATGAAAACGTGTCTAACGAAATATCGCGGTATGATCTAAACGGAAGTGTTCTGGTTGCGGATCAATTGCCGTATCTGGAATTTCTGAGGAAAGCTACTGCTATGGACTATTTGTTGATCTCTGATGCAGAGACTGCTAGTACCGGACATCGGATTAACCCATATCTGCCGTCTAAGCTCAGTGACTATTTAGGCACAGGTTCATCCATCTGGGCTCTTTTCGAGCCTGGGAGTATTTTAAGTAGACAGAATCTGACCATTATGAACCGGGCAGGAGATTTGCAACAGATTGCCAGTACTTTGAAGAGGATCGCGCAATAATGAATACTGTAGACTCGCGTTTTTACCGAAAACTCCTTGGAGTCCTCTTATCCATCCTGGCCGTGACCGTTCTGGCCGCAATCATCTGCCTATTCCTGTTTCCAGTGTTGACGGGATTGGTGGCGGTCCTCGGTGGTGCGTCAGCTATTGCCGTAGCTACTGCGCTGTCCCATGTTCGGATGCGGATGATGTTCAGTTCAATGAACAGCCGATCGGCTAAAACCATGAAGGAATTGGAATCCACGAAAACCGGATTTACGAATTCTCTATTGGAGTTGCGATCGGACCTTGCGACACAACCTTGGGCTGAGCAGTTCAATTTGGTCGACCGCTTGTATGGGAAAGTTTCAGATCTAGAGCGTGAAGTCATCGCAAACGATAGCTTTGCCGATAGTCGATCCGATGAGATTGCTAATCTAGTGATCGGCGAAGTCAAGGCTGCTCGGCTAGAAGTCGTCGCTGCCGTCGAATCGGGATTCTCGTCCTGGTCAGAGTCCGAGCTGGTGAGGGCAGATAGTTCGCAAGCAGTTCTTAACGAGATTCGCGAATCTATCAAATCGAATACCTTATTGATTCGTAATCTTCGTGAATTCGCGGAAACCGCTAATAAGTACTTGGCAGACAACGAGCGCCTGCTTCGTAAGCACACTAGCGACGAGTACGATGCGCGTAGGGATCACGGACGATCATTGGATTCTATCAGCAGGAATATCGACGGAATTTCAGACCGTCTAAGCTCTCTTAGGAAACGCGCCGGGACAATGGATGAAAAAATTGGGTCGGGCTTTAATTCGATCGAGTCTAAAATTTCTGAAACCACGGAATCCGAGCAGTCATATATTTTCGCTGTGGGTCAGGCCGTCGATCGCGTACGAAGTCGACTTGAAGAAATTGCGCGTATGAACGCCGAGAGCGCCGAGTTGAATGCCCTCGCGGTCGAAGAGCAGTTTGAGTTGGTATCGAAAAAGCTTGCGTCTCGTGCAGAAGCGGGCGCGACGTTATCTGCCTTGGCCGGTCTGTCTGACGAGATCCACGAGATTCATCGTTTGAATACGGTTGCCCTGGACACTTCTTCTACTCAATTGGTGGATTCCGTAAATCGGGCTTTGAATACGAAGTTTGAGCGGGTAGAGCAGGGGATCGAAACGGAATCGGCCAACATAGTCAACCGACTCGTAGCGAGCTTTGAGGAACTGGGAGCAAAAAGTGACAGCGTTGAGAAGTCGGCGCAGGAGCATTTCAACGCTCTGCAGAGTAAGTTGCAACAGCTGAGGGTTGGTGTAGAAGAGCTCCCTAAAGACGTCAGTGACTATTGGTCGCTCCTTGGGCAATACGATTTGCTATCTACCGAGAGTCCTCGTATCGGTGGATGGGCCGTAACCGTCCCTGCGATAGCAAGTCTGGTTCGCGAGATTGAAAATCGTAGTGAAGTGGAAAACGTTCTTGACGTTGGCTCTGGTACGTCTACGGTTTGGTCGGCTCTTGCCATGCGGAAACGGGGATATGGGAAAGTCTTCGCCTTGGAACACGAACCGGAGTATGCGGAGCAACTGAGGTCTACGCTAGACGAGTTGGATTTGACGGATTGGGCAGAAGTAGTCGTAGCTCCATTGGCCCCATGGACACCTGGTCGAGACTATACGATCGAGCACGATCGCCTACCCGACAGATGGTATTCGACCTATGACATTTCCGACCGGGAATTTGATGTCGTATTCGTCGATGGGCCCCCCGGAAGATTCCAGGAGTTTTCTAGACTGCCAGCGATGGAGTCTCTTATTAACCAGCTGCGGCTGAACTGCCTCGTAGTCATTGACGACACAATACGAGTAGAAGAACGAGATACAGTAAACGAATGGTTGTCATTGGACTTCGAAAATCGAAAGCTCATTATTGAAACTCAACTGTCCAAGTCGACGGTTCTTAGGCTTGTTGACTGACTTAAAGTGTAGAATATGATCAAGTTGAAAGGTTCAATGCTAAACGTTGCAGCGTTGTCACGTCGACGTTGGAGACAGTTGGTGTGCTTGTACAGGCGCGCGTTCCCAACGCTTGTCATGCAGATAATCGGCTAGATGAGTACGCTGTTCCAATCTCCGCGGAACTAAACCGCGAATAGTAGAGAGAAATTGATTAATGGTCTCGTGTAATTCGATATGGGATAAGCGACACGACGGCCCCATTAAGTATTGGGCCGATACCGCTTCAGTGTTGATTAACTCTGAACAGTCTCCGACAGGTAAAACCCGTCACATAGTACAATCGGGAGTTGACGCGTTTTCAAATTTGGCCTTGGATTCGCTTTATGTTCGAGGTCGCGGCGATGTACTTATAGTCTCGCTGCACGGCGCGCTGGTTCGCAATGATGTCGAGTTGCCCAGATTCGAATGGCTAGCCGCGTTAGAATCCAGAAGCGAGCATAAACTTTTCATTGCGGATTCTATGCTATTTAAATCCGAGAATCTGACTTTGGGTTGGTATATCGGTAATGAATCATGTGACCTACCGCCGCTGATAGCCAATTATGTGAAACGCGTTATGTACTGTATCGGCGCTGACAAAGTAGTGTTTGTCGGTTCCTCGGGGGGCGGCTATGCATCCTTGGCTATTTCGACATACATAGACAATTCTTCTGTTGTTTGCTTCACTCCTCAAACAAATGTTTGGAAATTCAGCAAAGGTCATACTGACAACCTCTTGTCTGAAGCATTCCCGTCATTCGATAACGTTGAGGATGCGAATTCCAGTGACCCTCGTAGGTTTTCACTCATCGAGCGTTATAGAGAACCCTCACGGAAAAATAAGTTCATTTATATTCAGAACTCCGGCGACGTCGGTCACCTCCAGACGCATTTCAAGCCGTTTGCAGAATCCCTTGGTGTGCGTTTGCCGAATGGTCGAACATTTGACCAAAGTGGACGGTTCATCACTTTCGACTATGGAGACGGACATGTGGCTCCTCCGAAACATCGCCTGAGTGAGTTTCTTGATTTGGCTTTAGAGGACCTTGAAGAGCCGAAGAAAGAGGCGGTTGTTTCCGCGGGCAAGACAGGGGAGGTATGGAACTCTGACTTCGTGCGCGGTTCTAGTAGCCTTCTAAATGTGCCTCCCGAGCTGAATTCGTACTATCTAGCGACTGACCCGCCTCTTAGGTCGGAATCTCCGAACTTGTCGTTTAATGTGGATGGCGTCCCGATGCGAGTAATCGACGATGTCGACCATGACCATCCTGTTCTGCAAGCTCAATACATGCTCAAGCAACTGAATACTTTACGTAGGACTTCCGATCCAGCAGTAGAAGGTGTCGTTCGGTCGATTGTGGCCCGCTGGAAGAAAGTTGGCGTTGAGTCTCGTGGGGCACATTTCATTCCATACTTGTTCGAATGGAATGCCGGCAAGCAACAGCCGCCGTGGTATTCTGCGATGGCGCAGGGGCAGGCATTGTCTGCTGTAAGTAGGCTTTATGAGATATTTCCTGAGCGCGAATACCTGGAATTTGCTGCGACCCTGTTTCGTAGCTTTGAGCTGTTGCCAAGTTCTGAACAACCTGACACTCCATGGGTCGTCGACATCGACTCGTCAGGGTATCTGTGGCTTGAGGAATACCCCTACCCTGGCCAGGGTAAATGTGTTATTAACGGGCATTTGTTTGCGGCTTGGGGTATTTACGATTATTGGCGGGTGTTCTCTAATGAAAAGGCGTATACTCTTGCAAGCGCTGCGCTCGAATCAACGAAGCATTATATTTTGCAGAGTCGGAACAGGGGTTGGTCGTCCCATTATGATCTCAATAGCTTCTTTTTGATCAGAAATTACCATCAAACTCATATTTCTCAAATGGAAATGACATACAATCTGACTGGAAATCCGTACTTCTTGAAAATTGCTGATTTGCTTGAGTCTGATTTTCCCAGTTATCAGAGATGGGGCTCTGCCTATCTCGAAAAGGGTGCTCATGATGTTTTCAAGCTCGACAACATCAATGTTCCTAGTAAGGTGTTAGAGTCGGGTTCTGTGGTTTTGGATAAAGCTACTGCTTTTGATTTTGCGGTCCGTACTAAAGTTGAGGAGGAAGAAGGGGTATGGTTGCGGCTAAGCAGTGGCGAGCTGAGCGGATGGTGGGTGCGGGAGGAGCCACCAAGAGTATTCCCTCGGCTTTGTTTTGACAGGCACTACTATCAAAGGCCGCGTAACGTTATATTGCCCTCAGGTAAGGTGAGGCATAACACGTTTAATGAGTGGGGTTCGGTCATTGATCTTGTGTCCACCTCTATCGAGGATCCCTTAGAGATTGCCGTTTCGTCTCGTGCGCTCTGGAACGGTATAGCTTACTACCAGGTTGCTGTATCAGAATCGAACACTGTGGTTCCTGCGTATCGTTGGATTCAAAAGTCGGAATGTATCGATTGAATCCCGCGGTAGTCGTTTAGGCGGCCACTTCGTAGGCATTTGTGATTTATCGTATGTCTCATTTCGTGCGAGGCCAGGTCTAGGTAGGCTTATCCTCGCGGGTCTGAGGCAACGTGTGTTCCTATTGAGGTGCTGGGCAGTTGCTGTGGGCAGTGGAGAGCGTCTAGGGCCACTTCAATTTCAGATCGATAGTTTGGAATGCCGTTTGTCGTCAGCGGAAGTTTCTTTGGTCGAGATTTCGTCTGAGTTGTGAAGCGGTCGCGTTTTCACCATGGTCGTTCAGTCTCGTTGAGCGCAAGGTCCTTTTGCTATAGCCGTCACCCACATGTTTCTCCGCTGCCCCAGACTTGCACAAGTAGGTGAGTATTTCAGGGCCTCCAAGTGTATTTGTGGCTCATCGTAAACGAGAGTGTAGAACCGGTCTGAAACCACCGGACTCGAGTAAGCACCTCGCGATGTAATGCGTGAGGTTGCGGAACCCGAGGGCTGATCCCCGAAGGTGTTCGAGCCTGCCAT